>NZ_JBIVDZ010000025.1:0-1800 GCF_044747345.1 Streptomyces sp. NPDC090088 | reverse complement strand
GCCTGCCCCCGGTCGAACAGGTCCGGCCGATGATCCAGCTGCAACTCCATCCGCTCACCCGGCGCGACGATCAACCCCAACGGATAGTGACTGGCATCCCGCGTCCGGCCACCCGGCCGGATGACAAGAGCGTCGGGGTCATCCGGCATCGCCTCGGCGGACTGCGGATAGTTCTCGTAGACGACGAGCGTGTCGAATTCCGCGCCCGGCCCGGCAACCTGCTTGATCTCCGCCAGCCCGAGATGCTGGTGGCCCATCACGCCGAGTTGGCGGCGCTGCAGTCGGTCCAGCAGTTCGAGTACGGATTCCCTCCCATCCGTCTGGACCCGTACCGGAAGGGTGTTGATGAACAGCCCGATCAACGACTCCGCACCCGGCAGATCCGCCGGCCGCCCGGCAACCGTCGTCCCGAACACCACATCCCGGCGCCCCGACAGACGAGCCAGCACCAGAGCCCACGCACCCTGCACCACCGTCGCCATCGTCACGCCGCCTCGGCGGGCCACGTCGTTCAGCGCCCGCGTCAGCTCGGCCCCGCACTCGACACGCACCGCTTCCGGCCGCATCGGCACCCGAGCCGGATCCACCGGGGCAACCAGCGTCGGCTCCTCCGCCCCCGCCAACTCCTCCCGCCACGCAACCCGCGCAGCCTCCCGGTCCTGACGGCCGAGCCACGACAGGTAATCCCGGTACGACCGAACCGCAGGCAACGCCTGGGCGCCGCCGCTCGCCCGGTACACCGTCTGCAGCTCGTTCAGCAGGATCGGCAACGACCAGCCGTCGAGCACGATGTGATGGGTCGTCAACACCAGCCGATGGCGCCGTTCGCCCAGGCGGAACAGCAGCAACCGCAGCAGCGGAGCCCGCCCGAGTTCAAAGCCGGCCGACAACTCCTCCCCGGACAACCGGGCCGCCTCAGCCTCCGCATCAGCCTCGGGAAGACCGCTCAAGTCGATCTCCCGCCACGGAAGTTCCACCTCCCGCGCGACGACCTGCACCGCCTCACCCGACGCCAGTCGATGGAACCCCGCACGCAAAATCGCATGCCGCCCCACCACCACATCCCACGACGCCCGCAACCGGTTGACATCCAAAGGCCCGTCCAGAGCGAGCGCACGCTGACCGGCGTACACATCCGCCCCGCCGTCGTCATCGAACGACGAGTGGAAGAGCAGACCCTCCTGGAGCGGGGACAACGGCCACACGTCCTCCAGTCCGGGCACCGCCGACTCCAGCTCCCCCACACTCTCCTGAGACAGGGAGGCCAACGGGAAGTCAGAGGGGGAATGGCCGCCGGCTCCGTCGCGGACCTGCGCCATCAGTGCTGACAGTGCCTCCGCCCACGCCTCCAGCAGCGCGCGTGCCCGATCGGCCTCCATCAACCGTTCCGGCCAGGCCAGCACCAGTTCCAACACGGGGCCGTCTGCCAGCTCGCGTACCGATCCGAGCAGTTCCACCGCGTGCATCACCGGAGCATCGGGCGCACCTCCCGCCCGGAAGCCCTCGCCCGTCCCTACGCGCCCGAGGTAGTTGAAGCCGACCTGCGCCGAGGGCAACCCCGCCAACTCGTCGGTGGTCTCCGGATTGACGTACCGCAGGAGGCCGTAGCCGAGGCCGTCCCCGGGTACCGCCCGCACCTGCTCCTTCACCCCGAGCACCGGCACACCGCCACCGGCGCCGACGCTCGCGCTCAACCGCACCGGACGCGAGGACGTGAACCAGCCCACCGTCCGCGACAGATCCGGGATACCCGGCAACGGCTCACGCCCATGCCCCTCGACATCCACCAGGAACCCGTCA
>NZ_JBIVDZ010000024.1:0-2229 GCF_044747345.1 Streptomyces sp. NPDC090088 | reverse complement strand
AGACACCGTTTCGGAATATGTTGGAGGGCCAGAGACTCCTAGCTACTTCAAGGAGTCCGCGTCCACAACCCCGCCCGCTGTGCGAGTGACCTTTACCTTGGAGAACCGCCACCCAGCGGGCGTCCTGACCGCTTCGGCTTCTTGCCAGTTTACGGCGCCCAGAGCGAGTCCCTGATATATGAGTTGGACGGCGCGAACGGAAGCGGCGTCGCCCTCGACCTCGATTTCAGGATTTACCATGAAGTGACGAAGGCCGGCGACCTGGTCCGCCAGTCGTGCGAGTTCTTCACCGGTGCGGATGGTGCCGGCAAATTCGTGCGATCCATCTTCCGTGAACGTGTCCAACCATTCTCCGAGATCGCCGCCCACACTGTAGCGATCGATCGCGTTCGCGTAACGGTAGATCAGTTGGAGAATTTCGTCTCGGTCCTCGACCAGTGTTGTCATTTCTTCTCCGGGTTCAACTGCCGAAGGATCCTTCGGCTCTTGACCAAAGAGGCCCTTGTGGGTCCCCTTGGAGTTCCTCCGAGGCGTGAAGAGTTAATCGGTGAGCCCAGCCTGCTACCTGCCGATCAACTCGACCCGACGTAATCAGGTCCAGGGATCAGCGACGGAGCGCACGCGCCACCTCGGGTGATGAAGCAGCCACCCAACTCATGCCGCCACCAATATTCTTGTCAGCCGAGTTCGGTTAGCACACGGCAGAAGTCGCATCGTTGAAGGCTAACCGTGTCTCGCGGCTCTCGGCCGCCGCCCGAACCTAGTTGGAACGGGAGAAGTCCCCGGTGGGAACAGCATCGAGGATTACGGCCTTCGACTCGAGGAACAGCCGCAAGCCCTCAGCCCCGCCTTCTCGGCCGATGCCTGACTGCTTGAATCCGCCAAAGCCGAGGCTCAGATCTGAGCGCACCGCATTATGGCCAACCGTGCCAGACCGAAGCCGTTCAGCAACCCGTAGAGCTCTGTCAGTATCCGCAGTGAAGACCGACGCGTTCAGACCGAAGATCGAGTCATTAGCGATGCGGACGGCGTCCTCCTCGTTGTCGGCCGCAATCACGCTAAGCACCGGACCGAAGATCTCCTCCTGGGCGATCACGTGGGCGTTATCCACACCAGCGAAGACCGTTGGCTCGATGTAGTAACCACGATCGAGATGCTTCGGGCGCCGACCTCCGGTCACCAGGACCGCCCCTTGCTCAACCCCCTTGGCAACATAGCCTTCGACCCGGTCGCGCTGCTCCGCAGAAGCCAGGGGACCGATCTGGGTGGCGTTGTCGTATGGGTCCCCAACAACGGCCTGCGAGAACGTTGCCGCCAGCGCGTCAACAAACTCATCATGACGCTCTCGGACAACGATCAGCCGAGTGAGCGAGGAGCAGACCTGCCCGCTCAAGAGGGACTCAGCTGCAGAGAGCGTCCGCGCGGTCTGCTCGACATCGGTGTCCTCAAGAATGATGGCGGCGGATTTCCCGCCAAGCTCAAGACTGTACCGCGCAACACGGTCGCCGCAGAGGGAAGCGATGCGGCGTCCCGCCGCCGTCGAACCCGTGAACGAGATCTTATCCACCCTGGGATCCCTGACCAGGAGTTCAGAGACCTCTCGATCGGCAGTCACGACGTTGAGCACACCGGGCGGGAGACCGATTTCCTGCGCAATCTGGGCAACGAGATATCCTTCTCCCGGCGCTTGCGGGGCGGTCTTGAGGACCACAGTGCAGCCGGCCAGCAGCGCGGGAGCAACCTTGTGGCTGAGCGACGCTACCGGCGCGTTCCACGGAATGATCGCTCCGACGACGCCGACCGGTTCGCGCCGAACAAGCCCGAAGGCTCCTCCCTCGCTCGGGGTAATCACCTCATTGAACGGAAAACTGTCGGCTAGGGCAGCGTTGTCATCCCACTCGCGGGCCGCTCGATCCGTGAACGGTCGCGCAAGCGCCGCCACACCACCGGACTCCCGGGGCCAGAGCTGCTCTACGTCGCCAGCATGGGCTCGCCACCCCTCGGCAAAGGCTCGCAGATAGGCAGCACGCTCGGCGTGAGTCATTTGTGGCCACGGACCCTGATCGAACGCCGTCCGCGCAGCTCCGACTGCCCGATCAATATCTGCCGCCTGAGCTTCGGCGACGCTCAGAAAGACTTGCTCGGAACCCGAGTCCAGTACATCACGCATAATCGTGCTGCTCGGCTTGACCCACTCGCCACCGATGAAGAGCCGATCTGGGTGTCGGA
>NZ_JBIVDZ010000023.1:0-4871 GCF_044747345.1 Streptomyces sp. NPDC090088 | reverse complement strand
CAGGGCGACCAGCAGCGCCTTCAGGAACGTTGAGGGTGCCGAAACCCAACTGAGGAATCCACGTGCCATCACGCAACGCAATCCGCGGGATCGGGCCGGAGGTGTTGCTCCGGGCGCCGTAACTGACGGAAGTCATGGTGTGTCCCTCCTTTGCGGGCGGGTCAGGGGCTGCGGGGGGTGATGTGCACGCCGGCTTCCCGGGTGCGGGCAGGGGCGGTCGGCGACAGGAAGGGGCTGTGCGCGTACTTGGTGCGCATCGCGTCCTCGACGGCGCTGCGCAGGGCGGGCTTTTCCCGCTCGAAGGTGACCTCGTAGGTGCGGTCGGCGACCGTGATCCGGCCGGCCCGCTGGGCGATCGGGGCCTGGTACCAGTGCGAGTGCAGGCCGCGGTTGGCGCGCGCGTACAAGCCACCGTCGACGACCATCATCCAGATCACGGTCGGCCTGCGGTACGTCACGCTGTCGGGATTGAGCGGTGCGATCTGCATCTCGTCCGTGTCCGTGAAAAGCGCGAGATCCGTTGCGTCCCACTGCCTCATGGCCCATCCCTCTTCCGTGAGTTGGCGTGGTGGTGTCGGCATGCCGGATTGCCGGGCGGCGGCGTCAGTTTTCGACGGTGACGGGGAACAGGCTCAGGTCGAACACCTCGGGGTCCGGCCCGCCGCGCACAGCGGTGGTCAGCGTGTCGATGGCGGCCATGTCCCGGTCGCTGAGGGTGAAGTCGAAGACGTCGAAGTTCTCGGCGATGCGCTCGGGCCTGACCGACTTGGGGATGACCGCGAGCCCGTGCTGGAGGTGCCAGCGGATGATGATCTGTGCCGGGGTCTTGCCGTGGCGGGCGGCCAGGTCGGTGATGACCGGGTCGGTGAGCGGGCTGGTCGAGGCACTTCGGTCGGGCAGATTGGTGTTGTAGACGCGTCCGCCGCCCAATGGCGCCCAGGACTCGGTGATCACGCCGTATCGGGCGTGGGTCTCGCGGGAGCGGGGCTGGTTGAAGAACGGGTGCAGTTCGATCTGGTTGACCGCGGGCACCACGTTGGTGCGGCGGATCAGGTCCTCCAGGCGGAGCGGGACCTGATTGCACACCCCGATCGCGCGGACCCGTCCCTCAGCGAGCAGTTGCTCCATCGCCTGGTAAGAGGCCACGGTGGTCTCCCATTCGGCGGGGTTGGGCCAGTGGATCAGGTACAGGTCCAGATACTCCAGGCCCAGGCGGCGCAGACTCGCGTCGAAGGCGCGCAGCGTCGCGTCCCGGCCGTGATTGCTCAGCCACAGTTTGGTGGTCACGAACACCTCGTCGCGGTCCAGGCCCGAGCGGCGTATGCCCTCGCCGACCTGCTCCTCGTTGAAGTAGGCGGAGGCGGTGTCGATGAGCCGGTAGCCCTGGGTCAGGGCGGTGTGCACGGCGCCAGCAGTGTCCTGCGGGCTGCTGCGGAAGACGCCCAGCCCCAGGGCGGGCATCTCCACGCCGTTGTTGAACGTGACCGTGGGGGCCTTGCCCATCGTGGTCATAACAGTGATCTCCTGTCTCATTGGGGAGAGTCGGTATTGCGGTCCCGTATAGGGGCAGGCGGATTGCTACGCCGTACAAGGGCGCGGGGAAGTCAGGACCGGCGAGTGGCCCTCGCCAGCACGGCGAGCGCGGCCGCGGCGAGCACAGCGATGAGGGCGCCGAGCAGGGAAGGTCCCTTCAGGCCGAGGCCGGAGGAGAGGGCGACGCCGCCCAGCCAGGAGCCGCTGGCGATGCCCGCGTTCAGCGCGGAGGTGCTCAGTGACACGGCCAGTGAGTGGGTCGCACCCGCGGTCTGCACCACCTGGGCGATCAGGATCGGCTGGGCGACCAGGGCGAACAGGCCCAGCAGCACGAACAGGACCACGGCGGCGACGCTGTTGGTGGCCCACAGGGTGATCGCACCGAGGACGACGGCGAGCATGACGGCTGCGGGGATCGCGGTGGCGAAGGGACGACGGTCGCCCGTGCGGCCGCCGAAGGCCGTCCCGGCCAGGGTGGCCAGGCCGTAGCCGAGCATCACCAGCGGGACGGCGGCGTCCGAGAGCCCGGCGCGGTCAGTGAGCAGCGGTGCGATGTAGCTGTAGGCGGCCACGAACGAGCCCGGCAGCAGGGCGCACGCTAGGTAGATCAGCCACAGGCGACCGGAGCGGAGGGAAGCCAGCTCAGCGTCGACCGAGGCAGTGGGACCTGCCTCGCCAACGGGCAGCTTGCGGGCAAGGACGGCGGCCGCGAGCAGCGCGAGAACGGCCAGGACCCAAAACGGCCCGCGCCAGCCGAGCGCCTGCCCGCCAGCGGTGCCGAGCGGTACGCCGAGGACGTTGGCCAGGGTCAGGCCGCCGATCATGACGGCGGTCGCTCGCGCACCGGCTTCCTTCCCGGCCGCCGCGGCGGCAAGGACCGCGCCGACCGCCCAGAACGTGCCGGTCGCTACGGCCGACACGAACCGCGCCGCCAGCTGGATGCCGAAACTCGAGCTGACAGCGGCCACGACGTGGCCGAGCGCGAAGACCAACAGCGCCAGCACCAGAGTCGCGCGGCGCGGCAGCCGCAGCGTGGCCATCGACATCACCGGAGCGCCGATGATCATGCCGATGGCGAAGACGGTGACCAGCAGACCTGCCTGACCGGTACTGACGTTCAGGCCGTCTGCGACCTGCGGCAGCAGCCCGGCCACGATCATCTCGGTCGTGCCCATCAGGAAGGCGACCGCCCCGAGCAGGTAGACAACCGGTGGCACCTTCGCCTTCGGGGCGGTGTGAGCAGGGGCGCCGACAGGCGACGACGGCGGAGAGGGGGCGGTGGTTTCCATCAAATGTCCTTTCATAAGCGGTGCAGGGGGATCGAGGCGCCATCACGGCAGGTAAGCCGGGCCTGCCTGGAGCGGCTTCCATATTTATCGGATAGATTTATCCGTTTACGGGTTCCACCGTAGCACAAACGGATAGCTCTATCTGGTACGTGGTGCGGTCGGCGGCATGACCTCCCGACTGCTGCGCGCCGACGCCGAGCTCAACCGGAGTGGGCTCCTGGATGCCGCCCGGGAGCTGTTCGCCGAGCGGGGGGCTCGATGTCGGCCTCAACGAGATCGCCCGCCACGCGGGCGTGGGCACCGCCTACCGGCACTTCCCGGACAGGAACAGCTCATCGGCGTGCTGTTCGAGCGGTGGCTCAACGAGATCGTCACCCTCGTCACGCAAGCCCTGAACGACCCCGCCTCCTGGCACGGCCTCGGCGGCGCAGGCAGGCGCGGCATCCGCAGGAACTGTAGGCCTAAGAGGTCCTAACAGAAGCCGTTGGTCATGTGGCTTTCGGCTTGGGTGGTTGTTGGTCTGGTCGTGGGGAAGAGGGAGCCGCGGCCGTGGATCATGTCGGATGAACTGTGGTCGCTGATCGAGCCGTTGCTGCCCGTGCCGGGTCCGAAGCTGGTCGAGGGCAGACCGCGGGTCCCAGACCGGCAGGCATTGTGCGGGATCCTGTTCGTGCTGCACACGGGTATCCAGTGGGAGTACCTGCCGCAGGAGCTGGGCTTCGGCTCCGGCATGACCTGCTGGCGGCGGCTGGCCGCCTGGAACGAGGCCTCCGTGTGGGACCAGCTGCATCTGGTGCTGTTGAAGAAGCTCCGGTCGGCGAAGAAACTGGACTGGTCGCGGGCGGTGATCGACTCCTCTCACGTGCGGGCGGCCCGCAGGGGCCCCAAAGCGGTCCCAGCCCGGTCGACCGCGCACGTCCGGGCAGCAAGCACCACGTCATCACCGACGCCCAGGGCATCCCGCTCGCGGTGTCGCTGACCGGCGGGAACCGCAACGATGTCACGCGGTTGCTGCCTCTGATCGACAAGATCCCGTCCGTCGCCGGCGCCGTGGGCCGGCCCCGGCACCGGCCCGACGCCCTGCTCGCCGACCGCGGCTACGACCACGACAAATACCGGCGCCTGCTGTGGGCCCGGGGCATCCGCCCGGTCATCACCCAACGAGGCCGGCCCCACGGCACCGGCCTGGGCATCTTCCGGTACGTCGTCGAAAGAACGATCGGCTGGCTGCACGGCTTCCGCCGCCTGCGCATCCGCTGGGAACGACGCGACGACATCCACGAGGCCTTCCTCGGCCTCGCCACCTGCCTCATCACCTACCGGCACGTGCAGCACCTTTGTTAGGACCTCTAATAGGCATGTGACCGGGCCGACGGTGTGGCCTGCCGAGACTGGTGCGGGTGACACGATCCCGTTCCAGCAGAGGTCGTGCGCACGTGGCGTTGGCCGGGTGTCACCAGAAGCGTCGGCGGGCGGATCCGAAGGTCTTTTGTCTGCAACTCGGCTGAGACGAAACATGCCTGGCCGTCACCTACTGCGACCCCTGAGCGCCGGGTGCCTGCCCGCCGCCCCTACGGGCCGGCGCGACTACTTCGGTGCCCATGAGGCCCCCGGAAGCTTGGCGCCTTTACGGAGGGGCTGGAGGCGGCGTGTAACGCTTCAAACAAGCGGATATTTTCATCCGGTCTGTGCTATGTTGGACCCCAAGCGGATGGTGATATCCGGTACTGGAGGTGGTGGTCGACATGGGGACCTTACCTAGCCAGGGACGGCTAAAAGGAGCCCCGATGGGCGTCTCGCCCGTGACTGCCCGACCGTCTGGTCCGCTGCGGCAAGGCCTCGCGGGACGGGTGACCACCGGCCATCTGCCCCGCTTTGTGCGGTGTTCTTGATGGGCGCGACCGAACTGGTGGTGGCTGGGCTGCTGCCCGGCATCTCCGTCGAGTCCGGGGCCTAATCTGCAAGATCAATGATCGCCCATAAGTCAGTCGGTTTTGGCTCCATTGTGGGCGTGATCAAGGAGTTCGCATGAAGGTCAGTTCTGAATCC
>NZ_JBIVDZ010000022.1:0-3452 GCF_044747345.1 Streptomyces sp. NPDC090088 | reverse complement strand
ACGTCCGGGCACGCTGTTGGGTGTCTGAGGGAATGAGATTCCTTCAGTGCCGGCCCCAGTGAACTCATCGGATCTTCTGGTGGGGTGATGGGTGGCTGGTCGTTGTTTGAGAACTGCACAGTGGACGCGAGCATCTGTGGCCAAGTTTTTAAGGGCGCACGGTGGATGCCTTGGCACCAGGAACCGATGAAGGACGTGGGAGGCCGCGATAGTCCCCGGGGAGTCGTCAACCAGGCTTTGATCCGGGGGTTTCCGAATGGGGAAACCCGGCAGTCGTCATGGGCTGTCACCCACTGCTGAACACATAGGCAGTGTGGAGGGAACGAGGGGAAGTGAAACATCTCAGTACCCTCAGGAAGAGAAAACAACCGTGATTCCGGGAGTAGTGGCGAGCGAAACCGGATGAGGCCAAACCGTATGCGTGTGAGACCCGGCAGGGGTTGCGTATACGGGGTTGTGGGATCTCTCTTCTGTTGTCTGCCGGCGACAGGACGAGTCAGAAACCGTTGATGTAGGCGAAGGACATGCGAAAGGTCCGGCGTAGAGGGTAAGACCCCCGTAGCTGAAACATTGACGGCTCGTTTGAGAGACACCCAAGTAGCACGGGGCCCGAGAAATCCCGTGTGAATCTGGCGGGACCACCCGCTAAGCCTAAATATTCCCTGGTGACCGATAGCGGATAGTACCGTGAGGGAATGGTGAAAAGTACCCCGGGAGGGGAGTGAAATAGTACCTGAAACCGTGTGCCTACAAGCCGTGGGAGCATCCTTGTGGTGTGACTGCGTGCCTTTTGAAGAATGAGCCTGCGAGTTTGCGGTGTGTTGCGAGGTTAACCCGTGTGGGGTAGCCGTAGCGAAAGCGAGTCCGAATAGGGCGGTGGAGTAGCACGCTCAAGACCCGAAGCGGAGTGATCTAGCCATGGGCAGGTTGAAGCGGAGGTAAGACTTCGTGGAGGACCGAACCCACCAGGGTTGAAAACCTGGGGGATGACCTGTGGTTAGGGGTGAAAGGCCAATCAAACTCCGTGATAGCTGGTTCTCCCCGAAATGCATTTAGGTGCAGCGTCGTGTGTTTCTTGCCGGAGGTAGAGCACTGGATAGGCGATGGGCCCTACCGGGTTACTGACCTTAGCCAAACTCCGAATGCCGGTAAGTGAGAGCGCGGCAGTGAGACTGTGGGGGATAAGCTCCATGGTCGAGAGGGAAACAGCCCAGAGCATCGACTAAGGCCCCTAAGCGTACGCTAAGTGGGAAAGGATGTGGAGTCGCAGAGACAACCAGGAGGTTGGCTTAGAAGCAGCCACCCTTGAAAGAGTGCGTAATAGCTCACTGGTCTAGTGATTCCGCGCCGACAATGTAGCGGGGCTCAAGCGTACCGCCGAAGTCGTGTCATTGCAGCGATAAGCCCCAACGGGTGCTGTGATGGGTAGGGGAGCGTCGTGTGCCGGGTGAAGCAGCACCGGAAGGTAGTTGTGGACGGTTCACGAGTGAGAATGCAGGCATGAGTAGCGATTCACACGTGGGAAACGTGTGCGCCGATTGACTAAGGGTTCCTGGGTCAAGCTGATCTGCCCAGGGTAAGTCGGGACCTAAGGCGAGGCCGACAGGCGTAGTCGATGGATAACCGGTTGATATTCCGGTACCCGCTGTGAAGCGTCAAACATCGAGCATCGTGATGCTAAGGCCGTGAAGCCGCCCTGATCTCTTCGGAGTTGAGGGGAGTGGTGGAGCCGCCGGCCCAAGCGGTTAGTAGGTGAGTGATGGGGTGACGCAGGAAGGTAGTCCATCCCGGGCGGTGGTTGTCCCGGGGTAAGGGTGTAGGACGTCAGGTAGGTAAATCCGCCTGGCAATAGTCTGAGACCTGATGCCGAGCCGATTGTGGTGAAGTGGATGATCCTATGCTGTCGAGAAAAGCCTCTAGCGAGTTTCATGGCGGCCCGTACCCTAAACCGACTCAGGTGGTCAGGTAGAGAATACCGAGGCGTTCGGGTGAACTATGGTTAAGGAACTCGGCAAAATGCCCCCGTAACTTCGGGAGAAGGGGGGCCACACCTGGTGAGAACACTTGCTGTTCGAGCTGGGGGTGGCCGCAGAGACCAGCGAGAAGCGACTGTTTACTAAAAACACAGGTCCGTGCGAAGCCGTAAGGCGATGTATACGGACTGACGCCTGCCCGGTGCTGGAACGTTAAGGGGACCGGTTAGCTCCATTTCGGTGGGGCGAAGCTGAGAACTTAAGCGCCAGTAAACGGCGGTGGTAACTATAACCATCCTAAGGTAGCGAAATTCCTTGTCGGGTAAGTTCCGACCTGCACGAATGGCGTAACGACTTCTCGACTGTCTCAACCATAGGCCCGGTGAAATTGCACTACGAGTAAAGATGCTCGTTTCGCGCAGCAGGACGGAAAGACCCCGGGACCTTTACTACAGTTTGATATTGGTGTTCGGTTCGGCTTGTGTAGGATAGCTGGGAGACTGTGAACTCCGGACGCCAGTTCGGGGGGAGTCGTCGTTGAAATACCAGTCTGGTCGTGCTGGATGTCTAACCTGGGTCCGTGATCCGGATCAGGGACAGTGTCTGATGGGTAGTTTAACTGGGGCGGTTGCCTCCTAAAGAGTAACGGAGGCGCCCAAAGGTTCCCTCAGCCTGGTTGGCAATCAGGTGTTGAGTGTAAGTGCACAAGGGAGCTTGACTGTGAGACCGACGGGTCGAGCAGGGACGAAAGTCGGGACTAGTGATCCGGCGGTGGCTTGTGGAAGCGCCGTCGCTCAACGGATAAAAGGTACCCCGGGGATAACAGGCTGATCTTCCCCAAGAGTCCATATCGACGGGATGGTTTGGCACCTCGATGTCGGCTCGTCGCATCCTGGGGCTGGAGTCGGTCCCAAGGGTTGGGCTGTTCGCCCATTAAAGCGGTACGCGAGCTGGGTTTAGAACGTCGTGAGACAGTTCGGTCCCTATCCGCTGCGCGCGCAGGAATATTGAGAAGGGCTGTCCCTAGTACGAGAGGACCGGGACGGACGAACCTCTGGTGTGCCAGTTGTTCTGCCAAGGGCATGGCTGGTTGGCTACGTTCGGGAGGGATAACCGCTGAAAGCATCTAAGCGGGAAGCCTGCTTCGAGATGAGTATTCCCACCCACTTGATGGGGTAAGGCTCCCAGTAGACGACTGGGTTGATAGGCCGGATCTGGAAGCCCAGTAATGGGTGGAGGTGACCGGTACTAATAGGCCGAGGGCTTGTCCTCAGTTGCTCGCGTCCACTGTGTTGGTTCTGAAACCACGAACAGCCCCATGCCATGGTCACGGTGTGGTGCGGCTGGACAGTTTCATAGTGTTTCGGTGGTCATAGCGTGAGGGAAACGCCCGGTTACATTCCGAACCCGGAAGCTAAGCCTTACAGCGCCGATGGTACTGCAGGGGGGACCCTGTGGGAGAGTAGGACGCCGCCGAAC
>NZ_JBIVDZ010000021.1:0-16869 GCF_044747345.1 Streptomyces sp. NPDC090088 | reverse complement strand
GACTTGCTCGGAACCCGAGTCCAGTACATCACGCATAATCGTGCTGCTCGGCTTGACCCACTCGCCACCGATGAAGAGCCGATCTGGGTGTCGGATGGCGGATTCAGAACTGACCTTCATGCGAACTCCTTGATCACGCCCACAATGGAGCCAAAACCGACTGACTTATGGGCGATCATTGATCTTGCAGATTACGCTGGGGGCGCCAGGCGAGTTCGTAAATCCCGTCGCGCCACTGTGCCGGCGCATCGGTCCCCGGCGTCGACCTGACTGCATCCGCCTCCCCGGCCTCGAGTAGTGCACCGGCGACGCAGAAGGTGCCGAGCTCGACGGCCGACACGGACGCGGGCAACCAACTCCGCCCTAAAGCTGATACTCAGTACGTCCAGGGGGTGCGCCGACGGCTAAGACCAGCAGCGCCGTCGCTAACGTGATGCGGCGCGGCGGCCGAAACATGGCCCCCGCCGCGCCCAGAGCGCCGATGACCATCCCAGCGGCGAGAACAGTGATCAGCAACTGCGCCCGGGACACGCTGACCTCGAATTCGGCGGAGATGCCGGGCAACAGCCCAATCTCCACCAACTCGTTCGCGCCCGTCAAGAACACCGCGCTGAGCAAGTACATGGCGGGAGACAGCCCGCCCCCACGACGCCTCGCCGAGGCGCGACCACACGATCGGGCAACCACGGGCGAGACGTCCATCGGGGCTCCTTTTAGCCGTCCCTGGCTAGGTGAGGTCCGTGTGCTGAAACCTCCGTATCGGATATTTCTATCCGCTTGGTGTTTAGCTTACCACGGAGCCGGATTAGTGCATCCGCTTGCGCGGATGGTGGTACCTACCCGAGCGCCGACCGGCCCGGCCGTCCGTACCCTCGCGCCTGGAGGCGGGGGCCAGCCCGGTGGAGGCCGGGGAGCTCGGCGCCTTTGCGGTGGTGTGGGCACCGATGTAGTCGCGCCTACCCTGCAGGAGGGCAGCGGGCAGCTCGATCGGCGATTCGGCCTCCTCAACAGGGATGTCCTGGCCGGTTGACCTCACCGGCCAACGCCTCCGGCCTCGGCGTCGAGTTCCTGCCGCCACCTCGATCGACGACTCCCGTACCGCGATGGCGAAGGCGAGGGCCGTCAACTGCACCAATGTCGTCCACGTCGGGACCGACCTCTACACTCCCAACCCGCTTGGCCACAGCGGTGGGACATCCCCCTCAGAGGAGTCTCCACCCGAGAGCCCATCAAGGCGTGGAGCCCGCTGGGCCAGGGCGGCCACTACCTGGACGACCCGTCGGCCGGATCTCCGCCGCACGCGGTCGCACGCCTGCGCAGATCATCCTGCGCTGGCACATCGAGCAGGGAATCATCGCCTTCCCAAGATTTCTCGTCCCGAGCGCACGGCCTACAGTGATCTCTTCGACTTCGCTCTCGCCGAGACCGAGCGTGATGCCATCACCGCGCACTGAACCTGGGTGTCGGTGTGAGGTCTCAGGACTTCCTTGACGGTTTGTCGTCAGGAGATCCTTGACGGTCCTTCTGGGTTTCCATGCCTTTGACGTAGAGCCTGGTGATCGGCTCGCGGTTCTTGCGGGGGCGGACGGCGAGTTCGTCCTCGCCGTGCAGGATCCGGTAGTGGGTGTCCTCGATGACAGCGGTGACGATCTTTCCGGCATGCCGCGGGCCGAGCTTGATGAACTGGCCGTTGATCATGAAGCGGCCGCTCGCGTGGACCTTGCGCTGGGCCCGGATGGCACCGGCTGGCAGGGGCGGAGGCGGCAGTGGGGACGTCGCCGTCCGTGCCCCGAGGATCTGCCCCAGACGGTCGGCTGGAACCGGGCATGGCCACGTCCCCATGAGGGCGTCGTCGGCGATGGCGTGCATGAGGTGCCCGTCGAGGCGGAGGGTGATCGTGCGGCCGGCGAGGGCGAATCCGACCTGGTAGCGGCCGCCGGCCAGGCAGACGATCCCGTCGCGATGGACCTTGCGGTCGACCTCGACAGGTTCGCCGGCGGCGAGGATGGCCGTGCCGCTGCGGGCTCGGGACCGGCCGGACGGGCGCCGTAGCGCATGGTCAGGTAGGCGAGATCCTCCGGCCACAGCCGGGACGGGACCGTGGTGACGAGGTGCCCGTCGAGGAGGAAGTGGACGCTGCGCTGGTTCGCCCAGACCGTCAGCGTCTTGCCGGCCAGTGCCTGGTGGACGCCCACCCGCTGCCTGCCTGTCACCAGGGTAATCTCGCCGCTGGGTGGCACCCGCACTTTGAACTCGACGGCGGTGCCCTGCGGCAGGACGGGCGGTTCGATGACCTCGATGGACAACTCCGGCTCCGCCGCTGTCTGTTCAGGATGTTCATCATCACCTCGGAGGCGGGCGGCAGTGTGGGGCCGGAAGAGGCTGATCGGGGTGGCCATGTTCAGAGCCTGATGCGGGCGCTGGTCGTTGTAGGCGTGTACCCAACCGTCGATCGCTTCCTGGGCCGCGGCCAGTGACTCGAACGGCACGACGTGATCGAGGAACTCCTCGCGCAGGGTGCGGTGAAAGCGTTCGATCTTGCCCGTGGTGGTGGGTGACCGCGGCTTGGTCAGCCGCTGGGTGATGCCGTTCTCCCGGCAGATGCGCTCGAAGAGCACCTCCACCGGCCTGGGGGCGGGTATGCCGGCCGGTGAACTGCTTGCCGTTGTCCGTCAGGACCTCGAAGGGCACGCCGTAGCGGCGCGCATGGCGGCGGTGAAGGCCGAGCACACGGCGCGGGCGCTGGGGACGGCCACGACGGAAGCGATCACGACGAACCGGGAGTGGTCGTCGATGCCTGTGACCATCTTGCACTCCCGTCCGTCGGCCAGCGGAACACCGCCGACCAGGTCCATCTGCCACAGGTGCATGGGCGCCTCGCGCTGCCACCGGCGGTACTTGCGCGGATGCTGCTGTTCCTGGGCGCGGACCAGGCCGTTGCGGGACAACACCCGGTGGACCGTGGCCCGCGACGGCGTCGACTCCAGCCCGCGGCCGACGAGTTCGTGGGCGATCCGGCGGGAACCCCACCACGGATGCCGGCGGCGCAGCTCGCAGATCTCTGCCCCCACCTCGGCAGACAGGCGCGTGGGGCTGTTCCGCGGGCGCCGGGAGCGGTCCAGCAGACCGGGCATGCTCTCCTGCTCGAACCTCCGCCGCCAGCTGTGCAGGGTCTGACGCGAGGTGCAGTACCGGGCGGCGACCTCCCCGATCGGAGACCCGCCGAGCACCTCGCGGACAGCCCGGTAGCGGTACTCGGCCAGCTGCTGTACATCCACGACCACCGACCGAAGCACCTCCGCCCCACCGAGGGACGGGAGACGGCGGACGTTCAACCGAACGTGTCGCCTATGTCCTGAGCACAAACGGTCAAGCATCTCCTGAGACCTCACACCGACACCTGGGCGAAGGCGGCCACGCAACCTCCCCGTTGCGTCAACTCCAATGACCCGTCCCCGTGGGCTCATGCACTGTGGGTAGCAAGATCTGCGTCAGACCGTGCATCCTGGCCTCCCGGACGGAGCACCGTGATCTGTGACACTGCTGGAACCGCCGTCGGCCCCGAACAAATCTTGCCGGCCTTCGTCGGGTACCGCTTCATCTACACATACGCCAACGGCTGGTAGTACGGGTGGTACGCGCGTAACGAGAAGGAGTGCGACTACCACATCCATCGCGGCCTGGTTGGCGGCCGCTGTGGTCACGCGGCAACCCGTGAGCCTGACCCGGCTCAGTGACGCCGAGTACAAGGCCGACTGGCATGAGCCGACCGGCAGCCGAGAGCCTCTTTTTCGATCTGCCGCGCCGCCTGCTGCACAGCACGATCTCCTACCCCAGTGGATCGGCGGAGGGGATCAGCACCCGGAGAAGACCATCTGCTACCAGAACGAGTTTATTGACGACATACACCGCTTCCACGACGAGGGCCCAGCCTATCCATACGCCATCATTGCGGAGTTCGCCAACATCACGCACATGGAGCACGTGGGCCGGGACAACGATGCCGTCATCGCCAACGCACCTGGCCAGCTTGGCTTTGTACGCCCGAGTCACGGCGTCGTTTGTAGAATGAGCGCGGGAGCCACCCTGACGGTGGCCAGATCGATGTTCACGAGTTCGGGAGTCACCCTCCCCCTCGACCGAGGGGTACATGTACCGGTGTGACCAGACTCCAGTGGGCGCACATCGTGGACCGCGCCGCCGACATCGTCACCAACTCCGACGAGGTCGGCGGCTGCGCCCTCCGGGGGCGTACTGCCGGCTCGTCCCGCGGGGCTTAATTCCGCACACCATGCCGACGTACGGGCGCCTGTCGGCACTTCGTGCCAAGGCCTGTCGGGAAGAGCCATTCCGCGCCCTCGTCGACCCGTTGCGTGAGATCCCGCCTTCCGCTGGCCTGGCCGGGCGCCAGTGTATTCCTACAGGCTGCGCCAGAGTGGTTCGCTCTGGAGCGGACCGCCGGCCAGGCAGCGGCCTTTACGTGGCGTGCGAGAAGGACACCCTTCGGGCTCAACTGACCCGCTGGCTAGAGCGTTTAGGCGTTCCCGCGCAGCTCCAAGGCCATAACGAAGGTTTTGCTGCCAACCGCGAGCTCATTGCCCGGCTCAACCGCGGACACGACGCACCCCCACATCCCGACCGGGCCCGAGGTCACCAGCCCCTTTCTCGCCTTTGAATGGCAAACGCGATGATGGGCAAAACGCCAAAGAAGTCGACGATGGCCAGGACGATCAGGACGACGCCCAGGTCGTTGTGCCCATTGATACCAGCCGCAAAGCCGCCGATTATGAGCAGAAGTGTCATACAGGCCAGGGAACCTGCCCAGATCTGCAATGTCCGCACAGAGGTCACGTCCGACCGCTGGCTGGGGCGCGGCGGCTTCGTGGGATGCGGCCTTGGATCTGCTCGGCCTGCGCCGGAAGATGCCCGGTTCGGGAGATTGCCGGAGGCAGCCGTCGGCTTCGGCATCTCCTTCGTGGCGATGCGCCAACTGGGTAGCTTCTCCAGTGCGGCGGGGGCGCCCAGGCGCTCGTTGGGGACCTTGTGCAGCAGGCCGGAGATCAGCAGTTCGAGGCCGTCGGCCTTCTTCATCGGCGGCGGGGGCTGCGTTGCCACGGCGACCACGGTGGCCGTCGGCGAGGTTCTCTTGAACGGGGAGACGCCCTCGATGGCCTGATAGAGGGTGACGCCGAGCGCGAACAGGTCGCTCGCGGGCCTGGCCTCCGCGCCATTGATGCGTTCGGGTGCGAGGTACTCCGGGGTCCCGATGACGCTTCCCACGGTGGTGAGGCGGGTGTCGTCCTGGTGGGCAGCGATCCCGAAGTCGGTCAGCAAGTTGCGGCCGTCCTCAGCCATCATGATGTTTGCTGGCTTCACATCCCGATGAACCAGCCCGGCCTTGTGGGCTGCGTCCAGGGCCTTCAGCATGGCTTCGGCGACATCGGCGACCGTCTTCGGCGCCAGCGGGCCTTTCGTCAGTCGGTCTGCGAGGGAGCCGCCGCGGATCAGCTCCATCACGATCCACGGCCGGTCGTCCTCGATGATGACGTCGTAGACCGGGACGATGTGCGGATGGGAGCGGAGCTTGGCGGCGTTGCGGGCTTCCCGCTCGGCGTATGTGAGCCGCTTGGCGTGTTCATCGGGGTCGAAGGCGGGAGGGAGTCGCATCTCCTTCACCACGACGTCGGTTTTCAGGCGTTCGTCGTGGGTCTGCCAGATGCGGCCGAAGCCGCCCTCGGCGAGCTTGCGTTCCAGCCGGTAGCGGTCAGCGATGCGGCGTCCTGGGGTGCTCATCCGGCCAGCGCCTCCCCGGCCGCCTCGGTCCTGTCACCGAGGTCGTCAGCCTGCCCGGGGGGTATCGGCACGATGCTGGTGATGGCCCGGCCGTGGTCGGCTAGGACGATGGGCCCACGGGCGATGGCCTGGCCGTGATCGCCCAGGATCGGTCGCGCACGGGTAATCGATACTGCCTCGGCCATGAAGCCAGTGTGATGAAGCGTCATGCCTCAGGGATAGGGATCGGAGCGATCACCACCGGATGGCCACACCCCCGCAGCGTCGACCGGCCGAGCGCCGACCATGGGGCTGCGTGCTGGGCTTCGCTCCTTCTGGACAGGCCAGCACACCCCTTGGGTTCCAGTCGGCTCGTGCTGTCGGCAAACGCAGGATGTGTGTGTCTCTCCGTGCACCGCAACTGTTGCACCTGCCATGATCGCCCCGACCGCCTCTGCGCTGTGCCGGTGCAGTGGGAGGTCGAGGCTCTGGAGCTGGTCTTCAGCGTCTGGTCCTCACCGCCGTGACCCCGCACATCGACCAGGCCATGCTCGCCGACCACGTCGCCGAGGAAGTGCGGCACGCGGTCAGCTCCGGGCATTCACCGATAGAGGCTCTCCCAACGGCTCACCGGGCTCTGAGTGACTCCCAAACCCACGATCAGACGACCGGATTCTCACGCAGCACCCGCAGCCCGCCACCAGACCCTTTCGATACACGCCTAGCCGGACCGTGCGCAGGTCGGCGAAGTCCGGACGACAGGAGACCAGGCTGGCGACGGATATCGTCTTCACCAGATTGCCAATCGTCGAGGGGGCCAGTCTCAGTCGGGCAGCAGCCTGGTGCGGGGGCAGCTCTCCGGCCTGAGCGAGCGTGCGCAGCAACTCGATCTGAGCCTCGGGCAAGTCCGGAAGACCCGCATGGCGGCGCGTGTTTCGGTGGGTCTCCGTCGAGTTCGTGGGCGCGGCGCGATGGGATTGCGCTCTCCACAGCTGCCCCTCGAACCGCCGTCACCTCGCGCGGACAGCGCGGCGGTGCCGGCCACCCCCAGAGAGAAAGAGGGCCGCCAGGCGCTCGAACACGGGCGCGGGTTGTCCACGGTGCTGGCCGGTACCGGCTTCCGAGGGTGCGAATGGGTGTCGGGGGGCATGGATAAGCGGGCTTGAGCGCTGCATGGGGGATCCGGGGGCGTAGGGGTGCGGAGGCGCCAAGGCGCCGAAAATATCGCTCAGATGCCGACGCGGTGCTTGGTGGAGTAGACGTCCCAGAGCTGGTCGAAGTACCAGCGGTCGAAGTCATACGCGACCTCAGCCGAACGAATGACGACGACCCACCGCCCGTGAGTCAGGCGGTAGAGGCGGCCGTCGTAGCGCAGGTGCTGGCCGTCATTGTCAGAGCGCCAGAACGAGCGGCCCTGCGCGTCCCGCTCGTGGTGCCAGTCGCGACGCCCATCCCAGAGCGGCCCGTTGGACTCACCACGATCGGCCGCGACGACGGCGGCAGCGCGGTCGTTGTGCTGATCGGTGGTGAGAGTTGCCGCCGAAGCGGTACCGCCGAGGGCGACAAGCGCGGCGCCGACAGCCGTGGCGGAGACGGCTGCGATCGCGATGCGGTGCATCAGCTTCTTCATGATCTGGCTCCTTGCTTCGCCCACGACATCGAGCGGGCGTCGAACGGTCGACGCACTGTGCTGCAGCGGGCCACCGAGGCTGATCGACCTCACACACTGCGTACCGGATTCTTCCATCCGATTACCGGTCCACGGTATCATGCATCCGGATAAAGGAATCCGCTATCCGATACGTCCACGACCTGCCGATCTCTCGCAAATATGCCGAGCGCCACCGGACCGGCTACTGGAGGCCACCGGGGAGTTATCCGTCAAGCAGGGGCTGGGAGTGCGACTCAACGAGATCACCCCGTCATGCCGGCGTCAGCCGTGGGTACCGCATACCGACACCTGTCCGCGTACAAGGAACAGCTCATCGACATGAAGATCGCGACACTCGCCTCAGAGCACTGGGTGATCCCGGCTCGTGGCACGGCCTCTCTACGTTCCTGAATTCCACGGCTGCGGGCTCACACAGATCCTCACCAACCCGAAACTCGGGCAACAGCGCGTTATCGAATCCCGCGACCGCATCGCCCCACTGCGCGCCCCTACAGACCTGTGCTAAGAGAAACGCCTGCCTGACCTGCTCGGTCTTCGTCACCGACGCCTCCCACCAGGACGCGCTGGAGCGGCAGTCGACCGAGACCGAGGCCCTGATCAACCGCAGCACCACCGCGTTCCAGGAACGGCACGGCCACCCGATTCCCGAGGGCAACGTTTGGCTACTGCAACGGCGAGCTGAGCACACAGCCCTCACCAAGCTCCTGGACACCCTCCGCTCCAAGCCCGGACGCGCCGTCCAGGGTGCCGGCTGCGGCGCTGCCCCCACCGGCCCTGTCCCGCTCACCCTCGACCTCGACCTCCACCGAAGAGCCCGGCCATGAACCGAAAACGCCCGTAGTGCTGCCCGCCTCCCTTGTACCACTTGCCTCGCGACAGCGTGGCTCGCATGCCGTAGACGGCTCCGCGACAGCGGCGGCCGCTAGGTTGTTGGCACCTTCATCGTCAGCACGAACCAGACGGTTTTCCCGGTCACGGTTGGGCTGTTGCCCCAGACATCGCTGAGCAGGTCAAGCAGCTCTGCGCCGCGCCCGCCTTCCGCGTTGGCGTGGACAGCACGGCGCACGGCGGGCGTGTCCTCGGTGTCCTCCGCCTCGCATCGCAAACGAGAACCGCGCAGCTGCACATTGAGACGCAGCGGACCTCGAGTATGGCGCAGTGCGTTGGTGACCACTTCGCTGACCAGTGTTGGTGACCTCTGTCAGGCCCCAGTCGCTGAGCTGTGCCGTCAACAGCCGCCGGGCTCTACCGACAGGTCAGTTCCCGCTGCAAGGGCCAAGAGGCATCCTAGGCGGTGGGCCGGGCGCGGGGTGCGTCGAGCTAGCGCAGAGGATCGACGACTCGCCCCTACATGGCGCGCTGCCGGGTGAGTCAGGAGCTGACAGTGACGGCGTGGGACCGGTGCATTTCCGGCGCGACCCGTCGCCCCAGCCCGCGATGCCCACGGCCCCAACGGCGGGCGAGCAGACCCTGGCCACAGGTGAGGGTGAGGCCGATGGCCTTGACTGCCATGGATTCAATCCCTTCAGTGCTTTGCAGGTCGGATCCTGGGGCGCTCGTCCGCCGAAGTCATCACCGCGTGTGTCTGCTCGACGCCGAGCGGGGGGACCGGCAGGGAGGCTGTGGGGTCAGGATCGGAGCGGGCGCCTTCCAGCAGCATGGCAAGGTAGCGCCGGTAGAGGTCGGGGGCCAGAGCGTGACTGCGGTCGATCAGTCCGGTCAGGGCCAACTGGATGAAGAAGACGTCCGTTCCGTAGAAGTCCGGCCGTGCCTTGCCCTGTTCCCTCGCCCCGTCCGCTAGGGAATCGAGCAGGGGGGCGATTCGGTCACGGGCCTCGTCCAGGCGTGGCTGTCCGAGCTGCGGGTTGGTGAAGATTTGCGTCAGGCTCCGGTCGTGCAGATGGACCTGCAGCCACTGGTCGAGGAATGCGGTGAGACCGTGCCAGGGGTCCGGGTCTTCCAGGGCCCGCGTGGCGAGGGTGACGATCTCGTTCAGTCGCTGCTCGAACAACACCTCGACGAGCTGCTCCTTGTCCGGAAAGTGCCGGTAGGCGGTGCCGACACCCACGCCCGCATGGCGGGCGATCTCGTTGAGGCCGACACCGAGGCCTCGCTCGGTGAACAGTTCCCGGGCGGCATCCAGGAGCCGGCACCGGTTGAGCTCGGCATCCTTGCGCAGCGGTCGAGAGGTCACGTAGCCGACTCTACCAGAACCGGATATCCAAATCCGATTGGTGCTACGGTGAACTCCGCACCGGGAGGATCTATCCGGTGCGGTGTGTAGCCGATCGGTTCGCCACTCATGGCGGCCTCTGGCCACCTGCACCATCCGTCGAAAAGACACCTGGTCGAGACCCCCGTCCTCTCTCCCCCAGCGTCGGGCTGTCGGCACGTCTGCCCCGACCCCCCTAGGGGACACGCCGCCTGTCGTCTATCTGCTCGAGGCCGTCACCTTCCTCATGGGCAATCGAGTTGGTCGCGGCCAGGCTGCTGCCGCAGGTAGCGAACGGCCTGAACGTCACCGCCGGCCAGGCCGGTCTGCTGGTCACCGTCCTTGCGGTCAGCAAGATCTCGGCGCGCCGGTGATGTCGTGGGCCACGCTGCGGCTGCCCCGCCGCGCCACCCTGGTGCTGGCCCTACTGGTCTTCACGCTCGACCAGTTCGTGGCCGCCGTCAGCGCCAGCTTCGGCATCCTGCTGGCTACACGATTCGTGTCCGCTGTGGCGACCGGCGCATTCTGGCTATCGGCGCGGGCCTGTCCACCGCAGCGGCCGGGAAGGAGGCCGGCGCGCGGGCGACCGCTGTCATAGCAATGGTCTGACCCTCGCCAACGTCCAGCCGGTGGCACACCGCCGCAGGCCACAGCGATGCCCGCCGCATTCGGTGGCCGGCGTCTGCGCAGACATCCTTCGCAACCACTTCCTGCTACGTGCCGATCGAAGACGTGCTGATGCCGAAGGGAAAACCATGACCACCTCGTTCCTCACACTCAACAACGGCGTCGAGATGCCCCTCCTCTCCGCCGCCTTGTAGGAGGCGATGGTTGCGAACTCCATCGGGACCGGCCAGTGCAGCAGGTACAGGTAGTCCAGCCCCAGCTTGGTGACGAGGTGTCGAAGGCGTATAGAGCAGAGTCGTAGCCGTAATCGGTCAGCCAGAGCTTGGCGGTGACGAAGCTGTCACTACGGTCCACCCCAGAGCGGCGGATGCCTTCGCCGACCTCCTTCTCGTTGTGATCAAGCGGCCGCGGTATCGATCAGCTGGTAGCCGCTCGTGGAGGCGGTCTCCACCGCTGAGATGTTCGCCTCGGGCGCACTGTGGTGCACGCCGAGGCCGAGGATCTACTCGGCGAAGGTCGAATCCGGGCCATCGGCGTATGCAACTACAACACCGAACACCTCGCCGAACTCATGAAGCGGACCGATGTCGTCCCGGCCGTCAACCAGGTAGAGCTGCACCCGTACTTCGTCCAGCAGGAGGTGCGCAGCGCCGACGCGGCGCATGGAATCGTCACCCGGTCGTGGTCACCGTTCGATCGAGCACGGCCTGTCGCCGATCCCGAAATCCGTCAGGGCCCACCACGTACGGGAAAACCTGAACGTCTTCGACTTCGAGCTCGACCCCAAGGAGACGGCCGCCATCGACGCACTCGACAGCGGCGCAGCAGCCTCGCCTCCGAGAAGCACTGATCGAAGCGCCTCGGAAAACGGAGCCATAACCCTGTGGCGATGCTCGTGCCGTCGGGTCAGCACGAGGCCGGGAGACGTGTGGACGTCTTGGAAGGAGCCGACCGACACCATTCCGCTCGGCCCCACGACCTCCCTTGCCCGAACCGATCTGGCTCGCGCTGCCCCCATCGGCGGGCTCGTGCAGGCGAGGACTACCGCACCCTCGCAATCACGTGCATCACACCGGGAATCCTTGCTGCCCGTCCCGGTCTACCGGTATCGCAAGACACGCCGGCCAAATGACCGCGCAGGAGCCCCACGAGCAACTGGAGGCCAAGGCACGGGCTGTCATCGCCCCGCTCCGTCCCATGCTCCACGACGCCGTCCAGGACAGTATCCCGGAGAAGTGGTCAAGCGGGCGGCCTCGGTGCGGCTCATCGGTGGGCGGGTGCCGCCGGGCAGATCCCGGTAGGCGGTACACAGGTCGGGCCTGCTGGAGGCGACGCGGGCGATGGCGGTGGCGGGGGTACCGAGGTCCAGGGCGGTCTGGAGGGTCAAGCGGCCGGTGCCCTTCTGGCCTGCGGCGTCGGCGACGATGTCGACGAAGGGTTTCTCGGTGTGGGCGAGGACCTCGGCGGTGATCTCGATGAGATAGGAGTCCAGCCGGCCCTGGTTCCAGGATCACTCTCATGACGAACGCATGAGTTGGTTACTCAACCACGTACTGGCAGTTCCCCCTACGTCTCGGTGAGACGGAGACGTAGGGGGCAGGTGTGGCAGCCGCACCTCAGGCGTGAGCCGACAGGCCTGGCTGGCCAGTGGAAAACCAGCTCTGGAAGGTGGCAGCTGCTACCCCGACCTTCATGGATGCCTTTCGACCAACCGACCAACCGACCGGCAGGTTGGTCTCGCTCCCCAGAGCAAGGGATCCGTGCGGCCAGAGGTTCGGAAACGCATGAGTCCTTATTGCACATGTCGTATAGGGGTGGGGCCCCTGCCTTGCTGAGTGCGTTAGACAACCCCAGGCTCAAACGGTGCGAGAATCCGTGGGGGCGTTGCCTGCCTTCGCTGTGCCGTCGGCAGACGGGGCGGTGTGGATAGCCGGGCGTATGTTGATCAGGGCAGCGGCGGAAACTGCCGCTACGATGAGTGCCCCGAAGGAGATCCACATTGCAGTGCTGAAGCCATGGACGGTCGCGGTGGCCAGCTGTTCCGCTGTCCGTGCGGCGCGGTCCGTGAGCAAGGAAGAAGTCACCGAGGCCGCCACAGTGTTGAGCAGAGCGACACCGATCGACCCACTGACCTGCTGCATCATGGTGACCGACGCGGACGCGACGCCGGTGTCCGGTCCAGCCACTCCGGCTGTGGCAGTGCCCAGCGCGGCAGGCACTGCCATGCCGATGCCCAGGCCGAGTCCGATCATCGAGGGCAGCAGGTGTGCGGGGTAGGACGAGCCGTACTCGATCTGGGTGAGGTAGGCAGTGCCGGCTGCGGCGATGAGCATGCCGGGGACCATGACAGCGCGGGGGCCGAAGCGCGGTATTAGACGCGTGCCGATGACCATGGAGCCGATCACCATGCTCGCGGTAAGCGGCAGGAAGGCCATGCCAGCGCGGACCGCGCTCCACCCCTCAACGGTCTGCAGGTAGTAGCTCAGGAACAACAACACCGCGAACATACCGCCATAGATGAGGCCGGCGGACACGAAGGCACCGCCGCGGTTGCGGTCGGCCACGATGCGCAGCGGGAGCAGGGCGTGCCGGGTGTGGTTCTCGACGACCGCGAAGACGATCAGTAGCAGTACCCCTGCCAGGAGCGTGGCGACGACCAGCAGAGAGGACCAGCCGTGCTGCTCCGCCTCGCCGAGCCCGAACACAAGGGAGAGTAGACCCGCAGTTACTAGGAGCGCGCCAGGCGCGTCCAGGCGCCTGCGCTCCTGGGCTGGGGCCCGTTGGTCGCGGCGGAGAAGGGAGAGCGCGCCGGTCACCGCGATGACGGAGATGGGCACATTGACCAACAGGCACCAGTGCCAACCCAGATACTCGGTGAGCGCGCCACCCAGGAGTAGACCTATCGCGTTGCCGCCGCTGGCGACTGCGCCGAAGATGCCGAATGCCTTGGCACGCTCGCGGGGCTCCGTGAAGGTGACGGCCAGCAGCGAGAGCGCGGCCGGCGTAAGCAGCGCGGCGAAGACGCCCTGCAGGGCTCGGGAGCCGAGGAGCATCGCGGTGTTCACCGCGACACCCCCGATCGTGGACGCGGCCGCAAAGCCGATCAGCCCAATGACGAGGGCACGCCTGCGGCCAATGATGTCGCCGACCCGGCCGCCGAGGAGCAGTAGGCCACCGAAGGTCAGTGTGTAGGCGGTGACGACCCACTGCCGATTGGAGTCGGTGAAACCGAGGTCGGCCTGGGCCGACGGCAGGGCAATATTCATGATCGTCGCATCTAGCGTGATCATAAGTTGTGCCAGGCCGATTACTGCCAACGCCCACCAGCGGCGGGAGTCGGATGGGGATGCGAGCGCGACGGGGTGCGTGCTTGTGTGCGACACGGGAATCTTCATGCCTCTCTCGACGGATCCATCAAGCACGCTGCACCCCCGAACAGGTACGCGACGGTCGGGATCTTGAACCGTAGCCGCCAGCCATGTGTGACAGCGGTGGCCTCCACCGGATGTCCTTTCACTGATGACGCGGCGAGCGGGACAGGCCGCGAGTTCGTCCGGATTTCGAAGGCCATACCGCAAAGCGCGGTTCTGGCATGGCCCGCAGGGCGCAACCTGTACTGGATAGCCGCATCCGGTTACAAGGTTCACCGTACCACGAAGCGGATACATTCATCCGGTAGAGGGGTACGCTTGGATCCGCGGCGCCCCGACCTCTCCACGAAGACGCCGAACGGAAGCGCGCTCGGCTGTTGAAAGCTGCCCGGGAGCTGTTCGCCGAGCAGGAGCTCGGTATCGGACTCAACGGGATCGCCCGTCATGCCGGCGATGGCCTCGATACCGCCTGCTACAACTTCCCAGGCAAGGGGCAACTCATTGATGCGCTGTTGAAGCAGCGGCCCGTCGAGATCGCCACCCTCGCCTCAGAAGCACTGGATGATCTCGACGCGTGAGCACCACACCTGGCCCCAGCCCACCCGCACCGCAGGTCCGGCAACCTCGCGAGATCATCTCTAGATGCCACCCAAGATCTCCGGGTGCAACCTGCGCGCCACCCTCGGGTGATGTATACGCGCTCCTGCTCACGAGGCCAATCTCATTCCGCTTGATACAGGAGCGAAGATCTTCTATTTCACCACATACTTTTACTACACGGGGGAATGGAGGCGTGCCGCAGGGTCTCTATTTATAGGTCTGCCTGGATGCCAATTTGTCAAGCCGTCCCGTGTAGCAACTGGGAGAGCTCGGTATCCAGGTCGATACCCTCCATCTCCTGTCCAGATGGCACTACGAGGTATGTGCGCTCCAACCACTGCATCACCGCTGGGAAGGGTGCCGCGAGCCGGGCAACGCCGTGTGGGGAGGACAGTACGAGATTCAGCACGGCATCCGGTCCGGTACGGGTGGGCCAGACCCGCACATCTCCCTCTCCGCTCGGTCCGAGCATGCCCTCGGCCAGCAGATCGCGGGCGATGACCCAGGTGACCGGTGCTTTGATATCCGTATAAAAGATTAGATGTACGGCATAGGGATCATGCGGTCGGTACGAGAGGCGAGTCAATACCTTCACCCGATGGTCAGCTGTGAGCGCGAGTTCGACATAAAGCGTTCGGTCTATACAACTACTCATGGCTCCTGCCACTCCTAGGCCCCGGCGGGCGGGTGCACCGCTGCAGCGGTGCACCCGCCCCTGGCGAGGGCACCCCCACACGCTCGGGCGCATGTACAGGCACCTGACCTACGCTCCGACGGTCAGCGGAAGATATGGACGCTAAGGCCGAGCGCCTCGGCGTTCACATTGACCCACTTGCCGTTGTCCCAGCGGTGGAACCGGTGGCCGTCGTAGGAGTACCGCTGACCGCCGTCGTCGCAGTACCACTCGCTGCCATGCCGCTCCCACTTGCGGTGGCCGTCGTAGACGTACCAACCACCGCGGTCGTCACGGCTGCGGTCGCCGCCACGATCACTACGGTCGTCACCGTGCTGGATGGCGATGCCGGAGGAGTAGGAAATGGTTGCGGTGCGGTCGGCGGCCGGGTTGGGCGTCGCCGATGCGATTCCGCTAGCTGCCAGCAGGGTGCCCGCTGCGACAGCGAGAGAGGCGGCTGCGGTGGTGACCCGCCGCCCAAATATGTGATTCATGATCATTCTCCTTTGGGGTTCCCCGAAGCCCTCTAATGGAGGGCCCGGCTGCACCCGGGGGGGTATAGCAACGACGACGCTATCACCGTTGTGCTGAGCCTTAGATATTCTATGAAGTGACATATTTCATCAAGGCTTCGGGAAATAGGAGGAGGGGAAATAGTCGCCAACCCATCGTCACTAGGCAGGCCTCCGTTGCCTGCTGTGGAACCGTCAAGTCAAGCCAGGCCACCGGATCACTGGATGCTGGCCCCTCTTCAAGGTGAAAACAGGGATGGCTATTACCTGTTGAGGCGTACGGCTGTCTCGCAGCGAACCGACCCACTTTCCGGCTTCAATCAGCCGCAGTTGGTTAACGCTTGTGCGAATTGGGCCACCGTCGAGCACGGTGAACCAACGCTTGTGCCTCGAAGGCGCATCAGGAACTAACTCGGGCCAGCGTAATGGGTCAGCTCAGGGGCTCACGCGCGAATTCCTCGATCGTACTGCCAGACATGGGTGACGCGCGTCATCACCGGGTGGATACGGGGGTTATAAGGAGATCTCCCTCCTGGGTAGCGGTGAGTTTCTGCAGGCGACCTTCGCCGAGCAGATAGACGGCCGATCTGCGGCTACGGGTGGCGGACGCCCGAGCTGCAACGGATGCTTGCCGCGCTGGGCGTCGCCCTTGGCCACTCCCTCAGCCTGCGGGAGGCGGCACGGTACGTAAGTGCGCTAGCGCCGCCCTGCAGATGGCGATCGCGGCCAGAGGCGGCCAGGTCGACGGCGTCATCTTTCACACGGACCGCGGCAGCGAATACACCTCTGAGGCGTTCCAGTAACTGTGTGGCCGCTGGGGTGTGGCGCAGTCGATGGGGCGCGTTGGGCTAGCCCTGGACAACGCCGCCGCGGAGTCGTTCCACTCCGTCGTCAAAGTCGAGTATGTGCCTCGGCACGCGTTCCGTACGCGGGCCGAGGCCCGGCTGAAGACCGCGACGTGGATCGCGGACTTCTACAACACCAGGCGCCGCCGCAGCGCGGCCGGCGGGAGACCGCCCATCGAGTTCGAACGGACCATCCAGGAAGCGCGAGCCCGGACCGACCAGGAAGGACGGGCCGCCTAACCAACGTCTCTACGAAAACTGGGGATTGACACCCCCGTGTTGCCCACCGTCAGCCAAACCAAGCCAAACGGGCCGCCGCCTCCGTCGGCAGCCCGTCACGAAAGATCGAGGCTAGTTCTAGTGTCATGATCTGTCATGGTCCGGCTGTTGAGCCGGTCTGATGAGGAGGCCTGGACGACGCAGATGTCGGCGGGGGGGCCGGTCTACGTGTCTGGTGAACGCCGATACGCGTGTCGCTCGGTGCAGACGATTTCAGGCCTTGAGCAAGGCCTGGGCAAGACCCGCTGGCTCGGTGAAGTTCCCCTCATGGCCACCTGGTGCGGAAGTCGGTGTCACTCCGAGCCG
>NZ_JBIVDZ010000020.1:0-24399 GCF_044747345.1 Streptomyces sp. NPDC090088 | reverse complement strand
TCGAACACATCGCCCCGGAGGAGCGCGCTCGCCTCGCCGGCATAGCCAATCTGCCCGCGCCGCATCACGTACGCGTAGTCCGCGAGCGCGAGCGTGCGTGTCGCGTACTGGTCTACCAACAGGAGCGCGATGCCTTCGGTACGAAGGGCGTGCAGGAACTCGAACACCGCGTCGACGACGATGGGTGCCAGCCCGAGGGACGGCTCATCGACAAGGACAACCCGCGGCCTGCGCAGGTACGCGGCGCAGAGCGCGAGCATCTGCTGTTCTCCACCACTGAGCGTGCCTGCCTGCTGCCCGAGACGCTTGCCGAGGATCGGGAAGGCAGCGACAGCGCGCTCGATCCCTTCGCTCACCGATCGGTCCGGAATCTGCATGAGCAGGTTCTCCCGCACCGTCAGCGTGCGGTAGACCCCCTTCCCCTCGGGCACATGGCACAGCCCCATCCGGGCGCGGTTGTGCGGGGATGAGTCCGTCACGTCCTTCGAGTCGAGCAGGATGTGCCCGGACGTTGGCTTCAGGAGACCCGAGGCGGCCCTGAGCGTGGTCGTCTTTCCGGCGCCGTTCGGGCCGATCAGCGCAGTGACGCTGCCTGCGGCGACGCGAATGGTGACGTCTCGAAGGACGGCCGTACGCCCGTAGCTGCTGTTGACGTCCCGAAGCTCCATGGCCACCGGAGCATCGTCGTTGTGAGCAGCACACGTCGAGGCACTGTTGGCGGTCATGCGTCTCGCTCCTGGGCTATCACGAGTGCTTGGTCCGAGGTATCGCTGCCGAGATACGCGGCCTGGACTTCGGGACTGCTACGAACCTCCGATGGGCTGCCTTCGAAGAGGAGCCTTCCAGCGTCCAGCACATACACATGCCTCGAGATGTCCAGCACCAGAGACATGTCGTGTTCGACGATGAGGATCCCGCATCCGCGCTCCTTGACGACCTCATGCAGCGTGGAGCCGAACTTCTGTGTTTCGACCGGATCCAGTCCGGACGAGGGCTCGTCCAGCAGGAGGAGATCGAACTCGCCGGCGAGGCAGCGGGCCAGTTCGACGAGTCGTCGCTGCCCGGTCGACAGGGCACCGGCCTGCTTGTCGCGGAGATCGCCGATCCGGCAGATCTCCAGCGCGCTGTCCACGGCGGCACGGGTAGCGCGCGTCTCCGCGCGCGTCGCGAACAACTGCCCCCGCAGACGCGAACCGGCCAGTGCCGACTCGAGGCCCAGTCCGATGTTCTGAGCCACCGTCAGCGAGTCGCACAGCTGCATGAGCTGGAATGTCCGGCCGAAACCTGCGCGGGCCCGGGCAGCCGCCCCGAAGTGGGACACGTCCTTCGAGTGCAGGTGGACGGTGCCGGAACTGGGCTTCAGGAGACCGCTGATGGCGTTGAAACAAGACGTCTTGCCTGCGCCGTTCGGGCCGATGAGCGCGGTGATCTGGCCCATCGGCGCGCGAAGGGAGACGTTCTCGACCGCGGTGTGCCCGCCGTACTTGACCGACAGGTCGCGGACCTCCAGGCCCACGCGCCGGTCGAGTCCGGCCGGGGCAACCGATCGCACCTCCAGCGACGTCGCCGGTGCGGTGCTCTCAGGCTTGCGGCGCCGTTTGGGTTCGATGGCCGCCTTCTCGACGAGCCGGCGGATCGCGGTGGGCATCGTGTGCGGACCACCGCGCATGGCGATCATCACCGCAAGGACCCCGAAGATCACGTTCAGCCAATTCTGTGAGTCGCTACTGGTCCAGTAGCCAGGGACGATTGCCGCGAGGGCTGCGACTGTCGCGTACCAGGGTTCCCGGCCCGGGGTGATGGCCGCGAGGGCGACCAACTGCAGTGAGTACAGCGATCCGTAGTACGGATCGCCGATGATGGCGTAGCGGACCGACGCCCCGTAGAGGATTCCGCCGATGCCGGCGACGAAGCCGGCGAGGCAGAACACGATGACCCGAGTCATGTTCACGTTGAGGCCGAGCGTCCCGATCGCCAGCGGGGACTCGGACAGGCCGCGCAACGTCCGGCCCAGTCGTGAGCGGTGCAATCCGATCAGAGCCACGGACAGCGCGATGAAGAATGCCAGGACGACGTAGTAGAACGACGTCTCGTCATCGAATCCGGCGGGGCGCGGCATCGCCTTCCCGCTGCCTTCGGTGCCGAAGAACAGGCTCGTCGGGTAGAGCACCGACTCGACCAGCAGGGCGAAGCCGAACGTCGCGAGCGCTAGGAAGATTCCCGACAGTCTCATGGCGGGCAGGGCGACCAGTGCGGCGACTGGTACGACTACGAGCGCGCCCAGCAGGACTGCCAGCGGCCAGGGCAGATTCGTGAAGTGGGCAAACGCGACCGCTCCGACTCCGGCGAAGGTCGCCTGGCAGAGTGACGCCAGCCCGGCCGTGCGGGCGAGCAGGCCGAGCGACAGCAGGACGATCGCCTGCGTGATCCCGATCGTGACGAACTGCAGTCTGGTGCCAACGAGGACGGGCATACATGCCAGCAGGGCGGTCACGAGCACGCCGGTGCCTAGCCTGACCGAGCCGGGTGCTGTCCATGGGGGCTTCGGTATCGCCTCCGACCTCGCCGACTGCACGAGTTTTCGCTTCGGGATGAAGAGCAGCGCCGCGATCAGGAATGCGAAGGGCACCGCGTTGGGCAGCCCTCGCAGGTCTTGCGAGTTGACCACGTAGTGCGTGCACACGCTTGTGGCGATGCCCACCAGCAGTGCGCCGACGTAGGTGAGTGGAAGGCTTCCGAACGCGCTGACCGCGGCGGCGCCGAACGCCTGGGTCACGAGGACGGTCAGCACCGTGACTTGGATGCCGGCGATCGGCGCGATGAGCACGCCTGACAACGCCGCGAGCACGGCTCCCGTCATCCAGGCCGTCCGTTGGATCGCGGCGCCGTTGACCCCGTGGACCACGACGAGCTCGGGGTCGTCCACTGCGGCGCGGATCTGGACGCCTCGGCGGCTGAAGCGGAAGAAGCAGTAGAGGACGGTCACGACGATGACCGAGATCGCGAAAATCATCGCCTGCGCATAGGAGATGATAGTTCCGCCGAGTTTGAATGTGGATCCGCCCTTGGGGAGGTACTGCGCGACGAGGAGGGGATCCGTGCCGTATTTCACCGTCGCCAGGCCTTCGACGATGAGCAGGATTCCCAGTGTTGCGACGATCTGCCAGATCAGGCGCTGCTCGCGGACCCGGCGGCTCACATACGCCAGGATGAGACCGAATAGGGGTCCCATGACGAGCACGACGACGATGAATGCGGCCCACCACGGCCATCCCTCATCGACATGCAAGAAGTAGAAGAGGTACGCGGCTCCTGCGACCACCGCGCCGTGCCCGAAATTGAAGATCCCTGACGTCTTGTATGTGAGGACCAGTCCGGTCCCGGCCAGCCCGAGGACTGAGCCGATGACCACGCCGGCGACGATGAACGGCAAAAGCTCATTCCACACTTGTCTTCTCCGTCATGCGTATTCCATGTCCGTGTCCCGCTGTCGGGCAAGGGCCGTTCGCTCGGCTCACCGAGGTCTGCGAGGTCATACAGCTGCTCCGATTGGTTACCGCGCCATCGGGGGCGGCGAGGCGATGCAGCTGCTCGCGAGGTCCCCCTTCGCGCCATTGCCGACGCGGCCAGCGGGATGCAGCGTGGCCGGGGCGTCGTCTCCGGCCTGGTACTTCACCGGCCAGTAGCAGACGACCCGGGGAGAAGGCTTGTCAGCGGTGAAGGTGACGGGCTGCGCCAGCAGCCCACCCAGCGACTCGTTCTTCACTGCGCTGTAGCCGTCGATGATCGATGCTCTCGTGACCTCGCCATTGATCCCGGAAACAACCTTCTGGAACAGCGCCAGCGAGGTCCACACTGCCGTCGGCCCGCTTGTGCCGATCTTCAGCTTGGGCGCGTACTTCGCGATCGCCTCACGGAACTGCTTCGTCGCCGGAGACTTGTCCCACCAGGGGAAACCCTGCAGCGACGCGGTGAAGTGAGCGCCGGTCACGTCACTGAGGGATTGCGACGAGAACGCGCCGCCTGTGAGCGAATAGGCGCCGTTGTAGCCCTGCTGACGGCACGCGAGCGCCAGCTGCACGGCAGTCGCCGGCGCCAACGCCACGACGAGTCCGTCGACCTTCTTTTGCGCCACCGACAGGCACTGAGGGGTGAAGTTCGTGGCGGTGTTCGCAACCCTCAGCGACGCCGCGAAACCGACCTTGAGCGCGGAGGCTTGCTGTTCGATGACATGGCTGGCAGTCGCGCAGGACGACACGTCGGAGCAGGTGACCGCCCCGAGCTTCTTCGCGCCGTCGGCGACCACCGCACCGACAGCCCCCGAATTGGTAATCGCGATCGGCGCGGTGACCTCGTAGAAGTTCGGCCGCGAACTCCACACCGCCTCGTCCGACCCGCCGCCCTGGAGGACCGCGATGTGTTTCGACGCGAGGTAGTCGGCGATCGTGCCCTCGCTGACCTGGTCGCTCACGATGACCGCGGCGACCTTCTTCGTCTCCACCAGATCACGCGCCACGGAGATCGCCGAGCTGGCAACGCTCTTGGTGTCTTCGATGATGAGGTCGACGGGGTGCCCGTTGAGCCCACCCGCCGCGTTCACTGCAGACGCCCATGCCTTCGCGGTGTCTGCCTTGCCGGCATCGTACGAAGCAAGAATGCCGGTCTCGCCGAGGACATACCCCACCTTGATCGGCGACCCGGTCGCGGACGACGAGGGCATGTACCCGGCTCCGTCCGATGAGCTGGTCGACGCGGTTTGGGAACTACACGCAGTGGCTGCAATCGCGGCGACGGCCAGTGCCGCTGTCAGTCGACTGCCTCTGTAACGGCCCGAGAAACTCAATTTCATACCCCTTTGTATGAGATCTACCGGTCGGATTACGCGGTGGATGCCGCTGCTCGTCGCAGCGGCCGTTCCTCAGGGCATCGGGAACGCAGCGACCTGTCCGACTGCGACGGCTATGTCCCGTCGCCGACCATCTTCCGGACAAGTTAGTCTGTTCGTACTTCCTACACCACCCCCGCGTAAGAGGTTGTCTCACGCGGTACGGCACAATGCAGGTCGCGCGCCCTGTTCCTGCCGACCTTCGCCGCTCGTCCGCAGGCGGGACCGCTCCATGTGACCAACGCGCGGCGTGTACACGGTGGTGGTACACGTCCTGACCAGTGGATTCGATGAGTGGCACTCCGTCGTTCAGGACGTCATCCGCGACGACGCATCGCCGGTTCACCATGTGGTCTGCGGAGGGAGCTCGCCGACTGGGCGGAGCCCAGCTGAGCGCGGCAAAGAAGGGCAGCAAACCGCACGTTCTGTCCGGTACCCGGATACCCCGCTGGCCCTCGCCCGTCTCGGGCGTCAGCCTCCACGGCAACCGGGCGTCCAAACCGCTGATCCGGGTGCTCCCCCACGGTCCTCGCCGACGACACCCGTCAAGATCCGGGCCGACAGGGTGCACTTCTCCACCGGTCGCCTCGCCTGGGCTTCGAGCCGGGGCCTGGCCCGCGCATCGACACCGCGGCATGCCCGCCGCCCGTCCGACCCCCAGTCCGGTTTGGCGGGACGCATGCGCGGTGGCTGCCTGATGCTGTGGTCACGCGATGAGGCGGAGGGTTGGCCGGCCTGGTGAGGGATTGTGGTCTCGGAGAGGACAGTGCCACGGCGGCGGGCCAGGGCCACGAGGGCCTGGTGGTGGCGTTTACCCTCAGCTGTCTTGCGGCCGTACAACTCCCGGGACGTGGGGTCGTCCTTGATCGCGCAGAACGAGGATCGGCGGAAGACCCGCGCGAGGCGCTTGAGGGCCTTGTCATCGCTGGTAGCGCTGCGCGAGCAGCGAACCTTCCCGCACTGGGTCAGGACCAGGGCCAGACCACCCCGCACCGCCCCCGGGTCGCGAATTCTCAGGGCGCACTCAAGAAGGCAGGGCCGTGTGAACGTCACCGGGTTCCTGCACGATAAAGCTGCGGGCACGCCGACGCCCTGCGACACCGGATCAACGGCCCGGGCAGCAGCCCTCGGTGAGGCCGAAGCCCACCTCTCCGAACGGACCACTGCCCGCACGGTCATCGAAGACATCGCCTCGCCCCGGCACCGAATCAGAACCCGCCGCGGCAGCCGATACCAACCAGCGCCTCGCGCAGCCGCCTCGTGTCCGTCAGGGCGTCCTCACCCATCCCGGACGAGGGATCTCCGAGAAGAGACTTAACGCGCTCTGCGATCAGGTCATAGCTTCAGTGGCGCTCAGATCATGCATCACGCCTTCATGTGCTCATGCCCTCGACACGTCCTGATCGTCGGCAAACGCGGGCTAGACAAACTTCGGCTCGTCGGCGCGACGCGCTCTCAGCCCGCCGCGTCAACGATCCTCGTGCCGCCCGCTACTCGCCGTCGGGAACCTCATCCGCCGACGGTGGCAGCGCAACGACGGCGACTCCCGTAAGCACAGCCGTCCCGTCCGAGAGCTCGGCCGCAAGGTCGACAACGGCGCGTTCCTCGTTGTCCTCCACCACGACATCGGTCACGCGGCCTCGACACGTGACCGTCGCGTAGAGCGGCGTGATCTCTCGAAAGCGGACCCTGAACGAGCGCAGATTCTGTTGCGGAGCCCACTGCGTCAGGAAGCGGCCGAGGTAGGCCATCGGGAGCATGCCGTGCGCGAACACGTCATCGAAGCCGGCGGACTTCGCGACATCCGAATCGATGTGAATCGGGTGGTGGTCGCCCGAAGCGCCCGCGAACAGCGCCAGCGTCGCCCTCGAGATCGGTGGACTCGTCAACGGCGGTAGCTCGTCGCCCGCCGTCACTGTCCGGCTCATGACGGAAGCTCCGCATGAGCCCTGTCCGCGTCGGCCGGGTTTCTGACGACAACTGTCGACTCCATGCTCGCCACCAGAACGTTGTCCTGGTTGACGACGTCGAACACACGGGTCACGAAATCGAGCGCGCCGCCCTTGCGGCTGTAGAGATCGGTCACGGTCGACTTGGTCGACAGGACATCGCCCGCGTAGGCCATGTGCAGGTACTGGAAGGACTGCTCGCCGTGCAGGATCCGATTTGGGTCGATCCCGAGGAGCTGGCAGTAATCGAGTGGGTCTGGCGCTTCCAGGTCTACGGAGAAGAAGAAGGTGGGCGGCACAGGCAGATCGCGGTGTCCGGCCGACTTCGCCGCCTGCGGGTCGAGGTAGACCGGATCGGTCTGACCTGTCGCTTTGGCGAACTGACGAAGCCGACTGCGGGTGATGAGCAGACGCCGCCCAGGCATCTCCATTCCCACCTTCGCTGGGTCGAGTGCCATTACGCGTCGGTCCGGCCGTACATCGTCACCACGCACGCCCCGCCCAGACCGAGGTTGTGCTGCAGCGCGATGTCGGCGCCGTCGACCTGCCGCGCTCCCGCGTCGCCGCGGAGCTGCCAGACCAGTTCCGCGCACTGCGCGAGTCCTGTCGCGCCGAGAGGGTGTCCCTTCGACAACAGACCGCCGGACGGATTGACGACAACCCGCCCGCCGTAGGTGTTGTCCCCGTCAAGAATGAAGCGTTCGGCGGTGCCGGCGGGTGTTAGTCCCAGCGCCTCGTACATCAGGGTCTCGGCCGTCGTGAAGCAGTCGTGCAGTTCCACCACTGCGACGTCCTCAGGCCCAACACCGGCGGCGTCGTACACCTTGTTCACTGCGTCGACGGTCATGTCGTAGCCGACGATCTTGCGCATGTCGCCCGACTGGAAGACGTCGGGGTGATCGGTGGTCAGGCTTTGCGCCAGGATGCGGACCGATGCGTTGACGCCGTGGCGCGCGGCGAACTCGGGGGTGCACAGGATCGCGGCGGCTGATCCACAGGTCGGCGGGCAGCACTGCAGCCGTGTCAGCGGTCCGTAGATGCTCGGCGACGCCAGGACCTCGTCAACGGTGATCGGCTGCGTGAACACCGAATAGGGGTTGTTCGCCGCGTGCCGGCGCGACTTGACGGCAACATGCGCGAACACCGCCGGGTCCATGCCGTACTCATCCACGTAGGCTTGGCCCGCTCCGCCGAAGTACTGGGCAGCCATCGGCGCGAACGGGTCGATGCCCTGCGCCTTCTCTCGCAGCTTGTCGAACCGCGCCAGCGGCGTCGGGCGGTCGTCCCACAGCATGTCGATGGCACCGGGCCGCATCTGCTCGAATCCGAGCGCTATCACGCACTCCGCAGCGCCGCTTTCGATGGCCTGCCGGGCGAGCCAGAGGGCCGAGGAGCCGCTGGCGCACGCGTTGTTCACGTTGACGATCGGGATACCCGACGTGCGCAGGCCGTAGAGGGCGGCCTGTCCCGAGCAGGTGTCGCCGTAGACGTACCCGATGTAGGCCTGGTTGAGGTCAGCCGCTTCGATGCCGGCGTCGGCCAGCGCGTTCGCGGCCGCGCGTTCGCCCATCTGGTCGTAGCTGTCCGCCTCGCGTGGCTTCTTGAAGGGCACCATGCCCACTCCAGCCACTACAACGTCTGCCATAGTCGGGCCTCCCGCTTTGACATACAGAACGATCCTTTCGTTTTAGTGTGGCACACACGCAATGGCGCGGCAACGGTCGACGAAGCCCCACCTCCGTACGCTGCACTACTCGGAGGCGCCGGCTCCCAGGGTCCCGCCGGCCACCCTCGTGCTGGAGGTACCGGGGTGGCGGCGCCGCGTCGCCCTACGCGATGACCTGCAGGACGGCTGCGCCGTTCGGCGGGCGGGTGTTGGCCCTCAGGGAAGAACTGCAGCTCGATGGCATGGATGACGCGTGTGGCGGTCGATTCGTCGGGCTGCAGGGTGCGCGGTAGCCGGTGCCGCGCTAGCTGCGGCATGGGGGTGCGGCGCGTCCGGGGCAGGGCTTGACGAGCTCGCGGACCGGGTCCGCCCGAACGTCACGGACCTTGGCGGTTGCCTGTCGAGGGAGCAACCAAGTCCTGATCTTGCCTCGTTCGACCTTGACACAGGCGGCTCCTGCGAGTGACAGTCAGATCGTTCGGTTTCTAGTTTGCCCCCACTGGATGGCCAGCCGGAAGGGACCCCGGCCTGCAGCCGATCCGCCGTCCCGAAGGAGAGCTAATGACGACGAACGTCGGCGGTGAGCAGCAGATCAAGGTGATCGACTGCGACACCCACATCATCGAGCCCTACGATCTGTGGACCTCCCAGGTGCCGCAGAAGTGGCGCGACCTCGTTCCGCGGGTCGTCTGGAACGAGAAGGAGCAGCAGGACGTCTGGACCATGCCGGGCGAGCCGCTCGTGGCGGCAGCTGCAGGACCGGCGATGGCCGGCTATCGCGAGTTCCCGCCGTCGCGTCCCCCGCGCCTGAAGGACGCAGATCCCACTACGTGGAACGTGGATCTCCGGCTCAAGATGATGGATGAGTACGGCATTCACACTCAGGTGCTGTACCCCAACGTCGGGGGGTTCGGAGGAGCTCGCTTCCTGAACATTCCCGAAGCAGAGCTGCGGCTTCAGTGCGTGCGCATCTATAATGACTGGCTCACCGAGTGGGCAAGCGCAGCGCCCGACCGGTTCATCCTGAACGCTGCCGTCCCGTACTGGGACGTGCAGGAGTCGGTCAAGGAAATCAGGCGGTGCCACGCCGCTGGACACCGCGGCATCATCTTCTCTTCGCATCCGGAGAAGAACGGCCAGCCCCACCTCGGCGACAAGCACTGGGACCCGCTCTGGGCCACCTGCCAGGAACTCGGGATGCCCGTCAATTTCCACATCGGCGGCGGCGGCCTCGGTGACTTCGGTTCAAATCTTGCGGGTTACCACCCGGGGGTTGCGTACTCCATCGACACGGTGCTGCTCTTCCTGAGCAATGCCGATGCGGTGGTGAACACCATCATGGGCGGTATCTGCGATCGCTTCCCGAATCTGAACTTCGTGTCGGTGGAGAGCGGAATCGGCTGGTTCCCCTTCCTGCTCGAAGTGATGGACTGGCAGTGGATGAACTGTGGTCTGAAGCGCGACTTCCCGAAGCGGATGATGCCGAGCGAGTATTTCAAGCGCCAGTTCTTCACGTGCTTCTGGTTCGAGCGAGGCACTATCCGGTCGACGGTCGATGCGCTCGGTGCCGATCGAATTCTGTTCGAGACGGACTTCCCGCACCCGACGAGCCAGTCGCCTGGACCGGCGTCCCACGCAGTGGAGCCGCAGCAGTACATCGACGAAGCTCTCACCTCCGTGCTCACCCCGGCGGAGACGAAGGCCATCCTGCATGACAACGCCGCCGCTCTGTACAACTGGACCACCTGACGTCCACGGATGTACCTCCTCTCTCGGGCGTCGTCGTCTGCCGCTCAGCCGACGACGACGCCCGCTGAGATCCGATCCGGCCACCTATCGGACCGCTTTCTCAGCGGCGGCCCCGGTCCCGGCCGGGGCACAGGCGCTGACGGAAGGCACCGGGTGGGCGCCGGTTGTCGTTGATGACGTCGTCGTGCCCGGGCATGGGTGCCCGAACGGTGAGCCGCTGCCCATTGGGCGCCTTGCCGCCGACCTCGATACCGGTCTGGGCGTTCGTGTGCCGGGAGCGAGGAAATGCCAGCTCAAGCAGAAAGTCATGGTGTCGTAGTGGGAGTCGAGGGGCCGCTGTCGGGCGTGCGCGTGGTCGATATGACGACTTCGTATGCGGGGCCGACGGCCTCGATGTACCTGGCAGACCTGGGTGCGACCGTGATCAAGGTCGAGCGGCCGGGTGTGGGCGACGACGCCCGTGCGTGGGGGCCGCCATTCATCAATGGCAGGTCGGCCTGGTTCGCCTCGGCCAATCGCAACAAGCGTTCAGTGGTGCTGGACCTTCGGGCAGCGGAGGGGATCGATGTCCTGCACCGGTTGATTGAGGGCTCCGACGTCTTTCTGGAGAACCTGAACCCCGGCAAGCTCAAGCGGCTCGGGATCGAGCCGGAGTCGCTTCGAGCCAAGTCGCCACGGCTCATCTACTGCGCTGTGTCGGGGTGGGGCCTGGAAGGCCCTGATCGCAACCTGCCGGGTTACGACCTCGCAGCTCAGGCGAGGTCTGGGTTGATGTCCGTCACCGGTGCGCGCGGGGGCTCGCCGCAACGGGTGTCGACAGCGCTGTCGGATGTCGTGACCGGTATGTGTGCCGCCCTGGCCATCAGCGCCGCTCTGGTCAAGCAGCGTGTGACCGGTGTCGGCGACCTAGTCGACGTGTCGCTGCTGGACTCCGATCTCGCGCTGCTCGCTCCCCGCATCGCGGCGTACCTGGCGGGCGAGCCGGAACCGAGCCCGAGCGGTGGCACTGACTCCGTGCTAGCGGTGTACCAAGCCTTTCCGACCGCTGATCGCGACATCGTGGTGGCCATCGGCAACGATGCGATGTGGGCACGGTTCTGTCACGTCATCGATCATCCCGATCTCGCGTCGGATCCCTCGCTGGCGACCAACGAGGGGCGTCGGGCGCACCGGCTGCACCTGACGGACACGATCACCGCGGCATTGTCGGCGAAGCCGGCGGCGGAATGGATCGAGCTGCTCAGCAAGGCCGAAGTGCCGTCGTCCCTGGTGCAGACGCTGTCCGAAGTCGTCGTCGATGCGCAGGTCATCGCGCGAGACAGCCTCTTGCCGGTTGCCGGTTCACCGGACCTGGTCACGGTTCATAGTCCCTTCCGGCTTGGGTCCCTTCCGGCGCCGCGCAACGACGCCGTTCCCGAGCTGGGAGCGCATACCGTCGAGGTCCTCCAGGAGTTGGGGCTGTCAGCTGACGGTATCGAGCAGCTGATCTCTTCGGGCGCGGTGCACGCGAACGGTTCTGTTTCTGGAGGTTCTGGCCATGTCTGACGACGCACTGCTGATCAGCCGCGACGGCCCGGTCGCGGTGGTCACGCTGAACCGTCCCGGGGTGCACAATGCGTTGAACCGCCGCACCTTGGAGGAGCTGTCGGCCGCGGTCAACGACCTCGCGGCACACGGGTCGGTTCGCGCCATTGTGCTCACTGGAGCCGGCGAGAAGGCGTTCAGCGCCGGCGCGGACCTCGATGAGCTCAGTGGGCTGAACTACGAGCAAGCGAGCGCGGCGCTGGGCTACGGGCAGTCTGTGATGCTCGAGGTCTCGCGGTGTCCGGTGCCCGTGATCGCCGCCGTCAACGGGGTGGCACTGGGAGGCGGGTTCGAGCTGGCGCTCGCGGCCTCGTTCGTGGTCGTGTCGACCAGGGCGTCGTTCGGCCTGCCGGAATCGGGACTCGGGCTCATCCCCGGGTACGGGGGCACGCAGCGTCTTCCTCGGCTGGTCGGACCTGCAGTCGCCGCCTATCTGATGCTCAGCGGCAGACGTCTGTCGGCCGGCAGGGCGTACGAGTTGGGTCTCGCGCCGACCGAACCGGTCGAACCTGCCGACCTTCTGGAGAATGCGACGCAGATCGCCGTGGAGATCGCACGACGCGGGCCGATGGCGAACTCCGCAATATTGCAGGCTCTTCAGACGACAGCTCCGCCGCCCGCACACCTCGAAGCGGAGACCTCGCTGGCGGCAGCCGCTACCGCCGGGCCGGAGGCGGCCGAAGGAATCGCCGCCTTCAAAGCACGGCGTCAGCCCGAGTTCGCGGAACGCCCGTGAAGACCGACGCGATCCGCATGCGCAGTGCGAGCCCGCTTGCCACGGGTGATCCAGACGGCCACATCCAGTTGCACGGGCTACTGGACGAGGCCGCATGCGACCGTCTTCTGTCCGAACGCGAACTGACGCTACGCACGCAGATCCGCGAGGTGGTCGCCGCCGACGTCGCTCCGCGGGCTCGTGAGCTCGATCAGAGCCACACGTTTGCCCACGACAGCTACCAAGCGCTGGCGCAGGCAGGCTTCGGCGGCCTATTGTTCCCGCGACGGTGGGGCGGCACCGAGGACACGAACGTCGCCTACGCGGTTGCGATGGAGGAGATCGCGGCTGGGTGCGCGGCCACGAGCCTGGTGTTCATGACGCAGATGCACGCCGCCTATCCGATCTGGCAAGCAGGCAGCGAGCGCCTGGCCGACCGCCACCTCCCCGGCATCATCGACGGCTCGGCCTACGGGGCCCTGGCCATCACCGAGCCCGATGCCGGCAGCGACGTCGCAAGCATGAAGACGCGCGCGCGGCACGACGGCTCCAGCGACATCTACCGCCTGTCGGGGTCGAAGACGTTCATCACGACCGGTGACAAGGCAAATGTGCTCGTCTGCTTCGCGACGGTCGACCCACGACTCGGCCGCAAGGGCATCACGGCGTTCGTCGTCGACGGCGACAGCCCGGGTCTGACGCGCGGCAACCCCTTCCACAAGATGGGGATGCACGGCTCGACCACTGCCGAGGTGTTCCTCGACCAGGTCCCCGTCCGCGCCGACCACATGCTGGGCTCGGAAGGATCAGGCTGGCAGGTCGTCATGGCCTCGGTCGTGAAGTCACGGATCAGCGCAGCCGCGCAGGGCGTCGGCATCGCTCGCGCCGCCTACGCTGCGACGCTCGCGGCGCTGAGGGCGATCCACGGCCGCACGCTGCCACCCGAAGCCCTCTTCGCGCTGGCCGATCTGCGCGGGCAGATCCTGCAGGGGCGGTTGCTGCTATTGGCGACCGCTCGCGACGTCGACCACGCCGACAATCCGTCCCGAGCACAGATCGGGATCATGAAGCAGACCTGCACGGATCTCGGATTCAAGGTCAGTACCGCGGCCGCCCGCATCCTCGGCCCCTACGGCGACCTCGCCGATCTGGGAGTGGAGCGCTGTGTTCGCGACGCGAAGGTTACCCAGATCTACGACGGCACGAACGAAGTGCAGCGGCTGCTCGTAGGCCGCGAGACGACCAAGCAGCTGGAGGAGCTGGAATGAACGCGCCCCTGGACGGCAAGGTAGCAATTGTTACCGGCGCCAGTCGTGGCCTCGGCCGGTCTATGGCGTCGCAGCTCTCCGCTGCCGGGGCCTCGCTGGTTGTCGCTTCCCGTTCGACGGTAGATCTCAAGTCGTTCGTGACCGAAACCGAGGCATTGGGGCGCCGTGCGCTTGCCGTGCCCTGCGATGTGAGCGACGAGGACTCCGTTCAAGCGATGGTGGCCGCCGCGGTGCAGGAGTTCGGGCGCCTGGACATCGTGGTCAACAACGCCGGCGTGGTCTACACCTCGCCGTTGCTCGACCAGACTTCTGATGCCTGGGACAGGGTGATCGACACCAATCTCCGAGGCGTCTACCTCGTCACGCGGGCCGCCGGACCCCACCTCATCGCGCAGGGCTCCGGAAAGGTCATCAACATCGCGTCCAACTTCGCCTTGATGGGTGTCAGTCAGCACACGGCCTACACGTCGTCGAAAGCCGCCATCATCGCCTTCACGCAATCTCTTGCAGTCGAGTGGGCGCGGCACAACATTCAGGTCAATGCTCTCGCCCCGGGGTACTTCGAGACCGACATCAACACCGAACTACGCGCGAACGCCGCCGTGCATACCGTGCTGCGGCGCATCCCCGCCCGCCGAATGGGCCGCGCGGAAGAACTCGGGCCGTGGGTTCAGCTGCTCGCGGGACCCGCATCGGACTTCATGACCGGCTCAACCATCGTCATCGACGGTGGTCACTCAGTTCAATAGCCCGGCTCACGCCCACCAGCGCCCAGCGCAAGGAGTAGGACATGGCACACGAAGGCAAGACAGTCGCTGTAGTCGGTGCAGGCACGATGGGATCGGGTATCGCTACGGTCACCGCCCGGTCGGGCCATCGGACCTTGCTCTACGACGTGAGCGAGGACGGGTTGACGCGCGGGACGGAGACCGTTCGAGGCTTCTTCGACAAGAGTGTGTCGCTCGGCAAGATGACCAGCCCCGAGGCTGCGGACGCCAAAGCCAATCTGACCGGCACGACCGATCTGAAAGATCTTGCTTCGTGCGACATCGTCATCGAGGCAGTCTTTGAAGACGCTGCTGTCAAGAAGCAGTTGTATCGCGAACTGGATGAGATTGTCTCGGACGAAACCCTGTTCCACACGAACACCTCGACGCTCTCGGTGACCTCTATCGCGTCCGGGTCCCGTCGACCCGAGCGGGTCGTGGGAACCCACTACTGCAATCCGGCTCCTCTGATGAAGCTGGTCGAGGTCGCTGACGGGCGCCACACAGCGGATTGGGCCCATAAGGCGACCATCGAGTTCCTCACGTCGCTGGGAAAGACCACTGTCGTCGCCAAGGACCGACCAGGGTTCATCGTCAACAGGTTCCTCATCCCCTGGGAGAACAGCTGCATTATGGCGCTGGAAGCCGGCCTGGGAACCAAGGAGTCGATCGACGCCGCCATCACGGGAGCCCTCGGCCACCCGATGGGGCCTTTCCGTTTGCTCGACATCGTCGGTCTCGACATCCACCAGCAGGTCGCGACGCGACTGTACGAGCAGCTCAGGGATCCGCGCTTCTTCCCGCCGCCCATGGTCGAGCGCATGGTGGCAGCGGGTGACCTGGGGCGGAAGACGGGCCGCGGCTTCTACTCCTATGACGGCAGCCGCCTCTTCGGCTCCTGACCGTCCCATACCGATGTCTACGACAGCTACGGCAGGAAAGTTCTCTGATGACTGAGTTCGAACAGGTTGCTGTTCTCGGTTTCGGCACCATGGGCGCTGGCATCGCGCAGGTGATTGCACAGTCCGGCCGCCGGGTGGTCGTGCTTGAGGCCGACGAGATCCGCATCGAGGCTGGTTTCCAAGCGATGGGCAAGTTCCTCGACGACGGCGTACGCAGAGGCAAGACCACCGAGGTGGAGAAGGCCGCGCTTCTGGAGCGCGTTCGCGGCACGACCACAATCACCGATCTCAGCGAGGTCGATCTGGTCATCGAGGCGATCACTGAACGCCGAGACACGAAGCGGGAGATGTTCGGTCGCCTGAGCGACGTCGTCCCTTCGGACGCGATCGTAGCGACCAACACCTCGGCGCTGTCGGTGTCCGACCTTGCGACATCGGTCGCGAACCCGAGCCGCTTCGCCGGCCTGCACTTCTTCAACCCGCCACAGCTGATGCGTGTCATCGAGGTGGTCGTCGGCGTCGAGTCCGACCCCGCTGTCGTCAGCCGCCTGTCCGGGTTCGTCAACGCGCTCGGCAAGGTCCCGATCGAAGTCAAGGACCGCCCCGGATTCCTGGTCAACCGACTGCTGATGCCCTACCTCAACGACGTCATCCAGGCCTACGACGAAGAACTTGCCACGGCCGAGGACCTCGACACGGCAATGAAGCTCGGCCTCGGCTACAAGCTCGGGCCCCTGGAACTGCTCGACCTGATCGGCCTCGACGTGCACAACCATGCGACCCGCTCGGCGTACGACGCGACGCTGGACCCGACCTTCGCTCCGCCCCCGCTGTTGCAGACGATGGTGGCCGCCGGCCGGCACGGCAACAAGAACGGGCGGGGATTCCGCACGCACACCGACGGAGGTACTGCACAGTGACCGGCTACGAGGACATCACCGCCGAGCGCGAGGGTGCCACCCTGATCATCACGATCAACCGCCCCAAGGCCGGCAACAAGTTCCGGGCGAAGACGTGCCTTGAGCTGTCCGACGCTCTCCAGCAGCTGCGACTCGATCCTTCGCTGCGCGTCGGGATCCTGACAGGAGCCGGGCAGAAGTTCTTCTGCATCGGCGGCGAGCACGACGAACTCAAATCGCTCGACCAATCGCAGGTCCTCCCAATCATCGACGTCTACCAGGCAATCGACACGATCCCGAAGCCCGTGATCGCCGCCGTCAACGGATTCGCGGTCGGCGGAGGGAACGTGCTCGCCAATATCTGCGACCTCACCATCGCTGCCGAGCACGCTGTGTTCCGCCAGGTCGGCCCTATGGTCGGCAGCTTCGACGCGGGGTACGGCAGCTGGTACCTCGAGGATTCGATCGGCCGCAAGCGCGCAAAGGAAATGTGGTACCTGAACCGCAAGTACACGGCGCAGGAAGCGATGGCCCGAGGACTCGTGAATGATGTAGTCGCCGGCGAGCAACTGCTTGATCACGCCCTTGCCGTCGCTGCCGAGATCGGCAAGCGGAGCCCGCTGGCGATCGGAGCCATGAAGACGGCGTTCTCTGCTCGGCACAACGGTGTGGCCGGTCAGGCTCGCATGGCGCATGACCAGCTCCTCACAATGTACCTCACAACGGGCGAGGCGCATGAGGTGAACGCGGCTTTCAACGAGCGCCGCGACCCGGACTCTGATCGGTTCTGGGCGTGAGTCTGCCCGGTGTCGCGCTGAGCGCGGACCAGTCCGACATCGTCGGGCTGGTTGACGCTGTAGTCGCCCACGAAGGCGCTCCGACGGCCGACACCTCCACCGACTCTGCGTCGCCGCCACGAGCGGCAGTCGTCCGTGCCGGCCTGTGGTCGATGGCGGTGCCGGAGCCCCAAGGGGGCGGTGGTGCCGCCGTCGAGCTCTACTTGGTCGCGTTGGCGCAGCTGGGACGCAGCTGGCCGGCATTGGCCTGGGCCATGGCGCAGACTCACGCTGCCGCATCTCTGCTCAGCGTGGACACCTCGCATGCGTCCGTCCTAGCCGAGGTAGTGTCCGGCAACGCTTCGGCGTGCGTGGTCGACACCGCAGCTGAGCACGTCACGATCAGCAAGGCCGACGAGCACAGATTGGTTGGATCAGTCGCCAGGATCGACCCTTGCGGCGAGAACGTGCACGTCCTGCTCGTCGAGCAGCAGCGATACTGGCTCCTCGCGCCGGCGGCCCTGCAGATCAGCCCTCCGCTGGCGCGCACGGGATTCGCGGGCGCTCGCACCGCCTCCGTCGCGATCAACGGGACGATCGGCGCCGACGCGTGGCCGATCGCCTGCGATGAATCGAGCACGGTGTTGGCTCAACTCCGGACATCCGGAGCGGCCGTCGCCGCCGGACTGGCCCATGAGGCAGCTCATCAGAGTACGTCCTACGCGCAGCAGCGCGTGCAGTTCGGAGCTCCCCTCGTCGCGCTCCCAACCGTCCGCCAGTCCCTGCTGCGCCAATTGGGAGCGGCGGCGTCGAGTCTCGCAGCCACCCTCGCTGCGGACAGTAGCGACAGTCGGCTGGCCGCGGCCATCCTCGACGAGAATTGCGAACGTGCGATCGAGGTCGCTGCCGCCGCGGTCCAGTCTCTCGGCGGGTACGGCTACCTTGCGGAATACGGCGTCGAGCGCCTGCTGCGGGACGCGATCTCGCTCAGGGCCGCCACAGCCGCTGCTGCTGGCGCACGCAGCGTATCCCTGTCGTTCGCTGGATCGGCGCAGTGACCGATCGGGTGGGTACCTCGCCGAGGTATGCCCCCGTCAGGCGCAAGCCGACGCAGCAGCGGCATCCCACCCCTAACCCGTTGGGGCCCCGCCGGGCCTGCTACGGGAGGGAGATGGATGAACTCGCGAGGCAATGCCGCTCTCAGCATCCAGGCGTGGCCAGGCAGTGACGTCCAGCGCGGTCGAGATCTGCCGGCCCGCGTTCCGCGCGGCAGTTCCCAGTCCAGGCAGCGTCATCCGTAGGCGAGCTACCTCAACCCGGCCTGCGGCAAGCACGTCGTGTATCGCCCTGTGCTCACGCCGGTGCACCGCCTGGAGCAACAACTCAGGCAGTGATACCACCGGGAAACTGCGCGCAACATCGCGTCCGTCAGCTCGAACAACGCATCCACACACCGAGGCAACGCCGCGTACAACTCCGTTGAAAGGAAGAGAGTTCGGCAAGCACCTGCCGATGCCGGCTCCATGGACGACACTCGACATCAACGACCTCCGCTGCAGTTGTGCGACCCGACATCACACAGCCCGAAGCGGAGGTCGTTGCCATACCTGGGAGGTTCCCATGCGAGTGAACGACCCGAACTCAAACGATCACCGAAGGTCCAATTTCAAAGCTAAGCCCTCAACGGCAGCCTGCGATCGGCCAGGGTCATGACCAGCACCAGGAAGGACACCCCGACCAAGATCCAGGCGACCGAGTGCAGGCCGCTGTCGGTGACGCCGGTGTGGAACACGATGCCGGTGATCGTCGATGACGCGATCGACCCGACGTAGCCGAACGTCCGGAACAGGCCGGCCGCCGTCCCCAGCTGCGCTGGCGGTGCCTGCGTGTATAGGGCGGTCTGGTTCCCCACCGTCGTCGTGCCCATGGTGACGCCGAAGCCCAGGGTCACCGCGATGATCAGTACCGCCGGGCTGTGGCCGTTGAGAAGCAGTGTCAGCAGGGACGCGGCCAGCATCGATGCGCCGGTGACGATCAGCGGCCAGCGGATCAGGTTGCGTCTCGACACCCAGAGTGACGCGAGAGCGGCGAGTGCTCCCATCGGGAGAATGAGCAGCCCAGCGGCCTCGGGGAAGTAGCCGTGCCCGGCCTCGAGCCACTGTGTGAGCCCGTAGAGCACCGTGTAGAGGCCGAGAAAGGTCAGCCCGCCCCGCAGGTAGGTCCGCATCAGCGCCCCGTTGGACACGAGTTGCCGCACGTCGAGGAACGGCGTTGTGGCCCGCAGCTCCCAGAGCACAAGCGCCGTGCCGATCAAGGCAGTAATGGCCAGGGGGGCCCAGGACACGTGCGGCAGCCCGAGCAGGAACACCAGTAGCGCCGTCATCATCCCCCCGAACCCCGCGATTCCCGGGACATCAACGCGGGAGGTGATCTCGCCGAGCCGCCCGCGCACCGCGATGGCCGGATCGCGCGGCACCCACAGGACTGTCATCACCAGGCCGGCCAGCGCGAATGGCACGTTCAAGAAGAACGTCGATCGCCAGCCGAGCAGACCCACCAGGAGGCCGCCGAGAGGCGGGCCGACCGCGATGAGCGTCAGGCTGACGAGGGCGAGCCCGCCGAGGATCTTGCCGGGCGGCGCGTCCAGGCCGGCTCGGGCCGCGCGCCGCCGCACCAATACCATCGCGGATGGGTACCCGGCCGACGTGCCGATGCCGATGACTGCCCGGGAGATGATCAGCGTCATCAGGCTCGGGGCGAGCCCGCCGATCAGGCCTCCGACGAGAACCAGAACGATTCCTGCCAGGAACACCCGGCGGGGTCCAAGCTCCTCCGACAGTTTGCCGAACGTCGGCTGGGCCACTGAGCTCGCCAGGTACAGCACCGACACCAGCACGGCGGTGCGCCCGACGGACACGCCCATCGAGTGCGCGATTGGCACCAGAGCCGTAGCGATCAGCGTGCTGTTGAGCGGGTTGAACGCCGACCCCATGTACAGCGGAGTGACGAAACGCCAGGAGAAAGCCCCGGACTGTTCGGTTTCTGACTGCTTAGCGAGGCGCGTGGACGCGGCTTGGCTGATCTGTGAGGCCTGCCCACCGGCAGCCGGTGTTCGGCTCATGCCGTCCTCCATCATTTCTCATCACGGCCTGCGCTTTCACGATCACAGCATTGCTCGCGCACATGAAGGCCGCCGTTGTGTTCCTAGTAGTGACGCGGCTGGTGTCCTTTGTGCTGTCAACCTCGGTGGCAAGGCTGACTAGCTGGGTGAGAGTTCCTACAGGCCCAGCGAAGGTCGGTCTACCTGCCGGGCTGGGCCCGCGGCGCACGGTCGAGCTGCCGACGAGTCTCGCGCCGGTGCCTTGGTGCGTCCTTCAAACTCCGTCGCAACAATAAACGGATTTTTGTATCCTCTTCTTGTCTCGGTGGTCGCATTCGCGTGAAATCTTCGGCGCGTGTGGGTGCGTGACCGGCGAGGGTTACCGCGTCTCAGGTGTGGTCTGGCGTGCTCACGCGGGTCCGCGCTGGTTGGATGATGTGGCGGACTGCCCGTGACGCCGGCAACTCCGTGAGATCTGAGCCCGTCAGGTGGCTTGGCTGCTCACTCTGCAGGGCGGTCGATGCGATAAATTCGTGCCGCGGTGTCGTGGAAGAGCGCGTTCTTCTCCTCGGAAGTGGCCGTGCAGACGATGTGCTTGAGGGCGTTCCACAAGGGGACGAAGCCGCTTGAGTGGCTGTCGGCGGGGTAGTCGCTGGCCATCATGCAGCGGTCGGCTCCGAAGATCTCGATCGCAGCTTCGACGTAGGGTGCCCAGGCGGCTGCAAGTTCGCGGTAGCCGACGGTGCCGGCGCGGTCTTCGAAGCCGAAGCCCCAGAAGGGCAGTCCCAGGCCGCTGATCTTGCAGGTGACGTTCGAGCGCAGGGCGAGTTCGCGCATGTTCTCGCGCCACTGCGCGAACACCGTCGCGCGGCCGTCGGCGTCGGTGTTCATGCCGAGGGCCAAGCCGCAGTGGCCGACGATGATGGCCGTCTCGGGGAAGGCGTCGGCGAGGTCGGCGAGCTCAGGCAGCTGGTGATGGAAGACCGCGGCGTCGAAGCTCAGGCCGCGTGGTGCGAGGTGGCCGAACCCGGCGCGGAAGCGCGGGTCTGCCAGCATGCCGCGAGGCGGCCTGCCCGGCAGGTACCGGTAGGTGGCTTCGTTAGTGTCGTAGGTCGCGCCTTGCCGGATTCCGCGCATCCGGTCGGGGGCCAGTTGCAGGGCCTGGTCGAGGTAGGCCGCGACAGCGTCACCGTGCAGCAGGTCGGCGAATCCCACGATCGCGGCGGCCACGCGTTGGTCTCCGAAAGCGCCGCTGGCGGCCATGGCAGCCGCTCCGTTGGCGAATTCGATCTCGCCCAGCGGCCGCATGACTTCCGGGCCTTCCCGGCGGCGGAATGAGTCGGCCTCGACGTAGACCGAGGCGAGGACGTTGTGGCCCGCGCTGGCATCGGCCAAGTACTCCTCCAGCAGGTAGCGGAGCCCCGGTCGGAGGAACAGGTGGTGCTGTGCGTCGATGATGGGGAGCTCGGGCTCGATGATCGTCTCGTCGCGGCCGCGCTGGAGTTGGCCGAACATCTGTACCTTCCAATGGGGATGCGGAGCTCTCGCCGGGCTGCCAGCAAGTCGCGCTAGTCGGCCCAGGGGGCGTCTGGTCAGTAACGCCCTCCCAGCTGTGGGATCAGCCGGGCACGAGCGGGGCTCAGGTTGTGGCGGGGGTTGGGGGAGGGATTGTTCAGGCCCGGTCGGACTGCAGGCCTGTTGACCTATCTGAGGTCAGTGCTGTCGCCGACCGGGCCGGTTGTGTGCTTGGTTGAGTCGGATGCGGCTGGGGTAGTGCCTCGCAGCAGTGTCTGCCCGCCAAATTGCGGCGTCCGATGCGTGCTCTGAAGATCCCCCCTACTCGAAGGGGTTGGGGGAGAGTGCGGGACGTCGCAACGGGGCGAGCGTTACGTGTTGGGGCTATTACTGCTGGGCGGCGGAGTACTCCTCGTCGGTGACCGGCTCCAGCCAGGTGGTGCCGTCGCTTTGCCCGGGGATTTCCGTCATAGCGACGTGGCACATGACGGTGCCTTTGGTCCCGCCGTGCCAGTGCTCCTCGCCAGGCGGGGTCCACACCGTGTCCCCGGCACGCACGCGAATGACGGTGCCGTCACGGCTTACCACCAGGCCGACGCCTTCGGTGACGTGGAGGGTCTGGCCTATGGCGTGGGAGTGCCAGTTGGTGCGGGCCCCGGGGGTGAAGCGGACCAGGGCCGCGAGGAGCCGGGAGGGTTCCTGAGCCGTCTTCAAGGGGGTGGTGTAGACGTCGCCGGTGAACCGGGCATCCGGTGCCTTGAAGGCGTCCTGGACAGAAGTGAGTTCCATCGCTTTCCTTGGGATCGGTCGGCCGCGAAGCCAGGATTGTCCGCACGGTTGCCGTCGACCGCCGACCGCTCAGCTCGCGGTTTCAGGAATCCAGTCGAACTTGTCGGGGTGAGGCCCGTTGCGGCCGGCTTCGCCCTGGTCAAGGGCCGAGATAGCGCCGTGGTGGCTGCCGGTGAGCTCGAAGTCCAGGACGGCGAGGTTCTGCCTCATCCGGTCGGAGTTGGAGCTCATGGGAAAGATGATGTTTCCCTGCTCGATGTGCCAGCGCAGCATGACCTGCGCGGGGGTGCGCCCGACTTCCGCGGCAATCCGACCGATGACAGGGTCATCAAGGTAGCGGCCCTGCGCCAGGGGTGCCCACGCCTCGATTGCGATCCCGTAGCGGGCGCAGGCGGCACGTACCTCGGCGTTGGCGAACTTGGGATGCATCTCTACCTGGTTCACCACCGGGATGATGCCGGTCTCGGAGATGATGCGGTCGAGATGGGCGGGCTGGAAGTTGGACACGCCGATCGAGCGCACCCTGCCGTCCGCGAGCAGTTCGGCCATGGCGCGCCAGGTGGACACGTAGTCGCCGTCGTAACGGGTCGGCAGCGGCCAGTGCATCAGGAACAGGTCGAGGTAGGGCAGGCCGAGCTGATCCATGGTCTGGTCGAAGGATCGGCGCACATCGTCGGGCCGGTGGTTGTTGTTGGCGAGCTTGCTCGTCACATAGAAGTCCTCGCGCGGCAGTCCGGACTCGCGAAGGGCCATGCCGACCCCGGCCTCGGACATGTAGCCCTGCGCGCTGTCGAAGTGCCGGTATCCGGCGTCGATCGCCAGGGAGATGGTGCGAGCCGCTCCCGCGTCGTCAGGATTGCCCGCAGTGGCGTCCGCGAGGTCGAGGGTGTTGAGGGTGCCGAAGCCCATCTGGGGGATCGACGTGCCGTCGTGCAGTGCGACACGAGGGATCGGGCGGGCCGTGCCGTCAGTGACGGGTGTCATGGTGTGTTCCTCTCTTTGAAATCAGATGTTGCGGAGCATGATGCGCACGCTGCCATCACGTGTCCGGGACGGGGCCTGTGCTCCTAGGCGACTCGTTAGCTGTGGCTGGCGACCGTGATCCGGCTTGCGCCCCGGACGATCGCCGCCTGGAACCACCCCGACTGCCAGCCGCAGCTGGTGCGTACATAAAGGGCCACCAACGACCATGGCCCGGGCCACTCTCGGGCGCCTGTAGGTGGCGCCGTTGCGGGTGAGGGGCACGATCTGCATCTCGGCGGTGTCACGAAGAGGGCGAGCGCTCGAAGGCCTCGACGGCGGCATGTGCGTTCTCCCTTCGTGTGAGGCACTGGCCGGAGGCCGAGCCTCAGTACCGGATACATGTATCCGGTACTGATTTGAGATTACCACAGCTGGATGCCTGGATCCAATTACTTATTTCTGCGTTCTGGGGCGAAGTTGGGGCCCGCGTTCCGCATAATTCGTAGCCTCCGAGCAATGGCATGCCACAGTTCGCCACTTGCCTCGAATTTCTCAGGTTTGTCCAGCAATTCTGTTCCGTGTTATCGCCGGGTGGGCACACTTAGGTATCTCGCTGACCTGTGTTTTTCTAGGACAAGGAAGCAGGTCAGCGGCGCCACCAGAGACATCCTCGCTCGCACGTGCCATATGCGCGCTCTCGGCATAGAGAATTATGCGGAACGCGGCAAGTCAATCTCTGCTGTCGATTGGGTAGGTGAGCCACCGATAAAATCCGGCAGACACCGTTTCGGAATATGTTGGAGGGCCAGAGACTCCTAGCTACTTCAAGGAGTCCGCGTCCACAACCCCGCCCGCTGTGCGAGTGACCTTTA
>NZ_JBIVDZ010000019.1:0-46432 GCF_044747345.1 Streptomyces sp. NPDC090088 | reverse complement strand
CAGGGCGACCAGCAGCGCCTTCAGGAACGTTGAGGGTGCCGAAACCCAACTGAGGAATCCACGTGCCATCACGCAACGCAATCCGCGGGATCGGGTGGGCGGTGCCGTAAGCGGCACCGCCAATGACGGCTGTCATGAGGCGATTCCTTCCGCGAAGTCAGTCGGCTGGCCCTCGAAAGCCAGCATGAAATAATCTTGCAATTCGGCGGCGGCAGGGCTCTGTCTGCCGACCCCGGAGCGCCCAAGTGGCGCATCAAGCCCCGCGCGGAGTGATGAATGAGCGCGCTCGCTTCAGGGGCGACCATCATCCAGATCACCGTCGTCCTGCGGTACGTCACGCCGTCGGGACTGAGCGGCGCGATCTGCTCTCTTCGGTGTCCGTGAGCACCGCGAGTGTCTCGGGGTCCTACCGCATGACCTGACTCCCTTCAGCGAAGGCTCCCTTGCTGCCGTCGACTGCCGGATGGAGGCATTGGCTGCCGACGGGGGCAATGACCGGTTCACGGCCACCCGGCTCGGGATCTCGCCCCGCACAGATCGCAGTCGCCAGCGTTTCGGTGCGACCATGCACTGGACGGCGTTCACATCTCAGGGGATCACCGACTTGAGTGGGTAACAGCCCTCAGGGAGCCACCGGATTCATCTATCCGATTACGGGCCCACCATAGCACAAGCGGACCACCATATCCGCTTCCGAAGACCCCCCAGGAGTGACTGCCCGACTCTCCGCATCGACAGGTTCGTCGGGTCGCTCGGCGCGGGATGTACCGACGCGGCTCATTCCTACCGTATCGAGCTAGCGCGCAAACGAGCTTCACGCACTGCCACAAGGGGGCACAGTTGGCCAACCAGGTACCTGTATTGAGCCCTGGCCATCGGATGCGCGCCGAGGCGGGAGCGGACGATCGCCTGCAGCCGGCCAATGCGCCGGCCCTTGCGGCCACGCTTAGCCACCAAGAGAGCGGACGACGACCACTACCCCGCTTCCCCCTCAGGGCTGGCCGGAAAGCCTTTGACGCAGTGGACGCACCCCCTGTGCGCGCGAGACGCCGCTCACGGTTGCGCGGAGCGTTTGGCGCCGGCCTGACCGCGGCTGGTCATCACTGCGTGCGTCTGGTCGACAGTGAGAGCCGACACCGGCAGATCCGCCGCGAGATCGGGGCGAGCCCGGGCACCGTCCAAGATCATGGCGAGGTAACGCCGATAGAGGTCGGGGGACAGCTCGAGACTGCGATCCATCAGCCCCGCAAGGGTGAGCTGAATGAAGAAGACATCCGTTCCACGGAAGTCGGGCCGCGTGTGGCCTTGCTCCCTCGCACGGTCTGCAATCGCATCAAGCAGGGGAGCAATGCGGTCACGGGACTTGCCAACACGCCGAGGGCCGAGCTCCGGGTTGGTGAAGACCTGCGTGAGCCCGCGGTCGTGAAGGTGCAGCCGCAGCCACCTGTCCAGAAAGAAGCCGAGGCCGCGCCATGCGTCCGGATCACCCAACGCCTCCGAGGCGAGCGCAACGATCTCGCAAAGCCGCTGCTCGAACAGAGTGTCGATGAGCTGCTCCTTGTCCGGAAAGTGCCGGTACGCGGTACCGACGCCGACGCCAGCGCGACGGGCGATCTCGTTGAGCCCGACACCCAGCCCCCGCTTCGCGAACAGCTCCCGGGCAGCTTCCAGCAGCCGATCACGGTTGAGTTCGGCGTCTTTGCGAAGAGGTCGGGGCGTCATAGACCTAACCCTAGCGCAAATCGGATATATATATCCGCTTGCGTGATACGGTAGCCTCCGCGTAGCCGGATCAGACTATCCGATACGTGCCTGGCTCTCGGATCCGGTCCGCAAGCTTGCGGCTTGGCAAGGCGGACCGCTTCCTCTGGTCCTTGACCAGCACATGCCTAACCTGCGGCGTCGCTGACCACAGGGCACACAGAAGAAGGACTCATGCGGTACCGCACCCTCGGCAACTCGGACCTTCAGGTCTCTGAGATCGCTCTCGGTTCCTGGCTCACCTACTCGGGTGGCGTCGAGGCTGACGTGATCCAAGCCTGCACCGAAGCGGCTTTCGACGCTGGCATCAACTTCTTCGACACCGCCAACGTCTACGGCCGCGGAGCCGCCGAAGCAGCATGGGGTGAGATCCTCTCCTCTCACCCGCGGCACTCCTACATCCTGGCCACCAAGGTCTGGGGCCAGATGTCCGACGACCCCGCCGACCAGGGCCTGTCGCCGCAGCAGATCAACAAGCAGATCGATGCCTCCCTGGCCCGACTGAAGACCGACTACGTCGACGTCTACTACGCGCACCGTTTCGACCCCTCGGTGCCGATAGAGGACACCATCGAGGCGTTCCAGAAGGTCGTCGAGCAGGGCAAGGTCCGCTACCTGGGCTTCAGCGAATGGACGATCGAACAGATCCAGGCAGCCATCGACATCGCCGGACCCGACCTGTTCGCCATCTCACAGCCGCAGTACTCCATGCTGTGGCAGGCGCCCGAGGCCGAACTGTTCCCGCTCACCGCAGCCAACGCCATCTCCAACGCCGTCTGGTCGCCGCTGGCCCAGGGCATGCTCACCGGCAAGTACAAGCCGGGACAGCCCCTGCCCGAAGGCAGCCGCTTCGCCAGCGACACCATGTCCGGCCCCAGCGTTCTCGTCTACAACGAGGCCAACCTCGAAGCTGTCCAACGCCTCGTCCCAGTTGCCAAGCAGGCTGGAATGAGCCTGGCCACCCTGGCGCTGGCCTGGATCCTGCGCCGCAGCGAAGTCGCCACCGCCATCACCGGCGCCTCCCGCCCGGAGCAGGTCCACGCCAACACCGAGGTCTCCGACGCCCAACTCTCCGAGGACCTGCTGGAAGCCGTCGATCGGGCTCTCGGCGACGCCCCGGTCACCGAACCGCGGATCGCCGCGCACGCGCAGACCGGCGTCAAGCACCGCTGACACTCCACCACCCGGCCGGGCCTGGCGGCCCTGCACCTCAGGTCCGGCCACCTCGCCGACGCGTGCCGCACCCCCGCCCCACCAACTAGCTTGACCAGTAAGGAAACCGTAGTGGCCATCTTCGTTACCGCAGCCTTCAGAAAGCACGGCCACCACTTCACCGCCCTCGCACGCACCTCCGAGAAGGCCCGCGACCTCGCCGAGCGGCACAGCGTGAAGGTCGTCGCCGCCGACTACTACGATCGTCCCGAAACCCTTTGACGGCCTGTTCTCCGCAGGCCAAGGTGCTGCCGATCTCCGGTGACGCCTATGACAAGGACCGCACGGCCCAACACCAGACCGTCACCGGCACCGCCCGGTCCGCCGACACTGGCATCATCGCCTACACCAGCGCCCTGGGTCCTCTGACGGCCGAACTCGCCGACGCCCACCGGCAATCCTAAGTGCCCGTTCCTGAAGTCGCTGAAGTGATCTCTTCGCGGGCCTAGCCTGGTGGGGTGGCCGATGGTGACGGCCGGTCGCCGATCCGGTATTGCCCGGCTTGCGGTGAGCCGCTTCGGCTGGACGCCGGCCCACGGGCGCGATTCTGTTCGGCGGTCTGTCGCTCCAGGCAGTGGCATCACGCCCGTCGGGTGCGGGCGAGGGTGGCGGCCCTACGGAAGGCGCGTGACGCCGCGGAGTGCCCGTCGTGCGGGACGCGGTGGACGCCCGGGGTGGAGCATCCGGCGGGCACCGTCTACTGCTCGCCGCGGTGCCGTACGAGGGCCTGGCGGCAGCGGCAGGAAGCGTCCGGATCGGCGTCACAGTGACGCTGTTCTGAACGCTTGTTTTGCGCAACTCGTACCGATACTGACCGAGTTGACGTCACGCCTTGTTGACGATCGCGCGGCGGGAGGACTCTCCGGAGAGAGCAAGGGGCCGCGGGTTCCTTGCGGCCCCGAGTGCCGCACCCGGCCCCGCGAAGGGGTGGTGATCACCGTGTCCACGAACGTCGGCCAGGTCACTCGACAGCGATATGACGAGATCGTCAGCACAGACCGCCAGCTGGTCGCCCAGATGGGGCGGGCCATGTTCACGATCGGCGACCACGCTGCGGAGATCGAGCCGATACGGTCGCAAGGCGGCTCGTCGCCGCACAGCGACGAGCTGTTCGGGGTCCGCGCGTCACTCCAGATATACGCCGACGACATCGGCTTATCGCTGAGCACCGTCCTCAACTACCGTTTCACCTCCCACCGCTGGCCGGTTGCCCGGCGCCGTGAGGGTGTATCGCACAAGGTCCACTCGATCCTGGCGTCGGTCCGGGACGACGCCGAGCGGTTCGCGGCGATCGACCACCCGCCGGTCGACGACGTGAGCGGGCTGCGGCGCTGGACGACGAACCTGGCTAAGAAGCACGTCGGCCGCCGTCCCGACCGGCCCGGAACGGTCCAGGAGAAGGTGGAACGCGTCCAGGACCTGGCGGTCGACGAGGACGTCGCGGTCGAGGTCACCCGGGACGTCCTGCGCCGGCCGCAGGTCGCCGCCCGGCTCATGGAGGACCCCGCCGTCCGGCAGGCGGTCATCGAGGCCCAGACGCCCGAGCACCGCGCGGAGACGGTGCAGAGCGTGGTCAAGGACGATGTCGCCGCGGCGAAGGTGGCCTCCGACGTGCTGCGCCGTCCAGAAGTCGCGGCCCGGGTCGCGGCCGACCCGCCGGCCCGTCACGCGGTGAACCGCGCCCAGGCCGACCGCTCCCGCCAGCAGGCCGCGGCCTTCCGCCAGGAGTCACCGCTGGGGCCGGCGGTCCGGAAAATCGAGCGGACCGAGGAGTTCGTGGACCTGCTCGGCGCCTTCCACCGGTTCGTCCGCGAAGCGTCCAAGGCGGTGCCGAAGATGCGCGACCGCGACTGGTCGACGGACGAACGCGAGGTCCTGCTGTCCAACATCGCACGTGCTCGCGCAACGCTGGACTAGGTGGAGACCGCGGTCTCCACCGGCCAGGTCGACATGGACGAGGAACTCGCCCGCATCCTGCGGGGTGAGTAGGGGTGCGCAAACGCTCCCCGGCCGCGGAGCGTCACGCCGAACTCCTGCGCATCGCGCTGATGGAGGCGGCCCCGGCGGGGCTGCCTCTCAGACGTCTGATGGGCGCCTGCGAACTGAGCGAGTACCAGACCCGCAGCGGCCTGACGGCCATGCGGGACCTGTGCGCCGAGCGCGGCTGGCCTCCGCTGATCTGGACCCGGCAGGACGGTTATCACTTCTGCGCGAGCGAGGACGAACTTGAAGCGTGGGAGCGGGTCTGGATCAGTGAGAAGCTCACCCAGTTCCGCCGGATGATCACCGGCACGCTGGCTCCGCACCTGGCCCTCTTCCAGAAGAGCCGGTGGGCGAAGTACCTGAACACGCAGATCACGGCGGTCGAGTCGAGCCTGGATATGGCGTCCTCGCAGACCAGGTGACTTGCGTCCGGGACGCCGACAACCTGCGATCCGAAGGGAACGGGGTCCTGGCCGGCTCCCCGGCAGCACACGGCCAGGACCCCTCACCGATCCGATGCGCCGCCCCCGCTACCCCTCCGACACCACCGACGCCGAGTGGGCACTGATCGAGGCCCTGTTACCGCCCGCTGCCTGCGAAACAGGCCGCGGGCGGCCGGAGAAGCGCCCTCGCCGCGAGATCGTCGACGGCATCCGCTACCTCGTTGACAACGGGATCAAGTGGAGGGCGATGCCCTCGGACTTCCCTCCCTGGCGGACGATCTACGGCTTCGCCCGACGCTGGGCAGCCGCCGGTGTCATCAGCCTCATCCGCGACCAGCTGCGTCGGGCCGTCCGCCTTGCCGGCGGCAAGACCCCTCAGGCCGCCGCCGTGATCGTGGACTCCCAGAGCGTGAAGGCCTCCGAGACGGTCGGCAGGAACAGCCGGGGCTACGACGCAGCCAAGAAAATCAACGGCCGGAAGCGCCATGTCGTCGTCGACACCCGCGGCCTGGTCCTGCTCGTCATGGTCACCCCGGCCGACGTCACCGACCGGGACGCCGCCCGCGAAGTCCTCTTCCGGCTGCACCTCATGCACCCCGAGATCGCGATCGTCTGGGCCGACTCCGCCTACGCCAGCGCGCTGGTCGACTGGGCGAACCAGCGCCTCGACATCAAGATCAAGACAGTGCGCCGCCCGCCGAACACGCCCGGCTTCGTGGTCCTGCCCCGCCGCTGGGTCGTCGAGCGGTCGCTGTCGTGGATCATGAGGGCCCGACGGCACTGCCGGGACCACGAGAGGCTGCCGCAGGTCAGCGAATCCCTCATCACCTGGGCTTCTATCACGCTGATGACTCGCCGTCTCACCCGCAAGCCGACCCGGAGGGCCGCGCAGGCCCCGGAATCCTCTCTGGCGGCAGCGGCCTAACGGGCAAGATCCATCTCATCGTCGTCACGCCGACGGCGCACACCTTTTTCCTCATGCAGGCGGTCAGCGGGCTTCAGGAGACGGACCGAGGAGTTCGCCGACAACGAAACGAGCTGCCACTCCAGTTCGGCAGCCTCCGCTGCCAGCCGGTTGGCCACTGCCTTGTCCCGTTCACCACGCGCCTTGATGCGGGCGGTGTCGTCCGCGATGACCCTGCATGCCACATCCACGGCCGCATCCAGCTCGTCACCACAAGCCCGGCCGGCGAAATCCTCCAGTGCAGTCTCCACCGCTTCGACGCCCCCGTGCTTGAGGACCTGGCTGAAGAACTCGTAGTCCATTCCGGTCCAACGATCACACCACCTGCTCAGGCACGGAGGTCTCCGCCGCGGGCCCATCACCGCTCGGGGCGGATCCGTCCCAGGTGGTCGAGCCTTCCGGTCTGCGGCAACGCTCGTGAGGGCGGTCATCTCACGCGATACGGGTCACCGGTCCAGGCGGCCTTCATGGGCATGCGCAAGATCATGCAGCCTCAGCGAGGCGCGGACACGTCCGATGCCGGCATCGCGCAGCCCTCCCAGCATCCCCAGCTCCTGATCGGACGCCTCGCGCACCTGCCTCACGGTCCGATAGCCGCCCTCCCACAGGGCATGGAGTGCTCGGTGACCGAGGCGGTCGTGTCCCAGGTGAGCAGCCAGTTCAACCCCTTTCCGATCAAGGTGCAGGCGCTTGCAAGCAGGGCACGGCTCTGCGGGCACCGTGATCGTTGCGTTCCGCTCCTCCTCGGCAAGGAACGCGGAGAACTCATCCGGATGGGCAGCGATCAAGTGCCTGAACGCTGCGATTTCCACTTCCCAGTACTCCATCGCCGCCCCCAGGAGGGAGCCCGTCTACCAGTACTTCCACGCTACGACAGGACCGACGCTTCGGCGATCGTCACGCTCTGACCTTGAAAACAGGCACTAAGGCCGCAATCGCCGTCTCGGGATTGCTGTACGTCTTCCTGCGCAACGGCTGGTACAACGAGGTCAACACCGATCAGCTGCCAGCGTCCTGAGACTCGGTGCCGTCACCGCCGCAGCGGGTGACGCGGCTGGATCACCAGCGCAGCCCTCGGCGACTACGCGGCGGCCCTGACCGGCGAAGGCCACGAGAACACGACGCACAAGCTGGGCGGCGAGTGTGGAGCTTCGCCGAGTACGCCGCAAACTGGGCCGCCAAGCCGGTTGGAACATCGCGTACACCGCCATCTGCTCGCAGACGTACTACGCCATCCACACGCTGGCGAGCCTGTCCGAACCAGTCGCACGCGGAGCCGCGGTAAGCGAGGTCGCCATCGAGAAGGGCGAGCTGGCCGCCATCAGCAGCGACCTCGCCCGCCTGATCGGCCGCCGCCCCACCCCGATCACCACGACGATCGCCCCGGCCCTTCAAAGGCTCGCCAACTGGACGTGTCCGCGCACGCCGTGAAGGCCTCTCCCCCTTCCGCGAGCCCGGCCCACGTCTCTTCGACACCTCGCACGTCCTGGCTGTCTCCGGCAGCCGCGAGGCCCTGCTGCGCCAGCACTGCAGTGGATCATGTGCTTCTTTCGAACCAGTCTCGCTGCCGGAAACCTGGCCGGACAGGCCGCTCGTTGCTGCAAGGAGTGCCTGTTGGCGCGCTCGCCGGCCGAGGTCATCACAGCGTGCGTCTGGTCGACGCCGAGGGGCGGGACCGGCAGTTCGGCCGAGGGGTCCGGATCGGATCGGGCACCTTCGAGCAGCATGGCGAGGTAGCGCCGGTAAAGGTCGGGAGCCAGGGCGTGGCTGCGGTCGATCAATCCGGTCAGGGCCTGCTGAATGAAGAAGACGTCAGTGCCATGGAAGTCCGCTCGCGTCCTGCCCTGCTCCCTCGCCCGGTCCGCAAGCGCGTCGAGCGGAGGGGCAATGCGGTCGCGAGTCTCGTCCAGGCGAGGCTGGCCGAGCTGGGGGTTGGTGAAGACCTGCGTCAGGCTCCGGTCGTGCAGTTCCCAAGCGACTTCCAGGAGCCGACGCCGGCCGAACTTGGCATCCTTGCGTAAGCACCCCGAGAGGCCAGGCGTCGACCACAACGTGTAGCGGATATTCAAATCCGGTTGTGTGTTACGGTGGACCGGCAAGCGGATAAAGATATCCGCCATGCGGGAGACACTCCAGCAGAGCCGAACTCCTGGCCGCGTCGGCGCGCTCTCTCCCGCCTTCAGTCCGTTCACCGGCACGGCGCCGCAAACGTCTTGCATCGGCACTGAAGCGCGTCTCGATCCACATGCACCACTCGTTGAAAGGACATGATGGAGACCACCGTCACTTCTCCATCGGCGTCACCCACCGGTGCCTCCGCCCCGGACGTCCCCAAGACCAACCTGCTGCCGGTCGCCGGCCTGCCTGGAGCCGTCGCTTTCCTGATAGGTACGACGTAGATGATCATGGCCGGGCTGCTGCCTCAGGTCACGGGGCCTGAGCGTCGCTGAAGGCTGGGCCGGTCTGCTGGTCGCCCCCTTCGCCGTCGGCATGATCACCGGCGCGCCGACGGCGGCCATGACCACCCTGCGGCTGCCGTGCCGCGTGGCCTTGTCGACATCTTCGACTTCGCCGTCCACCGGCCAGGCCGCAGTGGCCACCGCTATGCGCGGCGGACCAGGCCCAGAGGTCATGCAAGCCGGTCGACTCCAAAGAGGGAGCCCCTGGCCAGAATGCCCTCAAGGAATCGAACGCCTACGTCCCCCTCAAGACGATCCAGGAACTCTCCCGGCACTCATCGCCGCCCTCGTCCGCTTCACCCCCGGCAGCAGTAGCTACCAACGTCCCGGCCTCACCTGCACCAGCCCCGGCGAGCGCAGAACATCGCGCGCCTCAACTCGGCCCAACGAAAGGAAGTACCGTCATGTCGCAGACCATCGGGTTCGTCGGCTACGGCCACATCAACTCAGGGATCGCACGCCTCGCTGTCGACGCGGGCTACAACGTCGTGATCAGCAACTCCCGCGGTCCCGAGACGCTGGCAGACGCGGTCGCCGAACTGGGCCCGCGCGCCCGGGCGGCCACCGCCGCAGAAGCGGCACAGGCCGGGGACATCGTTTCGGTGTCGGTGAACCTGTTCCAGGTCGACACCCTCCCGGCCGACGCGCTCGACGGCAAGATCGTGATCGACAGCATGAACTACTACCCGCAGCGCGACGAGCGCATCCCCGACATCGACGAGCGAAAGCTCACCGTCAGCCAGTACACCCTGGGGCACATCCCCGGCGCACGGCTGGTCAAGGCGCTACACAACCTGGACCTGTTCCACCTCCGCAACGGTGCCCGGCCCAAGGGATCCCCGGAGCGGTGGGCGCTGCCGATCGCCGCCAACGACGACGAAGCCAAGACGGCCGTCGCCGAGTTCATGGACAAGATCGGCTTCGATCCGGTCGACTGCGGCACCCTTGCGGACTCCTGGCGCATCCAGGGCGGAACACCCGTCTACGTGCTCCCGTACATCGGCGAGTTCCCCGAAGGCCTGACCTTCGAAGAGCGCCAGCAGTGGTTCCGCACCGAGCACACCGCAACCGTCACCCCCGACGACGTACGCCGCCTGGTCGCCGAGGCGAAGTGGGAGGAGCGCGCGTTCGGGCTCATCGAGGACCTGCCCAAGGAATTCACCTCCTGAGTTGACAGCTCGGATGGATTCAGTGCGGCGGCGGCCTGACGTGACCGCCGCCACGCAGCCCATCGAGACCTTCGCTGACAGCTTGCGCCACGAAGCCAGTCGCGGGGCTCCGGTCGCAACAAGCAGTGATGAACACGAGGACACACGAACGATCGGGCTCCTGACGTCTCGGTCGGACCGGGCCCCATGAGCTTCAGACACGGCTACGGCCCGGCGTGAGCGCCGACCACCCACCCGCTGCCTCAAGTATTCGTCCGCCCTACCAGCGCGCTCACCGACGCCGTCGGGCCGCCGACGGGCGTGGCCTGCCCCCTTTTGTCAGCCCTCTCACCCCCCTCCCCGGAATCCTGTCGCCTCGCGGCAACCGAAAGGGCCGAGCACCCTGCCCGGCCACCCGCAGCAGCCCGTCCCGGGGCTCACTGGAGAAAAAGTCATCACCATGCGCGCTTCCGCCAACATCGGCGTCACCGGCCTCGCGGTCATGGGCCGCAACCTGGCCCGCAACTTCGCCCGCCACGGCTACACGGTCGCCGTGCACAACCGCACACCTGTACGCACCCGCGCACTCATCGACGAGTTCGGCCATGAGGGCACCTTCGTGGCGGCCGAGACCGCCGAGGAGCTCGTGGCGGTCCTCGAACGCCCCCGCCGCCTCATGATCATGGTGCAGGCGGGCGCCGCCACCGACGCCGTCATCGACGAGTTCACCCCGCTCCTAGAACCGGGTGACATCCTCATCGACGGCGGCAACGCCCACTTCGCCGACACCCGCCGCCGAGAGGCCGCCCTACGCGAGAAGGGCATCCACTTCGTCGGTGCCGGCGTCTCCGGCGGCGAGGACGGAGCGCTGAACGGGCCGTCGATCATGCCCGGCGGGTCCGCGGAATCGTACGCCGCGCTTGGCCCCATATTCGAAGCGATCAGCGCGAAAGTCGGCGGCGAGCCGATGAGCACCCACGTCGGCACAGACGGCGCCGGGCACTTCGTGAAGATGGTGCACAACGGCATCGAGTACGCCGACATGCAGCTCATCGCCGAAGCCTACGACCTGCTGCGCCGGGTCGCCGACTACACCCCCGCCGAGATAGCCGAGGTCTTCCGTACCTGGAACCAGGGCCGGCTGGACTCCTATCTCATCGAGATCACCGCCGAGGTCCTCGCCCACACCGACGCGGACACCGAGAAACCCTTCGTCGACATCGTCGCCGACGCCGCAGGCCAGAAGGGCACCGGCCGCTGGACCGTCCAGACTGCCCTGGACCTCGGTACCCCCGCCACCGCCATCGCCCAGGCCACCTTCGCCCGCGTCGCCTCCAGCAGGCCCGACCTGCGTACCGCCTACCGGGATCTGCCCGGCGGCACCCGCCCACCGATGAGCCGCACCGAGGCCGCCCGCTTCACCGCGCAGGTAGAACATGCCCTCTACGCCTCGAAGATCATCGCCTACGACCAGGGCCTGGCCATGATCCGGGATGCAGCCGCCGAGTACGGCTGGACCATCGACCTCGGCGCCGTCGCCGGAATCTGGCGCGCCGGCTGCATCATCCGCGCCGCCTTCCTCGACCACATCCGCGCCGCCTACACCGCCGACCCCACCCTGATCAGCCTGCTGTCGGACAAAGAATTCGTCCAGGAGATCACCGACGCCCAGGTCCCCTGGCGCGAGGTCGTCGCCTCTGCGGCCCGTCGGGGCGTTCCCATCCCCGCCTTCGCGGCCGCACTCACCCATTACGACACCCTGCGCGCCCAGCGCCTGCCCGCCTCCCTCCTCCAGGGCCAGCGAGACTTCTTCGGCGCCCACGCCTACCTGCGCACCGACCGCGACGGTGTCTTCCATACCCGGTGGAGCGGCGACCGCTCTGAAGAGAGCACGAACTGAATTGACTCCTCCCCCTCCTGAAGGAGGGGGATTCCTGGCTCACGTTGCCTACGGCCCGGCAGGCGCCCAGGTCTTACACGATCAGCACTAGCCGGGTTGCAGACCAGCCCGGACCAGTATCACGCGGGCGGAGTTCTTTCTTGTCCCGGGGGGACACGGCTTCGCACGCGGCGCAGGCATGCGTCCCTTCGGAGAGGGGAAGTGCGTGCTTGGTTCTCGCTCCGCACTGCGCACAGTCCATGGTTATGCGCGGGGTGGACCAGGTGCACGGCACAGCCGTGCTTGCGGGCCATCTCCAGCAGGGCCCTTGTCGTGGCGCCGATCGCGGCGTCCGCCGCCTTGCGAGCCATCGTGGACCTCGCCAGGAACTTGGGCCAGAAGTTCTGCACGGCCAGGTCGTCATGGTCTCGCACGACACGCTTGACCCACTTGCGGGCGGTGTCCTGCCGCTGCCGGACCACCTTCTGATACAGCTTCGCGGTCTGCCGCTTCGCCTCCCGGTAGCCCCTCGAGGCGACCTGGCCCTTCGCAGGTCGGCGCCGGGCCATCATCCGCTGATGGCGGGCCAACTTCTGCGCGGCCGTGCCGCGGGTGGGCAAGGTCATGGCCGTCACTCGTGGTAGTGGCGATCTCCCTGACACCCCAGTCAATCCCGATCACCCGGCCGGTCGCAGGCAGGTGCTCGCTCTCGGTCTGGACGACGAACGACGCCCACCAGTACCCCACCGCATCCCGGTACACGCACACCGACAAGGCAAGCTTGGGAAACGCGCGACCACACCGGCCGCACCACGATCCCGCCCGCCAGATGCAGGCGCCCGTCCTTGAGACGGAACGCGCGCCGGGTGTACTCCAGCGTGGGCAACGCGTCGCGTTTCCTCTTGTACTTCGGCATCCCGGCCCGCCGCCGCACCGGCAACCGTGCCTCAACGTCCTTCAACGCCTTTGGCACGGAACTTGCCGAAGTCGCGGATCACCTGCTGCTGCGGAACACAGGCACCCTCAGCCAGCCACGGCGTCACCGCGCGGGCCTCGGACAGCATCTTCGCAAGCTACACCAGCTCACACGTCGCCTTCTCTCCGCCCGCCCGGTTGTGCGCATGGACCGTCTTCGACTTCGCAACGCACTCATTCCAGACCCAACGACAGCGGTCCCACTCGGCCTCCAGCACCCTACGGGCCATGGACTACAGGCGCACACGAACGGTGTACCGGGCATGTCCGCACCCCTGCGTGATCACTTCCGTCGTCATGAACCTGAGCCTATCCGGGAGGACTGACAGCTGAGAGCCCCTGATCAAGATGGACTTGCTCATGCCGTCGTAGAGACGGTTATTCGCCCTGGATGGCTACGACGCGCAGCTCTCAGACCTCGTCGCCCGCAAGGTCATCGTCGAAGAGGCCGTACGCATGATCACCACCAGTTCACGACGTACCAGCAGCAGCTCGACATGGAGTCCAACGGCAAGTCGGTAGACCGCGAGGGCCGCGTAGTGAGGTGGCAGACCGGTCCCGTGGTGTGAGGAACTCCGGGAACCAAGAGCCAACGGCCAGCACGCTTCCTACCAGCTGCTGCACCAGGGCACGAAGCTGATCCCAGCCGACCTGATCGGGTTCGCCCGACCGGTTGCAGAGCTCGGTGAACTCATGTACCAACGCGACCAATTGATGGCCAACCTGTTCGTTCAAGGGCAGGCCCGCGCCTTCGGCAAGACACCCGAGGAAGAGGAAGTAGCGGTCGAGGGGATTCTTGTGGAGCAGGTGTCTTACCGCGCCTTCCGGGGAAACCGCCCGCCGACCACCATCCTGGCCGCTGCACTCACCCTTTCCGTGCTCGGCCAGCTCGTCGCCCTGTACGAGCACAAAGTGTTCGTACAGGGCGCGATCTGGGGCATCGACTCCTTCGATCAGGAGCGCTTCGGCAAGGCCCTCGCCGAGCGTGTGGAGCCCGCTCTCGCCGACGGCGCCGAAGTGCCGGGCCTGAACAGTTCTCCACCGCCGCACTCGTCGTCAAGTGCCACAGCCTGCAAGGCTACTGAACAGCCTCACGGCAGGAGACCACAGGTTGGACATCTATGTCGGATCGGACCACGCCGGCTACCGGCTGAAGCGCTGCCTCGTCGGCGAGCTGACCGCGCTCGGGTACGAGTTGGTCGACTGCGGACCGCACGCATACCGGGACCACGACGATTATCCCCCTTGCGTGATCGAAACCACCCATCGCACCGTCGTCGACGCTGGAAGCCTGGGCATCGTCATCGGCGGCTCCGGCAACGGCGAGGCGATAGCCGCGAACAAGGTCGCCGGTGTACGCTGCTGCGCTGGTGTGGAGCGAGGAGACGGCCCGGCTGTCCCGGGGCGCACCACAACGCCAACCTCATCAGCCTCGGCGCACGCATGCACTCCCTTCACGAAGCCGAGAAATTGGTCCGGACGTTCCTTACCACGAGGTTCAGCGGAGAGCCCCGGCACGCACGCCACATCGACATGCTCCACGCCTACGAGCAGACCGGTGAGACGCCGCAGACAGCGGACGCCCGCGACCGAAACATAACCGTTCGTGCTCAGGAAGACGGCGAACCCCCATGGGGGACAGGCAACTGTGAATAACCTCCTGCTGATCCGCCACGGCGAGACTGCATGGATCGTGTCAAGGCAGCACACCAGTTACACGGACCTGCCGCTCACCGCCCACGGCGAGGAACAGGCACGAGTCGTCGCCCCCCCTACTCGCCCAACGCGGCATCGCCTTCGCCATCACCAGCCCGCTCCAACGCGCCATACGCACCGCCGAGCTCGTCGGCCTTGCGCGTCCCTTCACCCTCTTCCTCGGATTCCCTCCCCGCGATGATGGCCACAGTCAGTCCGGCCGCTTCTGGTTCTCGATGTAGTCCTTGACCACGGCCAGGTGCCCCTCCGCAGGACCCGGCGAAGTAGGAGCCAGACCAGAACCGACCATGCATGAGCGCCCGGTTCGCGCGGTCGGTGAACTCCTGCCGCAGGCGCCGGGAGGACACACCCTAACAAGTCATCTCATTTGGCTGGGCAGTCGCAGTACGGTCAGAGTGCAGGCGATGCTTGCGAAGGTAATAGTGCTGAGGTACGACTGATGTGAGCTGGCAACTGTTCTGCGGGTATGTGCTCGCAGGAAGTGCTTCTGCAGCCGGATAGGTTGGAGCGAGTGATGAACGACGAGACGAACGACGAGGTGTCGGCGGGGGACGACTGGGATCCCCCGTGGACGACGGATGAGGAGTACCTTGAAATGCTCTGCGGGCCTGTCGACGGGTGATGGATCAGCTCATCAAGTGAGTCGGCGGTAGCAAATGAGGTGCACGCGATACTGGTGAAGGCCAGGAAGTGGCTGGCTTTGCGCTCGTAGCGACGGTGCAGGCGTCGGCAGCCCGCGAGCCAGGCCATGGTGCGTTCGATGATCCAGCGGTGACGGCCGAGCCGCTCCTTGGAGTCCATTCCTTTGCGGGCTATGCGAGGTGTGATGCCGCGGTCGCGTAACCAGCGTCGCAGGTGGCGGTAGTCGTAGCCCTTGTCGCCGTGGAGCTTGGACGGCCTGCGTCGCCGTCGGCCGCGGCGAGAGCGAATCGGCGGTATGCCCTGCACGAGAGGTATCAAGGCCTGGCTGTCATGGACGTTGGCTCCTGAGATGCCGACGGACAGGGGCAGACCGGTACGCTCGGTGATCAAGTGGATCTTTGAGCCGTACTTGCCCCGGTCCACAGGATTCGGGCCTGTCAGTCCCCCCTTTTGAGTGCCCGCATGTTGACGGAGTCGATCGCGCAGCGGGACCAATCCAGATCACCGCGGGCACCAAGTTCGTCGAGGATCAGGCGGTGGAGCTTGGCCCAAACCCTAGCCTTGGACCACTCCGCGAACCGCCGGTGAGCTGTAGCTCCCGACGACCCGAACGAGGTAGTCGGCAACTGTTGCCACGTGCAGCCCGACGTCGCAACGAACACAATTGCGGCCAGGACTTCCCGGTCTCCGTGCCGGCGTCGTCCGCCGCCTTGCGGACGGGTCGGGGCCTCCGGCACCACTCGTTGGAAGAACTCCCACAACTCATCCGGCACCAGCCGCTCAACGATCCGCACGCCCGCAGGCTATCGAACGGTCCAAATAAGATGACCTGTAAAGGGAATTGACCAGGCTGGACAGAGCAACCTTCGGCGGGGCCACGCACGCAAGACCGCGCTGGAGTACGTGCGCGGCAACGACGTCATCGCGCACGAAGACCCCAAGATCCGCACCATGAGCAAAGCCCCCGCACCGAAGCCGGACGCCGGCCAGCCGGGTGTGTTCCTGTCCAACGGGGCCAGCGCCAAAGCCGGACTCAACCGCTTCATTGCCGATGCCGGATGGGGGGTGTTCCTGACGATCTTCAAAGCCAAGGCTGAAAGCGCCGGGCAGGAAGTGACCGCCGTGGACCCCCGCAATACGTCCCGGCGATGCCCCGCATGCGGGCACACCGCCAAGGAGAACCGGCCCACCCAGGACACGTTCCACTGTCTCTCGTGCGGCCACCACGCACACGCGGGCACGGTGAGGTGGACTTTGCGGAAGGAATTTTCCGGAAAGGCTCGTTACTCGCGCTACGGTGTTCCTTCTGATTCATCCGCGGCGAATGGATGTACGTACTCACCTTTGTTCAGTGGAGTAAACCATTCCTTTAATTCTGTGGGCGCGCCTCCGGAATCCTCTGCTTCGGGGTGCACGTTCATCCTCTCCAAGGAATTCTCATGAAGTCGTCGGGGGTTCAAATGACTGGACACGTTGTCGACAAACGCATCGAGAGCAGTCGAGACGCCCTCGCTGAGTAGCCCCCATAGCTCCAGGACTACCGTTGCCTGCTTCACCAAAAGCCTTAGGGCTAGTTCCTCGGCGGCACAAGTCAGCTGCTGGAAATTACCATCGGTGAAGCGGTTGCTCATAGCTGTAGTTGTGACGAGGAAACGCCCGGCGAAGTGGGCGTCGTACCGGAGAGCGTACCGCCTCGGAAGGTCCTGCAAATACCATAGATACGCATCGCATTCCGCGACGGTATTGTCCTCCCGCGTTAGGGTCTGAAAGTCCTCGAGTAGCCCGTCCAGCAAGATGTCGGTCGTGTAGACCAAAGCGCCAGCGGCCATCTTGGCGTCCTCAATTACGACAGCGGATTCACCCTTGGCGCTCGCTTGATAAGCGTTCTCTTCATCGAGCGCGCCGAACGCTGATGGGGGGAAAGAACTCAGTTCATCCGCGAGCGCCAGTAGTTGGGAGGGAATGGCCACGCCGACGCAATCTTGTTCGATGCCGGGCTTGGCGGGGGGAAACCACTTCACAGGAATCCAGCCAATCGCGAGCACTGACGGGCCAGCCAGCGGCCTAGCTGGGTGCGGTTCGACCAAACAGCAACGGCGGCCTCAGTCACTCGGGAGTGCCTGGTAGTAACCGGGTCCATGGGCAAGTTATCCATCATCAGGGTTCCGTAAAGTGACACCGCTAGATCGCGGCCGGCACCGACGGCTGCCACCGCCAGCCGAGCTGGCGGAGGGCGTCCGCACGGCCAACCACGGCTTCGATGTACATAGTCATTTCAGGTTCGAGCTTTTGCTGATGCTCTGGTCCACCGGGCTGTGGACTCAGGCGCTTTCTAGAAACTTCCCCTGGCTTCTCCTGCATCCACCCGTCAACGACCGCCTCAGCAGCCAGCAGCGGGCTAGCGTTTTCAAGGGGAGGGATGGCAGGCCAGCCTCCATGTACCATCAACAGCTCGGTATAAAACGTGGCAGTAGTGCGCGTGGCTGACAGGTTGCCCACCCGCAGGCTGTCCGCCATGAAACCGGGCGGGAGGCGGCCCGGCAGGGATCCCGCTGGAACGGGGACAAACCGACCGTCCGGCTGGACTTCGAGAGTTGGAGCCACGGCCCATCCCAGATCTGGGTTGGCTGCCAGGACCTCAACGTCGCGGGCCAGCGTTGATTCATCGGGAAGCAAGGCGTGGGCGTCCAGGGCGCGCGTCAACAGGCCTGAGACGCGTTGAAGGGCGACAGTACGGGTGTGTGCGGTCCCGCCGGTGCGGCTAACGCCTTTGGAAATCCATGGTTTATCCGGCAGACGACTGAGCAGTTCACTCGTTTCGGTGTCTGCCTGGACTAGCCATTGGAGTGACCATCCCTTCGGAAGTCGTTGGCTGGCCACCGACTCGCATGTCTCCGACAAATAGGTACCTCCGCCGCCACCCTTGACCACTGTGATCACAGAGAAGATCTGCATTATGCGTGACGCTCCGATCGATGGCCCAATGAATTTGGCAGGTCGGTGAAGAATAGGACGTTCGCTTCGCGGCTTAGGCGTCCTGAACTTTCGTGTCATACACAAATTTGGGGACGAAGATTGACCGGCGCCGTTGCAGGAGCCGCTCTGACTTCACATGTATCGACGTCGCCTCGGACAACGCTCCCCACTCGCCCACGAAAGCCTCTTCAACGAACCGCCAACTACACCTCCTCGAGCCTCATAACCCCGCGTCCAAAATCCGGATTCAGCGCCCCTCCCGGCCTTGGAGTACTACGACAGTCCCGGCCCGATCGACGGTCGGTACGCTCATCCGCCGTCCCGCTCAACCGCAGGTCGAGTGTGTGCAGTTAGGACCGGGCGGTTCACGTGTTCACCGTAGTTCGCTCCTCTGGAGAAGCCCGACTGTGTCACAGCAGCCTCGCCACGAGCACGCCGCAGACCCTCCTCGCGCCCCCGGCTCATCGGTATGCGGAAGCGAGAGTTTCCGCCACAACGGGATGCAGCGGAACGCGCCATACCGGCCCAGATCCACCAGGTTCAGGCCGGTGCAAGGATTAAAGCGCGGTCGCGAACCGATTCAGTCAGCTGCAACTCGGTACTCGCTCTCGGACACCTGCTCCCCCCATGAAACCTCGCCTTCACTCACGGCCAAATGGGTCATGAAGTGATCACCGGCAGCACCGTGCCAATGCCACTCATTTGCAGACGCAACTACAACGTCGCCGGCTCGAATGGCAACGGGGGCGCCGCCGCGAGTCTGGATGCGCCCTTCACCCTCAGTGACGTATAGGGTTTGCGCGACTGAGTGACTGTGCCACGCGGTACGAGCGCCTGGGCCGAACCGCACGAAGGCGACACTCAACGCTGCGTCGCTGTGGCTCTGGGCGACGCTGTCCATCCACACGTGGCCGGTGAACCAGTCCGCAGGGCCGTTGAGAGTCGGCTTCTTCCGATACTGCTCCACTGCTGATCTCCTCCGGACTCAAGGGCACCAAACTCGCGCAGCCTCGTCCTCGCTGCTCGCGCCGACAAGATTTACGAACAGGATAGTCTGTCAGTCGGTTCGTTCCAAGACCTACTGGCCTCTTCGGAATGTTGTCGGGGGCGAGGTCGACCGCCGTCCGCTGTCGGTCTATGACGAGCTGACCGGCACCCGCCCTTCACCGCCCGCCCAGCTCGAGAGAACTGAGTCGGCGATTGCGTTGCGGTTAGCATGTGGATGCTGCCAAGAACTCCACATCGCACGTGGGGGTGGTGGCAAACGTTCAGCTCTCGCGAGCCTGCTCCTTGCCTGGGCGCCAACACACCGCCAGAAGCAACGCTGCCCCGCCCAGCCCGGCTCCGGCCGCGGTCGCGAGCCCGCTCCAGCCCTCGGCGGAGAAGCCGATCGCGTCATCCACCGACACTCGGCCAGGTCCCATCGCGCCGATCCCGAGTGCGATGAGGATCAGCAGGAGAACGTACTCGACGCCCTGCCCGGGATTGAAAATGAAGAAGCCGTTTCGCCGGTGTGCAGCAACGAGGGCGACGGTCATGGTCCCGACGACACCCGCTGCCGCCAGCGGGGTCAACGCGCCCAGGATGAGGAGCACGCCGACGCACAACTCCGTCAGCGTCGCGGCGAGCGCGTGCACACGGCCCGGTCGGATTCCGATCGACTCGAACCATCGCGCCGTGCCTGGCAGCTTTCCCCCGCCGAACGCGTGATTCCAACCATGCGCGCAGAGCGTGGCTCCGACTGTCACGCGAATGATCAGGGCGGCGATGTCCAGTCCGGTCGTAGTCATGCTCTGCTCCTCAACTGCTCCGTTAACCAAGTGGGCAAGGATGAGGAGCATCCCCAGTCGATAACTGGGCCCCGGGGTCCCAGGACTCACTCCTCTGGACGATCGATGCGCCGGGCCGATGCGGATCCGGATTTCCTCCGAGCTCGGGTACCCGTCGTCGGTGTGTCGCGGACGCCCTGCGCTGGCAGATCGATGCCCCTGGCAGCAGTCCTCGGCGAGACCGAAGTCCACCTCGCCGGACTGACCACTGCCCGCAAGGTCATCGAAGATATGCCCATCGCGGCAGCCGATACCGACCAGCGCCTCCTGGTCGCCTTCAACGACCATCCCCAACAGCCCTTCCGCGCCCACGAACTGCTCGGCCTCCCAGCGAAGCCTCCGTAAACGTCATCCGCAGGCGATGAAGAGCCGATCAAGGAGGCTCATGACAGACTCTGGCGCGACCGTCATGAGCCTCCCTTCGCGATGAGCCGCGCGGGCCGGGCCCGGGACAGTGCGTCACGGCTGGGCCGGCTGCCCCTGACGCCAGTTCATCCGACTTGCCGCGTCCGGTCCTGCCAGAAGGGTGCGCGGAGCGTCCGCTTGTCGACCTTGCCGGCCGGGTTCTTGGGTAGATCCTCGACGAAGTGGAATGACTTGGGCACCCAGACCGCTCCCTTCTCCTCTCGCACGGCCGCCCTCAGCTCCGCCTCGAACTTCTCCATGTCCTCGCGAGCCTGCTTGCTTGGCACGACGAACGCTGTGACGGCCTCGCCCCACTTCGGATGTGGCGCGGCGACGATCGCACACTGCTCAACGTCTGCATGCTGGTAGAGCACGTCTTCGATCTGGCGTGGAAAGACGTTGATCCCGCCGGTGACGATCAGATCTCGCTTGCGGTCGACGATGTAGAGGAAGCCGTCAGCGCTCACGTACCCGGTGTCACCGGTGTACACCCAACCGTCCCGCATGACTTCGTCGTTGCGGGACTTGTCGACGTAGCTATCCATCATGCCGGGGTTCCTGACAGCGATCTCGCCTTCACTCCCGAACGGCAACGTGTTGCCGTCGTCATCCTTGATAGCGACGTCCACGTCGAAAAAGATGCGCCCGGCGGAGGCCAGCAGATTACTGCCCGCCGTCGCCGCCGCCACGTGGTCTTCCTTGCGGAGGCACGAGACGTAGCCCTGCTCGGAACCACCATAGGTCTGGACCAGGATTGGACCGAATGAGTCGAGGGCTTGGCGCACCCGCTCCGGCGACGCGGGAGAACCCGCGTACACGATCGTTCGGAGAGTCGAGTCGGCGATGCCTGCACATCGCGGGTCGTCGAGCAGCAGGTAAAGCATCGTCGGCACGATGGCGATCGCAGTGACCCCGTGGCGGTCGATGGCGTCGAGAACTCCATCGACGGAGAAGTGGTCCAGCATCAGGTTGGTGCCGCCGCGCATGATCGTCGGAAACACCAGATGCTGGGAGAAGTGAGTGAGTGGCGCTACATGGGCGAACACCTCGTCGGATTGCGCATCGTAGATCTCCCGTCCCGGCGCTATGCATCGGTGTGCCCACGTGCGATGACTCGCCAGCACGCCCTTGGGGCTACCCGTGCTTCCCGAGGTGAAGACGATGTAGGCCAGGTCGTCGGGGTGAATCTCGATGCGATCGCCCTCGTCGAGTGCCAACGGCGGGAAGATTTCGTCAAAGTTCGTTGCGCTCTCCGGCTCATCGCCGTCACCGAACTCGACCCGCAGTCTGATGGTGCTGACGCGTCGCGCGAGTTCGTCGGCGGTGGCACGCTGCGAGGTGTGGTAGATCAGGACCTCTGCGCCGGTCGAGTCCAGGCAATGCTGGAGGTCGGTGATCGAGGCACGGGTGGGCATCTGAACGACCGCGCCGCCGGCCCGCCAAATACCCAGTTCAATGGGAATGTACTTTAGAGCGTTCGGCGAGAGCAGGCCGACGGCCGTCCCGCGATCAAGCCCGTGCTTCCGCAGGCCGTTGTCCACACGGTGCGCAAGGATGCTCATCTCTCGATATGTGAGCTTCTGGTCGCCATCGATGATCGCGGCCCGGTCCGCGAAGTACTCGCACGCGCGGTCCAAGACCCTCGTCAGCGTTCCCCAAGTCTCGGGTGTAGGCTTCATTGCTTACTCGCTTCCTTGACTGACGTATTTGCGCATGCCTTGCACGGCGTCGCCGTATTCCGCGTCCAACTTCGCCACGATTTGGGCCACTGTCAGCACCTCGGTCACCGACGCGACAGCATGACCGCTCGACCACGATGCGACCCCGCCACGGTCCAGGTTGTCCAGCATCCGCTCCAACAGCCCGCCCGAAGGTGTCGATGCTTCCTTGGCGTCGGTCTGCGTGGCCATCCAGTCGCGGAGCACGTTGACGGGGAGACCCGTCACGGTGGAACTGACGACGACGTCGTCGAGGCTCGCAGCCACGAGTGCCCGCTTGTACTCCGGATCGGCCATGCTCTCCTGAGACGCGACGAACAAGGTGCCTACGTGGCACAGATCTGCGCCCGCAACCTGCGCGGCAAGTAGGGTCGACCCCGCCGCGATACCGCCAGCCACCGCGATGATCCCCTCGAACCGCTCGCGGACCGCCCGTATGAAGGCAAAGGGATTAGCCCACCCGGTATTGCCGCCTGCTCCTCCACACAGCAGGACCAAGCCGTCTGCGCCGGCGGACACCGCTCGCTCGGCGTGCCGTAGCGAGGCGACGTCGGCCAGCACACCGACACCCGCGTCGTGCAGTGCGCCAATGACCTGCCCAGGGGGGCCCACACTCGTCACAACGAACGGCGGCGGGTCCCGAAGGAGGGCCTCCATGTCGGCGTCGAGCCTCTTGTTTCCGCGATGCACCACCAAATTGGGGGCATAGGGCCCGAACGCTCCCTGCGCGTCGACAGCAGCAACTCTCAGCCGCTCCAGCCATTCCGCCAGTTCACCGGGCGAGCGCGCATTGTGCGTCGGAAACGACCCGACTATGCCCTCGCGGCACGCGGCGAGGGCAAGCTCGATACCAGACACGCCAGTCATCGGTGCTGCGATCATCGGTAGGCGAAGACCGTCAATCGATGCGCGGTCCCTCAACATCCAGCCTGCTCCCGGTCCTTGTTATCAAACGTGTCGGCACGTCCTCGCGACATGGGACCGCCGTCCTCAGGGGCCGCGCGACCGACCGGCAACTTCCAAACAGATCGTTCTATCTATACGCTAGACTGCACCGGAGTGCGTAAAGCGTCAAGACCACCTTCGATCACGGCGTAGGCGCGGCGGATCGCCAATGACCCAAGCGCAGTGCCCTGGGAGCTGAGATGCCAGTAAAGATCGACATGATGACGGTGCCGCGTTCTGCGAGCCAGGCGGCTACCCTCGCCCAGGAGGCCGAGGAGCTGGGCTTCGACGGCTGGTACACAGGCGAGACCGGCTTCGACTCGCTGGTCGCGTGCACCGCGGCAGCGATGAGGACATCCGAGATCCGCGTGGGTACTTCCATCACCGTCGCACTCGCGCGAAGCCCGATGACGGTCGCCTACGCGGCCAACGACCTGCAAGCGTTGTCTCGCGGCAGGTTCTTCCTCGGCCTCGGTTCTCAGATCAAGCAGCACATAGAGCGCCGATTCAGCATGCCGTGGTCGAGCCCGGCTGCTCGGATGTCGGAATACATCGACGTGCTTCACCGCACGTGGGCCGCTTGGGAGGACGGGAGTCCGTTGGACTTCCATGGTGAATTTTACCACCACGACCTCATGCCGCCGATGTTCCGCGGTGAACGCCACGGATTCGGGCGGCCTGCGATCGGCTTGGCTGGCGTGGGGCAGCGCATGACGGTGCTGGCTGGGGAGAAGGCAGACGCGTTCCTCGCGCACCCCTTCACCTCGCCGGAGTACGTGCGGTCCTGCTCGCGCAAGTGGCTGGACGATGGCATTGCGACCGCAGGCCGGGACGCCGCAGACGTCGAGTTCGTCGCCAGCGTTTTCGTCGTCGCCGGAAAGACGCCTGAGGAGCGCGCTGTGGTCGAGTCGGAGACTCGCAAGCAGCTCGCCTTCTACGCGTCGACGCCGGCCTACCGCGATGTCCTCGCGCTGCACGGCTGGGACGGGCTCCAGGAGAAGCTTCGGGCGATGACGCGGAACGGTCTGTGGGACGACATGGCATCGCTCATAACCGATGAAATCCTCAACGAATTCGCAATTGTCGTCGACGACGCCGCGGAGATTCCCGCAGCCATTGACTCCCGGCTGGGAGGAGTCGTTGACCGGGTCACGCTGTATCCGCTGTGGAAGCCGACCGCCGAAGAAGTCGCCGCGGTGCGCGATGGCGCGACGCGCATCCAATCGGCAACGAGCCGACTCCGCGCCTCGTGAGGGCCACCGCGCCAGTCCCTGACCCTGCTAAACGGGCAGACCGTTTACGGACGGAGCTTCAGCCGGTGGATTAGCTGTACGACGACTTCCTGTAGGGGCGCCCTTGCACTTGGCACGCATGACGAGCGCGAGGATCTCTTCCGGCTTGTAGTGCAGGGTGTGACGCTGTTGGTTTTGAGGGACGTCTCGGCGACCAGCCAGGCGAAGGGCTCGTTCTTCGCCTCAAGCGGTTCATGCAGCGCGATGGTCTCCAGCATGGCTGCGGCCTTGAGCCAGTCGCTGGCTTCTCTGACAAACGGCGTCCCGATGACACCGGCGCAGGCCTACGTGGCGGTCGGCACGAAGAAGGACTCGGCGCCGGAGAGGTCGCGCACACTTCTCCGCCCCCTCCGGCCAGCGCAAAAAGCCCTCCCGATGGGGAGGGCGGAGACGGGTGCCCCCGTCCGAACCACGGGCCCGTGTGCGACCACTGTGAAAGGACCCCCGTGAGCTTGAGGATCGTTGTCACTGTGAAGTACGTGCCCGACGCCACTGGCGACCGGCACTTCGCCGATGACCTGACCGTCGACCGTGACGACGTGGACGGTCTGCTCTCCGGGCTCGATGAGTACGCCGTCGAGCAGGCGCTGCAGATCTCCGAGAACTCCGACGACGGCGTGGAGATCACCATCCTGACCATCGGCCCCGAGGACGCCAAGGACGCGCTGCGCAAGGCGCTGTCCATGGGTGCGGACAAGGCCATCCACGTCGAGGACGACGACCTGCACGGCACCGACGCGATCGGCACCTCACTGGTGCTGGCGAAGGCGATCGAGAAGGCCAGCTACGACCTGGTCGTCTCCGGCATGGCCTCCACCGACGGCACCATGGGTGTGGTGCCAGCGCTGGTCGCCGAGCAGCTGGGTGTGCCGCAGGTGACGCTGCTGTCGGAGGTCTCTGTCGAGGACGGCACCGTCAGGGCCGCCGCCACGCTCGCCGAGCACGGCGCCGTGAAGGTCCTCACCCACGACGCGTCCGAGTACGCCGACTACCTGGTCGTCCTGAAGGTCGACGCGCTCCAGGCCGCCGCCCTGGTCCCCTCCTCCGCCGAGGGCAAGGAGATCGCCGCCCGCCTCGCGCTGCACATCGGCTCCGGCATCATCACCGACGCCGTCGACCTCGAAGCCTCGGATGAGGGCCCGGTGGCCACCCAGTCGGTGTTCGCCGCCTCCTTCACCACCAAGTCCCGCGTCTCCAAGGGCACCCCGGTCATCACCGTCAAGCCCAACAGCGCCGCCGTCCAGGCCGCCCCGGCCGCCGGCACGGTCGAGGCTCTGAACGTCACCTTCTCCGAGAAGGCGACCGGGACGAAGGTCACCGGCCGTACCCCGCGCGAGTCCACCGGGCGCCCGGAGCTGACCGAGCCCGCGATCGTGGTCTCCGGCGGCCGCGGCGTCAACGGCGCCGAGAACTTCGCGATCATCGAGGCCCTCGCCGACTCCCTCGGCGCGGCCGTCGGCGCCTCCCGCGCCGCGGTCGACGCGGGCTGGTACCCGCACACCAACCAGGTCGGCCAGACCGGCAAGTCCGTCTCGCCGCAGCTGTACATCGCCAACGGCATCTCCGGCGCCATCCAGCACCGCGCCGGCATGCAGACCTCCAAGACCATCGTGGCCGTCAACAAGGACGCCGAGGCCCCGATCTTCGAGCTGGTCGACTTCGGCGTGGTCGGCGACCTCTTCGACGTCGTCCCCGCCCTCACGGAAGAGATCAAGACCTGTAAAGACTGAGCTCGAAGAAGAACGGACGCCTTACACCTCCCGTAAGGCACAGCGATCCTGGCCCCGTAAGAAGACACGACCAGGTGGAAACGCGAGAGGTAAACCCATGCACGTACCTGGTAGCGCCGCCGAAAGGGGTGACGGCTCGACCGTCACGGTAACCGGGAGCCGGCAGAAGGCGGCCTGGGCGGAACACGTCCTGCCGCCGGTCGAGCACCTGGCCGGTGACATCTGGTCGCTGCCGGTCCCGATCCCGGACAATCCGCTGCGCTACACCCTCTGTTATGTCGTGCCCAGTGACTCTGGCCTGGTCGTCGTCGATCCCGGTTGGGACAGCACGAAGGGCTGGGACGCTTTGTGCGACGGTCTCGCTTCGGCCGGAGCCACGCCAGCGGACGTGACCGGCATCGTAATCACCCACATTCATCCCGACCACCACGGCATGTCGGCCCGGCTCAAGGCGGCCAGCGACGCCTGGGTGGCCATGCACCCCGCCGAACGCGACAGCCTCCCGCACCGGCAGTTCCAGCACGAGAAGTCCCGTGCAGAGGCGGCCCGCAACCGGCTGCGGGAAGCAGGCGCCCCCGAGAGCGACGTGCGAGAACTGTTCGGTACTCCGGATGAGGAGCATCGGCCAGACTCCGCTCCCGACCTGGTCGAGCCCGACCTGCTGTTGGAGGATGGCAGCCCGGTAGCGCTCGACGGGCGCGACCTCGTCGCCCTGTGGACGCCCGGACACACCCCGGGGCACCTCTGCCTGGTGGAACCCACCGCGCGCGTTGTGCTCACCGGTGACCACATACTGCCCCGTATTACTCCCAACATCGGCTTGCACGGCCGCCGGCCAGGCCAAACCCCGCTGGCCGACTTCATGGACTCCCTGAAGCGGCTCGCGTCGTGGGACGACCACGAAGCACTGCCGGCCCACGAGTACCGGTTCCGCGGCCTGGCGGCCCGCACGGAACAACTTCTCGACCACCACACTGCACGACTGAGCGAACTCCTCGAGGTGGTCGGCGAACTCGGCCAGCCCACGCTCTGGGAAGCAACCGCACACATTTCCTGGTCCCGTCCCTGGGACCAGGTCGGAGCAATGCGCTTCGCCGCCCTGGCCGAGACCGAGGCTCATGTGCAGCACCTCACCGACCTCGGCCTCCTCATCCGGTCCGACGAGAACGGGCGCCCGGTTCGTCTCCGGCGTGCACCCGTCGCCTGAAAGCCTCCCTCAAGCATTAGATCTGAAGCACGAAAGGTCCGGTCTCCATGACTTCCACCCCTAACCCCGTGGACCCCAACACTCCCGTAGTCGTCGGTGTCGGCCAGGCTTCCGAGGGAAAGAAGAGCCTGGGCAGAGACCCCTGGGAGCTGCCCGACGTATCCGGCTTGGTGGTCGGTGTTCTCGGCGGCACGGGTGACCAGGGCCGTGGGCTGGCCTATCGACTGGCCCGAGCCGGCCAAAAGGTCATCATTGGGTCGCGCGATGCCGGGCGCGCGCAGGCTGCCGCACAAGAGCTGGGCGTCGGCATCGAGGGGGCTGAGAATGCCGAGTGTGCGCGGCACAGTGACGTTGTCATCGTCGCGGTGCCCTGGGACGGTCACGCCAAGGCTCTGAAGGCCTTGGGCGAAGATCTCACGGGCAAGCTCGTCATCGACTGCGTCAACCCGCTGGGGTTCGACGGGAAAGGCGCCTACGCGCTCCGTCCAGATGAGGGCAGTGCCGCGGAACAGGCAGCTGTGTTGCTTCCAGAGTCGCGAGTGGCTGCCGCCTTCCATCATCTCTCAGCCGTCCTCCTGCAGGACCCAGAGATTGAAGAGATCGACACGGACGTGATGGTGCTGGGTGACATCCGGGCGGACACCGATGTCGTGCAAGCGCTAGTTGCCCGCATCCCCGGCATGCGCGGAATCTTCGCAGGACGGCTGCGCAACGCCCATCAGGTCGAATCTCTAGTCGCCAACCTGATCTCAATGAACCGTCGCTACAAGGCCCACACGGGAGTACGAATCACCGATGTGTGATCCGTTCTCTTGGGCGCAGACCCCCAGCTGAAGCAGGGGGTCTGCGCGCATCCTCGGACCGGAGCCGCGCAGCGGCGGAGTTCACGGTGTTGTCAGTGGCGTGCATTAGGTTGATCACTACAGTCGAAGGGGGTGTTGTCATGCTGTTGGGCCGCCGCTCTCGCCTCGATCCATCGCCCGAGCAAGGGGAGATGTGCGAGGAGTTCGGGAACGTCTGCCGGACGGTGTGGAACACGGCCCTTGAGCAGCGCCGGGAGTACCGGCGGCGTGGTGCGTGGATGAACTAGGGGCGACCTTAATGAGCACCACGGGCAGCCAGGTCCCGGCAAGGATGACCAGCAGTTGCTGCGCCGGGGGTATACCGGTACCGGAGGGGCAGCTGGTGGCTGTACGAAGCCCGCCCTGCTGGTGTTCCGTGGCCGCCTGTCGGATCCCCCCCTTTCCGTGCAGGCCTGCACCGAACCTGGCCCGGAGCCTCTATCAGCCCCGGAGCGGTTCAGGTAATAGCGGCCAACCTTGGTGGTCGATTCATCCCTGAAACCGTCTGCTTGCTTTAGAAGAGAGGTGTGCACTTTTGATCATACGAGTGGCTGACCTATGTCTCCCCTTCTAACGACCAGTCCAAATGTTGAGATTTAACACACATTTTCCGGACACGAGCGTTCCGGTTCGTATATCCGCTCGCTCCAGGGCGCCTACCAGCGAGAGTTCGTCCGACACGCAAGGTGCTTCTTTACGCCGAGGGCAACGAGAAAGACCAGCCGGCGACGTCGGACAAGCGGCCGCGCCAGAGGCCATAGTGCATGGTCTGAACCGGCGCCCCAGTTAGAAACGTGGCCTCGCGGAGATGGATCCACCTGGGCAGCGGCTTCGTATCCCGACCCTTGACCAGCTTGTCTCCAACTTCACTGATCTTGCGGGGCAAGGTAGCGATGAACTCGGCGCCTGCTCCCGACGACTGCCGAATCTCTGCCTCCCAAGCGTCCAGGTAGGCGTCCCGGCTGATCGCCTGCCCGTAGATGACACCACCAGGGATATTGAGGGAAATCCCGAAGTGGGACTTCTTGGTTTCGTCATCGTTCAGCATCTTGATCAAGTGTTGGAGGTGGAGGTCCAGCACCGGCTCCATGACGTCCGGAAGTTGGACCTGCGGCTCGGGACCGGTGACGGTTACATCGACTTCAGTCATGGGCTTCCCTCCCATCTGGGACTTCCGTTCCCCTGAAGCTCCGTGACTCCCCGGCAGTCCTCACTGGTGCAACCGTATCGGGAGCCACCGACAACGCCAGTTCGTTGCAACCTGGCGGATTGGCCGCAGGTGCTCTTTAAATAGCCGGCGGTTCCCGAAGCGGCACGGCTTGTATGTCCACGCCCCCATCGGGAAGGAAATGCTCGCGGAGAACATCGTGAAGGCCAGGCGGCCGCGAACTACTCCCGGACGGGCTCCCAACGGTCAGGTGCTGAGTCCCGGCCCTCGGCGAGTCGGGTGACCGTTTTTTGCGCTTCGGTGCGCAGTCGCTTCAGCGGGACCACGGTTTCAACCAGCCCAGCCGCGTTCGCCTCGGTCGCTGTGAGGACATCGGTGGCCCGCTGACGTACCGGCGGGCGGCCGGGGCAGAAGCAGGCGTGTTGGGCGGCGACCACTGAATCGGCGGCGCGCAGCAGGGTGAGCGCCTCTGCGCACGCCATGCCGTTGACCGCGACCACCAGGGGCAACAAGCCCAGTTCCGGCAGCATGAAGCTGTCTATCTGGGCGAGAGCCGAGCCGGGTGAGCGGTCGATTCCCAGCGAGAACGCCTCGCTCCCGGCGCCCACGACCACCACTCCCGCGACACCAGGTTTCGTTGCCGCCTCCGACCATGCCTCGCGCAGTTCGCCGGCCATCACGTGGTCAACGGCGTTCAGCGTGCCGCGCCGGTTAAGAGTGATCCAGGCGACATGGTCGATCACCTCGAACAGTATGCTCCGATGGCTGTCCATGGTCTACGGTCACCTTCCGGTGGTTAGGGGCCTCTAGTCGCTCGCAACCGTGCCGACGCCGTACGACTTGGCCCGCTCGATCAGACCGCGCAACCTCTGGACCTGCGCGTAGTCGATCATCTCGCCGTTGTAACGTATTGCGGCGTTCCCGTCGGCGACAGCGGCGTCGAAGGCCTTGAGCATGCGCGAGGCACTCTCGACCTCGGCGGCCGACGGAGTGAACACGTCGTGGATGATCTCGATCTGGCTCGGGTGAATCGCGGTCGAGCCGGACGCTCCGAGCATCTTGGCGCGTCGCCAGGACCGCCGCTGGATGTCCGGATCATCCAAGCGCGAGCTCTGTCCTCCCAAAATCTGCGCCAGCCCGGCGGCTCGCGCACCGAGCACACAGCGGCTGTCGGCATAGAGCATCTCCATCCCGTCGCCCGAGGGCTCGACTCCGATGTCGCTTTGCAGATCACCCGCACTGCCGGGCGTCAGGCCTGAGATCCCGGTGAGTCGGTGCACGCGCGTGGATGCACGGCACACCGCCTCTATGTCGCGGACAGCTGTCACCGTCTCCGGCATGGGCACGATCTCCAGTCTGTCGGAGTCGCGGTCGCGCTGGTGATCGATGTTGTCCAACACGAGCGAGAGAGCTTGCACGTCCCCTGGACCCCGGACCTTCGCCAGCACCAGGCCCTGCAACGAGACCTCGCTGGCGACCGCGGTGACGTCCGCGAGCAACTCGCCGGTCTCCCAGCCGTTGACGCGAACGAACAACGCTGGCGTGTCAGGACCTGCGGTGGTCGCGATCTCCTTGACTGCGCTGCAGACCTGCTCCCGGGCATAATCCTTCAGCTCGGCCGGAACGGAGTCCTCAAGATCGAGTATGAGCGCATCGGCGCCATAGCGGCAGGCCTTTATGATCCAGTCGCGCTTGTGCCCCGGAACGAACAGCATCGAACGGATCCACGACTTCTTCATGTGTTCTCCACGCTCCCGTTTGGTAGCAATGCAGGACGTAACTCGATGAAGTTGGGCGAGCACGTCACCCGCGCCTGGTGGGGAGCTGTTACTTGTAGACCATGCTGTTGGTCCCCTCGGCGGAGCCAGCGACAGCTTGAAGTATGGCCATGCACTCGCCGACGACGCGGTTCGCTGGCGTCGACTTTCGCTGCAGCATGTCGGTAAGCGCAGTACCGCGCATGAATCGAAAGATTAGGTCGATGGCGTAATGAAGTTGAACCCCAGCCAACTCTGGGCTGCCAAGCATGTCTGAGAACAGCTCGCGATGTCGCCGACCGAGTTCGCGCTCTGAGGCGAGCAGCGGCTTGCGCAGAGCGTCGTCCGTGCGCGACGCTGTCCACAACTCCAGCGTTGCCTTCCATAGGTCGCTACCGAAACTCTTCCACAGCGCCTTGAGGGCGCGCTCTGCGCGGTCGTGCGAATCCGCAATCCGGATCGATCGGATTTGCGCTTCGTGGGCGGCGGAGAGATGGTCGATCGCCGCGATCAGGAGCTCATGCTTAGTCGGGAACTGATGCGTGATTGCGCCACGGGACACACGTGCGCGCGCTTGGATCTCCTGCACGCTAGAACCTGCGTATCCCACTTCGACCAGTGACTGGATAGTCGCGCGCATGACAAGACGTCGCGTGTTCGCCGATCGCTGCTCTTGCGTCTGCAACTGCAGCACTCCGTCAGAGGGTTTCACGTGGCTACCTAGCTCTTCTCGGTCCCAAAATGGGTAGGTTGACATCGACCAACGTCATAGTACCACTGTACGCAGAACGATCTGTTCGCAACCGGCACGAGAGGTGTGCGCAGTGGCGACATCTACAACCGACAGCGCCTACGCCCGCCATCCACACTGGGGCCACTTCACCCCGCTGGAGACCCGACAGCGCCTCGAACAAGGACACGCCCTCGTGGCGTAAGCATCGAGCACCCAAGGTCACGGAGGCGTTTCACGGGTCCGCTACTCCCCCACCCAGGTCACGCGGTGCGGCTGCGCCAATGCCGTCGTCCTGTCCGAGCTGCGTTGGCGCCGCCCACCTCGATCACCCGGCACGCCTTGCACCGGGCGATCGAGGTGGCGCCTTCGCGGAATCCCGCACAGTGCCGCCCCAGGCAGTCCGAGAACCGCACCCACCGGGCGGCCGAGCAGATCGCCCCCTTCGGCCTGCGCGCACCGCACGACCCTCGTCATGCGGTGCGCGCAGGCGGGACACGACCCGCCCGACGCCAAGCACCGCACCCTCGCCCCGTTCAGCGAGCCTGAGTCACCGCTGGCTAACGATCCATCCCGATCGACAAAAGTCGAGGGGCAGGTTGACATCGCCCAGCGCCATCAGCTTACTGTGTGCAGAACGATCTGTTCGCAACTGGCGCGAGAGGTGTGTGTAGTGGCGATCACTTTTGAGGGGCAAGTTGCCGTAGTGACCGGCGCCGGCAACGGTCTCGGCAGAGCACACGCCCTCGAGATGGCCCGCCGCGGAGCATCCGTTGTCGTCAACGACCTCGAACCGCATGCGGCCGACGCCGTCGTCAGCGAGATCGTTGCCGCTGGCGGCTCGGCAGCGGCGAACTACTCCTCCGTCTCGACTCCGGCGGGCGGCGACGAAATCTACGCTACTGCTCTGGAGCGGTTCGGTCGTGTGGATGTGCTTGTCAACAACGCCGGAACTCTGCGGGACCGCAGTTTCGCGAAGTTGTCGAACGATGAGCTCGATCTGGTCCTGGACACCCAGCTGAAGGGCGCGTTCTACGTCACGCAGCCGGTATTCCGGCAGATGCAGGCTCAGAACTATGGACGGTTGATCTTCACGAGCTCCAACGTCGGCCTGTTCGGCAACTTCGGACAAGCGAACTACGCGGCGGCCAAGATGGGGCTCGTGGGACTCGCCAACGTTCTGGCGATCGAAGGCGCGAAGCGGAACATTACGTCGAATGTCATCGCCCCTATCGCGGCGACGCGGCAGACGGCATCCATGTTCGAGGACCTGGCGGCCTCGTACTCGCCCGACGAGGTCGCTGCACTTGTCTGCTACCTGGCGTCGACGGAGTGCACGAGCACGCACGAGATCTTCTCCGTCGGTGGCGGACGACTCGCTCGCGTTCGCATCGCGGTCACCGAGGGGTGGAAGCCAGGCGGGATACCCAGTGTCGAAGATGTCGCGGCTGCAATGCCCGAGATCCTCTCCGCGACCGATTGGGTGACGCCGCTCAGCGGCGCCGAAGAAGTGGCTATGACCCCGGCTGCGAGCGCTGCCGCGACTCCATAGTCCCCCGGCGCGCCGCCTGGAGCCTTTGCTCGCAGATCGCGGGCATCGCTCCCGTCGCGCGCGCCATCGAGTAGTTCGCGTCGGCTCTGCAGCCGCCATCACAGCATCGGTCCCCGTCACGTGGACGACCCAACGGGACCCGATGGCGGAACGGGCGCTAGCCCCCGCCAGACAAACAGACTAACCTGTTCTCAGAAGCTCCACTGCCGCCCGAGAGCGATCGCGTCCTTCGCTCGAGAAAATCCGTGCGTGGTGGCCGCGTCCGCGGCGGATTCCTCTGCCCGGCTCCCTGGAAACGGGTCGCGCGCAACTGGATCGCTCCGCGGGCTGCATACCGGAGCAGGTGTTGGTGGATTATTCGGATCTGGTTGAGAGGGCTTGACCACAGATGATTTTTACTCCGTACGGACTGGGCGAACTGAGCCTGCCGAATCGAATCGTCATGGCACCGATGACGCGTTCTCGCGCAGCGGACGGCAACGTCCCGACGCCGCTGATGGCCGAGTACTACGCGCAGCGGGCATCTGCCGGCCTGATCATCAGTGAGGGCACCCAGATCTCTCAGCAGGGTCAGGGATTCGCCTGGACTCCTGGTCTCCATAACGAGGAGCAGGTGGCGGGCTGGCGGCTGGTGACCGACGCGGTCCACGCCGCCGGGGGACGGATGTTCGCCCAGCTGTGGCACGTCGGTCGGATCTCGCACACGTCGCTGCAACCCGACGATGCAGCGCCGGTGTCTTCCTCAGCGCTCGTTTCCCCCGGTGTGAAGGTCTACATCGACCCCGACGGACGTGGTCCGCAGCACGGTAGCGGCGAGTTCGTCCAGCACTCCGAGCCGCGTGCTCTGCTGAAGGACGAGATCGCGTCCGTCGCCCAGGACTTCGCTGACGCGGCATCGAACGCGCTCAAGGCCGGCTTCGACGGGGTCGAGATCCATGGGGCAAACGGCTACCTGATCACTCAGTTCATCGACTCCCAGGCCAACACCCGAAGCGACGACTACGGTGGATCGCTGCCCAACCGCTTGCGTTTCCTGCGCGAAGTCACCGAGGCGGTGATCGGAGTGGTCGGCCGCCACCGCGTGGGCGTCAGGCTGTCACCGCTTGCAAGTCACCGAGGCTTGGTCGACGACACTCCGCTCGCGACCTACCTCGGAGCTGCCAAGGTGTTGGACGAGTTGGGCGTCGCCTATCTCCACATCGCTGAGCCTGATCAGGAAGACGTGCCAGACATGCCTACGGCGTTCAAGGAGGCACTGCGCCTTGTCTTCAGCGGCACCCTGATGTTCGCGGGGAAGTACACGTTGAGTCGGGCCGAGGCAGCGTTGGAAGCCGGCTGGGCCGACCTGATCGCGTTCGGGCGCCCCTTCATTGCCAACCCGGACCTGCCAGCGCGATTCCGCGAGGGGTGGCCGCTTCGCGACGCGGAGCGAAGCCACTTCTTCGGCGGCACCGATGTCGGATTCACCGACTATTCGAACTTTCAGCAGAGCTGACGGGCCTGCACGCCGGGTCCTCCTGCGGGGCCGTGCACGTCGGTTCCGCGGCCACGCTTGTGATGTTTACCGCCTGGGTTGAAGGAGTCTCTACCGTGAGCCAAGCATCGTTTTCAGGCACGTATCTCGAAGGCTTGCGTGTGTTGGAACTCGGCAACGAGCTCTGCGAGTACGCGGGCAAACTGCTGGCCGGACTGGGCGCGGACGTCGTGAAGGTCGAGCCGCAGGACGGCGAGCAGACCCGGCAGTACGGCCCCTTCTACCTGGACCAGCAGGACCCCAATCAGAGCCTGTATTTCTGGCACTACAATCTCGGCAAACGCGGCGTTGCGCTGGATCTGGACTCAGAGGGCGGTAGGAAGGACTTCCTCGCTCTGTCGAATGCGGCAGACGTGGTTCTCGATGCGCGTCCCGCCGGGTACATGGCGGCACGCGGACTGGACTACGAGTCCCTGGTCGAGCACAATCCCGACCTGATCTACGTCCGGGTGACCCCGTTCGGCGCGGACGGGCCCTGGTCCACGTTCGCCGGCAGCGACCTGGTTCATCTCGCCCTCGGGGGCATGGCAATGAACTCCGGCTACGACCCGGACCCATCCCTCCAGTACGACACGCCGCCGGTGGCCCCGCAGATGTGGCAGGCCTACCACGTCGCTGGCGAGTTCACCGTCATTTCGCTGCTCACAGCCCTGTCCTACCGCCTGCGGACAGGAAAGGGGCAGGTGTTGACCGCCTCGGTGCACCAGGCCAACGCTGCCAACACCGAGCTGGACATTCCTAACTGGGTAGTGCTTCGCCGGGCTCAGCATCGCCAGACTGGGCGCCACTCGAACGAGAAGCTCTCGGTGCGCACACTGGCGCCGACGAAGGACGGACGGTACCTGCTGCCATACGGCACCTATGTCCGCAACTTCCGCAATAGCTGGCCCACGGATATCGCGAAGTTGCGCAAGTACGGGATGCAGGCGGATCTGGATGACCCGAAGTGGGAGGACCCGGACTACCGGATTCCGAACCAGTGGCGGGTCGCCGACGTCATCGACAAGCTGGTGGCGCGGTTCACCTGGAACAAGGAACTGTGGCGGGAGATGCTCGATGCGGGCCTTCCGTGGGCGCCAGTGCGCAGGCCTGAGGAAAACCTGGACGACGAGCACTGGAAGGTGCGCGGCAGTTTCACGCAGGTCGAGCACCCAGAGCTCGGTACGTCGTTCACCTATGTGGGCGCGCGCTGGGTGTCGCAGCAAGCGAGCTGGAAGACCGACAGACGCGCCCCGCTGCTCGGCGAGCACAACGACGAGGTCGCACGCGACTGGGGGGCGGCCCCGCTCGGTCACACGCTGGTCCATGAGCTGCCTGCACGAGGCGAAGCACCGCTGTCGAAGCTCGGAAAGCCGTTCGCCCTGGCTGGGCTGCGGGTTGTCGACCTGTCGTGGATGCTCGCGTCCGCCGGCGCCGGACGGTTCCTCGCGTCATTCGGCGCAGAGGTAATCAAGGTCGAGCACCAATCGCATCTCGACGGAATGCGGTACACGCTCGTGCTCTACCCGGAGGGCGGTCGAGCCGCACGCGACGCGGCAACAGAGCCGGTGGACATCCGGGAGCAGACGAGCTTCAATCAGTCGGCGAACTTCATGGAGATCAACGCTGGCAAGCTGGCGATGTCGCTCAACCTGAAGGACGGCCGGGGAAAGAAGATCCTGGAAGACCTGATCCGTGACGCGGACGTGGTGATCGAGGGGTATTCGCCGGGCACGATGGAGCGAATGGGATTCGGCTACGAGAGGCTCAAAGAGCTGAATCCGAGCATCATCTACGTCCAGCAGTCCGGACTCGGCCAACTGGGCACCTACGGTCGAGCGAAGTCCTTCGGCCCCCCTGCGCAGGCATTCTCAGGATTGACCGAGATGTCGGGATTCCCATCGCCGTGGCCGCCGGCCGGGATCGGCTACTCGTACCTCGACTGGTTCGGCGCGTACAACATGACCACAGCGATCCTGGCGGCTCTGTATCGCCGTAGCGTGACGGGTGAGGGCACTTACGTGGACGCCTCCCAAGTCGAGGCCGGCCTCTATCTGACCGGAACCGCCGTGCTGGACTACTCGGTCAACGGCCGATCATGGCAGCGCTATGGCAACCGAAATCCGCTCAAACAGGCGTCACCGCACGGGATCTACCCGGCTCTCGGTGAGGACCGTTGGGTGGCGATCTCGGTCTTCACCGAGGAGGAGTGGAAAGCCGCCGTCGACGTGCTGGGCAACCCGGATTGGGCAAGCGACTCGAGGTACGCCACGCTCGCTGGCCGGTTGGCGAATCAAGACGAGCTGGATCGTCTTCTCGGCAGCGAGACCGAGAAGCGGGATCGCTACGAGTTGATGTATGCGCTGCAGGCCGCAGGAGTACCAGCCGGAGTGGCGCAGGACGCACAAGACCGGGTCGAGATCGACCCGCAACTCGCCCACCTCGGGTGGCAGATCGAGCTGCCGCAGACAGAGAACGGCATATGGCCGGTCAAGACACACCCGGTTCGCTTCAGTGAGACCCCGCCTTACACCGGCGGGCTGATGGACCGGAACGGGCCGAACTACGGCGAGGATACAGCCGACGTGCTCAGCCGAGTCCTCGGCTACACCGACGCGGAGATCGACGAGTTGCGACGCGAGGAAGTGATCTAGAGATCTTCAATGGCTGGGGTTACGGCGGTTGGAAGTCGAGACGGGTCTTGGCGAGAAGGCCGTCGATGAGGCAGGGTCCCTTGCATGATCGAGATCTGTCCGGATTCATCCGGTCATGCCGAGGGCGGCCAGGGGCCTTCGCCAGTCGCGAGCGGTGTGACGTAGGGCGGCGGCAATGTTGGCGTGGCCGTCCTGACGGTGGACGCCGATGGCGAGGTTGCGCAGGCCGGCCATGACGCGCGGGAGATGGCCGACATGGATCTTGGAGTCGTCCTCGCGGAACGTGCGGTCGCGGACGTGGTGCAGAAGATTTTCGATCTTCCAGTGCCCTCTGATCCAGTCGGCGAGCTGGGCGCCGGTAACCGCGCCGGGCGGCAGGCTGGTGATCAGGTAGACGCGCTCGATGGTGAGCTTGCCGCTGGCGAAGTCCTTCCTCCAGCGCACGACTTGGAGGGCCTGGCGTGCGTCGGGGTAGTCGAGGTGGGAGAAGGCGGCGGTCTTCAGCCGCCGGATCTCCAGGCGGTGATGGGCCCGCGTGCGGTCGTGGTGGTCGAGCCTGACCTCGCGCCGGGGCAGGCGGCGGACGCGGTCGAAGAGGCCGGGATGGTTGGCCTTGACCTGGGCGATGTAGTGGGCACCTCGCTCGCGAAGGTAGGTGCCGTGAGCGTGCTGGGTGTGCAGTGCGTCGGCGGTGATGACCGTGCCGGTCAGGTCGACGCTGTCCAGCAGGGGCCGGAAGGCGGGGATCTCGTTGCTCTTGTCGGCGACCTGGCGCTGGGCCAGGACGTGACCGGTGTGGTCCATCGCGGCGAGCAGGGTGACGTGCCCGGTGACGTGGGTGCGCGAGCCGCGCAGAGCCTTGCCGTCAACGGCGATCGCCCGCAGTCCGGGGCCGGCCGGGGCGGCGCGGGCGGTGAGGAAGGCGCCGATCGCCCGGTCCAGAGCGTCGCCGTCGAGCTGGACGAGCAGACGGCGCAGGGTGTGGGGGTGCGGGACGGACACGGTGCCGGAGAGCGGGTCGGTGGGCAAGCCGAGAACCCGGCAGGCCCACGCAGGGACGTCGCCGATCCATTCCGTGATCGCGGTGAGCGAGCGGGCACCGGCCAGGACACTCGCCGCGGCTGCGGAGACGAGGGCGGACAGCCGGTAGCGGCGGCCGCGGACGCCTCGCGGGTCGGGGACCAGGTCCAGGAAGCCGGACAGTGCGACCGCGTCCGCCAGCGGGACCGGCGCGGCAGTCCGGCCCAGTTGGGTCAGCGCGGTGGGCATGGGAGAAGATGCAGGAGCAGGCACGGACTCGCCAGGTGTTCATGGGACTTCGACACTCACATGATCACTGAGACCGTGCCCGCACTGCGTCCGCCCCCTGCCCGAACCGTGCTGGCCCCTCCAAGGAGGGGCCAGCACGGCACTCCGGACGAAACGTGATCATGCAGCGGCCTCTGATGCAACGGCCCCTGGGTCACAAGGCTGCTGTATATTCTTGCGACAGCTCCAAGAAGGCTCAAAGGAAGTTCCCCGAAATCATCGAGATTTTCCCGTAAAACTGCATAGCCCCTTCTCCATCGTCAAAGAGGAGTTGTCATGAACGACCCTCGCGCCTGGTGCGAAAATCACGAAGACACGCGGGCATTTTCCCACCAGTCCACGGACGGTGGCGAGGTGGTAGATGTGTACGCCGATGAATGGACTCCCAACTGCCTGCATATCGTGGGTACTGGGAAGTTCGTTAAGGACGGAAATCTCCCGGAGTCCGTTCGCATGTAGTGTCTGAAAGTCCCCTCGAAAGATTGGGCGCACCACGAAAAGCACGATCAAGATACTCGCCATATTCGTTCTGGCGTTCGCACCTCGGCCCCCAGGATCCCTGGCTGCCCTCGGCATCACTGGATGAATCCGGACAGACCTCGATCATGCAAGGGACCCTGGTAGGAGGGCGCCGGTTCTCGCACCTGGACGTCCAAACTACGACGAAGATACAGCCGACGTGCTCAGCCGAGTCACCGACTACACCGAAGCGGAGGTCGACGAGTTGCGACGCGAAGACGTGATCTAGTCTCGATCTCTCCTGCTGGGCGCCGGAACGTGCACGCGCCAAAGCCGAACTCACCAGACCGTCCTCGGCAAGGGACGGCATCGCCTCGAACTCGCTCTCGCCAATGCGGCCTAGTACATGGGCCGGGCCGAACACGTAGCTGGTGAAGTCAACTTCCTTCCCGGGCTTCAGTCCGAACAGGATTCGGCCGGTCGCCCGGCCACGGTCGTGAAGTCGAAGGCCGTCTACCAACTCCATCGCGTGCCCGGTGCGAACGTGACGTGCGGTGCGGCGCAGCTGACCGCGCCTTTACAAGCAGGTGACAGGCATTGCGTCGTTGACCTTGTCGATTGCTGCCATGGCGGACTGTGCACGCTTTGTTGTGGAGCGAGGCATCGACGTCGATGCCCTGTTCACGGAGCGCTGGAGCCTGCCAGGGGGCAGCGACGCTTATAGGTTGTCCGAGGCACAGACGTCGGCAAAGGTGTATTCATCCCTTGATAGGCCACCCGGCTAGCGAACCTCCAGCTCCGGCATACAGAACGATCGTTTCGCAACTGGTTTGCCGCATGAAATCGGCGGCGGCAACGGCCGCATCGCGCCTGTTCGCGCGGGAACTGGCTGGCTACGCCAGATTGTCGGCATCGAGAATTCCGCCGACTGTTCGCGCAACCCGGACCCGGGAGAACCGCCACCCGTCCCGCGTGCGCACAACGTCATCGTCGTGCCACGTGATAGCGCCGAGCTTCAGCCCCTGGTAGACCATCTGCACCGCGCGCACTGTGGCCTTGTCGCCGTCCACGTCGATCTCCGGGTTGAGGATGAAGTGGCGGATCCCGCGCACCTGTTCAGCGAGCACTGTGAGTTCTTCTCGTCCAACGTGCTCGACGCCCGCGAACTCGTGAACTCCGTCGTCCGTGAAGGTGGCGATCCAGTCATCCAACTCCGCGCCGGCGCTGAACCGGTCGATGGAGTTCGCGTAGCGGTACAGCAGTTGCGCGATCTCGTTCCTGTCTTCGGCTACCGACGTCACTGTCGTGCTCCTAGTTCGAGTATCGAGGGTCAGCCCTGACCGGGCTTGAAATACCGCCGCGGATTATCGACCAGCATCGTTGTCAGCTGAGCCTCGCTAACCCCCGCGTCGCGCAATGCAGGCAATACGGTGTCGTGGATGAACGTGAGATGCCAGTTCGGGGCGCGTTCGGCGAGCATGCCCGGAGGGAAGTAGTCGAGGTGGCAAGCCGCATCGTGAGCGAGCACGAGCTGATCAGCGAAACCCTGTTCGACGAGTGCAGCAACGGTGCGTACGCGGTCATCGGTAGGCAGTAGGAGGTCCAGCCCGAAGCGATCCATGCCGAGGTAGGCACCGGAATCGAGCAGCTCGTGCAGGTAGTCGAAGTCTGTGGTGTCGCCGGTGTGCCCGACAACGACTTGCGACAGGTTCACTCCCTCTTTGCGAAATACCTCGAGCGCTACCAAGCCGGTGCGGTGCACAGTGCTCGTGTGCACAGTGATCGGCGCACCGGTGCGCTTGTGGGTCTCAGCCACAGCCTTCATGACCCGTTCAACGCCGGGAGTCAGTCTGTCCTCGATGGCGCATTTGAGAAAAGCCGCCTTGATACCCGTGTCGGCAATGCCCTCGGTGATGTCGCGGACGAACATGTCCACCATTGGCTCATCGCCTCCCCACAAGGTGCCTGGGCCGAACAAGTGCAGCGACATGGGCAACTCGTTGTACGTGTACATCCCCGTGGCCGGGATGATATTGATGTCAACTTGTTCGTTTACGCGCGCGACGCGCTCGACATTGCGACCGAGCCCGATCACGGTGCAGTCGACTATGGTGTCGACACCCCGAGACTTCAACTCCTTCAGGCGGACGACGGCTTCCTCGACACGGATGTCCTCACCTTCCCAATGCTCCGGGTAGTTGTAACGCAACTCTTCGTCCGCCACGAACACATGTTCGTGCATCAGCGTCGTGCCGATCAACTCGGTCCGTAGGGGGCCCCTGACGGTTTGCACCTCGGCCAAGACTTCTCCTCCACCGTTCGGATTGTGACCTGAGCCCAGTTGTCAGCGCGCGTCGAACACGACAGGAAGCGAGGTCCAGGTGTACTCCAGGAACGACGCGTAGCGCTTCGGCGCGCCCGCGAAGCGGACACCTTTGAACCTTGCGAACAGCTCCTCGAGGAAACAGCGTGCCTCGAGACGCGCGAGAGCCGCTCCAATACACAAGTGCGCGCCATGCCCGAACGTCAGCACCGCCGGCTTGGCCGGCCGAGAGATGTCGAATCGGTCTCCGTCCGTCCAGTACTGCTCGTCGCGATTACCGGCAAACAGCAGCAGATACACGAAGTCTCCGGCCGCTATGCGCTGCCCGCGCACCTGGACATCCTCGGCAGCGGTTCGCATGAAGCCCGGCAACGCCGGTGTATAGCGAAGCGTCTCTTCGACAGTCTGCCGGGCCAGACCAAGGTCTTCGACCAGCAACGCTGCCTGCTCGGGGTGTGTAGCGAAGTTGAAAATGCTGCCTGCCACGAGAGCGCGAGTTGTCGTGTTTCCGGCAACGAGCGTGGTCATAGCCAGCATCAGGATGTTGGCCTCACTTAGAGGCTTGGAGTCCAGCTGGGCTTCTGTCAACGTGCTCAGCAGGTCATCGCCGCCTGGTGCAGCGCGCTTGCGGTTGACCAGGTCCAAGAAATACCGGCGCATGTCCATGGTGTTGGCGCGCGCGATGTCGAACTCCTCGCGGCTCAGCGCTGCGCCGGACTTCATGAGCTCATCGCTCCACAACTGCAACCGGTCGACGTCAATCTCGGCTGGAGGGATACCCAACAGTTGGGACACCACGTGGATCGGCAGGAGCCGAGCCGCATCCCGAATGAAGTCCAGAGGTTCACCGGGTTCGATCTTCGAGATGATCTGTCGGCACACGGCGCGTACATCCGGCTCCATCGCAGCAATGACTCTTGCAGCGAAAGCTGGCGTCATCAACTTGCGCACGTCTCCATGACGGGGCGGGTCGAGCGTGAGAACGAACTCCGCACCGTCCGGGAAGAACGAGTTGGCCACACTCTCGCCGTCGAGGCCAGCACTGTTCATGGCGTCGTTGAGGAACGTACCCTTGGCGGAAGAATACTGGGTCCGGGACGACAGCGCAGACTTGATGTCGTCATATCGGCTCAGCACCCACACATTCGCACGCTCGTATCTCAAAACGGGAAAGTCCCGACGCATACGAGCGAGAAGCGGACCACTCGTTTCGGCGTCATACAGTTCCGGACGATCGACGCAGAAGATGTCCTCGGCAGTTCTCGTCATTGCACTCCCTTTCGGCGGTGCAAAACCGCCTGTGCTGTAGTGCTGCCTGCTCCAGCACCATGGCGGTTCATCGCGTTGCGAATCCCCGGACGGTCCGCTGTGAGGCCGTGACCGCGCTGTACGTAAGATCTGATCTCGTCATCAAACGCTCGTGACGTCATCGTCAGGCATGGATCGCCCAACCCTGAGGTGACGGTCGGTGGCCTGTCGTCTCAGGTGAGCAGGCCGTGGGGGTGTCGGCCAACAGCCCCAGTGTGTTCGGCCAGCACCTCCACCGTGTGTTCGTCGGCGTCGGCACCGTTGCGTGGGGTGCAATCGCGAATCGAGGCGGAACGGCTGTGGACCGTGATCGGGACGATTCAGATGGCCGAAGATAATGCTCGACGGAGCCGAAGACGAGCCTCAGACAGCGGCACTGTTCGGCTTGTGGACGTCGCCTCGCGGGAACCGGTCGACGTCCGGCACCGACAAGACATCACGCATCGTGGGGCCGATGCGATCCGCGACGTGCTGCAGGTGATCGGTGTCGAACTTCCACAGGGCGGACGCGTTGCCGGACAAAAGTTGCCGGGCCTCGCCGACCGGCACCTGAGCCGCGCCGAGGGTGGCCTGCAGATAGTCGAGCGTTGTTGCGTTTGGTGCGCCCGCCCAGGTTCCTTCATGGTGCGGAAAGTCCATACCCAGCATCATCTTGTCCAGGCCGATCTCTCCTCGCGCCTCGATTTCTGCCCGCGAGAAGATGGAGGATCCGAGGTGGCACTGGCGCTGCCAGTACTCCGAGGGCCGAAGGCTGATGATCTCGCGGATATCCCTGCGGGCCCAGCTGCCCTCGAGCACGTAGTCCATCGACCTCAGCTCGGGCACCACCCAGTCCGAGCCCATCTCGGTGAAGGCGACCTGCAGGTCGGGGTGCCGCTCAAGGACTCCACCCCAGATGAAGTGCCCGAGCATCTGGTGGGCGAAGAACAGGATGCGGGGAACGTGCACCCGGGCTGCAACGGTGGGATGCGGCAACTCGGGCAACGCCGGTGCGTGCGTGGTTACCGACGAAATAGCGATGTGGCAGTTCGCCGGCATGCCCAGTTCGGCCAGCGTCGCCCACACCGGGTCGAAGCGGCGATCGAACAGCGGCACTGCGTCGTCGAAGCAGGGCAGCACGATTCCACGAAGCCCGGCGGCGTGAGCCCAACGGATCTCTGCGACGGTCTCGTCGACATCGCTGAAGCTCACGGCGGCCAACGGCGCGAAGCGTTCGGGGGCTTGGCTGCAGAATTCGGCTAGCCACCGGTTGTAGGCACGGTTTCCAGCGTCGATCAGCTCTTGCCGGGGCGAGTATCCCAGGAGTCGAGCAATCAATGGCTTGATCTCGAACGGGCGGCCGAAGTCGGGGAACAGCACCTCGGCGGCGATGCCCTGCCGGTCGAGCTCGGTCAGCCGGGCGGACATGTTCCCGTAGCCGGCGATACGGCCGGGTTCGACGATCTCTTGATCCCAGCGCTCGAGTTCTTCGGGGTCGAACTGCATGACGAGGGAGCGCGTCTCGGACGGAAGCCCGCCTTTGTCGTCCCACAGCGCACAGAAGTCCGCGAATTCCTCGTGCAACTTCGCGGGCAAGTAGTCCTTGTAGGACCTCATTGCAGCCGACGCGTGCCCGTCGGACGAGATGACGAGGGCAGCGGCGTCGAGCCCTGCGGCGTTCTCGGCACTACCGGAGGGGTTCGCGTCGAACGAGATCTGAGCGGTCATCGACGATCGTTCCCTTTCGAGTCATGGCGGTTCGGACGGGCGTTGGACTGCCCTGGTGCCCCCGTAGTGCTCGAAGACGTCGCTCTCGAGCACAGTGCTCGGCGAGCAGATGTGGCGCGGACCACATTGCGAACAGGCTAGTCTGTTTGTCCCCTTTCCGCTAGCCCCTATCGGTGCGGTCGCGAACTCCGTTCTCAGTCGTTCTCGGCTGGACTGCGTCGGCAAGCGTAAGACGCGACGCTGGATGCCTACTTGCGCTGACTCGAGCCCAGCGGTCTCGCCGGCCTCGCTCCTGGGCGGCCGGCGAACCAGGCCGCCGTTATCACTTGTGTCTGGAGGCCTTACGAGCGTGGTGTACTCGATGCTGGGCGGCGGCACTTTCGGCGCCGACACCACCGCGAAGGCTTCCGGCACCATTTGTTCAACTCTCATTCGCTCGGCGGCTTCTGGGCTTACTGCGGCGTGGGACGTTCCGACGCTCGAGCGCCGACAGGAGTCGCGGCGCGGCGCCAGAGGCGATCTTGCGAGCACTTGGCCTCACCGCACAGCTAACGAATGCGCAATCGCAGGCGAGACGACCCGGCCTCGCAGACTGTGCGAGGTCCGGTCGCCCGAGTTTGCCCATGGGTCGCGTGTGACGGCTACCGGTCGGTCATGATGCCGAACAGCGGGTACTGCTCGAGCTGACTGCCCGGGACCTCGTAGTCCCGCCGGTCGAGGACCTGATCGAGGTGCAGCGAGATGTCCTCGGCGGTCAGGTCGCGATTCAGATAGCCCGGCACGGTACCCGTGAACACGATGGCAACCCGACCGGCACCCACCGACAGGACCGAACCATTGACGTCGCATTGCTCGTGGCACAGGTACGCAACCGGGGGTGCGATCAGCTCGGGGCGCAGTAGGCCCGCATCGATGTTGTCCAAGGACTCGAACCAGTCCCTCGATCGAGGGCTCGCTGCGAGTGGAGCCACCGCGTTGACCTTCAGATCCCAGTCCGGGTTGTCGAGCGCCACGGCTCGCGTCAGGCCGATGACGCCCGCCTTCGCCGCCGCGTAGCCCGGGCTTCGGAAGGATCCGAAAGCCCCCGAGGCCGACGTCGTGTTGACGATCCGGCCGTAGCCACGCGCCCGCATCTGCGGCAGAGCCTCGCTCATCGTCCAGAACGGCCCCATCAGGTTCAGTTGCACATCCGCGTCGAAGTCTGCGGTACTCATCGTGCCGACTACGCCGTTGTGGACGTTGCCCGCGTTGTTGACGAGAATGTCGATGGCACCAAGAAGTTCCACCGTGCGTCGTACCGCGTCGCGGGCGCCGTCCTCCGTCGCCACGCTGCCGACGTAGGCGTGAGCGGTGCCGCCTTCGGCCGTGATCTCGTCCACGAGAGCTTGCGCGATGGGATAGCCGTCGCGGCTCGCGACGTCGTTGACAACGACGGACGCGCCCCGCCGAGCCAACTCGATCGCGTGCTCCCGACCTATGCTGCCGCTGGCCCCGACCCCGGTCACCAGAGCCGCCTTGCCATCGAACCGCAACTCGTCCATCAGCATCCTTCGCAGTGTTCGCGACGTACTCCGCGTCGCAGATAGGCCTCGTCAACCCGCGCATCGCATCGGTGAACACCAGCGGACTGGTTAGCAAACCAGACCGATCGACATGTTTAGTTGGCTCGCGGGCGCGAAAGCAGTGAATCGTCAACCATCAGCCGTCTCGGCCGCCGTACTGGGCTGCGGACTTTCAGGCCTTGAGCAAGGCCTGGGCAAGACCCGCTGGCTCGGTGAAGTTCCCCTCATGGCCACCTGGTGCGGAAGTCGGTGTCACTCCGAGCCG
>NZ_JBIVDZ010000018.1:0-48559 GCF_044747345.1 Streptomyces sp. NPDC090088 | reverse complement strand
CAGCAGCGCGCCGAAGGGCTCGGGCCGCACCGAGACCTGCGGATGCAGGTCCCAGGCACGGTCCAGGTCCATCGCGCGGTCGAGGTCCATCGCGGACATCCGGCGGCGCCTAGTAGACGCCGCACATGCCGTCGATGGAGACCTCCTCGATCAACTCGTCCGCCTCGACCAGCGGCTCGTGGGCGGCCGCCTCGTCGGCGGTGACCTCGGCGGTCTGGGCGGTCTGGAGCTCGTTCACGGGCCCTCCTCGGGCGGTTCCAGGGCGGTGCGGGGTCTGCGCCGGTCATGTTCGGCTCGGCTTCTCGGAGGGTAACGACACCGGGTGTCAAAAGTGAAGACCATGTTGCATCTTTTGTTATTCGATTTCATATACGATGCTGTGGTCGCGGTGCAGGAGGCGAAGCGAGGTATGAGCCGAACACGAACCGGCCCGGCGGGCCGCCCCGATGTCGTCGTGGTGGGGGCGGGAGCCAGTGGTGCCGCCCTCGCGGCCCGCCTCAGCGAGGACCCCGCCCGTACGGTGCTGCTGCTCGAAGCCGGGCCGGTGCCGCGCCACTTGACGGCCTTCGGCGCCGAACTGCTGGACGCCCGGCTGGTGCCCGGCGCGCAGCCCGGGCACGCCGCTGTACGGCCGTACTCGGTACACCTCACGCCGAACCGCCCGTATACGGTGCCGCGTGGGCGCTATCTCGGCGGATCGACCACGGTCAACGGCGGTTACTTCATCAGGGCCCGGCGGGCCGACTTCGACCGCTGGTCCGCGGTGGGCGGTGCCGCATGGTCGTACGACCGCCTGCTGCCGCTCCTGCGCGACTTGGAGAACGACCTCGACCACGGTGCCGACGACCTGCACGGCGACCGGGGGCCGGTGCGGATCCGGCGCACGGATCTACGGCATCCCGCCGCAGCGGCGTTCCGGGCGGCCGCGCGTGAGCTGGGCTTTCCGGAGGAGCCCGACAAGAACGCCCAGGGTGCCCCGGGATTCGGCCCGGTTCCTTCCAACGCCGTCGACGGACGGCGCGTCAACACGGGGATCAGCTACCTGCTGAGCGCGCTCACCCGGCCCAACCTCACGGTGGTTGGGCACAGTTCGGTTAGGAAGGTGATCACCAGGCACGGCCGGGCCACCGGCGTGGTGGTCGAACGCGACGGTGTGTCCACGGTCCTGGAGGCGGGGGAGGTCGTCCTCTGCGCCGGGGGATTCGGGTCCCCGCATCTGCTGCACCTGTCCGGAGTGGGACCGCGTGCCGCTCTCGAACGACTCGGCATCCCGCTCGTCCAGGACCTGCCCGCCGTGGGCGCGAGGCTGAGCGACCATCCGCAACTCGTGCTGGAATGGACGCCTCGGAGGCCTCTCGCCGAGCCCGCCGACACCTGGCTCGGCCCCGGGCTGCACTTGTCGTCGTCGGACGGAACCCACACCGGCGATCTGGAGATCCTGCAGTCGCTCGTTCCGATGGCCGGGCTGGTCGGCGGCAGGACGGCGGTTCCCGGTGCCCCCCTGGCGTTCCTCGTGTCCGTCCAGTCGCCGCGAACCGGCGGAAGTCTGCGCACGGTCTCCGCCGACCCGGAGGACCAGCCGCTGATCGAGTACGGCTATCTGGCCACGGCCGAGGACCGGCGACGGCTGCGTGAGGTGGTCCGCACCACCGCGGAGCTGATCGCCACGCGTGCCTTCGGCGCAGCCTCCCTCGGCCTGCTCGAGCCCGGTCCGCGCACGCTCGGCGACGAACGGGCCCTGGACGCATGGGTGGCCTCGCATCTCGGCACGTCCCACCACACCTGCGGCACCGTGCCGATGGGACCCGCAGACGATTCACGTTCCGCCGTCGACCCCTTCGGCAGGGTGCACGGCATCGCCGGACTCCGAGTGGCGGATACCTCCATCCTGCCCACGGCTCCGCTGCGCGGCCCGGCGGCGACCGCTGTCCTGATCGGCGAACTGGTGGGCGGGGCCATGCGCGGCGAACTGCCCTGACCGGTGGGGCCGTGCGCCCGCCAGGACGCCGGCCCTGGTCAGGGACTGCCGATTCAGGCCGATGACTCCCGCCGCCTGGCCCGGACCACTTCTCGGAACGCCCCCATGTCCGGCTCCGCGTCGCTGGACACGGAGAACTGCGAACGTCCCCAGTTGTCAGACCACTTCGGTCTCGCGCTCGATGGCCTGGAGGCGGTTCCTGAGCAGGTCCCCACAGTTCCGGCATCTTTGCCCGCACCCGATACGCCAGGTCACTCATTCCTTCAAGGTGCTCAACAGGCCTACGGCGAACAGGACTTCGGAAACAGGTATTCAGGTGATCGGGCTGGCGTTTGCCGTCTCCTGGCGGGCGAGGAGGCCGGAGGCGGTTACCGCTGCGGTGCGGCGCAGCAGGTCGATGAAGTCGATGCGCATACCGGACAGTGCCGGGTCGGAGGCGTAGGCGGCCTGTACGGCTTCCGAGGGGTGGCTGCAGGGCCAGGCCGTCATCGCCATCAGCAAAGTGGTCTCCACGAGGGCCACCGCGCCGTCCGGGCCGAGTTCGGGCAGGTGCCGTGCCACGAGCCGAACCAGTGCCTCGATCGACTGCCGTGCGGCGAGCTTGTGGCCGATGGCGGCCTCGGTGGAGATGTTGTGCTCCAGCACCGCGGCCTGCGTGCTGAGCAGGTCACACAGCACCGGACGTGCGGACATGGAGACGGCCAGGAGCTCGGCGAGACGGTCCCCGCGCTCACGCGGCGTGCCCTCGCCGGGCAGCTCGGTGGCCTCCAGCGCGGTGATCCAGTCCTTCACCTCGGCGTCGAGCAGGACGAGCAGGACGGCTTCGCGCGACTCGAAGTAGCGCAGCACGTTCGCCTTGGCCAGGCCGACGCGTCGGCTCAGCTCGTTCAGGCTCAGCTGCGCGACCGGCATCTCGGTCAGCATCCCGGCGGCGGCCTCAAGAATCTGCCGGCGTCGCTGGGCGCGCTGCTCGTCGGTACGTGCTCGCTGGAAAGCCATGTCCACATATTACATACCGTCGGTACTTTGATAAGTGACCGGCGGTACGTTACCGTGGAGCGGAGACAAGATACCGGCAGTACGTAATAGGAGTCCGTCATGTACCAGGTCCCTGACCAGCACGGAAAGCTCGCCGTCGTCACTGGCGCGAACAGTGGCACCGGCAAGGCCGCCGCCAGTGCCCTCGCCGCAGCGGGAGCCACGGTGATCCTCGCCGTGCGCACCGTCACCAAGGGCGAGCAGGCCCAGCGCGACATCCTCACCGCCCACCCCGGCGCCCAGGTCGAGGTGCGTCACCTCGACCTGGCCGACCTGGACACCGTCCGCGCCTTCGCCGACGGCCTGATCGCCGACGGCAGGCCGCTGGACCTGCTGCTGAACAACGCCGGCGTGATGATGCCCCCGGTGCGCCACGAGACCAAGGACGGCTTCGAGCTGCAGTTCGGCAGCAACTTCCTGGGCCCCTTCGCCCTCACCGTCCGACTGCTCCCGCTGCTGCTCAAGGCCCTCGCACCGCGGGTGGCGACGATGAGCAGCGGCCAGGCCGCCCGCGGCACCGTCAACTTCAACGACCTGAACGCGGCCGACGGCTACAAGGCGATCCCCGCCTATGCGCAGTCCAAGCTCGCCGACCTGCTGATGAGCCAGCACCTGGCCGACCTCGCCGTGCAGAACGGGTGGCGGCTGCTGTCCGTCGGCGCGCACCCGGGCAGCGCCCGCACCAACATCGCCGCCAACGGCCCGACCATGGGCGGCCGCCCGCCGCTGCTCCTGCGGATCCTCGGCCGCATCGTGCCCTCGCAGGACGCCACCGGCGGCGCCCAGCCGCTGCTGCGCGCGGCCACCGACCCCGAGGCGAAGCAGGCCGCCTACTACGGGCCCCGCTGGTCCATGGTCGGCCCGCCGGTCGTCGCGAAGCTGCCGCGTACGGCCGCCGACAAGCAGGTCGCGGCCCGGCTGTGGGCCGAAGCCGAAAAGCTCACCGGCGTCTCCGTACCCGCCGGCCTCTGAACCTCGCCCGCCCCGGCCCACCGCACCCATCGGCCACCGACCCCGTCGACAGGACGCCATGCCCGCTCAGATCGGCGCGCACCGCGCGAGAGCTCTCACCGGGAGCCTCCTGCTCATACTCAACCCGCTCCTGTACATCACCGCGGAAGCGGTGAGTGCGGCAGCCTGGAGACGCCCCGCCTACCGCTACGGCGTCAACGCGATCAGCGACCTCGGCGTACCCAGCTGCGGCGACCTCGCCGGACACCCGGTCTGCTCACCGATGCACGCCGTCATGAACACCGCCTTCATCACCCACGGCGTCCTGTTCACCCTCGCCGTATGCCTTCTGGCCCCGCTTCTGCCGCAGCGGCCGGGCCGCCGGGTCCGCATCCTCGGCATCGTCACCGGGGTCGGGCTGCTGCTGGTCGGCACCTTCCCCGGTTCCCCCGAGGCGGTCGCCGACGGCACCATCGCCCTGCACACCTCCGGCGCCGCGCTCGCGATCTTCGGAGGCAACCTCGCCGCGATGGCCGCAGGTGCCGGCCTGTGCCGGCAGGCACACCGACGTCTGGGCATCGCGCTCGTGGTCCTGGGCGCCGCCGGGACGGTCAGCGTGGTGGTCATGTTCGTCTGGGCGGCGATCGTCGCCTCCTCCGGCGTCATCACGGGTGTCGCGGTCGCCGAACGCGCCTCGGTCTACACGATCATGTCCGTCGAACTCCTCGTCGGCATCGCCGCGTTCGCCGCGATCCACCGCCGGGCCCGTCGCAGAACCGACAGTGCGCTCAGGGAAAGGAGCAGGACCGCATGAAGGTAGTTGTCTTCGGCGGGAGCGGCCTCATCGGCGACGGCTTCCTCCAGGAGAGCCTGCGGGCCCCCGACGTCACCGAGGTCGTCACCATCGGGCGTACACCGCTGAGCCTGACGCACCCCAAGCTGCGCCAGGTCCAGCACGCCGACTTCCTCGACTTCACCGCGACCACCGAAGAGCTGCGCGGCGCCGACGCCTGCTTCTGGGGCCTCGGTGTCTCCTCGGCCGGTCTGAGCCCGCAGGACTACGAACGCATCACCTACGACTTCACCGTGGCTGCGGCGCGCACGCTCGCCAAGGTCAACCCGGCCTTGACGTTCGTCTACGTCTCCGGCGGCGGCACCGACAGCACCGAGAAGGGCCGCAGCCGCTGGGCGCGGGTCAAGGGCCGCACCGAGAACGCGGTCATCGCCACCCTCCCCAACGGCTACGCGTTGCGCCCCGGCTTCGTGCAGCCCTCCCACGGCCTGCGGTCGAAGACCGCGGCCTACCGGTGGGCCAACACCCTCGTCACCCCGCTCGCTCCGCTCCTGCGCCTGCTACGGCTCGCGCCCGTCCTCATGACCAGCACCGCGCAACTCGGCCAGGTCGCACTGCACCTCGCCCGCCACGGCTACTCCCGCCACGTCCTGGAGAACCGCGACATCGTCACCGTGGCCACACAGGCCCCAATCCACGCGTGACGGCGAGTGCGCCGCCACGATGCGGGCGTCCAGCCGGAGTCCGGCCGGTCTCGCTGATCAGCTCACGCCACCTGCCCCGACGCTGCGTTCGTGGTTGGCCACGGTCCTCGGCGTGACCAGAAGAAGTTGGCGACCTGCCCTGCTCGTCGCGGGGATGGCTCTCATCGCGATCCAGATGCGACAGCACTTGTTCAGTGGTTTGGGAGGTGCTGGTCCCACGCCATGTTCGAAGTTCACGACAGGCGACAGCACCTGGGCACGGGCAATGCGGCGCTTCGCCGTGCCCCGGTCCGGACTCTGCCGGAGAAGGACGTGCCGCTGGCTGGTCCAGGCCGTCAGTGCTCGCTGGAGAGGATCTCCTTGACCTCGCGCAGCGCGTAGGAGACCAGTACGTAGCCGGCTGTCGGGTCGGCCGACCAGAGGCCGGCCAGAGAATTCAGCAGGAGGCCGAGCACCAGCAGGTACACCGCCACGCACGTGTCGAAACGGCGCCGTCGGCTCGGAGAGACCGGCGGGCAGCTCAGCTGTGCCCCGGCGGCTGTGGCTGTGCTGGGGATCGTCGCGTTCCTCCTGACGGCCACAAACAAGCCCCTGGAGAGCGGCCTCCGTGTCCCAGGGCGCCTGGGACAGTCCTCGTGAGCGGCCGCTCCCTCCGGCGGCAGCGAGTGACGTCCGCTGTGGGAGACGTCAGCCCAGGTCGGTGGGGAGATCGAGTGCCGGCGTGACCCATGCGAAAGCCTGGTCGACCAGCTTGTCCATGTCCTTGGTGCCGTCGCTGTCCACCCAGCGGCGCAGCCCCGTCTGGAATGCGGTGAGCGCAACGCCCGCGGCGAGAGCGGGGCGTAGGTCGGCGTCGGGATCCAGCCCGGTACGCCGGGCGAGGATGCCGGTCATCTCGGTCTGCCACTGCGACTGCCGCTCCAGGAAGCGGGCCAGCAGGGCCGGCGTGTCGAGGATCAGCCTGCTCACGCGCAGCGTCTTGTCCGGATTGCCGATGCTCAGGGAGGTGAACACCGACAGGGCGTGGCGCAGCGCCACCGCGGGGGGTTCGTCGGTTGGCCGGGCGCGCAGTTCCGCGCACAGGTGGACGCCCGCTTCAGCGAGCATGTGCACGATCACGTCTTCTTTGGAATCGAAATACCGCGAGAACGTGCGGCGTGACATTCCCACGGCGGCCACGATCTGGTCGACCGTCGTCTCCTCGAATCCCTGGTCGGCCAGCAACTTGACCGCGGCTTCGGCCAGTTCGCCACGTACCAGCTGACGTTTGCGCTCCGCCATGTTGGCCGTCGGGCCCGTGTTCGTATCCACCACGACACCGATGCTACCTCGCGCTAGTCGAGGCGCACTAGGCCTTGGTTGACGCATTGTGTCATTAGTGGCAGTCTGAGTCTCATGACAGACAGCGAGTGGACCGCAGCCCGCATCCCTGACCTGGCCGGGCGGACTTTCGTCGTCACCGGGGCCAACAGCGGTCTCGGCCTGGCCACCACCCGGCACCTCGCCCGCCACGGGGCGCACGTCGTCTTGGCCGTTCGGGACGAGGCGAAGGGCCGCCGGGCCGTCGCCGGCCTCAGCGACGCCCAGCCCGGCGTGAGCCTGGAGGTGCGCAGTCTCGATCTCGCCGACCTGGACTCGGTCGCGGAGTTCGCCGCTCGCCTCCATGCCGACGGGGTGCCGGTGGACGTCCTGGTCAACAACGCGGGGGTGATGGCGCCGCCCCGCGCGCTGAGTCCGCAGGGTCACGAGATGCAGTTCGCCGGCAACCATCTCGGCCACTTCGCCCTCACCGGCCTGCTGTTGGACCTGTTGCAGGCGGGGCGCGATCCGCGCGTGGTGACGGTCAGCTCGATCGGGCACCATGGCGGCCGTATCCACTTCGACGACCTGACCGGCGCCCGGGACTACGCACCGGTGAAGTACTACGACCAGTCGAAGTTCGCCAACGTCCTGTTCGGCCTGGAACTCGACCGCAGGCTCCGTGCGGCAGGCAGCCCGATACGCAGCCTGCTCGCCCATCCCGGGATCTCGGCCACGAACCTGCAGAGCACCGGCCCGACCGGCCTGATCCGGGTGGGTGGCGCGCTCGTCAAACGGTTCTTCGCCCAGGACGCCGAGATCGGCGTCCTGTCCCAGCTTCGCGCTGCGACCGCGCCCGGCGTCGAAGGCGGACAGTTCTACGGCCCCGACGGCTGGAAGGAACTTCGGGGGCACCCCACGGTCGTCCGTCCGGATCCCGCGGCCGAGGACCCCGACACCGCACGCCGGCTGTGGGACCTGTCCGAGGACCTGACCGGTATCCGCTACGCCATCGCCGCCTCGGCATGATCAGGGTCACCGGCATGCCCCGGCGACATACGCGAACCCCGCACGCGGCCGGCCGCCGGTGAGAACCCCATGCCGGGGCCGTCATCGGGGCCGGTTTCCCGCCCTGGCATACGAAATGCCCCGACCGGATCCCCAGGGCAATTTCGGGAACACACTGCTTCGTTCGAGCTGTTCGGGCTTCACAGGAGAACGCCACGCGGGCCTCCGGTACCGGACCGCGGGGATGACGATTTTGAGGTCGTCGAGGATGCCGACCGATTCCTGCGGGAGACCCTGCCGGCGCGAGGCCGGGCGGAGCCGACGACGAAGGCGTACGCCGAGGGTCTTGTCTTCGTCTTGCGCTGGTGCGTGAGCGCGGGGGCCCGGCAACGGCGGGCAGCGCCAGGTCGCCGTGCCGCACTCGGTCTTGGAGCAGACCCACGAACCGAGGGGCCCGCCACCGCAAGCGCGACGGCAGTTCCCCGTACCGCCATGGCCGTCGTGTCCGCTGGTCTTGGCGGTCGAACGCGGAGTGAGCACACATGATGAAGCCCGAACGGGCCGATGAAGTGGAGGCCGGCCGCGCGGTCAACCGTGAGCTGACCCGGGCACTGCGGCGAGGAGTTGGGGGCGGGTGGATCGCCGAGGTGACCCGGACGACGCTGCTCCCTCTCGGCCAAGGCTGATTGCGTCCTCTTGAGAAGGCAACGGTGGCTCCCCCCTGCCAGGGGATGGCCTGCGGGACGAGTGTGCCCGCCGCCCGGAGTCAGTCGGGCGGCGGCGGTGCCTGCGTCGTGGTCAGTTGTGTCGCGATGGTTGTGAGGCGTTCGGCCAGCGCTCCGGGGCCGACTCTCGTCATGGCGGTGAGTTCGATGGTCGCCGTCGCGTGACGGAGCGGTCTGAAACGGACGGCGGGGCGTGACGCGGAGGCCGCGGCGGGCACGACGGTGACGCCGAGCCCGCACTCGACCATGGAGATCTGCGAGGTCACCGACCGCGCCCAATGGGCGGGGGCAGGGCTGAACCCTGCCGCTCGGCAGATGGCCGCCATGGCGTCGTGGTAGTCGGGCGAGATGTGGCGGTGCAGCCACACCCACGGGCCGCCCGCGAGGTCCGCCAGATCCAGTGGGCCGACGGCATCGGCGGCCGGGTGGCGGAGGGGCAGGGCCGCGACGAACCGATCGGCGAAGAGCGAGGTCGCCATGGTGCCGCGCACGGGCGCGGTCTGGCGCACGATCGCCCAGTCGAGCGAGCGGTCGAGGAGCCCGGCTGCGGCCTCGTGGGTGTCGATCTCCTGGGTGCGGATCTCGACGTCCGGCAGGGCTTCGTGGAACCGGTCCAGGACGAGCGGCAGGGGCCACGAAAAGGCGGAGGCGACCGCGCCCAGGCTCAGCCGACCGCCGCGCCCGGTGGCGGCCTGACGGGCGGCGGCTTCGGCTTCCTCGGCGTACCGGATGAGGGTGCGGCAGTGGTCCAGGAACACGGCTCCGGCAGGGCTGAGCGCAACCGACCGCTGAGTGCGGTGCAGCAGTTCGCAGCCGAGTCGCTGTTCGAGCTGCTTGATCGCCTGGGACAGCGGTGGCTGGGACATCTGCAGCCGCTCAGCCGCGCGGCCGAAGTGGAGTTCCTCGGCGACCGCGACGAAGTACCGGGCCTGCCGGATCTCGACCATGATTCGCACAGCCTCTTACTGAGAGATGAAATCAGACCTTCCGAATATAGCTGGAGGCTGTTGGAGTGGAAGCCATGAGCAACTCATCTCTCCTGGACCGCTTCGCGGCACTCGACTCCGCCGCGGTCAGCGACGCGCTCGACCAGCTGGGGCTTCCCTCCGGAGTCGGCGGCATCCGTCCGGCGTGGGGTCCGGCGGCCGTCGTGGGATTCGCCGTCACCGTGAAGCTCGAGCCGCGCAACGAAGGCCCTGCCGGCGCCCACATCGCCACCACGGCCGTCGAGAACGCGGACGACCAGAGCGTGATCGTCGTCGACAACCAGGGCCGCACCGACGTGTCGTGCTGGGGCGGCATCCTCAGCCTGGGCGCGTCCCTCCGTGGTGTTCGCGGTGTCGTCGCCGACGGCGTGTGCCGCGACCTGGCGGAGGCCCGTGAGCTGGGTTTCCCGGTGTTCTCGCGGGGCTCGATTCCGGCCACGGCGCGGGGCAGGCTGCGGCAGCGCTCCACCGGCGAGCCGGTCGGCATCGCCGGGCTCACGGTTGCGCAGGGCGACGTCGTCCTCGCCGACGAGACCGGTCTCGTCGGCGTCCCGCGGGGCCGGGCCGAGGAGGTGGCGGAAATCGCCGAGGCGATCGTCGGCCGGGAGCGCGCCATCGCGGACGAGGTACGTGCGGGCGCACCCCTCTCCCAGGCCATGCACGACGCCCGCCTCGCCGGAGAGAGGGAGGCGGCCCGATGAGTGACCCCACCGGCGCCTGGAATCTCACCGCCGATCTGTCCACCGCGTCGGTCTCCGACGCCCTCGACTCGCTCGGGCTCCCCGGATCCCTGCACGGCATCGGCGCGCTGCGTCAGGGCCAGCGGGCCGCCGGACCCGTCTTCACCGTCACCTATGAACCGGTCGACGAGGCCGGCGGCACGGTGGGCGACTTCCTCGACGACGTCCCCGCCGGCGCGGTGATCCTGATCAGCAACGCCGGCCGCACAGACTGCACGGTGTGGGGCGGCATCATGAGCCGGACCGCCCACGCGCGCGGTGTCGCGGGCACCGTCATCCACGGCACCTGCCGCGACGTCGCCGTCGCGACCGACGCCGGCTACCCGATCTGGTCGGTCTCCCGGTTCATGCGCACCGGCAAGGACCGCGTCCGGGTGGCCGCGGTCCAGACGGCCGTCACCATCGACGGCGTCCTGATCCACCCCGGCGACATCCTCGTGGCCGACGACGACGGCGCCGTGGCCGTCCCGGCCGCCCGCTGGGACGAGGTCGCGGACATCGCCCGGCGTATCGACCACGTCGAAGATGCCATCGTCCAGGCCGTCCGGGACGGCGCCGCACTCATCGAGGCGCGTGCGCGGCACGGCTACCACTCGCTCCAGACCCGGAAGGACCCCTCGTGAGCACCAACGACCTCGCCCGCGGCCATTCCACCGCGACCCTGTCCGAGGCGTCCGGGCTCCCCGTGGCACTGTCGCCGCGGATCCGGTCGCTGTGGGCCGGTGCCCGGCTGTGCGGCCCGGCCTTCACCGTGCAGGGCGCCGGCGGCGACAACCTCGCCCTGCACCACGCCGTACTGCAGGCACCGCCAGGGTCGGTCCTGGTCGCCGACGTCGGCGGCGCCCGCTTCGGCCACTGGGGCGAGATCCTCACCGTGGCCGCCCAGCACCGGGGGATCGCGGGCCTGCTCATCGACGGCGGCGTCCGGGACGCCGCGGAGACCGAGGCCCTCGGCTTCCCGGTCTTCTCACGCAACAACGCGATCCTCGGAACCCGCAAGGACTTCCGCGGCGTGTGCGGGCGGTCCGTCAGGATCGGCGGCGTCACCGTCCGGACCGGCGACCTCGTCGTCGGAGACGTCGACGGAGTCGTGGCACTTCCGGTGTCCGACAGCGAGCGGATCCTCGACCGCGCCGACGCACGCGCGGCCCACGAGAACGAGTTGATGAAGCGGCTCCGGGAAGGCCGCAGCACCCTCGACCTGTACAACGACTTCGAAGCTGCCGGGCGGTGACGACACCGATGACGGACAATCCGATCTTCGCCGTGGCCGCCAGAGCGCAAGCCCTGCGGGCCCAGGGCGTGGACGTCATCACGCTCGCCGCCGGAGAGCCCCAGGCAGCCACCAGCGCCATGGTCGTGGAGGCCGCCGTCGGCGCCGTCCGCGACCCCGCCACCCATCACTACGGAACGGCCCAGGGCGACCCCGCCCTGCGCGCGCTCGTCGCCGCCGCGGTCACCGACGGCACCCAGCTCCCCTGGAGCGCGGACGACGTCCAGGTCGCCCTCGGCGCGAAGCACGCCCTCTTCCTCGCCACCCAGGCCCTGATAGACGCCGGCGACGAGGTCCTGGTGGCCGCGCCCGGCTGGCCCGGCCACGCCGAGGTCGTCACCGCTGCAGGCGGTGTCGCCGTCCCCGTCCCCACCGATGACCAATTCCGGATCTCGGCCGAGGCACTCGACAACCGCCGTACCCCGCGCACCCGTGCGGTGATCTTCTCCAGCCCTGGCAACCCCACCGGCGCCGTCCACCCAGAGCCCCGACTGCGGCAGATCGCCGACTGGGCACAGCGGCACCGCGTCTGGGTCATCAGCGACGACATCTACCAGGCATTCGACTACACCGGGACCTACCGGTCGATCCTCCGTGCGGCTCCGCAACTGCGCGCCCGCACCATCGTCGTGGGCGGAGTGTCCAAGGAACACGCCATGACCGGCTGGCGCGTCGGCTGGCTCGCGGCGCCGCCGGAGATCATCGCCTCGGCGCGGCTCCACGTGTCCCGCACCATCACCCACGTCCCGACGGTCAACCAGCGGGCCGCCCTCGCCGCCCTGGGCGACACCGGCACCCCCGTCGAGGCCGCCCGCGACTACCGGCGCCGGCGCGCGCTGCTGGTGGAGGCGCTGAACGGGATCGCCGGCATCGACTGCCCGCTGCCCGACGGCGGCATGTTCGCCTTCCCCGACGTCACCGGACTGCTCCGGGACCGCGGCTGGGCCGGCAGCACCGAACTCGCCGCCTGGCTCCTCGACATCGCCCATCTCGCGGTCGTTCCCGGCGAGGCGTTCAACGCCCCTGGACGCATCCGTGTGTGCTTCGCCGTCGACGACGAAACTCTGAGCACCGCGATCGGGCGACTGCAGACCGCCCTCGGGCCCACAGCGCACGAGACGACCGTTCGACAGACCGAGGAGGCCCGATGAGCCCCGTCAGGAAGCTCGAACGCTTCACGCTCCCCCTCACCGTCGGCGCAACCCGGATCGAGGTATCCGGCTTCCACCGCGGTGGCACCGGCACGCCTCTGGTGTTCCTGCACGGCTTCGGCTCGACGAAGGAGGACTATGCGGACGTCGTCCAGCAGGAACGGCTCGCCGACCACCCGGTCCTGGCCTACGACGCGCCCGGCTGTGGCGCCAGCACGTGTGCGGACCTCGACGCCGTCTCCGTCCCCTTCCTCGTCTCCGTCGCCGAGCAGGTCCTCAAGGTCCGCCAGATCGAGCGGTTCCACGCCGTCGGCCACTCGATGGGCGGCCTGACCGCACTCCTGCTCGCCGACGGCGAGCCCGGCAGGATCGCGAGCTTCACCAACATCGAGGGCAACGTCGCACCCGAGGACTGCTTCCTCAGCCGGCAGATCGCCACCCACTCCCACGACGATCCCGACGAGTTCCTGGCCCGGTTCGCCGAACGCGTCGCAGGATCACGCTTCTACGGCGGAGCCCTGTACGCGTCGAGCCTTCCCCACAAGGTCCGGGCCGCAGCGGTCAGGACCATCTTCGAGTCCATGGTCGACCTCTCCGACCACGGCAAGCTGCTCGACCGGTTCCTTGGACTCCCCGCGCCGAAGACGTTCATGTACGGGGAACAGAACAACGCCCTGTCCTACCTGCCCGCCCTGGCGGAAGGCGGTGTCGAACTCGCCGAGATCGAGCACTGCGCCCACTTCCCCATGTACTCCAACCCGACACAGATGTGGGCCCACATCACCGACCTCGTCTCACGCGCCGACGCCGACTCTTGAGAAGACACCCACCCGGCGCGCGGCGTCCTTCGCCCACTTCGCCGTGCCCGAACCAAGTGCCATGCCGAGCGGGCATCGGGCGATCACTGCGTGTTATCGGACGTTCTCGGTGATCAGTGCGCACCATGGGTTCGCCCGGTCGCAGCCCCTCGTCGGCCACCGCCACCTCGGCGGCGGCGTTCGCTGTGGCACGTCGCTCCGAAAGAACGGACCAGGTTGTCCGGCATCCACGCCCGACTCGCCGAGCGAGGGCTCCGTCTGCCGAAGCCGTCGGCGCCTGACGGCACCGACGTCCCCGGTGGAGATCGAGACGCTGTTCGAGGTGGCGCCGTGAGCGGGAAGAACGTCGAGGCGGGCGTCGTGCCCGGCTTCGGGATCGACGCAATCCGCGAGGCCGCGGTCCGGCTGTCCGGGCGCGTGGTGCGGACAGGGCGTGGATCCTGGTCACGTGCGGCTGCCGGCGTTGATCGAGGAGTTCGGCTCGTTGAGCGTGGCCGCTCATGGACGGCAACCCACGCCTGGTGTCGTGACGCGGCAGATGGCCAGGGCCGAGTGCGAGTGGCAGGTGCCTCTCGTCGTGCGCGAGCCGCCGGGAGCGGGGCCCACCGAGGCCGGTGCGGTGCTCGCGAAGCACGGACGGGTCGTCGAGGAAGCGGCGCGGCCTTGGTATCGCTCCCGGCACTGACCAACACCCTTGGTGACCCAGGTCGACACGACGTTCACCTCGCTGGTGCATGTTCCTCGGGCTGCTGCGCGACGTCGTACGCGAGCGCACCACCACCGGGACCGGCCCGCGGGCGGTGGCTGACGGTCTCCACGCGGACGCGGACGCGGACACGGAGGCGGGCCGTGCCCTCGATCACCGTCCGCCTCCGTCCCCACACACCGCACGTACGCCCGGACCCCGGTGCGGTGTGGGGCCCGGACGGCACGTCCACGCCGCGGCGTGCGGCCCGGCGGCCCGCGTCAGAACCCGTCGGGCCCGCTCCAGTACCGGTTTGTCGACCATGTGCCCGTCCACCGTGGTGACCGACTCGGCCGCGCCGAGGACTGCGCGCGCCCAGCGCAGTTCGCCCTCGGTCGGCGCGAACCCCTCAGCCACTGCGGGCAGTTGGTCCGGGTGGATGCACAGCTTTCCGGTGAAGCCCAGACGCCGGGCGTGGGCGATGTCCGTGCGGAGCGCGTCCGGGTCTCGTACGGCCGTGGTGACGCCGTCGACGGGTGCGCAGCCGCCCGCCGCTGCCGCGGCGAGGACCAGCTGCGAGCGGGCGTGCAGCAAGGCCTGGTGGTCGTCGTGGGCGACGCCCAGCTGGGTGGCCAGGTCGACGTTGCCGAAGGCGGCCCGCACGACGCCGGGGACGGCGCACACCTCACGGGCGCGCTCGATACCGAGGGCGGTTTCGAGCAGCGGGAGGATCCCGCAGCGCCCGCCCGTGCGGGCACTGATGCCGGCGAGGACGGCAGGGTCCTCGGCCTTGGGCACCATGACCGGGCAGCCGTGCTCCGCAGCCATGCGCAGGTCGGTCTCGGACCAGCGGGTGCCGGGCGGGTTGACGCGTACGACGGCCCGGTTGCCGAGGGCGAGCCATGCGGCGGCATGGCCGCGGGCGCCGTCCTTGTCCTCGGGTGCGACGGCGTCCTCCAGGTCGATGATGACCAGGTCCGCGCCGGCTGAGGCCGCCTTGTCGAAGCGGTCGGGCCGACTGCCGGGCACGAAGAGCAGGCTCCTGGCGGTGGCGATGGGGTCGCTGTCCGGCGGGCTCATGCGAACGTCACCTCCGCGGTCGCGTGTGCCGCCTCCCGGTGCGTGGCCACGTGCAACCGGGCCCGCCCGCCGGTGAACGTGCCGTCGGCCACCAGGTGTTCGCCGGCGAACACCGGCCGGTGCAGCCGGAAGGACAAGGACCGCACCTGCTGCTCCGGGGCGCCTCGACGGACCGGTTCGAGCATGAGCAGGGCCAGCAGCGGGCCGTGGACGACGAGGCCGGGATAGCCCTCCAGCTCGCGGCAGTACGGGGTGTCGTAGTGGATGCGGTGCGCGTTGGCGGTGAGTGCGCTGAAGCGGAACAGCAGCCTCGGATCCGGTTGCAGGCGCAGCTGCCACGGACCCTCGGCCGTCGGGACGCTCTGGGCGTCCAGCGCTGCCGGGTGCTGCCCGGCGCTGCGGCCCGAGCGGTAGACGATGTCCTGCTCCTCGACCAGGCAGAGGCGGCCGCCCTGCCGGAACTCCTGGCGTTCGGTGACGAACAGCAGCTCGCCGGTGCGTCCCTGCTTGGGTGTGATGGCCTGCAGGCTGCTGACGCGTTCTGCCGGTTCGCCCAGCCGGAGCGGTTCGGTGATCTCGCAGCGGCCGCCCGCGAACATGCGCTGCCGGTCGGGGACGGGCGGCAGGAAGCGTGCTTCGCGCAGGTGCCCGTCGGGGCCGAGTTCGTGCTGGGCGGGCCAGTTGAGGAAATGGAGCCACTGCCACAGCGGTGGCAGCGGGTCCCCGGACTTGGCGGCGGGGTCGGGCAGGTCCAGCAGGGCCGACAGGGCGGCTGCCGGGCCGGGCGCCAGGTCGTCCTCGTCCGTTGCCGGTTCGGGATGCCACGACTCCACGTAGGAGGCGAGCGGGGTGGTCATGTCTCAGCTTCCCTGGGGGGTGGGTGTGGTGGTCAGGCCGGAGGGAGCTGCCGCCGTCCCGGCCTCCAGCAGGGAGGCGCGGGACGGTTCGCGTACGAGCACGGTGGCCAGGAATGTCAGCGCGATGCACGCGGTGACGTACCAGAAGAAGACGATCTCGTGGCCGCTCTTCTTCAGGGCCAGTGCGATGGGTTCGGTCAGGCCGCCGAAGGTGGCCGTGACCAGGGCGTGCGGCAGTCCCACGCCGAGCGCGCGCACCTTGGTGGGGAACATCTCGGCTTTGATGATGGCGGCCAGGGCGGAGTATCCGCTGGTGAAGGCCAGAGCGACGGTCATGAGGAGGAAGGCGAGCCACGGACTGCGAGTGTGTCCGAGGACGGTCATGATCGGCACGGTCAAGAACATGCCACAGAGGGAGAAGCCGAACATGACCGGGCGTCTGCCGATCCGGTCCGACAGCGCTCCCGCGGCCGGTTGCAGCAGCATGTAGACGAACAGGGCGCAGAAGCCGACGAGGGAGACCGTGGACTTGCCGAGGCCGGCCGTGTTGACCAGGTACTTCTGCAGGTAGGTGGTGTAGGTGTAGAAGGCGACCGTGCCGCCGATGGCCAGTCCGAACACCGCGAGGATCTGGCGCGGGTACTCCCGGAACAGGGCGATCAGACCCTTGCGTTCCTCGACGGCCGGGTCCTGGCGGGTCGTCCTGGCCTGCTCCTGCCGGAACTGCTCGGATTCCTCCATCGACCGGCGCAGGTACATCACGGCCAGACCGGCCGCGGCGCCGATCACGAACGGGATCCGCCAGCCCCAGCTCTTCAACTGCGCGTCGGTGAGCGTGTTCTGCAGGCCGATCGCCACGACCAGGGCGGCGAGCTGGCCGAGCACGATGGAGACGTACTGGAAGCTGGAGTAGAAGCCGCGCCGGCCCGCGGGCGCGATCTCGGCGAGGTAGGAGGCGCTGGACCCGAACTCGCCGCCCACGGAAAGACCCTGGGCCAGCCGGGCGACGACCAGCAGGAGCGGTGCGCCGAGGCCGATGGTGTCATGGCCCGGAGTCAGGGCGATGGTGAGCGAGCCGAGGCTCATCAGGGTGACCGACAGGGTCAGTGCCCGGCGGCGGCCGTACCGGTCCGCGTACGCGCCGAGGAGCCAGCCGCCGAGGGGGCGCATGAGGAAGCCGACGGCGAAGACGACTGCGGTGGACAGGAGTTGGGCCGTCTGGTTGCCCTTGGGGAAGAACACGGAGGCGAAGTAGACGCTGAAGGTGGCGTAGACGAACCAGTCGTACCACTCGATCAGGTTGCCCAGGCAGCCGCGTATCACGTTCGCGGTGACCCGGGAGCGGCCGGGGAGGGAGGTGCGGCTCTGCGACATGGGAAGCTCCGTTGCTCTCGTCGCGTCGGGGAACGGTTCGTTCGGGTGCCGCTCAGCGCAGGACGAAGGGGTTGCCGGTGGGGGCGCCGGTGTTGATCCAGACGCTCTTGTCCTCCAGGTACGCGGTGACGGCGCCGATGCCGTTCTCCCGGCCGATCCCGGAGTCCTTGAAGCCGCCGAAGGGGGCCAGATAGCTGATCGCGCGGTAGGTGTTGACCCAGACGGTGCCGGAGCGGACGCGGTCGGCCATGCGGAAGGCGCGGCCCATGTCGCTGGTCCACACACCGGCACCGAGGCCGTAGCGGCTGTCGTTGGCGATCTCGACCGCCTCGTCCTCGTCCTTGAACGGGATGACCGCGAGGACCGGGCCGAAGACCTCCTCCTGGGCGATGCGCATGGTGTTGCGCACGCCGGTGAAGACGGTCGGTTCGACGAACCAGCCGCCACGGTCGGCCGCCCTGCCGCCGAGGGCGAGCCGGGCGCCTTCCTGCTGCGCGATGTCGATGTAGCCGAGGACCTTGGCGTACTGCGCGGGTGTGGTGATGGGGCCGACCTGGGTGTCCTCGTCCATCGGATCACCCATCCGGGCCGTGGCCGCGAGGTCGACAAGGCGGGCCACGACCTCGTCGTGCACGTCCTCCTGGACCAGCAGCCGGGAGCCCGCGATACAAGTCTGCCCGGTGGCGGCGAAGATGCCGGAGACGGCGCCGTTCACGGCGGCTTCCACATCGGCATCGGCGAAGACGATGTTGGGTGACTTGCCGCCGAGTTCCAGGCTGACGTGCTTGAAGTCGCGGGCTGCGGCTTCACCGATACGTCGGCCGGTGGCATCCGAACCGGTGAAGCTCACCTTGCGGACCAGGGGATGTTCCACCAGGGGTGCGCCGACGTCCTGGCCGAAGCCGGTGACGACGTTGAGCACGCCGGGCGGCAGCCCCGCCTCGTGGAAGAGCCGGGCCAGCTCCAGGGTCGAGGCCGAGGTGAATTCGGACGGCTTGACCACCACGGTGCAGCCCGCTGCCAGGGCCGGGGCGATCTTCCAGGCCAGCAGCAACAGCGGGGAGTTCCAAGGCGTGATGACCGCGACGACTCCGACGGGCTCCTTCTTCGTGTAGGCGAAGTAGCCCTTCTTGTCCAGCGGCGGAACGGTGCCCTCGATCTTGTCGGCGAGCCCGCCGTAGTAGTGGAACCACTGGGGGATGTAGGCGACCTGCCCGTGCATCTCCGTGAACAGTTTGCCGTTGTCGCGGACTTCGAGCTCGGCGAGATGACGGGCGTTGTCGGCGATGGTGTCGCCGAGCCGGCGCAGCAGGGCGCCGCGCGCGCTGGCGGTCAACTCGGCCCAGGGGCCGGTGCGCAGAGCGCGGCCGGCGGCCCGCACGGCGTCGTCGACGTCCTGTGCGGTGCCCTTGGCGATCTCGGCCCACGGGGTGCCCAGGTAGGGGTTGTCGGTGGGAAACCACTCACCGTCGGCGGCCTTGCGGCCTTCCCCGTCGATGAACAACTCATAGCGCTGCATGGGAGGTTACCGCCGCATCAGAAGGTGTTCAGGCCGAGAGCGGCACGGAAGGAGTTCTTGTTCGCGACGCCGTCACGAGGCGGCAGGGCACGGGGCGGCTCGGCGGTGGTGATCAGCACCTGCGCGTATGTCGTCGCGGCGCGCGCCCTGATGCGTGCGGCGAGGCCCTCGGCCTGCGCCAGGTCGTCGATCCGGACGGCGTCACGGATACCGAAACCCTGGGCCACGGCGACGAGGTCGGTGCCCAGGCCGGTGTGGCTGGGCTGCATCCCGGTCTCGCCGAAGTGGGCGTTGTCCAGGACGACGAGGGTGAGGTTGGGCGGGAGCCGGGCACCGATGGTGGCCAGCGCGCCGATGCCCATGAGGTGTTCACCGTCTCCGGTGATCGCCACGATCGGGCGGTCCGGCTGGGCGAGGGCGAGACCGAGGGCGAGCGGTGCGGCGGCGCCCATCGCGCCCCAGAGGTAGAAGTTGGTGGGGCGGTCGCCGGCCGCGAAGGCGTCGTAGCTGGGGGAGCCGAGCCCGGTGACGATCAGCGTGTCCTCGGGGAGCCGGGCGGTCAGGTCGGCGACGAAGCGGCGCCGGTCGAGTCGTACGTCCGTGGTGGTCATCAGTCGCGCTCCCACTTCTTGCGGCCGATCAGCTTCTGTCCGAGGAGTACGGCGACGCGCTCGCCCGCCTCGAACACCGAGTCCAGCGCGGCCTCGACGGTCTCCTCGACCTCTGCGGGGGTGTCGGCACGCAGCACGGTGATCCCCATGAGTTCGAGGGCCTGCTGGGTGGTGCGGCCCATGGGGCCCTGCCAGGGGTTGAACTCGGCGTACTCGCCGCGCATGGTCACCAGCGTCAGGAAGGGGAACTGGCACATCTGCAACAGGGAGAACATGTTGACGCAGTTGCCGACGCCACTGCTCTGCATCAGCAGCGCCGCGCGCTGTCCGCCGAGCCAGGCGCCGCTGACGACGGCGACGCCCTCCTCCTCAGTGGTCAGCACGACGTCGTGGATGGCGGGGTCGCGCTGGGCCTCGCGGATGGTGTGGGAGTGGCCGGCGTCCGGCACGTAGGCGATCTGCTGGATGCCGCGCTTCTTGAGTGCGGCGAAGACGTCCTCCTGCCAGGAGGGCGGTGCGGGTGCGTGTGTCTGGCTCATCCGATGCGACTCCGCTGCTCGATGGCTTCTTCGAGCCTGCTCGTGGCTCGAAGTGCCCATCATCATGAGTGCTGATGGATGAGGTTGAACAATAGAAAGTCGTGATCCTCGTATGCGGGAGGCGTATGGCTACACCTCCGGGGGCCCCGGTGTTCTCTCAGTCCGCGAGGAACGCCGAGACCAGGGCGCTCGCCTCTGCCCGGCACTCCTCGAAGTACGCGTGCCGGGCTCCTGAGAAGAGATGAGTGCGGGTGTCGGGGATACGGGCGGCGAGCAGGGGGAGGTTGTCCGGCGGGGCCATCCGGTCCTGGTCGCCGTGGAGGATCAGCGTCGGCGCGCTGATGGCCGGCAGGGCGTCCCAGGCGTCGTGCTGGTTGCTGGCGAGCAGATGGCCGCGCCGGGCGTGCGGGGGCGCGCTCGGGTCGCCGAGGGTGTTGTAGGGGCCGGGGTGCGCGGTGCGCCAGGCCGGGGAGTACATCAGGTCGATGAGCGCCTCGCGGGCGGCTCGGGGATCGGGCTGGACCAGGGCGCGGCGTACCGAGGTGTCCCGTTCGACGGCGTGCGGGCCGCCGGGGGTGGTGCAGCCGAGGACGAGACGCCCGACCCGCCCGGGGTGCCGGGCGGCGAGCCACTGGGCGACGCGGCCGCCCATGGAGGTGCCGTAGACGTCGGCGCGCTCGATGCCCAGATCGTCGAGGACGGCGATCGCGTCCTTGGCGAACTGCTGGGTGGAGTACCCGGTTTCGGGCTTGTCGCTGGCGCCCGTGCCTCGGTAGTCCATGGTGATCGTGCTGTGCGTGCTGTGGAAGTCCTCGCGTATGCCGTCCCACCAGTGGTGGTTGTTCGCCTGCCCGGCGAGGAGCACGAGCGGGGAGCCGGATCCCCTGTGCTGATAGGCGAGTGCGGTGCCGTCCTCCGCGCGGGCGATGGCGTGGGGCAGCGATCGGGCGTCCGTCATGGTCGTGTTCCTCGGGTGGTGCTGGTGTGGTGGCAGGTCACTCGGTTTCGGCAGTGCCGCCGGTGTTCAGGAGCTGGGCCGACAGCCATCGGCCCTCGGCCACCGCCGAGCGGATCTGGCGTACCAGCTCGCGGGCGACGACCTCGACGGCGGGGGGTGTCCGGCCGTATCTGGGGGTGGCGAGGACGATCGAGCGCCACACGTCGGGTTCGGCAAGCGGTGCGGCGCTCAGTGTTCCGCTCGCGACGTCCTCGGCGATCCCGACGCCGGGCAGTATGGTCCAGCCGTGCCCGGCGAGGACGAGCTGCTTCTGGACCGGCATGGAATTGGTCTGGACGGCGATGTGCGGCTCGGCCCCGGCACGGCTCGCCGCCCCGTCGATCAGGGCGCGCAGCGCGTGACCGGCGGCGGGCATGACGAGGGGATGGGCGGCGGCCTCGGCGAACGGGACCGGCCGGTCGGCTCGCAACCCGGCCGTCGCGGGCGCGACCACCCACAGTTGTTCGCGCACCAGCGGGCGGGCGTTGAGCGAGGGCGTGTTGTCCAGGTTGTACAGCAGGCTCAGGTCCAGGTCGCCGTCGTCGAGCCACTGCTGGAGATGCCCGGAGTATGCGGTCATCAGCCGCAGATCGATGCCCGGATGATCGCGTGCCACGGCGGTCACGAGCGCTTCGGCCAGCAGATCGGTGGTGCTCTCGAGCAGGCCGACCGTGACGATTCCGGTCACCGCACCGGGGGTGGGCCGCACCTCGGCACGGGCCCGCTCCAGCTCGTTCAGGGCGCGCCGGGCGCGGTCCACCATGATCGTCCCCGCGTCCGTGGGGCGCATGCCCTGACGGGTGCGCTCGAAGAGGGGCACTCCGAGCTCCTGCTCCAGCGTGCGGATCTGCCGGGTGACGGCGGGCTGCACCAGGTGCAGCAGCTCGGCGGCGCGGGTGACGCTGCCGACCTCGGCGACGGTGACGAGCGCCTTGAGCTGTTTGACGTCCATGGTCCCTTCCTCCGCCGCCATCCCCGGTCGGCATGACTGGATCACGAAATGCTATTTCACTCTGAATGCCATGAGTCTTCATGATGGTACTCCCGGTTCGGGACCAGAAACCCTCCTGGAGGTCACCCATGGCCGCGTCCCCCGAAGACCTGCCGTTGTCCGGCATCACGGTCATCAGCCTGGAGCAGGCGGTGGCCGCCCCCCTCGCCACCCGTCAGCTCGCCGATCTCGGCGCCCGGGTGATCAAGGTGGAGCGCCCGGGAGGCGGCGACTTCGCGCGCCGTTACGACACCACGGTGCACGGCGAGTCCAGCTACTTCGTCTGGCTCAACCGGTCGAAGGAGTCCCTGAGCCTCGATCTGAAGTCCGAGCACGGGCGGCGGATCCTGGAGCAACTGCTCGCAGGGGCCGATGTGTTCGTGCAGAACCTGGCGCCGGGCGCGACGACCCGCATGGGCTTCGGCACCGAAGCCCTCGCGGCACGCTTCCCGTCCCTCATCCCCTGTTCCGTCTCCGGCTACGGCACCAGCGGGCCGTGGGCCGACCGCAAGGCGTACGACCTGCTCGTGCAGTGCCAGACCGGCCTGGTCTCCCTGACCGGAAGCCCGGACGAGCCCGCCCGGGTCGGGATCTCCATAGCCGACATCGCCGCCGGCATGTACGCCTACTCGGGCATCCTCACCGCGCTGTTCACCCGGGCCACCACAGGTGTCGTACGGGCCGTCGAGGTGTCGCTGTTCGAGGCGCTGGCGGAATGGCTGAGCCAGCCCGCCTACTACACCCGCTTCGGCGGCGCCCAGCCCCCGCGGGTCGGCACCCAGCACGCCACCATCGCCCCGTACGGCGCCTACACCTGCGCCGACGGCGAGGACGTCCTGTTCTCCATCCAGAACGAACGCGAGTGGACCGCCCTGTGCGAGGACATTCTCGAAGCCCCCGGCCTCGTCGACGACCCGCGCTTCGCCACCGGCTCGGCTCGCGTGGCCCGTCGCGAGCAACTGAACGCGATCGTCTCCGAACGCTTCGCGGAGTCGGACAGCGGCGAGGTGACGAAACTGCTGGACGAGGCCGGCATCGCCAACGCCGGCGTCAACGACATCGACGGCTTCCTGGCACATCCGGTGCTCGCCGGACGGAACCGCTGGCGGGACGTCCGCATCCCCGGAGGAACGGCGGTCCCGGCGCTGCTGCCTCCGGTGGACCTGGCCGGCAGCTCCCCGCGCATGGACCCCGTACCCGCGCTTGGCGAACACACCGAACGGATTCTGGCCGAACTGGGACACAGCACGGCCGACATCTGCGCTCTGCGTGCCCAGCACGTCCTGTGACACCGGCCCGCCCGGACAACGCGATCCACCCAAGGAGCATCACCGCATGAGCACCCTAGACACCCTGTCCGAGGACGAGCGGTTCATCGTCAGGACCGTGCACGACTTCGTGGACAAGGAGGTGAAGCCGGTCGTCCAGGAGCTGGAGCACACGAACACCTACCCTGAAGCCCTGATCGAGCAGATGAAGCAGCTCGGCATCTTCGGCCTCGCGGTCCCCGAGGAGTACGGCGGCACTCCCGTCTCCACCCCCTGCTACGTCCTGGTCACCGAGGAACTGGCGCGCGGCTGGATGAGCCTGGCCGGCGCCATGGGCGGACACACCGTCGTCGCGAAGCTGCTGCTGCACTTCGGGACGGACGAGCAGAAGCGCCGGTACCTGCCGAAGATGGCCACCGGCGGGATCCGCGCGACGATGGCACTGACCGAGCCGGGCGGCGGCTCCGACCTCCAGGCGATGCGTACCGTCGCCCGCAAGGACCCCGACGGGTACGTCGTCAACGGTGCCAAGACGTGGATCACCAACTCCCGGCGCTCCCAGCTGATCGCGTTGCTGTGCAAGACCGACACCGACGCGAGCCCCGCGCACCAGGGCATCTCCATCCTCCTGGTCGAACACGGCCCGGGCCTGACCGTCTCCCGCGACCTTCCCAAGCTCGGCTACAAGGGCGTGGAGAGCTGCGAGCTGTCCTTCGAGGACTACCGAGCGCCGACCGACGCCGTACTCGGCGGCGTCGAGGGCAAGGGCTTCGCGCAGATGATGAAGGGTCTGGAGACCGGCCGGCTCCAGGTCGCCGCCCGCGCCCTCGGCGTCGGCCGCGCGGCCTTCGAGGACGCCCTGGCCTACGCCCAGCAACGGGAGTCGTTCGGCCGGCCGATCTGGCAGCACCAGTCCATCGGCAACTACCTCGCCGACATGGCGACTTCGTTGACGGCGGCACGGCAGCTCACCCTGTACGCGGCCCGGGAGGCGCAGGCCGGGCGCCGGGTGGACATGGAGGCGGGGATGGCGAAGCTCCTCGCCTCCGAGACCGCCATGCAGATCGCTCTCAACGCCGTTCGCATCCACGGCGGTTACGGATACTCGACCGAGTTCGACGTCGAACGCTACTTCCGTGACGCGCCCCTGATGATCGTCGGTGAGGGCACCAATGAGATCCAGCGGAACGTGATCGCGAGCCAGCTGGTCAAGCGAGGAGGACTTGACGCGTGAAGATCGTGGTCTGTGTGAAGCACGTGCCCGACGCCACGGGCGACCGGCACTTCGCCCATGACCTGACCGTCGACCGCGACGACGCGGACGTCTGCTCTCCGAGCTGGACGAGTACGCGGTCGAGCAGGCCCTGCAGATCTCGGAAGACCGTCAGGAAGCAGGCGACGACGTCGAGGTGACCGTTCTGACGGTCGGCCCGGAGGACGCCGAGGACGCGCTCCGCAAGACCCTGTCGATGGGTGCCGACAAAGCCGTCCACGTCGAGGCCGACGACCTGCACGGCACCGACGCCACCGGCACCTCGCTGGTCCTGCCCAAGGCGATCGAGAAGGCCGGCTTCGACCTGGTCGTGTCCGGGATGGCGTCGACGGACGGCGCCATGGGTGTCGTCCCGGCGCTGGTCGCCGAGCGTCTCGGCGTCCCACAGGTCACCCTGCTGTCCGAGGCCTCGCTCGAGGACGCCGTGGTGAAGGGCCGTCGTGACGGCGACGCGGCGAGCGAGCAGCTGGAGGCCGCCCTCCCAGCGATCGTGTCCATGACGGACCAGGCCTTTTAGGGCCCAGTGGCCACCCAGTCGGTGTTCGCCGCGCCCTTCACCACCAAGTCCCTTGTCATCAAGGGCACCCCGGTCATCACGGTCAAGCCGAACTCGGCCGCCGGTGCGGTCGAGGCTCTGGCCGTGACCTTCTCGGACAAGGCGACCGGGACCAAGGTCACCGGCCGTACCCCGCGCGAGTCGACCGGGCGTCCGGAGCTGACCGAGGCCGCGATCGTGGTCTCCGGCGGCCGCGGCGTCAACGGCGCCGAGAACTTCGCGATCATCGAGGCCCTCGCCGACTCCCTCGGCGCGGCCGTCGGCGCCTCGCGTGCCGCGGTGGACGCGGGCTGGTACCCGCACACCAACCAGGTCGGCCAGACCGGCAAGAGTGTGTCCCCGCAGCTGTACATCGCCAACGGCATCTCCGGCGCCATCCAGCACCGCGCCGGCATGCAGACCTCCAACACCATCGTCGCCGTCAACAAGGATTCAGAAGCTCCGATCTTCGACTTGGTCGATTACCGCGTCGTCGGCGACCTCTTCGACGTCGTCCCGCAGTTGACCGACGAGATCAAGGCCCGCAAGGACTGGCCAAGGCAGCGCTGGTATCGAATGCGTGGTGGGCAGCGCCCGAAGTGGTGGGCGTTGCGGTGCCCGGCCCTGACGTATGGGCCGGGCACCGCTGTTGTGGCTGGTGTCAGACAGCTGACCAGCCGTTGTCGACGGGGAGTATGACGCCGGATATGTTCCTCGCCGCCTCCGAGGCGAGGAACACGATGGCGTCGGCGATCTCGTCCGGCGACGCCATGCGTCCCACGTTCTCCTGGTAGCGGCTGATGGCGGCCGCCCCGTCCCTGTCCACGGTGATGGCATCCATGACATTGGTCCGGGTGCCGCCCGGGGCGATGGCGTTGACGTGGACGCCTCGGTCCCGGTACATGACCGCGGTCGACTTCGTGAGTCCGGCAAGGCCGTGCTTGGAAACGGTGTAGGCGGTGCCGGCGCCACTGCCGCGCAGGGCGGCCTCGGAGGCCGTGTTCACGATGACGCCGTTGCCGCGTTCCAGCATGTGCGGAGGGCGGCGCGGGTGAGGAGGAACGGGGCGGTGAGGTTGATGCGTATGACCCGTTCCCATTCCGCGTCGCTGACGTCGGCGGTGGCGGTCGTGCTGTCCATGATCCCGGCGTTGTTCACGAGTACACCGAGGTCTCCGAAGGCGCCGACCGCGGTACCGATCACTTCGTCGACCGTCCTCTGGTCGCTCAGGTCGCCGACCACCGCCACAGCCGTGCCGCCCTCCGTCCCGATTTCCTTGGTCACGGCCTCGGCACGGGCCGCGCCGATGTCGGCGACGAGGACCTTGGCCCCGAGCCGTGCGAACCGCAGCGCGGCGGCGCGTCCGATGCCCGACCCGGCTCCGGTGACGATGACACCGTGTCCTTCAAGCCCGGTGATGCTGTTCATGCCGCCGTTCCTTCCGGAAGGGCCACGGCCTGCCGCCAGGGGGCGCGGGCGGCGATGGCCTGCTGCCAGGGGCGGATGCTCCTGGGTGGCATGCCGATGGACAGGACGCCGGTGAGACGGTCGTCGGTGCGGTAGACGGCGGTGAACTTCCTTTCCGCAAGGGACCCTTCGGTGATCCGTACCTCGTGGTGGCCGCGCAGGCAGCCGTAGGCGCGGATCTTCATGTCGTACTGGTCGGACCAGAAGTAGGGGACGGGCGCGAAAGGCCGCTGGGTGCCCAGGAGGTTGCGGGCGGCGGCCATGCCCTGTTCGGCGGCGTTGGTGCGGTGCTCGATCCGCATCGGCATGCCGAAGAGCGGGTTGTGCCAGCGGGCCACGTCGCCCGCGCCGTACACCCCGGGAGCAGCCGCGGAGAACTGGTCGCAGACCAGCCCGTCCGCCAGCCGCAGTCCGCTGCCGGCCAGCCATTCGGTGTTGGGCCGGGAGCCGATGGCCACCAGTACGGTGTCGGCCTCGACCACGCTGCCGTCGTCCAGTCGTACGCCCTCCGGGACGACCTCGGCCACACCGATGCCGGTGCGCAGGTCCACGCCATGGTCGAGGTGGACCTGGGCGAGCATCCGGCCGACCTCCTCGCCGACCGCGTGGGCCAGCGGGACCGGGGCCGGTTCGAGCAGGATCACTCGGGTGCCCAGGCCCGCCGCCACTGCCGCGGCCTCGGCACCCAGGAATCCGGCACCGACCACGGCAAGGCTCCGGCCGGGACCGAGACGGTCCTTGAGGGCGAGGGCGTCGTCCAGGGTGCGCAGGACGTGGGTCGGTGCGCCGGGCAGTTTCCTGGGGCGGACCCCGGTGGCCACGATCAGCCCGTCGTAGGGCACCTCGGTGCCGTCGGACAGTACGACGGTGCGCTGAGCCGTGTTCAGCCGGACGGCCCGGCGGCCGTAGCGGCTGTCCAGGCCAAGGGCGTCGAGGTCGGCCGGAGTGCGCAGAGGCAGCCGGTCGGGGGTCCAGGCGCCGGAGAGGATCTCCTTCGACAGCGGGGGCCTGTCGTAGGGGGCCGCGGCTTCGTCGCCCACGAGGGTGATGGTTCCGGCGTGCCCCTCCCGGCGCAGGGTCTCGGCGGCGGTGAGGCCGGCCGCGGAGGCACCGACGATCACGACGCGGCCGGGTGCGCCGGTCATGATTCCGTCAGCCGGATCGCGGCCGCCGGGCACACGGTGGCCGACTCCCGTACAGCGCCGTGGAGTTCGGCGGGAGGGGTCTCGTCGAGGAGGACGACCATGCCGTCCTCGTCCCGCTGGTCGAAGACATCGGGGGCGAGCAGTACGCACTGGCCCGAGGCGACGCACTTGGGGACGTCGACTTCTACACGCATGACGGTTCTTCCTTGCTCTTCGCGAGGTGCTCGGGGTGGCGGGTCACCAGGTGACAGGCAGTTCGTGGACGCCGTAGACGGCTGTGTCCTGCTTGAAGGCGATCTCCTCCAGCGGTACGGCGATCTTCAGGTCGGGAAGCCGGCGGAAGATCTCGGGCAGGACGATCTGCAGTTCGGCGCGGGCCAGCGGCTGGCCGAGGCACTGGTGGATGCCGTAGCCGAAGGCGAGGTGCAGGCGGGCGTTCGCACGGTCCAGGTCGAGATCGTCGGGGGCGTCGAAGAACTCCGGGTCGCGGTTGGCGACATGGACCGGAACGATCACGCCCTCTCCCGCGCGGATGGTGACACCGCCGATGGTGACGTCTTCGACGGCGGTACGGCGCAGTCCGCCGTGCACGATGGAGAGGTGGCGCAGGAGTTCCTCGACGGCGTTCGCGACCTGGTCCGGCCCACCGAGCAGGTGCGGGATCTGGCCGGGGTGGCTCAGCAGGGTGATGGTGCTCAGCGTGATCATGTTCGCGGTGGTCTCGTGCCCGGCGAAGAGCAGGAAGGCGCTCAGGTCGGCGGCGTCCTGATCGGTGATGGCACCCTCGTCCGCCTGCGCGGCGAGCCGGGTGACCACGTCGTCTCCGGGTGTGGTGCGCTTGGTCTCCACGAGGCCCAACAGGTATGCGGCGAGGGCGGCGAAGGCCTGCTGGGTCTCCTCCCCGGTCGAGTTGAAGTCGACGATGGTCTTCGAGTGCTTCTGGAAGAACGTGTGGTCCTCGTACGGCACGCCCAGCAGTTCGCAGATGACCAGGGACGGCAGCGGCAGCGAGAAGTGCTCCACGAGGTCGACGGGACCGCTCAACTCGCCCATGTCGGTGAGCAGTTCGTCGGTCAGGCGGGCTATGGCCGGGCGCAGTTCGTTGATGCGTTTGACCATGAACTCCCTGGTCAGGGTGCGCCGCATCGCCGCGTGGATCGGATCGTCGTAGTTCTGGAAGAAGCCGCGCGGGCTGCGCGCGGATCCTTCCTTGAAGTTGGGTGCGCCGGGGTGAGTCGGATCGGTGCTGAACGCCGGGCTGCCCAGCACGGCACGGGCGTCCTCCCAGCGGGTGACCAGCCACGGACTGAGGCGCCCTTCCCACAGGGAGACCCGGGTGACGGGCTGTTCCTCGCGTAGTTCGGCGTAGAGCGGCGGGGGGTCCAGGGGCGCGCTCTCCGGGCGAGCGAGCACGAACGGCGGGTTGGACGGAGTCGGAGACATGACTGCTCCTTGTCGCCTGGTGGTGTCGGGGTCTGCGGTTGCTACCGCGCGCTAGAAACGGCACGACGCGTTCTGCTTGACCCAGTGTGCCACAAAAGGCATGCTGGGTCATATGAGTAAGTGGACCGCCACCCGGATCCCCGACCTGAGCGGACGGACCTTTGTCGTCACCGGGGCCAACAGCGGCCTCGGTCTGACCACCACCAAGGAACTGGCCCGCCGTGGCGCGCACGTCGTCCTGGCCGTACGGGATGAGACAAAGGGCCGCAGAGCCGTCGCGGAGATCAGTGACGGCCGACCCGGTGCCCGCCTCGAGGTGCGCCGCCTCGACCTCGCCGACCTGGACTCGGTCAAGGCCTTCGCCGAGGGCGTTCACGCCGACGGGATGCCGGTGGACGTCCTGATCAACAACGCGGGTCTGATGGCTCCGCCCCGCGGACTGAGCCCGCAGGGCCACGAGCGCCAGTTCGCCGGCAACCACCTCGGCCACTTCGCCCTCACCGGCCTGCTGCTCGACCTGCTGCAGGCCGGGCGCGATCCGCGCGTCGTGACCGTCACCTCGGACCTCCACCGTGGCGCACGGATCCACTTCGACGACCTGACCGGTGCCCGCAGGTACACCCCGATGCGGTTCTACCGGCAGTCCAAGTTCGCCAACGTGGCGTTCGCACTGGAACTTGCCCGCCGGCTCCGCGCGGCCGGCAGCCCCGTACGCAGCCTGCTCGCCCACCCCGGCTACACGGCCACGAACCTGCAGAGCACCGGCCCGACCGGCCTGCAACGGACGATGCTCACCAAGATCACCAACCGCCTTGCGGCCCAGGACGCCGCGACGGGCGCCCTGCCCCAGCTGTACGCGGCGACCGCCCCGGGCGTCGAGAGCGGACAGTTCTTCGGCCCCGACGGATTCCGGGAGCTGCGCGGTCACCCCAAAGTCGTCGAGCCGGATCCCGCCGCCGAGGACCCCGAGACCGCGCGCAGGCTGTGGCAGCTGTCCGAAGACCTCACCGGCGTCCACTACGCCGCCGGCCCGTCCTGATGCGGCCGGTCGTGCGACCCAACCCGCCGATCCGACAGAAAACTTGGAGATCCTCTTCAATGCGAGCAGCGACATATCACGCGTACGGCGACCCGTCAGTGCTGAAGATCGAGGACGTGCCTGAGCCGCATGCAGGTCCGGGGCGGATACGGATCCGGGTCCAGGCGGCGAGCGTCAACCCGATCGACTGGAAGCTCCGGGCCGGGTTCCTGCAGCAGGTGATGCCGCAGCAGTTGCCTGCGATCCCGGGGCAGGATGCCGCCGGAGTGGTGGACGAGGTCGGCGACGGCGTGACCGGCACCGCCGTCGGCGACCGGGTCTTCGGGCTGTCGAACACGGGGACCGCAGCCGAGTACGCCGTGCTCACCGCGTGGGCGCCGGTGCCGGACGCATGGACCACGGAGCAGGCCGCTGCCGCAGGTGTGGCGGGCGAGACCGCGATCCGCGTGCTGGACCTGCTGGGTGTCGGTGCGGGCAGCACGCTGCTCATCGAGGGTGCCGCCGGGGGAGTCGGCAGCGCCGCCGCCCAGATCGCCCTCGCCCGCGGAGCCACCGTGATCGGCACCGCCGGCGAGGGCAACCACGAATACCTGCGCTCACTCGGTGCCATGCCGACCACCTACGGCCCCGGACTCGCCGACCGCGTGCGCGCCCTCGCCCCTGCCGGCGTGGACGCGATCCTCGACGTGGCAGGTGCCGGCTCCCTGCCGGACCTCACCAGGATCGCGCCCAGTGCCGACGCCGTCGTCACCATCGCCGACCCCACCGCCCAGGAACACGGCGTCCGGCTCTCGGCCACCGCCGACGACCCCGCGTCGGCCATCGCCGAAGCCGCGGCCCTGGGCTCGGCCGGAGGCTATACCCCGCACATCTCGGCCACCTACCGCCTCGCCCGGATCACCGAGGCCCACACCCGCAGCCAGGTCGGCCATGCCCGGGGCAAGCTCGTCATCACGATCTGACCAGGCAACCCGAGCACCGGTGACCCGCACGCGCCTCCGCGCCGAACGAGGCCCCGCAGGCCACGACCGGCATCGGTGCCGACACCGTCAGCACCGTTCCCCATCCACGCTCGACCCTTCTCCCGAAAGGACACTTTCATGCCCACCATCGCCATCGTCGGTGCCGGTCCCGGACTGGGCCTGTCCATCGCCAAGGTCTTCGGCCGCAACGGCTTCTCCGTGGCACTCGTGGCGCGGACCAAGAAGAAGCTGGACTCCCTCGCCGCGGAGCTGAGCGAATCAGGGATCGAGGCCGCCGGGTTCGCGGCCGACGTCATGGACCGGCCGTCCCTGGCCGCCGCGTTCGCCCGCATCAAGGAGCGCTTCGGCGGCATTGACGTACTGGAGTACTCGCCCGCATCGCACAACCCGGAGGGCGGCGCCGAAGACCACGTGGGAGGCGCCACCATGACCACTCCGCTGAACGCCACGGCCGAAAACATCCAGCCGCAGCTGAACTACTACCTCTACGGCGGAATCGCTGCCGCACAGCAGGTGCTCTCCGAGATGATCGACCGTGACGCGGGCACGCTCCTGTTCACGACCGGCGGGTCCTCCCTGGACCCGCTTGCCGGACCGCCCGAGTTCGGCAACATCGCCATCGCCACGGCCGCCCTGCGCGCCTGGGTGCTGAAACTGAACCAGGTCCTCGACGGCACAGGTGTGTACGCGGCCCACGTGCCGATCTTCGCGTGGATCGGCTCCGGCGGCCCGGAAACCCAGGCCGACACCATCGCCCAGCGCTACTGGGACATCTACACCAAGCGGGAGGGCGCCGAGCATCCCTACGACATCCGCTGACGCAACAAACCGTGCGGTGCGGGCCGCCCGACCGGCGGCCCGCGCTCCCCGGCGCCCGACCGGAGGCTGCTGCTGTCGAGGGGGCGTTGTTCAGGGCCGGTGTGCCGCGGAGGCTGTTCCCCGGGGCGGTGGGCTGGTGCGTTCAGAAGCGCAGTGCGGCGGATGGACGCAGGCATGGGTGCAGGGTTCCGGGTACGCGGGCGGTGTGACGGAGGCCGGGGGTCTCGGCGGCCGCCGAGCTGGTGGCAGGTGTTCCTGCCGACCTGGTGGAGTGGCTGGCGGCAAGCGCCCGTCATCGGAGTTCTCTGACACTTGAACAGTCCATGCAGAAGGCCTGGGCGCAGGCCTCCGACCGTTACGGCCGCCGGGAGCGCAGACCCCACGAGCCGGTGTGGCCCCGACCGATACATCTCCTGGAAAGGTCCTCCGTACAACGGGATGCAGTCCGGACGAGAACGCCCGGATTCCTGACATCCGAGCTCGCCTGGTGGCGTGCGCTGTGGAGGCACCGCCAGAGCCAGAGCGGAAGGTCTGCTGGGTACCGCGGTGCTGAGCCAGCCTCTGATAGGAGGAGTGAGGACGGCCTTGTGCCGGAGGACCGGGACTCTTAGGAAAGGCATAGGAGGTGTGCGGCAGAATGACGTCCACCGATGTGCCGTAGCGCAGCCGTGACCGCAAGTGCCTTGTTTCATGCGGTCTTTGGGCGTGCGAGGAGAGGAAGACGTGAGCGAGAACCAGAGTGCCGACGCCGCAGTGCAGCGACTTGATACGGGGACGGCGCACAACGCTCGCGTGTGGAACTACTGGCAGGGAGGCAAGGACAACTACCAGGTGGACCAGCAGGTGGGCGACCACGTTGCCGGAATGATCCCCGTCATCCGCGACATCGCGCGCGCCGACCGGGAGTTCCTCGGCCGCGCCGTGCGCAGCCTGGCAGAGGAGCACGGCATCCGTCAGTTCCTCGACATCGGCACCGGCCTGCCGGCCTTGGAGAACACCCACGAGATCGCCCAGCGGACAGCCCCCGAGTCGCGGATCGTGTACGTCGACAACGACCCCATCGTGCTCGCGCACGCCCGCGCCCTGCTGACCAGTACCCCGGAAGGCGCAACCGACTACATCGACGCCGATGTGCACGACCCGGACACCATCCTGCGCATCGCCGGACGGACACTCGACTTCACCAAGCCCACCGCACTCATGCTGCTCGGCATCCTCAACTTCATCCTTGACGGTGACGAGGCGCGGGCCATCGCACGTCGGCTCCTGGAGGCACTGGCCCCCGGCAGCTTCCTCGTACTGACCCATCCCACCACGGAGCCCGAACTCGGCGGCGACCTCCAGCTTGAGGCGATGGCGTTCTGGAACGCCAACGCCAAACCGCCGGTCACCGCCCGCAGCAGCGAGGAGGTCGCCCAGTACTTCGACGGGCTCACCTTCCTGGAGCCCGGGCTCGTGTCCTGCTCGCTGTGGCGGCCGGCGCCCGGCGAAGAGCCCACGGTCGTACCCCAGCTGGGAGCCGTGGCGCTGAAGCCGTGATCGTTCGCCGCACCTCGCTGCCGCACACGCTCACCGGCGGGCCCGCCCCCCGTTCGCGACGGCTCCCTCCCTGCCTGTCACGACACCCTGCTCGACCGCATCCAGCCAGGGCGGGGCAACTTGAGCTGTCCGACCCTGCAGCCGGTCGCAGACCCCACGGCCCTTCCTGGTTCCTTCGGCTGCCGTCCGAGGGCACCAGGAAGCGAATTCGGCGAAATCCGCATGGGGGAAGACGGGACGGGGCCCGGCCTGGGAGCGGCGTGCACGCTCTCAGCGAAGGATGATCGGGATGACGACGGCGGCCATGGCGGCCACGCCGGCGATGCCGACGCCCATCGGGCCGCGGGCAGTCGGATGTCGGTATGCCAGGTACGCGAGGGCGCCGGGGACAAGGATGAAGGCCAGGCCGAGCAGGACGGCGACGAGCAGGGCGAGCGTGGACATGGCGGGTTTCTCCCGTGGGTTCGGGCATGCGCCTCTCGCATGCGGAGTGGAGCGTGGGCGGGGCTCACCCTTGGTGTCGTGGGGTGAGGGTTCCGACAGGGCCGGGAGTATGCGGCAGCGGTGGGTAAGCCGCGCAAGTCTGCGCGACCATATGAGTGGTGGAGCCTGCCGCCGACCGCCCGGATGGGCTCTGAGCTGCACGTTCACTGTGCGCAGACAGACAGCGCCCGGGCCTTGAGCCGATGGCGGCAGTCCAGGCGCAGCATGGGCAAGTCGGCCCGTCGACGGAATGGTGAGCCCGGGTCAGGCGGCCGGGGGAGGCGTGCGGCGCTGTGCGGCGCGGCGGTGCTGTTCGGCCGCGAGCCGTTTGGCCTTGCGCCGGACCCGTTCGCCGAAGGCGGCCGGGTCGGTGGCCCCTGCGGCGGCCGCGGCCTCGGTCCAGGTGGCCGTCTCGCCTTCGGCGTACGTGAGGACGACCGTGAGTTCGGCCGGTTCGAGGCCGCGTAGCACGGCGCCGAGCCGCTCGTCCTCGAACACCCCGCCCGCCGTGTGCGTCAGATGGTCGACGTCGACGGCGACCAGGTCGTACAGCGACAGGCCGCCGAGGTCGGCGTCCAGGGACAGGACCCGCCCGTGCCGGGTGCGCCGCCGCCACATCGGCACGAGTCGCCGGTGCAGGACGCGCGCCTCGGCCTTCAGCGCGCCGAGTGCGGAGTGCGGCAGGTGCCCGGACTCCCACAGTGGATCGCACCAAGGGCCGACCAGAGCGGTGGACAAGGCCTCCCGCCACCGCTCGCTGCGGGGGACCACAAGAGAACGGGCGCCGAAGAAGTCGACGGCGGCGTCCCCTTCCGCAGGCGGAAGGGGACGGTTCCCGAGGACGCCACCACGGGCCGTCAAGGCGAACACGACGTCCGGCCGAGGCTCGGTGCGCATCATGGGAACGGGATCCCGGAGCGCTTCCAGACTGGTGCAGTAGTGACGGCTCAGTTCGTCATCGCTCATCAGCCGGATGCCGTCCGCGGTTTCGACGACCATGTCGTACACATGTCCGATGATGCGTCCTGGGATGTGCATGGGCCAGTTGCCGGGCGGGTCGGGCATGTCGTAGGTCATTGCTGGCCGCTCCTTGCGTGGTCGGGCTGTTTCACCTCTCGGTCACCGGGGGCGTGGTCACCGGCAATGAATCTCCGGGATGCGGGTGTGATCCGGGTCACGGGCTGCCGATGGGGGCGGACTGCGGGACGAAGGGTCCGGCAGCGGCGCGATCGCAGGGGGCGCGCTCTGCCGGCACGCCGATTGAGGCCGGCGAGTCCACCATGCTGCCCGATTTTCGCCGTCGGCACGACCCGCGCAGTGCCGGGCTTGCCGTCTCGAAACCGTCAACAGAACTGTCACACAGTGGAGTTGCTGCCCGGCGGGACATCCTGCACGCCGTGCGGTTGTCGTACGGCCTGCGCATCCCCGCAGTGCAGATGGGAAGGGGGAGGGGCAGCGCAGAGGTGATCACGGATGAGGAAGTACGGAGGCAGGTGCGGGCGAAGCGCCGTGCCGCTGACCCCGGCGACCTCTTCAAGGAGGGCACGGCTCGGACCGTGTCCCACGTGATGAGGCGGACGAGTCGTCTGCGGCAGCAGATCGCCGCGGCGAGACCGAGAAAGGCCAGGTAGTTGCGGGGGTTGCGCTCGTAGCGTGGGCTGCGTCCGCGGTAGCCGGACAGCCACGACATCGTCCTTTCGACAACCCACCTGCGATAGCCCAGCCGTTCGCTGGACTCGATGCCTTTGCGGGCGATCCGGACTCCAATGTGCTTGCCACGTAACCATTTCCGCAGGTCCCTGCGTACCGCCGCCCCCTGCGGCCGCACCCTCGACGGTGGGATCAGCGGCTGCGCGATCTCCCACAGCCCGTCCGGCACGATCCAGCTCCAGGTTCCCCGCCCCGTACCGGGTCAACGTCCGCCTCACCACGTGGGACACGGTCTTAGTACTCACGTTGCAGATCGTGATCTTCACGTCTGGGGATGCGGGATTTCGCCGGTAACGACTGGTGTGGATCGGAACAGCGACGTCGGCCGCGAGCACCCTGTTTGAGTCCTCCGCTAGGGAAGCGTTGCCGGTCCAAGGCGGCGGCGATGTGCTCGCTGTCGGCAGGTCGCGCCGCAGTAGCGGGCCGGGCGGCCGGTGGACCGGGCCTCGAGCCGGGCACCGCACTCCTCACACCGCGGTGCCGCGTGAAGCGTGCCGAGTGAGTCACGAAACGTGCGGTCTTCCGTGACGGGTGCGGGATTCCGCAGGCACTCCAGCGCAAGCCGAACCATGCGAGTGCCGCCGTTCCGGTCGCGGTGGGCGGCCCATATCGTCGCGCACCCGACAGTGAGCGCGGCGACATCGTCCGCGCTGACGTCCGTACGGACGCCGCCGGCCTGCTGGGCTGCGTGGAGCAGTTCGTCGAGTGCCTGACGGAATCGTTGCGCCGCCGCGGCCAGGCTCGGGCGCGGCCAGCTCGTTTCCGTGGTCAAGGCGTCGCACAGGTGTTTGCGCCCGTGGGATGCGGCGACGACCTCCAGGAGAAAGCCGAAGAACGCCGCGACAGGATCAGCGCGGGCCGCCCACTGTCGAGCCGCGACCACCCGGTCGTCGACCTGCTGGACGAGTACGGCCTCCAGCAGGATCTCCTTGCTGGGGAAGTGCCGGTACACGGTGCCGGCGCCCACCCCGGCCTGCCGTGCGATCGCGCCGAGCGAGACGTCCAGGCCGTGCTCGTCGAACGCCCGCGAAGCGACGGCGAGCACCTTCACGCGGTTACGGCGGGCATCGGCTCGGCCGATGCTCTGGGGGGTTGCGGTCATGTCACGTAATCCCTTGTCCGCCGGACTCAACCGGGTGGAGCATCCCACATCGACCCCGGGCCCGATCCGACCAAGCCCACCGACAATCCCGGGGCGGAGGACGACATGACCACTGACCGCTTGGTCCTCGTGACCGGTGCGACCGGCCGGCAGGGCGGTGCCACCGCACGCCGGCTCCTGGCGGCCGGCAGGCCGGTGCGCGCGCTCGTGCGGGACACGACGGCTCCCGCCGCCAAGGCACTCGAAACCGCCGGGGCCGAACTCGTCCGCGGCGACTTCGACGACCCGCCGAGTCTGCCCGCGGCGTTGGAGGGAGCGGCGGCGCTGTTCGCCGTACCGCCCGCGGTATTCGGACCGGCCGGTTCCGACGCGGAGCGGGAGTTCGCCCGGGGCCGGGCGCTGATCGATGCCGCGGCCGCCGTCGGGGTCGAGCACGTCGTGTTCACGGGCGTCGCGTCCACCCCGGGTCGCCCGGGTGGTTCCGAGGGGAAGAAACGCATCGAGGACCACCTGCGCGCGCGGATCCGGTCAGTGACCGTACTGCGCCCGGTGCGCTTCATGTCGAACTATCTCGGTTCGACGACCATCGGTCTCGACGGCATCGTCCATGGTGTGCATCGGCACATCTTCCCGCCGGACGAACCCGTCCAGATGATCGCGGTGGAGGACATCGCAGAGTTCGCCGCGCTGGCCTTCGAACAACCGGACCGGTTCGCGGGGAGAAGTCTGGAGCTGGCCGGGGACGCCCCCACCCCGGCCGAAGCAGTTGCCGCGATCAGCGAGGCCACCCGCGCCACGGTGCGCTACGAGCAGATCACCCACGCCGAGGCCGCCGCGCTCAACCCTGAGATCGCCCAGGTTCGGAAGCACTGGGCAGCCGGATCGCGCTGGCACGCCGATATCGAGGCGCTGCGCATCATCCATCCCGGACTGCGTACGCTCGCGGACTGGCTCGCCCAATCCGGCGCCACCCAGTTGCGGAAGCGACTCCTCGAAACCGCCTGAGGATTGTCCCGTAAGTGATCTTGGAGTCGATGCGGATGCAGGAGGCCGGGGCTCGATTGGCTCGGTTATCCGCTGAGGGCGAGGTGGTGCAGGCGGGCGATGCCGAGCATGGCGTGGTGGACGCCGTAGCCTTTGAGGCGGCAGTCGCGGAGGATCTTCCAGCCCTTCATGCGGGCGAAGGTGTGCTCCACGCGGGCGCGAACTCGCTTGTGGGAGCGGTTGTGTTCCTCCTTCCAGGCCGGGAGTTCCTCGCCGTTGGTGCGGCGGTGAGGGATGACGAGTCCGGTGCCCTGGTGGCCGCCGTCGGCGATGGTCATCGTTGTGCCGACGGCGTTCTTGGCGCCGGATTCCTCCCAGCCGCGGGAGTCGTGCCGGTTGCCGGGCAAGGGGCGGCCGACCACGACGACCAGGCGGGTCTCGGCGCCGATGACGACCTGATGGGCGGTGGAGTACCGGTAGTTCTTCGATTGCTCGGCGATCGTGTGGTCGCGGGTGGGCACCAGGGTGCCGTCCACGACGAGCACGGCGCCCTTCGCGAACCGCTTGCGAGGCCGGAGCGCGAGCCTGGGGCCGAGATGGTTGATGATCCGGTCGGCCGCCGACTTGGAGATGCCGAACAGCGGGGCGAGCTGGCGCATCGTCAAGTTCGCGCGCCAGTAGGCCGCGACGGGCAGCACCCGATCCTCCGGCGGCAGGCTCCATGGGCACCCGCGCCGTACCTCGTTCGCGCTCTCGCGATGCACCACAGTCACCAACTTGCCGAAACAGCATGGACTCAGCCCGGTGAACGGGGATATCCAGGACGGCTCGGACGCCGTGATCACACCGGCCACAGCAAGATCGTCCCAAGGATCCACCCCGTGGCACGATGACCACCATGTCAGGTCAGGTCTGGGTGTCACTCATATCGTTGGGCGGCGTCGTCCTCGGCGGCATGCTGTCCTACCTCGTCCAGCACCGGACTCAACTGTCAGCGGAACGCGCCGAACAGCAACGGCAGCAGAACACCCTGTCGGAGGCCCGGCGCGCGGAACGACTCGCGCTGCTGGAGCGGTTCATCGAGGTGGCGGCCGAGGCCGAACGCTCCGCCTTCAGCCGGCCCGCCGAGTTCGACGACACCCACCCCTGGTACCTCAAAACCCAGGACGTCATGAACAGACTATGGGTCGCCGAGCGGCTCATCCGCATCCAGTTCCCGCTACCGGTGCATGACGCGGCACGTGCGTACTTCCTCGACCTCAACCGGACGGTATGGGAAGGCTTGCCCGACGGCGAGAGCGTACGGGACTACCTGGAGGACAACCGGCTGGCGTTCCTCGACACGGCCCGAGCGGCCATGGGATAGCCCACCGCCGAGCCCTGAAGATCTATACGGGACATTCCTTGGTGGTCGGCTCCAGAGGTCCTTCGGGGGTTGACTCCGGAGCCGGCCGCGGGGCGCCGCCGTTCAGGTGTCGAGGTGATGACGATCGGTGATGTGGGTGCGGTTCGTCTCGGGTGAAGCTCGCGATCGAGTGGTGAGGGTGAAGTGCCGCTTGTCGGGGGTGGTGTAGAGGCGGTCGTGCTCGCGGGTGGCGTGCATCAAGCCCTGCCACTGGTCTGCGGCTCCTGCTGTTCCGTCAGTTCCGGTGCGGAGTCAGTCGATCATGGTTGAATGCTGCGTCGCGGCGCTCCGGGGGGCTGGTGCCGCGTCGTGTCCGCCTTCTCTCTGCGAGGTGATGTGGGTCACATCGGCCCCATGTCACGAACGAACGGGCAGCTTGCGTCTGGTGGTCGTCCGCAACGCGGGAACGGTCCACTCGAAAGAGGCAGCAGAGCGATGAACACGACAACGCAGCAGCACGAGGTCCTGGTCCTGGGCGCCGGCTACGCCGGGCTCTCCGCTGCGATGCAGCTCGCGGCCCGCACCAGGAAGCGCGGGAACCTGCGAGTGACGCTGGTCAACCCCTACGACACCTTCACCGAGCGGCTCCGGCTGCACATGACCGCCACCGGCCAGGAGACGGCCGAGCTGAACATCCCGGAACTGCTGGACGGCACCGGCGCCGCGTTCGTCCGCGGCTGGGTCACCGCCGTGGACGCCGATGCGAAGACCGTCCGGATCGACGACGACCGGGTGCTGCGCTACGACACCCTGGTCTACGGCCTGGGCAGCATCGCGGACACGGCCTCCGTCCCCGGCGTGGACGACCACGCCCACACCTTCAACAGCCCGGAGGACGCCACCCTCCTCGCCGACCGGCTGACCCGCCTCGACGGCGGGACGGTTGTGGTCGGCGGCAGCGGCCTCACCGGTATCGAGGCCGCCGCGGAGATCGCCGAGCGGCACCCGGAGCTCCAGGTGGTCCTGCTTGGCCGGGCGGAGCCGGGCGCGACCATGCACCCGAAGGCCAAGGCCTACCTGAACGCGGCGCTCGCCCGCCTCGGCGTGCAGGTGCGCTGCGGCGCCGAGGTGGTCAAGGTGCTGCCGGACAGCGTCGAGCTCGCGGACGGCTCCAGCATCGAGGCGGCCGCGGTGCTGTGGACCAGCGGCACCCGCGTCTCCCCGCTGGCCGCGGCTGCGGGCCTGACCGTCGACGAGCGCGGCCGGGTGGTCACCGACAGCGCGCTGCGCTCGGTCTCCCACCCGGAGGTCTACGCCGTGGGCGACGCGGCGGCGATCCGTCAGGGCTACGGTGTGATGCACGGGACCTGCCAGGGCGGCATGCCCACCGGCGTGCACGCGGCCCTCTCGATCCTGCGGGTGCTGGCCGGCAAGGAACCCAAGCCCTTCCGCTTCGGCTACTACCACACGCCTGTCAGCCTGGGCCGGAACGACGCCGTCGTGCAGTTCACCCACCCCGACGACAGCCCGCGCCGGATCGTGCTGACCGGCAAGCGGGCCGCGAAGTACAAGGAGACGGTCAGCGCCGCGCCGTGGCCGACCTTCGCCCGCATGAAGAAGATGCCCGCCTCGGGCGCGTTCTGGCCGCACGGCGGGCGCTACACCCGGATCAGGAGCGCCAAGTGACCCAGCCGCAGCAGGCCGACGCCGACCAGCTCGCCTTCCAGCAGTACCGCACCCTGCTCTTCTCGGTCGGCTACCGCATCCTCGGCTCCGCCGCCGACGCCGAGGACGTGGTCCAGGACGCCTGGCTCAAGTGGTCGGCGGCCGACCGGTCCCAGGTCGCCGACCCCAAGGCCTACCTGACCCGGATCATCTCCAACCTGGCGATGGAACGGCTCCGTTCGACCCGCCACCAGCGTGAGACGTACGTCGGCCCGTGGCTGCCCGAGCCGATCCTCACCGGCCCGGACGCCGCCGACGGCGTCGCCACGGCGGACTCGGTCTCGATGGCCCTGCTGGTCGTCCTGGAGACGCTGAGCCCCCTGGAGCGCGCGGTCTTCGTGTTGAAGGAGGTCTTCGCCTTCAGCTACGGGGAGATCGCCCAGGCGGTGGAGCGTTCGGAGGCGGCGGTGCGGCAGGCCGCGCACCGCGCCCGCGAGCACGTGCAGGCGCGGCGGCCCCGCTTCACCGCCGACCCTGCCCGCCAACGCGACGTCACCGAGCGATTCTTCGCGGCGGCCACGGGCGGCGACATCAACACCCTGATGGAGCTGCTCTCGCCGGACGTGACGCTGTGGACCGACGGTGGCGGCAAGGTCCGCCAGGCCCTCAAGCCGGTCGTCGGCCTGGAGACCGTGGCTGCTTGGTTCGCCGCGCTCGGCACCGTGACCTACCAGGGCGTCACGCCCGATCAGATGCGGGCGGAGCTCACCTGGATCAACGGCGGCCCGGGCGTCGTCTTTCGCGGCCCGGACCGTGTGATTGCGACGCTGACCTTCGACTTCGACGCGGAGGACCGCATCTCGACCATCCACAACGTGGCCAACCCCGACAAGCTCCACGCCGTCGCCGACGGCACCCGGCACGAACTCTCCTGAGCCGCCCGATCGATATCGCCCGCCGGAATCCCCGTGAGCGCCCGGACCCGCAGCCCAAGCACGGGCCGCGCCCTGGTGAAAGCGGATGCGGCAGGCTGCGGCTGTCGTGATCCACTTCTGCAGATCGGTCTGCCTGCCTTGCCTGTTGCCGCCGCGCGCCCGATAGTCCTGACCGCCGCCGAGCGGCACCGGTTGAAGAAGGCCGCCTGGGGCCACAAGTCCGAGCACCGGGCCCGGGTACGGGCGCCGATCGTGCTCCGGGCGGCTCGCGGCAGGTCCAACGCGCGTATCGCCGTCGAGGTGGGAGTGCACGTGGACACCGTGCGCACGTGGCGGGGCCGGTTCGCGGCTCGTCGGCGTGTCCGGCAGCGGGAGTCCTCCTTGTTGCGGGCGGGCCTCGTTCCCGCGTGGCTGCGGCTTCCGTCGGCGGCCCGCCCGGCGGCCGGTGTCAGCCAACTCCGCCCTTGCCCGGCGCAGCCGGGAATGACTAGGTTTGCCGCCGACAACGGACGAACAGGCAAGTGGGGCGTATGACCGCATTGGACGAGCTGGTGCAGTTGTTCGGCCCGCCGCCAGCCCGAGAGTTGTCCCCCGAGGACTGGACCGAGGTCGAGGAGTACGTCGGTTCGGCGCTGCCCGGCGACTTCAAGAAGTTCCTTGACGCCTATGGCGCCGGGGTGATCTGCGAAGAGTTGGTGGTCTTCCACCCCCGGGGGTCCAGTCCGCTGATCGATCGGATGCGGCGGATCAGCGAGTCGTTCGGCAAGTCGTGGCGTCGCGACCAGGACGAGTACCCCTTCCGGTTCCATCCCGAGCCGGGCGGGCTCATCTCCTGGGGATACGACTACTCCGGTGATGAGCACTTCTTCTGGCCCTGCGACCGGGACCCGGACCGTTGGAAGGTGGTCACCAACATCAACGGGTCGAACCCTCAGGTCTTCGATGGATCGTTCACCGGCTTTGTGCTTTCCTTCGTCCAGCAATTGCGCGATGTGGAACCGCACCATGGGATCGACCCGGCTGCCTTGGAGTTCCTTGAGCCGGAAGACCTGAATGAGCTGGAAGAACGCGGAGAGATTGGTCCGGGCAAGGTCAGCTTCGAACCGTTCTGATCCGGCTTGTGGCATCGGTATCTGTCGCTCGGAATCGAGTATCGAGAGACGTCAGCCGTCATATCGGAGGGGTAGGCCCGAGCCCGCCCGGGGTGGTCAGCCGCAGCCACTGTCTTCCGGCTGGCCTCTCGGAATGAAGTGAGCTGCGGGTCTTGTGTTCGACGATCTTGGTCGGCAGGGATCACGTCGGCCCCTCGCCCGTTGACCGCGCCCGCCCCGGCTCGAAGCACCACTTGGTCGTCGAATGCCACGGATCCCCGCTCGCCGTCACGCTCACCGGCGGCAACCGGCCCGACGTCACCCGGCTGTTTCGGGCCGTGTCCCGGGGCGACAGCCTGGTCCTCGTGGACCAACTCCGGAACTGGGCTGAGGGACTGCGGCGCCGCTGACCGTGCACGGCACGATGAGCAGGTGCGGCGAGAGCCGGGGAAGCCGACGGTGGAAGCATGACGGCTCCTGACGAAGGGTGGTCGCGGGCGGGGTTGGGACGGAAGGATGGCAGACGACTCGGCGGCGGGAGCCGACCGCCGCCGGGCCCTCCGACCCCTTCCAGGGAGCACCCCCTTGTTAAGACGCATGTGCATCTTCCTCGCCTCGCTCGTCCTCGCCGCCGCGTCCGTGCTGTTCTCGGCGAGCGCTGCCGGCGCGGCCCCCGTGCTGAGCGCCGACTGGTCCGGTTACGCCGCCGTCGGCTCCTACGACCTCGTCCAGGCCTCCTGGGTGGTGCCGGCGGTCACCTGCGCCTCCGGCAGCCAGTACTCCAGCGTCTGGGTGGGCCTGGGCGGCTACAACAGCAGCACGGTCGAGCAGATCGGCACCGAGGCCGACTGCTCGAACGGCACCCCGGTGTACTACGCCTGGTACCAGTTCTACCCGGATCAGCGGCACACCTTCAGCGAACCCGTCCACCCTGGCGACGAGCTGATCGCCTTCTCGGCCTACAACCCCGACCAAAAGAACTACAACATGGGGATCTCGGACTACCCCGGGTTCTGGAGGGAGCTCCCGGTCGGCGCGGCCTCGGTCCCGCCGCCCAGTTCCGCCGAGGTCATCGTGGGGCTGCCCCCCTGTGACAGCGGCTGCATCCCGCCGCTGGCGAACTTCGGCACGGTCTCCATCACTGAAGCCCTGGTCAACGCCGCCCCGCTCGGCAACGCCAACCCGTTGCAGATCATCATGACCACCGGCACGAGGGGCCAGAAGAAGGACACCGTCAGCGCGCTGAGTACCAGCATCACCGGTAGCGATTTCAGTGCCACGTGGGCCAGCGCCGGCTAGGTCAGAACCCGCTGAGTGCCTGTTTCTGGGCCAAACATGACATGGTGAGAGTTGTCCGGCGTTCGCTTGGCACTGTCTGGTGGGCTAGGTGATCGTCCCGGCTGGCCAGGGCATTTCACTCTGTGACCTTCGGGCGCACTGGGCCGCCGCCGTAGAGTTCTCGCTGTGACAGTTCGCCGAATGCCTGCTGCGGAGGTTTCGGTCTCCGCCGATTTGGTGCGCCGTCTGCTCGACGAACAGCACCCCGATCTGGCGGGCCTGCCGGTCGAGGTGCTGGCCAACGGCTGGGACAACCTTGTGTGCCGGCTTGGTGAGGAGTTCCTCGTCCGGTTGCCCCGGCGTGCCATGGCCGCCGAGCTCGTCGCGCACGAGCAGCGGTGGTTGCCGCAGTTGGCCGGCCGCTTGCCGTTGCCTGTGCCGGCGCCGGTGCGTGTCGGGCGGCCGGCGGCTCAGTATCCGTGGTCCTGGAGCGTCGTGCCGTTCTTCCCCGGCCGGATCGCGGCGCGATCGGAGCCCGACGATGCCTGGTCAGCCGCTGCGGCGCTCGGCGATTTTCTGGATGCGCTGCACGCCCCAGCCCCTTCGGCCGCGCCGGTCAACCAAGCTCGCGGAATTCCGCTGGCCGGGCGGGCCAAGGGTGTCCTGACCGGACTGGCGCATGTCGACCTGGACGAGCGCGCCACCGCACTGCAGATCTGGGAGACGGCCGCCGCTGCGCCTGCTTGGGACGGGCCGCCGGTATGGCTGCACGGTGACCTGCACCCTGCCAACATCCTGGTTTACCGTGGCCGGATCAGCGCCGTGATCGACTTCGGTGACATCACCTCCGGTGATCCCGCCACCGACCTGTCCGTGGCCTGGATGTTGTTCACGGCGGAGCAGCGTGCTGCCCTTCGACAAGCGTACGGCCGCGCGGACGACGCAACTTGGGAGCGGGCCCGCGGGTGGGCGCTTGCCCTGTCCCTGGTCTTCCTGTCGCAGTCGGCGGACAACCCGCTGATGCGCGGCATCGGCGAACGCACCTTCCGCGCGGTGCTGGAGTAGCGAACAGCCTCCAGGATCCACCTAACTCCGTTCGGCAGGCCGACGGGCGCCCGGGTTGGGATCGTGTGGCATCAACCCGGTGTGATCAAGATGGCGAAGGAGCAGCGCAAGTGATTGGTGCGGCTCTTGTCCGGCTGTGTCGATGACGAGGTGCTCCCGGGCCCACGGTTCGTAGTCGCGGTCGAGGACCTGCTGCCAGTCGGGCGGTGGCAGGTCCGGAATGTCGATCGATCGCGTGGTCAGGCGGTCTCGATGCTCGTCCGGGTCTGAGCAGATGACTTCCACTTCGACGACGGGGACGACTGCCTTGGTCCCCACGTTATGCCAGCTGTCGCGGGTGACCGCCAGGGGGTTCACGGATTCCGCGATCACGGTGAGTCCTTGCTGGAGATGTTCCTGGGCCAGGGCGTAGCCGATGACGTAGCCGACCGGTCCGACGGGGTGCCGTGCCAGGCCGGAGCGGACGATGGCCTGTTCGATGGTGTCGACGCGCAGGTGGACCGCGTCGATGCGTGCGGCCAGCAGCCGCGCCAGGGTGGTCTTGCCTGTGCCGGGCAGTCCGCCGATCACGATGAGCATGTACTCATCCTGCCGGAGCCGGAGGGAGACGAAGCAGGCGGCGCCGTGGGAGAGCTGGTCCCGGTCCGGGATGCGGGCCGGTCCGGGTGGGGTTGCTGACCGTGAACTTGAGAACGGTCAGTCCCGGTTGGCGTCGCGGGAGGCGGGCTGTGTGCTCCTGCGGGACGGCCGGCGGGTGATGCGCCTGGTCATCAGCGTGATGGCGGCCCATGTGATGAAGGTTTCCGAGTGCTGGACGAGTTGTTCGTGGTCCGGGGCGTGACGGTGGGCGTGCGTGATCCAGGCGGGCGGCGGTTCGACTGTTCGGCGGTGGGGGCGGGACGTCGAATCCGGTGGTGTCTTTCGGGTGGCTGTTGGTGTTGGGTGTCGGGTTGGGGGTGGTTGTTGCGGGGGTTCGGCTTGGGGTCCGGGATGATGTGTTGGCGCTGGCTGGGGGTCGGGCGCGAGGGCGGGGTGTGGGACCGGTTGCACTGTGCCGGGAAGCTGGACTGGTTCCGGGCGGTGATCGGCGGCTCTGGCCGCCGGGCCTGCCGGGCCTGCCGGGGTGGCCCAGGACCGGGCCGAGCGCGGTCGGCGGTGCCCGGTCGGGCGCGAGGCACCATGTGGTCCGGGAGGCAGGGGGCACGCTGCTCGCCATCGTCCTGGCCGGTGGCAGCCGCCATGGCATTACCCGGCTGCTGCCGTTGCTCGGCGTGATCCAGTGGATCGGCGGAGTGGCCGGTCGCCCCTGTGGCCGGCTGCGGTGGTTGTTCGCCGGCCGGGGTTACGGCTTCGGCGAGTGCCGTCGGCGTCTGTGGAAGCGGGTCATGTAGCCGGTCGTCGTCCGACGCGGAGTTCCGTACGGCTTAGGCGTGGGCCCGGTCCGCTGGGTGGTCGAGCGGACGAATGCGTGGATCGACGGCTTGCGACGGCTGCAGATCCGCCAGGAGGTCCGCGACGGCATTCACGAGGCGTTCCTGAAGCTTGCGTGCCGTGTGATCACCTTCAGGCGGCCCGGGCATCGTGTCAGCTCCTCCAGGCGGCGGCGTGGGGCTGCGGGGTTGTGCCCGGTGGTGTGCGGCTGTCAGTGGACGAGCCCGCCTACACGCCGGGCTGGAACTATTGGCTTGTTTTGGTCGTCTTGTGTGCTGGCTGTGTACAAAGCGGAGCGGTGGGGGATGTTGTGACGCGGAACGTGACGAAGGCCGGTCTCATGGTGGTGGCCATGGTGGTGGTGCTCGGGGCCTCGGCCTGCGGCGGGGAAACCGGGTCGGCTGCCGGGGGCGGCGACGCGCTCCCCGCACATGGGACGGAAAGGTCCGTGGTGCTGTCCGGGGGCGGGTCGCCGTCAGGGTCGGTGCCGGCGTCTGCCGGCGCCGTGAGGACGTTGTCCGGGGTCGCGCGGGCCACGGCGTCGCCTGTCACCCGGCACGTTCCGTGGAACCTGGACATTCTGGACCAGCGGTCGCGGCCCCTGGACGGGAAGTTCACCACCACCGCAAGGGGTAAGGGCGTGCACGTCTATGTGATCGACACCGGGATGGACATCGGCCACAAGGAGTTCGGCGGACGCGCCCACCTCGGGGCCGACTTCGTGGGGGCGAAGGACTCCGGTGACTGCTTCAGTGAAGCCGGCACCGGGCACGGCACGTTCGTCGCGGGCATCATCGGCGGGGCGAAGTACGGAGTGGCACCCGGGGCGGATCTCGTACGGGTCCAGGGCATCGTGTGTGAGAGCGAGGGCGGCGGCTCCGCGGCAGCGGCCGAGGCGGCCCTGGTCAAGTCGGTCAAGTGGGTGACCGCGCACGCACGGAAACCCGCGGTGGTGAACATGTCGCTCAACCTGGATCACCGGTCGGCTGCCCTGGAGGCGGCCGTGAAGAAGATGGTCGACGCGGGGATACCCACCGTGGTGTCGGCCGGCAACTTCCATGACGACGCCTGCAAGCACTCTCCGGCCGGTGTTCCCGGCACGATCGTCGTCGCGGCCTCCACCCCCGGCGACCGCCCATGGAGCGACGGCGGCTCCTACGGGTCGGGGTACGGACGGTGCGTGGACCTGTACGCCCCCGGCCAGAAGGTGACCGCCGCTCTGGCGGGAGGCGGTACGGTCACGGAGGACGACGGTGCCACGTCCTGGGCCGCGCCGCATGCGACCGGCGTGATCGCGCTGTACCTGTCGGCACACCCTCATGCCACGGCCAAGCAGGTCCATGTCTGGCTCGACCACACGGCCACGCCCGGTGTCCTGCGGGGCGTCCCCTCCGGCACCCCCAACCGGCTGCTCAACACCGGCGGCATCTGACCCGCTGCGGTGGCCCGGTCTCATGGCCCCCCTGCGCTAGGCGTCACCGTAAGGGCGGGCGCGGGTCGTACGGTCACCGCGGTCGCGCCGGCGTCTCCTCGGTGCAGCACCCGACGCGCCCCGGCGGGGCGAGCGGCTCTCGGCACCCGCCCCTGCGCGGGGCGGGGTACGGCGTCACGTTCACGCGCGGTGTGAGGGCGCCGCGCACCGTGCCGCCCCGGGTGCTCGTCCACGGGGGTCCGGTGCTTGCTGTCCGACGGGGGCCGGAAGACGAACGGCACGGCGACTCCCGGCCGTAGGCGCAGTTCACGCAGCCGACTTGACTGCGGTGGTCTCTGGGTTGGTTGAGCAGCACTTGCTCGCTGAAAGACGGTTGACTCTCACCTGTGGCGGTGTCGCCTCCGCGTACG
>NZ_JBIVDZ010000017.1:0-109490 GCF_044747345.1 Streptomyces sp. NPDC090088 | reverse complement strand
CCGCTACGAGCGCAAGCCGGAACACTTCCTCGCCTTCACCGCCATCGCCGCGACCCTCATATGTCACCGCCGACTCACCAAATGAAATGGCGTCTTAAACGCCAAAGAGGGGCGCAGCGGTGCTGCGCCCCTCTCTACTCACGGACCTTTGTGGCTCGTCATTCCCCCTACGCGGCCACGGCGGCTTGGGACGTCTGAGCGAGCAGGGTGTCGATGGCACTGCGCCCCTTCCCGCCCGCCTCGGGCATGAAGTGCGCGTAGTAGTCCAGCGTGATGGTCGGGCTGGAGTGCCCCAGCCAGCGGGCCAGGGTCACCACGGACTCGCCTGCTTCGAGGATTACCGAGGCGTACGTGTGGCGCAGCACGTGGAAGCCGTCCTTGCGGGAGGCCGCCCATCGCTCACCCGCCTTCCGCATGGGGATGACACCAGCCACTGCGAGCGCGGGCTTCCACACATCCACGTTGAATATGTTCGCGCGGAGGGCGTTGCCGTACGTGGTGGTGAGGATGAGCGGGAACTTCCTCCGCTCCCTGTCCCCCTCGGGACCTCCCCAGGGCAACTCAACCTCGACAGCCGGGAACTCCAGGAAGTAGTCGGCCAACGCCGAGGCGACCGATGGGGGCATGTCGACGACACGGCTCTTGCCGCCCTTCGGGAGCGTGAAGTACAGGCGGCCGTGGAGAAGTTGGACCTGTCGCCGGATGCGCAGGACTCCGCGGGAGAAGTCGACGTCCTCCGGCGACAGCCCGAACACTTCGCCCTGTCGCAATCCGCAGCCCAATGCCACCACAGCGGCAATGCGGTACCGCGGGTTGATGGCCTCCAGGACCTTCATCGCCGTCTTCAGCGGCCAGGCTTCCCGCTGGTCGTCGGGCACCTTCGGCCAACGAACCGACTTGGCCCGGAGCGGATTGCGCACCAGACGCTTGTCGTCGATGGCGGTCTCGAAGATGTTCGAGAGCGAGGACAGGATCTGGCGCGCGTACCGCGGCGAGCATTCGGCCTCCAGCGCAGCGATGTAGCCGCGCAACACCACCGGTGTGATGTCGCGAAGAGACACCGTGCCCAGGTGAGGCTGGATGTGGAGACGAACCCGCTCGTCGATGCGCTTGACCGTGGCAGGCGTCCCGCGGACTCCCGTCCGCCAGAAGCGTGTCACGTAGTCGTCAACCGTGATCGAACCGTCGCGGGGGTCGACGAACTCGCCGCGTTCGCTGTCCGTGCCGACCCTGCGGAGCCACGCCTTGGCGTCTTCGAGGATGTCGAATGACTTGTCCCGGACTCCGGGGATACCGGCTACCCGATACCTGGAGCCTTTGCCGTAGCGAGTGGTGCGCTCCCGCTTGCCGGTGACGGCGTCTTTCTTCTTCTTGATCCAACGGTCTTCGATGTAGCCGGCCAAATACGTCCCTTGATGGCAGGTTGCGTGGGGTGGGGGGCAGGCTCAGTCAGGCACTCGTGGCGTAGTCCGAGCGCCGCTCCGGCTCGACGCCCAATGGGCTCAGGGCCGGGTTGGAGCGCGAATCTGCGCGTTCTTGCTCGCAGATCCAGGCGTCCAGCGCTTCAAACCTGTACGTCACCCGCCCACGGGATCCCATCCGGAAACTGGGTGGACCGATTCGACGATGCCGCCAGACGTAAAGAGTGTGCGGCGACATACCGAGATATTCGGCGGCCTCTTTCACACTCAGGAATGCCTGCCGCATGGCAGGGCTCGTCGCTGATACCGGATCGGCACCCGGGTGGTGAATATCAAGGGGGCGGACAGGCACGGTTGCCTTTCGTCGGAGAGTTTCGGAGTGAGCGCGGTCACCAAGCAGGGCCGGCGAGCGCGAGAGGTGGTCCGGAGGATCCCCGGTGTCGCAGACCGGGGATCCCGTGCTAGGTGCGCAGGGAGTGCGGACCGGGCAAGGGGTCGACTCCGAGAAGCACCAGGACGGAAACGTGCAGTGCTTCGGCGAGAGCGACCAGGTCATCGACGTCACAACGGCGTTGGGCGCGTTCGATGCGGGACAGCATGGTGTTGGACATCGGACGGCCGACGGCCGTCACGCGAGCGGCAAGCCGGCGCTGGGAGAGGCCGCGTTCGGTGCGGACGATTTCGATGGTTCGGGCGGTTCGTATGCCTGCGGGTCCGATGTCCAGAGAGCGTGCTGCCATGGCTCCAGTTGTAACTTGCATTCGCCGGTTTGGTGAACCGGCGATCGTGGTCTATGTTGCCCCGCCGCGCACGGCCGAAGAGTCGACGCGTATCCCTTCAGGCTGTGGAGACTGGCGTCAGGCCGGGACTCCGATTGCCCTTCGGCGCAGGGGTGTTGTGTTGTAGCTTCCGCTTCGGCAGTACGTCAACAGGTTCTCGATGTGATCTGTCTGGCTCGACGTCCAGAACAACTTTTTGGTCAACCGCCGATCGTCCCTTACGGTTTTCGCACCGCCTTTCACAGCCAGTTTCCTCGGCAGCCTTTCTGCCGTGAGAGATTGCGCCGGATTGGGCTGGACTTGCGCGGCCTGGGTGTGGCTATGTTGACGACACCCCCGGAAAACGCGAGTGGACTCCAGACGCCCTGCACCGCCGGCCGGCCGACTCCCCCGCCCCTTTCCCCCGTACCGCCACGACGACGGTGAGCCGTGGGTGCCTGCCACCCTGCAACCGAGTGAGGAAACCCCGCCTCTTGGCCCGAATCCGCACCATCAAGCCCGAAGCCTTCGTCTCCGAGTCCCTGGCCGCCGTCTCCCTGACCGCCGAGCGCACCTTCCTCGGCCTGCTCACCCAGGCCGACGACCAGGGCCGCCACCGCGACCACGCCGCGATCATCGCCGGACAGCTGTGGGTCCTGCGCCCGGAACACGGCTCCACGGACGTCGAGACGGACCTCGCCCAGCTCGCCACCGCCAGGCTGATCTGCCGCTACAAGGGGCCGGACGACAAGCGGTACCTCCACATCGTCACGTGGCACCAGCACCAGAAGATCAACCGCCCCAGCAAGAGCCGTCTCCCCGGATGCCCTCACCACGACGCACCCGCCGGAGCCACCACGCTCATCGGGAACGTCGACGTCATGGCCCCCTCACCCTCGCCTCACGGAACGCTCCGGGAGGACTCCCACGAGATACGGGAGCCCTCACTGAATTCGGGGGATGGCGGTGATCGTGCAGGTCAGGAGCGTTTCACGGAGTCTTCCGTGAGGAAGCAGGGAGGGCTCCGGGCAGCAAACGTGAGCCCTCAGGGGACGGATCTAGGACCTAGGATCATGGATCTAGGAAGTACCCCTTCGGGGGGCGCGAGCGCCCCCGCGCCCGACACCGTCTCGGCCCAGCAGCTGATCGCCGAGTACGCCGCCGCGTGCGCCCACCGACCGCCGGAAAGCGTCCTGGGCCATCTCGGCCGCGAGGTGCGCAAACTCCTCGGCGAAGGCATCACGGCCACCCACCTCCGGGCGGGACTGGCGCATCACCGGGCCAAAGGGCTGCATCCCAGCACCCTTCCCAGTCTCGTCCACGAGGCCATGAACGCCGCGCCCAAACCGGTCCCCCACCAGGCGTGGACGAACCCCAGCAACGTGGATGCCGCCTACGGAGGTGAACTCTGAACGCCACCCTCACCCGTGAGCCCCTGCGGGCCGGTCCGCTCGTCGACCGGCTCCACACGATCCTCGCCGACCGCGGAATCGACCCCGCCGCCGCAGCGGAGGAACCGCCACCCGAGCCGGTCACGGCACTGGAACTCGCCGACGCCCGCATCCCCGCCCGCTACCGTCGCGCCCTTGCCGATCACCCCCAGATCACCGCCTGGGCCGGCCAGGTCGCCCACGCCGGACGTCCGGGCCCCAGCGGCCCCGGCATTGCCGAGGGACCGTCGCTGCTGATCGCCGGCCCCACCGGCACCGGCAAGACCTACCAGGCGTACGGCGCCGTCCGCGCCCTCCTCACACGAGGTGTCAGGCTCCGCTGGGAGGCCACGACCTCCGCCGACCTCCACGCACGGCTCCGCCCCCGTCCGGGCCACGACACCGAACGCGAGTTGCAGACGCTGGCCCGCTGCCCGCTGCTGGTCCTGGACGACCTCGGAGCGGCCAAGAGCAGCGAGTGGACGGAGGAGCTCACCTACCGGCTGATCAACCACCGGTACGAGCACATGCTCCCCACCCTGATCACCACCAACCTGCCGATCCCGGAGCTGCGGGCCACTCTCGGCGACCGGGTCGCCTCACGCCTCGCCGAGATGACCGAGCGCGTCATCCTCACCGGCCCCGACCGCAGACGGCACATCCACACCTGACTTTCACGGCGGCAGGCCGGGGTGCACTCGAAGACCGAGCCGAGAGCCGATCGGGGACCGACGCCCTGGGGACCGGCCTACGGTCCCCGCTGGTCCCGCGATCACGGTCACCACCTGGCGGGGACCGTCGAGCACCGGAATCGGGGACCGCAGTGCCGCTGAACCGGGGACCGAAAGGGGACGGTCCCCGCCGAAAGACCAGGTCAGAGGGCAATGCACGTCGGTCCCCGGAGCGTCCCGACAACGGGGACCGTCCCGTCGGGGACCGGGGACCGTGCAGTCGGGGACCGGGGACCGTGCAGTCGAACGGGACGGTCCCCGTGACGACGTGTCAGGGGGACCGTCCCCGATGAACGCCGACGCCCGGTCCCCGAAGCGTTCGGGGACCGGGGACCGCATTGCCTCAGGGGACCGGTCCCGCTGCTTCCCATGTGTCCACGCCCCAACAGCCCATTCCGAATGGCATCCCGCAGCAACCGAGCTCTTCAGATGCTGCACACACCTGACATCAGCGTCCGCCCACAAGCCCCGTCCGCCGACCGATTACGTCTCGGAGGCCCACTCATGCACGACCCACATCAGGAGCACCCCACCATCAACCAGAAGGCGACCACGGCACCGACCTCAGCCGGAGCAAGTTGGAGGTTGGGACACTCCCCCGCAGGGGGCGTGTCCCAACCGGCCTCCGCCCCGGGGGTGGCGGAGGCAGACGACCGGCGCCAGGGGGCACCGGTCGACCAGGCTGCGACCGAGGGCGGACCGCAGCAGGGCGAGCAAACAGGGCCCACCATGCCCTCGCCGAGCAAGCCCAGGCCACGATCTCGGCCGCGCAAGCCGATGCAGCGACCGGCCGTCAGCGTGCGGCTCAGCAGCAGCGAGAGAGTCCTCGCCGAAGCCGGAGCACAAGCTGCGAACCTGACCCTGGCCGGGTTCCTGGCCCAGTCCGGCCTCGCCGCAGCACGCGATCTGACCGGCGTCACCGCCGCGATCGCCGACAACCGCCGCGTCCTTCAGGAACTGTTCGCCGCCCGCCGTGCCCTCACCCAGTACGGCAACCTCCTCAACCAGGCCGTCGCCGCTCTCAACGCCGGAGCGGAAGTCCCGTACCTGGACGATGCCATCGAGCGGACGGCCACCACACGGAACCGCGTCGACGAAGCCGTCCAGCGGTTCATCGCCCTGATCGACCCGAGCAGCCCTCAACCTCGGTTGCGGCGCGACCAGTACGGCGAGGCCGCATGATCCCAAAGATTCACAAGCAGGGCAGCAACACCTACGGCCTGCTCGCTTACCTCTACGGCAAGGGCACCAAGGAGGAGCACGTCGATCCGCATCTGGTCGCCTCGTACGACGGCTCGGCCCCCGATCCGGGACGGGACGTGAACGCCGGCCTCACCGCTCTCCAGCAGATTCTCGACCAGCCCCTTCACCTCCTGGACGATGACCAGCGTCCGCCCCGCCATGTCTGGCACTGTTCGGTGCGCGCCTCGCCGGGTGACCGCGTTCTGTCCGACGCCGGCTGGGCGGACATCGCACGGCGCATGGTCGTCGCCGCCGGTATCGACCCCGGCGACGGCGTCGGCTGCCGCTGGGCCGCAGTCCGGCACGCCGATGACCACATCCACATCATCGCCACCCTCGTCCGGGAGGACGGGCGGCGTCCCGACCATCACCGCTCCGGCAAGCGCGCCCAGGACGAGGCCCGCCGCATCGAAGTCGACTACGACCTGCGCCGAGTGACGCCTGGCGACGGCACCGCGCCGAAGCGCCCCACGAGCGCCGAACAGCACAAGGCCGACCGCCAGGGACGCGACCGCGCCGCACGAGAAGAGCTGCGGACAGCCGTCCGGCAGGCACTGACAGGCGCCACCAGTGAGGACGAGTTCTTCGCCCGGCTCCATGCCACCGGACTCCTCGTCCGGCAGCGCGCGGCCCCATCGGGTGACCTGCTCGGTTACAACGTCGCTCTCCCCGACGACCGGAACCAGGCCGGCAAACCGGTCTACTTCGCCGGCTCGACCCTTTCCGCCGACCTGTCTCTGCCTCGCATCCGTGAGCGCTTCGCCACCGCCCCGGCCGAGACACACCAACACGCCACGAACCGTGGAACGGACGGCACCTGGCACAAGCCGTCAGCCGCCGCCACCAGTCGGCGCTCCGCCACCCACGCTGCCTGGGTCGCCCTGCTCACCATCGACCAGGACGGTGACGGCGCGACGGCCGCTCGCATCACCGCCACCGGCGAGATCCTCGACGCCCTCGCCATGACCAGCGACACCGGCACCCGCCAGCAGCTCAGAGAGGCAGCCTGGGCATTCGAACGCGCACGCCTGTCCCACACCCGCGCCGAGCACCGCCACGCCCAAGCCCTGCGCCTGGCCGCCCGTGAACTGCTCCACAGCGGGCCCGCCCGAGGCAGAGGAGAAGACGGCGCCACCACGGCCATGCTGATCGACACCCTCTTCTTCCTGATGCTCGCCACCGCCCACTGGCACGCCCAGCGCCGGCATGCGCAGCAAGCAGAGTCCGCCCGCCGGGCCGCAGCCCACCTGCGTACCGCCTACGCCACAACAGCCGAGGCTCCCCTCGCCCTGCTGAGGGAACAGGGCCGACAGATCATCCAGCCAGTCCGCGACTGGTACGCGCTCCAGGTCCACGTGGCCCTTCCCGACCTCGCGGACTCGGTCATCGCCGAGCCCGGATGGCCAGCGCTCGTCGCCACCATGGCACAGGCCGAACAGGCCGGCCGCGATCCCCGAGCGCTTCTGGCAGAAGCCGCCGGCCTGCGGGAACTGGACAGCGCCTCTTCCATCAGCGATGTCCTGACGTGGCGCTTGCGGCGTATGGCAGACCTACTCGCGGACGCAACCAACCCCCGTCATGGACAGAGCACCACCCACACGTCAACCCCGCACATGCCGCGGCAATCGGGCGCGTCCCGTCTCCGACGCTGACCGACTCGACCGTCAGGCGCCGACCCGGTCAGGCCGCCATCTCACTTCGTATCCGGTCCAGGAAATCGGATGCCGCGGCCTGCTGCGCCGGCAGCCGTGTCCCCGCAGCGCGCATGATCCGCTGGAGTTGGTGAGGAAGACGCTGGGTCACCGCCTCCCGGGTCGCTGTGTCCAGCGACCCGGCGGCACCTCTGCGGTCATCGGCGAGCAGTTGGACGTGCGCCACCGTGATCAGCTCGATGACACGCCACTGCGGGGCCACGACGGTCGTAGGAACGGGACTCGCCTCCACCAGCCGCATCGCGGCCTTCGTACGACCGGTGGCGACGAGACCGCGCAGGCGGATCTCGTGCAACGAGAAAGGGTTGAACAGGCTCGTGTGCTCGACACGGTCCACCAGCGTGTCCGTTTCGCGCATCACGCGGTCGAACATCTCCCTGTTGCCCAGGGCACCGGAGGCCCGGGCGAGGAGAGGCAGGGCCGCGGCGCGAGCGGTGTCATCGGGTGCGATGGCGGCGGCGCGGCACAACCGCTGCACGGCGGCGCCTCGGAGGTTGGCCTTGCGCAGTTCGTTGCCGTGCATGCGCAGGACGTACGAGGTCATGCGGGGGTCGTCGAAGTATTCGGCGATCTCCAGGCCCTTGGCCGTCCAGCGTGCGGCGGTGGCCAGGCGTTCTTCGGGCAGCACGTTGCCCAGGGCGACGCCGAGGCCGACGCGGGCTCTCGCGAGCAGATGCAGGACGTCGCGCTCGGTGTGGCCGTCGTCGACGCGGGCTTCGAGGCGGGCGACGAGCGGCCACAGTTCAGAGACGGCTTCGGAGGCGTGCCCTGACTGGCGGGCAATCTCGGCGAGCCGGACCGTGGACTCACCGAACTGGAGCATCGCCCGGTGGTCGGTGTCGGTGGGATCGGTGACGCCGAGGACGTGCGGTGGGAGGTTGAGGGACTCGCAGATCCGTCGGCGGGAGCCGACGTCGTCGAGTGCTCGCTTCCCCAACTCCAACGCGGAGATGTATGTCTTGTCGTAGCCGAGGAGGTCGCCGAGCGCGGTCTGGTTGAGGCCATGCACGCGCCGGTAGAAGCGCAGTACATCGGCCAGCTCGCCTGTTGCCAGGACCAGTTGGGCCTGCGGGGTCGCCCAGTGCCACTGTGCGTGCCGGGTCGAGGGGCGGGGAAGACGGCCGCCGTCCGCGTCCGCTCGCTTCACGATCTCGCCGTCGGCCATCGTCGGCTACATCCGCCCGTAGTCGTCCGGTACTTGGGAGTCTGCACGCTGGAGGCCGTACCAGGCGGCGATGGCCTGCTTGTAGCCGTCCGGCATGTTCAGTTCCGGCACCTCGTCAGCGGTGAACATGCCCAGCTGCTTGTGCTCATGGCTGACGACCGGCGGCCGGTCGGGGGTCAGTACGGTGCAGCCGTACGTCACGATCAGGACCCGCCGTCCGGGAATCGGCTGGTAGATCCACACCCCGCCGTCGATCAGCGAGCCGGCCTTGACCTCCCAGCCGGTCTCCTCCTGGATCTCGCGCTCCAGCGCCGCCTCCGGACTGGCGTCAGGTACTTGTGTCCCGTCCGGGCTGCCGATCTCCAAGCGGCCGCCGGGCAGCTCCCATTCCTCCCGCTCGTTCTTCAGCAGCAGCACGCGATGGTGCGCGCCGAGCGCTACGCCCTTCACGGAGACGGGCCAGAGCGGGGGCGTGTACGTCATGACGGTCCTCGTCCTGCGGGGTGCGAGCCGGGCTTTCGGAACGTAGCACGCACTCACCAACCCGGCGCCTTTAGCAGGTGATTTGTCCGAGTCGACAATGCGTCGCTTTACCCCGACCACCATCTCTTCCCACCCTGATCACACCGATCCCGATCGAAGGAGTACGGCGATGCCCGACGCCTCCGCTGGGTCCGAAAAACTCTTCTCGGACCACTACGTCAGCCTCCGCACCCCGCACGCCCAAGACGTGATCGCCGCACAGCTTCGCGAGACCGGCCTCGTCACCCTCGACGGCCTCACCACCCGGCAGGCGGTCCTGGCCTTCGCCACCCGACTGATGACGATCACCCCTCACCCCCACAGCGCCCCGGACGGCCTGACCCTGATCCACAACACGGGCAGCCACGCCCACCGAGCCGGTTTCGCCGGCCTGGGCAACGGCGGCCTGGAGCCCCACACCGAACGATCCGGCACACCCGCGCCTCCTCGCCTGATCCTCCTCGTATGCCTGCGCCCCTCTACGACAGGAGGCGAGACGCTGCTCACCGACGGACGCGAGGTGCACACACGACTCATGACGACGTCACGCGAAGCCGCGGTCGCGCTCTCCCAGCCACGGACCGCCTACTTCGGAGCCGGGGCCGGCCATGCCACCCAGGTCTTCACCGTCCAGCCAGACGGCCGGATCTCCATACGGCTGCGCCAAGACGGCCTGGCCCGCTGGAGCCCGATCGTCCAGCCGTACCTGCCCGCTCTCCGCACGGCCATCGCCGACACCCGACACCGCCTGACACTCGGGGCGGGCCAGGGCTACCTCCTGGACAACCACCGCTGGCTGCACGCCCGCACCCGCTTCTCTGGAGAGCGACAGCTCCTGCGCGCCCTCGGCGAACCCCGTACTCCCCTGCCGACCGGCTTCGCTCCCCACCCGACGGTCTCCGTACTGCGCGGCACCCGCCCCACCCGAGGTGATGACCATGACCGAGTCCCCGCAGTATGAGAGGGGGACCTTGATGGTCGACAAGCGCAACGACCAGGTCGGCACGGTCATGGGTCGCACCGGCCCCTATGTCCAACTCCGCCCGCCGCAGGGCGGCAGGGAATGGGACGTGCCTCCCCAGCAGCTGCGCCCGCCCACCCAGGCGGAGGAACTCAGCGCCAAGGTCGCCGTGGCCAACGGGCGGTGGGGACGATGAGCGCACGAGCGGTCCTGCGGTACGAGACCTGGACACTCCAACCCGACCGAGACCCCGACGCCGAACCGACCACCTACGCCATGCAGTGCGCCGTGGACGGCGAGACGTCACCGGCCAGCGAAGACTTCATCGAGCCCCAGAACTGGGTGCTGGAGCACTGCGGGCAGCATCCCTCGCATCACACCTACCGCGAGATCATCACGCGGCCCTGGCGCACCTGGCGGCACCTGCGAGGCGACCGATGATCGCCTGCCTGGGCCGTTTCGCGGGACCACTGATCGTCATCGCGATCTCCGCCTCCTGCGGATTCGTGATCGGTGTCGCAGTCGCATCGGCTCCCTGATCCCCGCTCCGGGCAGTTCAACCACCAGCACCCCGACCTCAAGGGGACATCCGTGACAGCCCATCTCGTCTCACCGAACACCGTCCTCGCCAACGCGCTCCTCCGCACCGAGGACGTCCTGACCCCACGCATCCTGGCCACTCCACCCGAGCGGATCGTGCTGGTCGTCGGCACCCAGATCAACGGTGCCCCGCACATAGGCACCTCCCTCGTGCAGTCCCTCGCCTTCGCCATGGCAGCCCGATTGCGCGACCGTTTCGGCATCACGGCCGAAGTCCTTTTCAGCGCCCTCGACAACGCCCCGTACGAACTGGCCACAGACCCGGCGAGCGCCCACCGCTACCAACGCACCTACGCCCAGGCACTCGGCGACAAGGCCCTGACCGATCTCATCGACGCCCTGTACCAACCCCTTTTCACGGCCCTGTCCCGACGCCTCGGCATCCCCTACCGCATCGAGACCTACGCCCAGCAGCAAGCCTGCGAGCACTTCCGCCGCACCTGGCTGCGGCTCCTGCCCCGCCTCGACGCGGCCCGCTGGTGGCTCGCCCCCTCCACCGGCACCCCACACCTCCGGATCCCCTGCCCGCACTCGGGCTGTGGCTGGGCCGAGAAGCACGCCGAACGCACCCGCGTCCAGCTCACGGACCGCGAAGAAGCCGACATCACCGCCGTGTGCCTCCACCACGGCCCCTACCGAGCCACCATCACGTCGACCACAGGCGGCTACCTCGACCTGGCCACCCTTTACCGCAACCTCGTCAAGGAACTCGCCCTCACCAGCACACCCGCCGGCGGAACCCTGCACGTCATGGTCAAGGGCGGTGACTGGGTCTTCGGCTCCCTCCTCGTCGACGAAGCCCTCCAGGCCGTCGGCCTCAACCGCGCTCAGCTCCCCGCCCGCCTGTTCTGCCCGCAGGTCGTCACCGACACGGGGGCAAAGCTGTCCAAGTCCCTCATCCGCGAGGGTCGCGCCCCCTTGCCCGAGGGCGCCACCGATTGGATGCTCGACACCCGGCAATGGCCCGGCTCCGTCACCGAATACGCCGACCAGCTGGTGGCCATGACGGAGACACTGCTGTCAGACCCCAGGCACTTCTTCCGTTCGTACTCCGCGGCCGAGATCGGCCGCCTGATCACCGCACCAGCACCCAGGAGCCTCTCCTCCCCATGAACAGCACCACCCCGCGCCACCACGAACTCAACCTCTACCGCCAATACTTCGAACTGGTCGCTGCAGGCACCAAGACCATCGAAGTCCGGGTCAAATACCCCCGCCTCGCCGACCTCGCCGCCGGCGACACCATCCGCTTCCGCATCAAAGGCACCGACGAGACCTGCGAGGTCAGGGTCGAGCGAGTCACCGAATACCCCGACTTCGAGTCCCTCCTCGACGGCGAAGGCCCCACCAACGTCAACCCCAACGCCTCCCGCGACGAGCAACTCTCCAACATCCGCGCCATCTACCCGCCCGAAAAGGAGGCGCTGGGTGCCCTGGCCATCCAAATCGGGCGCCTCGGCTGACGCCAAGAATGGCAGGTGCGCAGGTGCACGCACGGTCTTCCGGGTCGCGAAGCGTATTCCGGCAGAGGATCACCCAGCGCCTGTCCCGCGGATCCTGCAGGAGGGGTAGGGTGCGGCCCACGCTTGGCGACACACGGCGCCGCGATCGCCTGCGCCGAGGAGTATGCATCGTGCTCGTCAATCGCCGGCCGAAGGAACCGGCTTCTGATCAACGGACACGTCCACTGGAGGCACCTGCTGCTCCAGAGCATTGCCGATGGCCAAGACCGCCTCGCTCAGTCGACGAAACGCCTTCGCGCGCAGACCAAGCCGCCTGATACCCCGCTCAAGCGGCTCACGCATGTGTCGCTCGCAAACGACGAAATCTGCGTACCCTGCCGCGCAGGACAAGTAGATCATGTCCGTGAGGTCGTTTCGCCTCCATTTCGTGCCCTTGTTGAGGTGTCGGTTGTGGAACATCTCCCGGTAGAGCCCTGTCGCGGGCAGCACAGCGAAACCCTGCACGGGCTGCTTCTGCCCCCACTGCTGGACTTCCTGAGTAGTCAGGCCCGCCGCGTATGCTCCTTCCGCGAATTCACGTTGGAAGTCGCTGAACAGGAAGGCGTCAATGGATCGGCGCTTCTGCTGCGAATCCCAGTCCTGGGTGTCCAACCAGTCGCTGTACCGCTGATTCGATGCCACCCAACCGGTCTCCGGTCCAGGCTCAACATGCTCGGCATCGAGCATGACGTCGATGTAGGTACTTGCAGACGTCAGGGACATCCAGCGGAAGGCGTCGGCAGCTGAAAAGTCCGACGGTGGCGTGCTTGGCGTTACACCGCTCCTCGACGAGTGGAGTGCGTTCGGGGCCAGCGTGAACACGGAAGACGCTCGGGTGCTGTCAGCCTTGCCCTTCCAGCAACGGAACATCTCAAGGATCTCGTCTGCACGCACCTGCAGGGGGTCCCGCATCTGCCAGCCCCTGCTCAGCTGGAGAATGGTCAGGCCGAGGCTGTATCGCTTGTCCGCCACGGACCACTTGGTCGTTTCGTAGTGGTGACCCGCCGAGGCCGGCATGATGATCCGCCTAGTCCGAACCCATTCCGCCAACTGCTCAGCGGATGCTCGATCTTCTCCGCTCACCGTGTCACCGCCTTGCAGAGCCTCGCTGACGGGGCGCCACATGTTCTGGTCCAGATACACGACAAGTCGGCCGTCGAGAGGCTCGGTTCGGCCCCGACCGGGCATCTCGAAAGCGACCTCGTCGCCGTCACGGGTCACGGCGAGCAGGCCACCCAGAGGTGAATAGTGCAGCCGGACCAGCAGGCTTGTAGGGGCGAACGGCGGGTCTGTCAGGGGCGCCCTAGCTTCCTTGCCGTCTGAGCGTGTGAGAACGACCGAGGAGGTCTCGCGGTCCAAGGTCATCATCACGATATGAGGATCACTCTGCTGATTCACGGAAACATCGTGCAGGCCGGACACCGACGGCCCAAGTGGATATCGGAGAGTCCCCGGCTCCATGCGCAAGCGCCCCAGCCGGTTCGGCCGCGAAGTGACCGGGCAGTGCATGGCAGGGAGCACCTTCCACAAGTACCTGCTGACGCCATCGGCCTGTTGCGGGATACTGCGGAACGTTCCGAACTGGCGATCATGCGCTGAACTGGGGGAAAGCTGTGGCGGGCGGGAACGATCCTTACGCACGGGAACTCGCACGGCAGGCCAGAGAACGAGAGAAGACTCAGAAGGCCGCCGAGGCGGAGGCGAGGAAGAAGGCCCGCGCGGAGAAATTGGCCTACGAGGCGGCCCGCGCCCAGGAGGCCGCAGACCGGACGAGCGTGACTGAGCATGACGCCGAACAGCTTTCCCACCTGCTACGCACGTCCGTTGTGGGTGGGCGCCCGCTGACGTTCGAACGATTGAAGCAGGAGTTCGCTCCGTCGCCGTTCCTGCTGCCCAAAGGGCGTACCAAGGCTGCTCCTCTGCCCCGGTGGGAGGAGTACGAGCCAGAGCCTCCGCGGGGGCTGCTGGGCGCTCTGGGATTCGGACGGCGAGGGTACGACGCGGACGTCGAGGCAGCGCGCAAGAGGTTCGACAGGGCTCTGCGTGACCACGCACGTGACGAGAAGAAGCGCGTGGCGAAGTTAGAGGAGGCACGGGCACAGCATGAGGAGGGAAACCGGAAAGAGGCTGCCCGAGTCGAAACGTGGAATGCAGCGCTGGAGGAGCGCCGCAGCGCCTACCGGGACAGGGATGTCGAAGCCGTCGAATGGTTCGTCGACCAAGTCCTGGCCGCCTCCGTCTATCCACACGGTTTCCCGAAGACCCACCAGGTCTCGTTCCAAGCCGACACCGGCGACTTGCTGATTGAGATCGACCTGCCCTTGGAAGACGTGGTCCCCGCGGCCCGTGCATACCGATACGTGAAGACCCGCGACGAGATCACTCCCGTACCGAGGCCGGACAGAGATCGCAAGGAACTGTACGCGTCGGTCCTGGCTCAGACGGCCTTGCGTACCGTCCACGAACTCTTCGCGTCCGACACGGAAAAAGTGGTCCAGTCCATCGCCCTGAACGGGCATGTCGCCACTATCGATCGCGCCACGGGGCGGAACGTCCACCCGTGCTTGATCACTCTCCAGGCCGATCGGGCTGAATTCAGCCAGTTGGTCCTGACACAGGTGGACCCGCGGGCCTGCCTGAAACGACTACGGTCACTGATCTCACCCAACCCGTACGAACTGGAGCCAGTGCGCCCGCTGGTCACGTTCGACCTGTCCAAGTTCCGAATCATGGACAGCCTTGATGTCGTGGCCGGTCTGGACAGCCGACCTGTCCTGATGGACCTGACACCCACGGAATTCGAGCACCTCATTCGACAGTTGTTCGAAGCTATCGGCCTGGACAGCGTGAACACCCAGCCATCGAAGGACGAAGGTGTGGACGCGGTCGCGATGAACACGGATCCGGTCATGAAGGGGTTGTGCATCATCCAGGCCAAGCGCACCAAGAACGTGGTCCCGTTCGAGACCGTCTCCGCTCTCGCCGGCGTTGTGGAACACAAGCGTGCGGCCAAGGGCATCCTGGTGACGACCTCCTGGTTCGGCCGGGCGAGCGAGGCGTTCGCCAACGAGCACGGGAGGCTCGAACTCCTCGACGGCGCCAATCTGGTCCACCTGTTCAAGGAGCACATGAACCTTGACGTCATCCCCGGACCGGTACCGCCTAAGCGGCGCCCGCGTTAGAAGTGCGGGGGCCGATGGAGACATCAGCGTGGGCCGGGCAGCGACAAACGTCCCGTGGCAGTCGCTACGTGGCCCCGGACAATCGATGACCCACATCGCATCACGCATGGTCATACCTGCCCCTTCCGTCCTTGAGCGATGTCAGACTTGGCGGTGGGGAGAGGGGTATGCCATGGGGTTCGGGTTCCGAGTCGGAGTTCCCGGGATGAGCGTGCGGGTCTCGACACGTGGGGTGCGTACCTCCATCGGTCCGCGGATGGCGAGGCTCAGCGTGGGTAGCGGCGGGGCCCGGATGTCGTCGGGACTCGGGCCCTTCTACGCGTCGAGTTCCCTGGGTGGAAGCCGACGGCGGACTAGCACCCGGCGGTCTTCACGTCCCCGGGCGGTCGTCCCCTCCGCTGCCCAGCTGGACCGGGCCCGCCGTCAGGCGGAACGGGCGCAGCAGGACGCCGAGCGCGATGCGGCGATCGCCCAACTGCGCTCGCTGCGGGAGCAGATGACCTGCGTCCACCTGCAGTCCTTCCCGGCGGCTCACCCGCCGACGATCCCGGAGGCGCCTCAACTGGGTCTGCCTTGGGCAATCGCGGAGGCGCAGACTTTCCATCTGCGGGGAGTGGGCCGGCTGGCCCGCGCTGAACGGGCTGCGGCGAAACAGCGCGCGCAACAGGACGCGCCCGCGTACCTGGCCGCGGAGTCGGCACGTCTGGCGGCGGTGCACCAGCAGTTGGCCGGCGAGGCCCAGCAGTGGTGGCAGGACCTGGTGGCCAACGACGAGGCGACGGTCTGCGAGGCGGTGAACACGGCCTTTTCCGACAACCCCGCCGCAGGCTGCGCCGTCGGCGTGGACGGGTCCGTGCTGTCGGTGGTGATGCGCCAGCAGGACCTCGACTTCATGCCCACCCAGACCCCCGGACTGACTCCGGGCGGACGTCCGACCCTCAAGAACCTCACCAAGCGGGATCGGCTGCTGTGGTGGCTCACCGCCGTGGGCTCCAACATCGTCGCCACACTCAAGGAGGGCTTCGCCACCGCCCCCGGCATCACGGCCATCGACCTGGCCGTACTGACCCGCCTGCCCGACACACAGCGCCTCGGATTCGTGGTCTACGGCCGCTGGACGCGTCAGGCGATCGAGTCCACACCCTGGCGCACCGCCGAGGACGCCCTGCGCTTCCTGGACATCGGCCAGGACGTCGCATGCTCGGTCACCACCACCGCGTCCGGCAACCTCTCCAGCACGATCAAGCCGCTGGACACCACACGCGTCCCCGGTCTCCAGGAACTCCTGGACCATGCTCAGGACGAACCCGACGCAGGCGAGTCCTCGATCGCCGACCTCGACATCAGCCTCGGCGCCAACACCCGCCCCGACCAAGGGAATCCGGTCGTCGAGCCATACCGCATCAAGTCCTTCGCCGAGTGGCGGCAGGAGATCTCCTCACCACCGCCTCCTATGCCGTCCACGCCTCCCTCGGAACCGACCGCGCTGATCCCCGGCCAGACTCTGGTACTGCCCGACGAAGCCTGGCACGGGCTCCACATCGCCTTCGGATTCGCGGGAGCGGACGCCGACCTCACCCTCTTCCTCACCACGGATGACGGCCGTGTCGCCAGCGACGAGGACTTCGTCTTCTACAACCAGCCGTCCGCCGCCGACGGCGCCGCCCGCCTGCTCGGCAAACAGCCCGAGGGACCGCACACCGTCGAACGCGCCACCGTCCACCTGTCCGCCCTGCCCGAACGGGTCCGCCGCGTGGCCATCGCCGTCAACATGGACGTCGACACCGGATTGACCTGTGGTTCTCTCACTTCCGCCGCCCTGCATATGACGTGCACGACAGGCGCATCCTGGATCTTCCAGCCGCCCGCCGACCCGAACATCCGGGCCATGGTCGTCGCCGAGCTGTACCGCCACATCATCGACGGCCACCCCACCTGGAAACTCCGCGCCATCGGCCAGGGCTGGGCGAACGGCCTCGACGGTCTGGCCCGCGCCTACGGAGTCGACGTCGAGTGACGATCGAGGGCGACAGGAGCACTGACCGGGACGCCGTCGCCGGCGAGCGTCGCGAGCACGCCGAGGTTGCGGCTCAACCGGTCAAGCGACACGTCGGTGACCTGCTTGAGGGCGAATGCCCCGACTGGAGTGTCGACCTTCCAGTTCACGTTCATCAGCCCGTCGGCGAGGTAGCGGCGTTCCCGCACCCCTCCGATCCCGAAAGCGGCGGCCAACTCGCTGAGGACGTTGCCGGCGATATCAGTCCGGTCGGCCGCGGTCGCATCAGTCATCCCGAAGATACGTGAGCAGTGGCTTCGCCCCCGGCGTTTGGGGACCAAGACCCCCTTCGCCGCCGAAGCCTCCCCGCATCGCGCCCGCAGGCAGCCTTACCGCCTGCATCACTGTGGTTCGGTCCCGGTCGGAGCCTTCTGCGAAGACCCGCACCACCAGGTCGCGGTCGATCACCGTGCAGCGCAGATGTCCGTCCTCGGTGACCAGGACCGCGCCGACGTCCTCGTCCCGCATCATCCGGGTCAGGGACACCACCGAAGCCTGCGCGGTTCGACGGTTACCAGGGTCGCTGGTCATCATGTCGCGCAGATGCTGGGGCACGGCTGGCCCCCTTCCTCCGCGCCCAACCTGTCGCGCAGCGAGAGACGCGAATTCAGAGATCGTCTTCCAGTCTGATTGCGTTCCGAAGGTCCTCCTGGGCCTCGCGCGCCTCGCCCTCGCTCTGTTCGAGGAGCGCTGCGGCGATCGCGTCGAGCTTTCGCTGGACGGCGCGCTCGGCCCGTCGCTCCGAGTTCTTCAACAACGCCAGCAGCAGCAACGTGACGCACGTCATCAGGTCACCGGCCAGCATCTGCTGCGAGATCGACAGACCGGCGACGTGCGTGGCCACGAAGAAGGCGACGAGCAGCAGGCAGAACCCGTAGAACACGGGCGAGCTGGTCACGTTCGAGGCGGATTCGGCGAACCGCTCGAATCTCCCTTTGCCTCTCTCGGCAGGGTGCCGGACGACCATATTCTCCTCACCTCCCGAGCACGACGGAGCGGGCCCCCGAATGGAGAGCCCGCCCGGTGGTCGACTTGTCAGGGCTTGAAGACGTCCTTCGTCTTCTCCTTGGCCTGACGGGCCGCGCCCTTCGACTTCTTGGCCTGCCCTTCGGCCGTCATCCGCTCGTTGCCCACGGTGCGGCCAACCGTCTCCTTGGCCTTTCCCGCGGCTTCTTCGGCTTTGCCCTTGATCTTCTGCTGCTTGGCCATGGTCCTTCCCTCCTCGCCCCATGGGAAATCGAGCACCCGTTCCGGGTAACCCCCCTGTCGGACGCTGAAACGGAATGGCGATCGTCAGTCGGGGCGCGCCGGCGGAAGAAGGGTGCCGAGTGGGCCGAGGTCCAGGTTGAGGTCCTCCATGGTCAGACCGTAGGTGGCGCACAGGTCGGACATGCGGTCGTGGAGGATCATGAGGGTCGAGCCCAGCCGTTCTTCCTGCTCCTCGGTGAGATCCCCCTGGTCGACCCGGTGCAGCGCCTGCCGTTCCATGAGCTGCCGCAGCAGTTCGACCAGCGTGAGAACGAGCCTGACCAGGTCACGTTCGACGGTGTCCGGGTCCGCGCTGATACGGCGGGCCGGGCGCGGCGGTCCCGGCTCCCGGGTGTCGTCCGGTACGGCGGGCAGCAGCCGGAAGGCCCGGGCCGCCGCCGCTGTGACCTCGGCCAGCCGGTCCGGGCCGCCGGGACCGGAGTGTCGGTCGGCGGCCGCGTCCGTCATGACGCGTCCTCGGGGCGGGCCGGTGTCGGCCACGGTGACGGGTTCCGGGCGCTCACGGAGACGATCAGGGCGCGCAGCGAGATCCGGACCAGGTCGATGTCGGCGATCGACAGGACCAGATCCCCGGTGACTACGACACCTCCGCTCAGCAGGCGGTCGAGGAGGTCGATGAGGGCCACCTGGCGCTGGGCCAGTGGTTCGGCACCGGGCGGCCGCTCGACCGCGCTCATGGCGCCGGGTCCGTCGCGGGAGTCTCCGCACCGGGCGGGGTGGCGAAGGAGTAGGGCGCCCACGGCCCGGTGACGTCGATCCGTACGCCGGGCAGGTCCTGGACGGTGTCGAGGACCCGCGAACGGAACTCCGCCGCCGCCTCGCGCGGGACGAGGTAGGCGTCGTTGACGACGTTCTCTCCGGCGCCGGCGGCGAGTGTCCCCTGCTGCACCCGGTGGCGGGCATGGCCGGCCGCCATGGCGCGGCCGATCGCCTCGACGCGTTCGGCGGTCTGCCGGGCGGCCTGGTAGGACTCGTCGCGGGAGTGCCGCACCGGGTGAAGGGAGTGATGCGATCATGCCGACCGCGACGGAACAGGCCAGGGCCGACGCCCTACTCCGCACACGCCGCAGCCCCTCTACCAATTGCTGGTGCTCGCCCACCTGCTCAGCGCACGTGTCAGGGCGTCCGTGGCCACGGACGCCGCACGCGCCCTGTGCAATGACGGGATGTAACCCGAAGCGCATGCGTGAAGCCACCGGGCACCAGGGGGTGGACGCCTCGGCGAAGCCGCCGACCGGCTGCTGGAGCAGTACGGCGGCGACCTACACAGGCTCCGGGAGGCCACCGGCGGCGACAACGAGGAATGCAAGCGCCTGCTGCGCGAACTACCCGGCATCGGGCCCGCCGGCGCGGACATCTCCCTTCGGGAAGCCCAGGGCCTCTGGCCCGAAGTGGCGCCGTATTTCGACGCCAAGGCCCTCCAGGGCGCCGATCGGATCGGCCTCCCGAAGTCCCCGAGCGCCATCGCCCGCCTGGTCAGAGGGAATGAAGCGGGTGGCGGACGACGTCACAGCGCGCGCCGACAGCTGACGCACAGGGCGAGCCCGTCGCGCAGCCGACTCCGTAGCCGACTCATCGCTGGCACCTTCCCCAAGTCCGACCGTCGGCAGGGAGCGGCGCTCGACCTCCCCAGGTGGTACGCCGCTCCCTCACCAACCCGAGCCGAATACCCACAGACTCTCGCCGCACACCGCGCACTCGCCGCACCGTATGTCTCGGACTATGCACCGGCCGTGTCAAGCCGGCCCCGCCAGGACCATTCTGTGATCGAGGACAGGTCGGTTCCGGTGCGGCGCAGTTCGCGTCGGATCTCATCCCGTACACGGACCTAGCATGCGACCAGGCCGCCTGTGGCACCGACCTGCCGGCCCCCGGCTGACTGGCTGGCGCCAAGTCTTCACGTGTTGGGCCGGGCCACGCTGATGTCGCCGAGGGCGGATTCCTCGTCTCGTTCCATCGCAAGGTCGCCCAGGGCGAGGATGCCCACCGGCCGGTCGCCCTCGACGACGGGGAGTCTCCGTACGGCGTGCTCGCGCATCAGCCGGACCGCTCGGTCCAGGCTGTCGTCCGGGGTGATGGTGATCAGGTCGTCGCTGGCGGCCTGCATCACCGTCGTCTGCTCGGGGTCGACGCCTTCGGCGAAGGCCCGCACCACCAGGTCGCGGTCGCTCACCAGACACCGCAGATGTCCTTCCTCGGTCACCAGGACGGCGCCGACGTCCTCATCGCGCATCAGCCGGGCCACGGAGGTCACCGATGCCTGCGGTTCGACGGTCACAAGGTCGCTCGTCATGATGTCGCGCACATGCTGGGCCATGACCGGTCCCCTTCTCACTGTTCGTTGGTGTCTGTCGGCAACCGGGTACCCCTCGTGCGCAGTCCCTCCCCGGGCCGACACGAGTCCAGGGAGTAGATGTGGAAGGCCCGCCCGATGACGGGCTGGGCGACGTTGCGCACCTTCACGCCGCCGCCAGTCATGCCGTGTTCGGTGCCGGCATGGGCGTGTCCGTGGACGGCGAGGTCGGCGCCCGCTGTGTCGATGGCCTCGGCGAGGAGGTAGCTGCCGAGGAACGGGTAGATCTCCAAGGGTTCTCCGGCCAGGGTGTCAGGCACGGGGGCGAAGTGGGTCAGGGCGATCCGCGCGTCGCACTCGTACCCGTGGAGTTCCTTCAGGGCCGCGCGCAGGCCGTCGGCGCGGTGGCGTGAGTACCGTACGAACTCCTTCATCGCGGGCTCTCCGAACTCGGGGGCGCACCGGCCCACGAACCCGCCGCCGAACCCCTTGGTGCCGGCCACGCCGATCCGTAGATCGCCGTGGGTCACGACGGTCGCCTGGCCCTCCAGGACGTGTGCTCCGGCCTCCCGCAGGATGGCGGTGACCTCGTCGGGATGGTCGTCGTGGTGGTCGTGGTTGCCGAGGACGGCGACGACGGGGACGCCGAGGTCCTTGATCTCGCGGGCGACCACCCGGGCCTCCTCGGGCGTGCCGTGCCGGGTGAGGTCACCGGCCAGCAGGAGGATGTCGGCGCAGTCGGGCAGGGTCTCGAAGGCGGGCCGGAGGGTGCCCTGGCTGTCGAGGCCCATATGGATGTCGCCGACGACCGCGACCCGGGTCATGTCAGCTCCTCGGAATGGTCGGGCGGGGAGGTCTCGGCGACGACGAGATCGCAGTGCACGGGCACGCCCGCCAGGTCCTCGTGGGCGACACGAAGGATGTCCTCGCGGCATCCGGCGGACGGCACCGTGCCCGTCAGCAGGACCGCCTCGCCGCGGATCTCGGCCCGCACCCCCAGCTCGCCGCAGGAACCCGCCGCGAGCCGCTCGGTGACGTGGGCCACGCGGTATTCGAGGTTCATCGCTGCTCCCGTTCCTGGTCGGGGCCGATGACATGCAGCCGCTCCAGCAGGTAGAGGAAGGCGGCGGGCATCGGCTCGTCCCCGCAACTGCGGCGCACCTCCTGCCAGTCGACCTTCTCGCGCAGGGACCGGGCGACTGGTAGTACGGCGCCGAAGTCGCAGTGGTGCTCCGAGAAGGCGGTGCTCAGATTCACCAGCAGGTCGGTCGCCGACAGGACGGGCATGTGCACCGAGTCGACCGGGATCTCCTCGGCGCGGGCCAGCAGGTCCACGGTCACCGGCCGGTGAGCGAGCTCGAAGATGATGTCGACGTCCTGGCCGAGGCAGGTGGTCTTCAGCAGCCAGTCCTCCGGGGGCACCCGCACGGTGAGACCGGCCGACCGCAGCGACCCAGCCACCGCCTCGGCCTCCTCGGGCAGCACGCAGAAGTCGGCGTCGTGCTGGAGTGTGCCGCTGCCACCGTGGGCGTAGACCGCCACGCTCCCGGCGAGCGCGAACTTGTGCCCGGCGCGCTTCAGGGTGGCCCCCACCTGCTTGGCGGCCTCCAGGATGGACGGGTGAACAGCAGGGCCCGGTCGAAGACGGGATAGTGCGTGGCGACCACGACCTCGCGGGCCCGCACCGACACTCCCGTGTCGGTCGCCAGGACGCAGGGTTCGCCTTCGGTGAGGCCGTGACGCGCGTTCCCTCGTACACGGTGCCGCCGTGGCGACGCAGGTCGCCGGCCAGGGCACGCAGGTACTTCACGGGATGGAACTGTGCCTGGCCAGTCACCCGGACGGCGCCCGCCACCGGGTAGGGAAGCTCCGTTTCGGTGACGAACTCGGCCGGCAGGCCCGCCTCCCGCGCCGCCTCGGCTTCCGCCCGCAGCTGTGTCACGCGCCGCGGGTTCTCCACGTACGTGCAGGCGGCTGCCTGCTCCCACTCGCACTCGATCTCCAGGTCGGCCACGATCTCGGCGGCCCGGCGGATCGCCGCGGACTGCGAGTCGGCATACAGCCGGGCGCCCTCGCGGCCACGGGTGCGGCGCAGATGATCGTAGAGCAGGGTGTGCAGCGCGGTCAGCTTGGCCGTCGTGTGGCCGGTGCCCCCGGCAGCGATCCTGTCGGCCTCCAGTACGGCCACTTCGTGGCCGCGCCGGGCCAGCTCCCAGGCGGTGCTGAGCCCCGCGACACCGCCACCGATCACCGCGACCTCGACGGCGAGATCCCCGGACGGCGGGAGAGTGGGCTCGACGCCCGGGGCGGTCTCGATCCAGTACGACCCGCGGAGCACTTGCTCGGTTTTCATGGCCGCCGAGTTCCCGTCCTGCCGTGGCGACACGCACCGACCTGTTCGAGGTCGACCCGGCACCCCATCCCTTCAGCCCGATTCACCGGAATCGCGCGCGAGGACCCGGCATGAACCGGCCCCGGCCCACTCAGCCGCCTTCCGGTCCGCGGACCGGAGCGGCGCGAAAGGAGCGATCGTGACGGCCGCCGTTCGCCGAGGACCGCGTACCGGGAACGTCAAGGACGTGCCGGACGCGAAGGTCGAGCACCCCTGCGACGTCCTCGTCCCGCACTCCGACGGCCACGGCTGAGACAGATGGCTCGGACGGCTCCCGCCGGGAGCGGCGCCCGGTGGTCCTGTCCCCCGAAGGCGAGGGGCCGGACGGGTCCCGTACGGGTACTCGTGCAAGACCGCCGCACGTGGGTGGAGAGAAGCGAGAGGGCACGAGCCATGAAGACACCGACGCCGGGCATACGCCCGCAGATCCACCGGGCCCGCACGGACCTGCTTGGGATCTACCTCAACGACCATCTGGCAGGTGCCACGGTCGGAGCCGGACGCTCCCGGTTCGCGGCCCGCTCGCATCGCGACCCGCCCTACGCGGAACCGCTGCGGCATCTCGCCGACGAGATCGCCGAGGACCGCGCGAGCCTGCTGCGCATCATGCGGAGCCTGGCGTGCCGCGGCGCCGCTACAAGGTCGCGGCATCCGGCGCGGCCGAGCGGCTGGGGCGTCTCAAGAGCAATGGGCGCCTTTGCAGGCGTTCACCTCTGACGCTGGTGATCGAACTTGAGTTCCTCCGGCTGGGGGTGACGGGCAAGGAACTCGGCTGGCGCACGCTGCGCGCCCTGGCCGAGGCGGACGGCCGCATCGACGAGCAGGGGCTCGACGGACTGATCGCACGAGCCGAACGGCAGATGAACACGCTGGAGGAGTTGCGCGTCAGAGCAGTCCGGGAGATGTTGCTCACCGGCTGACGCGGAGCGGGAGGGTTCGCGGGTCGAACGACAGCTTCGGGGAACCCGAGACGTTGGCAGCCCCAGCAGCGGCGCCGTCCAGTCTCGTCGAGTACGGCAAGGAGGAGCAGCATGCCTGCCGGATCGAGTTCCAAGCGGGAACGACAGTACGAACACATCAAGAAGAGCGCCCAGGACCGGGGGGAGTCCGCCGGACGGGCCAAGGAGATCGCCGCGCGGACGGTCAACAAGGAGCGGGCAAGGTCCGGCGAGTCGAAGACCGCGAGCAAGACCTCGACCCGTGACCCCAAGTCCGCGTCCCAGCGCGGCGGGCAGCGCTCGCACAGCGGTGCGCAGGGCCCGACCAAGGACCAGCTCTACGAGGAGGCGAAGGACCGCAACATCGACGGCCGCTCCTCGATGACCAAGAAGCAGCTGCAGAACGCCCTCGGCCGTTGAGAGTGAGGCCAATGCGGCCCACCAAGGTGGACCGGATGGCGCGGCCCTGAAGCGGGCGCGCCCGGCACAGCGGCAGACCCCGTGGAGCGCGGGGTCCCCACCGCCTCCCTGCTGCACTCCAACGGGGATGCCATGGAGGTCGAGGTCGCCCATGACCGGGAGCTCCTGGGCCACGCGCACATCGGGGTGACCGCGACGGTCTACGCTCACGTCCGCCTCCGACTCCAGCGCCAGGCTATCGACCTCCTCGGACACGCACTCGGCGACCTCACCGAAACTGGAGCCAAGCCCGACGATGGCGACGATCCGCCGTCTTCTACAGCACCCGTCCGCTGACGTTGCCGTCAACTACTGCCGTCAGACGCCTCGGGAGCCCCACCGGGAAACCTCCGGTGGGGCCTCTCTGCCATCAGACCAGGGCGGGACGAAGCGGATTGGTTGGATCCCATTCAGAGCTCCATGCCATTTCCGCTCCACGGGCATGGAAAAACTTCCTCTCCGACGGATAGATCGGATACGCTCCGACGATTTCTACGAAATCATCAGCATCCCTGCCCGGCAAGGCTGCAAGGTTAATCCCCTGCTCCAAGTGCAGCCTAGGTTCAGGCGATCCAAGCAGAAGGCTACTCAAGCCCGACCCTTCAACATATGGCTTTTCATATCCGATGACCATCCCCGACACAAAGGGACACAAGCCGCGCAATGCAGCCACGGTGATCGCCGGGACCATAGCCCATTCCCGATTACCCGAACGCATGGTGATGCAAAGCTCACGCCCGAAGGCCGGCGAACCGACCAGCGACGAGAGTCCATATGTGATACCGGTAATAAGCCCCGACTTGGGCCTATCCGCAAACACCACCGAGTAGACCCGCCCATCGGCTGGGACACGCGGTGTGACCTCACGAACTTCTGGAGCAGCACCAAGAGCCGAGCTCAAGCGCTCCACGAAGCGATCGAACCGCTCAGAACTACCAGACTCAGTCACCTGAGCTCTACCTTTCCCATGCGGTGAGTGAGACGACTCTCCCCCGGAATCACCCCACCCCGACAGCATCACGGAGAATGTATCGATCCCGGAGGCGCGAAGAAATGCCCGTCGGCCGCATCCCACCATTCTGTCAAATCGTGATCAATATAGGAATTGAATTCATCGAACCGATCCGCCGGAATCCTCCACTCAGTCAACCCCTCGGTCAGCCCCATTGAATTCTCAAGCGGGAATTCCTTATTGCCGAACGCCTCTCGAAAGCCCGGCTTCATGGTGAACACATGCATCCCGAGATCATGACCATTTCCTGCATAATGAGCAGCCCCCTCCGGGAGATTCGAGAGGTACGCGGTCGGATGATCACCACCATGGTTGGCCGCATTCAGCCCATTCGCCTCACTGGCCCTGTTACCCGTCCCCGGAGATCGATACAGGACCACCGGATCATTGGGGCAACCAGTATTGTGAACCAAGATCGAGACGCCGCCCGCCACCACATAGTACGTGTGGAGTTGCTCGACGGTGAGGTTCCAGCGGTTTGCCGTGCCGGAGGTGGGATGGACGGCGTCGACGTAGGCGTGGCCGTTGGTGGCGGTGTTGAGGGTGTCGCCGTGGTGGAGTTTGCCGGCGGGGACCCAGGTGTGGGTGGTGTCGTTCCAGAAGGGGTGGTTGGCGGTGGTGTGGAGGGTGGCGGTTTGGCCGTTCTTGGTGCGGATGGTGAGGTCGAGCAGGTCGTGGTCGTGGTTGATCCACACGTGCTGGACGGTGCGGGTGCCTTGGTGTTTTCCGGTTTCGGGGTCTGCGGCTTCGACCTTGTCGCCGGGTTTGACGTCACGGATGGGTTTGGTTTTGCCGTTGGCTATGAGAACGAGAGTGGCGGGGGCGAAGCTGCACTTCACCGGTTTGGCCACGGTTCTGGCTTCTGCGGCTTCGGCTTCGACCGCTTCACCCTCACCGCGCGTGACGACGAGCGAGGCCGCGTCGAACAGCAGCTTTCCGGTGCCTTCGGCGGTTCTGCCGTGGGCGAAGTCGCCATAGATCTCAGACCCGCGACCCACTACCGCATTGGAGGCGGCGAAGCTGGGGTCGATTTGAGAAAGCAGCGATGTGCAGTTGTCGCCGCTGGTGAAGCACTGCTTGTCTGATTCGTACTGGAGGTAGGGGGACGCCACCATGTTGACGATGGTCTTCTTGGCCTGGTCGACCACGGTACTGACCACGCCACCGAACCAGCCCCCGAGGCCACCACTTCCGTGACTCGTGGTGGTGGCTTCCGTCGTCGACCCGCCACCGGTGCTCACGGTGCCAGGGCCGCATTCATTCCAGCCGCCGCTGCACTGGGTACCGTCGGAGTTCACCCTGATGGTGCCGGTCGGGTCGCTGCCTGTCACCGGATTGCCGGCGGCATAGGTGTAGCCGCCGAGTTCCTGAGGGCTGGAGGCTTCGAAGATGGGGTCGGCGCTGATGAAGCTTCCGAGGTTGGGGTCGTACTTGCGGGCGCCGACGTCGGTGTAGCCGGTGTTCTTGTCTTGTGGTTTGCCGAGGTAGGAGTGGGTGGGGTCGGGCCAGGTGACGGTGTTGGCGCTGGCTCTTGGCTGTCCGTAGGGGGTGTACTGCTGGCGGGCGACCTGCTGGGTGCTGGCGTCCATCGCCAGGGTCGACGTGCCATGGGCGTCGTTGAAGAGGTACTTCACTCCCCCGCCGGAGAGACTGGAGCTCATGGCGACGGGGGAGCCTGTGCCGCCGTGGCTGTACATGCGGACGGCGCCCAGCAGGGTGTTGGGGGTGACGCTGGTGTTGACGACGATCTCGGTGTCGCCGGCGAAGAGGGTGGTCTGGCCGGGGTCGCGGCGGATGAGCTGGTTGCCGTCGGCGTCGTAGAGGTACTTGGTGCTCGTGAGGGTGGCGCCGGTGGTGTCCACCTGGGCCAGGTGGCCCTCGTCGTCCCAGGTCAGGGTCTGGCCGGGACCGGTGGTGGGGGTGCGGGTGTGCAGGTTGCCGTCTTCGTCGTACCCGAACGTGGTCGGGTTGGTGCCGCCGGTGGTGGCGGTCAGGGTGTGGGGCTGGGCTCCCGTGGAGTTGCAGTTGGCGATGCAGCCATCGGCGTAGGTGGTGGTGACGCTGCTGGCAGTGGTGCCGATGGCGTGGTCGATGCTCTGGTGCCGATTGCCGATGGCGTCGTAGTTGAACGTCTGCCAGTAGGAGCCAGCCGTCGTGGTAAGTGTGCTGCTGGTCGGCGGGTTGACGCTGCAGTTGTTGGCCGTCCAGGCATCGGTGAGCCGGTCCAATGTGTCGTAGCCGTAGCACTGCTGGTCGGTGACGGTGTTGCCGGTCTCCGACTGCTGGTCGATGGTGGAGGTGGGGTTGCCGGAGGCGTCATAGGTGTAGTTGGTGTCGTCGACCGTCGGGCCGGGCGCCTGGGTCCGGCTGACCACTCGTTCCTTCAGGCGGAGGGTCTGGTCGTCGTAGTCATAGGTGACCGTGGCCGTGTTGGTCGAGGCTCCCATGGTGACCCGTGACGGCTGACCGTAGTCGGTGTACACGGTCCCGGTAATGACGAAGGTGCTGCTTCCCGAGCCGGTCGGGTTGCCGAGTACGTCGCGGTCGTAGGTGATGGTCTCGTTGCTCAGGCCCTGGGCGCGGGGGTCGGTCTGCGAAGCGAGCAGTTGGTCATTGGGCGTGTAGGAATAGGTTGTTTTGTAGATCGAGGGCAGCGGTGCCTCGGACGCCGGCAGCGTGATCTGAGTGCCTGTCGGCTTGCCTAGGCTGCTGTAGCCGGTGGTGGCGACCGTGTAGCCGCCGGTGGTGCCCTGGACGTAGCGGGTGGAGGAGGTCGGCAGGCCGATGCGCAGGGTGTCGTAGGTCCAGGACGCGAACTGGAAGTTCGACTTGGCCTTGTCCGTCGCGGTGAGCTTGCGGCCCAGGAGGTCGTAGGTGTAGTCGAGTTCGACCTGCTTGGCGTCGGTGGTGGAGATCAGGTTGCCGGCGTCGTCGTACCCGTAGCTGCTCCCGCCCGTGTCCGGGTCGGTCTGGGACTTCTTGCGTCCCAGCAGGTCGTAGTCGAACGTCCAGACCGTTTTGTCGGGGCCGGTGACCTGGTGCTGCTGCCCGGCAGCCGTGTACTGGTAGGTGGTGGCCGAGGTGGTGCCGCCGGTGGCGGTGAATCCGGCGGTCGCGGACCCGGTCAGTGTGGGCGGGGCGGTGTACTGGTCCAGTTCGGTGGTCTGGCCGCGTGCATCGACCAACGTGGTCGAGGCGACTCCGCCCTTGGGCGGCAGGACGGTGGTCTTGTCCCCGGTGTAGGCGGTGGCCGTACTCCAGGTCTTGAGTCCGTTGTGTTCCTCGGTGACCAGGCCGGCGCGGCCCTGCCCGTCGTAGTCGGTGACGGTGGCGTCAGGGATGGTCACCTGGGAGACGGAGATCAGACTGCTGCGGGGGCTGCCCGAGACGCTGTAGTTGTTGTTGGTGACGACCGTCCAGCCGTGGGAGTCGTACTGGGTGTCCGTGACCGCCGTGCTCGAGTTCTCACCGGTCTTCTGAACCTGCAGGGGCCGCAGCAACGCGTCGTACAGCGTCTCGCTGGTCTGGTAACTGCCATTGTCGAGAAGGGCATTGGAGGCGACGACCGAGGGTGCCGACTGGGAGATGCTGTAGGTATAGGTGGTGTTCGCCGGCGCGCTGTTGGCTTTGATCTCGTTGGGCAGCCACACCCCGGTCAGGCGGCCGAGTGCGTCGTAGGTGAGCGAGGTGAGCTTGCCGGCCGCATCTGTCTTGGCGGTGGGCAGCTCCCGGGACGGGTCCAGGGTGCTGCTGGCGAGCTGGCAGTCCTTGGACGAGACGGTGACCGCGGAGCAGTCCACGCCGGGCGTGACCTGGGTGACGGTCGTGCTGCTGGTGGGCAGCGCACCGCTGGCCGGGGTGTAGGCGGTGAAGACGGACTGGGCGAGGCTCTTGCCGTCCGGTGACGTGGACTTGGGGGTTCGGGTGACCTTCGTCGTGCGGCCGTAGGAGTCGTAGGTGGTGGCGGTCTTGTCGACGAAGGCGGTCGCGGTGGCGCCGCTCGCGGCAGATGCTCCCTGGACGAGGGTGGCGTCACCGGTCTTGGGCAGGGCGGGATTCGTCTGCCCGTCGCCGTCGTAGGCGAAGCCGTTGCTGTCGTAGGACGTGCGGGTGTCGGAGATCAGGGTGCCGCTGGGGGTGGCACCCGCGGTGGAGCAGTCCTGGGCCGTGGTGAGGGTCTCGGCGGCCAGCACCAGGGTGTCGAGGCTGCCGGTGAGGTAGTGGTTGTAGGTGCACTTGGCGACGTTGCCGCTTGCTGTGGTCTCGCCGCGGTCGTCGACCTGCACGGCCATGCCCGTGGTCGACTTGCCCAGAGCGGTGTTGTAGAAGGTGTCGGTCTCGGTCTTGCGCCAGCCATAGGAAACGGCCTGCCGGGTCAGCGTCTTGGCAGGGCGGGCCATCTGCGCCGTCAGGTCCGGCAGACCGCTGCGGGTGCGGCTGGCCGTGGGACCGATGATCGTGGGCACATTGACCACGGCCTTGTCCAGGCTGCCCGTGGCACTGGCGTAGGTGTCGGTCTCGAAGGTCTGCCCCGCCAGCGCGTTGTCGTCGGCGACCGAGGTGGCACCGTCCTGGCTGGTCAGCGCCGGAACCGAGCGGGTCTTGCCGCCGGGCAGGGTGTCGCTGTTCATGCCCAGGAAGTAGTACGTCTTCGTCAGCGTCTTCTGGTCGTGCCCCGCGACACCGTCCGTCTTGTGGAACACGGTGGGGTCGCCGGTGGTGACGTCCACTTCCGGATAGCCCCGGAACTGGCCCCAGGTGCGGTTCTTCGCCTTGACGGTCTCGTTGTCGTCGTAGTGCCAGCCGGGGTTGCCCTTGTAGACGTAGTCCGTCTCCAGCTTGGGCTGGGTGCCGTCCTGGTAGGAGTTGTTCGGGTCCTCGGTGACCACCGAGGTGACCTTGTACTTGTAGAACCAGTCCATCCACGGCGCGGGCTGTCCGTCAGGGGTCCAGTACACCGGGAAGCAGGACAGCGTGTTGGTGGAGGCGAAGGTCTTGGCGACCGCGTCTGTGGGGTCGTTGGGGTCGCTCGCCGGTGCTTTGGAACAGTCGGGGCGGTCGTAGGTGACCGTCGTCTGCGCGCCGGCCTCGCTGGTGACCACCTGGATCCGGTCGTGGTACATCAGCGGCATCTGCGGGATCGTCCCGACCCTGTTGGGCAGCTGCAGCGGCGGGTCGAAGCTCACCGCCGGGGTGGAGGAGCTGCCCGAGGCGCCGCCAAGGGTGTCCAGGCCGGTGCGTTTGATGGAGTCCAGCCACAGTGTCGGGGCGTGGTCGCCGCCGTCGGGGAAGGACTGGGTGAAGGTGTACTTGTCGACCTGCTGGGTCGCCCCGCCCGATTGGATCTGGGTGGTGATCGAGGTCAGGCGCTTGCGGGACCAGAAGCTCGGGCCGTGGTTGGTGCAGTTCGTCGAGCCCGAGGCGCAGTTCAGGTCCACCGGTACGTCCGGCCAGTACGCGGCGTTGGCCGTGGTGAACTGAGTGTCCGCGCACGTGTTCCCGGACGGGGTGCCCGGGATGCAGCGTTCGGCCGAGGCGTCGAAGACGATCTGCTCCGGCGCGGTGGCCGAGTAGATCGTCGAAGCGGTCATGCCGTAGTCGATGCGGGACACGGTGCCGCCGCGGATGTACGCGACCGCGGTGTTCTTCATGTCCGCGCCGTAGTAGCCCGTTTCCGGGGAGTAGTACCAGGCGGTGGCGTTGCTGTGAGTGTCGACCACGTAGTCGAGGTTGAAGCGGTAGCCCAGCGTGCAGGAGGTGGCGGCGAAGTCGGTGCTGTCCGGGCAGTCGGAGATGCCGCTGTGCGCGTGGTAGACCGGTTCGGTCCACACCGACTTCGTCTCGTCCTTGCCGCTGGTCCAGCCAGGCAGGCGGTTGCGGCCGAAGAAGTACTGCACTCCTCCTTCGGTGACCTTGAAGTACTCCCCGTTCTTTGTACCGTTCGTGGCGCCGGTGAGGTCCTCGATCTTGATGGTGGAGCTGTCGTCGGCGGGGTGGAACGTCTTGGTCGAGTCGTCGTAGACGACCTCGGTGGACTTGCCGTTCAGTGAGAGGGTGAGGATCTGCCCCGCCCAGCACTGGTCGCCGTCGTTGTCCGGGGCCCCGGACGACGAGTCGTCCTTGCAGGACTTGTACGTGCGCTCAACGTAGTTCTCCGCCGAGCTCCAGCCGTCGCCCAGCCATGAGGACTGGTTGTTCGTCCCCTCGGTGCGCGCGTCCTGGCTGGAGGAGTTGTAGAATAGATCGACGTTCGGGACCGTGCCGCCGATCGCTGGCGGCACCGAGATCGGATAGCTGTAGGTGAACGCACCGGTGTTGCCGGAGACCGACCAAGAACCGCCCGGTGACAGGCTGGTCGCCGAGTAGTCACCCGACGAACCCGACGAACCCGCGGCCGCCGCCATGACCACCATCGCACCGGACGACGCCGTCGCCGAACGGGCCGAGCCGACGACATTCGACGCCACCGGCCTCGGCCCAGGAAGAGTGACCTGGGCGGACAGTGGTGTTCCGGGGGCGGTGCGCACCGCACTCTGGGTCTGGCACTTCGCCAGCTTCGGCGTGGTCAGCGCGCAGGCGGGCAGCTGAACCAGGTGCAGGCGCGAAGCAAAGTCACCGCCGAAGGCGTAACGGAACGAGGAGTCATCAACCCGCAGGTCGACCTTTCCGCCCCCAGCACTGGTGCGCTGGAGAGTGAAGAGCACACCGTGCACGCCGACGGTCTGTGCGGTCTTCTGGTCCAGCACGGTCACCCGCACCCGCTGCGATCCGGTGAGGGCGGCAGCTTTTGACCCCGCTCCTGCCACGTCACCCAGCAGTACGGGCGTGCCCTTGGCCCGCACCTCGGTAGCCTTGGCTGCCAGCCGCGCAGAAGCGGCGCGGACCGGCAGAGTGACCACGGAGCTGCCCGCCCCGGGTAGCTTCGCGTGACCGCCGGGATCGAAGTGCTGGAAACGCTTCGAGGTGGAGCCCCACCCGGGTCTGGAGTGGACCAAGGGCACCCGCTTGTTCTGCGGTGCCGCAGGAGCCGTTGCGTGCCGCTGCTCAGAGGGTGTTGCCGCGGCGACCCCGGCGGGCAGCAGGCCCACCATCAAGGCACCGGCCACCACCGCTGCCGTGTGCCGAACCCGCCGCGTCGTCCAAGCCGCGCGACCGCGTCTCCGCCCCGATATCCGCGCCATGCTGTGCGTCCCCTCCCCGGTCCCAGACCACCCAACTTGCTTGCAAATTAGGTGACTTGAGTGCACGCCACAGCGGAGGCACACATTGATCACATCCCCCGCACACGATCACGCTAGGGCTTGACCTCAACCCCGAAGGCAAAGCGTTCCCAGAGGAAAAGCAAAGGAACTCCACAGCCTGGACCGCAAGTTGGTCTGTAGTCGCCAAAAGCGGACCCTACGCGGGCACTTGTCGATCAATTGACGATGGACCGCCTTCACACCGGCCCCACAGAATGCACAACGGCGCGGGGCCCACGGGGGGAACCGCACGACACCTGCGAAGGACTCCGACCCCACATGTCCGCCTCTCGCACATCTCCGCATGCCAGACACCCCGCGTCCAGACCGATTGCGGCGTTCGTCGTCGCAGCCCTGGCTGCCGGATCGCTGGCCGCCATCGCACCCGCCCACGCCGGGCCGCTGGATACGCCAAGTTCCTCCTCCAAGGCCACCTCGCAGCGCGACGACTCGCGGTCCGTCACCCGCAGCCTCAACGCAACAGAGTGGGCGTCCCAGCAGGCGAAGGCCACTGGCCAGCCGGTGACCATCGACTCGCTCACGGGCACCGGTACGCAGGTGGTGGCCAACCCGGACGGCACCTTCACCCGGACTGACTCATCCATGCCGCAGCGCGTACAGCAGCAAGGGAAATGGGTCCCCATCGACACCACCCTGGTACGGCACGCCAACGGGACCTGGGGACCCAAAGCCGCCGTCACGGACGTGACGTTCTCCGACGGCGGATTCGGCGCACTTGTCACCATGCGCAGCGGGGCCGACAGGCTGGGCTTCTCCTGGCCGACCGCCCTGCCCAGGCCGGTGGTCTCCGGTGACACCGCCACCTACCCGGACGTGCTGCCCCAGGTCGATCTCCAGCTGACCGCGGACGCCTCGGGCTACTCCTCGATCCTGGTGGTCAAGACCCCCAAGGCCGCAGCCGATCCCCGACTGAAGAGCCTCACGCTCAACACTGCCTCGTCCGGCCTCAAGCTCTCCGCCACCCCCAACGGTGGTGTTCAGGCCACGGACAAGCACACGAGCGAGACCGTCTTCCACAGCGACACCGCGCTGATGTGGGACAGCGCAGGGCAGAAAGCCACGCACACGCCCCTGGCACACACCAAGACCGTGTCGTCGGCACGAGCCGAGCACCAGGCGTCGGGCAAGGCCGGCGGCCACCGCGCCCAGGTCCGCGTGAACCTGAAACCGCGCAAGCAACTACTCGGCCTGGACAGGAAGTTGCTCTCCTCCAAGAGCACCGTCTACCCCGTCTACGTGGACCCGGAGTGGAGCGGCAAGCCCTCCCAGCTGGACTGGGCCCGGATCTCCGACAACGGGTGGAACGTCTACAACTCGACGTCCACCACAGGCGCCACCAACGCGCGCGAAGGGTGGGACAACAACACGCCGGGCAACGGCGAACGGGCCCGCACCTACTACCAGATCAACACCAGCGGCATCAAAGGCGCCGTGGTCAGCCACGCCTCGCTGTACGTGAAGCAGCTCTCCGCCGCCTCCTGCTCCGACACCCCCGCCGCCGTCTACGGCACCGACCGCCCCGCAGGATGGAGCTCCTCCAAGCTGTACTGGGGCAACGAACCCGCCAGCCGTACCGGCGCACTGGGCACGAACCCCAAGAGCCACGAGGCCGGCACCTGCCCAGTCACCGACGGTGCCAACTCCTGGGTCAGCCCGCCCTCACTCGAATTCGACGTGACCTCCCGGGCCCAGAGCGCAGCGGCCGGCAGCTGGAGCAGCATGACGCTGATGGTCCAGTCACCCGACATGAACGACGCCTCCCAGTGGAAGCAGCTCGCCTACGGCGGCGGCGCCACCATGTCGGTCACCTACAGCTACCGGCCCAAACTCAAGAACGGCACCGGCACCCCAGCCATCAAGCCGTCCACGGTGAACCTGGGCAAGACAATGACCACCACCCACACCCCGACACTTTCCGCCCGCGCGGTCAACCCCGACCTGGCCGGGGGCAGCGAGCTGGTCCGCATCGAGTACAACGTCTACAACTCCTCCGGCACCCTGATCCACCAAGGCTTCGGCCCCAGCACCGACTCCAAGAAACGCGCCCGGTACAACACCAACGGCAGCGACTGGACAACCCCGAGCCTGCCCGACGGCACCTACACCTGGAAGGCCACCGCGCAGAACGCAGCGGGCTACTGGGCCGGCACCGGATCAGGAACATGGACCAAGACCCAGACCTTCACCGTGGACACCCTCGCGCCACCCCCGCCCACAGTGACCTCCAGCCAGTTCCCGGCAGGCCAGATCGGCGCCGCCTTCGGCGACAAGGGCACCTTCACGCTCGGCAACAAACACACCAACAACATCACCGGATACCTGTTCGCTCTGGACGCCACACTCGGCAACACCGTCTACAGCAGCAGCAACGTCATCCATTTGACCGCCACGACCAAGATCGTGCCGGGCCAGGCGTACTACGTCACGTCGGACAACGGCCCCGGTACCGGAACGTCGGTCGTCAACGGCAGCGCCTCCCCCTCCTTCGCCCCTGGCACCACAGGTCCTCACACGCTGTACGCCAAGGCGGTGGACCAGGCCGGCTCGACCTCCGTCCAGACGTCCTACGCCTTCTACGCCGGCACCAGCACCCCGACCTACGCCTACGGCGACAAGATGATCGCCGGGTGGACGGCGACCAACACCGACGGCACCACCACAGCCGTACCCAAAGCGACTACCACCACCAAGGGCGGCCAGCTGATCAGCCAGGCCGCTGGCAGCGGCTACGAGTTCGCCGACGGCTACCAAGCCTGGCTCGCCAACAAAAGCACCACCTCGAAGGTCGTCTCCGGCGACAGCGCGACCTTCAGCTTCGACATCCCCAAGGACGGCCCCTGGAGCTTCGGAGTCAACCTGACCAAGGCCAAGGACTACGGCATCTACCGACTGGTCCTGGACGCGGGCAAGAGTACCCAGACAACACTGCTCAGCGACTACGACGCCTACAGCTCCTACACCACCACCCACTTCGTCGACCTCGGCATGCCCAAGGACGCCAACGGCCAACTACTCACCCTCAAACAGGGTGTACACACTCTGACCCTCACCCTGACCAGCAACAACTCCAAGTCGGCCGGGTTCCAGGCGGGCATCGACGTACTGCGACTCGCCCCGGCGCTGACCTGCGCGATCAACGACACCAGCAGCTGCCTGAACAACACCGCGACGAGCACCTTCACCACCACGACCAGCCCGGCCGACGCCGACGGATCCGGCAACAGCATCAACTCCGCCGACCTGACGAGTACCTCCGGCTGGCAGAGCGGCAAGACAGTGACCGTCGACGGCGCCACCATCACCCTGCCGAAGTTCGGCACCGGCACCTACGACAATATGCTGGCCTCCGGCCAGACCGTCACCCTGCCGGACAGTGGCATAGTGAACACCGGTGACGCCCTGGTATTCCTCGCCTTCGCCACCGGCGGCGCCGCCACGGGCACCAACGGCACCATCACCTACGCCAAGGACAACTGCCGCCCAGGCGGCGACCCCATCCAGCCCTACCAGCTGGACACTGTGCCCGAGTGGCTCAGCGGCCCCGCCTCAGCTGCCGCGCTCACGCTGGTCCACGAGAACCATCACGACAACACCCAGACCAGCCCGGCTGCCGGGCCCAAGATCTACGCCATCAGCGTTCCGCTGCAATGCCCGGGCTCGGTCATCAGCAGTATCTCCCTGCCGCTGTTCACCAACGGCGTTCAGCAGAACCAGCCGGCCTTGCACATCCTCGGGATGGGCATACGCCCGATGGCCCTCACCAGTAGCGGATCCAACACCCAGCACTGGGTCGGCACCTGGTCCTCCGCCCAGGACACCGCCAAGGTGCAGCAGTCCGGCGGCACCACGGCCATTGCCAACGGGAAGCAGACCCTGCGCATCCCGGCACACGTCAGCATCGGTACCGACGACGGCAACGGTGTCCGCATCCACCTGTCCAACGCCATGGGCACCACACCCGTGACCTTCGACGCGGCCTCCGTGGCCCTGCAGGACACCACCGCAGGCGGCGCCACGACAACTGCAGCACCCGCGGCGCTGGCCTTCGGTGGTCTTACCTCCGTCACCATCCCTGCAGGCGCCGACGCCACCAGCGACCCCGTGAGCCTGGCCGTCGCACAGCAGGGAACCGTGCTGGTCAGCCTTCAGGTGCACGCCTCGGTCACGGCCCTGCCCGGTCACGCCACGGCACGGACACCCGTGTGGATCAGCGACGCAGCCAACCGGACTCTTGACACCTCAGCCGCGAACTACACGCAGACGACGTTCACCGGCCTTCCGTACCTGACCGGAATCGACGTCACCACCCCCACCTCCACTCCTACCGGCGCGGTGGTCCTCTACGGCGACCAGAACATCAACGGTGACACCGCAGGCACCAGTAGCAGCCCCTACCATCTCAGCGACGCCATCACCAACGCTCTGGTCAGCGACACCAACGGGGACAACTCCGTCGACTACGGCGTACTCAACGCGGGAACCAACAGCACCAGCCTGAACAACAACCAGCTGCCGCAGATCACCTACAGCGACAGGCCGGTCAACGCGCTCAACCCCCTGGACCGCAACGTCCTGACCCAAGGCAATGTGCGCACCGTCCTCGTCTCCACCGGCGCCACCGACCTGCTCAACTGCACCGGTAGCGCCGACGCCTGCGCCAAAAGCGTCGAGAGCGGACTGACCTCGCTCAACAGCCAGCTGAGCTCATATACCACCGACGACGGGCAGCCATACGACGACCATCAGTCGGTGACGGAGAACTCCAACATCACCGTCTACATCACCACCATCCCACCGTTCACCGCCGCCCATCCAGGCACGGCGACGCAGGAAGCGGCACGCGAGCAGGTCAACAGCCAACTACCCGACCTCTTCGGGGGCCAGGTCATCGACTTCGCCGCAGCAGTCTCCACAGACGGCACAGCTACATCCTCCACCGTCAAAGCCGCCGACCTGACCAACGGCACCCCTTCCAGCACCTATTACGACGACCTGGCCGCCCGCTACCTCAGCGACACGAACAACACTGATGCCATCGCCATCGCGCCAAACCTGATCGTCCCGGTCTCCACCGGCAGCGACACCCCCGACAACGAGTGGGAGCTGGCCGCCGACGGCACCGACCAGCGCGGCGACAACCCGTTCACGGCGGTCGGCGGGGCGACCTTCAACGCTGCGGGACCCGATGCGCTCAACGCCCCCGCCGCCGCCACCTCCTTCGACGGCAGCACCGGATTCCTGGAAAGCGACCACACCGCCGTCAACACCCTCGCCGACTACACCGTCTCCGCCTGGGTGAAACTCGACTCGGCAGCAGGCCCCGCCACCGCCATCTGCGAGGGAACCAGTCAGCACCAGGCGTTCTACCTCGGCTACGACCGCGGCAACCAGGGCTGGATGTTCCAGACCACGACCACCAACGACGACAGCTCCGACTTCCCCACCGCCGAAGGAGACGCCGGCACCGGAGCCCTCGGCACCTGGACCCACCTCCTCGTCACCTACACCGCACCCGTCGACGGCGACGACAGCACCGGCGTCATGTCCATCTACCAGAACGGCACCCTCATGGGGACCGCCACCAACCTCACCCCGCAGTACGACTCCTCCATGCCCCTGACCATCGGCGGCTGCGTCAACGACCCCGCCGCGACCTCCCCGTACAACGCCTTCCCCGGCTCCGTCTCGGACGTCCAGGTCTACCCCTACGCCATGACAGCGAGCGACGCCGACGCGGGCAGCGTGATCGTCCCCAGCGGCTGGCAGAACGGCATGCCCGAGGACGACTGGAAACTCGCCGCCAACGGCACCGACACCGCCTCCCTCAACCCCCTCACCCCGACCGGCACCGCCACCTTCAACACGGACGCACCCAGCGGGATGTCCGGCAGCGTCGCCTTCGACGGCAGCACCGGCTTCCTCAAGAGCAAGCAGAGCGCGGTCAACACCCTCGGCGACTACACCGTCTCGGCCTGGGTGAAGATCAACTCAGCACTCGGCACCACCGCCGTCTGCCAGGGCACCACCCAGCACCAAGCCTTCTACCTCTCCTACGACAAACCCAGCGCCGCCTGGATGTTCCAGACCACCACCACCAACGACGAGAACTCCGACTTCCCCACCGCCGAAGGCGACCCCAACAGCGGCCCGACCGGTACCTGGACCCACCTCGTCGCCACCTTCCGGGCACCCGTCCCGGGAGCCACCACCACCGGAAACATGGCCCTCTACCAGAACGGCAACCTCATCGGAACCGCCACCAACCTCAGCCCCCAGTACGACTCCTCCCTGCCCCTCACCATCGGCGGCTGCATTAACAGCGCCTCCGCCACCACCCCCTACCTCGCCTTCCCCGGCTCCGTCACCGACCTCCACGTCTACCCACGCACACTCTCGGCGACCGAAGTCGGCGCACTGCACTGACACCCAGCACCGATCCAGGGCCCGCGCCGACTCCTTCAGGAGCAGCGCGGGCCCGCCCATGTCCGCGAACCGAGCGCCCGACTACGCAACGAGACAGCCTTCCTCCCCACCCTCTCTGTCACTCTGCGTTCCTGTGGTGGCGCTCGATACGGACCGAGCGTCAGCGCGACCACTGAGCTGGCCACTGCAAGCCGTGGGGAGAATCTGGGGGGAATGAACCGCCTTGGGGAGCGCGTGGGGAGAACCGACTTCGTAACGCGACCCAAGCCTGAAAGACCGCGGAAGATACATCGACGCAGGCCAGGCACGTCAACAGCAGCATCGTTGCAGGTCAGCGCCGTTATGTAGACAACTTCAAGAAGATCTCCTCCTGGGCCGCCATCCTCTTCGCCCCGACCCTCGTCGGCACGATCTACGGCATGAACTTCCGGGAGATGCCGGAGTTGCACTGGGTGTGGGGATACCCCTTCGCAATCATCCTGATGGCGATCGTATGTACCAGCCTGTACTTCATTTTCAAGCGGAAGGACTGGCTCTGAGCAACCGGTCCCCCCAGGGCGTCACGGGGGCGTCCGGGAAATTCGGTCGAGAAGGTCACGGTGGGCTGCGGCTCCGGCCGGATGCTGTTCAAGTCTGGGTGAAGTCTCGGGTCATGCTCTGACCAGGGCGGTGTTACGGGGTGACGATGGCGAAGTCCGGGTCGGGGGCGGTGAGGTGGCCGAGGAGTTCGGTCAGTTTGCCGGCGTCGCCGGTGATCTTGATGTCGTCGCGTGCCGACAGGGCGGCGGGCGGGAGGGTGCCGAGCACGACGGCCCGCAGGTCGGTCTCGGTGAGGGTGAACTCGACGTCCGGGGCGGGGGCGGCCGTGCCGGTGCCGGTGACGTGGGTGAGGACACCGTTGCGCAGTCGCATGGTGACGGGGGTGCCGTCCTTGACGTTCCAGCGGACCGTGATGTCGGCGTCCCAGCTGCGTGGTCCGTCGACCCGGATGGCGAGGGAGTCCAGGAGCTGGTCGAGGGTGAGCGCGGCGAGCAGGTCGGGCGAGACGGTGGAGGTGGGGGTACCGACCGATCCGTTGCGCAGTTCGTAGGCGCCCATCAGGTAGAAGTTGCGCCAGGTGCCGTTCTCGCTGCCGTAGCCGAGCTGTTCCAGGGCGTCGGCCTGGAGCTCGCGGGCTTCGGCGTGGTCCGGGTCGGCGAACACGACGTGGCCGAGGACCTGTGCCACCCAGCGGAAGTCGCCGTCGGCGTACGACCGCCGGGCGCGGCGCAGCACCTCGTCGGCGCCGCCCATGAACTCCACGTACCGCCGCGCGGCCTCGACCGGGGGGTGCTCCCAGAGGTGAGCCGGATTGCCGTCGAACCAGCCGAGATAACGCTGGTAGATCGCCTTGGTGTTGTGGCTGACGGACCCGTAGTAGCCGTGGGTGTGCCAGGCCCGCTCCAGCGCCGGGGGCAGTTCCATGCGTTCGGCGATCTCCGGTGCGGTGAAACCCTGGTTGAGCATGCGCAGGGTCTGGTCGTGCAGGTACGCGTAGAGGTCGCGCTGCCCGGAGAGGAACTCCACCACCCGGTCCCGGCCCCAGGTCGGCCAGTGGTGGGAGGCGAAGGCGAGGTCCACGGAGGCGCCGAAGAGGCCGATGGCCTCGGTGAGGTAGTGCGCCCAGACGCGTGGGTTGCGCACCACGGCACCCCGCAGCGTCAGCAGGTTGTGCAGGTTGTGGGTGGCGTTCTCCGCCATGCACAGCGCCGCGTGGTCGGGGAAGTGGATGTTCAGCTCCGCCGGCGCCTCGGTGCCCGGAGTGAGCTGGAAGACCATGCGGACACCGTCCACGGTCTCCGTCTGCCCGGTGCGCGCGATGTCCACCGTGGGCGGGATCAGGCCGACCGTGCCGGTCGACAGGGTCTGCCCGAGGCCGGTGCCGATCTGCCCGCGCGCCCCCTTCGGCAGCGCGGCGCCGTACATGTAGGCGGCGCGGCGGTTCATGGCCGTACCGGCGTAGACGTTCTCGCTGACGGCGTGCCGGAGGAAGCCGTGCGGAGCGAGGACGGGGACCCCGCCGGCCACGTCCTCGTCGGTGAGGACACCCCGCACGCCGCCGAAGTGGTCGGCGTGGCTGTGCGTGTACAGGACGGCGGTCACGGGGCGGTCGCCTCGGTGGGCGCGGTACAGGGCCAGGGCCGCCGCGGCGGTCTCGGCGGTGAGCAGCGGATCGATGACGAGGACGCCCCGCTCGCCCTCCACGATCGTCATGTTCGACAGGTCGAAGCCGCGTACCTGGTGGATACCCTCGGCCACCTCGAACAGGCCGTGCTCCGAGCAGAGTCGGCTCTGCCGCCACAGGCTCGGGTTGGCCGTGTCCGGACAGTCCTGGTCGAGGAAGCCGTACGCGCCGAGGTCCCACACCGCGCGGCCGTCGGCATCCTTGACGACGCTCTCCTGCGCCGTGCCCATGAAGCCGCGCCGTGCGTCTTCCAGGTCCCGGGTGTCGTCGAACGGGAAACGCCGCAGCACCGCCCTGTTGGCCTCGGCGACACCCGGCTGCACGGGCTTGCCCTCGGTACTCTGGGACATCTGGATCTCCCTCGCTGCTGCCTGGCCGGCGCCACGGCGGACGGGGCTACGGCCAGCCTCACCCGGCGCTCGCGAGCGAACGAGCGGATGTCCGCCGTACAGGTGAACCGAACCCCGGCCCAGCACGACGGCAGGCACACAGCCCGGGAAGCGGCCCGGCGCCGCTGCCCGGGTCGACTCTCCGACCGCGATTCGGGGAGCGCGTGGGGAGAGTCGGCTCCCTAACGCGGGATGTCCCCGAAAGGCTGCGAAAGAAGTCCTGTGAGGAGTCGTTCGGCGCGGCGTGCGAACAGGTGCGCCTCGGATGCGGTGGATTGCGTGTGGGCCCGCTGGGCGGCGGCCCGGACGGCGGTGAGGGGTGCGCCGCGGGTCTGCAGCAGGCGTGCCTTCAGCAGCAGGAGCAGCCCTTCGGCGTACCGCTGGCCGTAGTCCCGCATTGTCTGGTCGGCTCGGTCGAGAGCGGCTTCGGCCCGGTCGGGGGATCCGGCGGCCAGCCACATCTCGGCGATCAGTGCGTAGTGGTAGGTAATGCCCCATTGCGGCGGATCGAGCAGGTGGGCGGCCAGGAGTTCCTCGGCCTCGGCCGCGGCGGCGGCCGGGTTCTCGCCGGTGAGGGCGCGTGCCCAGCACCAGCCTTGCCGGATGTAGTGGTCCCTCTGGGTGCGGAGACGGTCGAGGCCGGCGGCGGACCACCGCTCGCCGGCTCGCCGTGCCGCTTCGGCGTCCCCGGCCATGGAAGCGATCATGGTCGTGTAGTAGACCTGGACCGAGGCCGCGTACGGATCCCCCGGAGTGTCCCCGGTGTTGACGAAGGCCAGCGCCGCGTCGACGTCACCGAGCAGCGCGGTCATGACGGCCCGCATGAAGGGCCCTTCCCTGATGGTGATGCCGTCCCGCCGGAGCGGTGTCTCTCCGTCCGGGGCGAGGGTGCCGTCGGCCGCGGCGCCCTCCGCCTCGGTGAAGGACCGGTATGCCTCGCCGATGTTGCCGGTGTCCCACTGATGCAGGCCCCAGGCCAGCCGGCCGTAGCGTCGGACGACCGGATCGGAGGACGCCTGACCCAGCTCGTGCATGCGGCGGGCCAGCTGTCCGCGGCCGTTCTCGATGGAGGTGTGTGCGCCGATGAGGCGGATGAAGAGGAAGTCGGCGGCCTCCGCCTCCCGGCCGAGGGTGCGGGCCAGGTACTCGGCCCGCTCCAGCAGGTCGAAGGTCGCCGGACCGTAGCCCGCTTCTCGTCTGACGACGATGGCGAGCAGGGTGAGTGCGGAGAACTCCAGTTCCAAGAGTCCGCAAGCCCGGGTGACCTGAACGGCGGAGCGCAGCTGCCGGCCGGCCGACTCGAACGCGAGCTTGGCCGCGGCGCGGCGCCCCGCGCGGATGAGCGCCTCCGCGGTGCGGTCGGGCTCGGCGAGGGGGCCGGCGGCCCACAGGTGGTAGGCGAGGCGTTCGGCGACGTCCTCGTCGTCGGCGTGGATCTGTTCGAGCGCGTCCGCGACGCGCAGATGCAACTGGGTGACCTGCCCGTTCGTCGCGCTCCCGGAGACCGACTCGCGCACCAGGTCGTGCGCGAAGCGCAGCGAGGACGGGTCCCGCGGCCCGGGTTCGAGCAGCCCGAGCGTATACAGCGGTTCCAGGCGATCCAGACAGTCCGCGACGTCCACACCGGTGGCGCGGGACAGCAGCCTGAGGTCGACGTCGCGGCCGATCAGCGCGGCCACCCGCAGCAGGTCACGGGCACGGTCGTCGAGCCCGGCCATCCGGTCGCGCACGACGTCGTGGACGGTGGAGGGGACTCCGGCCGCAGCAGAGGTTTCGCTGTCGCCGATCGCGCCGGCCGTGCCGAGGAGCCGGGCGAGTTCACGGACGAAGAACGGATTGCCGGAGGTACGGGCGTGGATGGCACGGGCGACGGCGTCGCCGGGTTCCTGGCCGGCCTCGTGGCGGATCAGTTCGGCCACCTCGGCCGGACCGAGCGGGCCCAGCCGGAACCTGCGGTGACCGGGCCGCCGACCCGCAGCGGCCAGCACCCGGGAGAGGCCGGGGCTGAGTGCCGGGGCGCGGTCGCGCAGCGCGCCGATGACCGCGGTGGACTGGGGCAGCCGCCCCGCCAGGTGCTGCAACAACCGCAGGGAGGTGGCATCGGCCCATTGGAGGTCGTCGAGGATCAGGAGGGTAGGCCGCCGCGCAGAGGCCCGTCCGACGAGGGCCACGACCTGTTCGAACAGCCGGAACTGGGCGTTGCCGTCCGGCAGTTCCCGGGCCGCGTCGTCCCGCGCCGCAAGGAGACTGCCCAGCCCGCCGGTGAGCCACTGCTCACCCGCCGCAGCGGGCAGACTCCGCACCACCTGGCCCAGCGCCTGCTCCCAGGGCCACATCGCCGGAGTCCCCTCGCCCTCCAGACAGGAACCCCACACCGTCAGTGCGCCCAGCCGCTCCGCCACGGCGGCGGCCTCCTCCAGCAGCCGGGTCTTGCCCGCACCCGGCTCGCCCTCGACCACACCGATCGCGGTGTCACCGGCGAGCGCGCGCTCCACGACGCCCTGGAGCATGGCGAGTTCCTCGGTCCGGCCGAACAAGATCCGGTCGTTCTGCGCCGGCGGCGGAGCAGGGGGCTGGGCGAGAATCCGCCGGTGTGCGTCCTCCAGCACCGGACCCGGGTCGATGCCGAGTTCCTCCGCGAGCCGGTCGCGGGCCTGGCGGAACACCGACAGCGCCTCCGCCTGACGCCCGGCAGCGCCGAGAACGCCGATGAGACCGGCCTGCACGCGTTCATTGAACGGCGCCATCGACGCGGCCAGTTGCAGAGCCACCAGCACCCGCTCCGGCCGCCCCGTCGACACCGCCAGCTCCGCCGCCGCGATGCACGCGTCGTAGAACTCGTTGTCGAGTGCAGCGAAGACCGTCGTGGCGTTGGTCCCCTCGGCGATGCCGTCGCCCGCCGAACCGTGCCAGAGCCCGAGCGCCTCCACGAAGTGATCGAGGGCCGCCTCGTGATCCTGCCGATTCGCCGCAGCCCTGGCGGCAGCGACGCGTTCCCGGAAGGAGACAAGGTCCAGCATGGCGGGGCCGGCGGCGAAGAGGTAGGCATTGCCACGGCGTTGAAGGAACGATCCGGCTTCACGGACGGGCAGCACAGGCTCGAACAGCCGACGCAACGCGCCGACGTACTTCTGAAGAATGTTCACCGCCGACGCCGGGACGTCCTCGCCCCAGATCAGATCGACCAACTCGTTCGTGCTGACCGGCTGGCCCGCGCGGGCGAGCAGCACCGCGAGCAGGTACGACTGCTGCCGGGGCCCGGGGTCCAGTTCGACACCGTCCCGCCAGATCCGCAACGGGCCCAGGATCTGCAGATACGGCGAGCCCCTCCCGGCCGGCTGGTCTTCACCGCCGGACCGGGCTGCAAGGACTGGCACCGCCACACTCCTCGATTCCGGGATGGATATGACGCGTTCTTCGCCAGTGCCGACCTCGTGCGAGTGTACGTGGGCCGGCCGGTGCGGGCGGCCCCCTCAACTCCGTTGCTTTCTCACTCGGGTTGTTCGGGCAAGGGTGAACATCGATCGACGCCCCTCTCGCTGGGCGCGCGTAGCGAAACGGACTTTACGGACGGCGGAGCGCCGTCCACGGACGGTCCACTCCGCGTCAAGTGGAGTTCGCCAGTCTTGCGGTGTGCGGCGGCACCCAAGTCCGTCGGGCCGCTTACCGCACTGACGCGACGACCTCGAATGCCCAAACAAGTTGAAAGGGACGGGACTTACCATATGAGCCCAGTGCAACCGTTCCGGAGAATCGTGACCGGCCATGACGCGTCCGGCCGTGCGGTGATCACGCAGGACGCGCCGCCGACTCGCGTGGTGGAGATCGGCGGACCTGGTGGCCCGACCTTCTACGAGGTGTGGAACACACGCCAGACGCCGGCCGTCATCGACCGGCAGTCGGGTGAGCCGGCGGAGGAAGGTCTGGTGCTCGGGCCTCCCGAGCAGGGCACTCGCATCCGGGTGATCGACTTCCCTCCGGAGGACGACCGGATCCGGAACCTGACGGGGGCCGAGGCGGCCGAGAAGTTCGGGGAGATGGGTGGTGCCGACGCCGCACGGTCCGCCGCCGGCACCCCGCATCCGTTGATGCACCGCACGCGGACGATCGACTACGGGATCGTCGTCGAGGGCGAGCTCACGCTGGTCCTCGACGAGGGCGAGACCGTCGTCCGCACCGGAGACATCGTGGTTCAGCGCGGCACCAACCACGCGTGGGCAAACCGGTCGGCCGTGAACTGCCGGGTCGCCTTCGTACTCATCGACGGCCAGTACACCGACGGACTCTGAGAAGGAGGAGCATCGTATGCGTATTCGCCCCATCCCACCCGATGAGCTCGACCCCGCACTCCGCGAGGTGCACGACGGCATCGCCGGCATCGTCACCGAGGAGCAGGACCGCGTCGTCATCCTCGACGACGACGGCGCACTCGTCGGGCCGTTCGCGGCGATGCTGCACTTCCCCACGTTCGGGGTTCCGGCTCTGTTTCTGCAGCGGGCGGTCGCGGCCGAGGCTCGCCTCGATCCCGTCGTTCGCGAGGTGGCGATCCTCACCGTCGGGGGCGCGTACGGCGCCCGGTACCTGCTGTACGCACACGAGCAGACGGCGGATCAGGTCGGCCTTCCGGCGGCACAGATCGCGACCTTGGCGGCGGGCGGCCGACCGTCCGGGCTGAGCGACGAACAGGCCGTCGCCCACGACGTCGCGGCGGCGTTGACCTCCGGGCGCATACTGCCGGACTCCACATACGACCGGGCCACGCAGTTGCTTGGCCATGACGGGGTCGGCGAGCTCGTGTTCCTCATCGGCAGCTACTGCCTCATCGCGATGGTGCTGAACTGCTTCGACGTGCCGGTCCCCGGTCAGGATCCGTCAACTGCCCGGTCCTGACGACGACAAGGTGGGAGCGGCGGCGGCAGCCGGCCGTCGGCCAGGGACACCGGCAGGAACCGATCAGGGCGCGTTGCCCCGCCTGGCCCGGCGGCTTCTCGCCTCCTCACCGCGCTCCCCTTCCCTTCGACTTCCCTTCGACTTCCCTTCGACGGGACGGGTTCCGCCGGTCAGAGGGTGTCCGGCGGACCCGGGGCGGGGGATTGCGGTTTCACCAGTCCGCTCTGGTAGGCGATGACCACGAGCTGGGCGCGGTCGCGGGCGTCGAGCTTGGTCATGGCCCGTTGGATGTGGCTGCGTACGGTCAGCGGGCTCAGGACGAGCCGGTCGGCGATCTGGGCGTTGGACCTGCCGTGCGCGGCCAGCGTCACGACCTCGCGTTCACGGTCGGTCAGCGCCTTGACGGCGTCGGGGAGGGCGAGGAGGTCGTCGGTGTCCGGGCTGGTCAGGAAGCGGGTGATGAGGGCGCGGGTCGCGGTGGGTGAGAGGAGGGCTTCGCCGGCCGCGACGACGCGGATGCTCGACAGCAGGACGTCGGGGCTGACGCCCTTGCCGAGGAAGCCGCTCGCGCCGGCGCGCAGGGCCTTGGCGACGTTCTCGTCGTTCTCGAAGGTGGTGAGGACGAGGATGTGGGTGCCCGTCAGCTCCGGCCGGGAGCAGATCGCGGCGGTGGCCGCCACTCCGTCGAGGTTCGGCATCCGGATGTCCATGACGACCACGTCGGGCCGGTGCGTCTCGGTGAGCTCGACGGCCTCCCGCCCGTCGGCTGCCTCGGCGACCACCGTCAGGTCGTCGGCCGAGTCGATGAGGATGCGGAAGGTGGCCCGGAGCAGGGCCTGGTCGTCGGCGAGCAGAACGCGGATGGTCATGGGGCGGGGCTTTCGTGGTCGCTGTCGGTGGCGCTGCCGGGCAGGGTGTCCAGCGGCAGGGTGCAGACGACTTCGAAGCCGCCCTGGGTGCGGTGGCCCGCGTGGAAGGTGCCGCCCGCCGATGTGGCGCGTTCGCGCATGCTGATCAGGCCGAACCCGCCGTCCGGGCCCGGCGGCGCGGGGGTGCGGCCGGGGGCGGTGGCGTTGGTGACGGTCAGGGTCAGACGCCGGGGCGCGTAGGCGAGCCGTACCTCGGCGGTGCGGCCGGCGCCGTGCTTGGTGACGTTGGTGAGTGCTTCCTGGAGGATCCGGTAGGCCGTCAGATCGAGTACGTGGCCGAGCGGGCACCGTTGTCCCTCGACGGTGACGGTGACCTGGAGTCCGGCCGCCGCACAGGATTCGACCAGGTCGGGCAGCCGGTCGAGTCCCGGGGCGGGGGCCAGGTCGTCGGCGGGGTCGGTGTCCTCCCGCAGCAGCCCCACCGTGGCCTTGAGTTCGCGCAGGGCCGCGGCCGTCGTCTCCGGGAGCCTGTCGATGATCTCCTGGGCCTTGTCGGGCCGGGTCCGCACGAGATGTTTCACGGCTCCGGCCTGGGCGTCGGCCAGGGTCAGGTGGTGGGCGACCACGTCGTGCAGTTCGCGCGCGATGCGCATGCGCTCCTGGACGACCCGGTGACGTGCCTCTTCCTCACGCTGCCGGTCGCTGTACTCGGCGCGGGCCACGGCGTACTCGCGGCGCACCCGCCGGTAGCTGCCGAGAGCGGCGCAGAGCAGGATCCACGCGGCGGGGTTGACCACGGAGAAGACCAGGGAGTCGAGGAAAGAAGGGAAGACCAGGCCACTGGCCACCACGCAGCCGGTGACGACCAGGGCGCTGTTCCATCCGGTGCGCCGGGGCGTGCTCAGGCTCGTGGCGTACTGCGCGACCAGGAGCGGGCCCATCAGCAGCGGGGTCAGGAGGTAGCCCAGCGCGCCCAGGGCCATCGTGCACAGCGCGGTGCCGGCGAGCACGGCCAGGGGGTGGCTCCGGCGCCGGTGCAGCGCCGCGCAGGCGAGCGCGGACAGGGTGACGCCGGGCCACAGGGCCAGTGGGCCGGAGGCCAGTGCCCGGGTGAGCAGGAGGCCGGTGAAGGTGACGGCGAACAGCAGGACGAGGACCGAGAGGTCCAGGGCTTTCCGGTGGGTCGCCGCCCGGTGCCGCCAGCTGGTACTCATCACGCTCCGAAACACTCCAGGGAACAGCCATGCTCACATATCGCGGGTCGCGACGCCGTGCTGCTCGGCGCCGCGACCACGGGTGCGGGCGTCGGACGCGAACCGGCTCCGGGCGTCGGACGCGGACCGGCTCGGGGTGTCGGACCCGGACGGGCGCCCGGCGCCGGACGCGAACCGGCTCCGGGCGCCAGACGTAGACCCGCTCCGGACGTCAGACCCGGACCGGCTCCTGCGGCGCGGCCTCGCCGCCCGCCACCGGCGGTGCGGTCGCGAGCCCCGCCCCCTCCACGTCGACACGGGGCAGCAGCCGGTCCAGCCATCCCGGCAGCCACCACGCCCTGTCGCCGAGCAGCGCCAGGACCGCGGGCACCAGCGCCAGCCGTACCACGAACGCGTCGAACAGCACCGCCACGGCGAGCCCGAAGCCGATCGTCTTGACCATCGACTCACCGGAACCGACGAACCCGGAGAACACCGCGATCATGATGACCGCCGCGGCGACGACCACCCGGGCACTGTGCCGGAACCCTGAGACGACCGCGTCGGGGGCCCGGTCCCCGTGGACGTACGCCTCCCGCATCCGGGCGACGAGGAACACCTCGTAGTCCATGGCCAGGCCGAACACGATGCCCACCAGGAAGATCGGCATCAGGCTCATGATCGGCCCGGCCTGCTCCACGCCCAGCAGCCCCGCGCCCCAGCCCCACTGGAAGACCGCCACGACCGAACCGAGGGCGGCCAGCACCGACAGCAGGAAGCCGAAGGCGGCCTTGACCGGTACGAGCACCGACCGGAAGACCACCAGCAGCAGAAGCAGGGCCAGTACGACGATGACGGCCAGGTAGGGCACGAGCGCGGCCTGCAGGGCCTCGGCGATGTCGATGTTCATCGCGGTGCTGCCGGTGACCTCGAAGGTCGCCCCCGTCGCACGCTCCAGGGCGGTGCGTTCCGAGCGGATGGTGCGGACGAGGTCCTTGGTGTGCTCGTCGTTCGGGCCGGTGGCCGGAACCGCGGAGAACAGCGCGGTGTCACCGGCCGGGTTGAACCGTGCCGAGGAGACGGACACGACCCCGTCGGTGGCGCCGATCTCCTTGGCGATCTCCTTCACAGCCGCCGTGGCCGCCTTGGTGCCGGCCGCGCCCCTGGCGTCCACGACGATCGTCAGCGGCCCGTTGAAGCCCGCGCCGAAGCCGTCCGCGAGGGCGTCGTAGGCACGCCGTTCCGTCGACGAGACCGGCTTGGACTCGGCTCCCGGCATGCCCATCTCCAGGCTCGCGGCGGGCAGGGCCAGGACGCCCAGGCCCGCGACGCACGCCACCAGCACGGCCAGCGGGCGGCGCATCACGAAGCGCGCCCACCGGGAGCCGCCGTTGTCGGTCGCCCGCCGAGCGGGGCCGCCCTTGCGGGTACGGCGGGACAGCACCGCGTCCGGCCACATGCCGAGCAGCGCCGGAACCAGGGTGAGGGCCACCAGCACGGCGACGACCACCGCGCCCGCCGCGCACAGACCCATCTTGGTCAGCATCGGAACGCCGACCACGGTCAGTCCCGCCAGCGCGATGACGACCGTCAGCCCGGCGAAGACCACCGCGGAGCCGGCGGTGCCGACCGCGAGTCCGGCCGCCTGGCCCGGGGCGTGGCCGTTGGCGCGCTCCTCCCGGTAGCGGGAGACCACGAACAGGGCGTAGTCGATACCGACCGCGAGTCCGAGCATCGAGGCGAGCGTGCCCGTGGTCAGGGAGAGCCCGAAGACGCTGCCGAGAGCCATGATCGCGGCCATGCTGGTGCCGACGCCGATCACCGCGGTGAGCAGCGGGAGACCCGCGGCCGCGAGGGAGCCGAACGTGATCAGCAGGATCACCGCGGCGAGACCGATACCGATGGCCTCGGCGCTGCCGCCCGCCGCGGGCTGCTCGGCGAGGGCCGTGCCGCCGACCTCGACCGTGAGACCGGACGTGCGCGCCTGGCCGATGGCCTTCTCCAGGGCGGCCTTGTCGGCGTCGGTGAGGTCGTCGGCCGTCACCTTGAAGTTCACGGTGGCGTAGGCGGTGGAGCCGTCCTCGCTCACCGCGCCCGCCTTGAACGGGCTCACGGCGTTCAGGACCTTCGGCTCGTCGGCCGCCTCCGTCACGAGGGCGTCGATGGCGGCCCGGTTGCCGGCGGCCGTCACCTTCTCGCCGTCGGGCGCCACGAACACGATGCGCGCGTCGGCGCCGTTGGCGTCCGTGCCGGGGAAGCGCTCCCCGATCAGGTCGAACGCCTTCTGCGCCTCGATGCCGGGCATGAACGACGTGCCGTCGTCGGAGGAGGCGGGCGCCGTGACGGCGCCGGCCCCGGCGCCGCCGAGGATCACCGCCCACAACAGCACCACGAGCCAGCGGCGCCGGAAGGCGGTCCGGCCCAGACGGTAGAGCAAGGTAGCCACGGGAAACGGGTCTCCAGGTCAGGTTTCGGGTAGACGGCCAGCCTGGCGGGAGAGGGGGTGCCGGGGCATCGTGCGGCTGCCCGCAATCGCGCTTGGTGTCCCCGCACGAGCCCGCCTGGTGCCCCCGCACGAGCCGACGCTGTCCTGTCCTCCTCCGGGAGGAGCGGTGGGTACGGCCCCGGGATGATTCCGGGTCCGGCCGGGCTCTTCGCTCTTGTCCACCCACAGTCACCCGGTTAAGGTCCACGGACGCGCGCCACTGACGCGCGTCAGTGAGCGATGAGCCGCCGCCACGATCCCGAAGGACACCCACATGCCCGACATCGACCCGTCCCGTCTGCCCCTGGAGCAGAAAGCCGCACTGCTGTCGGGACAGGACTTCTGGTCCACCCGCCCGGCGCAGGACGCCGGCCTCCCCTCGGTCGTCCTGACCGACGGCCCGCACGGGGTCCGCCGCCAGGTCGGCGAGTTCGACCACATGGGGATATACGAGAGCATGCCCTCCACCTGCTTCCCGCCCGCGGTGGCCGTCGGCAGCAGCTGGGACCCCGAGGTCGCCGCGCGCGTCGGAGCGGCGGTGGGACGCGAGGCCCGCGCCCTCGGTGTGCACGTCGTCCTCGGCCCCGGCGTGAACATCAAGCGCTCGCCGCTGTGCGGGCGCAACTTCGAGTACTACTCCGAGGACCCGCTGCTGTCCGGGCACCTCGGCGCGGCGCACGTGCGCGGCCAGCAGGAACAGGGCGTGGGCGCCTCGCTGAAGCACTTCGCGGTCAACAACCAGGAGACCGACCGGATGCGGGTCAGCGCCGACGTCGACGAGCGCACCCTGCGCGAGATCTACCTGCCGGCCTTCGAGCACATCGTGACCGAGGCCGCCCCGGCCACGGTGATGGCCGCCTACAACAAGGTCAACGGTGTGCACGCCGCGCAGAACCGGTGGCTGCTGACCGAGGTCCTGCGCGACGAATGGGGGTTCACCGGAGCGGTGGTGTCCGACTGGGGCGCGGTCCACGGCCCGGTGGCGTCCGTGCGCGCGGGGCTGGACCTGGAGATGCCCGGCCCCTCCCCCGAGAACGCCCGGCGCATCGTGGACGCCGTGCGCGACGGCGAGTTGGACGAACGCGTGGTGGACATGGCCGTACGACGGATCGCGGCCCTGGCCGGTCTCGCGGGCGGGCAGTCGGACGAAACCGACGGGTCCCCCGAGTCCTACGGGTTCGACGCCGACGCCCACCACCGGCTGGCCCGCGAGCTGGCGGCCGAGTGCGCCGTCCTGCTGAGGAACGAGGACCGCGCCCTCCCCCTGGCGTCCGCTCAACGGATCGCCGTCATCGGGGAGTTCGCGGCCACTCCCCGCTACCAGGCGGGTGGCAGCTCGCACCTCAACCCGACCCGGCTCGACAACGCCCTGGACGCGATCCGGGAGTCGGCAGCCGCGCACGGCAGCACGGTGGAGTTCGCGCCCGGCTTCACGCTGGACGGTTCCGGTGACGCCGCGGCGCTGCGGGAGGCCGCGCTGGCCGCCGCCCGTTCCTCGGACGTGGCCGTCGTCTTCGCCGGGCTCGCGGAGAGCGCGGAGTCCGAGGGGTTCGACCGGGACGACCTGTGCCTCCCGGCCGTACAGGTCGAACTGATCCGTGCCGTCGCCGCAGAGGCGGCCCGTACGGTCGTGGTGCTGTCCAACGGCGGGATCGTCTCGCTGGAGGGCTGGCACAACGAGGTCGACGCGATCCTGGAAGGGTTTCTGCTCGGGCAGGGCGGCGGGCACGCGATCGCCGACCTGCTGTTCGGCGAGGCCAACCCGTCGGGCCGCCTCGCGGAGACGATTCCGCTGCGCCTGGAGGACAACCCGAGCTTCGTGAACTTCCCCGGCGAGCAGGGCCATGTCCGTCACGGGGAGGGCGTCATGGTGGGCTACCGCTGGTACGGGACGACGGGCGCACCCGTGCGCTACCCGTTCGGGCACGGCCTGTCCTACACCACCTTCACGGTCGGCGACCTGGCCGTGGAGAGCACCGGCGCCGACTCGGCCCGCGTCTCGCTCACCGTCACCAACACCGGCGCCCGCGCGGGCAAGCACGTCGTCCAGGTCTACGTGGCCACCGAGGCGGGACCGGTCCGGCGGCCCGCGCGCGAGCTGCGCGCCTTCGCCAAGGTCCGCCTCGCGCCCGGCGAGTCGCGGACGGTCGGCTTCGACCTCGGCCGCCGCGCCTTCGCGCACTACGACGTCCAGGACGGCGACTGGGCGGTCGCGCCCGGCGAGTACCTCGTCCAGATCGGCGAGAACGCGGCCTCGGTGATCGCGGAGGCGGCCGTCCCCCTCGCCGGAGACGCCGTGGCCCAGGAACTGACCCTGGAGTCCACCTTCGGCGAGTGGATCGCCCACCCCGCCGTCGGCGCCACCCTTCTCCAGGAGCTGACCGCCGCTCTTCCCGAGGACCAGGGTTCCCAGTTGGGCGACCGGCCGGAGCTGCTCCAGGCGGTGCGGGACGTACCGATGAAGAGGGTCGTGGGCCTGGTCGAGGGCGGCGCCCTGGACGGGACGCTGAAGCGCCTGATGGAACGCACCCGTGTCGTCCGCCGCCCCTGAGCCGCATGGACTGATGCGCGTCAGTGACGAAGTCGCGGGCCGCGTATCATCGGGGTGCCTGCCGACACCTCGGCAGGTGGCGGGCCGGGCGCGAGGGGCGGGACACGCGCGCCGGCGTGCCGACGGTTCGGACGGATCAGAGGGTCATGACACGCCCCGCGAAACGGATCACCAGCGCCGATGTCGCCGAGGCGGCCGGTGTCTCACGCACGACCGTCAGCTACGTGCTCAACAACCGGCCCGGGCAGACGATCCCGGAGGAGACCAGGAAACGGGTGCTGGCCGCCGCCGAACGTCTCCAGTACCGGCCGCACGCCTCCGCCCGCGCGCTGGCCGCCGGCCGCAGCGACATCGTGCTGCTGTCCATTCCCGATCTGCCCATCGGCCCGAGCATCAGCCGCTTCGTGGAGGAGCTGACCGTCGCCCTCGCCGAGCACGGCCTGACCCTGGTCACCCACCTGGAGGCCGAGCGCGGCCGGCCCCTGCCGGACGTGTGCGCCACGGTGGGCGCCTCGGCGGTGCTCGGGTTCGAGGGCTTCGACGAGGCGACCGTCGAGGCCCTGCACGGACTCGGGGTGCGGGTCGTGCTGCCGCCGACCGACGCCCACCTGTCCGCCATGCCGCCGCTGGGCCGCATGCAGGCCGAGCACCTGATCGGCCGCGGTCACCGCCGGATCGGCTATCTGCTGCCCTCGCCCGCGCGGTTCCGCCGCATGGGCGAGGAACGCCTCCAGGGGGTGGCCGAGGCGTGCGCGGACGCGGGCATCGCGCCCCCGCTCGCGCTCGGCGCCGCCGACCTGGAGATCGCCCCGCTGGCCCGCGTGGTGAGGCGGTGGCAGGACGAGGAGGTCACCGGGGTGTGCGCGTTCAACGACGAGCACGCCATCGCCCTGCTCGCCGCCATGCGCCAGCTGGAGCTGACCGCGCCGGACGACCTCGCGATCGTCGGGGCCGACGACATCCCCATGGCCCGCTTCGCGGCGCCCCCGCTCTCCACGGTCTACTTCGACCTCCGGGAGGCGGGTGCCCAGCGGGCCGAGGCCGTGGCGGCCGGTCTGGCCGGCCAGCGCATGGTCCTGGGCGGACCGCGCGCCAGCCTGCGGCTGGTCCAGCGCCTCTCCTCCTGACACCGGCCCGACAGCGACCGGCGTTATCAGCTCGTTACCTTCCGGCATCTTGCCGCCGCGGGCGCACTGATGTTTTCTACTTTCGCGCGTCACTGACGCGCATCACTAACCCAAAGTGATCGAATTCCGCACCCCCTCCCCCACTCCCCATGGACAGCGAGTCGTCACGACCCGACTGAAACGTTTCAAAGAGCCGCGAAAGGCACCCCATGTCCTCCACCGAGACCGCTCTCGGCACCGCACAAGCCGAGAAGCCGGGCTTCTCCTCCCGGCATCTCCTCGCACTCCTCGCCCTGTTGTGGACCGTCGCGCTGAACCCCGTCGCGGGCCTGCTCGCCGGCAACTCGCAGGCCGAGGTGGCCGTCCACTTCCGTACGACCCAGATCGCCTGGTTCACCCTCGGGGGCGCCCTGCTCGGCACCTTCCTGACGCCGTTCGCGATGAAGGCCGCCGCGATGTACGGCAAGAAGCGCGTCCTGGTGGTCGCCACCGCCGTCGGTCTGCTCGGCGACGCGATCGCCGCCTTCGCCACCGACTACTCGACGCTGATCGCCGGACGCGTCCTCGCCGGCGCCTACGGAGCCACGGTGTTCATCGCCTACGCCCTGGCCCGCGACATCTTCCCGCGGCGCCTGGTCGGCACGGCCAGCGGCGTCCTGGCCGCCAGCATCGGCCTGGTGGGCCTCGGCGGGCCGTTCCTGTCGGCCTGGCTGATCGACCACCACGGCTTCCGGGGCGCCCTGTGGTTCATCGTCGCCTCCACCACCGTATGCCTGGTGCTCCAGCTGCTGTGCGTGCCCGAGAGCCCGGTCCGGGAGGCCGCCCGCCGGATGGACTGGATCGGCGGACTGCTGCTCGGCGGCGGGCTCAGCGCGATCGTCTACGGCATCGGCGAGGGCTCCACCTGGGGCTGGACCAGCGGAAAGACCCTGACCTGGATCGGCCTCGGCATCCTCGCGGTGCTGCTGTTCCTCCCCTACGAGTCCCGTGCCGCCGACCCGCTGCTCCCGCTGCCGCTGATCAAGCGCCGCCGGGTCTGGACCGTCTTCCTGGCCACCTCGGTGGGTGCCGGCGCCACCTTCGCCGTCGGCACCGTCACCATGCTCCTGACCCTCATGCCCGCCATCCCGACGGTCTCCGACGGCCTGGGATGGTCCGTCACCAAGAGCGCCGCGGTCCAGTCGCCGATCAGCGTCCTGGTGATCGTGACCGCGGTCCTCGCCGGACGGCTCACCCGTCGCGTCGACACCCGCGTGTTGTTCGCCGTCGGCGGCGTCCTGACCACCGCCGGATACGCCGTCGCCTCCCAACTCCACACGGAGATCTGGCACTTCGTCCTCCTGGGCGTGATCTCCGGGCCGGGCATGGGCCTGGTGGTCTCCGTGCTGCCGATCATGGTCATCGAGTCGGTGGCACCCGAGGAGCAGGCCCTCGCCAACGGCTCCCAGTGGCTGGTCCAGAGCGTGATCCAGGTGATCGTCAGCCAGCTGGTCTTCACGGTGATGGCCCAGGACGGCGCGGTCATGAAGGGCACCCAGTTCTACCTGGACGGCGGCTTCACCAACGGCTTCCTGCTGGTCGCCGGAGCGTGCGCCCTCGGTGCCGTGCTGGTGGCGCTCATCCCCAGGGCCCGTCGCATCGACGCGGCCGAAGAAGGCCACGCGGTCGAAGCGGGCCAGGCGGCCTGAACCTCCCCTCACCCGAACACACCAAAGGCAGGCAATGATCCGCACCTCCTTCAACGACGACTGGCAGACCCGGCGCAAGGTCAACCCCTTCGCCGAACTGTCCGGCCCCGTGGCCCCGTTCGAACCGGTCACGCTCCCGCACGACGCGATGATCGGCCAGGACCGCCTCGCCCCGGACGGCGAGGTGACCATGGAGGGAGGTGCGGGCGCCTACTTCCCCGGCGGCGTCTTCGAGTACCGCAAGACGTTCTCCGTCCCGGAGGAGCTGCGCGGCAAGCGCGTCCAGTTCGAGTTCGAGGGCGTCTACCGGGATGCCACCGTCCACATCAACGGCGACTACGCCGGTCAACGCCCCTACGGCTACTCGCACTTCACCATCGACGCCGACCCCTACCTGCGCTACGGCGCCGACAACGAGATCCGCGTCGAGGCCCGCGCCCACCAGGACTCCCGCTGGTACACCGGCGCCGGCATCTACCGCCCCGTCCGGATGCTCACCGGCGACCTGGTGCGCATCGTCCCGGACGGCATCCGCGTCACCACGCTCGACGTCGAGAGCGAGGGCGAGGGCGAGCGGGCGGTGGTCGAGGTCGCCACCCGGGTGCGCAACGACTCGATCGCGATCCGTACCCTCGACGTCGCGGTGAACCTGCGCGACGCCTCGGGGAACACCGTGACCGGCGACGTCACCAAGGTCACCGTGCTGCCCGGCGAGGACGCCGTCGTCCGTTCCCGTCTGTATGTGCGCGAGGCGCGCCTGTGGGACGTGGACAGCCCCCATCTGTACGGCTGCCAGGTCGCGTTGAGCGCCGAGGGCGATCCGGTGGACAGCGACAGCGTGGGGTTCGGCATCCGCTCGCTCCGGCTCGACCCCGAGCAGGGGCTGCGCCTCAACGGCCGTACGGTGAAACTGCGCGGGGCGTGCGTCCACCACGACAACGGCCCGCTCGGCGCGGCCACTCACGCCCGCGCGGAGGAGCGCCGGGTGGAGCTGCTCAAGGACGCCGGCTTCAACGCGATCCGCATGTCCCACCACCCGATGAGCCGGGCCATGCTGGAGGCCTGCGACCGGCTCGGCATGCTCGTCGTCGACGAGACCTTCGACGTGTGGACCTCGGCCAAGAACGGCTTCGACTACAGCCTGCACTTCCCCGAGTGGTGGGAGCGCGACGTCGAGGCGATGGTCGCCAGGGACTACAACCACCCCAGCGTCATCATGTACTCGATCGGCAACGAGATCCCCGAGACCGGGTCGGCGGTCGGCGCCGCCTGGGGACGCAGGCTCGCCGAGAAGGTCCGCTCCCTCGACTCCACCCGCTATGTCACCAACGCCGTCAACGGCTTCCTCGCCGTGATGTCCGAGCTGGCCGCCCTGCGGGGACAGCGCTCGGAGGGGGCCGAGGACGGTGGAGGCATCAACTCCCGGATGACCGACGCCGGCGACATGATCAACTACGTCAGCGCCTCCGACCTGGTCACCCGGCGCACCGCCGAGTCATTCGCCGTCCTCGACGTCGCCGGCATGAACTACGCCGAGGCCCGCTACGCCCTCGACCGCGAACTCTTCCCGAACCGCGTCATCCTCGGCACCGAGACCTTCCCCACCCGCATCGACGGCAACTGGAAGCTGGTGCGGGAACACGGGCACGTCATCGGCGACTTCACCTGGACCGGCTGGGACTACCTCGGCGAAGTGGGCATCGGCCGCCCCCAGTTCGCGACGCCGGAGAACCCCCGCCCCGAACACACCGCCCCCTTCCCCCACCTCCTCGCGGGCTGCGGCGACATCGACATCACCGGCCACCGGCGGCCCGCCTCCTACTACCGCGAGATCGTCTTCGGCCTGCGCACCGAGCCCTACATCGCCGTCCGGCGGCCCGAGAACCACGGCCTGACCCCCTTCGGCGGTCCCTGGGCGTGGAGCGACTCCCTCGCGAGCTGGACCTGGCCGGGCTTCGAGGGCAAGCCGATCACCGTCGAGGTGTACTCCGACGCCGACGAGGTCGAACTCCTCGGCAACGGCAACTCGTTCGGGCGACGGCCCGTGGGCGCGGAGCACCGCTTCCGCACCGAGTTCGAGGTCGTGTACGTCCCCGGGGAACTGGTCGCCGTCGCCTACCGGGACGGCGTCGAGACCGGCCGCACCAGCCTCCAGTGGGCCAACGGCCCGGTGCGGCTGACCGCCGAGGCCGACCGCCCGGTCGTCCGGGCGGCCGGAGGCGATCTCGCCTACGTCACCTTCACCCTCACCGACGCGGCCGGAACCCTCCACCCCGCCGCCGACCGCCCGGTCTCCGTCGAGGTGTCCGGCTCCGGGGAGCTGGTCGGTTTCGGCAGCGCCGCGCCCTCGTCCGAGGAACGCTTCGACGCGGCCGAACGGCACACCTACGAAGGCCGTGCCCTGGCCGTCGTACGGCCCACCGGCACCGGGAAGATCCGCGTCCTGGCGACCGCCCCGGACTGCGATCCGGTCGAAGCCGTCATCACCGTCGCGTAAGGAAAGCAATCTCGTGATCGACAGGAAATCGCTGGTCCGCCGGCACACCGTCCGGCTGACCGAGCCGGACCCCGCCCACGTCCTCACCGTCGGCAACGGCGACTTCGCCTACTCGTGCGACATCACCGGCATGCAGTCGTTCCCCGCGTACCACGACCAGAGCGCCGCGATGGCGGGACGCCGGCTCGCCGTGAACACCGCGACCATGAGCGCCTGGGGCTGGCACGCCATGCCGAACCCCGAGGGCTACACCCTCCCGGACGCCATGTCCGAGCACAACACCAGCCGGGGGACGGTGAGTTACCCCGACAAGTTCGGGATCGCCGCGATGATGGGCGGCGACCTGCCCGAGGAGATGCGCCCCGGAGCCTGGCTCAGCGCCAACCCGCAACGCCTCGACCTCGGCCGTATCGGCCTCCTCCTGCGCCCCGCCCCCGACGCCGCGCCCGAGACCGGGCCCGAGGCCCTGCGGGACACCGACCAGTGCCTCGACCTGTGGACCGGGACGATCAGCAGCCGCTTCACCTACGCCGACCACGAGACGGCGGTCACCACCGTCGCCGACCCGCACCGGGCCCGCGTCGCCTTCCGGATCGAGTCCGAGCTGCTCGCCGACGGCCTGGCGGGTGTCGTGATCCGCTTCCCCTACGCGAGTGACGGCTTCTTCCAGACCAGCGACTGGACCTCGCCGGAGCGCCACCGCACCGACCTCGACCAGGTCACCGACACGGGGTGCGTCCTGCGCCGGACCCTGGACGACACCACGTACACCGTCCGGCTCACCTGGCCTGCCGGTGTCGTACAACCGACGGAGAAGCCGCACGAGTACCTGCTGACCACGGACTCGGACACGCTCGAACTCGTCGCGTCCTTCTCCCCCGGCGGTGAAGTCCCTTCCCCCGAAGGCGACTTCGTCTCCCTCGCCGCGGCCTCGGCCGCGTGGTGGGAGGACTTCTGGACCTCCGGCGCCGCGATCGACCTCACCGGCAGCACCGATCCGCGCGCCGCCGAGCTGGAGCGACGGGTGGTGCTCTCGCAGTACCTCACGGCGGTCAACTGCTCCGGCACCCTGCCGCCCCAGGAGACCGGACTGATCACCAACTCCTGGCACGGCAAGCACCACCTGGAGATGCACTGGTGGCACGCGGCCCACTTCGCCGCCTGGGGCCGCCCCGAACTCCTCAAACGCAGCCTCGACTGGTACCTGTCCATCCTCCCCGAGGCCCGCGCCACCGCCCGCCGCCAGCGCTACGACGGGGCACGCTGGCCCAAGCAGACCGGCCCGGACGGCCGCGAAAGCCCCTCGGACATCGGGGTGTTCCTGCTCTGGCAGCAGCCCCACCCCCTCTACCTCCTCGAACTGCTGCACCGCGCCCGCCCCGAGAGCGACCTGGTGCCGCGTTTCGCCGAACTCGTCGAGGACACCGCAGCATTCATGGCCTCCTTCGTCGAGGAACGCGACGGCACCTACCACCTGCCGGCGCCGCTGGTCCCCGCCCAGGAGTTCTACGACGCCACGACCACAGAGGATCCGACCTTCGAACTCGCCTACTGGTGGTGGGGGTTGGAGATCGCCCAGCGCTGGCGCGAGCGCGCCGGACACGAGCGGGACAAGCAGTGGCAGCGCGTCCAGGACGGGCTGGCCCTGCCCCATCGGCGTGACGGTGTGTACACGGCCGTCGCCACCGAGCCGTATCTGCGCCGCGACGACCACCCCGCGCTGCTGTGCGCCCTCGGCTTCGTCCCGGAGACCCCGCTCGTCGACCCGGCGGTCATGACCGCGACGCTCCAGGACGTCCTGGACAACTGGGAGTGGAACAGCGCCTGGGGCTGGGACTTCCCCGTGATGGCGATGACCGCGACCCGCGTCGGCCGCCCCGACCTCGCCGTGGACGCGCTGCTCATGCGGACCCCGAAGAACGACTACCTCCCCACCGGTCACACCCCCCAGATCGGCAGCCTCCTGCCGGTCTATCTCCCCTCCAACGGCTCCCTCCTGGCGGCCGTCTCCCTCATGGCGGCAGGCTGGGACGGAGCGGACGGCGAGTGCCCGGGATTTCCGGCGGAGGGCTGGACGGTACGGCACGAGGGCTTCGTCCCGTGGCCGTGAGCCGGACGCATCCCCCAACTCCCAGACGAGGAACAACGCGTGAGCACAGCACTGACCGGCCGGAGCACCCTGGGCGACTGGCTGGAGGACCCCACCGGCGGCCCCCTGATCCGGGAACTGCTCACCCGGCTGGGCCAGGACGTCTCCCAGCTCGGACCGGCCCGGGTGTTCTCCCTGGACCGGCTCGTCGAACTAAGCCAGGGCAAGATCTCGCAGCCCCTGGTGGACGGTTTGGTCCGCTCGGTCAACGGCGGGCGGCTCGTGACCGGGGAGGAGCGGGCCGCGGCCGTCCCGGAACCCGTGCGGCAGGGCCTGACACTCGACCGGATCCAGATCCGCGACCCGTTCGTCCTGCACGACCCGGCCACCTCCACCTACCACCTCCACGGCAGCACGGACCCCAACATCTGGGACGGTCCCGGCACCGGGTTCAACACCTACCGCAGCACCGACCTCCTGCGCTGGGAAGGCCCGTTCGCCGCCTTCCGCCCGCCCGCCGGGTTCTGGAGCGAAGGCTCCTTCTGGGCCCCGGAGGTCCACGAGTACCGCGGCCGCTGGTACATGTTCGCCACCTTCACCGCTCCGGACGGCTACCGCGGCACGCAGATCCTCGTCGGCGACACACCCCAGGGCCCGTTCGTCCCCTGGAGCGAGGGAGCCGTCACCCCGCGCAAGTGGCAGTGCCTCGACGGCACCCCGCACGTCGACGCGTCGGGGGCGCCCTGGATCGTGTACTGCCACGAGTGGACCCAGATCCACGACGGGGCGATCCTCGCGCAGCGCCTCAGCGAGGACCTGCGGCACACCACCGGAACACCCGTCTTCCTCTTCAACGCCTCCGACGCCCCCTGGACCCGCCCCCTGCCCGGAGTGTCGAAGCGGTTCCCCGCCTACGTCACGGACGGGCCGTTCCTCTTCCGCCTCGGCAGCGGCCACCTCCTCATGCTCTGGTCCAGCCACGGCGAGCAGGGCTACGCGATGGGCCTCGCCCACTCCGCCTCCGGGCGGATCACCGGCCCCTGGACGCAGGACGAGCACGCCCTGTGGCCGGCGGACGGCGGTCACGGGATGGTCTTCCGTCTCGCCGACGGATCCCTCGCCCTCACCCTGCACCAGCCCAACAACACCCCCGACGAACGGGCCGTCGTACGACGCCTCGTGGAGCACGACACCACGATCACGATCGAGGACACCCCGACCTCCCGGTGATCTCCCCGCCGAGGGGCTGCTTCGCCCCGTCAGCCCTCGGTCACGGCCGTCTCTGCGGCGATCGCATGGCGGCGGGCGGGTCCCACCCTGGCTTTGTCCATGAGAACGGGCTCTGGCTCAGCTTCGGTGGTGCTGCGTGTGGTCACGGTTGAGTGCGGCGGCCAGTCGCGTGCGCGGGTCGCCGATGGGGCAGTGGCGGGACTGGCCGGTCGGCCATGTCGAGATCCCGTCGTCCACCCATCGAGGAACGACGTGGAAGTGCAGGTGGGGAACGGACTGTTGCGATCCCGGTCCGCCGGCGCTCAGGATGTTGACGCCCGAGGCGTCCAGGGCCGTGCGCATGGCTGCTGCCACGCGCTGCACCAGCCTCATCGACGCGGCCAGGACGTCGGGCGGAGTGTCGAACACGTCCGTGAAGTGGGTGATGGGGACAACCAGCGTGTGCCCCGGCGCGAGCGGGGTCAGCGGGGTGAAGGCACAGGTCTCGGCCTCGCGGGCCACCCAGCGGGCGGTGTCCTCACGGATGAGTTCGCAGAAGACGCAGTCCATGCCGCCAACCCTGGCACAGCCCGCCCCGAGGTTCCGGGCCGAGCGGGCGCGACCGCGGGCCTGGGAGCTGTTGTGCTCTGGGTTTCAAAGAAGTTGAGCCAGAACCTTCTCGGGTTCTGGCTCACTTTCCCGGACCATGTGGTCGCATAAGGGCTGTCAGAGGTTGTAGCGCTCGACCTTGAGGACCCAGTTCTGCACGCCGCCCTTGTCCCCGCTGCTGACCTTGAGCCTGACCTGGGCGTTGACGCTCCGGTTGGTGAACTCGGGCTCGAAGCGGACCACACGAAGGAAGGTGTGGCTGGACCACTCCGGGTTGCCGCGCGCGGTGATGTAACGGTGGTTGTTGCTCAGCGGCTCCGACTGCTCGCTCCCGAAGAAGACCGTGGCGTTCATCAGGCCCTGACCGTCGCCGTTCTGGTCGGAGGAGAGCGCCTCCGCCGAGAAGGTGGCCAGGAAGATCGCGCCGTAGGAGGGGGCTCCCTGCCCCAGGCTCAAGTCGACGGACGCGCCCGGGAGGTCGATCCACGAGGTGCTGTCGGTCTCGAAGCGCTCGGTCTCCCACTTCGCGTAGGTGATGTTGGGGGCGCTGGTGATGCGGAAGGAGTTCGGCGGCGGCGTGCTCATGGGCACTCCTTGTCGGTGCGGGGGACTGGGTGTCGCCGGACGCTGAACTCGCCTCCGTGTCAGCGGTGTTCGCGTCGTTCGGCGTGAGGTGAGGATCGCCGTGCACCGCGCCCTCCACACCTGCACATTTGACTTTGAGTAGCCAATTGAACACTTTGAGTCGCGACGTGCGGATATCCCTGATCCCTGCCGCAGCACCCGACCCTGACGCGTCGGTCACGTGTCCTAAAGACCCATCGACGCTGGTGGGATGGCATGACCGGCCGGCCTGGGACGAAAGTCCGGAAACACCTCCCCCACTCGGATGACCCCGTCCGGCGTCATTGAGGTCAGCCCGGGAGTCAAGAACCCTCTGATCCGCAAGGTGAGAACAGAGTGAGAAGGCACCCTGGCATCCACCCACCGAGCGCCAGGAATACGGCGTTCGAGCCAAATGCAGCTAAATGCCTGAGATGTCGCATCCACCCCCAATGTGACAAAATGCGAAGAGTGGCTTTTTGTGCCGCAGACCGGCGAGAGGAGTGCTTCATGATCGCCAAGCTGCTCCGCAAGCTGTCCTTCACACGCCACTACGGTGCGTACGGCGCCCACGAATGGGACGCGTACGCCGGCGGCGAGCAGGACTGAACCCACAAGCCGGCGGGCGCCCTGGGGCGGGCGCCCGTTCCCGGCCACGCTGCCGGGGGCATCGCCTGGACGGGGACGAGAGCCAGGGACGAATCCATGGGCCGAAGTGATGAGCCGCCGCGGTTGCCCGGAGGCAGCTACGCGACCTGGAGTCGCGACCGGCTCGAGGTGGCCCGCCGCGGCGCCGAGGAGTGCGGGGACGTCTGGCAGCTGGAGTCAGGGGTCTACGTGGCCGCCACGGCCGGACCGTGCGAAGAAGTGCTGCACCGTGCACGGGACTTCCCCAAGGCCTCCTCTCCGCTCTTCCCGCCGTTGAAGCGGTCGAGCGGAGCACCGGCGCCCGAGGAGCGTGCGCACGCGCACGCGGCCCGGATGCACGGACTCCGTGCGCAGGCGGTCGCCGACAGGATCGGTGAGATCGCGCCCCGGACCGCCCGGTTCGCCGACCAGTGGCCCACGGGCCAGGACGTCGAGATCCTGCCGCTGGTGCGGCACGCCCTGGCGGAGATCGGCGTGCACTACCTCTTCTCCGAGGACGCCCCAGCCCTGCTGCCCCCTGCGGCACAGCTCTTCCTGGCCCGGGAGGTGCTCGTACGCCCCTCGCGGTGGGTATGGCCGCGCTGGGTGCCCACCCCGGCACGGCGGTTCCGCACCCGGCAGCAGGTCGCCTTCACCGACGCGCTGCGGGCCGTCGTACGGCGGCGTCGCTCGTCGGGCCGGCTCGGCGACGACCTGCTGGGACAGTTGCTCCGCCCCTCCCCCCGTTACGGCCTGCTGCCGGACGAGGCCGTCCTCGACACTCTCCCCGGAATCACCGTCGCCACCTTCGAGACCCCTTCCCGGGCCGCCGGATGGATCCTGCTCCACCTGGCCCGGCACCCCCGGGCGGCCGACCGCGTCGCGGCCGAAGCCGCCGCGCTCCCCGCGGACCCGGCCACGACGACCCGCACCCACCTCAGGGGCCTCCCGTACACCGAGGCACTGGTGAGTGAGGTGCTCCGGCTGTACCCCCCGAGCTGGCTGCTGACCCGGGACGCCCCGCGGCAGACCCGCCTCGCCGACTACACCATCGGCGCCGGGTCCACCGTCCTCGTCTGCCCCTACACGGTTCACCGCGACGCACGGGAGTACGCCGAACCGGACCGGTTCCTGCCCGAACGCTGGCTCGATGACACGGGCTCTCCGGCGAAACCCGGGGTCTTCCTCGCTTTCGGTACCGGACCGCACGGCTGCGAGGGAGCCGCGCTGGCCATGGCCATGCTGACGCTCCTCACCGCGCAGACCGCCCGCCGCTACCACCTGAGCGAGCCGCCGGGACCGGGACCCGGCTACCAGGTCACCACCCTCGAAGGCCTCGCGACGGTCGGCCTGCGCCTGCGCGCCACCGTGCGCGGCTGAGGACGGTCCTGCCGGCCGGGATCACAGACGTACGGATCACCGACTCATGGCCGGGCCGTCGTGTGCCGCTGGTCGAACTCGTCGGCGAGCAGGCCCATCATGACGAGGTCGTGGTGCCGGCCGGCAAGGAAGACGTGCTCCCGCAGGCGCCCCTCCTCGGTGAAGCCGAGCCGGCGGAAGAGCCCCAGCGACGCCTCGTTGTGGGCGAGGACCGCCGCCAGGCATTTGTGATAGCGCCGCTCGGCGAACATGAAGCGCAGCAGCAGCGCCACCGCTTCCAGCGCGTAGCCCTTGCGCCGGTGGTCGGACCCGATCTCGACATCGACCTCGAACCAGCCTGAACGACGGCCGGTGCGGTGCGAGCCGACCGTGCCGACCAGCACTCCCGTGGCCGTCGCCTCCACCGCCAGCCGGAAGCGGTCGTCATCGCCCCGGGCAACGGCCTGCTCCTTCGCCCGGACACGGTGGCTCTCGGCGGACCGCGGCAGCTCCGGCCGGCTTCCTCGCCGCCCGTCGTCGGCGGCGAGGCCCATGAGCGCCGTCCAGTCGTCGGGCTCGACGGCGCGCAGGCGGACTCCATGACCGGTCCAGGACGATTCCATGGTCTCTTTGATAACGCCGCGGTGTGCGCGAGGCCGCGAGGCACACCGGGACAGGTGGTGCCCGCCACGCTCGCGAGCGGGCCTGCGACCTGCGACCTGCGACCTGCGACCTGCGACCTGCGACCTGCGCTCATCTGATCGGCCGACGCTGGAATCGCCGCTGCCGACGCCGCTGTTAGGCTGATTCTCTGACGATGTTCCGGCACGCCGTGCCCCACATCCTCCGGCGTGACGGAGATCCCTCCCGGATGCACGGTGAGGAAGCGCCCATGTGCCCCATGTGCCCTCCAGACCCCGACGACGACGCCCGACACGGCCCGAGGGCGTCGACACCATGAGCGGTGCCGCTCACCTGCGGGCGTTCAGGCGCGCAGGTCGCATCGCGGTCGTCGGCGCCTCGCTGGCGGGGCTGCGGGCCGCGGAGTCCCTGCGCGACGAGGGGTTCACGGGATCGTTGACCATCATCGGTGACGAGCCGTGCGAGCCCTACGACCGTCCACCGCTGTCCAAGCAGGTGCTGACGGGGTGGGTGCCCGCCGACGCCACCACGTTGCCCCGGCGCCGCGCCGTCGATGCGGAGTGGCTGCTGGGCGTGCCCGCCGACGGGCTGGACCTCGCGTCGCACCACGTGCGCCTCGCCGACGGGCGCGGGATTCCCTTCGACCGGCTGCTGATCGCCACCGGGGTACGGGCCCGGCCGTGGTCCGTCGAGTCCGAGGCGGCCCTGGACGGAGTCTTCGTCGTACGGACGCGTGAGCACGCCGAAGGCCTGCGGCGGGCCCTCGCCGCCGGGCCGTCCCGGGTACTGGTCATCGGCGCGGGGTTCACCGGTTGCGAGATCGCCTCCGTCTGCCGGGAGCGGGGCATCCCGGTGACGGTCGCCGAACTCGCGTCCACCCCGCTGGCCGGGACGCTCGGACCCGTGATCGGCGAGGTCGCGGCCGACATGCAGCGCGGTCATGGTGTGGACCTGCGGTGCGGTGTCCAGGCCGTCCGGCTGGAGGGCGACGCGCGGGGACGGTTTCGCCGTGCTCATCTCGACGACGGCTCCACGGTCGACGCCGAGGTGGCGGTGGTGGCGTTCGGGAGCATCCGCAACACCGAGTGGCTGCGGGGATCGGGGCTGGCGGCGGGCGAGTGGGGAGTCACCTGTGACACTGGGTGCCGCGCCCTGGACGCCGACGGCCACGTCACCGGCGACGTCTTCGCGGCGGGGGACGTGGCCCGCTGCCCGAACCCCGTCTACGAGCACCGGCTCGTCTCGCTGGAGCACTGGGCGAACGCCGTGGAGCAGGCCGAGGTCGCGGCGCACAACATGGTCAGCGCCGAGACCGGGCAACGGCCCCACGTGTCCGTCCCGCTGTTCTGGTCGGTCCAGTTCGGCGTCAACATCAAGTCCGTCGGCGTGCCGGCCTTCGCCGACCAGGTGGTCGTCAGCCAGGGATCGGTGGCCGACCACCGCTTCGTCGCCGTATACGGCTGCCGGGGCCGGGTCACCGCTGCCGTCAGCTTCGACGACGGCAGGTCGCTGAACCACTACCGACGGTCGATCGAGACGGCCGCCCCCTTCCCGCCCCGCTGCCCCACGCCCGACCGAGCCGCAGACCAGCGCCCGGCGCCCGCCGGCTTCCCCGGCCCGGCCCTGTCCGAGCCGCACTCCACGGGCCCGCGTCCACCGAAGGAAGGCCTGACCGTCGCGAGCGGAACCTCCGGCACACTGCAACGGATCTACGACTACTCCGCCCGCGCCGACCCCTACCCGCTGTACGCCGAACTGCGCGAGACGCCGGTGGCCCGGCAGCAGGACGGCAGCTATGTCATCAGCACCCATCGCGAGATCACGGACGTACTGAACGACCCGCATCTGAGTTCCGACGTGCGCAACCTGTCGGGTCCGATGCCGTCGGACGAACCCCCTTCGTCGTTCATCCACATGGACTCGCCCGAGCACGACCGGCTGCGGCGGATGGCGATGCGGCAGTTCGGGCCCCCGCACACCCCTGGGCTGGTGAACGGGCTCGAAGGCTTCGTGGCCGCCACCGTCGGGAGGCTGGTCGACGGCTTCGCGGACCGGGAGCGGATCGACGTCGTCGACGATTTCGCCTTCCCGCTCCCCTTGGCGGTGACCTGCCACGTGCTCGGCGTGCCACGCGAGGACGAGCCGAGGTTCCACCGCTGGGTGCACGACATCATGGACTCGGTCGACTACGACCCCGCCACCGACCCGAAGGAGAAGCGGGACAAGGGCGTGCGGGCCCGCGAGGACCTGCGCCGGTGCCTCGGCGAGCTGGTGGCACAGCGCCACGGGCGGCCGGGACACGGCCTGTTGTCACGGCTGGCCAACGACGACGGGCCCGACGGCCGGATGACCGACGCCGACATCGTCGCCACCGCCAAACTGCTCCTCGTCGCCGGCCACGAGACCACCGTCAACCTCATCACCAACGGCATGCTGACGCTGCTGCGCCACCCGGACGTGCTGCGCCGGCTGCGCGACGAACCGGACCTGGTCGTCCCGCTGGTCGAGGAACTGCTGCGCTACGAACCGCCGGTCCACATCATTCCCTGGCGGGCCGCGTACAGCGACATCACCGTCGGCGACACCGTCATCCCCAAGGGCTCCCAGATCATGCTGATGCTGGCCTCCGGCAGCCGCGACCCGGACCGCTTCCGCGACCCGGACCGCTTCGACCCCGACCGGACCGACAACCAGCACCTCGGCTTCGGCAGCGGCATCCACCTGTGCTTCGGCGGCCCGCTGGCCCGCCGGGAGGCCCAGATCGCGCTGACCGAACTCGCCCGCCGCCTCGACCACCCCGGCCTGGTCACCGACCCGCCGCCGTACCGGCGCAGCCCCGTCCTCCGCGGGCCGGTCCATCTGGACATCGAGCAGGGCGACGGGTGAACGAAGGCACGGCAGACGACTCGGATCGCCCGGCACAGCCGGATCGCTGCCGCACCCGGCCGCTGAGGCGGGGGCCTCGGTTCTCCCCCCGGCCGCACGCACCGCGACCAGTCCGTTGAGGCCGGCGATCACGAGGTTCCGCACGACCAGCTCGCGGGCGCGCCGGGAGAGTGCGATCACGGCGTCGGCGGTCTCCAGGGCGAGGTCGGACACAGAAGCGGAATGCATGGTTCCGTGACATCCGTCACAGCGGATCCGGGACCTAGCCGTGCCGGATAGTAGAAGGCACTCTGACGACATATGGGATTTGTCCGTCTTGGGGTGCGGAGGCGGCGAGCCTGGATTCACGGCTTTCCATCCGCGAACCGCTTTCATCCGTTCTGCGCGCACGCAGGGATTCTGACGGAGCAACAGATCGCCGGGGAGGTCCCGGAGACCGGACCGGCGCCCCCCACTCCCCCGGCGAGGGTCGCGCAAGCCTACTAAGCGGGATAGTACGGACGCCCTTTGCGCTCCTTCCAAGGGCGTCTTAAGAATGGCGACCCGCAGGACGACGCCGCAGTTCAGGAGCGGGTTACGCATGGGTAGACATCGTAAGAACACGCATTACCGGCGGATAGTCATCGCTGCCGTCGCCGTGGGCGCCGTGGGCATACCGTCCGCCGCCATGGCCTGTACCAACTGGCCCGGCAGTGGTGGAGGCCGGTCCGACAGCGCCGAGAACAGCGCGACGAACGCCTCGTGGAACAAGAAGGGCTGGTGGAACGACGCGAGCTGGGGCCGCCCCTGGGACGCCGACCCGACCGGTGAGCCCTCGTCGACGGCATCGGCGACGCCGAGCGCCACGAAGACCCCGAGCGCGAAGAAGAAGGCTCCGCACGCCCCCGCGAGCGCCAGGAAGACCACCGCGCCGAAGCCGAGGGCCACCGCGTCGCCCAGCGCCCGGAACACCACGGCCGCCGCCTCTTCCGCGGCCCCGAAGCCGTCGAGCACGCCGAGCGCGTCGAGCACTCCGAAGACCACCGGCACGGCGTCCGGAGTCGTCGCCCGCGTCGTGGCACTCGTCAATGCCGAGCGCGGCAAGGTCGGCTGTTCGGCCCTGACCGTGAACACGACCCTGTCCAAGGTTGCACAGGCACACAGCGCGGACATGGCGCTTCACCAGAACATGTCGCACACCGGGTCCGACGGCTCCTCCCCCGGAGACCGGATCACCCGTGCCGGGTACACCTGGAGCACCTACGGCGAGAACGTGGCCTACGGCTACGCCACTCCCGAGCAGGTCATGGCGGCCTGGATGGCCAGCCCCGGCCACAAGGCCAACATCCTCAACTGCGCGTTCAAGGAGATCGGCGTCGGTCTCGCGCAGCCCGACGGCTACTGGACCCAGGACTTCGCCACCGCCCGCTGAGCGAGCGGTACAGGGTCAGGTGGCGCCGGGCCGCCGCGGGCCAGGTGTGGGCGGCGGCCAGCTCGCGTCCGGCGGCCCGCCTGGCCGGGTCCTCGGCCGTGAGGGCGTGGCCGAGTCCGGCGGCGAGCTGGGCGGGCGTGGCGGCGAAGCGGGCGGCGGGGCCGAAGACCTCGCGCAGGACGGGCAGGTCCCGTACGACCAGGGGGACGCCGGCGGCGAGGGCTTCCATGGCGGCGAGGCCGAAGCCCTCCTTGCGGGAGGGGAAGGCGAAGGCGTCGGCGGCCGCCACCAGGGCGGGCAGGTCGGAGTCCGGTACGGGGCCCAACACGACCGGTTCCACGCCGAGTTCGGCGGCCCGGGCCGCCCAGCGGGCGCGGTAGTCGCGGTAGTCGAAGAGGGTCTCGCCGCCCGCGATCACCAGCCGTACACCGGGGTGGTCGGCACGCAGCAGCGCGTACGCCTCCAGCAGGTCGAGGGAGCCCTTGCGCGGTTCGATACCGCCGACGGTCAGGAGGTAACGGCCCAGGCGGGAGCGCCAACTCGCCCTCGCCGCCGGGTCGGTGGTGGCGAAACGGTCGTAGGCCACGCCGTTGGGGATCACCTGCGCGGTCAGCCCCCAGCCTTCACGCAGCTCCCCCGCCACGGCCGTCGACACGCAGACGTGCGCGTACGGCTCGACGATGGCCCGCTCGTGGCACGCGGCCAGTTCGGGGGTGGTGAAGTGGTCGATGTGGTGGACCGTGCGGACGCAGGGGCCCACGGCGTTGGCGCTGATGCAGTCCTGGGCGTGGACGATGTCGTAGGGGGCGGGGTCGAAGGCGTCGCGGAGGGTGGCGATGGACCGCAGGACGCGCCGGCCGACGGTCTCGTCGGCGGGGCCGTCGGCGAACGGCACGATCCGCAGTCGTACGGCCGGGCTCACCGGCCGGAAGAAGCCGGTGTCGCCGCCCCGGCCCAGGGTCCACACCGTGACGTCCTCGCCGAGCGCCGCGAGGGCCTCCGCGAGGTGGAGGGTGTGCACGACGCCGCCGCGCGGCCTGGTGGAGTAGCTGAGCAGGGCGATCTTCACGAGGGTGCTCCCGGGGGCAGGTTACGACGGGTTCTCGCGGTAGGCGGCGGGGCGGCGCTCGTCGAGGTGGCGCAGGACCCGGCGGGCGCGGTCGATCTCGGCGGCCACGTCGACCTCGGCCACCGCGAGGCCCGCCTTGGACCAGGTGCGGGCGAGGATGTCGCCGCCGGGGCCGACGACCTTGGCCTGGCCGAGGAAGCGCATGCCGCCCATGGCGCCGGTCTGGTTGGAGGAGGCGAGGACGAGCTGGTTCTCGGCGGCGCGGGCCTGGTCGTAGAGGTCGAAGAGCCTGGCCTGGCGGTCCTGGGCCATGCGCGGGGCGCGGTTGGTGATGGAGGTGGGCCAGGCGGACAGGCAGGCGAGGATCTCGGCACCGTCCAGGGCGAGGGAGCGGGCGGACTCGGGGAAGGTCTTGTCGTAGTCGATGAGCATGCCGAGGCGGCCGACGGGGGTGTCGAAGGCGTCGAAGCGGTCGCCGGGCGTGTAGGCGGCGGTCTCGCCGGCCGGGAGGTGGACCTTGCGGTGGCGGCCGAGGACGCCGTCGCCGCTGACGCAGACGGCCGCGTTGTAGCGTTCGTCGCCCGCGTCCTCGCAGTAGCCGACGCACACCACCATCTCGGCGGCCAGCCGGGCCACCTGGTGGATCAGGGGGTCGTCGGGCTTGAGGGCCGGGGGCAGGGCCTCGGGGTCGGGGTGGCGCAGGTCGGCGAGGTAGCCGCCGAGGGACGCGTCGGGCAGGACGAGCAGTCCGGCGCCGGCGGCGCGCGCGTCGTCGATCAGCTTGGCGACGCGGGCGAGGTCGAACTCCAGGTCGCGGCCGAAGTGGGCGGCCGCGGCCGCGATCCGGACGGTGCTCATGTGCTGACTGCTCCCGCGTACGTATAGGTCTCGGGCCGCCGGTCGCGCAGGTGTCCCATCGACCGGCGGGCGGTCCGAAGGGCCTGGACGACGTCGAGTTCGGCGACGGCGATGCCGGCCGTGACGCCCGTGTCGGCGAGGATCTCGCCGCCGGGGTCGACGACCTTGGCGCTGCCGACGAAGCGTAGCGACCCGAAGGTGCCCGCCTGGTTGGCCGACAGCCACACGATCTGGTTCTCCAGGGCGCGGGCCCGGTCGAAGAGGTCGAAGCGGCGCTTCCAGCGGTCCTGTTCGAGGTCGGCGACGGCGTTGGTGCGGGCGCCCGGCCAGGCCGACACGCACACCCCGATCTCGGCGCCGTCCAGCGCCAGCGCCCGGGCGGACTCCGGGAACGCCTTGTCGTAGCAGATCATCATCCCGATCCGGCCGACCGGGGTGTCGAAGGCGTGGAAGCGGTCGCCGGAGGCGTAGGAGGCGTCCTCGCTCAGCGGCTGGTGCACCTTGCGGTGGTTGCCGAGGACGCCGTCGCCGGTGACGCAGACGACGCTGTTGTAGCGGTTGCCGTCCGTGTCCGCCTCGCAGTAGCCCGCCACCACTGTCATCTCCCCCGCCAGCGCGGCCAGTCGGCGGATCTCGGGGCCGTCGAGGGCGAGGGCGGGCGGGCCCTCGTCGAGTTCCGCGGAGTCGTCGAGGCTGAGCAGGTAGCCGCCCAGGCACGCCTCCGGCAGGGCCAGCAGCCGTACGTCCTGCTTCCGCGCCTCCTTGATCAGCCGTTCGGCGATCGTGAAGTCCTCTTCCAGGTCCCGGCCGAACTCGGCGGCGACGGCGGCCATCCGCAGCGTGCTCATGCGGCTCCCATCCCGGTCACTCCTGAGGCGACCGCTTCGGTGATCTCGCCGTCGGGCCAGCGCAGCCCGACGCCTTCTCCTGTGGTCAGCGCGCCGCACACGGCGCCCGTGGCCGGTCCGGCGGGCAGCGGTGGGGCGCCCGGTCCGTCGGCGGTGAGCATCGCGTAGCCGGGGAAGCAGGTCAGCCAGTCCCCGACGGTGGCCTCGGGCGGTCGCGGTACGGCGGCCACGTCGAGCACCGCCCGGCTGCCGCTCGCCTCGGCGAGCATGCCGAGGGTGCCGGCGATCCCGGCCATCGACACGTCCTTGGCCGCGGCGGGCCGGGCGGCGGCCACCGCGCCGGTCATGGCGCGCAGTTCGGCCGTACGACGGTGGCTCGTCGAGTCCCACTGGCGGCCCCGGTAGCCCGCGCGCCAGCCGCCGCCGAGGTCGGCGGTCAGCCGCACCTCGTGCCCGGGGCGTCCGCCGCCGCCCGGCACCGGACGCGCCGTCCGGCCCAGCGCGGTCACGGAGAGGGCCGCGGGGACGCCGAGTTGGGTGTGGCCGCCGAGCACCGGGACGTCGTACGCCCGCGCCGCCCGCGCCAGTCCGTCCAGCACCCGCGCGGCATGGGCGGCGTCCCTCGCGCCCACCGCGTCCAGCAGTCCGAGGGGTGAAGCACCCATCGCCGCCAGGTCGTTGACGTTGACGAGGACGGAGCACCAGCCCGCCCAGCCGGGGTCGCGCTCGACCATGGACGGCACGATCGCGTCGCACGCGGCGATCACGTCGGTGCCGGGGACGGGCGCGCCGTCGTCGCCGACGAATCCCCCGCCGCCGAGGGCGGCCCGTGCCGCGGAGAGGGCCCCGCCGACCGGGTCCCGCCGTCGGGCACGGGCCGCCGGCTCGCGCAGGCCCGCCAGCAGCGGACCGAGGGCGGACTTCACCGCCGCCGCCTGGGCCGCGATGCGCCCGATGGGCCAGCGCATCAGCGTGTGCGGCGTGTCGGCGACTTCGATCGGGCGTACGGAACGCCATCCGAGCCGCCGGAACAGGGGTTCGCTCCGCACCTGGACGGTCGCGTCGAAGCGCAGCACGCCCTCCGCCTCGGCCCGCGCGCACGCGGCCCGTACCAGCGCGGCACCGATGCCCCAGGGGCCGCGGGCGCCCGGCGCGACGACGAGCCGGCCGCCCGCCCACCAGCCGAGGTCCGGACCGTCGGCCACGGGTCCCAGCCGCACCCCGCCGAGGACCGTGCCCGCGGCGTCCTTGGCGACCAGCACCAGGGTGCGCGGGTCGGTGTCGCGATCGTCCAGGTCGTGGCCGTCGAACAGCCCCTGTTCGTGCACGAACACGTCCCGGCGCAGCCGCCGGTAGTCCGCCGACTCGGCGTGCGTACTCGCCTCTTCGACTCGGAAGGAGGCCTCGCGGGCGAGGGTGTTCCGGTCGCCCAGCAGGGCCAGGATGTCGTACGGCCGCTCCATCGCCGGCTCCGGGGATCCGTCGAGCAGCACTCCCCTCACCCGCCCGCCGTCGACAGCACGCTGCACGCCCCGCAGGCCGCGCACCCCGCCCTCTGGTCGGCGCCGCGCATCCCGGCGGCACGCAGCCGGGCGGCGACGCCCTCGGTGACGTACCGCAGCAGTTCCGCGCTCGGGGCCCTGATCCCCTCGCGGGCGGCGAGGGTGCCGCCCATCGGGCGGAAGGGGACGACGAAGGGGTACACCCCGCGTCGGATCAACTCGCCGGCGCCCGCGATGAGTTCGTCCGGGTTCTCGCCGAGACCGACGAGGAGGTACGTGGAGACGCGGTTGGGTCCGAAGACGCGGACCGCCTCGTCCCAGGCGGTGTCGTACTCGGCCAGCGGGACGGTCGACTTCCCGGGCATCCAGCGGCGGCGCACCGCGTCGTCGAGGGACTCGACGTGGATGCCGATCGCGGTGGCTCCGGCGTCGTGCAGGGCGCGGATCCAGGCGAGGTCGGCGGGCGGTTCGCACTGGACCTGGACGGGGAGGCCGGGGACGGCCCGCAGGACGGCGCGCACCGACCGTACGAGGTTGCGGGCGCCGCGGTCCGGGCCGGTGGTGGTGCCGGTGGTCATGACCATCTGGCGGACGCCGTCGAGCCGTACGGCGGCCTCGGCGACCTCGGCGAGCTGCGCCGGGGTCTTGGCGGCCACCGTGGCGCCGGAGCGCAGGGACTCCTCGATGGTGCAGAAGCGGCAGCGGTCGGACTCGGCGTAGCGGATGCAGGTCTGGACGACGGTGGTGGCGAGGACGTCGGCGCCGTGCAGGCGGGCGATGTGCTCGTACGGGATGCCGTCGGCGGTGGTGAGGTCGTAGAACCTCGGGCGCTGTACGGGGGTGAGGGTGAGGCCGGTGTCCGTGAGCTGTCCGGTCTCCTCGCCCAGCCACACCCTGCCGTCGCGTACCCGGTAGGGGCTGTCGGGGTTGCGGGGAAGCGCGGCACCGGCACCGTCGACGAGGACGTGTCCGTCGTCGCTGGGTCCCGCGCCGTCGGGCCTGCGCACGGGCGTGTCCGACGCGACTCCGTGCAGGGCGAGTTCGGCGCGGGTCATGATCCGTACATCCACCGTCGATCCGGTGCCGGTGCTCATCGCGGGGTCTCCCTACAGCTGGTAGGTGGAGTTGATGACGGCGCCCTTGCGCGCGTAGTGGATCAGCGCGTCCTGGACGTCCAGGGGGTGGGTGGGGATGACGCCCTCGATGAGGTCCTCCTCGCGGGCGCCGTGCAGGGACAGGCCGAAGCGGCAGCAGTAGACCTTGCCGCCCTCGGCGATGAACGTCTTGAGCTGGTTGTTGATGTTGTGCTCGCCGGGGAAGGCGGAGTTGCCGGTGGTCGGGAAGCCGCGGGTGGCCAGGCAGTTGAGGGAGCCGGGGCCGTAGAAGTAGATGGCGGTCTCGAAGCCCTTGCGCAGGGCGCGGGTCGCCTGGAGCACGGCGACGAAGGACACCGAGGACTCGTGGGCGATGCCGTGGACGAGGGTGAAGTAGGTCTCGCCGTCCTCGGCCTGGTAGTCGGGGAAGACCTTGGTGGAGCCGTAGATGCTGGAGCCCTCGGGGAGGGAGGGGTGCGGGATCTCGTCGAGGGACTTCTGCTCGACGTCGCTGAGCTGGGCGGCGGTTTCGGACACGGGGATCTCCTTGCGCGAGGCGGTGGTTGGCGAGGCGGTGATCGGCGAGGGGGTCGGTCGGTCGTCGAGGGTGGCGAAGGGGCCGGTCAGTCGTAGAGGGCGGCGAAGGTGTCGCGGAAGACGAGGTCGGCGAGTTCGCCGCCGCCGGTCGCGGCCGCGAGCCGGGCGTACTCGCCGGTGAAGTCGCCCCAGGGCTGGTCGCTGGCGAAGAGCACGCGGTCGTGGCCGATGCCGCGCTGCTCGATCTCCCGGGCCAGCCAGTACGGCAGGAAGCCGATGGCCCAGGAGAGGTCGGTGTAGACGCGCTTGCCGGCCGTGATCCAGTCGAAGAACCGGGAGCCGGCGAGCTTGATGTGGCCGCTCATCCCGCCGCCGAAGTGCACGAGATGGACGGCGACCCGGTCGGCGTACCAGTCGACGAGGTGGCCGACCTCGTCGATGTCGGAGGCGGCGCCGGGCGAGGTGTGGACGTGGACCACCAGCCCGTGCCGGGTCGCGGTGGCGAAGATACGGTCCAGCAGCGGGCGGCAGGCCGGATCGGTGGGACGGCCGCCGAGCAGGAAACTCAGCTTGAGCGCCTTCACCCCTGGCTCGCCCGCCAACGCCAGTGCCTGCGCGGTGCGTTGCTCGTCCTCGGGGCGCGGTGAGACCCACAGGCCGGCGCGGATCCGGTCGTCGGACTGGGCGGCCTCGATCGCCAGCTCGTTGAAGGAGAAGGCGATGGCGGGGTCGGGGACGCCGTAGTTGGGGATGACCAGGGCGCGTTCGGTGCCCTCGGCGTCCAGGTCGGCGATCAGCTGCTTGACGGTGGCGCGGGCGGTGGTGTCGGGGTGGACGGGCGGGCCGCCGTAGAAGGGATGGGCGGGCAGGACACCGATGTGCCGGTGGGCGTCGAAGACCATGGTCCGGAGGAGCCCTTCAGCCGATCGGGAGGGCGGAGGCGAGGGCGCTGGGCGCGCCGGTGAGGGTGCCGCAGACGTCGGCCAGGCGGCGCGAGGCGTCGATGTGGTCGGCGAGGAACTCGGCGTCCCGTCCCACCGCCTCGAACCGGCCCGAGCCCCAGGTGTACTGCCAGGGCAGGCCCAGGAAGTACAGGCCGGGAACGCTGCCGACGCCGCGCCGGTGCATGGGGTAGCCGCGGCCGTCGAAGGCGGGGATCTCGATCCAGCGGTGGTCGCGGGCGAAGCCGGTGGCCCAGACGACGGACGTGACGCCGGCCTCGGTGAGGTCGAGGGTGCCCGGCTGGTCGTCCGGCTGCCACACGGGCCGGTAGCGGGCCTCGGTGGGCGCCGGGATGCCGGCCGCCTCGATGTGCGCGTCGATGGCGTCCTTGATGCTCTCGGCCACCGCGTCGGCGTGGTCGAGGTTGGTCTTGAGGTCGTCGGCGAACTCCAGCACCGGTCCCTCGACCTCCGTGAGGCGGCCGTACAGGCGCATCCCGTCGCGGGCGAAGGCCCGCAGGTCGATGTCGCGGCCTCCGTCGCGGCCGGTGACGTAGTGGTTGACCCGCAGCCGTACCGCGTCGGCGTCGTCGAAGCCGTCGATGTTCTTGGTGTAGTGGCCCATGTCGTCGAGCCAGGCCACGCAGTCGCGGCCCCGGTAGAAACGGGCGACGCGCGGCGCGCCGCCGACCGCGAGGTGGACCTGGCGGCCGGCGAGGTGGAGGTCCTCGGCGATCTGGCAGCCGGACTGTCCCGTGCCGACCACGAGGACGGCGCCGTCGGGGAGTCGGTCCGGGTTGCGGTAGCCGGAGGAGTGGAACTGCTCGATGGCGGCGGGCAGTCGCTCGGCCATCCGGGGCAGCTTCGGCGTGTGATAGGGGCCGGTGGCGACGACGACCTGGTCGGCGGTGAACTCCCCTGCCGTGGTCGTGACTTCGAAGACGCCGCGCGCCGACCGGCGCAGCCGGGTCACCGACACGCCTTCCACCAGCGGCGGCCCGAAGGCGGCGACGTACTCCTCCAGGTAGCGCACGATGTCGTCGCGGACCATGAAGCCGTCGGGGTCGCTGCCGGTGTAGGGGTGACCGGGCAGCCTGCACTGCCAGTTGGGGGTCACCAGGCAGAAGGAGTCCCAGCGGCGCTCGCGCCACTCGTGCCCGACGCGGTGGGCCTCGATCACCACATGGTCGACACCGCGCTCGCCCAGGCAGTGGCTGACCGACAGTCCCGCCTGGCCGCCGCCTATCACGGCAGCCGCGTAGTGGCCTCCGTCGAGCCGGGGTGCGGGGGTCACCGCGGGGTCCCGTCCGCGTTGAGGAGCGCCTCGACCAGGATCCGGCCCTCGGCGGGGAAGGCACGGACACGGGCCGTCTCCTCAAGCCGCTCCAGCTGGCCGGAGGCACCGGTGCAGAAGAATCCGAATTTCTCCCGTACCCTCTCACCGGCGATTCCGAGCGCCGTCCGACTGCGCTCCAGGAAGTCGTCCACCGTGTACTCGGTACCCACCGTGAAGTAGTCCTCGATCACCGTGGAGGGGGAATAGCAGCGCTGGACGTCACCATCGGGCCAGCGCACGTCGAAATACATCTCGGGCATGACATCCTCCATGCCTGGCGCCGGGTTCCTCACCCCTCGCCGCTGCGTGTGACCCCTACTTCAGCCAGCGGCGATTACCGAACCAAGTCATCGGGACTAAAGGGGAGTTACGTAAACCTCACGCGGGCGCGGTCCGGGCGTCGTCGAATTTGCCCCGGAGGCAAATTTCCGCCCGCGCGAGGAGACCGCCGAGATCCACGGGACCGAGGTCCCGCGTTTACCGGGAAAATCCCCGTTCTTCGACAACGCCAGCAGCAGCAACGTGACGCACGCCATCAGGTCACCGGCCGGCAGAACACGGGCGAGCTGGTCATGTTCGAGGCAGATTCGGCGAACCGCTCGAATCTGACTTTGCCCCGCTCGGCAGGATGCCGGACGGCCGTGTTCTCCTCGCCTCCCGAGCACGAAGGGGCGGGCCCCCGAATGGAGAGCCCGCCCGGTGGTCGGCTTGTCAGGGCTTGAAGACGTCCTTCGTCTTCTCCTTGGCCTGACGGGCCGCGCCCTTCGACTTCTTGGCCTGCCCTTCGGCCGTCATCCGCTCGTTGCCCACGGTGCGGCCAACCGTCTCCTTGGCCTTTCCCGCGGCTTCTTCGGCTTTGCCCTTGATCTTCTGCTGCTTGGCCATGGTCCTTCTCTCCTCGCCCCATGGGGAATCGGGCACCCGTCCCGAGTAACCCCCTGCCGGGCGGTGAAACGGAATGAGGGTCGTCAGTCGGGGCCCGCCGGTGGGAGAAGGGTGCCGAGCGGGCCGAGGTCCAGGTTGAGGTCCTCCATGGTCAGGCCGTAGGTGGCGCACAGGTCGGACATGCGGTCGTGGAGGATCATGAGGGTGGAGCCCAGCCTGGGGTGAAGGCGGCCCTGTTCGCCACGACCGGCGTGCTGCTCGACCGGTTCGGCTCCGTCGACGAGCACGGGCTGTACCGGCGCGGCCGGGAACTGCCGTTCGTCGGGGCGCTGTTCGCCGTCGGCGGTCTCGCGCTCGCCGGTCTGCCCCCGTTCGGCACGGGCCTCGGCAAGGCGGTCACCGAGCATGCCGGTGAGGGACGGTTCCCCTGGCTGCCATGACCGTGTGGCGCGCCGGGGTCAAGTGCTCTTCCGGGTGGGGGATTCGGGTCCGTCGTCGTGTTCGGCCTTTTCCCGCACGTCCCTCGGTGTGGGCGCGGTGACATTCCGCTGCTCCGCGGATCGCTGCCGTGTCTCGTCGTCGGGCGGAGGTGCGGCGTGATCGCCGGAGGTCGTCTTCATGAGGTTCTCCTCTCAGGTTCCCCCACAGCCGCGTGACCCCGGTCGGCGGCACGAAACCTCCTCTTCTCTCCCGAACACTTTCCGCGCCTCGGAATACCCGAGGCAGAAGGGGTACCCGGAAGGACACCGACCCATCGGAAAGGAGGTCGGGCAGATGTCTACCGTCACGCTTCTGGCGATCGTCATTCCCGTCGCGGTGGTCGTCGTCCTGATCGCACTCACCGTGGTTCTCCTCCGGCGGCGCAGGGCTCTGCGCGAGCGGTTCGGTCCGGAGTACGAGCGGACCGTCGACGGCGCGGACAGCAGGCTGGCCGCGGAGCGCGAACTCAGCACGCGCGAGAAGCGACATGACAAGCTCGACATCAAACCGCTGCCCGCCGGCGCCCGGGAGCGCTACACCCGGGACTGGGACGACGTGCAGCACGAGTTCGTCGACCGGCCCGAGGACGCCGTGCACGACGCGGACCGGCTGGTGACGTCGCTGATGCGGGCACGCGGCTATCCCACCGAGAGCTACGACCAGCAGCTGAAGGATCTCTCCGTGGAACACGGTCGCACCCTTGAGCACTACCGGGCCGCCCACGAGATCGACACGCTCAGCACGGGCCACCAGGCCACCACCGAACAGCTGCGCAGCGCCATGGTGCACTACCGCGCGCTGTTCGACGAACTTCTCATCGACGGCGGTCAGGCCCGCCATGCCAGGGCCTGACCGCGAGCAGCGGGGATCCGACGGAGGCGCCATGGAACGCAACGACACAGCGCACACGACCGACACCGGCCTGTCCACCGAGGACCTCGTGCGGCCTCGCGAGACCGGCACCGTCCCGGACGGCACCGAGCCGCCCCCGATCTACCCCGGTGAGAGCGACGCACGAGTCGGCATGGACGACATCGGGGCGGACGAGGCGGGCCCCCCGGCGCCGACGGCGCGGGCCGGGGACGCGGACGAGTTGCCGCGGCTGCTGACGCCCGGGGACGAGGAGGACTTCCGCGCACGCTGGGAGAAGATCCAGACCGCCTTCGTCGACGACCCGCGCGACACCGTGCAGGCCGCGGACAGTCTGGTCGCCAACGTCATGCAGACGCTTGCCGCGACCTTCGACGAACACAAGAAGGAACTCGAAGACCAGTGGAGCCGAGGCGGGGACGCCGACACCGAAGCACTGCGTACGGCGCTCCGCCACTACCGCTCGTTCTTCAACCGCCTGCTGACCAGCTGAAGAAGCCCCACCCTCACCCCATCACCAGTGGCCGACGCCTCGGCCGGAGAGAGGAGACGGCGATGATCGCCCTCGGCGTCATACTGCTCATCCTCGGATTCGTCTTCAACATCGGGTTCCTGTGGACGATCGGGATCATCCTGCTCGTCATCGGGCTCGTCCTGTTCCTCCTCGGCTCGCTCGGCCACTCGGTCGCCGGCCGACGCCACTACTGGTAGCCGGTGAACAGGCGACGCACAGAGAGAAGATGACGTGCCGTGACCGCGCCGCGCCGTCTATCGCGGAGACCGGTCCAGTGGTCCGGCCTCCGCGGCGGTCCTGGCCCGGGCGACGGCCATCGTCAGCTGCCGCTGGACCTGTCCGGGCAGCGACGCCCCCTGCACCACGCCGGCCACCACGTGCCTCGTCGGGGGGCAGGCCGAAGGACGCCATGAGGATTCCGCGGGCCAGGTCTGTCTCCGGCCTGGTGCGCATCGCCCGCCGCAGCTGCACGGCCTCGGCCTGTAGTTGCTGACTGCTGTCGAGGCAGAACTCCCCGCTCAGGGTGACCGGCATCCTGGCGTCGTCCGGGGCCGCCCGCACCAGCAAGACGGCTGTCTCTCCCACACCCGCGGTGGCCGCACCAACCAGTACCGGATCGATCCGAGCAAGGTCCTGCGCCGTCCGGCCCAGGCCGGGCTCACCATGGCGTCCCTGCTGTCGATGCTGGTCATGCGCCCTGTGCCGGGTTCCCCGGCTCAGTTCCGCCGGGTGGCGCTGCCGTGGAGATCGTTCAGGGCGGTGAAGACGGTGGTGTTGCGGTGCCACAGGATCCAGCGGCCGACCTGGCCACCGAGGTGGTGCAACGCGGTCAGCCGGGCGGGGCTGAAGCCGCCCACGGGCCGCTCGTGATGGGTGGAGATCATGCCCATCACCCTGCCCTTGGGGCTGACGAGGGGCACGCTGTGGCAGGCGCGGCTGCCCGCCCGCAGGATCGTCTGCCGGGATGTCTCGTCGAAGATGTCGGAGGAGGCGACGTCCTTCACGGTGACCTGCCGGCGTTCCTCCGCGGCCTGCGCACAGGCCGTCGTCGAGTCGTCGACGAAGGCGAAGTAGTCGGTGAAGTGCCGGTTCAGCCCGATGTGCTGCTCCAGACGCAGCATTCCGCACTCCGCCAGCTGCACATTGCCCATCGGAGCGTCGGTGACGCGCAGGGTGTGGCGCAGGGCGGCCTTGAGCACGGCGCTCGGGGAGGTGAGCTGCGAGGGGTCGGTGCGCAGTGCGGGAATCGCGGGTGCGGCTCCTTGCGGACGATTCGGCACCCAGCGGGGGGCACCGGCTTCCGGAGCCGGAAGGCGCACGGCGACATCGGCGAGGGTGTGGAGTCTGACGTTGTACTTCTGCGAGGTCCGGCGCAACAGCTCGAACGCTTCCTGCCGCGAGGGGATCCGGTAGCGCGTCACGAGGACCTCTTCGGCACGGGCGACACCGGCGCGGGCCAGTCGGCGGTTGCGCTCGTCGACGGAACTCGGCGCGGAGTCCTGGGCATCACGACGCTCCGCGCCCGACGACGCGTCCGACGTACTCGGATACTCGGTCACTGACCGCGCCCTCCTGATCGCTCGACACCCGCACGGCACCCCGCAGTCGGGTCCCCGCGCGAGCGGCGGCACTGCGGCGCACGATACGCATGCCCCGAACGGCCAGCGGCAGACGGAGTGTGCAGAGATCAGGTTCGGCGACGGAGACATAAGGCGTCCTGGGCCGCTGGACGACACCGGCCGAAGCCGGCGGCGGGATTCGAACCCGCGTCACCCGCGTGGAAGGCGAAGTATCCGCTGCCTGCGCACCTGCACGAAGAGGACGCTAGCCGACCGTGCCCACGCCAGGCATCCGGATTTGGGCCGCCCAGGGCCTGGGGGCCGTCCTGGAGAACGGCCCGGCCGCCTGACCCCGCCGGCACAAGAGAGACGTTTCAACGCATGGGCCGACGCGGTCCGCTTCTCCCCCGGTGCGCGGACCGCCTGGCACTCCCACGGTCTGCGCCAGGCCCTCTACATCGCCGAGGGCATCGCCCCGATCCAGTCCCGCGGCGGAGAGATCCGCCAAGCACGTCCGGGCGACGTGGTCTGGACTCCGCCGGGCGAGGAGCACCGGCACGGCGCCGACGTCGAGTACGGCGGCCCCCGCCAGGGCACGCGCGCCTGACGGGTTCGTTCCGTCGGCGGCGTGGGCAAGGTCGTACCCCCGCGTCGAGGCCGTCAGCCCTCGCGCGGCCCGAGCCCGGGATCGTTCGGGTGTTCGGTCAGTGGGGTCGTCTCCGTGGCGAGCCACGGCGCCTGGGGAAGCGAGTCGAGGACGATCCGCAGGTCGGCGGGGTCACGGGCGCGCCACAGGCCGAGCGCCCTGTCGTCCGGGGTCCGCCACAGCCGGACCAGGTGGCCTTCTTCGGCCAACTCCTTCGCACGGGCCGCCTCCGCCGGGACCGTGTCCGCCGGCGCCCGGGACGGGTCGCCCTCGGGGGCGAAGGCGACCAGGAACTCCCGGTCCGCGCCCGCCGCCCCTCGCGAGGCCGGGCCCGGGTCGTTCGGGTGCGGGGTGAGCGGTGTGACCTCGTCGCTGCGCCAGACACGCAGCGGCATGGCGGCGAGGAGGTCCTCCAGGCGTGCCGCGTCCGGCGCGGCGAACAGCCCGAGGGTGCGCCACTCGCCGGGCCGCAACGGCGGTCGCCAGAGCCTCAGCAGGTGGCCCGCCTCCGCGAGCCCGCGGGAGTTGGCGGCCTCGCGCGCGCGGACGTCGTCGACCTCCTCCGGAGAGGTTCCCTCCGGGACGCGGGTGGTCATGGTGACGAGGTATTCCATGGCGGATCGCCCTCCGGCCCCGGGACTCCCGGCCCCGTCGACGTCCGTGCCGGCCTGGGCCGGAGCCCATCGGCGCGGTTCGGCGCCCGGAACCGTCGTGCCGCTCCACCGTCTCGCACCCGGAGGGCGATCGCATCCGCGCCGGGGGGCGTCCGGTGACCGCACGGAACTCACCGCACCACGCTCGCCACACCACACTCGCCGCACCACGCTCGCCGTACCGCACTCGCCGCACCGCGCCGCCAGCGTCCGGACGGTCGTTCGCCGTGCCCGCCCGCCGTCGGTGAGGGAGCCTGGAGTCCACCGTCGGCGGTCCACTCATCAGCGAGGTGCGGTCATGGCTCACACAGTCGGTCCCGAACGCCGTCCCTGTGCCGTTTCGGTGCTGGGCGGGCCGACCACCGTCATCGACATCGGCGGGCTGCGCCTGGTGTGCGATCCGACGTTCGACGAAGCGGGCGACCACGGCTATCTGACGAAGACGGCAGGCCCCGCGGCGACCGAGGCGGACCTCGGTGCCGTCGACGCCGTACTGGTCAGCCATGACCTGCACCCCGACAACCTGGACACCCGGGGACGGGCTTTCGCGCTCCGGGCTCCGCTCGTGCTGACCGGTCCTGCCGCGGCCGGGCGGCTGGGCGCACCCGCGCAGGCGCTCGCGAGCTGGGAGACCGCCCGCGTCGTCCGCCCCGACGGCGGGGCGCTCGACATCACCGCCGTTCCGGCCCAGCACGGGCCGGACGACGGGGAGCGCGACCAGGACGGGCAGGTGAACTGCGAGGTGACCGGCTTCGTGCTGAGCGGCGACGGCCTGCCGACCGTCTACGTCAGCGGGGACAACGCCTCCGTGGGTGTCGTCGCCGAGATCGCCCGGCGCCTGCCGCAGATCCATGTCGCGGTTCTGTTCATGGGGGCGGCCCGCGTTCCTGCCAAGATGCGCGGGCGCCCGCTGACGCTGTCCGCGGAGCGGGCGAGCGCCGCCGCGTCCGTGCTGGGCGCGCCCGTCGTGGTTCCCGCGCACTGCGACGGCTGGGCCCACTTCAGCGAGGAGCGCGCCGACATCGCGAACGCGTTCGACGACGCCGGACTCACCGGGTGCCTGCGCGTGGCGGAGAACGGCACCTGGATCGACCTGCCGTTCTGACCGCCGACCGGTCCGACGGGCGCTGGGAGCCGGGGCCTCTCACGTTCGAGAAAACAGGTCCCGGCAAGGGCCCGCGAGACCTTTGACTCCCTCTCGTCCGGCCGCCTACCGTCTCGTAGTCGACCGGTCGGCTAGCCGACGGTCGCTCCCTCCCCCCATCGACACGAAGGCAGCACACATGCGCACCACCACCCTCGGCACCCATGGACCGGAAGTCGGCGTCATCGGCCTGGGCGCCATGGGAATGAGCTTCGCCTACGACATGGCCGCCCCACGCGACGAAGCCACCTCCGTCTCCGTCCTCCACCAGGCCCTCGACCTGGGCATGACGTTGATCGACACCGCCGATGTCTACGGCCCCCACACCAACGAGGAACTCCTCGGCCGGGCGCTGGCCGACCGGCGCGAGCGTGCGGTGATCGCCACCAAGGTCGGTCTGGAGGCCGTCGACCCCACCGGCGGCCCCGGCGGTTCCCCGCTGGTCAGGCCCAACGGCCGACCCGAACACGTCCGCACCGCCATCGACGCCAGCCTGCGCCGCCTCGGTACCGACCACATCGACCTCTACCAGCTCCACCGGGTCGACCCTGAGGTCCCGCTGGAGGAGACCTGGGGTGCGATGGCAGCGGCCGTCACCGCCGGCAAGGCCCGCTACCTGGGCCTGTCCGAGGTCGGCGTCGAGCAGATCCGGCGGGCCGGGGCCGTGCACCCCGTCACCACCGTCCAGTCCGAGTTCTCGCTGTGGACCCGCGACGTACGGGCCGAGGTCCTGCCGTACTGCGAACGGCACGGCATCGGCTTCCTGCCGTTCTCGCCGCTGGGCCGCGGCTTCCTCCTGGGCCGCTTCGCCTCCTTCGACGACCTGCCGCCAAACGACCAGCGGCGGCGGCTGCCGCGCTTCCAGCAGGACAACCTGCGGGCCAACCTCGCCATCGTGGCGAAGGTCCGTGATGTCGCCGACCGCGTCGGCGCGACTCCCGCCCAGGTCGCCCTGGCGTGGCTCGTCGCCCAGGGGCAGCACGTCGTGCCCATCCCCGGCACCAAGACCCCGAAGTACCTCGCCGACAACGCGGGCGGTGCGGACCTCCTGCTCACCCCGGCCGACCTCGCCGACCTCGACGCCCTCCCGACCGCGGTCGGCGCCCGGTACTGACCGTTCACCGGTGCGCGACGCGGGCTGTGCGCTCACTTGAGCAGTACGAGCAGCCGGTCCGCGAGGACCCCGGAGGAGTGCGGGTTCTGACCGGTGATGAGGTTGCGGTCCTCGACCATGTACGGCTCCCAGATCGGCCCGCGGCTGAAGTCGATGCCGACCTTCTCCTTCAGCTCGGTCTCCAGCAGCCACGGTGCCCTGGGGGCCAGACCGACGGCTGCCTCCTCCTCGTCGGTGAAGCAGGTGATCCGGTAGCCGTCGAAGGGCGACTCACCGTGGATCCTGGTGGCCAGGATCGCGGCGGGGGCGTGGCAGACGATGGCGAGCGGCTTGCCGGAGGCGAGCTGTGCCGTCAGCAGCCGGCCGACGTCGGCGTCGAAGGCCAGGTCCGCCATCGGTCCGTGGCCGCCGGGCAGGTACACCGCGTCGTAGTCCTCCAGCCGGACGTCGGACAGCTTGAGAGGCCGCCGCATCACCTCGGCGGAACGGATGATGGCCTCCAGTTCGAGGGCGCCCTCCTCGCCGCCCGCCATCGACGGGCGCAGGCTCATCATGTCGACGTTCGGGGTCACACCGCCCGGCGTCGCGACGACGACGTCATGGCCGGCCTCCGTGATCTTCTTGTACGGCATCGCGAATTCCTCGGCCCAGTAGCCGGTCGCGTATCTCGTGCCGTCCTTGAGGACCCAATACGTCGCCCCGCTCACGATGAAGAGCACTTTCGCCATCGCACTCAGCCTCCTCGCCCACGCCTGCTCGATGAGGAATCCGATGAGGAATCCGACCGCCTTCCAGCCTAGGCACACGCGTGAGGAGACGCATTCGAGCAGCTTTCCCACGACACGTCCGGACCGCCGAACTCCCCTGTCGGCTCCCGTCCTTGAAGCCTGGAGGCCTTGAAGGACGGAAGCCTCGACGCGCCGTGGGCCTCCGTCCCGTAGCGTCCCCCTCATGGACAGCCTGAAAGTGGTGTTGATCGGCGGCACCTCGCACACCGGCAAGTCGACAGTGGCGCGGGCGCTCGCGGACCGGCTCGGGTTCGGCTGTCGGTCCACGGACGGGCTGGCGCGGCACCCGGGCAGGCCGTGGCCGACACCGGAGTGGCAGGTGCCGCCGCACGTCGACGAGCACTACCGGTCGCACACGGTCGACGAACTCATCGACTCGGTGCTCGGCCACTACGAGCGGCTGTGGCCCCGGATCGAGGAACTGGTCACGGCCCATGCCCGCGCGGAACCGGACACGGCGGGTCTGGTGCTGGAGGGGTCGGCGCTGTGGCCGGCGAGCGTCGTGCGGCTCGCCGTACCGCACACGGCGGCCGTGTGGCTCACCGCCGACGAGGGCGTCCTGAGCGCGCGGATGCACGCGGGCTGTGACTACGACCGGATGCCCGCGCGGGAGCGGCCCCCGGTCGACAGGTTCCTCGCCCGTACGCTGCGCTACCAGACGATGATGCTCGACACGGTCGCACGGCTGCGGCTGGACCACCTCGACACCGGCACGGGCCGGTCTCCCGAGGACCTCGCCGCGGCGGTGCTCGCGGTCGCGGAGGGGCAGGTCGGGGTGGGGCGGACGGCCACGCGGTCGTCCTGAGGCGATCGGCCGGGTCCGCCCGTGGCCGAGGGGCCGAATTTCGTACGCGCGTACGGCGGTCAGACCCTATGATCGCCTCGCCCCATGATCGCTCCGCCCCGGCGTCCGCCGGGTCCGCGTACTCCCCGAGACAGGCCGCTGACGATGACGACCGCCACCCGCCGGGCTCCCCGGATCCTCGCCCGTTCCGCGCAGGCGGCGATCGCCGTGGCCGCCGTGGCGGACGTGTTCCGCGCGGTGGCTCTGCGGGATCACTCCCTGCGTCCCTCGGACGGATCCCTACAGAGGTCGGGCTTCGTCTCCATGGTCTTCCTGTATCTGATGACGCTCGCGATCGTGCTGTTCCTCGTGTGGCTCGCCCGGTCCCGGCGCACCGCCCAGGAGCTGTCGCCCGGGGCCGCGCTCCCGGGGCGGGGCTGGACGATCGGCGCGTGGTTCGTGCCGGTGGTCAACCTCCTTGTCCCGCGCCGGTTCCTCCTCGACATCGGGCGCGCGAGCTCCGCGTCGTGGGCGGTGAAGCGGGACACGGCGCTGGTGAACGCGTGGTGGGTGGCCTGGATCGCACACGCCCTGGTGCTGTCGGTGGCGAGCCGGGTGGCCCCGGAATCGATGGCCTGCCTGGTGGTGACGGAGGCGCTCATGGTCGCGGCGGCCGTGCTGATGGGGCTCGTCATCGAGCGCGTCACGGCACTGCAGAGCGCCGAGCTCGGCGCCACCGCTCCCGCCGCGCCTCCGGTCCTGGCGGCGGAGGACGCCCGTCACCCCGGCTGAGGGGCGGTCACCCGGCGTACCAGGTCCGTCCAGGTGTTCCGCAGGCGCTCGGTGCTGACGTGGGGCTCCTCGCGCAGGTAGTCCTGGGTTTCCAGGTTCACGAAGGCGAGCATGGCGTGGGCGAGCAGGTCGTGGTCGGCCTGGACTCCCGCCTCGCGCAGGAGGGCCGAGACATGGGCGTGGAAGAGACGGCCGTAGGGCGAGGTGTGGCGGCGGTCGCAGGGGACCTGGCGGCCGAGCGCGGGGCCCAGGTCGGTGGCGTCGGCGACGCGTTCGATCAGGGCGCAGCCGAACGCGGTCAGCCGGTCGCCGGGCGGTGCGCCCGGCCCGAGCGGCGGGGGCCCGGAGGTGTACGCCTCGTGGAAGTCCGCCTCGACGTCGTCGACCAGTGCCAGCAGCAGTCCGTACCGGTCGCCGAACCGGCGGAAGAGCGTGCCCTTGCCCACGCCGGCCTCGTGGGCGACCGCGTCCATGGTCACGTTCCCGGCCCCCCGGTCGGCCACCAGCCGGGCGGCCGCCGCCAGCAGCCGGGCACGGTTGCGGGCGGCGTCCGCCCGCTCCTCCGCCGGGTCGTCCGGTGGCCGGGTCATCCCGCGCTCGGCGGTGCCAGGCGGGCGTACACCCGTCCGTCCGCCACCCGCACCGGATACACGGGGACGGGACGGGTGGCCGGCGGATCGAGCGGGCGCCCGGTACGCAGGTCGAACCGGGAGCCGTGCAGCCAGCACTCGACCGTGCAGCCGTCGACCTCGCCCTCGGAGAGCGAGACCGCGCTGTGCGAGCACACGTCGTGGATGGCGAACAGCTCCCGCCCTCGAAGGACCAGGGAGACGGGCACGCCCTCCGCCTCGAACCGTCGGGGCACGCCCTCCTTCAGTACGTCGAACTCGCAGAGGTACGTGTAGCCGCTGGCGGGCATGGGGCTCCTCGGGTACGTCGTCGCCGGCCGTCGGCCACGCTAGTGACCCGATCCGCGGCCGGGACCCGCCCACGGTCCGAACCCTTCTCGGCACTTGGACCTAGGTTCCGCTTGGCGGCCCGGTGGCTACTTGTCGATCTGGAGCACCGACATCATGCCCAGGTCCTCGTGGTTGAGGACATGGCAGTGGAGCACGGTCCGGCCCGCGAAGTCCGCGAACCGGACCCGGATCACCATCCGGCCCCGCTGCGGGATGTCGACGGTGTCCTGGAAGCCGTAGTTCCGCTGCGGTCTGCCGTTGATACTCATCACCTGGAAGTCGTCGGTGTGCAGATGGAAGGAGTGGACCTCGTCGGTGTCGTTGCGGAGGTTCCACTCCTCGACGGTGCCGAGCCGGGACCGGAAGTCGATGCGATGCATGTCGAACCGCTTGCCGTTGACGTAGAACTTGGTGCCCGCCTTGTTCTCGGTGTACGTGATCGTCTTCCGGGCGGCGACCCGGGCCCCGGCCAGGTCCTGGGCCGGGGCGAAGGCGGTCGGCAGGGGCTGGGCGGTCATCGGCTCGCCGGTGGAGCGCACGGTGGCGAGGGTCGCCTGCGGGAACTGGTTGCCGGCCTTGCCCGTGTTGTACGGCAGGGTCTCCAGGAGCCGCGTTCCCGGGGGACCGCCCTGCACGAGCACGTCGTAGCGCGCACCGGCCGGAATGATGAGCGAGTCGGCCTGGTAGACCGTGTTGACCGGGAAGCCGTCCTGGGCGACGACGTGGAACTTCTGTCCCTTCAGGGCCACCTTGTAGAAGATGTTGGCGCCGATGTTCGCCAGCCGCCACAGCTGGGTCTCACCGGGCCGGATCGTGATCCTCGGGTTGAGCTGCCCGTCGACGGTGCGGGTGGTCGGCGCCCCCATCTTCAGGTTCTGCGTCTTGATCCGGTCGCGGACGATCTGGAAGTCCTTGAGCGCGATCACGTGTTCGGTGAGATGCCGCAGCCCGGACGGCAGGTACCGCTCCAGCCCGTCCACGACGATGATGCCGGACATGCCCCCGGCGGTCTGTGCCGCGGAGTCCATGTCGGGGTGCGGGTGGTACCAGTAGGTGCCGGGGGCGAGGTTCTTCGGGAATCGGTAGGCATAGTGGAACGTCTTGCCGGGGGCGATACTCAGAAAGACGTTGTCCGAATTCCCGGACGGCGAGACATGCATTCCGTGGACGTGCAGATTGGTGTGCTGGTCCAGCCGGTTCTCGAACTCGACGTCCATGCGGTCCCCCGGCCTCAGCCGCAGCGTGGGCGGCATGTACTGACCGTTGTAGGTCAGCGCCCAGAGCCGCCGGCCGGCGAGGTCGACCTTCTTCCGCTCGACGACGATCCGCGTCTTCAGCAGCCCGTCCACGCTCGCCACCTCCGCCGGATCCCGCAGGTCGGCGGCGGCGGGGCCGGTGAGCGCCGGTGACGGGGAGACCGGGGTCGTCCCGGAGGACGAGGGCGACGGCGACGCGGGCGACGAACGCGCGGGCGACGCGTGGACATGCAGGTCGCTCTCCGTCAGGGTGCTGCAACCCGGCGCCAGAGCGAGTACGGCGAGGGCGGACCCGGTCACGGACCATCTCCGTACGAAGCGCGAATACATTCCTGTCTCTCTTTCGCAGGCGTTTCGTGTACGACGGGAAATCCGGATCTCCGGCCGCCATCATGCACCGGCGTCGGCCGCGCCGAATTCAACGACCCACGGGGGAAGGGAACGGGATCGTCTTACGGAGTCGTGACGTACGGGTGTGGGCACGTGGTCCGGCGCCCGTGCGGGCCTAGCGTGGCCGTATGCGTGTACTGGTCACCGGCGGCGCCGGGTTCATCGGGTCCCATGTCGTCGAGGCGCTGGCGGCGCGCGGGCACGAGACGGTCGTGTTCGACGTGCGGGACGACCCGGGCGCCGATGTGCGCAGCCCGGTGGCGGTGGGGCGGGCGCTCGCGGGCGTGGACGCCGTCTGCCACCAGGCCGCGATGGTCGGCCTCGGCGTCGGGTTCGCGGACGCCGCCGAGTACGTCTCCCGCAACGATCTCGGTACGGCCGTGCTGCTCTCCGGGATGGCGGGGGCGGGGGTACGGCACCTGGTGCTGGCCGGCTCGATGGTCGTGTACGGAGAGGGCCGGTACGCATGCCCGCGGCACGGTGTCGTACGGCCCGGGCCGCGCGCGGCCGCCGATCTGGACGCCGGGCGGTTCGAGCCGAACTGCCCGGTGTGCGGCGCCGAGTTGACGCCCGGACTGGTCGGCGAGGACGCGCCCGTCGATCCGCGCAACGTGTACGCCACGACCAAGCTGGCCCAGGAGCATCTGGCCGCCGCCTGGGCCCGGTCGACGGGCGGCTCGGCGGTGTCGCTGCGCTACCACAACGTGTACGGCCCCCGGATGCCCCGCGACACCCCCTACGCGGGCGTGGCCTCCTTCTTCCGCTCGGCGCTGGCCCGCGGGGAGGCACCGCGGGTGTACGAGGACGGGCGGCAGCGCCGGGACTTCGTGCACGTCCGGGACGTGGCCGCGGCCAACGCGGTGGCGCTGGAGGCGGACGCGGCCCCGGGTGTGCTCACCGCGTACAACACCGGCAGCGGCGAGCCGCACACCGTCGGGGAGATGGCCCGCGCGCTGGCGCAGGCCCACGGCGGCCCGACACCGGTGGTCACCGGGGAGTACCGGCTCGGCGACGTACGGCACATCACGGCCGACTCCTCACGGCTGCGGGCCGAGCTGGGCTGGAAGGCCGAGGTCGGGTTCGCGGAGGGGATGCGGGAGTTCGCGGGCTCGGAATGAGCCTTCGCGGACGCGCGGCTTTCGCGGACGCGCGGCTTTCGCGGACGCGCGGCTTTCGCGGACGCGCGGCTTTCGCGGACGCGCGATGAGTCAGGGCGCCGTCGGCAGGGTGACCTCGAAGCGGCAGCCGCCGGGGATGTTGTGCACGGTGGCGTGGCCCTGGTGGGCCTCGACGATCCCGCGCACGATGGCGAGGCCGAGTCCCGCGCCGGCGGGTGGGGTCCGCGCGTGGCTGCCGCGCCAGCCGGTGTCGAAGACCCGGGGCAGGTCCTCCTCGGGGATGCCGCCGCAGCCGTCCGTGACGGACACCACGACCCCCTCGGGGCCGCGCTCGGCGGCGACGGCGACCGTACCGTCGGGGGGTGTCCGGCGGATGGCGTTCACCAGCAGGTTGCCCAGCACCCGGCTCATCTCCTTGCCGTCCACCTCGACCGGCACCGGCTCCACCCGGTCGCCGACCAGCCGTACGCCGTGCTCGCGCGCGAGCGGGTCGGCGCCCGCGAGGGCGTCGCCGACGAGGTCGTACAGCGACATCCGGCTCGGGCTGAGGGCGAGCGTCCCGGCGTGGATGCGGGAGAGTTCGAAGAGGTCGCCGACCATGTCGTTGAGGCGCTCGACCTCGGTGCGGATCTGCTTGAGGTAGCGGTCGGGGTCGGTGGCGACACCGTCCTCCAGCGCCTCCGACATGGCGCGCAGCCCGGCGAGCGGGGTGCGCAGGTCGTGCGAGATCCAGGCGACGAGTTCCCGGCGCGAGGCCTCCAGCGCGCGCTCCCGTTCCCGGGACTCGGCCAGCTTCGCGCTGGTGGCGGCCAGCTCGCGGCTCACCTCGGCGAGTTCGGCGGTGGCCGGGGTCACGGGGGCGGCGAAGTCGCCGTCCTCGCCGAACGAGCGTGCCGCGAGGACGAGTTCACGGCTGCGTGCGGCGACCCAGCGGCCCAGTATCAGCGCGGTCGCCAGCGACACCGCGGCCGCCATCGCGACGACCGTCGTCACCACCGACAGGTCGTGCGAGGAGAGGAACATCGCCCAGGCCACGGCGAGGGTGCCGGCGAGCATCGCGACCACGCCGACGGACGCGACCACGGCGACGGACGCGGTCAGCGAACGGCGCCGCAGCAGGCGCAGCACGGCCGCCCCCAGCAGGCCCGTGCCGGCCGCCCCGGCGAAGGCGTACAGGGCGATGAGGAGGGTGTCGCGCATGTCAGGCCGCCCCTTCCCCTTCTGCCGCTGAATCCCGCGGCCCCTGTCCGGTCGGTTCGAAGCGGTAGCCGACGCCCCACACCGTCTGGATGAGGCTCGGCCGGGCCGGGTCGTCCTCGACCTTGGCGCGCAGCCGGCGGACATGGACCGTGACGGTGGACAGGTCGCCGAAGTCCCAGCCCCACACGGCGCGCATCAGGTCCTCCCTGCCGTACGCCTGCCCCGGGTGCCGCAGGAAGAAGGCGAGGAGGTCGAACTCGCGCAGGGTGAGGGCGAGTTCGACGCCGTCCTTGGTGGCGCGGCGGGCGCCGGGGTCGAGGGTGAGCCCGGCGGTGGACAGGGCGTGCGCGGCGGGCGCGGGGCGGCTGCGGCGCAGTACCGACTCCACCCGGAGGACGAGTTCCCGGGGGCTGAAGGGCTTGGTGACGTAGTCGTCGGCGCCGACCTCCAGGCCGAGGATCCGGTCGTCCTCGTCGCCGCGCGCGGTCAGCATGATCACCGGGACGGGGGCGCGGTCGCGCAGTCTCCGGCAGACCTCCAGGCCGTCCATGCCGGGCAGCATCAGGTCGAGCACGACCAGGTCCGGCCAGTGGGCGGCGGCGCGGGTCAGCGCGGTCGGGCCGTCGGCGGCGTGGTCGACCAGGTATCCGGCGCGGTCGAGATACCCGGCGACGACCTCGGCGACGGTCGGGTCGTCGTCGACGACCAGGACCCGGGCGGATTCGGTGCTGGGCCGGTCCGCGGTGAGCTCGTACGGCTGCTGCATGCCTCCACCCTCGCACCGGGCCGTCGCGGGTGTCGCGCCCGCGGGTGGGGGCCGGTCGCGACGTCCGCGTTTCGTAAGAAACCCGGCGCCGGGGAGCCCGGGTCCGACGTCCGCGTTTCGTAAGGCACCGACGCCCGATATGCCGGTTTCGCGTTCGTAGGGTGAAAGCCGTGACCACCTCATCTTCCTCACCGTCGACGGATGTGGACGTAGTCCTTCCCTGTCTGAACGAGGCCGCGGCCCTGCCCTGGGTGCTCGGCCGGATCCCGGCGGGCTGGCGGGCCCTCGTGGTCGACAACGGCTCCACCGACGGCTCGGCGGACGTCGCCCGGGCGCTCGGTGCGACCGTCGTCCACGAGGCGCTGCGCGGCTTCGGCGCGGCGTGCCATGCGGGGCTGGCCGCGGCCACCGCCGACATCGTCTGCTTCTGCGACTGCGACGCCTCGATGGATCCGGGGCTCCTGGTGCCGTTCGTGCGGGAAGTCTCCGACGGGGACGCCGACTTGGTGCTGGGGCGGCGGCGTCCGCAGGGGCGGGGGGCGTGGCCGGCGCATGCCCGGGCCGGGAACCTGGCGCTCTCGCGGATGCTGCGGCGCCGGACCGGACTGCGGCTGCACGACCTCGGGCCGCTGCGGGCGGCCCGCCGGGAGGGGTTGCTGGCGCTGGACCTCGACGACCGGCGGAGCGGTTATCCGCTGCAGATGGTGGTGCGGGCCGCCGACGCGGGGTGGCGGGTGGTGGAGCACGACGTGCCGTACCGGCCGCGCGTCGGTTCCTCCAAGGTGACGGGCACCTGGCGCGGCACATGGCAGGCGGTGCGCGACATGAGCAGGGTGCTGCGGGAGCCGGGTCGGGTGCGGGTGGGTGGGGGCTGAGCGCGCCCACGCGGCGGAGCCGCACATCGTCAGAGCCCCGCGCCCCTGACGGGGCGCTTGCAGTCGCCGCCTCTTCACCGGTAAGCGTCCCCACCCCACAGCCAAGGAACCCCACATGACCACCCTTCTCGTCATCGCCAAGGAACCCCGCCCCGGCAGGGTCAAGACGCGGCTCACCCCGCCGTTCTCGCCCGAGCAGGCCGCCGCTCTCGCGGAGGCGTCGCTCGCCGACACTCTGTGGACCGTGGCGGAGACGCCCGCGACGCGGCGGGTCCTGGCCCTGGAGGGCGCCCCCGGCCCCTGGCTGCCGCCGGGGTTCGATGTCGTGCGGCAGTGTGCCGGGGGGCTGGACGAGCGGCTGGCGCATGCCTTCGCCGACTGCTCGGGGCCGACGCTGCTCATCGGCATGGACACCCCGCAGGTCACCACGGCTCTTCTCACCGTGGACTTCGCGGAGTGCGACGCGTACTTCGGGCCCGCCGAGGACGGTGGTTTCTGGGCGCTGGGGCTGGCCGATCCGGATCCGGCGCTGCTGCGCGGGGTGCCGATGTCGGTGCCGGAGACGGGGGCCGTGCAGCGGCGGCGGCTCGTCGCGGCGGGGCTGCGGGTGCGGGATCTGCCGCGGCTGCGGGACGTGGACACCGCGGCGGACGCGGCGGCCGTCGCCGCCCTCGTTCCGCACGGCCGTTTCGCCGCCGTGCTCGCCCGGTACGCGGCGCACAGCGGAACGGGCCGCCGATGACCGTCCCGCCGGCCGTCGCCTGGACCGGCGCCGACCCGTCCGACCCGTACGCCGCCGCCCTGCGCGCCGGCCAGGGTCCGCTGTTCCTGAGGCGGACCGACGGCTGGCTGCTGCCCCTGGAGGTCGAGCGCTGGTGCGCCCGGGCCGACCCGGTCGACCGGGCGGTCCTGGACCGCTGCGAGGGCGCCGTCCTCGACGTCGGCTGCGGCCCCGGGCGGCTCGTCACCGAACTCGCGTTCCGGGGCCGTACCGTGCTCGGCATCGATGTGAGCACCGCCGCAGTCGAGCACACCGTGCGGCTCGGCGGCCAGGCGCTGCGCCGCTCGGTGTTCGAGCCGCTGCCCGGTGAGGGCCGCTGGGGCACCGTCCTGCTCATGGACGGCAATGTCGGCATCGGCGGCGACCCGGGCGCGCTGCTCGGCAGGGCGGCGCAACTCCTGGCCCCCGGTGGGCTGTTGATCGCCGAGACGGCCGCGGTGGACGTCGACGAACGGGCCGACGTCCACCTCACCGGCGACGCCCATGACGCGGCCGGCGCCCCCTTCCTGTGGGCGCGGCTCGGCACCCCGGCCCTGCTGCGGTACGCGCGGGGCTGGGAGCCGGCCGGTCAGTGGGCGGCCGACGGGCGCCGCTTCGCGGCCCTGCGCAGCCGGCGCGCCAGCAGCAGCGCCGAGCCGCCGAAGAGCACGGCGGTGATCAGCAGCCAGCGGGTCAGGTAGCCGTCCGGGGACAGGCCGGTGGCCGACCGGTAGTGCCCGGCCACCGCCCCGCTGATCAGCGGGAACCAGACGAGCAGGAGCAGCGCGGAGAGCGCGGCCGGGACCCGGACGTACAGCATCCACTCCCGGCGTCCGGCGGCCCCCAGCCCCCGTACCAGCGCCCGGTCGGCCAGCGAGTACAGCGGCAGCAGCACCAGGTCGTGCAGCAGGGCCGCCCCCACCACCCACAGCGCCACGCCCAGCCAGTCGCCGGCCAGCAGCCGGACGCCGGCGTAGGCGGCGAGCGCGAACGAGCAGGCCAGGAGCAGGAGTTGGAGGGGGCTGCCGAGGGCGGGGCGGGGGAGCATCACAGGTCTCCGAAGGTCATCCGGGCCACCCACTTGGTGTTGAGCACACCGGGTGCGGCGGGCACGATCACGCGGGCCGGGTAGCCGTGGTCGGGGGACAGGTCCTCGCCGTTCACCTGGAGGGCGAGCAGGGAGCGCGGGTCGGCGACCTGGTCGGCGCGCAGGGCCGCGCGCCGGAACGCGCCGTGGAGCTGCAGGGACTCGACGAGTACGTCCGGCGGGTCGCCGTCATAGCCGACGAGGGCGGCGAGGTCGCGCAGCCGTACCCCGCGCCACCACTGGTCGGCGGTCGACCAGCCCTCGACGCAGGCGATGGGCAACGCGGCGCTGTGCAGGGGCAGTCGGAGGAGTTCCGGGCGGGTGAGGCGGACGGTGCGGCCGTCGCGTCCCGTGACGACGAGCCGCCATGCGTCCGCCCCGGTCTCCCGCGTGTCGATCCCGGCGTAGGCGGCCGTCTTGTTGATCTGGAAGCCGTTCGGGCCGCTGCCGGGGTCGGCTCCGCCGTGCGGGGCGAGCAGGGCGGTACGGCGGAACGCGCCGCCGATGCTCTGCCCGGCCGTGGTGACGAGCAGGAGCAGGGAGGCGCCGGAGACGAACCACAGCGCCCCGCGCCGGGAGACGGTGGGCGCGGCCGGCCGCGGTGACTCCAACTGGGCCTCGTCCCGGCGCCGTTGACGGACCGCCCGGACGGCCGCCGGGGTCTTCAGGGCCGCGTGGGCCAGGAAGGCGGCGAAGAAGACCCAGGCGCCGTAGAAGTGCAGGGGGTAGAACGAGCCGGGGAAGAGGTAGTCGAGCTGGATGTTGAGGACGCCGGTGGTGAACTCGAAGAGGCCGCCGCCAACGAGCAGGAGCAGCGAGATCCGCTCCAGGGCGTGCGTGAGGGAGCGCGCCGGGGGCAGCGTGAACAGCTTCGGGACCACCGACCACAGCTTGGCGAGCAGCACCGGGATCAGGGCGATGCCGAGGGTGACGTGCAGGCCCTGGGTGAGCCGGTAGAGCCAGGAGGGGTCCGTGGGCCAGGAGAACAGGTAGAAGCCGAGGATGCCCTTGTCCGGGGTCTGGTCGTTCACCGGCGCCAGGTTCGGGTTGTAGGCCGCGTACGACAGCAGTCCCGTGACGAAGAGAACGGTGATGCCGACGAGCAGCACGAGGCCGAGCACCGAGGTGAACCAGGTGCCGCGCAGCGGGCTGCGCCAGAAGCCGGGTGAGGTGGGAAGCCGTGGGTCGTCGTCTCGCATGGTCCGACCGTAGGCCGGGGCAACCCCCGGAACGGGGCGGCGACCCATGACGAAAGTCTGACGTCAGCCCCTTGATCCACGCTCCGGCCCGGTCGCCGACCTAGCGTTCCGGTGTGACCCGCGCTCCCCGTCCCGACGGCCGTGCCGATCTGTACGCCGTCCTCGCCGCCGCCCTGCTCGTGCTCGTCGCCGTCCTGGTCGGCCGGCACCTCCAGGACTCCTACCGCACCCTGTTCGTGCACTGGCCGCCGCTCTTCGCCGACTGGGACCCGCACGTGGGCCCGGGCACCCCGGCCGCCCTGCTGGTCGCGGCCGGCGTGGTGGCGTACGGCCCGCGTCTGGCCGTACGGCTGCCCTGGCGCGGGCTGCTCGGCGCGGCCTGGGGCGCCTGTCTGGCCTGGACGTGGTCGCTGGCGCTGGTGGACGGCTGGCAGCGGGGGGTGGCGGGCCGGCTGACCAGTCCGAACGAGTACCTGACGGTCATCGGCCGGTTCCACGACATCCCGGCGACCCTGCGCGACTTCACCCACCACATCGTCAGCGGCTCCCCCGCGCCCTGGCCCGCGCACATCGCCGGGCATCCGCCGGCCGCCACCCTCACCTTCGTCCTGCTGGACCGGATCGGGCTGCACGGCGGCGGCTGGGCGGGCGCCTGGTGCGTCACCGTCGGGTCGTCCGCCTGTGTCGCCGTCCTGGTCGCGGTGCGGGCGCTGGCCGACGAGCGGCTCGCCCGGCGGGCCGCGCCCTTCCTGGTACTGGCCCCGGCCGCGGTGTGGGTGGGCGCCTCGGCCGACGGGTACTTCGCGGCGGTCGCCGCCTGGGCGGTGGCCCTGCTGGCGCTCGCGGTGAGCGGACGGTCCGTGGGGTGGGCGGCGGGGGCTGGGCTGCTGTACGGGCTGACCTGCTATCTGTCGTACGGCCTGACGCTCTTCGCGCTGGTCGGGGCGGCGGTGCTGGTGCTCGGCCGGCGCCGGGTCCGGGCCCGCCCTCTCGTCCTCGTGCTGCTGGTGGCGGGGGCGGCGGCGGTCCCGCTGGTGTTCACGCTCGCCGGGTTCGACTGGTGGGAGGGGTACCGGCTGCTGGTCACCCGCTACTACCAGGGGGTGGGCGGGACCCGGCCCTACGGCTACTGGGTGTGGGCCAACCTGGCCTGCACGGTGGTGATCACCGGCCTGGCGACGGCGGCGGGGCTGCGCCGGGCGGGCGCCGTTCTGCTCCACCGCCGCACCGCGCCCGCCCCGGAGATCCGCCTCGCCTTCCTCGTGGCCGCCACCCTGCTCGCGCTGCTCGTCGCCGACCTGTCCGGCATGAGCAAGGCGGAGACGGAGCGGATCTGGCTCCCGTTCGCGATGTGGCTGCTCCCGGCCTGTGCCTTCCTGCCCCGGCCCCGGGTCTGGCTCACGGCCCAGGCGGTGCTGGCGCTGCTGGTGAACCATCTGCTGTTCACGGGCTGGTGACGCCTCCGGGGAGCGGGGGCCGGGCGGGCCTGGGCGGTCCGGCTAGGTGAGGACCGGGCGGTCCGCAGACGCCGTCCGGGCCTCGGCCCCGGCCGCCGCCGTGAGCTGCGGGAGGAGCCGCGCGAGCGCCGTCCCGTCGTCGAGCGCGTCGAGCAGCCGGGCCTGGTCGGCGTGGACGCGGTGGGCGGCGCGGGCGTACAGGTCCTGGCCGCGCTCGGTGAGGTAGAGCAGGACCCGGCGGCGGTCGTGGGGGTCGGGGCGGCGGTGCACCAGGTTGCCGGCGACCATCCGGTCGACGAGCTTGGTCAGGCTGGGCGCCGGCATCAGGGCGTGGTCGGCGATCTCGGACATCGGGTGTCCCCGGCCGTCCCCGACGAGCGACAGGACGCGCCACTCCTCGACCGCGCAGTCCTCCTCGGCGAGCACCGCGGCCAGCCGTTGCACGATGCGCCGCTCGGCATGGCCGAGGAGATGGGCGAGGTCCGGCGAGGAGGGTACGGACGGCATTGCCGGTGTCCTTCCGTCAGGTCTACTGTGCGCGCAGAATACGAGTCTTGGCGAGGGCGCCGGGGCCCGGGACCGGAATCCGCGTTCCCCATGCCCGCACGGAGGTGGCCCGATGCGTCCGGCGCCGCCGAGCGACCCGACGGGTGCGCCGCTGGTCGTCGCCCTGGTTGTTCCGTTGCAGGGGCCGGCGGGTGTGTTCGGGCCGTCCTGTGAGTCGGCGGCGCGGCTGGCGGTGGAGGAACTCAACGCCGCGGGCGGGGTATTGGGCCGGGAGGTCCGGCTTCTCACGGTGGACGGCGGGGCGCCGCCGGCCCGGGTGGCGGCCGAGGTCGGGGGGCTGGTCTCGCTGGGCGCGGTGGACGGGGTGGTGGGCTGGCACACCTCGGCGGTCCGGCAGGCGCTGCTGCCCCGGGTCGCGGGCCGGGTGCCGTACGTCTACACCGCGCAGTACGAGGGCGGCGAGCGGACTCCCGGCGTCTTCCTCACCGGTGAGACCGACGCCGCCCAACTGCTGCCCGCGATGCGGGTGCTGGCGGAGTCGGCCGGGGTGCGGCGCTGGTGCACGGTGGGCAACGACTACGTCTGGCCGCGGGTGACCGCCCGCGCGGCCCGCGGGTATGCGCGGGACTGCGGCGGCCGGGTGCGGGACGAGGTGTTCGTGCCGCTGGGGACGGAGGAGTTCGGCCCGGTGCTGCGCCGGGTCGAGCGGTGCGAGGCGGACGCGGTGCTGATGCTGCTGGTCGGCGCGGACGCGGCCCGCTTCAACCGGGCGTTCGCCGGGTACGGGCTGCACCAGCGCTGCCTGCGGCTGAGCACCCACATGGACGAGAACATCCTGCTGGCCACCGGCGCGGACGGCACCGACGGGCTCTGGGCGGCGGCCGGATTCTTCGAGACCCTCGCGACCGCCGAGAGCCTCGACTTCAGCGCCCGGTACGCGGCCCGGTTCGGGGTGGACGCGCCCGTGGTGGGGAGCCTCGGCGAGTCGTGCTTCGAGGGGGTACGGCTGCTGGCGGCGCTGGCCGAGCGGGCGCGGTCGCTGGACGTGCGGGCGATGTGCGCGCTGGGGGACGCGGTGTCGTACGAGGGCCCGCGGGGTGTCGTACGGCTGCGCGGGAACCATCTGGCCCAGCGGCTGTACCTGGCGCGGGCCGACGCCTTCGACTTCCGTATCGTCGCCCAACTCTGAGCCGGCGCCGGATACTTCCCACGGGAAGTATCAAGGTTTGTCTTTTAAAGCGGGTGAAACGTTCGGGAAACAGCGTGCCGCGACTCTTCCGTGCAAACGACCGGGGACGAGAGAGGGCAGAGTCGTGACGGAGATCGTCGGCAAAGAGGCGCCGCCGGCCGTGGCGGACGGCGGGACGGACAGCCGGACGGACGGCAAACGGACGTACAACGACTGGGCGCAGAACGACACCCTGGAGGACTACTCGCTGCGCTACGCGCCGAAGTCCTTCCGCCGCTGGACCCCTTATGTCGTGGCCACCACGGCGCTCGGCGGCATCGCCTACCTGGCGGACTTCGCGATCGGCGGCTCCATCGCCATCTCCAACGGCTTCTCCAGCGCGATGGTGGCGATCCTGACGGCCGCGGTGGTCATCTTCCTCACCGGTATCCCGATCTCGTACTACTCGGCCAAGTACTCGATCGACATGGACCTGTTGACCCGGGGCGCGGGCTTCGGCTACCTCGGCTCGACGCTGACCTCGGTCATCTACGCCAGCTTCACCTTCATCTTCTTCGCCCTCGAAGGCTCGATCATGGCGCAGGCCCTGGAGCTGGGCCTGCACATCCCACTCGCGGTCGGGTATCTGATCTGCTCCCTCATCATCCTGCCGCTGGTCATCTACGGGATGACCGCGCTGTCGAAGATGCAGGTGTGGACGCAGCCGGTGTGGCTGGTGCTGATGGTCGCGCCGTTCGTGTCGATCGCGATCCAGGAGCCGGGCAAGTTCTCGGAGTTCACGCACTTCGCGGGCGACTCCCCCACCGGGTCGAGCATCAGCATGCTCGGGGTCGGCGCGGGCGCCGGTGTGGCGCTGTCGCTGATCGCGCAGATCGGTGAGCAGGTGGACTACCTGCGGTTCATGCCGGACAAGACGCCGGAGAACGGAAAGAAGTGGTGGGCGGCGGTGCTCTCCGCCGGTCCGGGCTGGGTGGTGCTCGGCGCGGCCAAGCAGATCGGCGGGGCCTTCCTCGCCTTCTACATCGCGGGCAGCGTGGGTCTCGCCAAGGCCAACGAGCCGATCCAGCAGTACGTGTCGGGCTTCAAGACGTTCGCGGCGCCGGTCGCGCTGGGCCTGGCCACGTTCTTCGTGATCCTCTCCCAGATAAAGATCAACTCGACGAACGCGTACTCCGGTTCGCTGTCCTGGTCGAACTTCTTCTCCCGGCTGACCCACCGTCACCCGGGCCGGGTCGTCTACATCTTCCTCAACGTCGGCATCGCGCTGGCCCTGATGGAGGGTGGTGTCTTCGGCTTCCTCAACACCGTGCTGGGCTTCTACTCCAACGTGGCGATCGCCTGGATCGGCGCGGTCGTCGCCGACCTGGTCATCAACAAGCCGCTGGGGCTGAGCCCGTCGTACATCGAGTTCAAGCGCGCCCATCTGCACAACTTCAACCCGGTGGGCTTCGGTTCGATGCTGATCGCGTCGGCGGTCTCGATCGCCGCGTACTTCAACGCGTTCGGGGAGTACGGCAAGGCGTACTCGCCCTTCATCGCGCTGTTCCTGGCGATGGTGCTCTCGCCGCTGTTCGCGGTGCTGACCAAGGGCAAGTACTACATCGCCCGCGTCGACGACCTCACCGAGCCGCTCCTCGGCGCGGACGGGCTGCCGTCGGCGGTGACGCTGACCTGCACGGTGTGCGCGACCGACTTCGAGCGGCCGGACGTGGCGAACTGCCCCTTCCACTCGGGGGCGATCTGCTCGCTGTGCTGCAGCCTGGAGAAGGACTGCCACGACTCCTGCAAGACCGGGCCGGTCGCGCTCGGCATACCGGCGGTGCGCTCCGCCGACCGGCCCGACCCGTCAGGAGCGTGACCGGCCGGTCGTCACGGGCGGTGGCCGCCTTCCCGCGCATGCTCCGGGAGGGCGGCACGCTCCAGCGCGGGGGCACCACCGTCGTCCGGGTCGGGGCACAGCGCCTCCGCCTGGGCGCGCTGGTCGTCGAGGAGCGGGAAGGAGAGGTGGGCGAGGTCGCCGGGCGGGGGCGAGGTCAGCGACCAGAGGGGCGCGGGGGTGCCGTCGGCGACCGCGGCCGGGGCGTCGGTGAGGTTCATGCGCTCGCGCAGCCGGCCGTAGAAGTCCATCGACGCCAGCCGCACCACCCGCAGCCGGGCCGGGGCGGCGTACACGCCGATCCAGTCCCCCGGTCCCAGGACGCCCCGCACCTGGCCGTCGACGCTGACCGCGGCCTGCCCCGAGCGTTCCAGGACCCGCAGGCCGACGGCCTCGTTCGGGGCCGTGACGACCGAGCGGTTGAACGTCATGTGCGGGGCGACCGGGGTGAAGACGAGCGCCTCCGCGCAGGGCGAGACGACGGGGCCGCCGGCGGCGAAGCTGTAGGCGGTCGAGCCGGTCGGGGTGGCCACCAGCAGCGCGTCGGCGGAGTAGGAGGCGAGCAGCCGGCCGGAGACGTAGACGCCGACGGAGACCTGGCGGTCCCGGGAGAGTTTCTCCAGGACGACGTCGTTGACGGCGGTGATGTGCAGGGGGACGCCCCAGTCGGTGCCCTGCTCGCAGTCCGTGCGGACCTGGGGCGGTGGCAGCAGCGGCCCGCGGCCGTACTGCATCAGCGTCTCCATGTCGGCCGGCATCTCCAGGCGGCGGGAGGCCCGCATGGTCAGCAGCAGCCGGCTGTCGACGGTGTACCGGTCCTCGCGGACCGCGTCCAGTGCCGCCCGCACCGAGCGGACCGGCACCTCGGTCAGGAACCCGACCCGGCCCAGGTCGACGCCGAGGACGAGGGCGTCGTTGCGGGCGGCGAGCCGGGCGCCGCGCAGGAAGGTGCCGTCCCCGCCGAGGGTGACGATCAGGTCGGGGTCGCCCGCGGCCTCGACCTCCTCCCCCGAGTGGTGCCGTCCGCCGTCGTGCCATACGTCGATGTCGGTGCACCGCACGCCGTGCTCGGCGGCCCACTCCCGTACCGCGCGGGCCGCGTCCACCGCCTCGGCGCGTCCGCCGTGCACCACCAGTCCGAGCCCGTTCACCGTCATCTCCGCCTCCAGGACACCGTGGTCGGCCGCTGTTCCCACGCTGTCACGGCGCGGCCGATCTGTCGGGCGGAGCGGGGTCACAGGCCGAGGGAGATGGCCAGCCGGGTGAGTTCGGCGGTGGTGTTGATGTCGAGCTTGGCGCGGATCCGGCGGAGGTAGGCGTCGACCGTGTGCCGGGAGAGCCCCATCTGCCGGGCCGCCTGCAGATAGGTGCAGCCGGCGGCGATGTGCTTCAGCGTCTCGCGCTCACGCGGGGCCAGCGCGACGGCGGCGGTCTCGGTGTGCTGGGTGACTGCGGTGAAGCTCATGAGAGGTTCCTTCACATACCCGACGATGACAATGCCCGATTGAGGCGATTTGTCCGTTTATAAAACCCTCACAAGCCGACGTCATGGCGGTGTCCGCCGACTGTCACAGGCCTGTCACGAGCGCCGCGCCGGGAGCCCGGACCCGGGAACCGGGGCGGATTGGTGCTCCGTGTCGGCCGGGATCATCCTGGGGAGAAGAGCCGGCCGTGCAGGTTCCGCGAAGGATGAGCGGCGATGGAACGACGTCCCACCCCTCCCAGCCACCCGGCGCAGACCCACGCCGTCCCCCAGGGGGCCCGCACCGCCGAGGCCACGATCGACGCCCGGGGCGTCGTGACCGGCTGGAGCGACGGGGCCGTGCTGCTGCTGGGCTATCCGCCCGCCGAGATCCTCGGGCACCGGGCGGCCCTGCTGCTCGCCGAACCGGACCAGGACGCCTGGCGGGCGGCCGCCGCCGGGGCGCGGTGGAGCGGGACGGCCGCCCTGCGCCACCGGGACGGGCACCGGCTGGACCGGGACGTCCTGGTCCACCGCAGGCCCTCCGGCGAGCGGCCGGGCGGTGCCGAGTGGCTGGTGGTGTCCGCCGTGACCGGCCCGGCCCCGGCCGCGTCCGGCCAGGCGCTCGGGGCCTGGGCCTTCGACCGGTCGCCCTGCGTCTGCGCCGTCTTCGACGAGCGGCTGCGGCTGGCCCGGGCCAGCGCCGGCACCCAGCGCGCGCTGTCGCTGGCCGAGGGGACGATGCGGGGACTGCGGCTGACGGACATCGCGCCCTACCCCGGCAGCGCCGAGGCCGAGACGAGGATGCGGCGGGTCCTGGACGGCGGCGGGCCGCTGGAGACCCGCCTCCGCCTGGACCCGGCCGACCCGGAGCGCGAGTGGCACGCGTGGCTGGTGCCGCTGACGGACCCGGACGGACGGGTGCGGGCGGTGGCCCTGACGGCCCACTCCGACCCCTCCGAGCGGCTGGTACGACAGCGGATGCTGCTGCTGAGCGACGCCGGGGTACGCATCGGCACCGGCTCCGACGTGCAGCGCACCGCGCGGGAGCTGGCCGACGTCGCCGTCCCCGCCTTCGCCGACGTCTGCGCCGTCGACCTGCTGGACGCCCCGCCCCGCCCGGGGCAGCCGAGCCGTCCCGGACAGCCGGGGCCGCCGAGCCACCCGGGGCAGCCAGGCGCCGCGCCGGCCGGCGGTCCCGCCCTGCGCCGGGCGGCGGTGCGCACGGCGCCCGACGGCCCGCCGCTCCCCCAGCCCTCCGGCGAGGTGCTGCACTGCCCGCCCTGGTCGCCCTCGGGCCGGTGTGTGGCCGAGGGGCGGGGCGCGGTGTACCCGGACGGCGACGAGGTGGTGGCCCGCTGGGCGCGGGAGGATCCGCGGGCCGCCGCGTGGATCCGGGAGAGCGGGGCGCACTCCCTGCTGGCGGTGCCGCTCCGGGCGGGCGGCACCACGTTCGGCGTGGCCCTCTTCGGGCGCGTCCGGCGGACCGCGCCGTTCGACGCGGACGACCTGTGGCTGGCGGAACAGCTCGCCGCCCGCGCGGCCACCAGCATCCACGGCGCGGCACGCGCCCAGCGGCAGCACACCACCACGATGACCCTGCAGCGCAGCCTGCTCCCCCAGACCCTGCCCGAGCAGGCGGCCCTGGACATCGCCACCCGCTATCTGCCCGCGGCCGGCCAGGCCGGGGTGGGCGGCGACTGGTTCGACGTGATCCCGCTCTCCGGTACCCGGGTCGCACTCGTCGTCGGCGACGTCGTCGGGCACGGCATGCGGGCCGCCGCCACCATGGGCCGGGTCCGCACCGCCGTCCGCACCCTCGCCGACGTCGACCTGCCGCCCGACGAACTCCTCAGCCACCTCGACGACCTGGTCATCCACCTCTCCGCCGAGGAGGCCGGCGCCGACAACGCCGAGGAGACCGCCGGCGGCGTCGGCACGACCTGCCTGTACGGCGTGTACGACCCCGTCACCCGGCACTTCACCGTCGCCCGGGCCGGCCACCCGCCGCCCGCCGTGGTCACCGAGGGCGCCGTCCGCTTCCTCGACGTCCCGGCCGGACCCCCGCTGGGCCTGGGCGGGCTGCCCTTCGAGTCGTACGAGACGGAACTCCCCGAGGGCAGCCTGATCGCCCTCTACACCAACGGCCTGCTCGAACCCCGCGACCACGACATCGACGACGCCCTGGACAAGATGTTCGCCGCGCTCGCCCGCCCCGCGCAGAGCCTGGACACCGTCTGCGACCGGGTGCTGACGACCATGCTCACCCACCGCCCCGACGACGACATCGCCCTGCTGGTGGCCCGCACCCGGGCCCTGCACGCCGACCGGGTCGCCACCTGGGAGCTGCCCTTCGACCTCGCCGCCGTCGCCGAGGCACGCAAGCTGGCCACCCAGCAGCTGACCGCCTGGCGGCTGGAGGAGGCCGCGTTCATCACCGAACTCGTCGTCAGCGAGATGGTCACCAACGCCTTCCGGTACGGCCGGCCACCGGTCCGGCTCCGGCTCATCCACGACGACCACACCCTCACCTGCGAGGTCTTCGACTCCAGCAACACGGCCCCGCACATGCGGCGGGCCCACACCTACGACGAGGGCGGCCGCGGTCTCCTCCTCGTCGGCCAGCTGACCCGGCGCTGGGGCACCCGGCACGCGACCACCGGCAAGACCGTCTGGGCCGAGCAGTTCCTCACGCAGGAGGCGAAGGGCACGGAGGGCCACCAGGGCAGGGGTTAGCGGTCCAGTACCGGGCGGGCCCAGGCGGGTGGCGGCGGGGTACGGCCGCCGGTGTCCCGGCCGACCGTGGGGGCGCCGTCGGCGGACCGGTCCGCGGGCGCCGGCTCCTCCGCCGGGCCGGCGCCGTGCGCGGCGAGCCGCAGCGCGCCCACGAACTCCAGGCAGGTGCCGTACCGGTCCTCGGGGGCCTTGGCGAGCGCCCGGGCGAACACCTCGTCGAACCTCGGCGGCAGCCCCGACCGCACCTCGCTCAGCGCGGGCGGCTGGTCGTACTGGTGCGCCCACAGCAGCGCGATGTCCTCGTCCCGGACGAACGGCGGCCCGCCGGCCAGCATCTCGAACACCACGCAGGCCAGGCTGTAGAGGTCGCAACGGCCGTCCACCGGGCGGCCCGAGATCTGTTCCGGCGCCACGTAGTCCAGCGTGCCGACGAACTCGCCGACCGTGGTGAACCCCGTCAGCGACAGCGACTTCTTGGTGAGGCCGAAGTCCGTGAGGTAGACGTGCTCGGGGTGCTCGCTGTCCGTGCCCTCCGCCACCAGGACGTTGCCGGGCTTCACGTCCCGGTGCACCAGGTCGTGCTCGTGCGCCGCGTCCAGCGCGGAGGCGACCTGTGCGGCGACGCGCAGCGCCGTGTCCACGGGCAGCACGCCCTCCTTGTCCAGCAGCGCGCGCAGGTCCGGGCCCGACACGTACCGCATCGCGATGTAGAGGACGCCCTCCGTCTCCCCGGCCTCGAAGATCGGCACGATGTGCGGATGGTCGAGGGCCGCCGCCACCCGCGACTCGTGGGTGAAGCGGCGGCGGAAGGTGTCGTTGCGGGCCATCTCCGGGGCGAGCAGCTTCAGGGCGACGGTCCGGTCCAGGCGCAGATCCGTCGCACGGTAGACGACGGCCATGCCGCCGCGCCCGATCTCGCCCTGGACCTCGTAGCCCGCGATCCGCGTCGCCATCACCCGTCCACCCGGTAGCGCCTGAAACCTCGCCAAATCGTATCCACTACTGCCGTATCCACGCGAAACGGCGGTGGGTGAAGGCCCAGAAGACCTTCACCCACCGCTCAGCCCCACACCTCAGCCGGCCACACCAACACCAGCCGCATCCGCACCAGCACCGACATCAGCACCCTGGTCACCGGCAGGAGCACCACCCTGATCCGCAGGCTGCTCAGCACCACCCTGATCCGCAGGCTGCTCAGCACCACCGTCGTCAGCCGGAGCGCCGCCCTGGTCGGTGCCGCCCTGATCGGTCCCGCCCTGGTCAGTACCGCCCTGATCGGTCCCACCCTGATCGGTCCCACCCTGATCGGTCCCGCCCTGGTCAGTACCGCCCTGATCGGTCCCACCCTGATCGGTCCCACCCTGATCGGTCCCGCCCTGGTCAGTACCGCCCTGATCGGTCCCGCCCTGGTCAGTACCGCCCTGATCGGTCCCGCCCTGGTCAGTACCGCCCTGATCGGTCCCGCCCTGATCGGTCCCCCGCCCTGGTCAGTACCGCCCTGATCGGTCCCACCCTGATCGGTCCCACCCTGATCGGTCCCACCCTGGTCAGTACCGCCCTG
>NZ_JBIVDZ010000016.1:0-131972 GCF_044747345.1 Streptomyces sp. NPDC090088 | reverse complement strand
GGCTGCATGGCCGCCAAGTTCTTCACCGGACTGCCCCTGGACGGCCCCGACCCCGAATGCGTACAGGGCTACGGCGAACAGCTCCTCGCCCAGCGCCCCGAGGACCGCGGTCACCTGCCCAAGCCGTCCGGCGACCACTCGCGGGGCCCCGTGGACCTCGTGCTCACCCGCCGCCGGCCGGTCAGCGCCTGCGCCGAGAGCCCCCTGGCCGGGCTGGACCCGACACCCACCGGAAAGGGCGGGACACATGCCTAGGAACCCCTGGTTCGAGACGGTCGCCGAGGCCCGGCGCCGGGCGAAGCGGCGGCTGCCCGGCTCGGTCTACGGCGCGCTCGTCGCCGGCTCGGAGCGCGGCCGTACCATCGACGCCAACACGGAGGCCTTCGCCGAACTGGGCTTCGCACCACGGGTCGTGGGCCATCACGCCGAGCGCGACCTGTCCACGACGGTCCTCGGAGTGCCGACCGCGCTGCCCGTGCTCATCTCGCCGACCGGGGTGCAGGCGGTCGACCCCGAAGGGGAGGTGGCCGTGGCCCGGGCCGCCGCCAACCGGGGCGTGATCATGGGGCTCAGCTCGTTCGCCAGCAAGCCCGTGGAGGAAGTGGCCGACGCGCAGCCGGACTTCTTCTTCCAGCTGTACTGGAGCGGGACCCGCGACACCATGGTGCAGCGCATGGACCGGGCCAGGGCCGCCGGTGCCAAGGCGCTCATCGTCACCCTCGACTGGTCGTTCTCCCACGGCCGCGACTGGGGCAGCCCCGCCATCCCGGACAAGCTCGACCTCAGGACCATGCTGCGGTTCGCCCCCGACGTCCTGCCCCGGCCCGGCTGGCTGTGGCGGTACGCCAGATCGGGCCGCGTCCCCGACCTCACCGTGCCCAACCTGACCGCCCCCGGCGGCACGGCCCCGACCTTCTTCGGCGCCTACGGCGAATGGATGGGGACCCCACCGCCCACCTGGGACGACGTCAAGTGGCTGCGCGAGGAGTGGGGCGGCCCGTTCCTCCTCAAGGGCGTCTGCCGGGTGGACGACGCGAAGCGGGCGGTCGACGCCGGCGTCTCCGCGCTGTCCGTGTCCAACCACGGCGGCAACAACCTCGACACCACCCCGGCCACCATCCGGCTGCTGCCCGCCGTCGCGGAAGCCGTCGGCGACCAGGTCGAGGTGCTGCTCGACGGCGGGATCCGGCGCGGCGGCGACGTGGCGAAGGCACTGGCCCTCGGTGCCCGCGCCGTCCTGATCGGCCGGGCCTACCTGTGGGGCCTCGCCGCCAACGGACAGGCCGGCGTCGAGAACGTCCTGGACATCATGCGCGGTGGACTGGACTCCGCCGTCCTCGGCCTCGGCCACTCCGCCGTGCACGAACTGGTCCCCGACGACCTGGTGATACCGCCCGGCTTCCGCCTGACGCTCGGCGGCGGGGCGGTACCGTCCGCGGGGTCGGGCGGGTCGGGCGGGTCGGCCGGGTCCGTCGCCGCGCCGGTGCTCCCGGCGGCCGACGCCGAGTCCACGGCCGCCTGACCGTGTCCGGGGACAGCGTGCCGCCCGTCCTGGCGGACTCCGTGTGGCCGGCCGTGCCCTCCGGCGCGCTCGTCCTGGTCCCGGTCGGGTCCACCGAGCAGCACGGCCCGCATCTGCCGCTCGACACCGACACCGTCGTCGCCCGCGCCGTCGCCCGGCGGACGGCCGACGCGCTCGCCGATGCCCTCGTCGGCGGCCCGCACGGCACGCCGCTGGTGGCCCCGGCCGTGGCCTTCGGCGCGAGCGGTGAGCACGCCGGCTTCCCCGGGACCGTCTCGATCGGGCACGCGGCGCTGCACGCGGTCCTCGTGGAACTGACCCGCTCGCTGTCCCTGTGGGCGGGCCGGATCGTGTTCGTCAACGGCCACGGCGGCAACACGGCCACCCTCGACCGGGCTCTCGCCCAGCTGCGCGCCGAGGGCCACGACGCCGCCTGGACCGCCTGCGAGGTCCCGGGCGGCGACGCGCACGCCGGCCGTACGGAGACCTCGCTGCTGCTGCACCTGGCACCCGGACGCGTCCGCCTCGACGCCGCCGTCGCCGGCGACACCCGCCCGCTGGCCGCGCTCCTGCCGGAACTGACGGCCCGTGGCGTCCGAGCGGTGTCGCCCTCGGGCGTACTCGGCGATCCGGCCGGTGCCTCGGCGGCGGAGGGGCGCCGGGCGACGGCCGCGATGGTCGCCGCCACCGCCCGCCGCGTCACCGCGTGGACCCCCGACACCCGCGGCCGCCTCACGGACCCCGACCGGAGCGCGGCCAGCCGCACACCGCCGACACCTCCCACCCCTGCGAAAGGCGTACAACAGTGACGCTTCCCCTCGGCTTCGTCGTCGCGTTCGACCGGCACACGCGGGTGGTCGACGGTGGCCGGGCGCTGCTCGGCGGGTTTCCCACCCGGCTGCTCAAGCTGACGCCACGGGCGCGGCGCCTGTTCACCGGGCGGGTGCTGGTCGTGCGGGACGCGGCGGGGGCGCTGCTCGCGGACCGGTTGCTGGAGACGGGCATGGCGCATCCCGTCGTCGGCTCGCTGCCGGCGCCGGCGGACCCCCGGTACACGGTCGTCGTGCCGGTCCGCGACCGCCCGCGCCCACTCGACCGTCTGCTGCGGAGCATCGGTCCCGGCCGACCGGTGATCGTGGTCGACGACGCGTCCCGGCAGCCGGCCGCCGTGGCCGCCGTGGCGGCAGAGCACGGCGCCCGGCTGGTCGCGCTCGCCGACAACGTCGGGCCCGCCGGGGCCCGCAACGCGGGACTGCGCCTGGTCACCACCCCGTACGTGGTCTTCGCCGACTCCGACATCGTGCTGGACCCCGACACGGTCCCCACCCTGCTCCGGCACTTCGCCGACCCCCGGGTCGCGATGGCCGTCCCCCGCATCACCGGACTGTCCGCCCCGGCCACGACCTGGATCGAACGGTACGAGAACTCGCGGTCGTCGCTCGACCTGGGCGGGCATCCGGCCCCGGTACGGCCCGGCACGCCCGTCTCCTGGGCCTCCTCCGCGTGCGTGGTGGCCCGCGTCGACGCGCTGGGGGAGGGCTTCGACGCGGGCATGCGGGTCGGGGAGGACGTCGACCTGTGCTGGCGGCTGGTGGCGGCGGGGCGCCGGGTGCGGTACGAACCCGCCGTCCGGGCCGCCCACGAACACCGGGTGCGCCTGGGGGACTGGCTGCGGCGCAAGGCCTTCTACGGCACCGGGGCGCAGCCCCTCGCCGAACGGCACCCCGAGTCCGTCGCACCCGTCGTGTTCGCGCCGTGGAGCACGGCACTGGCCGCCGCGCTGCTCGCAGGACGGCGCTGGTCGGCGCCGGCCGCCGCGGCCGTCCTCGGTGTCGTGACCGTACGCATCGCCCGGAAACTCGACGGCACCGAGCACCCCTACCGGCTCGCCGTGCGGCTGACCGGCAACGGAACCCTCGCCACCCTGTCGCAGACCTCCGCCCTGCTGACCCGCCACTGGTGGCCGCTGACGGCCGTCGGCTGTGTGCTCTCCGGCCGCCTCCGCCGTGCCACCGCGGTCGCCGCCCTGGCCGACATCGCACTCGAATACCGTCGAGATCAAGCCACACTCGACCCGCTGCGCTACGGCGTCGCCCGCCGCCTGGACGACCTCGCCTACGGGTCGGGCGTGTGGTTCGCCGCGCTCCGGGCCCGCTCCGGCGCCGCACTACGCCCCCGCGTCACCCGCTGAGACGTTCCAGTCCCGGTCAGCGGAAAGCGCCCGGCCGCCGCCCGTCCCCTGCCCCGACACTGAGACATCCCGCCGCCGGCGCCACGCCGCGCGGGCGATGGACCAGTCACCAGGAGGTGGGCGGAGTGACGCATGAAGTGGTCGGCCGTATCGACGAGTCGGGTCCGGAACTGGCCGCACTCGCCGACGAGAACGAGTCACTCGGCAAGTTGAGCGACCGTACCGTCGAACTGCTGCGTTCCGCCGGGGTCATACGGCTGCTGCAGCCCAAGGAGTTCGGCGGTTTCAGTGCTCATCCCCGGGACTTCGCGGAAGCGGTGATGGCGGTCGCCCGGCACGACGGGGCCGCCGGCTGGGTGTGCGGTGTCGTCGGGGTGCACCCGTGGGAGCTGGCCCAGATGGACCCGCGCCTCGCCCACGAGGTGTGGGACGACGACCCGGACACCTGGATCGCCTCTCCCTACATGCCCAACGGCATCGCCGACCCGGTGGACGGGGGCTTCGTCCTCAGCGGACGCTGGCCCTTCTCCTCGGGCAGCGACCACTGCAGCTGGGACTTCCTCGGGGCGCTCGTCGGGGACGGCAAGGGCAGGCCCGCGGGGCCGATCCAGGTGATGCACGTGGTGCTGCCGCGGTCGGACTACGAGATCATCGACGGCACCTGGGACGTCGTCGGCCTCTCCGGCACCGGCAGCAAGGACGTCGTCGTCGACAAGGCGTTCGTGCCCGAGTACCGCACCATCAGGCAGGAGCAGGTCCAGGCCGGTGCGGCGGCCGAGGAACTCGGACTCACCGACAGCCTGTACAAGCTGCCCTTCGCCTCGATGTTCCCGCTAGGGATCACCGCGGCGGTCATCGGCATCTGCGAGGGCGCGCTCGCCCACCACCTCTCCCAGCAGAAGGACCGGGTCGCCGTGACCGGCATCCAGGTCCGCGACGACCCGTACGTGCTCTACGCCGCGGGCGAGGCCGCCGCCGAGATCGCCGCCTCCCGGGTGCAGCTCATCGACGGCATCAGCCGGATGTACGACCAGATCGAGGCCGGCAAGCCGGTGACCATCGAGGACCGGGCGACCGTACGCCGCAACCAGGTCCGCTGCGCCTGGCGGGCCGTCTCCGCCCTGGACGAGATCTTCGCGCGGTCCGGCGGCAACGCCATCCGCAAGGGCAACCCGATCCAGCGGTACTGGCGGGACGCGCACGTCGGGCTCTCGCACATGATCCACGTGCCGGGCACCGCGTACCACGCGTACCCGCTGTCCCAGATGGGGCTCGATCTGCCCGAGTCGATGCGGGCCGTCATATGACCCACCGGGCGACCCGGCGGCAGGAGGTGGATGTGATCGACGGCCGCCGGTTCCGCGACGTGCTGGGCAACTTCCCCACCAGCGTGGTCGCGATCACCACCACGGACGCCGGGGAGCGGCCGCACGGGATGATCGTCGGCACCTTCACCTCCGTCTCCCTGGACCCGCCGCTGGTGTCCTTCCTGGCCGACCGCTCCTCCACGACCCTGCGGACGATCAGGGCCGCGGGCCGCTTCTGCGCCAACGCGCTCGCGGGCGACCAGGAACGGCTCTCCCGGCGGATGGCGACCGGGCCGGCCGGGGAGCGGTTCGCGGACACGGCCTGGGAGCCCTCACCGCTCGGCAGTCCCGTCCTGGACGGGGTCGTCGCCTGGGTGGACTGCGTGGTGGAACAGGTCGTCGAGATCGGCGACCACCTGCTGGTCGTGGGCCGGGTCCACGACCTGTGCGTCGAGTCGTTGAAGACCCCGCTGCTGTTCTTCCGCGGCGGATACGGCGACTACCTCTCCAGCGCGGCACTGCTGCTGGACAGGCTCGTCGGCTGGGACGAGATCGGTCGGTAGCCACCGGTCGGCACACATAGGGAGCCGCAGTGAGAAATGACCTCTACATAAGACTTTCGCGCATCTCGGCCTGGTGCGGTGTCGTCCTGATGGTGGGCTTCATCGTGGCCTTCAGCGCGGGCCACCTGCTCACCCCGGTCGACCCGGAGATGAGCCCCGCGGACCTCGTCACCTTCCTGCACGACCACCGCACGGGGATCCTGTGGTGCACCGTGATCATGGTGCTGGCCGTGCCCTTCGAGTACCCGTACGTCGTCGTGACGAGCCTTCAGATGAAGCGCGTCGAGGGCGGCTGGGGTCTGCTGTCCATGATCCAGCTGACCACCGGTGTGGTCGCCCCGCTGGGCTTCTTCTTCCCCCTCGCCATCCTCTCCGCCGCCGCGTACCGGCCGGAGATCCACTCGCCCGACGTGCTGTCGGCGTTGACGGACACCTTCAACCTGATGCTGGTGGGCAACGCGTGCATCTTCGTCCTCCAGGTCTGGTCGATCGGCTACACGGCGTTCATCGACCACCGGGAGAAGCAGGTCTTCCCCAAGTGGTACGGCTGGCTGAGCATCGTGCTGGGCGTGCTCCTCATCCCGGGGGCCTTCGTCTTCGTCGTCCACAGCGGTCCGTTCGCCTGGAACGGCGTGCTGGCGAACACGATCCCCTCGCTGACGTACTTCGTCTGGAAGGTCGCCACTCCTTATGTGCTGCTGAAGGCGATCAAGTCGGAGGAGCAGGAACTGGCCGGTCTGCCGGAGGCCCAGCCGGCGACCGTCTGAGACACGTCTGTGGCCGTGACCCCGGTGGGGGTCACGGCCACAGACGCGTCTCAGACCGAGAGCGCGAACCCGCCCGTCACCCGCAGGGTCTCGCCGGTGACGAAGGACGCCTTGGAGGAGACCAGGTAGAGCAGGGCCTCGACGATGTCCTCCTCCCGGCCCTCCTGCCGCAGGATCTGCTCCCCGAGGACGCGTTCCGCCTCGGCGGAGGAGAGCTGTTCCCGTACCGCGTCGGTGAAGATCAGGCCCGGCGCGATCGCGTTGACCCGGATGCCGTCGGCGGCGAACTCCCGCGCGAACGACACCGTCAGACCGCGCACGGCGAGCTTGGAGACGCCGTAGATGCTGCGGTTCGCGTACGCCGCCGACGAGGAGATGTTGACGACCGAGGCCCCGGTACGGCCCTTCATGGCCTCGTGGGCGGCCATCGTGCAGATGACGGTGCCCATGATGTTGACGTCGACCACTCGCCGTACCTTGGCCAGGCCCAGTTCGGTGAAGGGCCTGTTGTAGGCGGCGTGCAGACCGGCGTTGTTGACCAGGATGTCGAGTCCGCCGTGGCGGGCGACGATCCCGCTCACCACGGCGCCTACCCCGTCCTCGTCCGCCACGTCGCAGGCGGCCCCCGTCGCGCCCCGGCCCTTCGCGGTGAGCTCCGCGGCCGCCCCGGCCGCCGCGTCGCCGTCGATGTCGGCGAGCACGACATGCGCGCCGAGCGCCGACAGCGCCTCTCCGAAGGCCTTCCCGAAGCCCCGGCCGCCGCCGGTGATCAGGGCGACCTTGCCCTGGTGCGGTGTGCTGTCCGGCATCAGAACCTCACTTCGGTCCGAACCGCTGGCCCGCGTCCAGGCGCAGGCACTGGCCGTTCAGCATCGGATTGTCGACGACCGCCAGGGCGAGCTTCGCGTACTCCTCGGGCCGGCCCAGGCGCCGGGGGAACGCGGCGTCCTTCACCAGGGCGGCCCGGGTCTCGGCGGGGATCTTCTCGGTGGCGCCGGTCTCGAACAGGCTCGGCGCGATGGCGATGACCCGGATGCCGAGGGAGCCGAGGTCCCGGGCCATGGTGAGGCTCATGCCGGCGATGGCCGCCTTGGCGGCGGAGTAGGCGACCTGCCCGATCTGCCCCTCGAAGGCGGCGATCGAGGAGGTGTTGACGATGACACCGCGTTCGCCGTCGGGTTCCTCGGGCTCGTTGCGGCTCATGTGGGCGGCGGCCAGCCGGCTGATGTTGAAGGTGGCGACGGCGTTCAGGTCGAGCACCCGGCGGAAGGTCTCCAGGTCGTGCGGACCGTCCTTGCCGAGAGTGCGCCGCACGCTGCCGCCGCCCGCCGTCGTGACCGACACGTGCAGCCCGCCCAGCGCCTCCACGGCCGCCTCCAGCGCGTCTTCCGTCGCCGCGAAGTCGGTCACGTCGACGGGGTGGAAGCTGCCGCCGAGCGCGGCGGCGACCTCCCCGCCCGCCGACGCCGCACGGTCCAGCACGGCGACGTCGGCGCCGCGGGCCGCGAGGAGTTCGGCGGTGGCCCGGCCCATGCCGGAGGCGCCGCCGAACACCACCGCCTTCTTGCCCTTGATCTCCATGGGGAACCTTTCGGATCGTCCGCTCACGCGGATGCGGGAGACGCCCGCAGGAAGTCGCAGAGCCGGTCGCGGTGGACGGCGGTGTCGCCGTACAGCACGCTGTCGGCCCTCGCCCGGCGCAGGTGGAGATGGAGCTCGTGCTCCCAGGTGAAGCCGATGCCGCCGTGCAACTGGAGGGCCCGGGCCGCGACCTCGCCGGCCGCGGCCGCGACGTACGAGGCGGCGGCGCAGGCGGCCCGGCCCGCGTCCTCGGTACCCGCGTCGGCGGTCATCGCCGCGTAGCCGGTGACGGCGCGGGCGCCGTGCACCCGCAGCGCCATGTCGGCGCAGGCGTGCTTGACGGCCTGGAAGGAGCCGATGGGGCGGTCGAACTGGACCCGGGACGTGGTGTGTTCGACAGTGAGTTCCAGCATGCGCTCCATCACCCCGAGCGCGTCGGCGCAGCGCAGCACCGACGCCTCGTCGAGCAGCCGCTGGATCTCCTCCGGGCCGGCGTCGAGGCGGCGGTCCGCCGGCACCCGCACCCCTTCGAACCGGACCTCGTGGAACGCGCGGGTCAGGTCCAGGACCTGCTGCCGCCGGACCGTCACACCGGGAGCCGTACGGTCGACGAGGAAGGACGCCGGGACGCCGTCCCGGAGTGCGGTGACGAGCAGCCAGCGGGCGCCGCCCGCGTCCTGCACAGCCGTCTTCACTCCGTCCAGGACGACCGCGTCCCCGGCGGAGCGGGCCGTGGCCCGCACGCCGTCCAGCGACCAGGGGGCGTGCGGCTCGGCGAAGGCCCAGGTGGCCCAGGCCGAGCCGGCTGCGAGCGCGGGCAGCACCTCGGCGCGCAGCGCGGGCGGTCCCGCGGCGGCGAGTGCCCGGCCGGCGATCGCGGTGGGCGTGACCGGTCCCCGGCCGAGCGCCCGCCCCATCTCCTCGGCGACCAGGGCGAGTTCCACCAGGCCCTGGCCGGTGCCGCCGTACTCCTCGGGCAGTCCGAGGCCGGGCCAGCCGAGGTCGGCCGTCAGCCGCCACACCTCGGGATCGACGTCCTCCGCGCGGTCCGCCCAGGCCCGCACGTGGGTGATCGGGGCCCGGTCCGACAGCAGGTCGCGCGCGGCCGTACGGAGCATCTCCTGCTCTTCACTGAGCTCGAAGTTCACCCGAGCAAGGTATCCTCTTTTGCTTCGACGGTCGAGATCCTCAGGCGATATGGGCCACCACCTGTCGATCAACGATCAATTTGAGTACTCTGAATTCCATGGTTGATGCCGTTCTCCTCTCCGCGTGCCGCACCGCCATCGGAACCGCCCGCCGGGGCAGCCTGCGGGACACCGACGCCTTCGAGCTCGCCGCCGTCGTGGTCCGTGAGGCCGCCCGGCGCAGCGGACTGCCACCCGAGGCGTTCGACGACGTCGTCCTCGGCGAGTCCCTGGCCGGCGGCGGCGACATCGCCCGCCACGCGGCCCTGCGGGCAGGCCTGACCCATGTCCCCGGCCTGGCCCACAACCGGCACTGCGCCTCCGGACTGGCCAGCGTCGCCACCGCGGCCGCCGGCGTACGGGCCGGGATGGACCGGGCCGTGGTCGCGGGCGGGACGCACTCCTCGTCGACCGCCCCGGTGGCCCGGCGACGGATCCCGGGCACCGACGACTGGCAGGACCCCTGGATGGCGCCGACCCACGCACCGACGCCCGAGGCGCCCAACGACGACATGGGGGTCCTCGTCGGCTGGAACACCGCCCGGCTGGCCGGGCTCACCCGCGAGGAGATGGACGCCTGGGCGCTGCGCTCGCACGAGCGGGCCGTACGCGCCGTCGACGAGGGCCGGTTCACCGACGAGATCGTCCCCGTGCCGGTCACCGGCCGGGACGGCACCGCCTCCGTCTTCGACACCGACGAGCACCCGCGCCGCGACACCAGCGCCGAGAAGCTCGCCGCGCTGAAGGTGCTGCACCCCGAGATCGAGGGGTTCTCCATCACGGCCGGCAACTCCAGCGGCGTCAACGACGGCGCCGCGGCGGTCGTCGTCGCCTCCTCCGACCTGGCCGCCGAGCACGGACTCACCCCGATCGCGACCGTACGGTCCTGGGCGAGCGTGGGAGTGGACCCCGTCGAGACGGGGCTCGCACCGGTCGCGGCCATCCGCAAGGCCCTCGACCGGGCCGGGCTCGGCCTCGGCGACGTCGACCTGTTCGAGGTCAACGAGGCCTTCGCGGCCGTGGCCGTGGCCACCACCCGCGAGCTGGGCCTCGACCCCGAGCGGGTCAACCCGTTCGGCAGCGGCTGCAGCCTCGGCCACCCGATCGCCACCACCGGCACGCGCATGGTCGTGACGCTCGCGCACGAACTGCGCCGCCGGGGCGGCGGGACCGCGGTCGCCGCCATGTGCGCGGGCGGCGGCATGGGCGCGGCGCTGGTCCTGACGGTCTGACCGACGGTGATCCAGGTCGGGGCCGAGGGGCTGGACTGCCGCTGGACGGACGGTGTGCTGTGGCTGACGCTCGACCGGCCGCGGGCACGCAACGCCATGACCATCGCCATGCGGCGCGGGCTGATCGAGGCCGTCAGGGCGGCCGACGACGACGCGGAGACGCGGCTGGTCGTCCTCACCGGCACCGATCCCGCGTTCTCCGCGGGTATCGACCTCAAGGAGGCGCTGGGCAACGGCACCGGCTCGCCGCGCGGGGCGCGCACGGACCCCGCCGAGGTGGTGCGGGCGTCCCGTACCCCGGTGCTCGGGGTGATCAACGGCCCCTGCTACACCGGGGCGCTGGAACTGGCGCTGTCGTGCTCGTTCCTCATCGCCTCCGACCGGGCCCGGTTCGCCGACACCCATGCCGCGATCGGACTGGCGGCGGGCTGGGGGATGAGCGCACTGCTGCCCCGCGCGGTCGGCACCCGGCTCGCCCGCCGGATGATGCTGACGGGCGAGCCCATCGACGCCCGACGGGCCCTGGCGGCAGGCCTGGTCACCGAAGTCGTCCCGCACGACTGCCTCCTCGACCTGGCCCACGAGATCGCCGGCCTGATCCGCGCCGCCCACCCCACGGCCGTCACGGAGACCCTCGCACTGCTCGCCGACGGCGAGGACACCAGCCTCGCCCACGCCCTCACCCTGGAATCACGCGCGAAACTGCGCCGCCGCTACGACGTGGCCGAACTGGCACACCGGTTCGACAGCGCCCCGTAGGGCGCTGCGGCGCCCTACGGGGACGCGGGGAACCGCGCGACCAGCCACGATGACGCCGCGGACGACCGACGGCGCAGGTACGGCTCCACAGCGGACCCGCACACGCGCACAGCTCAGGGGCGCGGGGAACTGCGCGACCAGCCACGACCCGGCCGCAGGCGACCGACGACCCATCCCCGGCCCCGCAACAGGCCGCGCCTCCGAACAGCCGGCAGCGAAGTCACCCCACCGCGGCCTCCCCCAAGTAGCCGCGCAACAGCTCAGCCCCCGCCGCCCCCGAGTCCCCCTCCCACGCGACACTCCCGCGCCGCAGCACCAGACACCGGTCGGCGAAGTCCAGCGCCCGGCTCGCGAACTGCTCGATCATCACCACGGCCACGCCGGCCGCCCTGGCCCGCCGCAGGCTCTCGAAGACCACGTCGACCATCTTCGGCGCGAGCCCCAGCGACAGCTCGTCGGCGATCACCAGCCGAGGGTCGGCGGCCATGGCCCGCGCCAGCGACAGCATCTGCTGTTCGCCCCCCGACAGCGTCCCCGCCGCCTGCCGCCGCCGCTCCCGCAGCACCGGGAAGATCTCGAAGGCCCGCTCCAGCGCCGCGGGCCGTCCACGCCGGTCGCCCACGGTGGCCATCCGGAGGTTCTCCAGCACCGTCAGGGAGGGGAACACCCCACGCCCTTCAGGGAGATGGACGAGCCCGGCCCGCCGGATCGCGTCCGGCGACCGCCCGGTGAGGTCCCGGCCCTCCAGCGCGAAGCGACCGGCGGCGGCCGGGACGAGCCCCGACAGCGCCCTGGCCAGCGTGCTCTTCCCCGCCCCGTTCGGACCCAGCACCGCGAGCGCGCTGTTCGGCGGCACCTCGAACGTCACGTCCCGCAGCGCCTGGGAGGCTCCGTAGCGCACGGTCAGATCACGGACGGCGAGCAGCGGCGAACCGGTGGCGGTCATGCGGAAGTCCTCTCCTCGTCCTGACCGGCGTCCGGACCCGCGCCCAGGTACGCCGCGCGTACGGCGGGATCCCGGCGCACCTCGGCAGGGGAACCCGCACTGATCTCGACGCCGAAGTCGAGGACGTGGACCACGTCGCTCATCCCCAGCACCAGCTCGACGTCGTGCTCGACCAGCAGCAGCGACACCCCGTGGTCGGCGACGACACGGGTGAGCGTCGCCGCCAGCTCGTCGGTCTCGCGCGCGTCGAGCCCGGACGACGGTTCGTCGAGGAGCAGCACACCCGGGTCGACGGCGAGCGCCCGGGCGATCTCCAGCAGCCGGCTGGTGCCCAGCGGCAGCCCGCCGACCGGCCGGTGCGCCTGCCCGGCCAGCCCCAGCGCCGCGAGCAGCGCGTCGGTCCTGCGGTCCTCGTCGGCCGGGGCCCGCCGGAAGCCGCCCCCGGTGACCAGGTCGGTCCAGATCCGGTGCCGGGTGTGCCGCAGCCGATACGCCAGCACCACGTGCTCACGGACCGTCAGCCCCGGAAACAGTTCCGGATGCTGGAAGGTGCGCGCCAGCCCCCGCCGGGCCCGCGCCTGCGCACTGGCCCGGGTGACGTCACGGCCGTCCATCAGGACCGCGCCCTCGCTCGGCGCGAGCAGCCCGGACAGCACGGCGAACAGCGTGCTCTTGCCCGCGCCGTTGGGCCCCACAAGCCCGACCACCGAGGCGGGCGGCACGGCCAGATCGACCTCGCTGAGAGCGACGAGCCCGCCGAAGCGGACGGTGACCCCGCGGGCCTCGATGCGCGGTGGTGTCGTACCGGATGCCACACTGGTACGACTCGTACCCGCCGCCGTGCTCATACGAGTTCTCCCTCGGGCGTCGAAGGCTCTCCGGCGCGGGCCCGCCGGCCCTGCCGCCACCGTCCCAGCTCACGCAGTTGCCGGGCGTGCATCGCGATGATCCCCTCGGGGTTGCGGGCGAGCATGACCGCGCCGAGGCCGAACAGGATGACCGGGATCTCGGCCCAGCGGGTCGGCAGGTAGGTCTGGAACACACTGGGCAGCACGGCGAAGGCCACGCCGGCGACCAGCGCCCCGACGACCGGCCGCGCTCCCACCGTGACCAGGACGGCCAGCCAGACCAGGCCGGTGAACGGGTTGAAGGAGTCGGGCAGCGCCGACTGGTAGGCGAGCGCGAGGAGACCTCCGCCGACGGCCGCGACGAAGGTGGCCACGGCGGAGACGAGCACCTTGACCGGTACGACGCCGAGCCCGAGCGTGCGGGAGCCGGCCTCGCTCCAGCGGACCGCCGTCACGGCGAGCCCCGCCGTCGAGCGCCGCAGGTTGACGACGAACAGACCGAGGACGGCGAACACCGCCAGCGCGAGCAGCGCGAAGCTCCGGTTGTCCAGCGCCCAGGCCGGGCGGGGCAGGTAGATGCCCTGGCCGGAGTTGTAGAAGCGGTCGCGCAGGAAGACCAGGTTCTGGGCGAGCAGCCCGAAGGTCAGGGTCACCAGGGCGACGTAAAGGTTGCCCAGCCGGATCGTCAGCAGGCCGAGCACCACCCCGACCGGGACCACGCACACCGCGCTCACCAGCACCGCCGCTAGGGGTGGCCACCCGGAGTTCGTGGTGAGGTCGGCGGCGAACAGGGCGCCGAGCCCCGCGAAGGTGATCTGGCACAGCCAGATCATGCCGCCCTCGCCGGTGACCAGCGTGCCGGACAGCAGCGCGGTGGCCAGCGCGATACCGGTGGCCGTCAGCCCGGTCCAGAAGTCGTCCAGGACCAGCGGCAGACACCCGACGACGGCGAGCGTCGCCAGGGGGGCCAGGAACCCCGAAGGGGTCGTGATCGCGGGTGCGCCCGCGGCCTCGGCGCGGACCGCGCGGTCCAGCGCGCCGCCCGCGGGTGAGTCTCCGGCCCGGCCGCGCACCGCGTGGGCGAGCAGGAAGACGAGCATGAAGAGGAAGGGCACGCTCGGTACGATCTGCGCCGACAGCGCGCTCTGCGGATCGAGATACCGCTGGATCACGCTGGTGACCACGCCCATGGCCAGGGCGACCGCGACGGCCGTCGGCAGACTGCGCAGCCGGGCCGCCACCACGGCCGCGAAGGCGGCCGCCATCAGGAACGTCATCCCGTCCACCGACAGTCCGGCGGTGGGCGCGACGAGGACCCCGGCCAGCCCCGCCAGCAGCGAACTGACCGCCCACACGCCGACCGACACCCGCGTCGGACTGACCCCCGACATCGCGGTGAGCGCCTCGGAGTCGACCAGCGCGCGGACCTTCAGACCGAGGTCGGTGAAGCGCAGCAGCACGGTCCCGGCGGTCAGGACCACGGCGAGCCCCGCGTAGGTGATCAGCTGGTTCATGTCGACGACCGCGCCGAACGGCCGGTACACCGCGACGGGTTGCGGCGCGAGACCCGGCGCGGTGGCGTTCACCAGCCGCCCGAGCACGAGGTCGACCAGCGGCGGCAGGGCGACCGACAGACCGATCGTGGCGACGATCTTCACCAGCGGGGAGCGCAGTCGCAGGTGCCGGAAGAGCACCACGTACAGGAGCACGCCCAGCGCGGGGCCGAACACGCCGATCGCGACGACGGCGGCGAGCGGCAGCGACCAGCCCTGCTCGACGTACAGGAAGTAGTAGAAGCGGGCCACGGCGAACGCCATGGCACCGAAGGCGAAGTTGAACACGCCCGAGGAGACATGGGTGACGACCAGTGAGGCCGCGGCGATGGCGTAGACGGCCCCCAGGGCGAGGCCGGCGACAACGTAGGAGAGCAACGACGGCCTCCTGGGAGTTCGTGCTCGGATGAGCAACGGGACCCGATTAAAGTGCTCTCATAAGGAGTTGACGTCAACCCTACGGGGGCATATCGCCGCACGAGCCGGTGACAAAGGATACTTAATATGCTCCACTGTGCCTCGCGTACCACCTGTCGGAACCGTCGTTCGACGGGCCGGGGACGGAGGAGAGCACATGAGAAGAGTCGGTGCCATCGCAACCTGGACCAGTGCCGCGCTACTGCTGCTCACCGCCTGCGGCGGCGGTGGGGCAGGCAGCGCGGACAGCGCCGGCGGGCCGGTGAAGGTCGGCGTGCTGACCTCGCTGAGCGGCGCGGCCGCCGCGCACTACGCGGACACGGAGAGCGGAGTGAAGGCCCGGTTCGCGGCCTACAAGGCGGCCGGCGGCAAGTGCGCCGCACGCGGCTTCGACGTGGTCATGGCCGACGACCAGTCCACCCCGCAGGGCGCGCTCACCGCGGCCCAGCGCCTGGTGCAGCAGGAGAACGTGTACGCGGTGCTGCCGGTGAGCACCTACTTCTACGGCGCCGGCCAGTACGCCGGCACCCAGGCCGCCTCCACCCCGTTCCTCGGCGGCGCGTTCGACGGCGGCGAGCAGTGGTTCGACCCGAAGTACGGCAACCTCTTCCCGGCGATGTCCGGCACCGACTACGACCGCGCCGCGACCACCCTCGGCACGTACTGGAAGAAGCTCGGCGGCACCAAGGTCGCCGTGGTCGCCTACAACACGCCGAGCTCCGCCAAGGCGGCCGAGGGGGCCGCGGTCTCGGCCGAACACGCCGGACTGGCCCGGGGCTACGTCAACGAGCGCGTTCCGTTCGGCAGCGGTGACGTCGGCCCGATCGTCCTCGGCATCAAGAAGTCCGGCGCCGACGTGCTCTACGCCCCGGTGATCCCCGAGACCGGCTTCGCGCTCGCCACCGGCCTGCGCCGGGCCGGGGTGAAGATGAAGTCGATCCTGCTGGCCACCGGCTACGGAGCGGACCTGCTGAAGTCGCCGCCCACCCTGAAGGCGGCGCAGGGCGTGGGCTTCATGACCTCCTACGCGCCGGTGGAGACGGACGCGAAGGCGACCGCCGCCTGGTCGGCGGCGCTCAAGCAGTACGCCAAGTCCGCCTCCGGCATCCCCTCCTTCTCCCAGGCGGTCGGCTGGATCAGCGCGGACCTGCTGCTGCACGGGCTGGAGAAGGCCGGCTGCACCGCGAGCCGCAAGCAGCTGATGGCCGCGCTGCGCACCGACGACAGCTGGACCGCCGGCGGACTGTTCCCGCAGCCCGCCGACTTCGCGCACAAGGGCACCTACTCGGTCGGCGGCCCCGGCGACTGCACCTTCGTCTCCGTCCTCAAGGGCGCGACGTTCGTGCCGGACCCGGCGGCCTCGCCGGCCTGCGGCGAGCAGATATCCGGCGTGAAGGTCAGCGTCAAGTAGCGGCCGGGCGGCACGCGGCTCAGCGTGCCGCCCAGCTGACCGTCTTCGTCTGGAGGTACTCGTCCAGGCCGAACTCGCCCCATTCCCGACCGAGTCCGCTCTGCTTGTACCCGCCGAACGCGGCCCGGGGGATCACCCCGGGACTGCTCGCGTTCAGGGCGACCGCGCCGGTCCGGATACGGGACGCCATCTCGTACGCGGCCACGGTGTCGGCGCTCCAGACGGCGCCGGCGAGGCCGTACGGGCTGTCGTTGGCGATCCGCACCGCCTCCTCGTCGTCGGCGAACGGGATGACGACGCCGACCGGGCCGAAGAACTCCGTGCGGGCGATGGTCATGGAGTTGTCGACGTCGGTGAAGAGGGTCGGCTCGACGAAGTAGCCGCGGTCCAGACCGGCGGGCCGGCCGCCGCCGCAGACGAGCCGGGCCCCCTCCTCCTCGCCGGTGCGGATCAGCTTCTCGACCTTGCCCCGCTGCGCCTCGCTGATCAGCGGGCCCATGGTGGTCGCCGGGTCGGCCGGGTCGCCGACCCTCACCCGCGCGAGGGCCGCGGTCAGCCGCGCGACCAGTTCGTCGTGGACGGACTCGTGCACCAGCGTGCGGGTCAGCAGCGAACAGCCCTGTCCGGCATGGGCGGTGATGCCCATGAGCGCGGCGCGGACCGCGCCGTCGAGGTCGCCGTCGGCGCGGACGATGTTGGCCGACTTGCCGCCGAGTTCGAGGACGACCTTCTTCAGCGAGGCCGCGGCCTGGGCGTAGACCATGCGGCCGACCGTGTCGGAGCCGGTGAAGCTCACCAGGTCCACCATGGGGTGGGTGGTCAGCGCCCGGCCCGCCTCCACGTCACCGGTCACGATGTTCAGCACGCCCGGCGGCAGCCCGGCCGCGTCCGCGAAGTCGCCGATCAGCAGGGATTCCAGGGGTGTGGTGGGCGCCGGTTTCAGTACGGCGGTGCAGCCGGCCGCGAGGGCCGGGACCACCTTCATCATGCTGAGGAAGAACGGGAAGTTGTAGGCGGAGATCAGCGCGCACACCCCGAACGCCTCACGGCGCAGCACTCCTTGGAAGATGCCGGTGCCCGGCGTGATCGTCGGGTCCATCGGGCGCTCCCAGGCGAACGTGGGGATCACCCGCTCGGCCATGTCCCGCAGATGCGTCACCGGGACCCGGGTCTGCAGGGTCTCGGCCAGGGAGCGGACCGAGCCCGCCTCCGCCATGTTGACGGCGACGAGTTCGGGCAGCCGGCGCTCCATCTCCTCGGCCATCCGCAGCAGGACGCCGGCCCGCTCCATGGGCCGCATCCGCGGCCACGGCCCCTCGTCGAAGGCGCGCCGGGCCGCCCGGACGGCCTCGTCGACGTCGGCCGGTGCGGAGCCGGGGACCTCCGCGATCGTCTCCTCCGTCGCGGGATTGCGGACCGGTACCGGCGTGTCCGACCGGCCGTCGGTGCGGCGCCCGTCGATGTAGAGCTGCGCGGAGAACGCGTACGCCGTCGTCATGTCGGTCTCCTGGTCGTCTGCGGTGGTATCCAGACCTGGTCAGTTGAGTGTACTGAATTTGCCCATCGCGGGAAGAGGGCTGCCTGGTTCCCTCTGTCAGCAAGGCGTCAGGATTCTGGAAGGAAATCGCCTGCTCATTCCGTATGCTGAATCATTGACTGGACCGATCGGTACAGCTAACTTCGGCAGCACCAGCGGGTTGGATTTCTGCGACGAACGACGAGGTTCGAAAGAGGTACCGCCTGTGTTCAAGGAATTTGTCGTCTCCGGCGACTCCCACATCATCGAGCCGGTCGATCTCTTCAAGACCCGGCTGCCGAAGCAGCTGCGCGACCGCGCCCTGTGGGAAGAGGAGTTCACCCTCGACGAGCCGATCGTCGACGGCGGGCACACCGAGTTCAAGAAGCTGCACACCATCGGGTTCGACGGCTGGACCATCTCCAAGTACCGGCAGACCGGCGGGGAGACCCCGGACGGCGACCCGGAGCACATCATCCGGGACATGAACTTCGACGGCGTCGACGCCTCGGTGATGTTCCCGAATCTCTCGCTGTTCGTCCTGTTCACGGACGACCACGAGCTCTCCATGGCCCACGCCCGGGTGTGGAACGACTACCTGGTCGAGCGGTACCTGCCGTACAAGGACCGGCTGCGGCCGACGGCCGCGATCCCGCTCACGGACGTGCCCGAGGCGGTCGCGGAGATCGAGCGGGTGGCACGGCTGGGGATCGGCGCGCTCCTCCTCCCGGAGATACCGCCGCTGCCGTACTACTCGCGGGAGTACGACCCGGTCTGGGCGGCCGCGCAGGCGCACGGCCTGCCGGTCTTCATCCACGTGGCGACCGGCGGGGTGAAGGTCAGGGAGCAGGTGTCCGAGACCGCGCTCACCGTCCGCGGCCTGATGACGGCCATGAACATGGGCAAGGGCAACCTGACCGACGACATGGTGGCCGGCCGCACCATGGGCAGCGCGGTCGGCTCGGCCGTGGCCGGCCCGCAGGGCATCATCGCCAGCCTCGTCGGCGGCGGGGTGTGCGAGCGCTTCCCCGACCTGCACTTCAACCTGATCGAGTACACGGCCGGCTGGCTGGTCTCCTTCATGGGCTACATGGACAAGGCGTGGAAGACCGGCACCGGCCAGGACCCCGACTGGTGGCTCGGCTTCTGGGACGACAGCCGCGGGCCCAAGGAGCAGCCCTCGATGGGACGCCTGTTCGCGGTCAACGACAAGTGGCCCTACCCGCTCAAGCCCACCGAGTACGTCCGGCGCCAGATCCACGTCCAGTTCGCGGACGACCCGACGGCCGTCAAGGCCCGCCACATCACGGGCCTGTCGACGGTGATGTGGGGCAACGACTACCCGCACGCCGAGGGCACCTTCCGCAGCAGCGAGGAGTGCATCGCCGAGAACTTCGAGGGCGTGGGCGCCGAGGACCGCGCCGCGATCCTCGGCGGCACCCTCGCGAAGGTCGTCGGCTTCGACAGCAGCCGCAAGCTGGCGCCGGTGCCCGAGGGCGCCTGACGGCTCGGTCCGGACGACCTGCCGGGCCGGCTCCACGTCCGCCCCGGAGCGCACGCCGCCTCGGGGCGGACGCGTCGCCGCCCGCTCAGACCGGGTCCGGCAATGCCCCGATCAGCGCCAGGGCGGCCCGGGCGTACGCGGCGCGGCGGCCGCGGCTCACCATGAAGCTCGGCGCGGCGAAGTAGCCGACGTCGCGGGGGAGCGAGCCGGCGCGGCGGGCCAGGGCGTCCTTCGCGTCGGCGGTCGTACCGCAGACGGCGATCCGGGTGAGCATGTCGTCGGTGACGGCCCGGACCATGGCGTCGGTGTCACCCACCCGGAACGCGTCGCGCAACCGGGCCACGGGCTCCTCCCAGCCGTGGTGGGCGACGAAGGGGTCGTACGTCCGGACCGTCAGGTAGAAGGCGATCATGCGCCGGGCGTCGGCGATCGCGCGTTCGGGCGCGTGGTCGTCGACCGCCGTGATGATCCAGCCGTGTTCCAGCGGACGCGTACCCGCCGGGTCGCCGTCGCCGTCGCCGTCACCCGCGCCCCGAGCCACCGCGGGCCGTACCACGTCGTTCCACCAGGAACCGGTGAACAGCCCGTGCCCGACGACCCCGTCGGCCACCCGGCCGGCGGTGGCCGCCATGCGGGCGTTGAACGCGGCGAGCAGGACCGGGATGTCCAGCCGGCCGAGCACGGGGGCCCGGACGTCGGCGTCGAGATCGTGGAACTCGCCGGCGTACCGGACCCGTTCGCCGTTCTCCGCGTGCAGCCAGGCCCGTACGGCGCCGACGGTGTCGGCGATCCGGGCCACCGGCCGTTCCGCGGGCACGCCCAGCCAGTCCCGGTTGATCCGGAACGCCGCGCTGCCCAGCCCGAGGAAGAGCCGGCCCGGCGCCTGGGCGTGCAGCTGGCGCAGGGCGGTGGCGTGGGCGTAGGGAGTGCGGGCGAAGGCGTAGGCGATGGCCGGGCCCGCCAGCGCGCGCTCGGTGTTCGCGACGATGTCGGCCACCGTGAGGTAGGCGTCGTGGTCGGCGAACTCCCCGGCGCAGAAGGCCTCGACGCCGGCCTGCTCCGCCTCCCGTCCGACGTCCCGGCCGGGCCAGGGCATACCGAAGCGCATGACAGCCTCCCGTTGATCACCTCGAAATGGCAGAGCTGTAAAAAAGTACACTTATTTAGGTGCAGGTGGGAAGCCTCACCGCAGTGTCCACTTCCCCCTGGGCACCGTCGCGCGGTCGACCTCGGCCTTCCCGATCGGGTTGCCGAGCTGGGTGTACGACAGCCCGGTGCGCAGGGCCTGGGTGCGGGTCGAGTCGAGGGACTCCCAGATCGCGCGGACGGTGCCCTGGATCGCGGCCGGCGGCTTCGCCGCGATGATCCGGGCGATCCCGTCGGCCCTGTCCCACAGTTCCTCGCGCGGCAACACCTCGCTGACCAGGCCGATCTGCAGCGCCCGGGCGGCCGACACGCGTTCGTCCAGGCCGAGCAGGGCGATCCGCAACGCCTCCCCGAGGGGGATGCGCCGGGCCAGGCCGATGGGTTCCAGGGCCGCCGTCAGCCCGTAGCTGACGTGCGGGTCGAAGAACGTGGCCTCCTCCGAGCAGATCAGGATGTCGGCCTCGTTGAGCCAGTAGAAGGCGCCGCCCGCGGCCATCCCGTGCACCGCGCAGACCAGCGGTTTCCACACCTGGTTGAGCTTCGGCGAGAGGAACTCGCCGGGGTCCGTCTGCGACCAGACGTTGGGGTGGCGGTCGATGCCCTCCTTCACGTCCATCCCGGTGCAGAACGCCCGGTCACCGGCCCCGCGCAGCACGACGACGCGCACGTCGTCGTCGTGCTTGACGGTGTCCCAGAGGGCGGCGAACTCCTCCATCATCCGCTGGTTGAAGCCGTTCATCGCCTCCGGGCGGTTGAGGGTGACGGTGGCGACATGGTCGGTCACCTCGAACAGGACGGTCTCGAGTTCCATCCGGCAGCTCCGTTCTCGACGCGATCGAGGAAAGTAGTATACTTTTCTCTGGTTACTCGGCGCCGCGGGTTCGGCGCCACGAGAGCCGCGGAGGACACTGCGATGAGGCCACGCGTGGGTCAGATGCTCGCCAGTACGGTCGACACGACGGCGGTGATCGTCGTCCGGTGCCCGGACGGGGAAGTGGAGATCGGCTGCGGCGGAGCCGCCATGGTCGAGGGTGACGGGAAGGGTGCGGGAGCCGCCGCCGGTACCCCGGAGCCCGGCCTGAGCGGCGGCGCGCTGCTCGGGAAGCGGTACGCCGACGACGAACTCGGTGTGGAACTCCTGTGCACCAAGCCCGGACCGGGCACCCTGACGGTCAACGGCGTCCCGCTGCCGATGAAGTCCGCCAAGCCGCTCCCGGCCTCGGACTGAGGGGCGGGGGCCCGTGAACATATCGATGCTCCTGGACATGGCCGCCGAGGGCTTCGGCGACCGGGTCGTCGTCGGACGCGCGGACGACGGCCTGACCGCCGCACGGCTGCGTGAACTGGCCGCGGGCGGCGCCGGGTCGATCCGCGCCGCCGAAGCCGACGCGATCGTCTACCTCGCGGTCAACGGCCCTGCCCTGCCCGCCGCACTGTTCGCGGCGGCCCGCGCCGGAGTCCCCCTGGTCCCGGTCAACTACCGCCTCGGCGACGCCCAGCTCGACGCCCTGCTGGCGAACCACCCCCGCGCGCTGGGCATCGCCGACCCGGCGCACGACGCGGCACTGCGGCGCGCGGGACTGCCGGTCCTCAGCCCCGCCGAGTGGCTCGACCGGGCGGCCGGGCGGACGGCCCCGCAGGCCGACGCCGACGCCGACCCGGTGGTCCCCGGCGCCCCGGCCGTCCTGATCTACACGAGCGGCACCACCGCCGCGCCCAAGGGCGTCGTCCTGCGCCACCACAACCTGGTGTCGTACGTGCTCGGCACCGTGGAGTTCGCCGGAGCCGGCCCCGACGAGGCGGCGCTGGTGAGCGTCCCGCCGTACCACATCGCCGCCGTGTCGAACGTGCTGACGAACCTGTACGCGGGGCGCCGGGCCCTCACCCTGGAGCAGTTCACCCCGGAGGGCTGGCTCGACCTGGTACGGCGGCAGCGGATCACCAACGCGATGGTCGTCCCGACGATGCTCGCCCGCATCATGGACACGGACGGGCTCGACCGGTCGGTGCCCTCGCTGCGCGCGCTCGCCTACGGCGGGGCCCGGATGCCGGTCCGGGTCGTGGAGACCGCGCTGCGGGCCTGGCCGCACGTGGACTTCGTGAACGCCTACGGGCTCACCGAGACCTCCTCCACCATCACCGTCCTGGGCCCGCGGGAGCACCGTACGGCCGTCGCCAGCGACGACCCCGCGGTACGGGCCCGGCTGGGCTCGGCCGGACTGCCGGTGCCGGGCGTCGAACTGGAGGTCCGCGACCCGTCCGGCGCGGTGGCGGCCCCCGGCGAGAGCGGGCAGATCTGGGTGCGCGGCGAGCAGGTCTCGGGGGAGTACGCGGGAGGCGGCTCCGCCGTAGACGAGCGAGGGTTCTTCCACACCCGCGACCGGGGCCGCCTCGACCACGACGGCTACCTCCACATCGAGGGCCGGGCCGACGACACGATCATCCGCGGCGCCGAGAACATCGCGCCCGCCGAGATCGAGGACGTCCTGCTCGGCCACCCGGACGTGCTCGACGCGGTCGTCGTCGGCCTGCCCGACGAGGAGTGGGGCCAGCGCATCGAGGCGGTGGTCGTCCTGCGCGACGGGGTGAGCGTCGACCCGGAGACCCTGCGGGCCCAGGTGCGCGCCACGCTGCGCGGCTCCAAGACCCCGGAACGCATCACGCGCTGGCCCGAACTGCCCCGCACCCCCACCGGCAAGCTGATCCGGCGCGACATCGTCGAGGCGCTGACCGCCGGGAACCGGACGGGGGCCGGCGCATGAGCGTCCTCGCCGACAGCCCGGACCTGACCGCCGAACTCGCGCGGCGCACGGCCGTCGCCCTGCGCGGCTGGGCGCCCGAGGCCACGGTGGAGTCGGTCGAGCCGCTGGCCGGCGGCACGTCGAGCCTCACCTACGTGGCCACGCTGGCGGGTGCCCCCGCCGGCCACGAGCGCGTCGTCCTCAAGGTGGCCCCGCCCGGCCTGGAACCGGTCCGCAACCGGGACGTCCTGCGCCAGGCGCGGCTCATGCAGGTGCTGTCCGGGGTGCCCGGCGTCCGCGTGCCGAAGGTGCTGTTCACCGACAAGGGCGCCCCGACGGCCCAACAGCCCTTCGTGGCGATGGAGTTGGTGCCCGGACAGTGCGTGGAGCCGGTGCTCGTGCCGCGCGGTACCGTGCCGGCCGCGCAGGTACGGGCCCGTGCGCTCGACGCGGCCCGGATGCTGGCCCGCCTGCACCGCGCGGATCCCAAGCGGACGGCCCTGGCGGTGGAGCCCGTCGTCACCCCCGGCGCCGAGATCGACCGCTGGGCGCGTGCGTTCACCACCGTCCCCGAGGATCTGCGGGCCGGCTGCGAGGCCGTCGAGGCACGGCTGCGGGCGACCGTGCCCGCCGCGATGATGCCGGTGTTCACCCACGGGGACTACCGGCTCGGCAACACCTTGTGCGACGCCGACCGGGTGAACGCGGTCATCGACTGGGAGATCTGGTCGCTCGGCGACCCCCGGGTCGACATCACCTGGCTGACCTTCTTCACGGACGAGGCCCACCACCCGGCGTCCGTCTCCGACGAGCCGACGGGGATGCCGGGGAAGGCCGAACTCCTCGACGCGTACCAGGAGGCGCGCGGTGAGCCGCTGCGTGACATGGCCTGGTTCGAGGCGCTGACGAAGTACAAGGAGGCGGCGGCGACGGCGCTGCTGATCAAACGGGGGCGGAAGGCGGGGCGGGTGACCGACATGCATCGGCGGATGGGTCCTGCGTTGCCCGTGCTGTTGGCGGAGGCGACCGGGCTGCTTCGGTAGTCGGTCGGCTGCGGGTGGGTGGGGGCCGGTCGCGCAGTTCCCCGCGCCCCTGAAGGGGCGCACTGCAATGCCCCTTCTTTTGGGAGCGCGGGGAACTGCGCGAGCAACCCCCACCCACCCGCACTGTTCAGTACAGGCCGCCGTCCACCCGGATCAGTGACCCCGTCGTGTAACTCGACGCGTCGCTCGCCAGGTACAGCGCCGTGCTGATGATCTCCTCCGGCCGCCCCGGCCTGCCCGCCGCGCTGCGCGCGGTCTGTCGCTTCTCCTCGGTCCACGCCTTGGAGATGTCCGTCAGGAACGGCCCCGCCGAGATCGTGTTGACGCGCACCGTGGGGCCGTACTCCAGGGCGAAGACGGTCGTCAGGGCGTTGAGCGCGGCCTTGGCACCGGCGTAGGGGCCGAACCGCGGCTGGGGGAAGAGCGCCCCGGAGGACGAGATGTTGATGATCGAGCCGCCGTCGCCCTCGGCCATCCGCTCTCCGATCAGCGAGGCGAGCCGGAACGGGCCCTTGAAGTTGACGCCGATCACCTTGTCGAAGAGTTCCTCGCCGGTCCCCGCCGAGGAGGGGGCCAGCGGGGACATCCCGGCGTTGTTGACGAGGACGTCGACGTGACCGAACTCCTCGTACGCGAGGTCCGCGAGGCGGCCGAGGTCGTCCCAGTGGCCGACGTGCGCGGCGACCGGCAGCGCGCGCCGGCCGAGGGCGCGGACCTCCTCCGCGACCGTCTCGCAGGCCTCGGGCTTGCGGCTCGCGATCACCACGTCCGCGCCCGCGGTCGCGAAGGCCCGCACCATCTCCCGGCCCAGCCCCCGGCTGCCGCCGGTGACGAGCGCGACCTTCCCGGACAGGTCGAACAGGTCCGCCGGGGCGATGGACTTGGCGTCGCGGCCGCCCGCGTCGCGTTCGCCGGTCACGCGTCCACCCGGCCGCTGAGCCCGTCGTCCTCGATGATGTGGGCGTAGCGCTTGCGCGCCGCCTCCAGCTTCGGCGGGATGTGCTCGCTGGGGAACAGCCCCTCGGCCGGCCGGTGGTTCCTGAGGACCTGCTTGGCGATCGTGGTGCGGTGCACCTCGGTCGGGCCGTCGGCCAGGGCCAGGTTCGGGGCGGCCATCCACCACTTGGCGAGCGGGAGTTCGCCCGTGGTGCCGAGCGAGCCGTGCAGGTGCACCGCCCGCTGGACGATGTCGTGCAGCACCTTCGCCGTCTGCACCTTGCACATCGCGATCTGGGTGCGGGCGGCACCGTGCGGCTGGGTGTCGATGATCCAGGCGGTGTGCAGCACCAGCAGCCGGAACTGCTGCAGCTCCACCCAGGAGTCCGCGATGAACTGCTGCACCGCCTGCTTGTCGGCCAGCAGGGTGCCCTGGGTACGACGGGACAGCGCCCGCTCGCACATCATGTCGAAGGCGCGTGTGCACTTGCCCACGGTCCGCATCGCGTGGTGCACCCGACCGCCGCCGAGCCGGGCCTGGGCGACCGCGAAGCCCTCGCCGGGGCCGCCGAGCATGGCGTCGAGCGGCACGCGGACCTGGTGGTAGCGGATGTAGGCGTGGATGCCCTCGTCGAGGTTCTCCCGCTCGTCCATGGTGCCGACGTTGCGCTTGATCTCGATGCCGGGCGTCCCGGACGGCACGATGAACATCGACATGCGCCGGTGCGGGGGCGCGTCCGGGTCGGTGACGGCCATGACGATGAGGAAGGCCGCGTACCGGGCGTTGGAGGAGAACCACTTCTCCCCGTCGATCACCCACTCTCCCGCACTCTCGGCTCCGCTCGACCGGGAGGTGCCCCCATCGTCCCGCCAGGCGCGGCACGTGAACTCCTTGGGGTCGGCGCCCGCCTGCGGCTCGGTCATCGAGAAGGTGGAGACGATCTCGCCGTCCAGCAGCGGCTGCAGATAGTCGGCCTTCTGCCGCTCGGTGCCGAACATCGCGAGGATCTCGGCGTTCCCGGTGTCGGGAGCGGCGGTGCCGAAGACCGTCGGTGCCCAGTAGGAGCGGCCGAGTATCTCGTTGAGCAGGGCGAGCCTCACCTGGCCGTAGCCGGGGCCGCCCAGTTCGGGGCCGAGGTGGCAGGCCCACAGGCCCTGCTCCCGGACCTGTTCCTGCAACGGCCTGAGGATCGCGCGGGCCTTCTCGTTGCCGGTGTCGTACGGGTCGCCGCCGTGCGGGAACAGGAGGTCGAGGGGCTCGACCTCCTCGCGGACGAAGGCGGCCGCCCAGTCGAGCTTGGCCTGGAAGTCAGGTTCGATCGTGAAATCCAGCATGCCGAAAACAGTATACTTTTTGGCGCCCTCGGTCCATACTCGAAGCGGCGAGAGGCTGATTGGGTATGCGCAATAGCGAGGATCGGGAGGTCTGGTCGGATGCAGAGGCCGATGGAGGGCGTGCGGGTGCTCGAAGTCGCGCAGTTCACCTTCGTCCCGGCGGCGGGTGCCGTGCTGGCCGACTGGGGTGCTGACGTGATCAAGATCGAGCACGCCGAACACGGCGACGCCCAGCGCGGGCTGGTGCGGGTGCTCGGTTACGAGGCGGCCAGCGAGGGGTCGTCCTTCTTCCCGATCATGGAGGGGCCCAACCGGGGCAAGCGCAGCGTCGGCCTCGCCCTGGAGAAGCCCGCGGCGCGGCCCGTGCTCGAGGAACTGATCCGCTCCAGCGACGTGTTCCTCACCAACTTCCTGCCCGACGCGCGCAAGAGGCTGCGGATCGAGCTGGAGGACGTCCGGGCGGTCAACCCCGACATCATCTACGTCCGGGGAAGCGGCTTCGGCACCCGCGGCGAGGAGGCCGGCAAGGGCGGCTACGACAGCACGGCCTTCTGGGCGCGCGGGGGCAGCGCCGCCGGTGTCACCCCGCCCGGCGCCGACCGCATGACCCGGATGCCGGCCGGTGCCTACGGCGACTCGATGGGCGGCATGACCATCGCCGGCGGCATCGCCGCCGCCCTCTACTCCCGGGCCACCACCGGCGAACCCTCCGTCGTGGACGTGTCCCTGATCGGGGTGGGCGCCTGGGCGACCCAGTTCACCGTCAACCTCGCGCTGCTGACCGGCGGCCCGCTCCCGGTGAAGACCCAGCCCCGCTACGGCTCGGCCACCAACCCGCTCATCGGCGCCTATCCCACCGCCGACGGCCGCTGGATCGAACTGTCCATGCTGCAACCGGGCCGCTACTGGGCCGAGTTCTGCAAACTGGCCGGCCGCGAGGAGCTCGGCACCGACGAACGGTTCGACAGCACCGAGAAGCTGATGGCGAACGCGGCCGAGGCCGCCGGGATCGTCGCCGGTCTGATCGCCTCCCGGCCCTACGCGCAGTGGGTGGAGATCCTCTCCCGGGGCGAGGGGCAGTGGTCGGCCGTGCAGAACTCCTGGGAGGTGGGCCAGGATCCCGCCCTGCGGGCCAACGGTCTCATCGCGCCCGTGGTGGACGCCGACGGCGTCGACCGTGAACTGGTCGCCAGCCCCGTCCAGTTCGACGAGACCCCGGCCGTCCTCACCCGGGCACCGCAGTTCGCGGAACACACCGACGAGGTCCTGCGCTCGCTCGGCCTCGGCGACGACGAGCTCATCGCGCTCAAGATCGACGGCGCGGCGACGTGACGGACGTACGACGAAAGGAGCCGTGATGGGGACGACGCTCGACGAGTCCGAGGGAACGTACGAGGGCCTGCCCGCCTACCACTTCGACAACCGGCTCGGCGGCCCCGTCCTCAGCCACCAGGAGCGCTGGGACGAGATGGCCGGCACCCACGGCGGGTTCCGCAGCACCGTCGCGCGCGGCTTCTGGGTCGTCACGGACGGCCCGGCCGTGCAGCAGGCACTCCAGGACTGGCGGACCTTCTCCAACAAGTCGGTGACGGCACTCGAACCGGACCCGAAGTTCCTGTGGATACCCGAGATGCTGGACCCGCCCGCCCACAGCGTGTGGCGGCGCCTGCTCGGCCGCTACTTCTCCCCGGGCGCGGTCGCCGCCCGCGAACCTGAGGTCCGCCGGACCGCCGCGGAACTGATCGACAGGCTCCGGGAACTCGACGGCGCCGACGTGCTCGACGAGTTCGCACGCCGCTTCCCGACCCTGATCTTCATGCGTCTGATGGGCCTGCCGGAGGAGGACCTGCCCACCTTCCTCGCCTGGACCCGCGAGCTGCTGCACCTCTCGCACGCCGAGGACCCGGAGGGCGCCCGGCAGCTGACCGCCATGCGGGAGGTGTCGGCGTACTTCGACGAGCAGATCGCCCTGCGCCGCAGGACCCCCCTGGACGACCTGCTCTCGCACGCCATGGCCTGGGAGATCGACGGCGAGCCCATCGACGACCGGGACATGCACGCCTTCTGCGTCCTGATGTTCCAGGCCGGCTTCGACACCGTGCCCATCTCGATCGGCTGGGCGCTGTACCACTTCGCCACGCACCCGGAGCAGCGCGCCGAGGTCCTCGCCGACCCCTCGCTGATCCCGACCGCGGTCGAGGAGATCCTGCGCGTCTACTCGTTCGTCGTCCCGGCCCGCAAGGCGACCCGGGACGTCGAGGTCGGCGGCTGCCCGGTCCGCGCGGGCGAGATGGTGATGCTCCCGCTCGCCGTCACCAACCGCGACCCCGGACGGTACGAGAACCCGCTGGAGGTGGACCTGCACCGCACGGCCACCAACCACATCGCGTTCGGCTCGGGACCGCACCGCTGCCTCGGCTCGCACCTGGCCCGCCTGGAGCTGAACGTGGCGGTCGAGGAGTGGCACCGGCGCATCCCCGACTACCGGGTCACCGCCGGCCAGGAGCTGTGGCAGCACGGCAACATGTACGGCATCAAGTCGCTCCGGCTGGAGTGGTGAGGCACCGGCCATGACACACCCTTTGCGAGCGGCGGACCTCTACCACACCGGGATCGTCGTCGACGACGTGGAGGCCTGGAAGGCCCGGATGAGCGAGGTCGCCGGGTACCGGTGGACCGAGACCATGTCCGCCGAGCTGCCGGTGCGGCTGGCGGACGGCGACCGGGTGCTGAACCTCCGCTACACCTACTCCCTGGACGCCCCGCACATCGAACTCGTCCAGGAGATCCCCGGCACCCCGTGGACGGCGGCCGCACAGACCGCCACCCACCACCTCGGCTACTTCTGCGACGACCTGACGGCCACGTCGAAACGGCTGGCCGACGCGGGCTTCGCCCGGGAGGCCTGCGCGCTGGTCGACGGCGAACCGTCGGTCTTCGCCTACCACCTGGCCCCCTCCGGCATCCGCGTCGAGATCGTGGACCGCACCCGGATCCCCGACCTCGCCGCCTATCTGCGGTCGAAGACACCCCGGTGACGGCCGACGCGACCGCCACGGCGGCGGCCGGGGACGGGGACGGGGACGGGGACGGGAAGGACATGACAGCGGCCTTCACCGAGGAGCACGAGCAACTCCGCGCCACCCTGCGCCGCTTCCTCGCGGACAAGGCACCCAGCGAGGCCGTGCGCCGTTCGATGGAGTCCGCGGACGGACACGATCCGCTGCTCTGGCGGCGGATGGCGGGCGAACTCGGCCTGCTCGGACTGGCGTTGCCCGAGGAGTACGGCGGCTTCGGCGGCGGCCCCGTCGAACTGGGCCTGGTCCTGGAGGAACTGGGCCGGGCCCTGCTGCCCTCCCCGTACTTCGCGACCGTGGCCCTGGCCGGCCAGGCCCTCGCCGTCAGCGGCGACGAGACGGCCAGGGCACGCTGGCTGCCCGCCGTCGCCGACGGGTCGCTGACCGGCACGCTGGCGCTCGCCGAGGAGAGCGGATCGTGGCACGTCGAGGACGTGCGGGCCGAGGCCGTGCCCGACAGCGACAGCGACGGCGCCGGCCACCGGGTGACCGGCACGAAGATGTTCGTCGTCGACGGCCACAGCGCCGACCTCGTCCTGGTCGTGGCCCGCGCGGCCGGCGGACCCCGGCTGTTCGCCGTGGAGGGCACGGCGCCCGGAGTGACCCGCACCCGGCTGGAGACGCTCGACCCGACCCGGCGCCTGGCCCGGATCGACCTCGACGGCGCCCCGGCACTGCCGGTCGGCCCGGCGGGCCCGGCCGCCACCGCGTATCTGCGCCGGGTGACCGACCTCGCGCTGGTGGCGCTGGCCGCCGAACAGGCCGGCGGAGCCCAGGCGTGCCTGGACGCGGCCGTGGCGTACGCCAAGGTCCGGGTGCAGTTCGGGCGGCCCATCGGCTCCTTCCAGGCGGTCAAGCACAAGTGCGCCGACACGCTGGTGAAGGTCGAGGCGGCCCGGTCGGCGGTCTACCATGCGCTGTCCGTGGCGGCGGCGGACCCGCCGCGGTCGGGTGAGCAGAGCGGGTCGCCGCTGTCGACGGCCGCCGCGGTCGCCGCCGTCTGCTGCGCGGACGCCCACACCCACGCGGCCAAGGAGAACATCCAGATCCACGGCGGCATCGGCTACACGTGGGAGCACGACGCCCACCTCCATCTGAAACGCGCGAAGTCCTCCGAGCAGCTTCTCGGCAGCCCGGCGGCGCACCGCCGGCGGCTGGCCGGGCTGGTCGGGATCTCCGCGCCCGAGGCGACGAAAGGCCGATCACGTGGGAATCCGTGACCGTCTGTCCCGGCTGCTCGGCGAAGCCGCCGCCGACGCCCAGGCGATCGAGTACGACGGCGAGTGGTGGACCTGGGGACAGGTCCGCGCGACCGCGGGGGCCGTCACGGCGCTCCTCGACGAGGCGGGCCTGCCGCCCGGCGGCCGGGTCGGCGTCGTCCTGGAGAACCGCCCCGAGCACGTCGCCGTGGTCGCCGCGGTGATCGCCTCCGGACGCTGCCTGGTGATGCTGAGCCCGCTGCAGCCGGCCGAGCGGCTCGCGGCCGACGTCGAGCGCTGTGCGCCGCCCGTCGTGGTCGCCGGTGCCGAACCGCTGGCCCGCGCGGGCGTGTCGGCCGCGGTGACCGCCCACGGCGCGGCGCTCGAACTCGGCCCGGACGGCACCGTGCGGCCCGTCGGCGGCAGCGCCCCCGCCGACGCCCCGGCCAACCCCGACGTCGCCGTGGAGATGCTCACCTCCGGCACCACCGGCCCACCGAAACGGATCCACCTGCGCATCGCCCAGCTCGACCACGCGCTGGTCTCCGGCGGCCAGACCCCCAAGCCGGAGCGCCTGCTGTCGGCGTCGGCCTCGCTCGTGTCCAGCCCGCTCGTGCACATCGGCGGCCTGTGGCGGGCGCTCGCCTGCCTCGCGACCGGCCGCCGCATGCTGCTGATGCCCAAGTTCGCCGTCGAACCCTGGGCCGCCGCGGTGGAACGGCACCGGCTGCGGGCGGCGAGCCTGGTCCCGGCCGCGATCCGCGCCGTGCTCGACGCCGGGGTGCCCAAGGAGCGGCTGGCGAGCCTCCAGGTCGTCACCTCCGGCACCGCGCCCTGCCCGGCCGAACTGGCCGACGCGTTCCACCGTACGTACGGCGTGCCCGTCCTGATGACCTACGGGGCGACCGAGTTCGCCGGGGCGGTGGCCGGCTGGACGCTGCCGCTGCACGAACGCTGGTGGCGGCGGAAGGCGGGCAGCGCCGGGCGCGCCTTCGACGGCGTCGCACTCCGGGTGACCGGTGAGGACGGCACCGAGCTGCCCGTCGGGCGGACGGGCCGCCTGGAGGTCAGGACCGAGCAGAGCACCCACGGCGGCCGGGTGTGGGTGCGCACCAGCGACCTCGCCCGGATCGACGCCGACCGATTCGTCTGGATCGAGGGGCGCGCCGACGACGCGATCATCCGCGGCGGTTTCAAGGTGCAGCCGGAGACGGTCGCCCGCGTCCTGGAGTCGCACCCGGCCGTACGGGAGGCGGCCGTGGCCGGACTGCCGGACGCGCGGCTCGGCGAGGTACCGGTCGCGGCGGTCGAGACCGAGCCGGACCGGCCCGCCCCGGACCCCGCCGAACTCGCCGCCCTGTGCCGCGGCCGGCTCACCCCCTACGAGGTGCCCGCGCACATCGTCGTCCTCGGCGCACTGCCCCGGACCCCCTCGGGCAAGGTCAGCCGGGTGGAGCTGCTGGGACTGGTCAGGGACCGGCTGGGACTGAAGGAGGAACGGCGATGACCGACACCGAGGAGCGGTTCGGCGTCCTGACCGACGAGGCGGTCGAGCGCTCCCGGCGCCGCCTCGGCATCCCCCAGCCGCAGCGCAACCCGCCGCACAACCACGAGGTGACCTGGGACGGCGCCCGCCACTTCGCCTACGGCTACGGCGACGACAACCCCCTGTACTGCGATCCCGGGTACGCGGCCGGCACCCGCTGGGGTGACCTGATCGCACCGCCCACCTTCCTGTACACGATGGGCGAGGACGCCGCTCCGCCGCCCGACGCCGAGACCAGGGCGCTGCTCAGGGGCGACCCCTTCGCCGGGCTCGGCTCCTACCAGGCGGTGATGGAGTTCGAGTGGTGGCGTCCGCTGCGCCGGGGCGACCGCTGCCGGGTGCTGCAGACCCAGGTGGGCGTGACCCTCAAGCCCAGCCGCTTCGGCGGCCGTACCGCCCACGTCGTCAACGACTACCTCTACGCCAACGGACGCGGCGAGCTGCACGCGCTGCGCCGGGGCACCTGGATCAACGCCGAACGGCACACCTCGAAGCAGCGGGCAACGGAACAGCTCGTCCAACAGCCCTACGGTCCAGCCGAGTTGGCGGAGATCGACGCCGCCTACGCGGCCGAGACCCGGCGTGGCGCCGAGCCCCGGTACTGGGAGGACGTCGAGATCGGCGAGGAGCTCCAGCCCCGGGTGAAGGGGCCGCTGACCACCACCGACGTGGTGGTGTGGCACCTGGGCTGGGGCATGCAGCTCACCCCGCCCGGCGCGTTCGGGATCGCCGCGCGGGTCCGGCGCAAGGCGCCCGGCCTCTACCCGCCGAACCCGCTGAACGTCCCCGACACCGTGCAGCGCCTGCACTGGGAACCGGAGCGGGCCCGGGAACTGGGCCTGCCGGCCCCCTACGACTACGGCGGCATGCGCGAGACCTGGCTGTGCCATCTGCTCACCGACTGGATCGGCGACGACGGCTGGCTGTGGAAACTCCGGTGTGAGCACCGCAGGTTCAACTACCTCGGCGACACCACCTGGGTGCGCGGCACGGTCGTAGCCAAACGCCTCGCGGACGGGCGCGCCGAGGTCGACGTCGAGGTGCGCTGCGAGAACCAGCGGGGCGAGGTCACCACGCCGGGCACGGCCGTCGTCCTGCTGCCCACCCGAGACCGGGCCGTCGAACTCCCCGCGCCGCCCGCGGCGGACCTCGACGGCATGGTCGCCCATGAACTGACCCGATTCGCCGTGACCGGCGACCATTCAAGGAGGTAGGCGTGTCCGACGAGGTACTGGTGGAGCGCCGCGGCGCGGTGCAGCTCATCACGGTCAACCGCCCGGCGGTGAAGAACGCGTTGGACGCCGCGGTGGCCGAGGGGGTGGCGGCCGCGGTCGACGAACTGGACGAGTCGGACGAGCTGCGGGTCGGCGTGCTCACCGGCGCGGGCGGCACGTTCTCGGCGGGCATGGACCTCAAGGCATGGCTGCGCGGCGAGACCCCCGCGATCGAGGGCCGCGGCCTGTGCGGGATCAGCATGACGCCGCCGCGCAAGCCGCTGATCGCCGCCGTCGAGGGCTGGGCCCTGGCGGGCGGCTTCGAACTGCTGCTGGCCTGCGACCTCGTCGTCGCCGCCCGCACCGCCCGGCTCGGCGTGCCCGAGGTGACCCGCGCGCTGGTCGCCCGCGCGGGCGCCGCGCTCCATCTGCCGCGCCGCATCCCGTACGCGATCGCCCTCGAACTGCTGCTGACTGGCCGGCCGATCGACGCCGAACGCGCCGCCTCGTACGGCCTCGTCAACCGGCTCACCGACGAGGGCGGCGCACTGGAGGGCGCCCTCGAACTCGCGGCCACCATCGCCGCGAACGGCCCGCTCGCGGTCGCGGCCACGAAACAGATCGCCCGCTCCACCGCCGACTGGACCCTCGACGAGGCCTGGGGCAAGCAGTTCGACATCGCCGAGCCGGTCTTCCAGTCCGAGGACGCCAGGGAAGGCGCCGCCGCCTTCGCGGAGAAACGCCACCCGACCTGGAAGGGCCGCTGAGGATGACGCCCGGGGCGGGGATCACCGGCGGGGCCGGGGCCACCGGCGGGGCTGGGATCACCGGCGGGGCCTGGACCGCTGGCCGGGAGGAGGACGTCGGCCGGGAGGAGGACGCTGGCCGGGACGAGGACGCCGGCTGGGAGGAGGACGCTGGCCGGGAGGAGGACGCTGGCCGGGACGAGGACGTCGGCCGGGAGGGGGACGCCAGCCGGCACGATGACGTCGGCCGGAGCAAGCGCACCAGCCGTGCCGGGGACGACAGCCGTGCCGAGGGCGCCGACCGTTTCGGGGATGCCGACCCTGGCGGGGATGCCGGCCGTGCCGGGGATGCCGACCGTGCCGCAAGGGCGGCCGGCGTTTTCGGGCCGCTTGCCGGGTGTCGGGTTGTGGAGCTCGGCGGTATCGGGCCGGGGCCGTTCGCCGGGATGTTTCTCGCGGATCTGGGGGCGGAGGTCGTGCGGGTGGACCGGCCCGGGCGGGAGGGGGACGCGGACGCGGGCGGACCGGCGGCCGTGCTGGACCGGGGCAAGCGGTCGGTCGTACTGGACCTGAAGCAACCGGCCGCGATCGACGCGCTGCTGGGCCTCGTCGAGCGCGCGGACGTGCTGATCGAGGGGTTCCGGCCCGGTGTCACGGAGCGGCTGGGCATCGGACCGCACGCCTGCCTGGCCCGCAACCCCCGCCTGGTCTACGGCCGGATGACCGGCTGGGGCCAGGACGGGCCGCTGGCCGCCGCGGCCGGACACGACATCACCTACATCGCGCTGACCGGCGCGCTCGGCGCCATCGGTGAGGCGGGCGGCCCGCCGCGGATCCCGCTGAACCTCGTCGGCGACTTCGGGGGCGGCGGCTGCTACCTCGTGATCGGGGTACTGGCCGCCCTGCACGCCGTCGGCCGCACCGGCGCCGGCCAGGTCGTCGACGCGGCCATCGTCGACGGCACCGCCCACCTGCTCGCCAGCACCTTCGCCAAACTCGCCCGCGACGAGTGGCGCGACGAGCGGGGCGTCAACCGGTTCGACGGCGGCTGGCCCTTCTACGCCGTGTACGGGACGAAGGACGGCCGCCATGTCGCCGTCGGCGCGCTGGAACCCAAGTTCTACCGAAGTCTCGTGGAGATGCTCGACCTCGGTGTGGACCCGGACCGGCAGCACGACCGCACGGTTTGGCCCGAGCTGCGGAAGCTCCTGGCGAAGCGCTTCGCGGAGCGCACCCGGGACGAGTGGGCGGCGCTGTTCGAGGGCACCGACGCCTGCGTGGCGCCCGTGCTGAGCCTGACCGAGGCGGCGGATCACCCTCAACTGGCCGCCCGCACAAGCCTGTTCACCCGCGACGGCGTGCTCCAGCCCGCCGCGGCCCCCCGTTTCTCGGCGACCCCCGCCCGCCCCGGCCCGACGGCACCGGCCGTCGGCGCCGACACCCGCGCCGTGTTCCGCGACTGGGGCGTGGCGTTCCCCGGCTGACCCGGGAACCCGATGCCCCGACGACCAGACCTAGGAGTTGTCATGCGAGACGCCGTCATCGTCGACGCCGTACGCACCCCGATCGGCAAGCGCAACGGCTCGCTGGCACCGGTGCACGCGGCGGACCTGTCGGCCGAGGTGCTCAAGGCGCTGGTGCGGCGCACCGGCATCGACCCCGGCACCGTGGACGACGTGGTCTGGGGCTGTGTCACCCAGATCGGCGACCAGTCCAGCAACGTCGGCCGGTTCGCGGTGCTCGCCGCGGGCTGGCCCGAGCACGTCCCGGCCGTCACGGTCAACCGGGCCTGCGGATCCAGCCAGCAGGCCGTCGACCAGGCCGCGCACGCCGTCATGGCCGGCCAGTACGACCTGGTGGTCGCGGGCGGCGTCGAGACCATGAGCAGGGTGCCGCTCGGCTCGCACCGCACGACCGGGCAGCCGTACGGTCCCGCCGCCATCGCCCGTTACGGAGGTGCCGAGTTCAGCCAGGGCCTGGGCGCCGAACTGATCGCCGAACGGTACGGGTTCAGCCGGGCCCGTCTCGACGCGTTCGCCTCCGAGTCGCACGCGAAGGCCGCCGCGGCGATCGACGCGGGCGTCTTCGACGACCACCTCGTGCCGATCGACGTCGAGGGAACCAAGTTCGGTACGGACGAAGGGCTGCGGCGGGGCACCTCGCCCGGGACACTGGCCCGGCTCAAGCCGTCGTTCCAGGAGGACGGTGTGATCCACGCCGGCAACTCCTCCCAGATCTCCGACGGGGCCGCCGCCCTCCTCGTCACCACCCCGGAGCGGGCCCGCGACCTCGGCCTGACCCCGATCGCCCGCTACCACAGCGGAGCGGTCAGCGGCGCCGACCCGATCACGATGCTCCTCGGCCCGGTCCCCGCCACCGAGAAGGTGCTGCGCCGCTCCGGGCTCTCCCTGGACGACATCGGCGCCTACGAGGTCAACGAGGCCTTCGCACCGGTGCCGTTGGCGTGGCTCGCCGAGACCGGCGCCGACCCGGAGCGGCTCAACCCGCTCGGCGGGGCGATCGCCGTCGGCCATCCGCTCGGCGGCTCCGGCGCCATCCTGATGACCCGGCTGCTGGCCCGGATGCGCCGCGAGAACCTCCGCTACGGCCTCCAGACCATGTGCGAGGGCGGCGGCACGGCCAACGCGACCATCGTCGAGCTGCTGTGACGACCCGCCCGCTGCCCCAACCCACGCTCGCCAGCGCCGAGTTCTGGGCCTCCGGCGCCGACGGCGTGCTCCGGATCCCGCACTGCGCCGACTGCGACCGGTACTTCCACCCGCCGCTGCCGGTGTGCCCGTCCTGCCGCGGCCGCTCGGTGGCCCTCGCCCCGGTCTCCGGCCGGGCGGTCGTGGTCGGCTTCAGCGTCAACCACCAGACCTGGCTGCCCGACTTCCCGCCGCCGTACGTCGTCGCGGTGGTCGCCCTCGCCGAGGACGACCGGGCCCGCCTGACCACCAACATCGTGGGCTGCGACCCTGACGAGGTGCGGGTCGGCCTGCGGGTCCGCGTCCGCTTCGAGCACCACGACGACGTGCATCTCCCGCTGTTCGAACCGGACCCGGGGGCCGAGGGCCCCGGGCCGCTGCCGCGGCCCCGCGAGGTACGGGCCCGTCCCATGGCCTCCCCGCGGAAGTACGAGGACCGGGTCGCCCTGACCGGTGTCGGCCAGTCGCGTGTGGGCCGCCGCCTGATGGTCGATCCGCTCTCCCTGACCGTCGACGCCTGCCTGGCCGCGGTCGCGGACGCGGGACTCGACCTCGACGAGATCGACGGGCTCTCCACCTACCCGGGGCCCGGCCCCGACGGCATGAGCGAGGGCGGTGTCACCGCCCTCACCGAAGCCCTCCAACTGCGCCCCACCTGGGTCAACGGCGCCCGTGAAGTGCCCGGCCAGATCGGCTCGATCACCGCCGGCATGCTCGCGGTCGCGGCCGGCCTCTGCCGGCACGTGCTCTGCTTCCGCACGGTGTGGGAGTCCTCCCACAGCGCCCTGGTGCGGGCCGGGCGCTGGCAGTCCGGCGGCGGCCCGGCCACCGGCATGTTCGAGTTCCGGGCCCCCTTCGGGGCGATGTCGGCCGCGCAGTGGATCGGCTGCCACGCCTCCCACTACCTGCACCGCTACGGCGTCGGCCGCGAGGCACTCGGCGCGATCGCGGTCACCGCGCGGACCAACGCCGGCCGTAACCCGGAGGCCCTGCACCGCGATCCGATGACCCTCGACGACTACTTCGACGCCCGGATGATCACGACCCCGTTCGGGCTCTACGACTGCGACGTGCCGTGCGACGGAGCGGTGGCCGTCGTCGTCTCCGCGATCGAGACGGCGTACGACCGCCCCCGGCCTCCGGTGCTGGTCGAGTCCGTCGGCACGGCGGTCCTAGAACGGCTCAGCTGGGACCAGGACACCCTGACCCATCTGCCACAGTCCCGCGGCCCCGCCGCGCACGTCTGGACCCGCACCGACCTCACCCCCGCGGACGTCGACGTGGCCCTGCTCTACGACGGGTTCACCTTCAACGCCCTGTCCTGGATGGAGGGCCTCGGCTTCTGCGGTCCCGGCGAGGCGACCGGCTTCATCGGCGACGGCAAGACCATCGCCCTCGACGGGCGGCTCCCGCTCAACCCGCACGGCGGCCAGCTCTCCGCCGGCCGCCTGCACGGCTACGGCTTCGTCCGCGAGGCCATGCTGCAACTGCGCGGGGACGCCCCGGGCCGCCAGGTCGAGGGCGCCCGCGTCGCGGTGGTCACGGCGGGCGGGGGAGTGCCGTCCGGAGCGATGCTGCTGCGGACGGCGGAGTAGGACCCCGCCGTCCGCAGCAGTACCCGCTCAGGCCTCGTCGTCGTAGGTGACGACGACCTTCTCGGCGGCGCCGGGAGTCAGCGCCAGCTCGAAGGCCCGGTCCACCTCGGCGAACGGCACCCGGTGACTGATCAGCCGGGCGAACCGCTCCTGGTGCTCGGCGAGTTCCGCCGTCACCTCGAAGATCTCGGTCGGATAGCCCTGCGAGGCGATCAGGGTGAGTTCGCTGCGCAGCATCCCGCCGAGGTCGATCGCGTCGGAGGGCTTCTGCACGGCGACCATCACCAGCTTGGCGCCCCACTTGGCCGCGTCGACGGTGGCGTTGAAGACGGCGGCGACACCGGCGGCGTCGATGTAGACGTCGGTCCCGGCGCGAGGCTGCCCGAGGGCGTTGGCCGCCTCCCCGTGCAGTGCGGTCAGCCGGGCGGTGACGTCCTCGGTGCCGGAGTCGATCACCGCGTCGGCACCGACGGCCAGCGCGGTCTCCAGCCGCTCGGGGATGACGTCGGCGACGACCACGTGCCGGACCCCGCGCAGCTTCAGCCAGATGGTGACGCCCAGCCCGATGGGCCCGGCCCCGAAGACCACGACCTTGTCGTCGGGCCCGGCCCCGGACCGGTTGACGCAGTGCCGGGCGACCGCCATCGGCTCGTTGAGCGAGGCGACGGCGAAGGGCACGGTGTCCGGGAAGACGGCGAGGGTCCGGCCGATCTCCGCCTCCTCCAGCAGCAGGTACTCGCTCATCCCGCCGTGCGCGCCGCCGCAGCCGATGATCCCCGAGGGCACGCCCTGCGGGTTGACCACCACCCGGTCGCCGACCTTCAGCCCGGTGACCTCGGCGCCCAGCTCCGCGATCTCGCCTGCCGGTTCGTGCCCGAGCAGCAGCGGCTCCACCGAGCCGTCGGCGTTGTACGGGGTGCCGCCCGCGTGGACGAAGAAGGTGTCGGTGCCGCAGATCCCGCAGGCGCGGATCCTGACCACCACGTCCCTGGGGCCCGGCACCGGACGCTCGGACTCCACGACCTCGACCGTGTCCTTCTCCGTGCCGGTCCGGACGGATTTCATCGTAGCCATGTGGATGTCTCCTCTCCCGGGGCGCCGGTCACCAGGTGACGGGCAGCTCGTAGATGCCGTACGCCTGGGAGTCCTCCTTGAACTTCAGCTCCGAGACGTCGACCGCGAGCCGCAGGGTCGGGATACGGCGGAACAGCGTGCTGAAGACGACGTGCAGTTCGATACGGGCCAGCTGCTGGCCGACGCACTGGTGCGGACCCCAGCCGAAGGCGTGGTGGTGCGCCGCGGTGCGGGTCAGGTCGAGCCGGTCGGGCTCGGGGAAGGCCTGCGGGTCCCAGTTGGCCGCCGGCAGCGAGGCGATGACGCCCTCGCCGGCGCGGATGGTCTCCCCGCCGATCTCGATGTCGTCCAGCACCGCCCGCCGGGCCAGCAGGTGCGGGATCGTCAGGTAGCGCAGGAGCTCCTCGACGGCCTTGGTCACGTACTTCGGGTCGTCCTCGTTCGCCCGCAGCGCCGCGAGCTGGTCGGGGTGCTGCAGCAGCAGCGCGGTGCCCAGGGTGATCATGTTGGCGCTGGTGTCGTGGCCGGCGACGAGCAGGATGTGCCCGAGCGGGGCGGCCTCCTCCATGGAGAGCACCCCCTCCTTGATCCGCGCGCCGAGGTCGGAGAGGACGTCCTCACCGGGGTTGTCCATCTTGGCCTCGATGAGCCCGGCGATGTACCGGCGCACCTCCACGATCGACCGGGCCGCCTCCTCGGGGGTCTTGAAGCGGGCGTTGGTGACCCCGGCGTGCTCCTGGAAGAAGTCGTGGTCCTCGTACGGGACTCCGAGGAGCGCGCAGATCATGAGCGAGGGCAGCGGCAGGGACAGCGCCTCGTTGAGGTCGACCGGGTTGGGTCCGGCCAGCATCCGGTCGATGAGGTCGTCGGTGATCTGCTGGATCTCCGGGCGGAGCTTCTCCATCCGGTGCCGGGTGAACGAATTGGTCAGCATCCGGCGCCAGCGGGTGTGCTCGGCTCCGTCGGTGTTGTTGATGGACGGCTGGATCTCCGCCGCGTGCGCCTTCATGGCCTCGGTCGTGTGCGGGTAGCCGGGGGCACCGATGTTCGCGCTGAGCCGCGGGTCGGTCATCAGCTCGCGCTGCGCGGCGTGCGAGGTGACGAGCCACGGCGTGGTGCCGTCCCAGGTGCGGACGCGCTGGACGTCCTTGTCCGTCTCGTGCAGCGCGAGCAGGCCCGGAGGGGGCGCGAACGGGCACTGGCTCGATCGGGGCGTCGGAAACTCCGGCAGCTCCGTGGCGGCATCGGTCCCGGCGATGCTCTCGCTCATGGTTCCCTCGTTCTCTCGGCGGCACAATTGAGGGCACCATACGTGGACCGAGCGGTACAATCAATATTGTGGACGCGTATTCGGCCGAGGTGGTGACCTGTATCGACCGCGCGGTCTATTCAAGGGGTCCGAGGCTCTTCCGTCGTACATCAGGCCAGGTCAGCGGGGTTCCCGGGGCATCCCGAGGCCTCGCTCGGCGATCTGCGTCCGCAGTACCTCGTTCGCGCCGCCCGCGATCGTGTACGCCCGTGAGTACAGGTGGGCGTCCTGCCACCAGCCCGCGGCGACCGCCTCCGGGTCGCCCTCGGTGAGCAGGCCGTCGGTGCCCTGCAGGCCCAGTCCGAAGTCGGCCAGGTCGTGGTTGAGCTCGCTGAAGAAGACCTTGCCCAGCAGGGCGTCCACGGGCCGCTCCGTGCCGTGCAGCATCCGCGACTGCGCGAGGGCGATCAGCGCGGCGTTCACCTGCACCCGCGCGGCGAGTTCGCCGATCCGCTGCCGGGCGGCGGAGTCGTCGAGCGCGGCCGGGCCGCCGGCCGGCGCCTCCTCGGCGAGCCGCACCAGGTCGTCCAGCACGGCGAACAGTTCGACACCCCGCGCCGCCACCCCGGACCGCTCCCGGGCGAGGCTGCTCATCGCCACCCGCCAGCCGTCGTCGATGCGGCCGATCACGTTCGCCGCCGGGATCCGCACGCCGTCCAGGAAGACCTCGTTGAAGTCGGTGGTGCCGGTGATCTCGCGCAGCGGCCGCACCTCGACCCCGGGGCTGCGCATGTCCAGCGCGAAGGCCGTGATGCCCCGGTGCTTCGGCGCGTCGGCGTCGGTGCGCGCGAGCAGGTAACCCAGGTCCGCGTGCTGGCCGTTGGTCGTCCACACCTTCTGGCCGTCGACGACGAACACCGCGTCCCCGCCCTCGCCCTCGCGGCGCGCCCGGGTGCGCAGCGCGGCCAGGTCGCTGCCCGCCTCGGGCTCGCTGAACAACTGGCACCAGACGTCGGCGCAGGAGCGGATCCGGGGCAGGAAATACGCCCGCTGGGCGTCGCTGCCGAACTCGATGACCGCCGCCGAGGCCAGCGAGGCCGCGCCGACCGGGGCCCAGGTGCGGGCGCGGGCGATCTCCTCGGCGACGACGGACGGCTCCAGGGGGTGCGCGTCGGGCCGGCCGCCGTACTCGACGGGCCAGTCGATGCCGAGCAGCCCCGCCTCGTACAACCGCGCGGTCCAGGCCCGGATCGCCGGCATCAGTTCCGGCTCGGGTGCCCGTACTCCGGAGTGCGCCTTGACGCCCGGCGCGTGCTCCGCCACGAAGGCGCGCACCTTGCGGCGGAAGGCGTCCAGTTCGGGTGTGGGTTCCAGTCGCATCGCCGCCGGCTCCTCGGTCCTCATGCAAGCGATCTCGAAATGAGGGTACTCTAACCATGGCTCAGGCTCGTCTGCCAAGGGGCTGTACCGAAATCAGTGACCCGATCTCGCCCGTCGTAGGGCTGGTCGGAGGCTCCTGGACCCGGTGCTGAATAGACTGGGGATCCGCAATGTTTCCGCAGAGGAGTTGGCCCATGGCGACTGCCGTCGACCGCGAGCCCGCCGACGGCGAGACCGACATCCCGGTCGGCAAGCTCGCCGCGCAGACCGCCCGGCGCATCGAGGCGACCGTGATCCGCCGGGGCTGGCCCGTCGGCGAGTCGCTGGGCTCCGAGGTGGACCTGCGGGAACGGCTCGGAGTCAGCCGGGCGGTGCTGCGCGAGGCGGTGCGCCTGGTCGAGCACCACCAGGTCGCCCGGATGCGGCGCGGCCCCGGCGGCGGCCTGATCGTCTGCGCCCCCGACGCGGGACCCGCGACCCGGGCCATGGTCATCTACCTCGAATACGTCGGCACCAGCGTCACCGACCTGCTCCAGGCCCGCCAGCTGCTCGAACCCATCGCCGCCGGCCTCGCCGCCGACCGCGTCACCGAGGAGGGCATCGCGAAGCTCCGCGCCACCCTCGACTCCGAACGCGACCACTGGGACGACCCGTCGGTGCACTCGCAGGACCCCCTGCACCCGGTGCTCGGCCAGTTGTCGGGCAATCCGGTGCTGCACCTGTTCATCGACGTCCTCACCCGGCTCACCGCCCGCTACGCCCACACCTCGCGCCGTATCTCCAAGGCGGAGATGCACGCGGCGAAGGAGACCTCGCACCGCGAGCACCGGGCCGTCGTGGACGCCGTCGTCGCCGACGACGGGGCCCGCGCGCAGACCGAGCTGACGGCCCATCTGGAGTCGGTGGCCGCCTGGATCGAGAAGCACCGGGTGCGCCGGGGCGCGCGGATCTCGGGGAACGTGGTCGAGCCCGAGCTGGTCGAGGGCCCGCGCGCCAAGCTGGCCGAGGTGGTGGCCTCCCGGATCCACGACGACATCGCCGCGCGCGGCTGGCAGATCGGCATGGTCCTCGGCTCGGAGGCCGACCTGCTGGCCCGCTACGAGATCAGCCGGGCCGTCCTGCGGGAGGCCGTACGGCTCCTGGAGTACCACTCGGTCGCCCGGATGCGGCGCGGCCCCGGCGGCGGCCTGGTCGTCACCGAACCCGAACCGCAGGCCAGCATCGACACGATGGCCCTCTTCCTCGAATACCAGGGCGTCACCGCCGACGACCTGCGGATCGTCCGCAACGCCGTCGAACTCGGCATCGTCGCCAGGGTGACCGCCCGGCACGCCGCAGGCGACCGGGAGATCGCCGAGCGCCTGGGCAGGGCCGTGCGCCGGCCCACCGAGGGCCCGGCCGACGACCCCCGCAAGGCCGACCTGTTCCACTCCGAACTGGCGGCCCTGGCCGACAACCCCGTGCTGTCGCTGTTCCTCGCCATCATCACCGAGCTGTTCCGCCGGCACGCCTCCGGGCACGACCGGCCGCTGCCCGGCGACACGGCGGCCGAGGAGGTCCAGCACGTCCACCAGCGCATCCTCGACGCCATCGTGCAGGGCGACGCCGGGGTGGCCCGGCACCGGATGCGCCGCCACCTGGACGCCCTCATCCCCTGGTGGCACTGATTTAGTTCCACTGATTCCCGGGCCCCGTACGGCTTTATCGCTGTACGGGGCCTTCTGCTGCATCCGTGTGCTCTAATTGCGTATACTGAATAGGGTCGAGAGTCGAAGGAGATCCGATGCGCCGGACCCTGTTCGCACAGGACCACCAGGACTTCCGTCTGCTGGTCCGGGACTTCATCGCCCGCGAGGTGCTGCCGGTGTACGAGGACTGGCGGCGCGCCGGTCTCGTCCCCCGGGACCTCTTCACCTCGATGGGCAAGCTGGGCATCCTCGGCACGGCGGTCCCCGAGGAGTACGGCGGCGGGGGCCAGGACGACTACCGCTTCAACGTCGTCATCCAGGAGGAGTGCGCCCGCGCGGGCGTCACCCTCGGCGGCCTGCGCACCCATCTCGACGTCGTCGTCCCGTACTTCACGGGTCTCGCCGACGCCGGGCAGCGCACCCGCTGGCTGCCGGGCCTCGCCTCGGGCGACCTGTACACCGCGATCGCGATGAGCGAACCGGGCACGGGCTCCGACCTGGCCGGCATCGCGACGCGGGCGGTCCGCGACGGCGACCACTGGGTGCTCGACGGCGCCAAGACCTTCATCACCGGCGGCCACCACGCCGACCTGGTGATCGTCGTGGCCCGCACCGGCGCCGACCCGGCCGACCGGCGGGCCGGACTGTCCCTGCTCGTCGTGGAGAAGGGCATGCCCGGCTTCACCGTGGGCCGCAAGCTGGAGAAGATCGGCCTCACCGTCCAGGACACGGTGGAGCTGGCCTTCGACGCCGTCCGGGTCCCCGCCGCCAACCTGCTCGGCGAGGAGGGCGCCGCCTTCGCCCACCTCGGCCGCAACCTCGCCCAGGAACGCCTGGCCATCGCGGTCGGCGCCGTCGCCCAGACCCGCGCCGCGATCGACCTGACCGTCGGCTACGTCCGCGACCGCGAGATATTCGGCAAGGCGCTGTCCTCCTTCCAGAACACCAAGTTCGAACTCGCCGCCATGGCCACCGAGGCGGAGGCCGCCCAGACCCTGCTGGACGCCGCGATCACCGCGCTCGTCGCCGGTGAGCTGAGCCCGGCCGACGCGGCGAAGACCAAGCTGTTCTGCACCGAGACCCAGGGCCGGGTGGTCGACCGCTGCCTGCAACTGCACGGCGGCTACGGCTACATCCTCGAATCCCCGATCGCCCGGCTGTACGCCGACGCCCGGGTGACCCGCATCTACGGCGGCACCAGCGAGGTCCTGAAGACCATCATCAGCAAGTCCCTGGGCCTGTAGAGGAGACTCACGTGAACATCGACGGATCCACGGCACTGGTCACCGGCGGTGCCTCCGGCCTGGGCCTCGCCACCGCGCGCCGGATCACGGGGCGGGGCGGCAAGGTCGTGCTGGCCGACATCTCCGAGGAACAGGGCGCCAAGGCCCTCGCCGAACTCGGCGAGGCCGCCCGCTTCGTCCGCGCCGACGTCACCGACGAGGACGCGGTCAACGCCGCCCTGGACGCCGCGCAGGAACTCGGCCCGCTGCGTTTCGTCGTGCACTGCGCGGGGCGCGGCGGCGACCGCACCCGGATCATCGACCGCGAGCGCACCCCCGGCGAACTCGCCACCTTCGCCGAGGTGATACGCGTCAACCTGGTCGGCACCTACAACGTGCTGCGGCTGGCCGCCGCCCGCCTCTCCGGCAACGAGGCGGTGGACGGCGACCGCGGGGCCGTCGTGCTGACCGCTTCCGTGGCCGCGTTCGACGGCCAGATCGGCCAGACCTCCTACACCGCCGCCAAGGCCGGCGTGCACGGCATGACCCTGGTCGCCGCCCGTGACCTGGCCAGCTGGGGGATCCGGGTGAACACCATCGCCCCCGGCATCATGGACACCCCCATGCTCGGCCGCCTCCGCGAGGACATCCGCGACGGCCTCGCCGCCTCCGTCCCGCACCCCAAGCGCCTGGGCGACCCCGACGACTTCGCCCGCCTGGCCGTCGAGATGCTGGAGAACCCCTACCTCAACGGCCAGACCGTCCGCCTCGACGGCGCGATCCGCATGGCCCCGCGATGACCGCCCCGGACACCGAGGAGGAGTTCCGCACCCGCCTGCGCGCCTTCCTGGCGGAGCACCACCCCGGCCGCCGCCCCAAGGACCCCGCCGAACGCCTCGCCTGGCAGAAGAAGTGGCTGGCCACCCTGTACGACGGCGGATACGCCGGCCCGAGCTGGCCGCGCGCGTACGGCGGCATGGACCTGCCCTTCACCCGTCAGGTCGTCTACCAGGAGGAGTACGCGCGCGCCCGGGTCCCCGGCCCCCTGGGCACCGGACTCGGTATCGCCGCGCCCACCCTCATCAGGTACGCCACACCCGAGCAGAAGGACCGCTTCCTGCGCCCCATGCTGCGCGGCGACTCGGTGTGGGCGCAGGGGTACTCCGAACCGGAGGCGGGCTCGGACCTCCCCGCGCTGCGCACCACGGCCCGCCGCGAGGGCGGCGGCCCCGACGACCCGGCCGCCGTGTACGTCGTCAACGGCCAGAAGGTGTGGAACAGTTCGGCCGACATCGCCGACATCCTGTTCACCCTCGTCCGCACCGGACCGCCCGACTCCCGCCAGGACGGGATCAGTTACCTCCTGATCGACGCCCACGCCCCCGGCGTGACCGTACGCCCGCTGCGGGACCTCACCGGCGACGCGCACTTCTGCGAGATCTTCTTCGACGACGTCCGGGTCCCGGTCGCGAACCGGGTCGGCGCGGAGAACGGCGGCTGGCCCCTGGTCCGCACCAGCCTCGGCCACGAACGGGCCGCCGGGGCGATGAACCAGGCGGCCCGGTACCGGCGCGTCCTCGACGAGCTGATCGAGCTGGCACACGAACGCGGCGCCACCGCCGACCCGTTGGTCCGCGACCGGCTCGCCGACTTCGAGATCCGGGTGACGGTCATGCGGCTCACCGGGATGCGGACCATCGCCGACATCATGGCGCAGGGCGAGCCGGGCCCGGCCTCCTCGACCTCACGATTGTTCATCGTGACCTTCGAGCAGGAACTGCACGAGTTCGCCCTGGAGTTGCTGGGCCCGTACGGCATCCTGGGCCGCCGTGACCCGCACGCGGTGCAGCGCGGCCGCTGGGTGTGGGGCTTCCTGCGCACCCGGGCCTCCACGATCGGCGCGGGCACCGCCGAGATCCAGCGCAACACCATCGCCGAACAGGTCCTGGGACTGCCCCGGGACCCGGCGATGCCGGCCACCGGGAGAACACGATGAGAGCCGCCCGCTGTACGGACTACGGACCGCCGGACGGCCTGACCGTCGTCGACCTGGACGACCCGGCACCCGGGCCCGGGGAGGTCCTGGTCCGGGTGCACGCGGCGGCGGTCAACTACCCGGACGTGCTGCTGGTGGCGAACCGCTACCAGGTGCCCGCGCCGCTGCCGTTCACCCCGGGCAGCGAGTTCGCCGGGGTCGTCGCCGCGCTCGGCCCGGGGGTGTCCGGTCCGGCGGTGGGCACGCCGGTGGCCGGGGCGGTGCTCACGGGCGCCTTCGCCGAGCAGGTCGTGGTGCCGGCGGCCGGGCTGCGGCCCGTCCCCGAGGGCCTCGACATGGTCCACGCCGCCGCGTTCCACGTCACCTACGCGACCGCGTACCACGCCCTGACCACCGTCGGGCAGGGCGCGGCGGGGGAGTGGGCGGTGGTGCTGGGGGCCGCGGGCGGGGTCGGCTCCGCGGCCGTCGACGTCGCCACCCGGCTCGGCCTGCGCGTCGTGGCGGCCGCCTCCAGCCAGGAGCGGCTCACCGTCGCCAGAAAGCTGGGCGCCGAGGGCGGCGTCGACTACGTCCGCGAGGACCTGAAGACCCGGATCCGCGAACTGACCGGCGGCGAGGGCGCCCACCTGGTCGTCGACCCGGTGGGCGGCGACCACGCGGAGGCCGCCCTGCGCGCGCTGCGCCGGGGCGGCCGGTTCGTCACCGTCGGCTACGCCGACGGGAAGATCCCGCGGATCCCGCTCAACCTGGTGCTGCTCAAGGACGCGGTCGTACGGGGCTTCGAGATCCGGATGCTGCGCCGGTACGCCCCGGACGCGGTGGCCGCGGGGGACCGGGCGCTGGCCGGGCTGGTCCGGGAGGGCATGCGCCCGCTCGTCTCCCGGGTCCACCCCCTCGCCGAGGTGGCCTCGGCCCTGACCGACGTGGCACAGCGGCGCACCACGGGCAAGGTGGTCATCGACCTGACGGCGTGACCCTCAGAACGCCGGCAGCTGCGGGCGCCGCCTGACATAGCCGCCGGCGTCCACCCGCATCTGCATGCCGGTGACGTACTGCGACTCCTCGGAGACCAGGAACAGCACCATGTCGGAGACGTTCTCCGCCTCGACGTAGGGGATGCCGAAACCCGTCGTCGCGGGGAAGGAGGACAGCGCGTCCTCGCGGGTCGGGTTCTCCAGGTCGGGCCGGAACGACCGGTACATGAGGTCGCTGTTGAGCATGTCGGTGTTGACGTTCGTGGGGTGCACCGCGTTGACCCGGATCCGGCGGGCCAGCAGCACCGTCGCCAGGTCGTGCACGAACGCGGCCACCTGGCGCTTGGCGAAGGAGTAGCCCAGCCCGCCGGGCCCGTTGGCCGGGTTGTCGACGGTCGCCGGGGTCAGCGCCGCGATGGACCCGGTCGCGACGATCGAGGCGCCGTCGGGCAGATGGGGCAGCGCCGCCTCGACGGCGTGCACCACCCCGTTGAAGTCGACGGTGACGGCGTCCAGGAAGGCCTGCGCGGTCTGCCGCGGCCCCAGCGGGGCGATCCCGGCCTGGGCGACCACGGCGTCGAGCCGCCCCAGCTCGGCCACCCCCTCGGCGACCGCCGCCTTCAGCGCGGCCGGATCCCGGACGTCCGCCTTGCGGGCGACGATCCGCCGGCCGAGCTTCTCCACCTCCCGCACCGTCTCGTCCAGATCAGCCTCGGTGGCCAGCGGGTAGGCGTTGGTCGCGATGTCCGCGCACAGGTCCACGGCGACGATGTCGGCGCCCTCCGCGGCGAGCCGGACCGCATGGGCCCGGCCCTGACCGCGCGCGGCCCCGGTGATGAAGACGACCTTGTCCTGCACTCGACCCATGGGGGTCTCCTTCCGTCGAATAAAAGAGTAGCCTGAATAGTGGCGCGGGAAGCCGGGCGATCCCTGATCGTCTCCGATTCAAGCGGGAGTTGGTCGATCATTCCCGTCCAGTGGGACATGTTCAGTGCACACAATGTGCCCGGTGCTAGAGAGTCCCCGAGACCGAGGGAGCACACGATGCCGTTGCAGCCATGGATGAAGTTGCTGTCGACCGACGACCACCTGATCGAACCCCCACACCTGTGGTCCGACCGGCTGCCGGCCCGGTACCGGGAGGCCGGGCCGCGCATCGTGGAGCAGCCGCGCGGCGAAGGCCAGGCCCCCGCCGAGGTCTGGGTCTACGAGAACCGGATCTACCCCTACATCGGCCTCAACGCCGTCGCCGGCAAGCAGCCCGAGGAATTCGGCCTCGAACCCACCCGCTACGACGAGATGATCCCGGGCTGCTACGACCCCAAGGCCCGGATCCGCGACATGGACCTGGACGGCGTCTGGGGCGCCCTGTGCTTCCCGTCCTTCCCGGGGTTCTCCGGCCATGTCTTCCTGGACGGCCAGGACCGCGACCTCGCCCTGCTCTGCGTGCAGGCGTGGAACGACTTCGTCCTCGACGAGTGGTGCGCCACCGCGCCGGGCCGGCTCATCCCGCTGGTCATCATGCCGATGTGGGACGTCGACGCCTGCGTCGCCGAGATCCACCGCACCGCGGCCAAGGGCGCGAAGGCGATCTCCTTCCCGGAGAACCCCGCCCCGCGCGGTCTGCCCTCCTTCCACACCGACTACTGGGACCCCATGTTCTCGGCGGCCGAGGAGACCGACCTGCCCGTCTGCCTGCACTTCGGCACCTCGGGCAAGCCCCCGAAGACCGCCGAGGAGGCCCCCTTCGCGGTGACCATCACCCTGTTCGGCTGCAACGCCATGTTCGCCACCGCCGACCTGCTCTTCTCCTCGGTGCTGCACAAGCACCCCAAGCTGAAGATCGGCCTGTCCGAGGGCGGCATCGGCTGGATCCCCTACCTCCTGGAGCGCGCCGACGGCACCTGGGAGCGGCACCGCTTCTACCAGAACGTCAACCAGAGCGTGCGGCCCTCGGAGCTGTTCCACCGGCACTTCCACGGCTGCTTCATCGACGACCGGTTCGGCGTCGAGGTACGCCACCACGTCGGCATCGACAAGATCACCTGGGAGTGCGACTACCCGCACTCCGACTCCTACTGGCCCAGGTCCCGCGCCTACGCGGCCGAGGTCCTCGCCGACGTACCCGACGAAGAGGTGCACAAGATCGTGGAGCTCAACACCCGCCGCCTCTACAACCTCCCCGCATGAGCCGGCTCCCCGAGTCCGAGCGGTCCGACTGGACCGACCTGGACCTGCTCACCCGCGAGGAGGCCCACGGCCGGCTCCTCGCCGAGATCGCGCAGACGGACGCCCGCCTCACCGCACTGGGCCCGTCCGACGAGGCCGAACGCGAGCTCCTCCGGACCCGGCTGCGCGCCCTGCGCGAGGCCGCCGAGGACCTGATCGACCAGCCGAAGGGGAACTGAGGTGGCCATGGGGCGCATGGAGGGCAAGGTCGCGCTCATCACCGGAGGGGCGCGCGGGCAGGGCCGTTCGCACGCCGTGCGGCTGGCCGAGGAGGGCGCGGACGTCGTCGTCACCGACGTCTGCCACGACATCAGCGCGGAACTGCCCTACGCCCTGGCGACGAGGGACGAGCTGGAGGAGACCGTCAAGCTGGTCAGGGAGACCGGCCGGCGGTGCCTCGCGGTCCAGGCCGACGTCCGCTCGATCGCCGAGATGCGGGCCGCGGTCGAGGCGACGCGCGAGGAGTTCGGGCGGCTCGACACCGTCGTCGCCAACGCCGGGGTGATGAGCATAGGGGCCGCCTGGGAGCTGTCCGAGGAGGCGTGGGACGTCACCGTCGACGTCAACCTCAAGGGCCCCTGGAACACGGTGCGCGCCGCGGTCCCCTGGATGATCGAGCAGGGGGAGGGCGGCTCGATCGTGATCACCAGCTCGGCGGCCGGCATCCGCGGCCATGTGCCGTACGCCCACTACGTGGCGAGCAAGCACGGCGTGGTGGGCCTGATGAAGGCCCTGTCCAACGAACTCGCCCCGCACCGCATCCGGGTGAACACCGTCCACCCCACCGGGGTCAGCGACACCGGCATCACCGTCGGCGTGCCGATCGAGGAACTCGCCGCCCGCGAGCCGCTGTTCGCGCTCGCCGCGATGAACCCCCTGGCGCCGTACGTCGAGCCCCGGGACGTCTCCCACGCGGTCCTCTTCCTCGCCTCCGACGAGGCGAGGCACGTCACCGGGCTGCAGTTCACCGTCGACGCGGGTTCGACCAACAAGCCGTAGAACGGAGTGGGTTGCATGAAGGTCACCATCGACTCGGCGTCGTGCTCGGGCCACGCCCGGTGCGCGGCCGCGGCACCGCGGCTCTTCCGCCTCGACGACGACGGCTATGCGCTGCCGCTCGACGCGGACGTCCCGGAGGGCCTGGAACAGGACGCCCGCGACGGGGAGACGGCCTGCCCGGAACGGGCCATCACCGTCGGCTGACACGGTGGCGCCGACACGGCGACGGCACGGCGCCGACACGACGGAGCCCCACGGTCCGAGGACCGTGGGGCTCCCCCCCCGTACCCGCCCGCTCAGCCGGCCGGCTGCGGCGGCGGCGTGAAGTGGTGACCCCAGAACGCGCCGTCCGTGATCTCGTACACCGGGACGGGCTCGGGCACCTTGAGGCCGTTCCAGCCGAACTCGACGGCGTAGTTCTCCGGGGACCAGACGTAGAACGACACCATGTGGTCGTTGGTGTGCTTGCCGAGCGAGTGCATCATCGGCACCTCGTACTTGCCGGCCCGGTCCAGGGCACGGCCGACGTCGTCCAGGGTCGCCGCCTCCACCATGAAGTGCAGCAGCCGGCCCGGGCCCGGCATCGGCGTCACGCCGAGCGTGTGGTGGCGCGCGTTGCAGCCCATGAACCAGGTGGTGCCGCCCGGCGAGCGCATGGTGTTCCGCTCGATGAAGCCGAGGACGCCGACGTAGAAGTCGAACGTGGTCCGCGCGTCCTCCGCGGAGACGATCGCGTGGCCGAAGCCCATGTCGCCGGTGACGAACTTCGACACCAGCGGGGTCTGCACCGGCACGTGGTCGAGGACCGTGCCGTAGAACAGCTCGACCGGGTTGCCGCCCGGGTCGTTGAACTTGACGAAGCCGGTGACCCTGCGTTCGGCCGCCTCGGCCTCGGTGCCGGCGGTCACCTTGATGCCGGCCTTCTCGACGTCCGCGACCAGCCTGGCCAGCTCCCGCTCGTCGAGGACCTCCAGGCCGAGCGCGGTCATCCCGGGCTGGGCGCCGGGAGAGACCACGATCCGGGCCGGATGGTCGTCCATCCGGAAGGACAGCGACTCGGAGTCGGCATCCCCGGCCGGCATCAGACCGAGGAAGTCGGCGCCGAAGGCCTTCCACTTGTCGAGGTCGTTGGACTCCAGACGCAGGTACCCGAGTGAGTGAACACCCATCAGGCCCTCCCCTCACATTTGGTCAGGTCCGGGGCGGCCCGTCGGGCCCCCGGTGTTCGGTACACCCGCGACGGTAGGAGGCCCCACGGCCCCGCCGCCGGGACCGTCCCACTGATCGGGAGGGGTACGGCGACGGCGACCGCGCCGGTGCCACGGTGGCCGTCATGACACTCAGCTACGAGGACACCCTGCGCGAACTGACCACCGACGACGGCGTCCTGCGCTACCACGAGGCCGGCGACGGGCCGCCCCTGCTGATGCTGCACGGCTCCGGCCCCGGTGTGACCGGCTGGCGCAACTACCGGGGCAACCTGCCCCTGTTCGCCCGCCACTTCCGCTGCCTGGCCCTGGAGTTCCCCGGCTTCGGCGTGAGCGATCCGACCCCCGAGAACCCGATGGCGGCCGCCCCCAAGGCCGTCCTGCGCTTCCTGGAGGGCCTCGGCCTCGACCGTGTCGACGTCATCGGCAACTCCATGGGCGGGTTCGTCGCGGTGGGGCTCGCGGTGGCCCACAAGGATCTGTTCCGCCGGGTCGTGACCATCGGCGGGGTGGGCCGCAACCTGCTCTCCCCGGGCCCCAGCGAAGGGCTCAACCTGCTGGTGGAGTTCGCCGAGAACCCCACCCGCGACAACCTCGTCCAGTGGCTGCGGTCCATGGTCCACGACCCGGCCCTGCTCACCGAAGAGCTGATCGAGGAGCGCTGGGCGAGCGCCACCGAACCGGAGACCCTGGAGGCGTCCCGGCGGATCTACGGCCGCCAGGCGATGGCCGCGATGCAGGCCGCGCAGTCGCAGTCCGACCAGCCGATCTGGGCCATGCTCCACAAGGTGACCGCGCCCACCCTGCTGACCTGGGGCCGCGACGACCGGGTCACTCCGCTGGAGAGCGCGCTGCTGCCGATGCGCACCATCCCCAAGGCCGAACTGCACGTGCTCCCCGACTGCGGGCACTGGGCGATGATCGAGCAGAAGGAGGCCTGGGAGAGCGCGGTGCTGGCCTTCCTGACCCGCCCGGAGGCCGGCTGAGTGCCCTCGGCGCGAGCACTCGACGACAGGGAGGACGCGGACGTGGCGAGACCCGTGGACGCACGGCCCGCCGCCGCGCCGATGTCGACCCGGCAGGCGGCACGGCAGGTCGGGATCCTGCGCGCCGCCTCCGAACTCGGCGCCCGCGAGGGGCTGGCGAGCGTCCAGATGCACGACGTGGCCAAGGAGGCCGGCGTCGCGATCGCCACGCTGTACCGCTACTTCCCGTCCAAGCCCTATCTGTTCCTGTCGGTCCTCGAATGGCACATCGAGCAGTTCCTCGGCGACCGCGACCGCGACCGCGACCGCGAACCGGTGACCGCCCGGCCGACGGACCCCGCGACCGAGGTCGCCGACATCCTGGTCGCGCTCACCGGGAAGCTGCTGGGCAGCCGCCTGCTGGCCTCGGCGGTGGCGGTGTCCTCGTTCACCGAGTACGCCACCGGCGTCCCGGCCCGGATCGACATCGTCGAACGGGCGCTGGGGCAACGGCTGCTACGGCTGCTCGCGCGGCGCGGCGGCGCGGACGCGGCCACCTGCCGCAGCAGGACGCGGCTGCTGGTCTACGGCTGGTGGGGACTGTTCGTCGCGGTCCTGACCGAGGAGATCTCCCCCGAGCAGGGAGCCGCCGACCTGCGCCTGGCCGCACGGCTGATCGTCACCGGCTGAGCATCCGAAGACGCCCGGGACACCGAAAGTGTCCCGGGCACCGTCACGTCCTCGGGGTCAGCCGTCCGTCCCGACGATGTCCAGGACGGCGCGGTAGGCGAAGGCGATGCTGGACCCGATCGGGGTTCCGGCACCCGGGTAGACCCGCCCGGACATCGCGGCCGCGGTGTTGCCGCTCGCGTACAGGCCGGGGATCGGCCGCCCGTCCGGCCGCAGCACGCGGGCCTCCCGGTCCGTCCGCAGACCGCCCTTGGTGCCGATGTCGGAGGGCACGATCGTCGCCACGTAGAACGGGGCCTCGGCGATCGGCGTCAGCAGCGGGTTCGGGAACTCGGTCTCCGGCTTCGCCGGGAAGTTCTGCCGCGGGTCGGCCGCGAACGGCACGATGTGGTGGAACATCTGGTCCCACACCGACTCGCCGCGGTGGAAGCTCTCGTCGACGCCGGTGCGCGCGTAGCCGTTGAACTCGTCGACGGTCCGCCGCAGGTTGTCGAACGGGACGCCGATGAGCCGCGCCAGATCCTCCAGGGTGTCGGCCTTGCGCAGCGCGCCCGACTCCAGCCACTCCGGGCGCAGCGGCTCGTCGGGCGGGCCGCCGAAGCTGTCACGGTCCAGCTGGCGCTGGTCGAAGATCCAGTGGGCCGGTATGTGGCTCACGTCCGAGGAGTGGTGCAGGCGCATGATCTCGTGCCCGACCTGGTCGTAGGGCCGGGTCTCGTTGACGAAGCGCTCGCCCGCCGCGTTGACCCAGATGCCGCCCCGGGTGCCGGTGTGGAAGACGGGCCGGCCGTCCGGCTGGATGAGGCCGGCCACGAACCAGGCCTCGTCGAGCAGGTCGACGTCCGCGCCCACGGCGAGGCCGGCCCGCAGGGCGTCGCCCGTGTTGGTCGGCACGCCGTTGGACCAGTCGCCGGTCAGCGGCGCCTGGTGCTTCTCGCGCAGCTCGCGGTCGTGGTCGAAGCCGCCGGCCACCAGGATCACACCGCGCGTGGCCCGGAACCGGACCGGCTCGCCCTCGCTGGTCGCCTCGATGCCGACGACCCGGCCGTCCTCGACGATCAGGCTCTCCAGCCGGGTGTTCAGCCTGACCGTGCCGTTGCCGGTCTCCAGGAACGCGCCGAGCGCCCGGCCGGCCAGCGCCCGGCCGCCGGAGACCAGCGGGCCCTCCTCGAAGTCCCACCGCTCGGTGGGCAGCGAACGGCGCAGGATCTGCGCGTTCTCCTTGAGCTCGGCGATCTCCAGCGGCATCGGGAAGACCGTGTGCCCGGTGGGCGAGGCACCCTCGGCGGTCACGAAGTAGTCCGGGACCGGCCCGTGGATGAACGGCGGGAACCAGGCGCTCCGCTCCAGCTCGTCGATCAGCTTCACCCCGGCCTCCAGGTAGGCGTCCTGGAGCGCCTCGCGGGAGGGGTCGCCGATCACCTTCCGCAGGTACGTGCGGGCCGCCTCGACGTCGTCGCCGAGCCCGGCGCGCGTGAGGGGCGCGGAACCCGGGAACCACAGCCCGGCGCCGGAGTACGCCATCGTGCCGCCCACCAGGGCGGACTTCTCGACGACCAGGGTGCGCAGGCCGCGCGAGGCCGCCACGTACGCCCCGACCAGACCTCCGCCCGACCCTACGACGATCACGTCGTAGGCATCTTCGTTGATGCTCATCCGAACCTCCTGATGGGTGCCGAACCTGTGGGTGGGGGGAGAGGGACCGCGCTGTGCGGGGCGGCCGGGACGGAACCGGGAACCCGCGCTCCCGGACAGCGGCCAGGACGACGGGCCCGCGACGGCGACCGGCCGGCCGGGGCGTCCCACGGCCCCCGCGGGCCGGGGCATGCCGCCATCGCCGCCCGGCAGCCCCGCGGACGACGGTAATGAGACAGCGCAAGGTCATTCCCGCGCCATCTCGCTCAGCGAGACCCCTGCCCGCCGGCCGCCCGCCTCGTCCCGTCGGCCCCGGAGCCGGCCTGGTCCTACCGGACGGCGGCACCGGTCCCGGTGGGCCGTCCGCCAGTCCCGGTGAGCGGAAAGTCCCCGGCGGCTCCCCCGGACGTCGGCGGAGGCTGAAGGCCGGAACGAGGTGAGGACGGCGATGACAGACGTGTGGGAACCGACGGCGGTCGCGGACCGTGAGACAGCCGTGGCCGAGGCGGCAGCGCGCCTCGCCCGGGCGGCGCGCGACCACAGCCCCTGCGCGCCGGTACGGGATCTGCTCGGCCCGGCCGACATCGGCCTCGCCTACGCCGTCCAGCGGCGCCTGGTCGGCGACCGGATCGCCGCCGGAGCACGCGTGGTCGGCCGCAAGATCGGGCTGACCTCCCCGTCGGTGCAGCGCCAGGTGGGCGTCGACCGGCCCGACTTCGGCGTGCTGCTGGACGACATGGACGTCACCGCCCTGCCGGCCGTCCCCAGCGGCCGGCTGCTCCAGCCCAGGGCCGAGGCGGAGATCGCGTTCGTGCTCGCCGCCGACCTGGACACCGACGACCTCGACCTGGCGCGGGTCCGCTCGGCGGTCGGGCACGCGGTGGCCGCACTGGAGATCGTGGACAGCCGGGTGGCCGGCTGGGACATCCAGATCACGGACACCGTTGCCGACAACGCCTCCAGCGGCCTGTTCGTGCTCGGGCGACAGGCGGTCGGCCTGGACGAGTTCGAGCCGCGGGAGGTGACCATGCGGCTGTACGCCGACGGGAAGCTCGCCTCCGAGGGCGACGGCACCGCCTGCCTGGGCGATCCGCTCGCCGCGCTGCTGTGGCTGGCGCGCACCGCCCGCGAGTTCGGCGACCCGCTGCGCGCCGGGCAGGTCGTGCTCTCCGGCGCCCTCGGCCCGCTCGTCCCCACCCCGCCGGGCACGACCGTACGGGCCGAACTGTCGGGCCTGGGCTCGGTGACCGCGGCCTTCACGCCTTAGGAAGACCCCGAAGCCTCCCGAAGACCCCGCAGCCCTCGACGCCCCCGAAGCCAAGGAACACGGATGACGAAGACCAAGGTGGCCGTAATCGGCTCCGGCAACATCGGCACCGATCTGATGATCAAGATACTGCGCCTGTCCGACACCCTGGAGATGGCCGCCCTGGTGGGCATCGACCCGGAGTCGGACGGCCTCGCCCGCGCCGCCCGCCTGAAGGTGCCCGTCACGCACGAGGGTGTGGACGGCCTGATCCGGATGGACGGCTTCGACGACATCGGGATCGTCTTCGACGCCACGTCGGCCAAGGCCCACATCGAGAACGCCAGGAAGCTCGCCCCCTACGGCAAGCGCCTGGTGGACCTCACCCCGGCGGCCCTCGGGCCGTACGTGGTGCCGACGGTCAACCTGGACGAGCACCTCGCGGGCGATGCGGAAAACCTCAACATGGTCACCTGCGGCGGCCAGGCCACCATCCCGATCGTGCACGCCGTCAGCCGCGTCACCCCCGTGCCCTACGCGGAGATCGTCGCCTCGATCGCCTCCCGGTCGGCCGGCCCCGGCACCCGCGCCAACATCGACGAGTTCACCGAGACCACCGCCGGGGCGATCGAGAAGGTGGGCGGCGCCCGCCGCGGCAAGGCGATCATCGTGCTCAACCCGGCCGAACCGCCGCTGATCATGCGGGACACGGTGTACTGCCTGATCGGCGACGCCGACCACGACGCGGTCCGTGCCTCGGTGGCGGAGATGGTGGCCGCGGTCGCCGAGTACGTGCCCGGCTACCGGCTCAAGCAGCAGGTCCAGTTCACCCCGGTCGCCGCCGACGACCCGGTGCACACCCTCTTCACCGGCGACGCCCGAGAGGCGACCACCAAGGTCTCCGTCTTCCTCGAAGTCGAGGGCGCCGCCCACTACCTGCCCGCCTACGCCGGCAATCTCGACATCATGACCTCGGCCGCCCTGCGGGTCGCCGAGCGCGTCGCCCTCCGTCCGACCTCCGAGGTGGCCCAGTGACCCGCAGGCTCTACGTGCAGGACGTCACCCTCCGGGACGGCATGCACGCCATCCGGCACCGCATCACCCCGGAGTTCGTCGCGAAGATCTCCGCCGCGCTGGACCGGGCGGGCGTGGACGCCATCGAGGTCGCGCACGGCGACGGACTGGCCGGCGGCAGCCTCAACTACGGGCCCGGCAGCAACACCGACTGGGAGTGGATCGAGGCCGCCGCCGACGCCGTCGACCGCGCGGTCCTCACCTCCTTGCTGCTGCCGGGCATCGGCACCATCGCCGAACTCAAGCGCGCCTACGCCCTGGGGATCCGCTCCATCCGCATCGCCACCCACTGCACCGAGGCCGACGTCGCCGCCCAGCACATCGCCACCGCCCGCGAACTCGGCATGGACGTCTCCGGGTTCCTGATGATGGCCCACATGGCCCCGGCCGAGAAGCTGGCCGAACAGGCGAAGCTGATGGAGTCCTACGGCGCGCACTGCGTCTACGTCACCGACTCCGGCGGCCGGCTCACCATGGACGGCGTCCGCGACCGCATCCGCGCCTACCGTGACGTACTCGCCCCGGAGACCCAGATCGGCATCCACGCGCACGAGAACCTCTCCCTCTCGGTCGCCAACTCCGTGGTCGCCGTGGAGGAGGGCGTGACCCGCGTCGACGCGTCCCTCGCCGGACAGGGCGCGGGCGCGGGCAACTGCCCGATCGAGCCGTTCGTCGCCGTCGCCAACCTCCTCGGCTGGAAACACGACTGCGACCTGCACGCCCTCCAGGACGCCGCCGAGGATCTCGTACGACCCCTGCAGGACCGCCCGGTCCGTGTCGACCGGGAGACCCTCACCCTCGGCTACGCCGGCGCCTACTCCAGCTTCCTGCGGCACGCCGAGACCGCGGCGGAGCGATACGGCCTGGACGCCCGCACCATCCTGGAGGAGGTCGGCCGCCGGGGACTCGTCGGCGGCCAGGAGGACATGATCGTGGACATCGCCCTGGACCTCACCAGCCGCGCCTGACCCACCGACCGCTCGTACCGCTCCCGGACGGCCTCCGGGAGCGGTACGTTTTTACGTGGCGGGAAGAATAGACCAACCGCTCTAATAAATCGGTGCACGCCTCTATCTCTGCGGTCGAAGCCGTTGGTACTTTGTCGTCGGCGCCGAACTAGAATTGATTTCAGTTTGAGCAGAGAGGCACCGACGATGACGTCTGCCCTTCGCCTGAGCGCGCGTACCACCGAGGCCGACGGCCCCGCGCTGCCTCCGTCGATGATGGAGCGCGTGACGCTGATCATGGATCTCTTCGAACGGCCGCAGACCCGGCTGACGCTCGAAGCGATATCCCGTCGGACCCAGCTGCCGCGCTCGACGACACACCGCATACTCGACCAGCTGGTCCGCCTGGACTGGCTGCGCCACACCGCGGCCGGATACGCACTGGGGAGCCGCGCCCTGGGCCTCGGCGGCCGGGAGGTCGACCACAGCGCGCTGCGTGCCGCGGCCGCGCCCCACCTGCTGGACCTGGCGGTGCGGACCAGGATGGTCGTCCACCTGGCCGTGCTCGACGGACCGGAGATCTACTACCTGGACAAGGTCGGCGGCCGGGCCGCCTTCGACATCCCCTCGAAGGTCGGCGGCCGGGCGGTCGCGCACTGCACCGGGCTGGGCAAGGCCCTGCTCGCCTGGCTGCCCGCGGAGGAGGTCGAGGCCCGCTGCGCACAGGTGATGGAGCCCCGCACCCCGCAGAGCATCGGCCGCCTCGACCAGCTGCACCGCGAACTCGGCCTGGTCCGGCGCCGCAACGGCCTGGCGATCGAACGGGGGGAATGCTTCCCCCACATCGGATGCGTCGGCCTCGCGCTGCGCGGGCCCGAGGGCCCGGTCGCGGCGATATCGGTGGTCGGTGACGACAGCACCGCGCTCGAACGGGTGGCCCCGCTGGTGGTCAACGTGGTCCGGGCCGTCTCCGAGGACCTCGCCGACACCCCGCTGCCGGACCGCCAGGACGTGCTGGTGGGATAGAGGGAACGGGCCGTCCCTGACGGCCCGGCCCCGGGGGCGTCCCCCTTCCGGCCCCCCGAGCCGACGGCCGCGGGAGGCGGAAAGGAGGGCGGCGGGTCACCAGGCCGTCCAGCCGCCGTCCACCGTGAGGGTCGTACCCGTGACGAAGCGGGAGGCGTCGGAGGCGAGGAACACCGCGGCCCCGCCCAGTTCGTCGGCGCTGCCGACGCGGCCCAGCGGGGTGCCGGCCGTGATCCGCTCGCCCCAGCGGCTGTCCAGCAGCCCGGAGCTGAGGTCGGTGTGGAAGTAGCCCGGGGCGAGGGAGTTGACCCGTACCCCGCGATCGGCCCATTCCACGGCGAGCGCCCGGGTCAGCGCCTCGACGCCGCCCTTGCTCGCGGCGTACGCGGCGATCCGCTCGAAGCCGGTACTGGCGTGCACCGACGAGACGTTGACGATCGACCCCGAACGCTGGGCCAGCATCGCCTTGCCCGCTTCCCGGCAGCAGTAGAACGTGCCCTGGAGGTTGACGTCCAGGACCTGCTGCCAGTCCTGGTCGGTGACCCGCTCGCTGCGGGTGAAGTGCGGGCTGATCCCGGCGCAGTTGACGAGCGCGTCCAGCCGGCCCGTCGCGTCGGTGATGCGCTCGGCCATCTCCCGCACGGCGGCCGAGTCGGCGATCGATCCGGGGACGACCAGTGTCTTGCCGCCGTGGCCCGCGAGTTCGGCCGCGAGCTGGTCGAGGTCCGGGGCGGTGCGGGCGGTCACGGCGACGGTGGCGCCGGCCTGGGAGAGGGCGACCGCGATCGCCCGGCCCAGCCCCTTCCCCGCCCCGGTCACCCACGCCGTCCTGCCGTCCAGGCGCAGTTCGGTGTTGACGTCGGCCATGGCTCAGCCCTCCGTGGGGATGTCGCGCAGGGTCCGCTTGAGGACCTTGCCCGAGGGGGTGCGGGGCAGTTCGTCGACGAAGTCGACGCGGGCGGGCACCTTGAACTTGGCCAGCCGGGTCCGGCAGAACTCCCGGAGCTCCTCGGCGCCGGCCTGCGTGCCCGGCCGCAGCACCACGAAGGCGCGCGGGACCTCGCCCCAGCGGGGATGGGTCAGCCCGACCACGGCCGCCTCCAGCACGGCGGGGTGCTCGTACAGGACGCGTTCCACCTCGGGGGTGGCGATGTTCTCGCCGCCGGAGACGATCATGTCCTTCTTGCGGTCGTCGATGTAGAGGAAGCCGTCCTCGTCGAGGTGGCCGATGTCGCCGGTGTGGAACCAGCCGTCCCTGAGCGCGGCGGCCGTGGCCTTCTCGTCGCGCCAGTACCCGGCGAAGACCTTCGGCCCGCGCAGGGTGATCTCGCCGAGCTCGCCCGCGGGCACCTCCTTGTCCTCGTCGTCGACGATCCTGACCCGGGTGTGCGGCACGGGACGGCCGACCGAACCCAGTTTGGTCAGGGCGTGCTCGCGGTCGAGGAAGGTGTCGCCGGAGACGGTCTCGGTCAGGCCGTAGGCGTCGGCGTACCAGGCGTTGGGGAACGCGGTCATGATGCGCCGCAGCACGGGCTCCGGGGTCTTCTCGCCGCCGCCGAGGATGAAGCGGACCGAGGCGGTGTCGTAGGTGTCGCGGTCGGGGACCTCCAGCACCGCGTTGACCATGGCGGGCGCCAGCCACAGGTTGGTGACGCGGTGCTTCTGGATCGCGTGCAGCGTACCGACCGGGTCGAACCTGCGCTGGAGCACCACGCCGCCGCCCGCGTAGAGGGTCGCGAGGCCCGGCATGTCGAGACCGCCGACGTGGTAGAGCGGACCGCACACCAGCGTGGTGTCGGCCGCGGTGAGCCCGAAGTGGACGATGTGCGCGAGGTTCTTCGCCGCCAGGTTCCCGTACGTGATGCGCACGCCCTTGGGACGTGAGGTGGTGCCGGAGGTGTACATCAGGCGTTGCAGGTCCTCCGGCCCGACGTCCACCGGCTCCACCCGGGCGCCCCGGTGGGCGGCGAGCAGCGCCTCGTAGTCGATCCAGGACGCGGTCGGCGCGGAGCCGACCAGGATCCGGTGCTCCAGATCGGTCAGGCAGCCGGCGCTGCGCTCCATCGCCGGGGCGAACTCCGGCTCGGCGATGACGGCCCTGGCCTGCGAGTGACCCAGGATGTACTGCCACTCCTCCTCGGAGAGACGGTAGTTGAGCGGCAGGAACACGGCGCCGATCCGGCTCGCCGCGTAGACCAGCTCCAGGAACTCCGGCCGGTTGTAGAGGAGGAGGGCGACGACGTCGCCGCGCCCGATGCCCAGTTCGGTCAGCCCGGCGGCCAACTGGTTGACGCGTTCGTGCAGCAGACGAACCGTCAGTTCCTGGTCCTCCTGCGCGACCGCCACGGCGTCGGGCCGCTGGGCCAGGTGGTAGTCGAGGATGCTCGCGAAATTGTGCACGGCTCACTCTCACTGTGTGGTGTTCGACGACGACCGCGGCCGCCCCGGCTCTAGGGCAACCCGGATCCCGACCGGTCGGTTGCCCGCACCGAAGATTTAGTGTACCCCTTGGTCTATAAAACTTGTTTCCGCACTTTACGACGGCATGAAGGCCTCGACAAGCGCTCCCGCGCCTGCCGCTGCCGAAGCCGCCTGAATGTGCCGAAGAAGCCGACGAGGAGGTGCCCGTGCCACGCATCCGCTTCGACCTCGACGGGCCGGTCGTCACGGTCCGCCTGGACAACCCGCCGATGAACGCCTTCGACTCCGCCCAGCGGGCGGAGCTCTCCGCCTGCGTCCGCGAACTCGCCGACACCCCCGGCGTACGGGCCGTGGTGCTCTACGGCGGAGAGCGGCTGTTCGCGGCCGGCGCGGACGTGAAGGCACTGGCCGCGATGGGTCCCGAGGAGGTCCGGGGCTGGAACCGCGCCCTGCAGCGGACCTTCGACGAGGTCGCACGCCTGCCGATGCCGGTCGTCGCCGCCCTCACCGGCTACGCCCTCGGCGGCGGCCTGGAGCTGGCCCTCGCCGCCGACTACCGGGTGGCGGCCGACGACGCGCTCCTCGGCCAGCCCGAGGTGCAGCTCGGCATCATGCCGGGCTCCGGCGGCACCCAGCGCCTCACCCGCCTCATCGGCCCCTCCCGCGCGAAGAACCTCCTGATGACCGGCCGCCGCGTGGGCGCCGACGAGGCCCTGCGCCTCGGCCTCGTCGACGAGGTGGTCCCACCCGCCCGCGTCCTCGACACCGCCCTCGCCTACGCCCACCGCCTCGCCGAGGGCCCGGCCGCGGCCCTGGAGGCGATCAAGGAGGCGGTCGACCACGGCGCCGACACGGGCCTGGCAACCGGCCTCGCCCTCGAACGCGCCTTGTTCACCGGCGTGTTCGGCACCACCGACGCCGACACCGGCATCCAGTCCTTCCTTGAGCGCGGCCCGGGCCGCGCCCGCTTCGGAGACACGGCACAGGAGCGCCCCAGAGGGAATGCGGGACCAGACGACAGAGCCGCGCTGTAGCGCCCCCGAAGGGGGGCTGGGGGTCCCCCCGGCCGAAGGCTGGGGGAGGAACTGCGCGACCAGCCACGACGGCACCGCAGCCGAACGACGACGCACGACGACACGAAAGGGGTGCCCCCATGAAGGCACTGCGCTGGCACGGCGCACAGGACCTCCGCCTCGAAGAGGTCCCCGACCCTCCCGACCCCGCCCCGCACGAGGCGGTCGTGGAGGTCTCCTGGTGCGGAGTCTGCGGCACCGACCTGCACGAGTTCCTCGAAGGCCCGCACATGATCCGCACCGGCCCGCACCCCCTCACCGGTGCCGAGCCGCCCCTCGCCCTCGGCCACGAACTGAGCGGCACCGTCGTCGCCCTCGGCACCGCCGTGCCCGGCATCGCGGTCGGCGACCGCGTCACCGCCGACCCCGTCTGGCGCTGCGGCGTCTGCTTCTGGTGCGCGCGCGGCGAGTACCACATCTGCCCCAGCAGCGGCTCCGTCGGCCTCGCCTCACCGGGCGGCTTCGCCGACCGCGTCACCGTGCCGATCGCGGGCCTGACCCGGCTGCCCGACAACGTCACCGACGAGATGGCGGCGGTCGCCGAACCGCTGGCCGTCGGCCTGCACGCGGTGACACGTGCCGGTGTGCGGCCCGGCGACAACGTCCTGGTCGTCGGCGGCGGACCGATCGGCGTCGCGGTCGTCCTCGCGGCCCGGATCGCCGGCGCGGCCGGCCTCTACGTGAGCGAACCCCTCAAGGAGCGCCGCGAGATGCTGCTCGGCCTCGGCGTCACCGAGGCCTTCGACCCGGCGGAGACCGATGTGCGACGCGAGGTGTTCCTGCGCACCGGCCGGATCGGCCCGGACGCCGTCATCGACGCGACCGGCGTGCCCCGGCTCGCCGCCCAGGCCGTCGCCACCGTCCGGCGCGGCGGCCGGGTCGTGCTCGCCGGAGTCGGCCACGGCAGCGTCGAGTTCGACATGGGGCAGCTCGTCTTCTACGAGCGTTCCGTGCTCGGCACGCTCGGCTACAACTTCGACATTCCCCGCGTGATCGACCTGATGAGCACCGGGCGCCTGGACGCCTCGGCGCTGGTCACCGGACGTTTCCCGCTCTCCGCGGGAGCCGGGGTCTTCGCGGACCTGGCCGCAGACCGGGCCCGCCACCTCAAGGTTCTGCTGACCCCGAAGGGATGACCGACATGGATTTCGACCTGCCCGAGGAGACTCTCGCCCTCAAGGAGATGGTCCGTGAGTTCGCGGCCAAGGAGATCACTCCGCACGCGGCCCAGTGGTCGGAGAACGAGGAGTTCCCGACCCAGGTCTTCACCAAGCTCGGTGAACTCGGCCTGATGGGCATGCTGGTGCCCGAGGAGTACGGCGGCGCCGGCTCCGACATGGTCACCTACGTCGCCGTGATGGAGGAACTCGGCGCCGCCGACCAGTCGGTGGCCTCCTCCTGGAACGCCCACTCGACCATCGCCACGCTGCCGTTGCTCGCCTACGGCACCGAGGAGCAGAAGCACCGCTGGCTGGCCCCGCTGGCGGCCGGTGAGGCCATCGGCGCCTTCGGCCTGACCGAGCCGGAGGCCGGTTCCGACGCGGCGGGCATCGCCACCACCGCCCGCCGGGTGGACGGCGGCTGGGTGATCAACGGCACCAAGATGTTCATCACCAACGCCGGTACCGACATCAGCCAGGGCGTCACCATCCTCGCCGTCACCGGCCGGGAGGAGGGGGGACGCAAGCGCTACGCGACCTTCTACGTCCCGACCGGCACTCCCGGCTACACCGTCGGCCACAAGCTGAAGAAGCTCGGCTGGCACGCCATGGACACCCGGGAACTGGTCTTCGACGGCTGTTTCGTCCCCGACGACCACCTGATCGGCGAGGAGGGCGGCGGTCTGCGCCAGTTCCTCTCCGTCCTCGACAAGGGCCGGATCAGCGTCGCCGCGCTCGGGCTGTCCCTGGCGAAGGCGGCGCTCGGTCTGGCGGTCAAGCACGCCACCGAACGCCACCAGTTCGGCCGTCCGCTGTCGGACTTCCAGGCCGTCGGGCACAAGATCGCCGACATGGGCACCGAACTGGAGGCCGCCCGCTGCCTGGTCTACCGGGCCGCCTGGCTCGCCGACCAGGGGCGCCCGCACAGCACCGCGTCCGCCATGGCCAAGCTGTACGCCTCCGAGGTCGCCAACCGGGCCGCCTCCCAGGCCGTCCAGATCCACGGCGGCTACGGCTATGTCCGGGAGTCGGAGATCTCCCGCTTCTACGCCGACGCCAAGATCCTGGAGATCGGCGAGGGCACCAACGAGATCCAGCGCAATGTCATCGCCAGGGCGCTGGTCAGCGAGGCGTGAGCGGGTTCCCGCGGTGTGCGGACGTACACCGCGGGACCGTCGTCCGTCAGCCGGCGGCGGGCACCTGCTCCCACTCGGCCTCCGGGTCGAGCGGAAGCCCGGGGCGCTCGCGCTTGAACGCCTCCGCCTGCTCCTCGACCCTCGGCAGGGCGTGGTCCGGCGCGCCGAACCCGCGGAACAGGGTCGCGCAGTACTCCCGGGACAGGAACGGCGCGTCCCACTGCCCCTCCGGCCGCACCCACTGGTAGGTGTGGTTGTGCAGGTTCAGGAACTGCAGGGTGGCCAGGCGCGGCGAGGTCTGCCGGAAGACGCCCTGGGCCATGGCCTCCGAGAGCAGCCCGGAGATCAGCTCCTCGAAGTCGGAGCGCTGGCCCAGCAGGGTCTTGAGCTCGTCGCCGCTCAGGCTGCGGTAGTCGTGTTCGTAGACCCAGATGTGGTCGAGCCGCCGGAAGATGATCGTCAGCAGCGACTCCGAGAGGAGCCGCAGCCGCAGCAGGGGCTCCTCGTCCAGGTCCGCGATCTGGCGGGCGCGGGCGAGCAGCGGCCCCATCACCCGGGACTGGATCTCGACCAGCAGGTTCTCCTTGGAGCCGATGTAGTAGTACAGCGCTCCCTTGGCGAGCCCGACCGCGCGACCCAGGTCGTTGATGGAGGTCGCCGCGTACCCCTGCTGTGCGAACAGCGAGGCCGCGATGTCGATGATCTTCTGGCGTCTGACCTCGAAACCCGGTCCATGGCCCGGCGGACGTGGCATGGATTCCTCTCCCCGCGTGATGTGACGACGTGTCGATTGAAACAGGCTCCCGGGCCCGCGTCGAACAGCCTTCGGCACATCCGGGGGAAGCGGACTCCAGGGCGTCGTTCCAGTTTGCTAGACCAAACGGTACATTAAAACATGGAATACAGACGGCCCGGCCGTCTCTGTGAGCATTGCGAGGACGCGCATGACGCAGGTACCGCAGCACACCGGCTCCGCCCCAGCGGACGACCTCCTGGAAATGTACCGCCGTATGCGGCGCATCCGGCGCTTCGAGGAACGGGCGTCCGATCTGTACAAGGCGACGGAGATACCCGGCTTCCTGCATCTGTCCATCGGGCAGGAGGCGAGCGCGGTCGGCGCGTGCTGGCCGCTCACCGAGCGCGACGGCATCACCTCCACCCACCGCGGCCACGGCCACGTCCTGGCCAAGGGCCTGGACGCCGCCCCGATGATGGCCGAGCTGATGGGCAAGGACGCCGGCACCAACCGGGGCCGCGGCGGCTCGATGCACATCGCCGACCCCGGCATCGGCATCTACGGCGCCAACGGCATCGTCGCCGCCGGACTGCCGATCGCCGGGGGCGTCGCCACGGCCGCCAAGCTGCGCGGCCGGGGCGACGTGGTGGTGGCGTTCTTCGGGGACGGCGCGGTCGCCCAGGGCATGTTCCACGAGGCCGTCAACCTGGCCGCCGTATGGGACCTGCCGGTCGTCTTCCTCTGCGAGAACAACCACTACTCCGAGTTCTCGCCCGCCGCCGAACAGCACCGCGCCACACTCGCCGCCCGCGCCGACGGGTACGGCATCGGCTACGAGCACGTCGACGGCAACGACGTCCTCGCGGTGAAGACGCTCATGACGGACGTGGTGGCACGGCTGCGGACGGGCGGCGGACCGGTCCTGGTGGAGGCCGAGACCTACCGCTGGCACGGCCACTACGAGGGCGACCCGGAGCGCTACCGCCCGGCCGAGGAGGTCGCGGCCGCCAAGGAACGCGACCCGCTGATCATCGCGCGCCGGCACCTGGCGGCGGCCGGGGTGGCGACGGCCCTCGTGGACGCCGTCGACGAGGAGATCGACAAGGAGATCGAGGCGGCCGTGGAGTGGGCCCGCAGCCTGCCCGAGCCGGCCCCCGAGACGCTGTACGACTTCGTCTCCGCCCCGCGTACGGCCGTACCCGAGCCCGCCCCCGCCGCGGGGGAGGTCTTCCGCACCATGGACGCCGTGCGCCTCGCCCTGGAGCACGAACTCACCGCCGATCCGGACGTGTTCGTCGCCGGCATCGACGTCGGCGCGGGCGGCAACGTCTTCGGCCTCACCCGGGGCCTGGCCCAGGCCTTCCCGGGCCGGGTCCGGGACACCCCGATCAGCGAGAGCGCGATCCTCGGCGCGGCGGTGGGGGCGGCCATGGCCGGGATGAAGCCGGTCGTCGAGATCATGTACATGGACTTCATCGGCGTCTGCCTGGACATGCTGCTCAACCAGGCCGCCAAACTGCGCTTCATGACCGGCGGCCGGGCGAGCATGCCCCTGGTCGTGCGCACCCAGTTCGGCGCGGGCCGCTCCTCCGGCAGCCAGCACTCCCAGTCCCTGGAGGCCCTGCTCGCGCACATCCCCGGCCTCACCGTGGTGATGCCCTCCAACCCCGCCGACACCTACGGCCTGCTGCGGGCCGCCATCCAGGACCCCAACCCGGTGGTCTTCGTGGAGAACCGCCTCCAGTACGGCTTCAAGGGCCCCCGCCCGCCGGCCGACCACCTCGTCCCGCTGGGCCGGGCAAAGGTCGTCAGGGAGGGCACCGACGTCACCCTGGTCTCCTGGTCGCGGATGGTCCAGGACTCCCTGGCGGCCGCGGAAGTCCTCGCCGCCGAGGGGGTGAGCGTCGAGGTGGTCGACCTGCGCACGGTCGCCCCGCTGGACCGCGAGACCGTTCTCGCCTCCCTCGCCAAGACCAACCGGCTGGTCATCGCCCACGAGGCGGTACGGGACTTCGGCATCGGCGCGGAACTGTCGGCGCTCGCCGTCGACGAGGGCTTCTGGCACCTGGACGCGCCCGTCACCCGGGTCGCCCCGCCGCCGATGCCGGCCCCCTACACCCCCGCGCTGGAACGGCTCTGGCTGCCCTCGCGCGACACCATCGCCGACACGCTGCGACGGATCGCGGCGGTGTGACCCACGGGCCGCCCGACGCATGACGAAGGGGTGCCCCCCCGGGATCCGGTCCCGGGGGGCACCCCTTCGTCATGGTGTGTGTGCTTCGTGGTGTCCGCCGCCGGCCCGACTTCGTCGGCAGGACAAGGGAGGGCCGGCGGCGGTCCGGCCGTGACCGTGGATCAGACGGTCGCGACCGGAGTCAGCGGACTGCCCTGTGTGCCGGGCAGGTTCAGCGGGGGAGCGGTGAGCAGGAAGCGGCTGCGGTTGTGCTCGCGCAGCCACGCCGCCAGGTCGTGCAGGTACCACAGCTCGCCGAGCGGGACGCCCAGCTTGAACAGGCACAGGTGGTGGATGGGGAGCAGGGTGTGCCGGCCCTGGGCCTGGGTGACGCCCACCCCCTCGACCGCGTAGTTGTCGGAGATCAGCGCCGACATCTGCGAGTCGGCGATCCACTTGAGGATGTCCGGGTCGTCCGCGTCGAGGTACGCGGCGGTCTGGTGGATCGCCACCGGGTCCGGGTTCTTCTCCCAGGCGAGGATCTGGGTGGCGAAACCGGTGTGCAGCAGCACCATGTCGCCGGGCTCCACGGTCACGTTGTCCGCGGCCATGATCTCCTGGAGCTGCTGGTAGCTGACGGCCTGGTAGCCCGTGCCCAGGTGGTGGGCGATGTCGATGAGCACGCCCCGGCCCTGGACGCCGTGCTCGGCCATCTTCTCCAGGCCGAGGTGGCGGGCGAAGCTGACGCTTCCGCTGCCGTCTCCCTTGGCGTCCTCCTGAGGCCCCACCAGGTCGGTGCCGGGGCGGAAGCCGTTGTAGTAGACCGGCTCGGCCTCGCCGTCGCCGTCGGCGTCGAACTCGGCGCCCTGGTGGGCGAGGGAGTCCCACTGGGTCGAGTACTGCAGCCAGAGGGTCACCACGTCGTCGGACCAGACGTCGATCAGCGAGGGGTCGATCTGGTCGCGCGCGACCACGTTGTAGAAGACGTCCTGGTTGTGCGCGAGGTCCTCGGTGGGCTTCAGGATCGGCGGGTAACGCCGCTGGTTGAGGGCGGTCCCGCCCGGATAGTCCAGAGGCAGGCTCAGGCTGAAGGTGACCCCGTGCTCCACCTCGCGCACACCCTGGAGCACCTTCTCGGCGGTCAGCAGGTTGATGCGCCCGAGTTCGTCGTCCTCGCCGAAATCTCCCCACGTCGATCCCGGCGGCCGCTGCTTCCAACGCTTCGTCACGATAAAACGCCTCCTTAGACGACGGTCCCCGTCGACGGTCGTGGCCGCATGCTATTTCTAATGTACCGAGTGGTCAACTAGTGGGACGGTTTGGAATTGAGGCTTCATATTGCTCGCTTCGATCAATAGACTGACTGGTCGAAACGTCTACCGCTTGGAGAGGCAATGAGCGAATCCACACCGGCGTGGGTCGCGGCCGGGGTCCGTGCCGTGATCGGCGCGCACACCCAGGCCCAGGACACCGGCCGCACCGACGACATCGTCGCGCTGTACGCGCCCGACGGGATCCTGGAGCTGCCCGGCATGGACCCGGTGCGGGGCCACGACGCCCTGCGCGCGGCCTTCAAGGGCTGGGCCCCCACGCAGCCGCAGCTGCACCTCGTGGGCAACACCGTCGTCACCGCCTCCGGGCCGGACGAGGCGACCGCCACGAGCGACGTGGCCTTCTTCCAGCGGGGCGAGTCGGGCTGGGCCCCGCAGGTCGTCGGCCATTACGAGGACACCCTGCGGCACGTCGACGGCGCCTGGCTGATCCAGCGCCGCGTGACCGTCTTCCAGGCGTAGTCCGCCCTCCGTCCGCTTCCACCCTTCGCCCCTGCTGAGAGAAGAAGACACATGACCATCTCCGCCGAAGAAGCCCTGGCCGGCGTGCAGTCCGTCATCGCGGCCTACGCGCACGCCATCGACGCGGGCGACGCCGGCACCGTCGCCGACCTGTTCACGGAGGACGGCGTCTCCGAGATCGCCGGCCAGGGCACCTTCCAGGGCCGTGCGGCGATCCGTGCGGCCTACGGCGCCTTCAAGCCGCAGGCTCCGCAGCTGCACCTCGTCGGCAACACCGTCCTCACCTCGCCCCCCGGCGAGGAGGTGACGGCCACCAGCAACCTGGTGTTCTTCGCCCGCGGCGAGCAGGGCTGGGCCGTCCAGCTCGTCGGGAGCTACGAGGACACGGTGGCCCTCGTGGACGGGGCGTGGCAGTTCCGCAAGCGGGTCACGAACTTCAGCTGACCCTGCCGGACGCCCCGGCACCGCCGAGCGCCCGTGCCGCCGGTCCCGCCCCGTGACGGGACCGGCGGCACGGGCGCCGCCGTGTTCAGTCCCGCTTCTCCGCCTTGGCGAAGGAGAACGCGGGGAAGTCGTTCTCCACGGACTCGTTGATCAGCTCCTGGAGCTTCCACCGGCCGGTCGGGTTCAGCAGCTGCTTGATCGCCTTGCCGGGGATGTTCGCCCCGTAGAAGTAGCTGCTCTTGAGGAAGGAGGACTGGCCCTCGCTGTCGTTGACCAGGTTCGTCCACTCCTCCTCCGCGGCCGCGGTGACCGCGACGACGTCGTGGCCGTGGTCGCGGGCGTGCGCGAGCACGTCCATCACGTAGTCGACCTGGTCGCCGGAGTAGCGCGGGTTGTTGCCGAGCGCGCCGTGCGGTCCGCCGGGGAAGAAGAAGTTCGGGAAGCCGGCGGTCGCGACGCCCAGGTACGTCGACGGACCGTCCCCCCAGTAGTCCTTGAGCGCGAGCCCGTCACGGCCCCGCACGCCCAGCCGGTTCAGGGCGCCGGTGCCGAAGTCGTAGCCGGTGGCCCAGATGATGATGTCGACCTCGTGCACGCCCTCCGCGGTCTCGATGCCGCTCTCCGTGATCCGGATGATCGGCGTCTCGTTGATGTCGACGAGATGGACGTTCGGCTTGTTGTACGCCTCGTAGTACCCGGTGCCGAACGGGGGCCGCCGGCCGCCGTAGCCGTGCCCCTTGGGGATCAGCTTCTCCGCCGTCGCGGGGTCCTTGACGATGGAGCGGATCTTGGCGGCGATGAAGTCGCAGAACTCCTCGTTGACCGTGGGGTTCGTGGTCATGTCGTAGTAGTGCTCGGAGAGCTTGGTGAAGCCGGGGCTGTTCCACTTCTGCTCGTAGAACTCCTGCCGCTGCTCCGGGGTGTCCTCCAGGCCCGAGCGCATGGTGATCTGGTGCAGGAACCCGCTCACCGAGGTGTTCAGCGTGTCGCGGATGGACTCGAAGTTCGCCTTCAGGTCCGCCTGCTCCTCGGCCGTGATCGGCCGGTTGTTCAGCGGCGTGAGCCAGTCGGCGACCTTCTGGTACACCGTGACGGAGGCCACCTCGTCGGCGATCGCCGGGACGATCTGGACCCCGCTGGAGCCGGTGCCGATCTGGGCCACCCGCTTGCCGGCGAAGTCCACCGGCTCCTTCGGCCACCGGCCGGTGTGGTGCTGCTCACCGCGGAAGTCCGCGCGGCCGGGGATCTCCGGGACGAACGGCACCGAGAGGATGCCGGTCGCCGCCACCACGAACCGCGCCCGGCGCTCCGTGCCGTCCTCCGTCCGGACGGTCCAGGTGCCCGAGGGCTCGTCCCAGACGGCCGAGGTCACCTTGGTGCCGAAGGAGATGTGGCGGCGCAGGTCGAACCGGTCGACCACGTGGTTGAAGTACCGCTCGATCTCCGGCTGGCCGGCGAAGTGCTCCGACCACTCCCACTCCTCCCACAGCTCCTTGGAGAACAGGTAGCCGTAGGTGTAGCTCTCGGAGTCGAAGCGGGCCTGAGGGTAGCGGTTCCAGTACCAGGTGCCGCCCACACCGGTGCCGGCCTCGATCAGGTGTGCCGAGAAACCGGCCTCGCGGGCCCGGTAGAGCTGGTAGATGCCGGTGACACCGGCACCGATCACGAGTACGTCGACCACGCCCTGCTCCGGTGCCTGCGCCTGGGCGCCGGTCGCTGCCTCCGGCACCTTCGTCGATTCGCTCATCTGCCCTCCAACGTGACAGGGGCCGCTGCTCCCGCGTGCGCCTTGAATGATGTTTCGACCAGTCGGTCGAATATTCAGGCCGAGCGTAGGGGAGGGGGTGGGCCCGATCAATGGTCCGGGGGCGCGGGTTTTGGGGTTCCCCCGGAGATCTCGCCGCACGGCGGGCTCGGTCCGCGGTGCGGACGGCCGGATCGGCGCGATGGATTGATTGTACCGACCGTTTGAATTAACTTTCGCTCAGGCGAACCGCACAATGTCGTGGCAGAGGAGTCGCACATGACGACCGAGGACGTCCAGGAACCCACCGCAACGGGGCCCGGGGCCACCGCCGATCTGCGAGCCGCCGGCTGGAAGGCCATGCGCGCGGCCCTGCCCGGGGTCTTCCCGGAGGGGGAGGTCGACCTCCGCGACGGCCGTCTCGGGGAGGAACTGGTCGACATCGGCCTGACCAGCGTCTGGGGTGCGATCTGGGGCCGTGAGGGACTCGCGCCCCGGGACCGCAGCCTGGTCACGCTCGGCCTCCTGATCGCGCTGGGCGCCGAGACCGAACTGAAGACACATGTCCGGGTCGCGCTGACCAACGGACTGACCAAGGACGAGATCGCCGAGGTCATCTACCACTCCGCCGGCTACGCGGGCTTCCCCCGCGCGGTGGGCGCCCGCACCGCGGCGCGCGAGGCGCTGGGCGAGTGACGGGCGCCGTACGGCACCACCCGTACCCGGCACACCGCACGCATCAGGCACACAAGGAGCACGCATGACACTGCAGGGAAAGGTCGCGGTCGTCACCGGCGGCGCCCGCGGAATCGGACGGGCGATCGCGATCGTCCTCGCCTCGCACGGCGCGGCGGTCGCCGTCTGGGACCTGAACGCCGAAGGCGCGGAGAAGACCGTGGCCGAGATCCAGGAGGCGGGCGGCACCGCGATCGCCGTGGCCGGTGACGCCGCCGACGCCACGGCCGTCGCCGCCGCGGCGGCCCGGACCCGTGAGGAACTGGGCGCCGTCACGATCCTCGTGAACAACGCCGGCACCACCGCCTATGTGCCGTTCACCGGCATCAGCGAGGCCGCCTGGGACCGCATGATCGGCATCAACCTCAAGGGGCCGTTCCTGGTCACCAAGGAACTGGTGCCGGACATGCTGGCGGCCGGCTGGGGCCGGATCGTCAACATCTCGTCCTCGTCCGCGCAGACCGGCGCCCCCGCGATGGCCCACTACGCGGCCTCCAAGGGCGGCGTCATCGGCCTCACCCGGGCCCTCGCGATCGAGTACGCCGACAAGGGCATCACCGTCAACCACGTGCCGCCGGGCTTCATCGACACCCCGCTGGTGCGCGAGGGGCCGGTCGACGTCGAGGCGGCGGCGGCCACCATGCCCATGAAGCGGGCCGGGCAGCCCGAGGACATCGCCCACGCGGTGGCCTACCTCGCCTCCGAGGAGGCCGGTTACGTGACCGGCCAGAGCCTCAGCGCCAACGGCGGGCGCTACCTCGTCTGAGCCCCGCCGGCCGTACGACCGGCACGCTCGCCGTGTTCGCCGGGCCTCGCGGGACGGGCGCCGCCCTTCGCGCGAGGCCCGACCGGAGGCCGGGCCGCGTCCGTATGCGGACCTCCATGCGGACCTTTATATGCACCTTTATGCGGATCGAATTGATTCTGCCGACCGGTCGGTCTATTTTTCAGAGACGGACACCGCACCACGGACCCAAACGGAGTCACGCATGACGATCGACCACATCACCAGGGGGAACACGGCCGGCGAGGTGCTCGCATGACGGCCCCCGACCGCGTGCTGGTGGTGGGCGCCTCCGCGTCCGGACTGACCACCGCGGAGGCGCTGCGGCGCAAGGGGTACACGGGCGCCCTCACGGTGCTCGGCGACGAGCCGCACGTACCGTACGACCGGCCCCCGCTGTCCAAGCAGGTGCTCGCCGGGGAGTGGGAACCCGATCGGGCGGCCCTGCGCACCGAGGACGTCCTGTCGGCGCTGGACGCCGAGTTCGTGCTCGGTGACCCGGCCGTCGCGCTGGACCCGGCGACCCGCACCGTGCGCACCGAGTCCGGCCGGGAGCTGACGGCCGACGCGGTCGTGATCGCCACCGGCGTGCGGGCACGGCGGCTGCCCGGCCAGGACGCGCTCGCCGGGGTGCACGTGCTGCGCACCCTCGACGACGCCCTGGCCCTGCGCAAGGACCTGCTGGCCGGCCGGCGGCTCGTGGTCGTCGGCGAAGGCGTCCTCGGCTCCGAGATCGCGGCCACCGGACGCAAGCTCGGCCTGGACGTCACCCTGACCGGCCCCCTCGACGCGCCCATGGCCCTGCAGGTGGGCCCCCTGGTCTCCGGCGTCCTCGCCGAACTGCACACCGAACGCGGTGTCCGGCTGCGCCTGGGCAACGGCGTCACCGGGCTCACCGACGACGGCGCGGGCCGGGTGGCGGGCGTCCGGCTCGGCAGCGGCGAGACGCTGCCGGCCGACGTGGTGGTCGTCGCGATCGGCGCCGTCCCGGCCACGGACTGGCTCGCGGACAGCGGACTGCGGCTGGACAACGGCGTGCTCTGCGACGCCACCTGCCGGGCCGCGGACGGAATCTACGCGGTCGGGGACGTCGCCCGCTGGCACCACGAGTGGCTCGGCCGCCCGGTCCGCCTGGAGAACCGTACGAACGCCACCGAACAGGCCATGGCGGTGGCCGCGGCGATCCTCGGCGACGACCGGCCCTACGCGCCGGTCCCGTACTTCTGGACGGATCAGTTCGACGCCAAGCTCCAGGTGCACGGCTTCCTGCCGCCCGAGGCCGAAGTCGACGTCGTCGAGGGCGATCTGACGGCCCGTCGCTTCGTCGCCCGCTACCGGCTGGACGGCGTCGTCACCGGCGTCCTCGGCTGGAACATGCCCAAGCAGGCCCGGATGCGCCGACAGGAGATCGTCGACGCCTTCCGTACCCCCACCCCCACCCCCTGAACGAGCTGGAGAGATCCCATGAAGGTTGTCGTCGACGAGGAGAAGTGCGTCGCGGCCGGACAGTGCGTGGCCGCCGCCATGGACGTGTTCGACCAGCGCGAGGACGACGGCATCGTCGTCGTTCTCAACGAGAACCCGCCGGCGGAACTGGCCGACGAGGTCCGCAACGCGGCCGCGGTCTGCCCGGCGCTCGCCATCCGCATCGAGGAATAGCCCCTCCCGGGCTCGCTCCTTCCCCCCACCCCATCACCGTAGGAGAACCCATGGCCGAGGCAGAGGCCCGAACCGCCCCCGACGAGCAGGTCTACCACTACCAGGACGACCGGGACGCGAAGTGCCCCTTCGCCCCGCCGCCCGGGCTGCGCGCCCTGAACGAGACGGGCCCGGTGAGCCGGGGCCGGATCTGGGACGGCAGCACTCCCTGGCTCGTCACGGGCCACGCCGCACAGCGCGCCATCCTGTCCGACCCCCGGGTCAGCTCGGACGACAAGCAGGCCGGGTTCCCCTACCCGAACCGGGCCATGGCGGAGACCGCGCACCTGCACCCGCTCACCATCTTCAACGCGGACGGCGCCGACCACACCCGGATCCGCCGCATGATGACCCGGCCCTTCACCCGCCCCCGGATGGAGGCGCTGCGCCCGGAGATCCAGCGGATCACCGACGACCTCATCGACAAGATGCTGGCCGGCCCCAAGCCGGTCGACCTGGTCCACGCGATCGCGCTCCCGCTCCCCTCGCTGATGATCTGCGCGCTGCTCGGAGTGCCGTACTCCGACCACGAGTTCTTCCACGAGCACGCCTCCTTCGCCACCCGCAGCGACAAGACCACCGAGGAGCAGAACCACGCCAACGAGGCGCTGGGCGGCTACCTGGCGGCGCTCCTCCAGAAGAAGATGGCGGAGCCCGGCGAGGACGTGCTCTCGGACTTCGCCGCGCGCATCAAGGACGGCGACCTCACGCTCCCCGAGGCGACCCTGCTCTCCATGATCCTGCTGATCGCCGGTCACGAGACCAGTGCGACCATGATCACGGTGGGCACGGCCCTCCTCATGGACAACCCCGAACAGCTGGCCAGGCTGCGCGAGATCGAGGACACCAAGGACGCGGCGCCCGCCGTCGAGGAGATCCTGCGCTATCTGACCGTCGCCCAGTTCGGGCAGCGCCGGATCGCCGCCGAGGACTTCGCGTTCGAGGGCGCCGAGATCAGCGCCGGGGACGGCATCGTCGTCCCGCTGCCCGCCGGCAACTGGGACCCGCAGGCGTTCCCCGACCCGGAGAAGCTCGACCTCACCCGGGACTCGCGCCACCACCACGCCTTCGGCTGGGGCATCCACCAGTGCCTCGGCCAGCAGCTCGCCCGGATCGAACTCCAGGTCGTCTACGGCACGTTGTACCGGCGCGTCCCGACCCTGCGCCTCGCCGTCGACCGGGACGACCTCGTCTTCCGGCCGTCCGACGCGCTCGCCTTCGGCATCAGCGAGCTGCCGGTCACCTGGTAGCCGGAGCGCCCGCAAGGCCTCGCACCAACCGCCGGTTCCGGCCCGCCCGGACGGGACCGGCGTTCCGTATCCCGCACGCAACCGCCGCACAACAGGAGTCAGGCATGAGCAAGTTGAGCTTCGAAGGACGCGTCGCCGTGGTCACCGGCGCGGGTCGTGGCATCGGCCGGGCCCATGCCCGTCTCCTGGCGGCGCGCGGAGCGAAGGTCGTCGTCAACGACCTGGGCGGCTCCATGGAGGGGGACGGCTCGGACACCGGTCCCGCGCAGAAGGTCGTGGACGAGATCGCCGCGGCGGGCGGCGAGGCCGTCGCGGACACCCACGACGTCTCCACGCCGGCCGGCGGCCAGGCCATCGTCGACACCGCGATCGAGCACTTCGGCCGCATCGACGTCCTCGTCAACAACGCCGGGATCATCCGGTACGCGGGCCTGCCCGACATCGACGCGGAGAACCTTGAGCGCCACCTCGCCGTGCATCTCGTCGGCTCGTTCAACACGATGCGCGCCGCCTGGCCGCACTTCGTGGACCAGCGCTACGGCCGGGTCGTCCTGACCACCTCCAGCGGCATGTTCGGCATGGACAACAACCTGTCGTACGCGGCCGCCAAGGCGGGCACGGTCGGCATGGCCCGCAGCGCGAAGCTGGCGGGGGAGCCGCACAACATCAAGGTCAACCTGATCGCGCCGGCCGCGATGACCCGGATGGGCGGCGGCCCCGAGGAGGAGCCCGCCGAGGCCGCCCCGGGCATGCCGTACATGCCGTCCGACGCCGTCGCGCCCATGGTCGCCTACCTCGCGCACGAGAGCTGCCCGGTCAACGGCGAGACCTACACGGCCGGCGCAGGCCGCTTCGCGCGCCTGTTCCTCGCCTCCACCGAGGGCTACGCCCACGACGGCGGCCCGGCCTCGATCGAGGACGTGGCCGCGAACTGGGAGGCCATCAACGACGAGAAGGGCTACTACGTCCCCACCGACCTGATGGCCTGGACCGGGGCCTTCCTCAAGCACCAGCTCGGGCAGCTCGGGACGGGAGCCGCGTCGTCGTGAACCCCATGGCGGGGGTCTGACGCCCCGTCCTCTCCGTCTTCCCTGCTCTCTCCATGCCGCGCGAATTATTCCATTCGCGCGGCATTTTTCTGTTGGTGGAGAAGTGGCTGAGCTCGTCGGAAATTCTCCTGTCCGAAGGATTGATTGTACCGACCGTTAGGTCTACGTTACGTGCGAAGCCGGGCCCACTCCGCAGCCCGCGCTTCGCTCGGGCCGACGAGATACGTCGGCATTCCGGATCGGCCGGCTCACCGCTGCGCCCGTCCGATCTCCCCTCCGGCAAGGCGCTTCAGGCCGTGTCTGTCCGCGGCGGCTTCCCGCGCCCCCGACCGTCCACGGAAGGCCCCCATGTCCCAGACGCAGACCGTTCCGCCACAGGCGGACGACAGATCCCGCTCCACCACGCGCAACGTGCTCGTCGTCGTCGCGCTGTTGTGGACGGTCCAGCTCGTGTCGCTCGTCGCCGCGCTGTCCGGCATCGCCCAGGCCGACGTCGCGATCCACTTCCGGACCACCCAGATCGCCTGGTTCACCCTGATGACCCTGCTGACAGGGACCTTCTTCCTGCCGTTCATGGTCAAGGGCGCCGCCCTGTTCGGGAAGAAGCGCGTCCTGCTCGTCGCCACCGGCCTCGGCTTCGCCGGTGACCTGCTCGCCGCCGTCGCCACCGACTACCGCACCCTGCTCATCGGCCGCGGACTCGCCGGTGTCTACGCGGCCACGATGCCCATCGGGTACGCCATCACCCGCGACATCTTCCCGCGCCGCTGGGTCGGCATCGCCAGCGGCATCCTCGCCGGCGGCGTCGGACTGGTCGCCTTCGGCGGACCGTTCCTGGCCGGCTGGCTGCTGGACGACTACGGCTTCCGCGGCGTGCTCTGGTTCATGGCCGTCAGCACCGCGGTGAGCTTCGCGATGGTCGCCCTCTTCGTCCCGGAGAGCCCGGTCCGGCAGAGCGCGGGCCGCATGGACTGGACCGGCGGACTCCTCCTCGGCGCCGGGGTCACCGGACTCGTGTACGCGGTGGGAGAGGGCGCCGACTGGGGCTGGGGCAGCGGCAAGTTCATCGCCTTCGTCGCCGGCGCGGTGGTCGCGCTGATCGCCTTCCTGATCGTCGAGCGCCGGGTGGCCGAGCCGCTGTTCCCGCCGGCCATGACCCGGCGCCGGCCTGTGTGGACCGTGCTGCTGGCCACCTCCGTGGCGGCCGGTTCGCTCAGCGCCGTCGGCGTGGTCATCCAGCTGCTGGTGCTGATGCCGAACATCCCGCACGTCTCCGAGGGCCTCGGCTGGTCCGGTACCCACAACGCCATCGTCACCAGCCCGATCAGCGCGATGATCATCGTCGGGGCGGTGGGCACCGGCTGGGTCGCCCGCCGCGTGGACGCCCGGATCCTGCTGGCCATCGGCTCGGTGTGCACGGTCATCGGCTACGGCATCGGCACCCACCTGCACCACAACGGCCCCCAGATCGTGGCCTGGGGCGTGCTCGCGGGCCTCGGCACCGGCATGGTCGTCGCCGTCGTCCCCATCATGATCATCGAGGTGGTCTCGCCCGCCGAACAGGCCCTCGCCAACGGCGCCCAGACCCTCGCGCAGGGCGTCGCCCAGATCATCGTCTCCCAGCTGGCCTTCGTGGTCATGGCCCAGCACGGAGTGGTCCTCAAGGGCACGCAGTTCTACCTCGACCAGGGCTTCACCAACGGCCTCTGGCTCGTCGTCGGATGCTGCGCCCTCGGGACGGTGCTGGTCGCGCTCGTGCCGCGGAGCAGGCGGCTCGGCGAGGCCGAGACCCCGGTCCCGCAGACGGTCTGACGCACGGACCCACGGGGTGGAGCGGGCTACACCCGGGATCCGGGAGCCCGCTCCATCGTGGCGTCGGGCGGGGGACGGGATCGTGGTCGGCAGAGATCGAGAGCACCTGGCTCTCGTGCCGAGGAATTCCGCCGGTGGCCGCGAGCGCGCCGCCGTCAGAAGGGACCGACCCCATGGCCGTCGACCGACGCCGCCGTTTCACCGTCCTCGCCACCACCGCAGCCGCCGTCGCCCTGACCGCCGCCCTCGCCACCGGATGCGACCCCGGCGACTCGCTGGACTGCCTCACCAACGCCGACTCGATCGCCGACAGCATCACCGCCATCAACAAGGCCGGCGCCGACGCGATCGAGGACCCGACGCGGACCGAGGAGTCCATCACCACCATCGAGAAGAACCTGGACAAGATCAACGACAAGACGGACGACAACGCGGACCACGGCAAGGTCGACAAGGCGGTCGACGACCTCAACGAGGCGATCAAGGACTACAACAAGGCGATCCTGAACGGCGACACCCATCCCGACTCCAGCCGGATCGACGCGGCGGCCGACCGGCTCAAGAGCGTGTGCACGTCCTGACACGGTCGCCGGGCCCGGCCCCGCCGGAACCCGGAAACCGCCACCCGAGAGACACTCGTCCTGTGACGAGTGTCTCTAGTGAGGAGTGGCGCATGACCACGGTAGGTATTGCCACCGGTGCCGGTCGCGGGACCGGGCAGGCATGCGCGAGCCGCCTGGCCGACATGGTGGACGTGCTGTTGCTCGTCGACCGCGACGAAGCCGCCGTGACCGCGTTCGCGAAGGATCTGTCGGGCCGCGGCGGGCGGGCCGTCGCCGAACCGTTCACGGCGGACACCGCCGACCGCGACGACATGGCCCGGCTGGCCGCCCGGGCCGGGGAACTCGGCACGCTCCGGGCCGTCGCGCACGCCGAGGGCGTCGCTCCGGAGGAGGCCGACTGGCGGGGCATGCTCCAGGCCGACTTCGTCGCGACCGCGCTGGTCGCCGAGGCGCTGCGGCCGCTGGCGGGGGCCGGGACGGCGTTCGTGTACCTGGCCTCCGTGTCCCCGCTGATCGCCCACGTCGACCCCGACCCGGCGGTCGCGGCGGTCCTCGACGACCCGTTGCAGGAGGACTTCCTCGACCGGGTCCGCGAGGCGGTGGGCCCGGCGATCGAGGATCCCGCCTGGGCGTACCCGTGGGCCACGTACGGCGTGCACCGCTTCGTCCGCGCCGAGGCGGTGCGGCTCGGACCGTTGGGCGCCCGGGTGTGCTCGGTGTCGCCCGGTGCGATCGACACCCCGCAGACGCGGTTCGAGATGGCGCGGCACGCGTCGGTACGGGAGCTCGTCGAGAGCACGCCGCTGGGGCGTGTCGGCCGGTGCGAGGAGGTCGCGGCCGTCGCCGCGTTCCTGCTGTCGGACGGGGCGAGCTTCGTGACGGGCGTGGATGTCGTCGTGGACGGGGGGTTGTGCGCGGCGGTGGGGGAGGAGTGAGGCCCGCGCGGTTGGTGGGGGTGCGTTCGGCCGGTGCGCGGCTGCGGCGGTGTGGGGGCTGGTCGCGCAGTTCCCCGCGCCCCTTGCGGGGCGCTGCAGTCGCGTGACTTGCAAGGGGCAGGGCAATTCTCGCCTACGGTATTGGCATTCTCTTTTTGTGCAAGTAGCGTATCCGGGCGATGGATGACTTTGTGCAGACCTCGTCCGGTATCCCGCTGAAGCCGGTCTACGGACCGGCGGACCGGGGTGCCGAGCCGCCCGTGCCGGGTGCGTTCCCGTTCACGCGCGGCAACTACGCGTCCGGGTACCGGGGGCGGCTGTGGACGCTGAGGCAGTACTCGGGGTTCGGCACCGCCGAGGAGTCGAACCGGCGTTACCGCTATCTGCTGGAACAGGGCGGGACGGGCCTCTCCGTGGCGCTCGACCTGCCCACCCAGTGCGGTTACGACTCCGACGACCCGGAGGTGAGCGAGGAGGTCGGCCGGGTCGGGGTCGCCGTGGACACGCTGGCCGACGCGGAGGTGCTGTTCGAGGGCATCCCGCTGGACCGGATCAGCACCAGCTTCACCATCAACGGCACGGCGGCGATCCTGCTCGCGTTCTACGTGGCCGCCGCCGAGCGCAGGGGAGTCCCCCGGGCGAAGCTCACCGGCACCATCCAGAACGACATTCTCAAGGAGTACGCCTCCCGCGGCACCTGGATCTGGCCGCCGGAGCCGTCGCTCCGGCTGATCGCCGACACCATCGAGTTCTGCGCGGCCGAGGTGCCGAGGTTCAACGCGATCTCGGTGGCCGGGGCGCACTTCCGGGACGCGGGCGCCAACGCCGTGCAGGAGATGGCGTTCACGCTCGCGGACGGGGTGACGTACTGCGACACCGTGCTGGAGCGCGGCCGGATGACGATCGACCAGTTCGCCCCGCAGGTCTCCTTCTTCTTCTACACGCACGGCGACTTCTTCGAGGAGATCGCCAAGTACCGTGCGGGGCGCAGGCGCTGGGCGTCGATCGTGCGCGAGCGGTACGGCGCCGCGTCCGACAAGGCGGCCATGTTCCGCTTCGGGTGCGTGGCCGGCGGCGCCTCGCTGTATGCCCCGCAGGCCCGCAACAACACGGTCCGGGTCGCCTACGAGGCACTCGCGTCCGTCCTCGGCGGGGTCCAGTCGATGTTCACCGCCGCCTGGGACGAGCCGTTCGCCCTGCCCAGCGAGGAGTCGGCGACCCTCGCCCTGCGCACCCAGCAGATCCTCGCCCAGGAGACCGGCGTCGCCCGCGTCGCCGATCCGCTCGGCGGCTCCTACTTCGTCGAGGCCCTCACCGACGCCACCGAGGAGCGGATCGTCGAGATCATGGCCGATCTGGAGGCGCACGGCGGCATGGTCCGGGCCATCGAGGACGGCTATCTGCAGGGGCTCATCGCCGACGAGGCCTACCGGATCCACCAGGAGGTCGAGGCCGGCACCCGCCCGGTCGTCGGCGTCAACCGGTACGTCGACGCACACGAGCCCGCCCCGGAGATCGCCACCTACGAACTCGACGCGCGGGGCCGCGAGACCCAGCTCAAACGGCTCGCCCGCGTCCGGGCCGAACGCGATCCGGCCGGAGTCCGGGCTGGGCTGGCCGCCCTCTCCCGGGCCGCCGAGGGCACCGACAACCTGATGGGCCCCCTGATCGACTGCGCCAACGCCTACTGCACGGTCGGCGAGATGGTCACGGCGCTGAAGAACGTGTGGGGCGAGTTCCGGCAACCGGTGGTGTTCTGATGGGGATCCGCGTGCTCATCGCCAAGCCCGGCCTGGACGGCCACGACCGGGGCGCCAAGATCGTGGCGCGGGCCCTGCGCGACGCGGGCTTCGAGGTCGTGTTCACCGGCATCCGCCAGCGCGTCGACGACATCGTGGCCACCGCCGTCCAGGAGGACGTGGCGATGGTCGGTCTCAGCATGCTCTCCGGCGCGCATCTGGCGCTGACGGCGAAGACGGTCGAGGCGCTGCGGGCCGCGGACGCCGGGGACATCGCGGTCGTCGTCGGCGGCACGATCCCGCCCGCGGACGTGCCGCGGCTCAAGGCCGCGGGTGCGGCGGGGGTGTTCCCCACCGGCACCCCACTGGACGTGGTGGTCGCCGAGGTGCGCGCCCTCACGGCGTCCCCCTGAACCCCCTCTGAATCCACAGACTTTCCCCGGCTCCTCGCAGGAGCGGGGCCCGCACCCGGACAGCTGGAGGGAACGTGCGGATCGGTGTCATGATCGGGCCCGAGCGGGGCGACTCCGCCCGCAAGGCGGCACGGATGCTCGCGGACGTGGAGTGGGCCGAGTCGGCGGGCCTGGACACCGCCTGGATCCCACAGATCCCCACGGACTTCGACGCGTTGACCGCCGTCGCGCTGATGGGCGCGCGCACCTCGCGGATCGAGCTGGGCACCGCCGTCGTACCGCTCCAGGCCCAGCACCCCATCGCGCTCGCCCGCCAGGCCCTGTCCACGCAGGCGGCCACCGGCGGACGGCTGGCGCTGGGGGTGGGCCCCTCGCACCACTGGATCGTCCAGGACATGCTCGGCCTGCCGTACGAGCGCCCGGCCGGGCTCACCCGCGACTACCTCGACATCCTGGACGCGGCCCGCCGCGGCCCCGGCCCCGTCGACGTCGAGAACGCCACCTACACCGTGCACAACCCGCTCGACCTCGGCCCCGTGGCACCCCTGCCGGTCCTGCTCGCCGCCCTCGGCCCGGTCATGCTGGCCCTCGCGGGCGAGCGGGCCGACGGGACGGTGCTGTGGATGGCCGACGAGCGGGCCGTCGCCGAGCATGTCGTGCCCCGGATCACCAAGGCCGCCGAGGCCGCCGGACGTCCGGCACCGCGCATCGCCGCCGGGATCCCGGTCTGCCTGTGCCGCCCCTCCGAGGTCGACGCGGCGCGGGAACGCGCGAACCGCATTCTCGGCGAGGCGGAGATCTCGCCCAACTACCAGCGGCTGCTGGAGTACGGCGACGCCAAGGACGTCGGCGACCTGTGCGCGGCCGGCGACGAGGCGGCCGTCGCCGCCCGGTTCCGGCGGTTCGCGGACGCGGGCGTCACCGACCTGTCCGTACGCCTGCTGCCCCTCGGCGACGGCCGCGAGGAACTGGTCGCCTCCAAACGCCGTACCCGGGAGATGATCGCCGGTCTCGCGGCGGAGTTCCGGTGAACCCCGGACCGCTGGCCGGGCTGCGCATCCTGGAGGTCGGCCACATCCTCGCGGGCCCCTTCGCCACCATGCTGCTCGCCGACCTCGGCGCCGAGGTCACCAAGATCGAGCCGCCCGGCGGCGACCTCTCCCGGCAGGTCGGCGACGCCTACTTCGCCAGCATCAACCGCAACAAGCGCAGCATCCGCCTCGACCTCACGACCGAGCAGGGACGGGCCAGGCTCGGCGAGTTGGCCACCGACGCGGACGCGCTGCTGGTGAACCTCAAGCCGTCGGTGATCCGGCGCCTGGGCCTCACCTACGACGCTCTGCGCCGCTTCAACGAGCGGATCGTCTGCGTCGCCGTGACCGGCTACGGGCTGGACGCGGGCGACGACCCGGCCTTCGACTACGTCATCCAGGCCGCGACCGGCGTCGCCGCGCTCACCGGGGACCCCGACGGTCCGCCGACCCTGCCCGGCTATTCCTCCGCAGACAACTCGGCCGCTCTGACCGCCGCGTTGGGACTGCTCGCGCAGATCGTGTCCGGGCGCGGCGGCCAAGTGGAGGTCGCGCTGCGGGACGTGATGCTCGCCCAGCTCAACTACCGCGCCGCCGCCTACCTCAACGACGGCGTCGAGCCGCGCCGCATGCCCCACGGCGCCCACTCCTACTACGTACCGGCCCAGCTCTTCCCCACGGGCGACGGGTACCTGGCGCTGTTCGTCACGCACGACGGCTTCTGGCGGGCCTTCGCCGCCGAGGCCGGGATCGACGGCTTCCCGACGATGGCCGAGCGGGCCGCCCGCCGCGACGAGGTCCTCGCCGCCGTCACCCGGGCCCTGGCCGCGGACACGGCCAAGGGCTGGGAGGCGCGGCTGCGCCCGCTCGGCGTCCCGGCGGCGGCCGTGCGCACCCTGCCCGAGGCGCTGGACGCCACCCCGGAGATGATCGTGCGGGCGGGCGGCTTCCGGCTGATCGGCAGCCCGGTCCGGGTCGCCGGATACCAGCCCGAGTTCCGGCCGCCGCCCCGCCTCGGCGAACACGGCTCACTCGTAGTGGACGGTGACTGACCCCTCGTCCGGCACGCCCTGGCAGGTGAGCACGTATCCCTCGGCGACCTCCTCCTCGGTGAGGACGTCGTTCACCCGCATCGTCACGCTGCCCTCCGTCACCCTGGCCATGCAGGTGGCGCAGTTGCCCGCCTCGCAGGAGAACGGCGGGGTGAGACCGGCCCGGCGGGCGCTCTGCAGGAGGGTCTCGTTCGGGTGCTTGGGCACCGAGACGCGGGCGCCGCCGAGCAGGACGGTGACGGTCCCGGCGTCCTCCGGCGCCTTGCTGCCGTTGACCGCGGGTACGGCCGCACCGCCGCCGAAACGCTCGCTGAAGACCCGCCCGGGACCGGGCAGCGCGGCCTCCACCAGCTCCATGAAGGGCTCCGGCCCGCACACGTACGCGTCCGCGTCGGTGTCCGCCCCGACGAACTCCCGTATGCCGTCCGGGTCCAGGAACCCGCGCTCGGCATCGAGATGCCGTACGACCGTCAGCCGCCCGGGGTAGCGGGCGGACAGTTCCTCCAGCACCGAGCGGAAGATCGCCGCGTCCCGGTCGCGGTCGGCGCAGAGCAGCCGGACGCTCCGCCCGGTGCCGGCGAGGGTGCTCTTGGCCAGGGAGAGGATCGGGGTGACACCGCTGCCGCCGCTGAAGCCGAGGAGCGGTGTCCCGGCCGGGCGCAGACAGAACTTCCCGCGGGGCTCGGTCAGTTCGAGCTCGTCGCCCTCGCCGACGCGGTCGAGGAGCCAGTTGGAGACCCTGCCTCCCGGGACGCGTTTGACCGTCGTCGTCAGCTCGGCGTCGGACTCCGGAGCGCTCGACATCGAGTACGAACGCAGCAGGTCCCGCCCGTCGACCCGGACCCGGAACACGCAGAACTGCCCGGCCAGATAGGTGAACGGGCCGTCGTGCGGGTCCAGCACGAAGGTCCGGGCGTCGGCGGTCTCCTGGACGATCTTGACGACGGTCGCACGCCGGAACAGGGCCGGGCTCGCCATGGACGCCCTCCTCAAGCTCTGGTATCAAGGTTCTGTCCCAATGAGAATACTATTCTCACCTGGCGAAGGGGACCCTCTCAACGGGCGGGAGCGAGAGATGACCGAACGGGCCGCGCTGGTCTTCGAGAACCGGGAGTACAGCCGAACCGAGCTGACCGCGCTCGCGGACGGGCTGGCCGGCACACTGGCCCGGCGGGGCCTGCGGGCGGGGGAGCGGGTGGCGCTGATGTCGTCCAACCGGCCCGAGTTCGTGATCGCCGTACAGGCCGTCTGGCGGCTGGGCGCGGCGGTCGTCCTGCTCAGCCCGGCCTGGAAGCGCGGCGAGGTCGAGCACGCCCTGGCCGTCACCGAGCCGGACCACGCCGTCGGCGACCACCCGGTGCTCGACGGCCTGATGCCGATGCTGCACCTGGACGAGCCGATCGTGCCGGGACGGGCGCGAGAGGTGCCCGTGGACCGGGAAGCCGACGCGGTGCTGGTGTTCAGCTCGGGCACCACCGGGATGCCCAAGGCCGTCCGGCACACCCACGGCTCGCTGGCCGCCGCCGTCCGCCACTGGCGGGACGCCCTCGGCCTCACCGCCCGCGACCGGCTGCAGATCGCCACCCCGCCCTCGCACATCCTGGGCCTGCTCAACATCGTCACGGCCCTCGAAACCGGCGCCCGGCTGCGGCTGCACCGCCGCTTCGACCTCGACCGGCTGCTGCACCACATCGAACGCGACCACATCACCGTGGAGATGGCCGTCGCCCCGATCGCGCTCGCCCTCGCCTCCCACCCGAAGCTGGAGTCCTACGACCTGTCCTCGCTGCGGTACATCATGTGGGGCGCCACGCCGGTGACCCCGAGCATCGCCGAGACGGTGACCCGGCGGACGGGCGTCGGCTGGGTGCCCGCGTACGGGGCGAGCGAACTGCCCGTCATCGCCTGCAACCCGCTCGACGGGGCCCGGCTGGACACGCCCGGCCGTCCCGTGCCCGGGGTGCGCCTGCGGGTCGTCTCGCTGGACAGCGGTGAACCGGTCGGCCCCGGCGAGACCGGGGAGATCGAGGTGCGCTCCGCGTCCCTGATGGCCGGCTACCTGCCGGCCGAGGCCACGGCCGACGCCCTCCACGACGGCTGGTACCGCACCGGTGACGTCGGCAGCGTCGACGCTGACGGCTGGGTGTACCTCACCGACCGCTCCAAGGAGATGATCAAGGTGCGGGCCTTCCAGGTGGCCCCCGCCGAGGTCGAGGCCGTCCTGCACGGTCATCCGGCGGTCGCCGACTGCGCGGTGTTCGGCGTCCCCGACGGCGCCGACGGGGAGGCGGTCGTGGCGGCGGTGCGGCGGGCCGCGCCCGTCGAGGCCGCCGAACTCGTCGACCTGGTCGGCAGCCGGCTGGCCTCCTACAAACGGCCGCGCCGCGTCGAGTTCGTGACGGAGATCCCGCGCCTGCCCTCGGGGAAGGCGCTGCGGCGAGTGCTGAAAGAGCGGGTCCTCAAGGAAGAGCTTCTCAAGGAGCGCGATGGACGTACGGCTGACAGCTGAGCAACGCCAACTCCGGGACGCGGCGGCCCGCCTGGCCGATGACTTGGGCCCCGGCTCGGTCCTCGCACTGGACGACGCCGACCGGATCGCCCGACTGGAGAAGGCGGTCGAGGCCACCGGCTGGCGGGCGTTGCGCTCGGACGGCGCCTCCGGCGTCGAGGTGGCCCTGGTGGTGGAGGAGTTCGGGCGCGGGCTGGTCGACGTGCCGTACCTCGGGCCGGTGCTCGCCGACGGTCTGGCCCCCGGGCTCTCCGCGGCGACCGTGGCCGTGCCCGGCTCGGTGACCGGTTCCGTGACCGGACGGGCGTGGGACACGCGCGGCATGCGACAGGCTCTCGCCCTCGCGGGCGACCGGGTCCAGTCCTCCAGGATCGGTCCCCTCGCCCCCGGCGCCGATCTGACCCGCCGCACCGCCGAACTGCGCGGTGCTCCCGAGGAGATCGGCACGCTCACCGCCGAAGCGGCGCACCGCTGGCGGGCGTTGGCCATGGTCGCCACCTCCGCCGACCTCGTCGGGGCGGCCCGCGGCGCACACACTCTCGCCTGCGACTACGCCAGGATCCGTGAACAGTACGGCCGGACGATCGGCTCCTACCAGGCCGTCGCCCATCTCCTCGCCGAAGGGCTGGCCCTGATCGAGGGCTCCGTCAGCGTCCTGCGGCACGCGGCCTGGGCCGTCGACGAACTGCCGCCCGCCGAGGCGCTCAGGGCCGCCCGGATCGCCAAGCTCTACTGCGCCCGCGCCGCCCGCACCGTCTGCGAGACGGCCGTCCAGGTGCACGGCGGCATCGGCAACACCTGGGAGTGCCTGGCCCATGTCCATCTGCGCCGGGCGCTGACGTCCGCCGACCTGTTCCCCGTGCGCCTGGAGGAGATCGACCGTGGACTTTCGTGACGCGCCCGAGGAGGCCGCCTTCCGCGACCGCCTGCGCACCTGGCTGGCCGAGCACGCCGGCGCCTTCCCCACGTCCGGCGACGCGTACTGGGCCCGCCAGGGCGACTGGCACCGCGCCCTGCACGCGGCCGGATTCTTCGGCCTCTCCTGGCCCGAGCGGTACGGCGGCCACGACCTCCCGCCGGTCTACGACGTCATCCTCGACGAGGAACTGGTGCGCGCCGGCGCCCCGGCCCGTCCCAGCCTCGGCTATCTCGTCCAGGGCCTCGGCCGGCACGGCAGCGAGGAACTGCGCCGCCGCTTCCTGCCCGGCATGATCGACGGCACCGAACGCTGGTGTCAGGGCTTCAGCGAACCCGGCGCCGGCTCCGACCTCGCCTCCCTCACCACCAGCGCCAGCCGCGACGGCGACACCTATGTGGTGAACGGCCACAAGATCTGGACCAGTTACTCCGACGTCGCCGACTGGTGCCTGCTCCTCGCCCGCACCGACCCGGACGCACCCCGCCACCGGGGTATCTCCGCGTTCGTCGTCGCCATGGACCAACCCGGCGTGGAACAGCGCCCGCTGAAGATGATGAGCGGGGTGACCAAGGAGTTCGGGCAGGTCCTGTTCGACGGCGCGACCGTGCCCGCGGACCAGATGGTCGGCGCGCCCGGGGAGGGCTGGGCGCTGGCCATGACGGTCGTCGGACACGAGCGCGAACCCTCCACCCTCGGCTTCTCGGCCCGTTACGGGAAGATCGTCGGCGACCTCGTGGCCCGCACCCCGGGCACTCCGCCGCCCGAGCTCGCCTGGGCGATCGTGGAGACGGAGATGCTGCGCCTGCATGTGCGCCGCAGGCTCTCCGAGCAGCTCGACGGCGTCTCCCACGGCCCCGAGGGCTCCCTGGACAAGCTCCTCATGACCTGGACCGAGCAGGCGGTGGGCCACGCGGCCCTGGCCGTCGGCGGCACCGACGACCCGGAGCTCCTGCACACCTACCTCTACAGCCGCGCGCAGAGCGTGATGGGCGGCACCTCGCAGATCCAGAAGAACATCATCGCCTCGCGGATCCTCGGACTGGGAGCCTGACATGACGGACGGTCAGCACATGTACGGCATGCCTGCGGAGATCGAGGTCCGCGCGGACGGGCCGTTGCGGATCATCACCCTCAACCGGCCCGACGCGCTCAACGCCGTCAACGACCCGCTGCACACCGGCCTCGCCCGGCTCTGGCCCCGGCTCGCCGGCGACCGGGACGCGCGGGCCGCCGTACTCACCGGGGCGGGGACGGCGTTCTCGGCGGGCGGTGACTTCGGCTACCTCGACGAGATCCGACAGGATCCCGACCTGCTGGCCAGGACGATCGCTCACGGCCGTGACCTGGTGCTGGGGATGGTCCGCTGCCGGGTCCCCGTCGTCGCCGCGGTCAACGGCCCCGCCGTGGGCCTCGGTTGCAGCCTGGTCGCGCTCAGCGACATCGTCTACATGGCCGAGTCCGCCTACCTCGCCGACCCGCACGTCCAGGTCGGCCTGGTCGCGGCCGACGGCGGCCCGCTCACCTGGCCGCTGCACACCAGCCTGCTGCTCGCCAAGGAGTACGCCCTCACCGGCGCCCGTATCCCGGCCGAGAAGGCCGTCGCCCTCGGCCTGGCCAACCACGTCGTGGCCGACCCGCTCGCCGAGGCGACCGCCTGCGCCAAGCGGATCGCGGGACTGCCCCGGCAGGCGGCGGAGAGCACCAAACGCATCCTCAACCTGCACCTGGAACGCGCGGTCCTCGCCACCCTCGACTACGCCACGACCGCCGAGGAGCAGTCCTTCCGGACCGATGACTTCCGGGACACCCTCGCCCGCCTCACGAACCGGGAGAAGTGACCCGCCGCCGCGGCGGGGCCGCTCACTTCGGCGGGAAGCGCAGCGCCCCGTCCAGGCGGATCACCTCGCCGTTGAGATAGTCGTTCTCGCAGATGTGCTGGACGAGGGCCGCGTACTCGGGGGAGCGGCCCATCCGGCGGGGGTGCGGGACCTGCGGCCCCCAGTACTTCTCCAGCTGGTCGCCGGCCTTGCCGTAGGCGGGCGTCAGGAACGTGCCCGGGGCGACGGTGACCACTCGGATGCCGAGCGGGGACAGGTCGCGGGCGGCCACCAGGGTCATGGCGGCGACCCCGCCCTTGGCCGCCGCGTACGGCAGCTGCCCGATCTGGCCCTCGTACGCCGCGATCGACGCGGTGTTGACGACGACCCCGCGGCCGCCGTCCTCGTCCACGGGTTCCTGCCGGGCCATCGCGGCGGCGGCCAGCCGCAGGACGTTGAAGACGCCGGTCAGGTAGATGTCGACGGTCCGCCGGAACCCGGCGAGGTCCAGCGGCTCACCGTCCCTGCCGACCAGCCGGCCGCCGCTCGCCGGGCCGCCGTGCACGTCCACCGAGATCCGCAGCGGGCCCAGCGACTCCGCCTCCCCGAGGGCGGCACGCACCTGGCCCTCGTCGGTGGCGTCCGTCCGCACGTACCGGACCCCCAGCTCCTCCTCCAGGGCCTTGCCCTTCTCGTCGGCGAGGTCGGCGACGACCACGGACGCTCCCGCCGCGTGCAGCCGGCGCACGGTCGCCTCGCCCAGACCTCCGGCTCCGCCCACCACGACCGCTGACGCCCCTTGAACCCGCATCGCGACTCCCCTCCCAGGGATACATGGTTCTAGTATGAGGAGAGTAGCATTCTCGCAGTGTGCTGAGATCCCTGTCCGGCCCGCCGAGTTGGAGACCTCCATGCCCGAGGCAGTCATCGTGTCCGCCCTGCGCACCCCCGTCGGCACCGCCCGCAAGGGGACCCTGCGCGACACCACCGCCTTCGAACTGGCCCACCACATCGTCGGGGCCGCCGCGGCCGGGCTCGACCCGGACCGCGTCGACGACGTCATCCTCGGCGAGGGCCTCTACGGCGGCGGCGTCCTCGCCCGGCACGCCGCCCTCACCACCGGCCTCACCGGGATCCCGGGGGCGGCCGTCAACCGGCACTGCGCCGCCGGCCTGGCCGCCGTCGCCGACGCCGCCGCGAGCATCCGCGCCGGGATGGACGAACTCGTGATCGCGGGAGGCGTCAACTCCGCCTCCACGGCCCCGAAATCGGCCTTCCGCGTCGACGGCGCCTGGGTCGAGCCCTGGATGCCGCCCACCCACCCCGACCGCCCTGACGCCCCCAACAACGACATGTCGATCACCATCGGTTGGAACGTCGCCCAGCGCGCCGGTATCAGCCGCGAGGAGATGGACGCCTGGGCGCTGCGCTCGCACCGCAACGCCGTACGCGCCATCGACGAGGGCCGGTTCGACGCCGAGACCGTGCCCGTCGACACCCCGCACGGCCGGTTCGCGGTCGACGAACACCCCCGCCGCGACACCTCGTTGGAGAAGCTCGCCGCCCTCAAGCCGCTGCACCCGGAGATCGACGGCTTCAGCATCACCGCGGGCAACGCCTGCGGAGGCAACGACGGGGCGGCGGCCCTGGTCGTCGCGAGCGAGGCGACGGCGACCGCCCAGGGCCTGCCCGCGCTGGCCACCGTACGGTCCTGGGCGTCCGTCGGCGTGGACCCCGCGGAGACCGGGCTCTCACCCGTCAAGGTCATCCCGAAGGCGCTCGCCCGCGCCGGCCTCACCACCGCGGACGTCGACCTCTACGAGATCAACGAGGCCTTCGCCTCGGTGACCGTGGCCGCCGTCCGCCTCCTCGACCTCGACCCCGACCGGGTCAACGTCAACGGCAGCGGCTGCTCCCTCGGCCACCCCGTCGCCGCCACCGGCGCCCGCATGCTCGTCACGCTCGTGCACGAACTGCGCCGCCGGGGCGGCGGGATCGGCGTCGCGTCCATGTGCGCCGGGGGCGGGATGGGGTCGGCGATGGTGGTGGAGGTACCGGCGCCCTGACACCGGCAGCGGGGGCGGCGCTGCTCCGGCGTGCGGGTCATGTCGGTGCCGCGGCGCTGCTCCGGCGGGTCACGCCAGTGCCGCCGTGATCTGCGGCAGATCGAGCGTCGTACGGATCCCCGGTGCCGCCTCGCACACCACCGGCACGGCGTTGACCGCGCGGTTGGCCGTGTACGCCGGTGACACCTCGGCCATCCGGTCGAGCGGCACCGGCAGCCGGATGCCGACCTCCAGCGGGGCGTCGCCCTCGACCGAGAGATGCCAGCCCGTGTCCCCCAGGTCCCAGGCCGGATCGAGGTCCCTGGTGCAGTACCAGGTGGCCCGGAAGCGGAGCAGCGGACGGCCCGCCCGCACCCCGGTCACCACGAGCCGCTGGGCCGCGACCGTGCCGGCGGCCAACTCGCCCGCGGCGATGCGGACCGGGCGGCGCGCGGTCGCCAACTCGCCGGAAGCCTCAAGGGAGTCGAGAGGAAGCCCCAGCGCGTCCGCGACCAGCCGCAGCGACGGACCGAAGCTGGTACGGGCTCCGGACAGCCGTCGCTCGTCGAACGCCTCCGGTGCCACGCCGAAGCCCATCACCCCGAACAGCAGCTCGGGGGAGGGGCGTCGGGACAGGTCGGCGTACTCGTCGATGGTCAGGCCGTCGAGGCGCCGCGCCAGGGACGTCAGCACGAGCGGCACCGCCTCGGTGATGAACCCGGGACTGCTGCCCGTGCTGTGGATCGAGCTGCCACCCCGCGCGCACGCCTCCTCGACCCGCCCGCGTACGTCGGGATCCATGCTCCCCGGGTGATGGAACTCGCCGCGCGTGGTCACCACGTTCGCACCCGACGCCAGCAGTCGGCACACCTCGTCGACATCGCAGGTGAGCGGCGCGTAGAGCACGCAGTCGGCGCCCAGGGAGAGGATGTTCCCGACGTCGTGGGTCGCGGTGATCCCGGTCGGGCCGGTTCCGCACAACTCGCCCGCGTCGCGGCCCGCTTTGGCCGGGGAGTGGACGTACACGCCGGCCAGCGTGAGGCCGGGGTGTTCGATGATCCCACGCAGTGAGCGGGCGCCGATGGTGCCGGTGGCCCACTGGACGACCCGGTACGGCCTCATGCCGGCTCCCCGGTGAAGCGCAGCAGGGCCTCCTGGGCGTAGGACGCGACGAGGGAGCCGTCCTCGGTCAGGACGTCGCCCCGGCCGAAGCAACGGCCGTGCGCGAGGACCGGGCTGTGCTGGCGCAGCAGCAGCCAGGCGTCGGCGCCGAACGGGCGGTGGAACCAGACCGTGTGCGAGGTGACGGCGGAGGTGAACGCCTTGCCCGAGTCGTGCTGGGTGACACCGGCCAGGGGGCGCAGGGCGGTGCCGATGAGGGTCAGGTCGGTGGCGTAGGCGGTGAGCGCCGGAGCCAGTTCCGCCGCACCGTCGGCCGGGAGGCGCATCCACACGTCGTACTCGGGCGGTTCGGCGACCGGGGTGTCCAGGTCGGTGGCGGCCCGCGTCTCCCAGGGGATCGGGTGGAGATCCGTGCGGTGTCCGGGGCCGGGCGGGGCGGGCACGGGCGCGACCGTCTGCCGGGCCGGGCCGTCCTCCGGGATGTGCAGGGACACCGAAGCGGTGGCCACCACGCCCTTCGACTGCCGGGCGACGATGGTCAGCGCGGCGAAGGAACCGCCGTCGTGGTGGCGCTCCACCTCGTAGCGGACGGGTTCCTCCGGCCGGCCCGCCCGCGCGAACAGCGCGTGCAGGGACTTGACGCCCTTGCCCGGGCAGCTCAGTTGAGCCGCCCGGACGAACTGGGCCAGCAACTGCCCGCCGAACAGGCGGTGGTAGCCGAGTCGTTGGTTGCCCGCCTCGTAGACGGGGCCGGTCTTCTCGTCGTGCCCCCGGAGGTCGAGGCAGTGCCGAAGGTCGTCCCAGAGTTCACTCACGGCAAGTGGCATGCCCGTGAGGGTAGTCCCACTATCCAGATATGAGAATGGCGCTCTCGCTCGGCTCAGTCGCTGGTGATCCCGTTGGCGCAGTAGTCCCAGATCTCGTCCGCGGTCAGCGGGTGGGCCGCGTCCTGGCCGCTCGACTGGGCGTTGAACATGACGGTCTGCATGGTCAGCGCCGCCACCCGCTTGGGCTTGAAGCCCTCGCGGAGCAGGTGCGCGTCCTCCAGCTCCTGCATGAGGTCGGTGAACAGCGTCAGCAGGGGCGCGTTCGCCACCCGCATCTCGGCCGGGTGCGAGACCAGCAGGCGCAGCGCGAAGTCGCTGAACAACGGGCGCTGCCGGCCGGTCAGGTCGGGGCGTGAGCTCTCGAACAGCTCCTGGACGACCACCCTGAGCCGGTCCAGCGGGGCGGACTGCTCGGCCGCGATCGTCCGCAACTGGTCGGCGGACTTGCTCATCGCGTCCTCGAACAGGGCGAGCAGCAACTCGTGCTTGCCGTCGAAGTGCTGGTAGAAGCTGCGCAGCGACTGCTTGGACCGGTCGACGACCTCCTGCACGGTGAAGTCGGTCGTGCCCTTCTCCGCCATGATCGCCTGGGCCGCGTCGAGGAACCGCTCCACCCTCTGCTCCGCCCGGCGTTTCGCCGCCTGGGTGGAACGCTCGACCGCGCGCTGCTTCCAGGCCGGTTCCTCGGTCGGTGTGCTCACGGGCTGCTCCGCCTTCTGTGCCATGAGGAGAACATTACTGCAGCCCACCGACAAGCATCTGTATCCAGTCTGGACACCATCGGAGATCTGGAGGAGACTTCGAATTCCATCTGAAGAGAATTGCATTCTCATCGCCGGGAGGCCATTCGGATGCTGTTCGAGTTCGACGCCGAGCAACGGCTGTGGCAGGACACCGTGCACAAGGCCGTCCTCAAGGAGTGCCCGCCCGCGCTGGTGCGGGCCGTCGCGGACGACGGCGCCAACCCGTCCCCGCTGTGGCGCGCGTACGCGGACCTCGGCTGGACCGAGCTGACCGACCCGGCCGACGCGGTCGAACTGGCGATCGTCCTGGAGGAGCTGGGCCGGGCCACCGACCCCACGCCCTACCTGGCGACGCTCACCCGGTTCGCCCCGCTCGCCCCCGGGTTCGGCGACCCCGGCCAGTCCGGCACGGCCGTCTACGAAGGCGTCACCGCGCGGCCCGCCGACGGCGGCTGGGTCCTCGACGGCACCGCCCGCCACGTACTGGACGGCGACCGAGCCGACCACTTCGCCGTGGTCACCGACGCGGGCGTCTTCGTCGTACCGGCCGCCGCGGCGAGCGCCGTACGCACCCCGGTCCTCGACCCCGTCCTGCACCTCGCCGACGTCACCTTCGAACGGGTCGGGGTGGGCGGAAGCGACCGTGGCGGGGCGGATCCGGACAGCGCCCGGGACATCGCGCTCACCGGCATGGCCCTGACCATGGTCGGCGCCTGCCGCCGCGCCCTGGACCTGGTGCTCGACCACGTGCGCGGCCGACGGCAGTTCGACGCGCCCATCGGCTCCTTCCAGGCCGTCCAGCACAAGGCGGCCGACATGCACGTGGCGGTCGAACGGGCCCGCGCCCTCGCCTACTTCGCCGCCCTCACCATCGCCGAGGACGACCCGCGCCGCCGCCTGGCCGCCTCGATGGCCAAGGCGTCGGCGGGGGAGTGCCAGGCCCTGGTGTTCCGCAACGCCGTGCAGCTGTTCGGCGCGATGGGGCACACCTGGGAGAACGACCTGCAGTTCGCGGTCAAACGGGCCAAGGCGGGCGAGCTGATGCTGGGCGGGGCCGCCGAACACCGGGCGTTCATCGCCGAGCACGCGGTCGCGGAGGAGATCGCATGAGACTGTCCTTCGACGCCGAAGTGGAGGCCTTCCGGGCCGAGTTCGTGGCCTTCCTGGAGGCGAACCTGCCGACCGAGGCCGAGGCCGCCGAGCGCTCCCGCTCCACCGCGCACCTGCCCGAGTGGGCCAGACGCTGGCAGCGCCTCCAGTTCGACGAGGGCTGGCTGCTGCCCGGCAACCCGCCCGAGTTCGGCGGCCGGAACGCCACCGTCGTCCAGCAGTACGTCCATCGCGAGGAACTGTCCCGGCGCCGGATCTGTCACAGCTTCAACCCGCAGGGCGTCGGCATCATCGCCGCCTCCCTGCTCACCTTCGGCACCGAGGAGCAGAAGCGCCGCTGGGCCGTGCCCATCCTGCGCGCCGAACTCACCGCCGCGCTCGGCATGAGCGAGCCCGGCGCCGGTTCCGACCTCGCCTCCCTGCGCACCCGCGCCGACCTCGACGGCGACCACTTCACCGTCAACGGCCAGAAGGTCTGGACGTCCGGCGCCCACGACGCCGACGTCCTCCTCGCCTTCGTCCGCACCGACCCGGACGCCCCCAAGCACAAGGGCATCAGCGTCCTGCTGATCCCCACCGACACCCCCGGCGTGACCCGCCGCCCCTTCGCCTCCTACACCAGCCCCGACGACCGGGACTTCAACGAGGTCTACCTCGACGACGTCCGGGTCCCCGCCGAGAACCTCGTCGGCCCCCTCAACCAGGGCTGGCGGGTCGCGAACGGCTCCCTCGGGCACGAGCGCACCCTGATGTGGCTCGGCGAGGCCGAGCGGCTGGAGGCCGTCGTACGGGACTTCCGGCCCACCGGCGCCGTACAGCGGGACTGGTACGCCACCCTGGTCATGGACCTCCAGGCGCTACGACTGCTCGGCTCGGCCGCACTAGCCCGCGCCGCCCGCGGCGAACAGGACGTGCCCGCGCTGTCCGTGCTGAAGGTGTTCGGCTCCGAGGCGGCCCAGCACGCCCTGGAGCACGTCCTGGAGGCGTCAGGACCGGACGGCCTGGACCACCCGGCACGGACCGCGCCCTACTTCCACATGAGCTTCGACGACGACTCCGCCAGCTGGTTCAACCGCTTCGCCCGCAGCTTCGGCGGCACCATCGCCGGCGGCACGTCCGAGATCCAGCGCACGATCATCGCCGAGCGCGTGCTCGGTCTGCCCCGACGCTGAGGAGACGTCCGTGCACATCCTGTACGAGGTGAAGGACTCCATCGCCACCCTCACCCTCAACCGCCCCGAGGTCGCCAACGCCCAGAACGCCGCGCTCCTCGACGAACTCGACGCGGCCTGGACCCGGGCCGCCGAGGACCCGGACGTGAAGGTCATCGTGGTGCGCGCCGAGGGGAAGCACTTCTCCGCCGGACACGACCTCAAGGACCGCTGGCCCGGCCCCGACGAGATCACCCTGGAGTGGATCTACCGCGCCGAGAACCGCCGCTACCTGGAGTACACGCTGCGCTGGCGCAACACCCCCAAGCCGTCGATCGCCGCCGTGCAGGGCCGCTGCATCGCCGGCGGGCTGATGCTGTGCTGGCCCTGCGACCTGATCGTGGCCGCCGAGGACGCCCTCTTCTCCGACCCGGTCGTCACCATGGGCATCGGCGGAGTCGAATACCACGGCCACACCTGGGAGTTGGGCCCCCGCAAGGCCAAGGAGATCCTGTTCACCGGCCGCCCGCTGACCGCCGAGGAGGCGGAGCGGGTCGGCATGGTCAACCGGGTCGTCCCGCGCGCGGAGTTGGACACGGCCACCCGGGAACTCGCCGAGCGGATCGCCGCGATGCCCGCCTTCGGCCTGCGCCAGGCCAAACGCGCCGTGAACCAGACCCTGGACGTCCAGGGCTTCTACGCGGCGATCCAGTCCGTCTTCGACATCCACCAGACCGGCCACGGCAACGCGCTGAGCGTCAGCGGGTATCCGATCCTGGCGAAGCTGGACGAGATGAAGGAGAAGCTCCGTTAGAACCGGGGAGCGTCTAGGAACCGGCGCCGGGCAGCTTCTGGGAGAGTTCGATCATGTTGCCCCACGGGTCGCGGAAGAACGCCAGCCGACGGCTGATGTCCTCGATCTCGAAAGGCTCACCGACCAGGTCCACACCACGGCGGGCGAGCTCCGCGCGGACCGCGTCGACATCGTCGACATGGACGCAGATGTGCTGGTAGCCGCCGTGCTGGAGGCTGACTCCGAGATCGTCGAGGACCTCGTTCGGGAAGGGCACCGGGCCGGCCAGAAGTTCCACGTGGAAGGTGTCGTCGTCGGGCGGGCAGAGGTACGCGAGCTTCAGCTCGCCGTAGGGCCACTCCTGGAGCACACGGAAGTCCAGCTTCTCCGTGTACCAGGCCTTCGCCGCGTCGTAGTCGGGGACGCGGATACCCACATGGTGACCGCCGAAGGAGGCGAAGGGGCTCGACGGGTTCCTCGGCGGGTGGGGCGGCATGGGCATCGCGATCACTCCTGTTCTGCTGAACCGTCAGGGGCCGGGCGCAAGGCTCTGGGTGCCGAGCACCGAGATCAGCGCCAGTTTCTCGGCGTCCTCGGTGCCGGGCTCGGCCGAGTACACGAGGATGTGCAGGTCGTGCTCCTCCACCCGGAGCTGGTCGCAGTCCAGGGTGAGCAGCCCCACCTGCGGGTGCTCGATCGTCTTGCGCGAGGCCTCCAGGCGGCCGACGACCCCCGCGTCCCACAGCTCGGCGAACCGCTCGCTCCCGGCGCGCAACTCGGCGATCAGCCGCCGCAGTTGGCGGTCCCCGGGATAGCGGGCCGCAGTGGCGCGCAGCTCGGCGACCATGCCGGTCTCGAAGTCGCGCCGCTCCCGCGGGGTGTGCCGTACCCGGGTCGGCCAGCCCAGGAAGTTCCGCCAGGCGCCGTTGCGCTGGAAGCCGCGCAGCTGGGACGGGTCACCCATCAGTGCCCCGTACAGCGGGTTGGCCACCAGCAGCGTCATGGCCGCGTCGGAGACCGCCACCGGGGTGCCGGACAGCCGGTCGAGGAGCCGCTGCACGCTGGGCGTGATGTACCCGGGCACCATGTCAGGACCCGGCGGCACCAGCCCCGCCACCCCGAAGAGGTAGGTCCGCTCGTCGGCGGAGAGCCGTAGCGCCCGGGCCAGTGCCTCGACGACCTGCACGGACGGATTGGCCGCCCGGCCCTGTTCGAGGCGCGTCACGTAGTCGACCGAGATCCCGGCCAGCAGCGCCAGCTCCTCGCGCCGCAGCCCGGCCGCGCGCCGCCGGCCGCCGGGCGGCAGCCCCGCCGCGTCCGGGGCGACGCGGTCCCGCCAGCGCCGCAGCGCCTGCCCCAGTTCCGTGGCCGTCATGCCCCCAGTCAACACCGTCGGCCGCCGCCGTGCCTGGTACCGGCAGTCCCAGGAAGAAGGGTCTGCTGGCTGACCGGGTGGCCGGGGCGCAGGGTGGAGACATGACGACAACACTGATCACCGGAGCCAACAAGGGCATCGGGTACGAGACCGCCCGCCAGCTCATCGCCGCAGGTCACACCGTGTACGTGGGAGCCAGGGACGCCGAGCGCGGACGCCGGGCCGCGGAGGAGCTGGGCGCCCGGTTCGTCCTGCTCGACGTCACCGACGACGCCTCCGTCGAGGCCGCGGCCAAGACCGTCGCGGCCGACGGCGGGCTCGACGTCCTGATCAACAACGCCGGGATCGAGAGCCGGACCCCGGACAACAGCGTGCCCACGGCCGAGACGGTCACCGCCGACCTGATGCGCAACACCTTCGAGACCAACGTCTTCGGTGTCGTCCGCGTCCTGCACGCCTTCCTGCCCCTGCTGCAGCGCTCGGCCGCGCCGGTCGTGGTCAACGTCAGCAGCGGTCTGGCCTCGCTGACGGCTCTGTCCGACCCCGACCACCCCGCGCACTTCTACCCCGGCATCGCCTATCCGACGTCCAAGACGGCGGTCAACATGCTGACCGTGCAGTTCGCGAAGGCGTTCCCGGCGCTGCGGATCAACTCCGTCGAGCCCGGCTTCACCAAGACGGACCTGAACGGCAACACAGGCACGCAGACCGTCGAGCAGGGCGCCGAGATCATCGTGCGGATGGCGCAGATCGGCCCGGACGGCCCGACCGGCGGCTACTTCGACGTCAACGGACGACTGCCCTGGTGAACCGCGACCGACGGGCCGGCCGCTTCGGTGATGCGCGACCGACCGGGGCGCCTGCTCCGGTGAATCGCGACCGACCCGGGCGGACACCCCGGTGAGTCACAGCTGAACCAGCCGGGGCGCGGTGCCGCGTGAGCGCACCAGCGCCCCGGCCTCACGCGTCAACTCCCGGGCGCTGCCGAGGAGTCCGTCGAGGACGACGGCCCGGCGGACATGCCGGTGCAGCGGGTGCTCGGCGGTGAAGCCGATCCCGCCCAGCACCTGCTGGCAGTGCCGGGCCGCGGTCAGCGCCGCCTGCCCGGCCGCCGCCTTGGCCAGCAGCGCGCCCAGGTCGTCCTCGGCCGCCGCGAGGACGGCCTCGGCGCCCTCCAGCGCCACCAGGGTCTCCGCGAGCCGGTGCCGTACCGCCTGGAACGCGGCGAGCGGACGGCCGAACTGGACCCGGTCCAGGGCGTGCCCCCGGGCGAGCGCCAGCATGGTGTGGCCGGTGCCGAGCAGCCACCAGCCGACCGCCCGCCGGCCGGCGGCGAGCGCGACGGGATCGCCCGCGGGCGCCGTGACCGGCCGCAGGGGCAGCTCCTCGTCCAGCCCGGCACCCGGCGCGGCGGCTCCGTACTCCCACACCACCCACCGGCCGCCCGTATACGGCAGCGTCGCCGAGCCCACGACGTCCGTGAGCGCCGAGGCGTGCGCCCCCGTCTCGCCCAGCAGCCGGAACACCGTCGCGACGGCCGGACCCGGGAACTCGGCCAGCAGCTCGCGCCAGCCCAGCCCGGCCAGCGCCGCGTCCAGGGCCGGGCCCGGGGCGGTGGTCGTCATCGTCTTGCGGAGCGTCTGCGTCAGCAGCTCCAGCTCGGCGGGGTCCACGGTCACTCCCTCCCCAGGTCGAGGAGCCGGCGGGCGATGATGTTGCGCTGGATCTCGGCGGTGCCGCCGTAGAGGGTGGCGGCCTTCGCGTAGAGGTACTCCGACCGCCAGGGCGAGTCGGTCAGTTCCAGGACCCCGGGCAGCAAGTCCCGTACCGTCTCGAAGAGTTGCTGCTCGGCGGTGGCCAGCAGCACCTTGTCGACCGAGGTCTCCGGGCCGAGCCGGGCGCCCGTGGCGAGCCGGTGCTGGGTGGCGTGCGAGCGGCAGCGGACGGTGTGCAGGGCCAGGTAGGCGGCGCCCAGGGCCGTGTCGTCCGCGTCGTCCGTCGCGTCGGTCTCGTCCAGGAGGCGGTCGAGGCGGGTGTAGAGGTGGGCGACCCGGTGCCAGAAGCAGGTGGAGCGCTCGTGCGGGAGCAGGTCCATCGCGAGCCGCCAGCCGTCGCCGGGGCGGCCCAGCATCCGGTCGGCGGGCACGACGACCTCGTCGAAGAAGACCTCGGCGAACTCGTCGACGCCGTGCATCGTACGCAACGGCCGCACGGTGATGCCGGGGGTGTCCATGTCGACGAAGAACGCGGTGATCCCGTCGTGGCCGGGGGCGGTGCGGGTGAGCAGGACACAGCGTGCCGCGTACTGGGCGAGGCTCGTCCACACCTTCTGCCCGCTGATCACCCAGACGTCGTCCCGGGGCACGGCCCGGGTGGTCAGGGAGGCCAGGTCGCTGCCCGAGCCCGGCTCGGAGAAGCCCTGGCACCACTGCTCCCGGCCGCTCAGCAGCAACGGGACCATGTCCGCGGCCAGTTCGGGGCGGGCGTAGGAGACGAGGGTCGGGGTGAGGACCTCGACCATCGAGTAGATACCGGGCTCGGCGAGGCCGCGGGTGGCGACCTCCTCGCCGAGCACCGCCCGCAGGACCGCCGGTCCGCCGAGGCCGCCGACCTCCTCCGGCCAGCCGTACCGCATCCAGCCCGCCTCGAACAGGGCCCGGCGGACCCGCGCCAGCTGGGCGACCTGCGCGTCGAGTGAGTGGTCGGGGCCGGGCGTGAGGTCGTGCTCGTCCAGCCAGGCGCGCAGGGCGGTGCGGAACTCCGCCGCCGTGGTGAACGGGCTCATACCGCCGGGCGCCCGAACGCGTGCGGGCGCCCCGAGTCGTGGGCGCCGCTGCGCCGGATGAAGGTCATGGCCCGGGTGCGCAGCCGCCAGCCGTCGGCGGTGCGGACGTAGGTGTCGTTGTAGTAGCCGATGCGCATCTCGTGCGTGGTCTGCTCGACGAAGCAGAGCGGCTGGGTGCCGGTCGCCGTGTCGCCCGACAGCTCGACGGCGGGTGTACCGGTGAGGAACAGCCCCTTGGGGGCCGCCGCGACGAGCGCGGGGAACTCCGCGAGGGGGTAGGTGTCGCCGAACGCGCTGTAGCTGCCGTCGGGGGTGAAGACCGCGAGCAGCCCGTCGAGGTCACCTCGGGTGATGGTCACCGCGTAGCGGGCGAGGAGCTGCTGGATCTCGACGAGGTCGGCGGTGGTCTCGTCAGTGGTCACGGGCCCGCCTCCTTTCCGCACGCTCGCGCGCGTCGTGTTCGGGCCGGATGCCGAAGGTGTTGAAGGCCGTCGCCATGAGGGCGTACGTCCCGACGGTGAACACCAGGTCCATCAGCTGGCGTTCGTCGAGGTGCTCCGCGAGCGCGGCCCAGGTGCCGTCCGACATGTCCGAGCCGTCCTCCAGTTCGTCGACGGCCCGGAGCACCGTGCTCTCCAGCGGATCGTCCGCCTTGCCCTGGCCCGCGGCCTCGACCTCGGCCTCGGTGAGACCGCACTGCTGGGCGGCGAGGACGTGGTGGGCCCACTCGTACGCGCAGTCCCGGCGCCGCGCGACCCGCAGGACGACCAGCTCGCGCAGCCGTTCCGGGAGGGTGGAGCCGGCCAGGAGGTACGTGCTGAAGGGGAGGAAGGCCGCGGTCAGGTCGGGGTGGCGGACGAGTGTGGACATCGCGTTGCCGGCCGCCTCGGCGTTGCGCATGCGCCGGGGGAGCAGGGCGGCGAGCACCTCACGGGTCCGGTCGTCCCACTGGTCGTCCGGCAGCGGAGGCAGGCGAGGCGGCATGCGGGCTCCCTCGGCAGAGTCTTCCGAGAATGGGATTCTCGGATGCGAGTTTCAGATTTTCACCCGCGTCGCGGCGGCGTCAACCGTTGGGCGCGGCCCTTCGGGCCCGGCGGTCGCCGCTCCTCCGTCCTGACCGGGCATGATTCCTCCCGCTCCCGTGTGATTGCCCAATTCTCCTGTGTGGATGGTTGCTTCTCATCTAATGAGAAGCTACTTTCCACCGCAGGCAGGGCCAAGGCAGGCAGGACCTGTGACACCCAGAAGAGATGGGGAGCCGTGAGTCTTTTCCATGAGGACCGGCTGTTGATCGACGGGCGGCTCGTGCGCGCGGAGCGCACGTTCGAGACCGTCGATCCGTCCACCGGGAAGGTGCTGGGGACGGCATCCGACGCGGACACCGGTCATGTCGAGGCGGCGGTGGCGGGCGCCCGCCGCGCGTTCGACACCACCGACTGGATGCGCGACCGCGAGCTGCGGCTGCGCTGCCTGCGCAGCCTGTACGACGCGCTGCACACGCACCGCGAGGAACTGCGCGACCTGACCATCGCCGAGGTGGGCGCACCCCGCTCCCTCACCCACGGACCCCAGCTCGACGAGCCGATCGAGATGGTCAAGTACTACGCGGATCTCCTCGAACGCCACTCCTTCCGCGAGGAGTTGCCCGTCCTGGAGAGCCGGGGGCGGCGGCACCGCCGGTGGATCGAGAAGGAGGCCGCCGGAGTCGTCGCGGCCATCCTGCCGTACAACTTCCCCAACCAGCTGGCCCTGGCCAAGCTCGCCCCCGCGCTCGCCGCGGGCTGCACGGTCGTCCTCAAAGGCGCACCGGACACCCCGTGGACGACCCTGGCGCTCGGCCGGATCATCGCCGAGGAGACCGGCATCCCCCCGGGTGTCGTCAACGTCCTGACCTCGTCAGGACCCGAGACCGGCGAACTGCTCACCACCCACCCCGGCATCGACATGATCACCTTCACCGGGTCGACCCCGGTCGGCAAGGCGATCATGGCCGCCGCCTCCGCCACCCTGAAGCGGGTCTTCCTGGAGCTCGGCGGCAAGTCCGCGATGATCCTGCTCGACGACGCCGACCTCGCGAACGCGGCCATGTTCGCCGCCTTCACCATCTGCTCGCACTCCGGCCAGGGCTGCGCCCTCACCTCACGCCTGCTGGTCCCACGGGAGAAGCACGACGAGATCGTCGGCCTGGTCGCCGCCATGCTCGGCAAGGTCCGGTACGGCGACCCGGCCGACCCCAAGACCCACATGGGCCCCCTGATCAGCGAGAAGCAGCGGGCCAAGGTGCACGGCATGGTCGAGCGGGCCGTCGCCGCCGGCGCCCGCCTGGTGACCGGCGGCCGTCCCGTCGACGGGGAGGGCTTCTTCTACGAGCCCACCCTGCTCGCGGGCGTCGACCCGGCCGCCGAGATCGCCCAGGAGGAGGTCTTCGGACCGGTGCTCGCCGTCATCGCCTACGACGACGAGGACCACGCCGTCCGGATCGCCAACGACTCGGTGTACGGGCTGTCCGGCGCGGTGCTCGGCGCCGACGCCGAGCGGGCGACCGCCGTGGCCCGCCGGATCCGCAGCGGCACCTTCAGCATCAACGGCGGCAACTACTTCGCCGCCGACGCCCCGTTCGGCGGGTTCAAGCAGTCCGGCATCGGCCGGGAGATGGGCGTCGCGGGCCTCGAGGAGTTCCTCGAGCTCAAGACCTTCGCCGTGCCGGCCGACTGACCGGCGGCACGCAGCAGCCCGGGGAACACCACCGAGGAGGAACCCCGTGAGAGTCCAGGCAATCCCCGCCGCCCTCGCGGCGGCGGCGCTGTTCGCCGTCGCCGGATGCGGTGGCCACGACAGCGCCGGCACGTCGGGCGACGGCGACGCCACCCCCACCAAGGCCGCCCAGCAGGCCGCGGGCGGCGACTTCGGCGACCTGAAGAACGTCTGCGGACCCGGCGACGCCAAGAGCGCGCCCACCCAGGGCGTCACCGCCGACACCATCAAGCTCGGCGTCTTCTCCGACGTCGGCTTCACCAAGAACTCCGAATTCGTGGACGCCGCCAAGGTGTTCACCTCCTGGTGCAACGCGGCCGGCGGCATCGACGGCCGCAAGCTCGTCGCCACCACCCGCGACTCCAAGCTGATGGAGGTCCGCCAGCGGATGCTGGAGGCCTGCCAGTCGGACTTCGCGCTCGTCGGCGGCGGCGCGGCGCTGGACGCCCTCGGCGTGCAGGACCGGCTCAAGTGCCTGCTGCCCGACTTCCCCGCCCAGGTCAGCCAGATCCAGAACCAGGGCTCCGACCTTCAGCTCAACGAGACGGGCGGCGCGTCCTACGACCGCTACCCCGGCTACTACCAGTGGCTGCTCAAGACCGCCTACCCCAAGTCCGCGGGCGCCGTCGGCACCATCGCGGGCGACGCCGCGGTCAGCAAGGTCATCGACGCCCGCGCCCAGGAGAGCCTCAAGGCCTCCGGCGCGAAGATCACGTACCACGACCTGTACCCGGCCGCCGGGGTCTCCGACTGGACGCCCTACGCGCAGGCCATCAAGAGCAAGGGCGTCAAGGGCCTGGTGTTCCTCGGGGACTTCGCGAGCCTCGCCAAGCTGGAGCAGATCCTCACCGGCATGGACTACAAGCTGGACTGGATCGACGCCAACAACAACGCCTACGGCGCGCCCTTCCTGCAACTGGCGGGCAAGTCACTCGACTACCAGAACAACTTCGCCGACCTCAGCGGCGTCTACCCGCTGGAGAAGGCCGCCGACAACCCGGCGACCGGGCAACTCGTCTCCCTGTACAAGAAGTACGCCCCCGACGCGCAGCCCACCATGCCCGGCGTACGCGGCTTCGCGGCCTGGCTGCTGTTCGCCAAGGCGGCCTCCTCCTGCGGCGACCAGCTCACCCGCGCGTGCGTCTACGAGGCGGCCCGCAAGGAGAGCGCGTGGACCGGCGGCGGACTGCTCGCCCCCGTCGACCTGACCCAGGCCGACGCCCCGCTGAAGTGCTTCAACGTCGAGAAGGCCACGTCCAAGGGCTGGCAGTCGGCCGACTTCGCACCGAACACCGGGGCCTACCGCTGCGACGCGCCCACCTACAAGTTCAAGGGCGCCTACGGCAAGCCCCTCACCCTCGCCGACGTCGGCAAGAGCATGAGCGATGTGAAGTAGAGGCTGAAGCAGATGGAGCAGTTCCTCACCTTCGGGATCGTCGGCCTGAGCACCGCAGCCGTCTACGCGGTGATCGGCAGCGGCCTGGTGCTCACCTACGTCACCACCGGCGTGTTCAACTTCGCGCACGGGGCGGCGGGCATGCTGGCGGCGTTCTGCTACTGGCAGTTCACCGTCGGCTGGGGCTGGCCCGTCCCGGTGGCCCTGGCGGTGGTGCTCCTGGTACTGGCCCCCGGGTTCGGCCTCGCCGTCGAACGGGTCCTGATGCGGCCCGTGCAACGGCTCGGCGAGGCCGAACGCCTGGTGATGACGGTGGCGCTGCTCAGCGGCGCCATCGCCGCCGCCCGCTGGATCTGGGACCCCAACGTCCCCCGCCCGCTGACGGTGTTCTTCGCCGACGAGAAGCCCCTGCACCTCGGCCCGGCCACCGTCACCTGGCACCAGGCGCTCACCATGGCCGTAGCGGTGGCGGTCGCCGCCGTCCTGTGGTTCCTGCTGACCCGCACCCGCACCGGCGCCGAGATGCGGGCCACCGTCGACGACCGCGCCCTCGCCCGGCTCACCGGCGCCGACCCGGTCAGGGCCGGTCGCGTCGCCTGGATCCTCGGCACCCAACTGGCCGCGATCGGCGGCATCCTGATCGCCCCGACCGTCGCCCTGGACGCCTCCCAGCTCTCCCTCCTGATCGTCAGTGCCTACACCGCCGCCGTCTTCGGCCGGCTGCGCAGCCTGCCGCTCACCTTCGCCGGCGCGGTCGTCGTCGGCTGCATGGAGAGCTACCTCACCGGCTACCTCCCGCAGAACCCCTACCTGCCCGGCCTGCGGCTGGCCGCCCCGGCCCTGCTCCTCTTCCTCGCCCTGCTCCTCTTCCGCCATCCCCGACTGCGCCACCGCGACCGCCGGCTGGTCCAGGTCCCGGCGCCCGGCCTGCGCGGCACCGCCGTCTTCGCCGCCGCCACCGTCGCGTTCGCCGTGGTCCTGGCCACGGTGCTGGACGAGGCCGACCTCGTCACCTACGGACCGATCTTCTCGCTCGGCGTCGTCGCCCTGTCCTACGTGCCGCTCGCCGGGTACGCCGGGCAGATCTCGCTGTGCCAGCTGAGCATGGCCGGCATCGGCGCCGTCGTCTGGGGACACCTCGGCACCCACGGCGAACTGTGGGCGCTGGCCGCGGCGATCGCCGTCGCCGGGGCCGCCGGGGCGCTGATCGCGGTGCCCGCACTGCGGTTCTCCGGTGTGTACCTGGCGCTGGGAACGGCGGCGTTCGCGGTGATCCTCGACCGGTGGATCTTCACCCTGCCCGCCTTCCACCTCTTCGGTCTGCGTATCTCGCTCTTCGACCAGGGCTCGGTCGACATGAGCGGGCCCGACCTGTTCGGATGGCATCTCGACTCCGCCGCCGACCTGACCGTCCTCGCCGCCGTCTGCCTCGGCCTCGCCTCCCTCGCGGTCGCGTGGCTGCGCCGCGGCGGCTTCGGACGGCGTCTGATCGCCCTGCGGGACAGCGAGGCGGCCTACGCGACACTCGGCGGCAACCTGCTGCTGACCAAGGTCGCCGTGTTCGCCCTGTCGTCGGGCATCGCCGGACTCGGCGGCGCCCTCTACGGCATGCAGCAACGCGCCATCACCGCCGAGCAGTTCAACCTCGTCGCCGGACTGCCGATCTTCCTCGTCGCCGTCATCGGCGGCCTCGGCGCGGTCGGCACCGGCCTGTTCACCGGCACCGCCTACCTCGGCCCCAACATCCTGACCGGCATGGCCTCCTGGACGCAGAACATCGTCGCCCTGCTGCCCGCCCTGGCGGGAATGGGGCTCGGACACAGCCCCGAGGGGATCGGGGCCAGGTTCCGCCGGCAGTGGGAGCCCCTCGGCCGGGACCCGGCCGCCCTGCCCGTCCTGCTGGCCGCCCTGGCCCTGGGCTGGGTGCTGCGGCTGACCGGCGCGATCGACGGCTGGACGTTCCTGATCGGCTCGCTGGTCGTGGGGTTCGCGCTGCGCGCCTGGGCCGCCGCCCGCAGGCAGCCGGAGACCGAGCAGGACGTGCCGGTCGAGTGGTGGGGCGTACGCCGCCCCTGGCGTCCCGAGGACGGGGAGGTGCTGGTCCGTGCCACTGCTGGACGTTAGCGGCGTCACCGTCTCCTTCGGCGGCAACCGCGCCCTGGACGGGGTCGCCATGAGCGCCGACCGGGGCCGGATCACCGGCCTCATCGGACCCAACGGGGCCGGAAAGAGCACCCTGTTCGACGTCGTCTCCGGACTGCGCCGGCCCTCGGCGGGCCGGGTCGCCCTCGACGGCCGGGACGTCACCCGCCTCGGACCCGCCCGCCGCTGCCGGCACGGGCTGGCCCGCACCTTCCAACGCCTCGAACCCTTCGGCCGGTTGAGCGTCCGCGACAACCTCCTCGTCGCCGCGGAACTCGGCCCCGGACGACGGCGGGCGGCAGCCCTGGCCGACGAACTGCTCGACCGGCTCGGCCTGACCGGCATCGCCGACACCCGCGCCGACAACCTCCCCACCGGCGTCGCCCGCCTGGTCGAGGTCGGCCGCGCCCTGGCCGTACGGCCCGCGCTGCTGCTCCTCGACGAGCCCGCCGCCGGGCAGGACGGCGAGGAGACCGAACGGTTCGCGGCCCTGCTGCGCTCGCTCGCCGCAGACGGCACCGCCGTCGTCCTGGTCGAACACGACATGGGGCTGGTCATGGGCGTCTGCGACGAGGTGTACGTACTCGACCTGGGCAAGGTCATCGCCGTAGGACCGCCCGAGGTGATCCGCAACGACGAGACGGTGCTCGCGGCCTACCTGGGGGACGTGTGAACGCTCTGCTCGAACTGCGCGCCGTGCGCGCCGCCCACGAGGGCATCACCGTCCTGCACGGCGTCGCCCTGAGTGTCGGCGCCGGGCAGGTCGTCGCGCTGCTCGGCCCGAACGGCGCCGGAAAGACCACCACGCTGCACGTCGCCGCCGGACTCCATCCGCCGCTCTCCGGGCAACTCCTGCTCGGCGGGCGGGACATGACCGGCGCCGACCCCCGCGACCTGGCCCGGGCCGGGGTCTGCCTCATCCCCGAGGGACGCGGGGTCTTCCCCAGCCTCTCGGTCCGCGACAACCTCCTCATGATGACCTTCACCGGCCGCACCCGCGCGGAGATCGAGGAGATCGCCTACGCCCGCTTCCCGGTCCTCGGCAAGCGGCCGGGCCAGGCGGCGGGGACGCTCTCCGGCGGCGAGCAGCAGATGCTCGCCCTCGCCCGGGGCCTGGCCACCGACCCGGCCGTGCTGCTCCTCGACGAACTCTCCATGGGACTCGCCCCGCTGGTCGTCTCCCGGCTCTACGAACAGGTCGCCGAGATCGCCCGGCAGGGCGTCGCCGTCCTGGTCGTCGAGCAGTTCGCCGCCGCCGTCCTCGGCATCGCCGACCACGCCGCCGTCCTCGTGCGCGGCCGCGTCGAACGCCAGGGCCGCCCCGACGGCGGGCTGCGCGACGAACTGTCCGCCCTCTACCTCGGGAGCTCCGCATGACACCCACCGAGCCGCCCACCGACTCCCGTGCGGACCGCTTCGTCCGCGAGCTGGCCGACCTCCGGATCCCCGACCCGGCCGCCGCCCGCGCGGGCCTCTGGCTGCGCCTCGGCGCCGCCCTGATGGCCGTCGGCCTGGTCCTCGCGGTGTCGGCGTACTTCGTGTCGCACAACACCCAGAACCCGCTCGACCAGCGCGACGCCCTCGCCCTCGGCCTCGGCGGCATCGCCGGGACGGTCGTCGGCGCCGCGCTGTTCCTGCGCTACTCGCTCACCGGCTTCCTGCGGTTCTGGATGGCCCGCCAGTCCTACGACCTCGCCGTGCTCGCCGACCGCCTGTCCGAAAGGGACCCGCACCATGACCTCACCAGCACCGACGCTGCGCCCCGGTGACCAGCTCGCCAGCACGGTGTGCGCCACCCGCGTGGTCGTGGTCCGCGCCCCGGCCGCCGCGCTGTCCGCCCTGACCTGCGGCGGCGCCCCCATGGTCCCCGCATCCACCGCCCCGCCCCCGCCCCCGCCCGCCACGACCACGACGGGCGACCCCGTCACCCTCCTCGGCAAGCGCTACACCGACGCCGACGGCACCCTCGAACTGCTCTGCACCAGCCCCGGCACCGGCGAACTCGCCTGCGCGGGCGTCCCCATGACCCTCAAGGCGGCAAAACCCCTCCCCGCCTCGGACTGACCCGCACCCACCGGCTTCACAGCGAAAGGGACCTCGCATGAACAAGGACGACCTGATCCTCATCAGCGTCGACGACCACGTCATCGAGCCGCCGGACATCTTCGTGAACCACCTCCCGAAGCGGTACCTGGACGACGCCCCCAAGCTCGTCCACCGCGAGGACGGCAGCGACGTGTGGCAGTTCCGCGACAACACCGTCGGAAACGCGGCCCTCAACGCCGTGGCCGGGCGCCCCAAGGAGGAGTACGGCCTCGACCCGCAGGGCATGGACGAGATCCGCCCCGGCTGCTACGACGTCCACGAACGCGTCAAGGACATGAACGCCGGCGGTGTCCTCGCCCAGATGAACTTCCCGTCCTTCCCCGGCTTCTCGGCCCGCATGTTCGCCACCGAGGACTCCGACTTCTCCCTCGCCCTCGTCCGCGCCTACAACGACTGGCACATCGACGAGTGGTGCGGCGCCTACCCCGGCCGCTTCATCCCGATGGCCCTGCCCGCCATCTGGGACGCCGAACTCTGCGCGGGCGAACTGCGCCGGGTCGCGGCCAAGGGCTGCCACTCGATGACCTTCCCCGAGAACCCGGCCGCCCTCGGCTACCCCAGCTTCCACGACCCGTACTGGAACCCGGTGTGGCAGGCCGCCTGCGACACCAACACCGTCCTGTCGGTGCACATCGGCTCCTCCGGCCGCCTCGCCATCCCGGCCGTCGACTCGCCGCCCGACGTGATGATCACCCTCCAGCCCATCAACCTCGTCCAGGCCGCCGCCGACCTGCTCTGGTCGCGCACCCTCAAGGACTTCCCGGACCTGAGGATCGCGCTCTCCGAGGGCGGCACCGGCTGGATCCCCTACTTCCTGGAGCGGGTCGACCGCACCTTCGAGATGCACGCCGCCTGGACCCTCCAGGACTTCGGCGGCAAGCTGCCCTCCGAGGTCTTCCGCGAGCACTTCCTGACCTGCTTCATCACCGACAAGCTCGGCGTGAAGCTGCGGCACGACATCGGCATCGACAACATCTGCTGGGAGGGCGACTACCCGCACAGCGACTCCCTGTGGCCCGACGCCCCCGAGCAACTGCACGGCGTCCTCACCGAGTTCGCCGTCCCGGACGCGGACACCGTGAAGATCACCCACGAGAACGCCATGCGCTGGTACTCCTTCGACCCGTTCGCGCACATCCCCCGCGAACAGGCCACGGTCGGCGCCCTGCGCGTGGCCGCCGCGGGCCACGACGTCAGCATCCGGGCCCGCAGCCGCCAGCTCAAGGAACCCGTCGACAAGCTGGAGGCCTTCCGCGCCCGGGCCCGCGCGGCCGTAGCGGCGGCGAGCAAGTAGTGGCGAACGGCAACGACTTGTTCGACCTCACGGGACGCTCGGCGCTGGTCACCGGAGCCGCGGGCGGCATCGGCGCCGCCGTCGCCCACGCCCTCGCCCGGGCCGGTGCCGCCGTCCTCGTCACCGACGTCGATCCGACCGCCGCCGCGGCCGTCGCGGGGAAGATCACGGCGGCGGGCGGCACCGCCGACAGCGCGCCCCTCGACGTCCGCGACCGGCCCGCCGCCGACAACGCCGTCTCCCGGGCCGCCGACCTCGCCGACGGCACCCTGCACATCCTGGTGAACAACGCCGGCGTCACCGCGCCGGCCATGTTCCCCGACCTCGACGAGGACACCTTCCGCCGCCTGCTCGACATCCACGTCCTGGGCACCTTCACCTGCTCCCAGGCCGCTCTTCCGTACCTGCCCACCGACGGCACCGGACGCATCGTCAACGTCACCTCGTCCGCGGGCCTGACCGGCACCCTCGGCCAGGTCAACTACTCCGCCGCCAAAGCGGCGGTCATCGGCATGACCAAGTCCTTGGCCAGGGAGCTGGCGAGGCGGCAGATCAAGGTCAACGCCCTCGCGCCGCTGGCCGCCACCCCCATGACCGAGACCATCCGCACCCACGAGAAGTTCGCCGCCACCATGCTCGCCCGTATCCCGCTCGGCCGCTGGGCGGAACCCGACGAGGTCGCCGGGGCCTTCGTCTTCCTCGCCTCGGACGCGGCCTCCTTCGTCACCGGCCAGGTCCTGCCGGTCGACGGCGGCCTGGTGATCTGATGACGCCGGAACCGCTCCTGACTCCGGGGCCTCTCTCCGGCGTGACGGTGGTGGCCCTGGAGCAGGCCGTCTCCGCACCCCTGTGCACCCGGGTCCTGAGCGACCTCGGCGCCCGGGTCATCAAGGTGGAGAACCCGGACGGCGGCGACTCGGCCCGCCACATCGACGACGTGGTCGGCGGCCTCGCCGCCCACTTCGTCTGGGCCAACCGGGGCAAGGAGTCCATCGCCCTCGACCTCAAGTCAGAAGCGGGGACGGCGATCCTGCACCGCCTCCTCGACCGCGCCGACGTGCTGGTCTCCAACCTCGCCCCCGGCACCACGGCCAAACTCGGTCTGGCCCCCGACGACCTGGCGACCCGCCACCCCGACCTGATCGCGGTGGAGATCGACGGCTACGGCCCCGGCGGACCGCTCTCCCACAAACGCGCCTACGACCTCCTCGTCCAGGCCGAGTCCGGCGTCTGCGCCATCACCGGCCACCCCGGCGCCCCGGCCAAACCCGGCCCGCCCATCGCGGACGCCAGCACCGGCCTCTACACGGCCCTGTCGATCGTGGCGCTGCTGTACTCCGGTGAGCGCCGCGGCAAGCCGGGCGGAGCCGTCGCGGTGAGCATGTTCGACACCATGACCGAACTCATGGGCTATCCGCTCACCTACACCCGGCACGCGGGCGGCTGGCAGCAGCCGCTCGGCATGAGCTCGCCCGCCGTCGCCCCGTACGGCGCCTACCGCACCGCCGACGGCCACACGGTCGTCCTCGGCACCACCAACGACCGCGAATGGCAGCGCCTGGCACGGGAGTTGCTGGACCGCCCCGACCTCGCGGCCGACGACCGCTTCCGCACCAACCCGGGCCGCGTCACCCACCGCGAGCTGCTCGACGCCGAGATCGGCGCCTGGTGCGGCCGGCACCGGCTGGCGTACATCCAGCAGCGCGCCGACGACGCGGGCATCGGCAACTCCCGCTACAACACCCCGGACGACGTGCTCGCCCACCCCCACCTAGCGGCCCGCGACCGCTGGCGCCGCATCGCCACCCCCGCCGGGCCCGTCCCGGCCCTGCTGCCGCCCCCGGTCATCGCCGGCTACGACCCGCCGATGGGCGCCGTCCCCGCGCTCGGCGAGCACACCGAGCGGATCCTGGCCGAACTCGGCTGCCACGAAACGGAGTCGGGGAACGCCACATGACCGCCCCGCCCGCGCTCCTGACCAGCGACAGCGGCAGCGTACGGACCCTCACCCTGAACCGCCCGCACCGCAGGAACGCCGTCGACCGGGACCTGTGGGGACTGCTGCGGCAGGCACTCACCGAGGCCTCCCACGACCCCGCCGTACGGGCCCTCGTCCTCACCGGCGCCGGCGGAGCCTTCTGCTCCGGCGCCGACCTGACCAGCGGCGCCGCCGACACCCGGCACCCCCTGGACAAGGTGCGCGACCTCAACGAGGTCGCCCTGCTGCTGCACGAGTCGCCGGTCCCGACCGTTGCCAAGGTCGACGGCGCGGCGGTCGGCGCGGGGTGGAACCTGGCGCTGGGCTGCGACCTGGTGGTGGCCACGCCGGAGAGCCGGTTCTCGCAGATCTTCACCCGCCGCGGACTCTCCCCGGACTGCGGCGGCTCCTGGCTGCTGCCCCGGCTCACCGGACTCCAGCAGGCCAAGCGACTCGCCCTGCTGGCCGAGACGATCGACGCCGAGGAGGCCCGGTCCCTGAACCTCGTCACCTGGGTGGTGCCCGCCGACGAGATCGACGCGTACGTCGCCGACCTCGCCGACCGGCTGGCGGCCGGGCCGCCCGTCGCCCTCGCACAGACCAAGGCGCTCCTCGACGAGGGCACCGGCCGCACCCTGCGCGAGGCGCTCGCCGCCGAGGCCCGCGCCCAGACGGCGAACTTCGCCTCGACCGACGTGACCGAGGCCTACGCGGCCTTCGCCGAGAAGCGAGAACCGCGTTTCACCGGCCGCTGGTTCCGCCAGCCCCCGACGGAGGACCCTTCATGCGCGAAGCAGTGATCGTCGAGGCCGTCCGCACCCCCGTCGGGAAACGCGACGGCGGCCTGTCCGGCGTGCACGCGGCCGGCCTCTCCGCCGTCGTCCTGAACGCCCTGGCCGAACGCACCGGCCTCGACCCGGCGCTCGTCGACGACGTCGTCTGGGGCTGCGTCTCCCAGGTCGGCGACCAGTCCAGCAACATCGGCCGCTACGCCGTCCTCGCCGCCGGCTGGCCCGAGACCGTCCCCGGCACCACCGTGAACCGGGCCTGCGGATCCAGCCAGCAGGCCCTCGACTTCGCCGTCCACGCCGTCATGTCCGGCCAGCAGGACGTCGTCGTGGCCGGCGGGGTCGAGGTCATGAGCCGGGTGCCGCTCGGCTCGGCACGGGCCACCGGGACGCCGTACGGGCCCCAAGTCCTCGCCCGCTACCACGACTTCTCCTTCAACCAGGGACTCTCCGCCGAGAAGATCGCCCAGAAGTGGGGCTTCACCCGCACCCGCCTCGACGAGTTCGCGGCCCTGTCCCACGAACGCGCGGCCACCGCGCAGGACAGCGGCGCCTTCGAGGCACAGATCGTGGCGGTGGAGGGCGTGAAGGCCGACGAGGGCGTACGGCGCGGCACCACCGCCGAGAAGCTGGCGCGGCTCAGGCCCGCCTTCCTCGACGACGGCCTGATCCACGCGGGCAACGCCTCCCAGATCTCGGACGGCGCGGCGGCCCTCCTGGTCACCACCCCTGGGAAGGCTAGGGAGTTGGGGCTCACCCCTGTCGTCCGCTACCGCTCGGGCGCGGTGGTCGGCGCCGACCCGGTGCTCATGCTGACCGGCCCGATCCCGGCCACCGAGAAGGTGCTCGCGAAAGCCGGCGTCGGCCTGTCCGAGGTCGGTGTCTTCGAGGTGAACGAGGCCTTCGCGCCCGTGCCGCTCGCCTGGCTCGCCGAGACCGGCGCCGACCCGGCCCTGCTCAACCCGCTCGGCGGCGCCATCGCGCTCGGCCACCCGCTGGGCGCGTCCGGTGCCGTCCTGACGACCCGCATGATCCACCACATGCGCGACCACGGGATCCGCTACGGCCTGCAGACCATGTGCGAGGGCGGCGGCACCGCCAACGCCACACTCGTCGAACTCATCGACTGACCGGGGGTTTCGGTGCGCCGACAGATCTTCACCGCCGACCACGAGGAATTCCGCACACTGGTCCGGGAGTTCGTGGCCAAGGAGGTGGTCCCGAACTACACCACCTGGGAGCAGGACGGCCGGCTGCCCCGTGAGCTCTTCGAACGGCTGGGCGCGCTCGGCGTCCTCGGCATCGCGATCCCAGAGGAGTACGGCGGGACGGGCATCGCCGACTACCGCTACAACGTCGTCCTCCAGGAGGAGGCGTCCCGGGCCCTGGTCACCCTGGGCACCGTGCGCACCCAACTCGACGTCATCCTGCCCTACTTCCTCGCCTACGCCGACGCGGAACAGCGCCAGCGCTGGTTCCCCGGCCTCGCCGCCGGCCGGCTGCTCACCGCCGTCGCCATGACCGAACCCGGCACCGGCTCCGACCTGGCGGGCATCCGCACCACCGCCGTACGCGACGGCGACACGTATGTCCTCAACGGTGCCAAGACCTTCATCACCGGCGGGCTCCTCGCCGACCTGGTGATCGTCGTCGCGCGGACGTCGGCGGACCCCGCCGACCGGCGTGCGGGGCTGACCCTGCTCGTGGTCGAGGACGGCATGCCCGGCTTCACCCGGGGACGGGTCCTGGACAAGCTGGGCATCAAGGTCCAGGACACCGTCGAGCTGGCCTTCGACGACGTACGCGTCCCGGTCGCCAACCGGCTGGGGGAGGAGGGCGCGGCCTTCGGCTATCTGGGCCACAACCTCGCACAGGAGCGGCTGACGGTGGCGGTCGGCTCGGTCGCGCAGGCACGGGCCGCCCTGGACACGACGATCGCCTACGTCAAGGAACGCGAGGTCTTCGGCAGGCCGGTGGCGGCCTTCCAGAACACCAAGTTCGAACTCGCCGCCGTGGCCACCGAGATCGAGGCCGCGCAGACCATGCTGGACCGCGCGGTCCTCGACCTCGTCGCCGGCGAACTGTCCGGCGCCGACGCGGCCAAGGTGAAACTCTTCTGCACGGAGGCGCAGGCCCGCGCGGTCGACCGCTGTCTGCAACTCTTCGGCGGCTACGGCTATATGGCGGAGTATCCGATCGCCCGGCTGTACGCCGACGCCCGCATCACCCGGATCTATGCCGGGACCAGCGAGGTCATGAAGGTGATCATCGCCAAGTCGCTGGGGCTGTGAGCCGCTCGCGTGCGGCTCAGGTTCCGTAGGCCGTGGTCTCCGCGAGGTCGGCCGCGGACTTCATCAGGTCCAGCACCATCGGACCGAAGGCCCGCAACTTCTCGTTGTCACCGGCCCGTTGGAAGCCCTGTTCCAGCACGATGGCCAGCTTCCACTGGGCGAGGACGTCGTAGTAGTCCATGTCGTCGACCTGACGGCCGGACACCTGCGCGTAGTGCTCGATCAGCTGAGCCCGCGAGGGCATGCCGAACAGGTCGACATAGGACGCGGTGGCCGCCTCGGGGGCACCGGTGTCCTCGGGCCAGCCGCGCAGCATCCAGGCGAGGTCGAGCTTGGGGTCGCCGATCGTCCCCATCTCCCAGTCGACGACGGCGGCCAGCCGGGCCGGGGCGCCGTGCCGGAACATGACGTTGGCGAACTGGTAGTCGCCGTGCATCAGGCCGGGGACGTAGTCGAGGGGCTTGTGGGCGCGCAGCCAGGCGGCGGCCGTCTCGAAGCCGGGCAGCTCCCGGCCTTTGGCCCGCTCCAGGTAGCGGGTCCAGCGGTCGACCTGCCGCTCGTGGAAGCCGTCCGGGCGGCCCAGGTCGTGCAGCCCCTTCGCCCGCCAGTCCACCCGGCCCAGCAGGGCGGCGCCCTCGGCCAGTTGGTAGGCCAGCCCGGCCCGTGCGGCGAGATCGGTGCCGAACGGCTCCGGCCAGCCGCGTCCGCCGGTGGTGGACATCGGCGACCAGCCGTCGACGAACTCCATCAGATAGAAGGTACGGCCGAGGACGGCGGTGTCCGTGCAGACGGCGATCGCCTCGGTGTGCGGGACGTCCGTGCCGTTCAGCGCCTCCGTGATCCGCCACTCCCGCAGGATGCCCTCGTCGCGGGCGGGCGGCGCGGCGGGCGGCGGGATGCGCAGGGCGCAGTGCAGTTCGCCGCGCCGGATCTCGTAGATCTCGTTCTGCGCACCGCCCGAGACGAACCGGTGCTCGACCGCCTCGCCCTTGCCGGGCAGCCCGGACTCGTCCAGCCAGGGCGCCAGCCGCTCGACGTCGATCATCGGGTCTCCGCCCCGGGCTCCAGGAACTCCGCGTACTTGGCGCGGGCCGCGGCCAGCCGCTTGGGGAGGTAGCCGCTCGGCCAGAGGTCCTCGCTGGCCCGGTGGTCCCGCAGCACCTGCCTCGCGACCGTCACCTTGTGCACCTCGGTCGGCCCGTCCGCGATGCCCAGCACGCTCGCGCCCAGCAGCATCCGGAACAACGGCATGTCGCCGCTGACGCCCAGCGCGCCGTGCACCTGGATCGCGCGGTGTGCTATGTCATGCAGCACGCCCGGCAGCAGCACCTTCACCATCGCGATGTCCTTGCGGACCTTGCGGTAGTCGTTGTACTTGTCGATCTTCCAGGCGGTGTGCAGCACGGTCAGCCGGAACTGCTGGAGCTGCGCCCACGAGTCGGCGATGTGCCCCTGCACGAACTGCTTGTCGGCCAGGACGGTGCCCTGGGTGTGCCGGCTCAGCGCCCGCTCGCACATCATGTCGAACGCCTTGCCCGCGAGCCCGATCGTCCGCATCGCGTGATGGATCCGCCCGCCGCCGAGCCGGGTCTGCGCGATCACGAACGCCTGACCCTCCCCGCCGAGCAGCGCGTCCGCCGGCACGCGTACGCCCTCGTAGTGCACCAGTGCGTGAGAACCCCGTTCTTCGGGCTCACCGGCCAGCGCGACGTTCCGCTCGATGACGATTCCGGGTGTCTCCGCCGGGACCAGGAACATCGACATGCTCTTGTACGGGTCCCCGTCCGGGTCCGTCACGGCCATCACGATGAAGAAGGCGGCCGTCCTCGCGTTGGACGAGAAGTACTTCCAGCCGTCGATGACCCACTCTCCCCCACTCTCGGCTGCGCTCGAGCGGGAGGTGCCCCCACCGTCCCGCACCGCCCGGGTGGTGAACTCCTTGGGGTCGGCGCCCGCCTGGGGCTCCGTCATCGAGTAGCAGGAGAAGATCTCGCCGTCGAGCAGCGGGCGCAGATAGCGCTCCTTCTGCGCCGCGGTGCCGTAGTGGGCGAGGATCTCCGCGTTGCCCGTGTCCGGCGCCTGGCAGCCGAAGACGATCGGGGCCCAGGAGGAGCGGCCCAGTATCTCGTTGAGCAGGCACAGTCTGACCTGCCCGTGGCCCGCGCCGCCCAGCTCCGGGCCGAGGTGGGTCGCCCACAGTCCGTGCGCCCGCACCTCCTTCTTGAGGGGGTCCAGGACGCTGCGGAGGTTGTCGTCGGGCGGGGTGAACTGCAGGCCGTCCCAGAGGAGATCGAGGGGTTCGACCTCCTCCCGCACGAACTGGTCCGCCCAGTCCAGCTGCGCCTGGTAGTCCGGCTCGGTCTCGAAGTCCCACGGCATTGTGTCTCCTTCCGGCAGGTGCCAGAATAACGTTCTCATGAAGGAGAACACAATTCCCCTGACGCGGAACGCGACTTCTGGATCGACTTCTGACGCGCCGCCGGGCCGGCCTCCGGACGGCCTGGCCGACCGGATAGCCCGGCGCGCCCTGGCCCGGCGCGCCGACCAGTACGCCGACGAGGTGCGCGCCCTGCTCGACGCGGCACGGGCGGTGATGCGCCGCTGCGGCACCAGCGCGCGCCCGCGGGTCGCCGATATCGTGGCGGCCGCCGGACTGTCGAACGAGGCGTTCTACCGGCACTTCCGCTCGAAGGACGCCCTGGTTGCCGCGATCATGGAGGACGGCACCGAGCGCCTGTGCGGCTACATCGCCCACCAGATGGCGAAGGAGCCCACGCCGGAGGGTCAGGTGCGCCGCTGGGTCGAGGGCGTCCTGTCCCAGGCCAGGGATGCCGACACGGCCGCGACGACCCTCGCCGTCATGTGGAACGCGCAGAGCGTGGGGGAGGGGTTCCTGGCCGGCCCGCCCTCCGCCACCGGCCTCCTCGCCGACCTGCTACGTGCGCCGTACGCCCGGTTGGGGAGCGCCGCTCCCGACCTGGACGCGTCCCTCGCCGCCCACGCCACGGTCGGCCGCCTCGCCGACCATCTGTGGCGCCGGACGCCGCCGACGGACGATGATTTCGACCATCTCACCCGCTTCTGTCTGCGCACGGTCACACCCCAGGGAGGGCGTGAATGAAGGCGAGCGATCAGTTCCACGTGGGCATCGTCGTGGACGACATTCCGGCGGCGGCGGCCGAGCTGACGGCGCTGTTCGGCTACCAGTGGTGCGCGGAACTGGGCGCACCCGCCCAGGTGAGCCTGCCCGGCGGTGACACGGTGCTCGACCTGGCGTCGACGTACTCCATGTCCGTCCCCCGGCTGGAACTGGTCCGCAGCGTCCCGGGCACCCTCTGGCAGCCGGCCGCCGACTCGGGAGTCCACCACCTCGGGTACTGGTCCGACGACGTGGCCGCCGACTCCGCCGAACTGGCCCGGCGCGGCTACGCGTCCGAGGCCGTCGGCCGCCGCCCGGACGGTACCCCGTACTGGGCGTTCCACCGCGGCCCCACCGGCCCGCGCGTCGAACTCGTCACCCGCGCGCTGCAACCCGTCCTGGAGCAGTACTGGGCGACCGGCAGGAGGCCGTCATGACCGCCGCAACGGAACCCGGACGCACGACGAGTGTGGGAATCGTGACCGGAGCCGGGCGCGGCATGGGCCTGGAGTGCGCCCGGCGGCTGGCCGGGACGGTGGACCGGCTGCTGCTGGTCGACCTGGACGAGAAGACGGTGGCCGCGGCCGCGGCGGAACTCTCCACGGACGCGCGGGCGACCGTCGTCGAACCGCACACCCTGGACATCACCGACCGCGACGGCCTGGCCCGCCTCGCCGCCCGCGCGCGTGAACTCGGCACCCTCCGCGCCGTCGCCCACGCCGCCGGTATCTCACCGACCATGGCGGACTGGCGCCGCATCCTCACGGTCGACCTCGTCGGCACCGCACTGCTGGCCGAGGCCCTGCGCCCGCTCGCCACGCGCGGGACGGCGCTGGTGTGCTTCGCCTCGATGGCCGCGCTGTTCGGCGACACCGAACCCCGGCCCGCGACGGAGGAAGCCCTGGCGGACCCGCTGGACGAGCACTTCCTCGACCGCATCCGCGCCGCCGTCGGACCGGACATCGAGGACCCGGGCGTCGCCTACACCTGGGCCAAACGCGGAGTCCAGCGCCTTGTGCAACGGGAGGCCGTGCGTGTCGGACCGGCCGGGGCACGTGTCTGCTCGGTGTCGCCCGGTGTCGTCGCCACCCCGCAGGGCCGGCAGGAGGCGGAGCACCACCCGTCCATGGCCGCGCTGGTACGGCAGTCGGCGCTCGGACGCGAGGGCCGCCCCGAGGAACTCGCCGCCGTCGTCGCCTTCCTGCTGTCGGACGAGGCGTCCTTCCTCACCGGCGTCGACATCCTGGTCGACGGTGGGGTACGGGCCGGGCTGACGGCACGCTCCGGCTAGCCGTCCGCTGCCGCCGGCGGCGCGATCCCGGACACGATCACGGCGTTGGTCCGGGCCGCCGCCTGCCGCAGCGGCTTGGCCTTCTCGTAGGCGGCCGACTCGTACCAGGCCCGGGCCGCCGCCACCGACTCGAACTCCAGGACGACCGTCTGGTCGCCGTGCCACTCTCCCTCCAGCACCTGCGGGCCGGAGTCGACGGCCAGGACGGCGGCCCCGCTCTCCGCGAGGGAGAGCCCGGCGGCCCTGCCGTACGCGGCCATCGCGGCGGGATCGTCGATGGCCTCGGTGAAGATGACGTAGCCCTTGGGCATGGTGCTCCTCGTCGTCAGCTCACGGTGATGGCGTGCTCGGGGCACAGGGCGGCGGCCGAGCGGACCGCGTTCTCGTGTTCGGCGGGGACCTCGGGGGTGTCCACCACGGCGTAGCCGTCGTCGCCCAGGTCGAACACCTCCGGGCAGAGCGAGCAGCACACCCCGTGCCCGCGGCAGCGGTCGTCGTCGACGGTGACCTTCATCGGGCCGGGCTCCACTCCAGGTCGAGATGGGTGAGGCCGCGGAGGATGAAGGTCGGCACGTACTGGTAACGGCGGGCGTTAGCCGGGCCGTGCACCCGCTCGGCGATCCTGATGTCGGAGGTGCGGTCCAGCAGCCGTTCCAGGGTCACCCGGGCCTCGGCGCGGGCCAGGGGCGCGCCCGGGCAGGTGTGGGCACCGCGGCCGAACGCGAGGTGCCGGCGGACGTTCGGACGGCCGACGTCGAAGGTCTCCGGGTCCTCGAACTGGCGCGGGTCGCGGTTCGCGGCGCCGTTGACCACCATCAGCGTCGTCCCGGCCGGGACCTCCACACCGCCCACCGTCGTCGCCACCCTGGACAGCCGGAAGTCGCCCTTCACCGGGCTCTCCGCGCGCAGCGCCTCCTCGACGAAGTTCGGGATGCGTTCCCGCTCGGTGCGCAACAGCCGCTGCAGCTCCGGGCGTTCGGCGAGCACCTTGAGCGCCGAGCCGAGCAGCCGGACGGTGGTCTCCTGGCCGGCGGCGAAGAGGTTGGCCGCGACCCGGACGACGTCCATGACCTCCGGGGTCGAGCCGTCCGGGAAGGTCGCGGTCGCCAGTCCCGTGAGCACGTCCTCGCGCGGCTCCCGGCGGCGCTCCTCGATGTACGTGCTGAAGCGGCCGTAGAGGAACTCCAGCGGCGAGTGGTGCAGTGTGTCGGCCCCCGTGCTGCCCACGCCGCCCCCGTCCGGCGGACGGTTCTGGAGCCGGTCCATGAACTCCTGCCGGTCCTCCTCCGGCACGCCGAGCAGGTCGGCGATGACGAGGAGCGTGAACGGCCCGGCGAACCCGCCGATGAACTCCCCCTCGCCCGGCACGAGAAACCCTTCCAGCAGCCCGTCGGCGAGATGCCACATGGACGCCTCGTTCTCCTTGAGGCGCTTCGGCGTGATCAGCCGCATCAGCAGGGCGCGGTGGTCGGTGTGCACCGGCGGGTCCATGGTGGGCAGTTGGTCGCTCATCGGCAGCGCGTCCCGGTGCCGCTCGATCAGCCCGCTGACGTCGTCCCCCTCCAGCGGGACCGGGAACCCGGGGAACGGACCGGTGACCGAGACGCAGGAGGAGAAGGTGTCGGTGTCGTTGTAGACCTGCAGCGCCTCCTCGTACCCGGTCACCATCATCACGTCGTGATGGTTCTCCCGGTGGACGGGGCACTGCCCGCGCAGGGCGTCGAAATAGGGATAGGGATCCGCGACGAGCCTCTCGTCCCGGAAGAAGTCGATCGCCTCGAAGTCGTTCACGGTCTGTTCGGCTCCCTCTCGGCCGGCACCCTGACGATCGGGGACGGTAGCACAATTCTCCGTTTGCTGGAATGCTGAATGATGTTCAGGAGAGCGCCATTCTCATTCGTGATGAGGAGAGTTGTGGAACAGACGCGGGAGCTCGATGGGCGAGGCGGAGAACCGCGCGCCGGGAGGGTCGGGTTCGTCGGCCTCGGCAACATGGGGAGCGTGCTCGCCGGAAACCTGGTGGGTGCCGGACGTACGGTCGTGACCCATGACGCGCTGGGTGCCGGGCGTTCGCCCGAGGGTGCCGTGCATGTTCCCGAGGTGGCCGAAGTCGCCCGCCGCGTGGGCGTGTTGGTGCTGAGCCTGCCCGACGGGGCCGCGTCCGAGCAGGTCGCCCGCGAGATCCTGGCGGCGCCCGGCCGCCTCGTACGGTACGTCGTCGACACCTCCACCATCGGCCCGGCCGCCGCCCGCACCGTCGCCGGACTGCTGGCCGGGGGCGGTATCGGCTACGTCGACGCCCCCGTCTCCGGCGGGGTCGCCGGAGCCCGCGCCCGCACCCTCACCGTCATGTACGCCGGGGACGGCGACGCGTGCTCTGCCGTCGAGGGCGTGCTGGCCGGACTGAGCGACCGCCGCCGCCGGGTCGGTGACCGTCCCGGCATGGCCCAGGCCCTCAAGCTCGCCAACAACTTCCTGTCCGCGACCGCCCTCGCCGCCACCAGCGAGGCCGTCGCCTTCGGGCTGGCCGCCGGACTCGACATGGCCACGATGCTCGACGTGCTCAACGAGTCCAGCGGCCGGAGCGCGGCCACCGAGGACAAGTTCCCGGCCCACGTCCTCACCGGCCGCTACGCCGCCGGCTTCGCCAACTCCCTGATGGAGAAGGATGTACGGCTGTATCTCCGGGCGGTGGCCGAGCAGGGCGGCCCGGCCGCGATCGGGGAGGCGGCCGGCATCGTCTGGGGCCGGTTCGCCCGGGCCGAGCCGGGGGCCGATTTCACCCGGATCTTCCCCTTCGTGGACGGGTCCTGACGGAGGACCGGCCGCCGAGCCCGCCGCGGCCTCCCGCGCTCTTCCTGACAAGCGGCTGACTTGACGGCCGATCCGGAATGAGAATAGCATTCTCATTCGGAGAGACTGAGATTATCGTGAGTCCCCTCCGTACAAGCGACTGGAGGACCAGACCCCATGGCGCACTTCAAGAAGCCCGCGGCAGGCAGCTGGACCGCACACCTGAAGATCGGCACGGAGCCGGTGTCGTACGAGGACTCGATCTCCCCCGCGCACTACGAACTGGAGCGGGAGGCGATCTTCAAGCGCACCTGGCTGAACGTGGGGCGGGTCGAGCAACTCCCCAAGCGCGGCAGCTACTTCACCAAGGAGCTGGACGCGGCCGGCACCTCCGTCGTCGTGGTGCGCGGCATGGACGACGAGGTGCGCGCCTTCCACAACGTGTGCCGGCACCGCGGCAACAAGCTCGTGTGGAACGACTTCCCGCGCGAGGAGACCAGCGGGGTCTGCCGCCAGTTCACCTGCAAGTACCACGCCTGGCGCTACGACCTCGAAGGCAAGCTGTCCTTCGTCCAGCAGGAGCAGGAGTTCTTCGACCTGGACAAGTCGCAGTACGGCCTCAAGGGCGTGCGGACGGAGATCTGGGAGGGGTTCGTCTTCGTCAACCTCGACCCCGAGAACACCACCCCGCTACGGGAGTTCCTGGGCGAGTTCGCCAAGGGCATCGAGGGCTACCCGTTCCACAAGATGACCCAGGCGCACCGCTACCGCGCCGAGATCGGCGCCAACTGGAAGCTGTTCATCGACGCGTTCGCCGAGTTCTACCACGCGCCGATCCTGCACGCGGGGCAGTACGTGTCCGACGAGGCCCGCAAGATCCAGAAGTACGGGTACGAGGCCCTGCACTACGACATCGACGGCCCGCACAGCATGGTCTCCTCCTGGGGCGGCATCGCCCCGCCGCACGACCGCACGATGGTCAAGCCCATCGAAGGAGCCCTGCGCAGCGGCCTGTTCGGACCCTGGGAGGCCCCGGACATCGGCCTGAGCACCGAGCAGCTGCCGCCGGCCGTCAACCCCACCCGGGACCCGCGCTGGGGCATGGACTCGTTCGTCTTCTTCCCCAACTTCATGCTGCTGATCTGGCGGCCGAACTGGGTGCTGACGTACCACTACTGGCCGACCTCGTACAACACGCACATCTTCGAGGCGACCTGCTACTTCGTCCCGCCCGAGAACGCCTTCCAGCGCCTGCAGCAGGAGCTGGCCGTCGTCTCCTTCAAGGAGTACGGCCTGCAGGACGGCAACACCCTGGAGGCGACCCAGACCATGCTCGAATCGCGTGCGGTGCGGGAGTTCCCCCTCAACGACCAGGAGGTCCTGCTCCGCCATCTGCACGGCACCGCCCGGCAGTACGTCCGCGAGTACCAGCAGCGCACCTCCGGCGCCCCGGCCGCGAACTGACCCGAGGAGACCGAACCATGGCCACCGTCTTTCCCTCCGAGTTCGCCGCGCTGGAGCCCTTCGCCGACTGGGCCGTCCCCACCGAGAAGGCCCGTTACGCCAAGCGGATCGCCAGCACCATGGACGAACTGGACACCTTCTACAACGCGGCGTTCCCGCTCCTCGCGTCCGGCACGGAATACCTGCAGAACATCTCCATGGCGGACATCTCCGACGCGGACAAGCACCTGCTGTGGCTGTTCTGCGCCCTGGTGACCGTCGCCTTCTCGGTGGAGGCCTGGCGGCAGCCCCGGGTGCCCGACACGGGCCCGGCGAGCATCGACGCCGTCGTCGAACCGGCGGTGTGAGCGCCGTGCGAGCCCACCGCGCCGCGGGAGGTGCCTGATGCCCCGCCCACGCGCCCCGCAGCCCCCGGTCCGGCTGCGTGCCGCCCGCATGCTCGACATCGACAAGGGTGAACTCGTCGAGCCGGGCGACCTGCTGATCGAGGGCGAGCACATCACCGCCGTCGCCCCGACGGCCGTCCCGCCCGACACCGTCGAACTGGACCTGGGCGACGTCACGCTCCTGCCCGGCCTGATGGACATGGAGGTCAACCTGCTCCTCGGCGGGCCCGACCACCGCAGCCCCCTCAACCCCGTCCAGGACGATCCCGCCGTCCGCACCCTGCGCGCGGTCGCCAACGCCCGCCGCACCCTGCGGGCCGGCTTCACGACCGTACGCAACCTCGGTCTGTTCGTGCAGACCGGTGGCCTGCTGCTTGACGTGGCGCTGAAGAAGGCCATCGACCTGGGCTGGATCGAGGGACCGCGGGTCGTGCCGGCCGGGCACGCGATCACGCCGACCGGCGGGCACCTCGACCCCACCATGTTCCAGGCACTGGCGCCGCACATCATGCCCCTGACGACCGAGGAGGGCATCGCGAACGGGGTCGACGAGGTGCGCAAGGCGGTCCGCTACCAGATCAAGCACGGGGCGCGGGTCATCAAGGTGTGCGCCTCCAACGGTGTCATGTCACATACCGGCCCGGCCGGCGCCCAGCAGTACTCCGACGAGGAACTGCGCGCCATCGCCGACGAGGCACACCGGGCCGGGCTCAAGGTGGCCGCGCACTGCATGGGCGACCGGGCGATCCGGGCCGCGCTGGACGCGGGCATCGACTGCGTCGAACACGGCTTCCTGGCCGGCGACGAGACCCTCGACCTGATGGTGGAGCGCGGCACCTTCCTGGTCGCCACCACCTACATTGCCGACGGCATGGACGTCTCCAAGGCCGCGCCCGAACTCCAGGCCAAGGCCGCCGACGTCTTCCCCCGCGCCAAGGCGACGACCAGACGGGCCATCGAACGCGGTGTCCGGGTCGCCTGCGGCACCGACGCCCCGGCGATCCCGCACGGCCGCAACGCCCGCGAACTCCTCGCCCTCGTCGACCGCGGCATGACCCCGCTGGCCGCACTCAGGGCCGCGACGACCGTCGCCGCGGAACTGATCGACGCCGACGACCGCGGCCGCCTCGAACCCGGCCTGCTCGCCGACATCGTCGCCGTCCCCGGCGACCCGCTGACCGACATCGGGGTGACCGAGGACGTGCGGTTCGTGATGAAGGGCGGACAGGTGTACCGGAACGAGACCGCCGACCACTGACAGGCCGGGGGGACGGGGGGACGGAAGGGCGGCGACTCCGACCGGAGCCGCCGCCCTTCCGCATGGCGTACGGGGTTCAGACCTTCCGCGTGATGCCCCCGTCGACCCGCACGATCGCCCCGGTCGTGAAGCTGGACGCGGCACTGGCGAAGTGCAGTGCCAGGGGCGCCACGTCGGCCGGCACACCGAGCCGGCCCAGCGGCACGAACGAGGTGTCGAAGTCCTCGGCCGCCCAGGCCCGGTGGGCGTCGGTGAGCACCGGCCCGGGGAGAATGGCGTTGACGCGCACTTTCGGGGCGTACGCCTCCGCGAGCCCCACCGTGAGCGCGTTGAGACCGGCCTTGGCGCAGGCGTAGGGCAGTTCGTGGACGCTCGCCATCAGCGACCCGGCCGTACCGATGTTGACGATCGAGCCGCCGCCGTGGTCCGCCATGTGCGTCGCCGCGAGGACCGCCAGCCGGAACGGCCCCTTCAGGTTCACGGCGAGGGTCTTGTCGTACAGCTCCTCGCCGACCGCGTCGAGACTCTCGTACGGGGGTGACATCCCGGCGTTGTTGACGAGCACGTCCAGCCCGCCCAGCCGCTCCACGGACTCCGCCACGAGCCGCTCGCAGTCGTCCCAGCGGCCGACATGGCAGGCGATCCCGACGGCCCGCCGCCCGGTCGACGCCCGCACCTCCTCGGCGACCGCCCGGCACACCTCACCCTTCCGGGAGGCGACCACCACATCGGCGCCGGCCTCCGCCAGCGTCTGCACGATGGCCCGCCCGATCCCGCGCGAACCGCCGGTGACCACCGCCACCTTGCCCGTCAGGTCGTGCAGCTCAGCGAACGACGTCACGGCGTCAGCCCTTCCGTATCAGTGTCAGCAGCTCGCGCCGCAGCAGTTTTCCGGTCGGTGTGTACGGCAACTCCTCGCGGAAGACGACCACATCGGGCGTCCTGGACCCGCGCAGCCGGGCACGCACCCAGGCCCGCAGCCCCTCGGCGTCGACTTCCGAGCCCTCGTGGACGACGACGAAGGCCGCGATCCGCTCGCCCCACTCCTCGTCCGGCACGCCGACGACCGCCGCCTCGCGCACGGCCTCGTGGCCCAGCAGGACGTCCTCCACCTCGGCCGGAGCGATGTTCTCACCGCCCCGGATGATCGTGTCGTCGGCGCGTCCCACGACGAACAGATAACCGTCGTCGTCGAAGCGGGCGAGATCCCGGGTGCGGAACCAGCCCTCCGCGTCCAGCAGCGCGGCGGCCCCCTTGTACTCCCCGGACACCTGCGGGCCACGCACCCACAGCTCGCCCGGCACCCCGGAGGGCAGCACGGCCCCGGCCGTGTCCCGGATCTGCGCCTCCACGCCCGGCACCATGCGGCCCGCCGAACGCAGCCGGGCGCGCACCTCGACGTCGTCGGAGGCCAGCGCCGCGCGATGGTCGTCGGGGCTCAGCAGCGCGATGGTGGAACTGGTCTCGGTCAGCCCGTAGGCATTGGTGAAACCCGTGGCCGGGAAGGCCCGCAGCGCCGCCTCCAGCACCGTGTGCGGCATGCGGGCACCGCCGTAGGCCAGCGCGCGCAGCGTCGGCACCTCGGCCGGACGGCCGTCCAGATGCTCGACGACCCGGGCCAGCATGGTCGGCACCACCATCGCGGAGGTGACGCCCTCGGAACGGACCAGCTCCAGCCAGCCGCCCGGCTCGAAGGCGCCGAGGTGCACCATGCGGCGACCGGCGTACAGGCTGCTCAGCACCGAGCCGACGCCCGCGACGTGGTACGGCGGGACCGAGGCCAGGACGGTGTCGTCCGGGGCGGCGGAGGCGAACTCCACGGTCTGCAGGACATAACTGGTCAGATGCCGGTGCCGGAGCACGGCCGCCTTGGGCGCGGCGGTGGTCCCGCTGGTGAACAGCAGCACGGCCGGGTCGTCCGCCGCCCCCTCCAGACCCTCGGCCGGCTCGGCGGCCCGCCCTTCCGCCAGCAGGTCCCCGGGGGTGCGCACCGACAGCCCGGCCCCGGCGAACGCACCCGCGAGGGACTCGTCCGCCACCACCAGCGGACGGTCGGTGTGATCGAGCAGACCGGTCAACGCGTCCGCGGAGAGGCGGTAGTTGACGGGCACCAGCGGCACGCCCGCCAGCGCGGCACCGAACAACAGCACGGGAAAGTCCGGCCCGTTGACCCCGGCGAACACCACTTCCCGCGCCCCCGACCGATGGACGACAGCCGCCACTCCACCGGCCACGCGCCGAAGCTCCGCACAGGTCATACCCGAGCCGCGCGTCCCGACCGCCACCCGGTCCGGATCGCCCGCCACGGCCATGTCGAGCAGCATCGCGATGTTCACGGCCCACCCTTTCTTCCGCTCCCCGACTGCGAACGATATTCTACGTATAGGGAAACCTCATTCTCCATAGTTGTGCAGGGTTGCGCTCCAGGGGGCCACGTGGATTTCGAGCTGACCGAGCAGCAGGAGGACATCCGTACGGGCGTCCGTGAGCTGGCCGCCTCCTTCGGCCCCGAGTACTGGGCCGGGCAGGACGAACGGGCCGAGTTCCCCTGGAGCTTCTACGACGCCTTCGCCAAGGCCGGCTGGCTCGGGATCGCCGTCCCCGAGGAGTACGGCGGCGGCGGACTCGGCGTCCTGGAGGCCTCACTCCTGCTGGAGGAGGTGGCCGCCTCGGGGGCCGGCATGAACGGCTGCAGCACCATGCACCTGACCATCTTCGGCCTCAACGTCCTGGCCCGGCACGGCAGCGAGCAACTCCGCCGCGAAGTCCTTCCGCACGCCGCCACCGGAGACCTGCACGTCTGCTTCGGCGTCACCGAACCCGACGCCGGCACCGACACCACCAGCATCTCCACCCTCGCCCGCCGCGACGGCGACCATTACGTCATCGACGGCCGCAAGATCTGGATCACCAAGGCGGGCGACAGCCAGAAGATGGTGCTCCTCGCCCGTACGACCCCGCGCGACCAGGTCGACAAGCCCACCAAGGGCATCTCGGTCTTCCTGGTCGACGTCGACCGTACGGCGATGGACATCCGGCCGATCCCCAAGATGGGCCGCAACGCCGTCGCCTCCAACGAGATCTTCATCGACGGCCTGCGGGTCCCGGCGAGCGCCCGGATCGGCGAGGAGGGCGAGGGCTTCCGCTACCTCCTCGACGGCCTCAACCCCGAGCGCATCCTGCTCGCCCACGAGGCCCTGGGCCTGGGCCGGGCGGCCCTGGACGCGGCCACCCGGTACGCGAAGGACCGGATCGTCTTCGGCCGCCCCATCGGCCAGAACCAGGGCATCGCCTTCCCGCTCGCCGAAGCCCTGACCCGCCTCGACGCCGCCCGTCTGATGGCCCGCAACGCCGCTTGGCGCTACGACCGGGGGCTGGAGTGCGGCCGTGAGGCCAACATGGCCAAGTTCCTGTGCGCCGACGCCGGATTCCAGGCCGCCGACCGGGCGGTGCAGACGCTGGGCGGTATGGGGTACGCCCGCGAGTACCACGTCGAGCGGTACTTCCGTGAGTCACGGCTGCTGCGGCTCGCGCCGATCAGCCAGGAGATGGTGCTCAACTACGTCTCCCAGCACGTGCTGGGACTGCCCAGGTCGTACTGACCAAGGCAGTCCCGAACCGCAGAACTTCCTTAACCCTTGCGGGTGTTGATCGCCTCGGTGAGCTGGGGGACGACGTCGAAGAGGTCGCCGACCACGCCGAAGTCGACCAGCTCGAAGATCGGGGCCTCGGCGTCCTTGTTGACGGCCACGATGGTCTTGG
>NZ_JBIVDZ010000015.1:0-174208 GCF_044747345.1 Streptomyces sp. NPDC090088 | reverse complement strand
CGCCAAACCGAGCCGCGTTGCGGCTCGGGGCCCGCGCGTTGCGCGCGGGCCTAAGTGCCCGGGCTTAACGCCCGGGAGCCGACCCGCTCCGCGGGTCGGGGCAAGTCCGCTTCGCTCCCCTGCCTTGGGCCCGCGTTGCGGGCCCGGCTGGCTACAAGCAGCGGCATCCGCTTGCTGGGGCGCTGTGTTGGGCAGGGGGTTGGCATGTCTGATGCTGTTTCTCAGAGGAAGATCCGGTTACGTTTCTCGGAGTTCGTGGTTGATCCTTCGGATGCGGATGTCATGCGGCGGGTGCTGGATGTTGAGGCGAATCTGCTGACATTCGAGGGCGGCTCAATCACCTTCTGGTTGCGGGGTGTTGAGGTGTGCAGTTTTCCCCCCTCCATGTTGGACGGGGTGGAGCTGCCGGTCGGGTCGGAGCCGGCCTCACGGGTGTACTCGGTGAACGAGGTGCGCAAGCAGCATCCGAAGGCCTACGAGCGGTGGACTCCGGAGGATGACCAGCTACTGTTGCGGCTCCACGCCACTGGGAGTGGTGTTGACGAGCTGGCCGAGCGGTTTGCTCGGCAGCCGAGCGCGATCCGGTCGCGCCTGGCGAAGCTCGGAGTGAAGGGGTTTCCGGAGTCACCTGCCCCTCCTCCGTTCTGACGGCTCTTCAGTCCTGTTGCCGGTTGTGGGCGGTTGAAGTACGGCGGGTGCGGGGTGGGCATTCTCCCACTCCGCACCCGCCGTACGCGGAAGACCGGGCGTTCCCGCAAGGGGGTGCAGTCTGGGTGGGACGGTTGACGGGTGCTCGGCCGCGCGAGCGTGGCACTGTTGTCGCCCGATAGGGCGATTGCATCAAAGTGGCTCGGGATAGAGTCTGTAGTGAGGGGTTGCTGCCCCCGTTGGTTCGGCGTGAAAGGCGGAAGATCGTGTCGGGTCGGCATCGGCTTCGTCCTCATCAGATCGAGGCCGTGGATGCGGTGGTGCGGGCGTTGGCACAGCCGTTGGGTGGGGTGTGGCCTGAGAACGGGCTGCGGGCTCAGGTGGTTGCTGCCACGGGTGCGGGCAAGAGCCTGGTGGGGGTGCACGCGGCGCTGGAGCTGCGTGCAGGGCGGGTGTTGGTGCTGGTGCCCACGCTCGATCTGCTGGGGCAGATGGTGGGGGTGTGGCGGGCGGCCGGGCGGACGGGGCCGATGTTCGGGGTGTGTTCGCCGCGCGAGAGCGGGGCGTTGGAGGTGCCGTGCACGACCGATGCCGGCCAGCTGGTGGCGTGGCTGGCCGGCCGTGAGCGGGTGACGGTGTTCGCCACGTATGCGGCGCTGGGTTTGGGGGTGTTGGAGCGGGCGCATGCGGGTGGGCTGGGCCTGTGGGACCTGGTCGTGGTGGACGAGGCGCACCGGACGTCGGGGGTGCTGGGCAAGCCGTGGGCGGCAGTGCATGACCAGGGGAAGGTGCCGGCGGCGCGGCGTCTGTACATGACTGCGACGCCACGGTTGTGGGATGCCCCTTCGGGTGGTGGGGGCGGGTCGGCGGCGCTGGTGGCGTCGATGGATGACGAGAGCGTGTTCGGGCCGGTGGTGTACCGGTTGCCGCTTTCGGAGGCGATCGAGCGGGGGCTGGTCGCGCAGTATCAGGTGGTGTGTGTGGACATCGCTGACCCGCAGGTGCAGGCGATGCAACTGGTGGGGTCGGATGCGCGCAGTGACGCGGTCCGGGGGCTGCGGTTGGCCGCGCTGCAGACGGCGGTGCTGAAGACTGCGGCCGAGCAGAAGTTGAGGCGGCTGTTGACGTTCCACTCGCGTACGAGTGAGGCGGAGGCCTTCGCGAGTGGGCTGGGCGCGGTGGCGAAGGCACTGTGGGAGAGCGGCGAGGGGAACTATCCGGAGCCGGGGGCGGTGTGGGCGCAGTGGCTGTGCGGGGAGCACAAAGTGACGTACCGGCGGGAGGTGTTGGAGGAATTCTCGTCGGGGTGTGCAGCGGACGGTGCGGTGTGGGAGAGGTGTGTGCTGTCGTCGGTGCGGGTGCTGGGCGAGGGAGTGGACACGCCGGGCTGTGACGCGGTGGTCTTCGCGGACGTGCGGGGTTCGGTGCCCGACGTGGTCCAGGCGGTGGGCCGTGCGCTGCGGATGCAACCGGGTGAAGGCAAGATCGCCTCGCTGGTGGTGCCGGTGTTCCTGGGACCGGGCGAGGAGCCGGACGAGATGCTTGCCTCGAAGGCGTATGAGGATCTGGCGAAGCTACTGACCGCGCTGCGGGCGCACGACGCGGAGGCGGTTGAGCAGCTCGCTGTCCCACAGTCCGCCAGCCGGTCCGAGGCGGCCTCTGGCGGATCGAGTGCGGGAGGCGGGGCCGGCACTGCGGCGCAGGGGCTGCTGTCGTTCTCGTCGCGGCGGGATCCGGCCCAGTTGGCGGCGTTCATCAGTGCGCGGGTGCTGCGGCCGGAGGGCGAGTTCTGGCGGCGAGGCCTGCAGGCGGCCCTCGCGTTCTACGGTGACCACGGGCATCTGCGTGTCCTTTACGGACACACGGCGCCTGATGGGTTCCCGCTGGGCGTGTGGATCTCCAACCAGCGGCGCCTTAACCGCCAGGGGAGTCTCGGCTCGGAACGGGTGGCGCAGTTGGACGAGCTCGGCATGGTGTGGTCCCACTTCACGGTCGCCTTCGACGAGGGTCTGGCCGCGGCCCGCGGCTGGGCTGCCGAGCACGGCCACCTGCTGGCCCCCACCGAGGCCACCTGGGAGAACTACCCGGTCGGGACCTGGCTGAAGAACCAACGCGCCGCCGCCCGACGCGCTGGGGACCGCCTGGCGGAGGGGCTGCAGGTGGAGTCTGGGTCGGGTGGGTTGAGTCGGGAGCGGCGCCGGGCGCTGGAGGAGATTGATCCTGCATGGTGTCCGGCGTGGCCGGTGGCGTGGCAGCGCTGCTTCCATCTCGCCCGCATGCACCGCCAGAGCGGAGGTTCACTGCCGGAGCGAGAGGGCGGGTTGCTGGTGCAGGGCGAGGATATCGGGCGCTGGGTGCAGGTACAGCGGCAAGACTGGGACGCCCTGGGTGGTGTGCAGCAGTGGCTGCTGAGTGAGGTACTGGGCATCGAACCTCGTGCGGAACGGCCGGTTGCGCTATCGATTCCGCGGCGCAGCCGGGCGCAGAAGTGGGAGGCGAACCTGGCGGCGGCCCACCAGTTCCGCACCCGGGAGGGACACCTGAACGTACCCCGATCGCACATCGAAGCCGTTGATGGAGCCGAGCTGGCACTTGGCGTGTTCATCGCCAACTCGCGCGTGCGTAGAGGGCGTCTTAGTCCTGAGCGGATCAAGGAGCTATCTGTTCTCGGCATGCGCTGGTGATGACTGTTTCGATGAGCAGGTGGGGATCGGCCAGTCGGAAAGAGGAGCGCCGAAGTAGTTCAGATATGCGCCCTCCTCTTGTTGCCGTCAGCCGAGTGTGCCGCAATCCCGGTGATCATGAGCCGACGTGGAGGAAGGAAGCCCGCAGTGCGATGGCCAGGGTGGCGGTGACGGCTCGTTGTGTGCATCTGCCAGGCCCGCGTTTCGGGAGCCTCTTGACCTGGGCGTTCGCACGGATTTCATCTGCGGGTGGTGATCTGGTGATCGCAGGCAAGGATGTAGTCGAGCTGGCGTTCTAGACAGATGGCTGCTGCTGGTCGGGGCTGCGTTCGTGGTAGATGAGATTGCCGTCCTGTACGGCGAACACTCGTCCGCCCTCCCTGGCGATGTTGGACTGTTGGTAGACACGCACCCGCTCCTCTTCCGGCAAGGCGGGAGCCAGTACGTCCTCCAGGACACGCCGCAGTTCCTCCGCCAGCTCCGGTTGCCGGCGCAGAAGAGCGTGCAGTTGCTGCCGCCAGTCCGCGACCAGTGCGTCCTGCGTCGCCCAGTCGCGCCGTTCTCGGGCTGCGAGCACTTCCTGCCGCAGCTCGTCGAGGTCTTCCTCCAGGGCGGGAACGCGCTCCGGACGGAAACGCCGCCATACCTCCGCCACCGCGGCGCGAGCCTGGGTCCAGGCGTCGGTAGCCATGGCCCCCACCAGGGCCGAGCCCGCGGCGTCCGCCAACGCGGCTGGGTCCATGAAATGCCTCCGTTCCGAATCCGGGGTCCGGCCCGTCGAGCCGGAGCAGGGCCCTTTGCTCGCAGGTCCTTTGTCCCGAGCATAGAAGTATGTGCCCTTGTGCGGCGGGCGATTCATCCTTTCCCGATGAGGCGCGAGCGGAGTCCGCTGCCCGCCTCCAGGAGATCCGCGTATTTCCGAGGGTCATGCGCGTGGAGCCGGACGGCCGTTTCCAGGCTCTCGGAGACATGGCTGAGGGCCATGTCCAGCTCACGATCCCCTTCGACGCGGATCCACGCCGAGGCGAAGAGTGCCCTGGAGAAATTCGCCTGGCAGTCGATGGACTGCGGGTCCGCCTGCGCCAGCCGAGCCGTGAGGGCGATGCCTTCCTCGACCGCCGAGACAGCTTCGTCGAAGCGCGCCACGTACGACAGACGCAGACCGTGGTTGACGAGCGCTTCGGCGAGGTCGGGAAGGTGCCGATCAGGGTCGGCCGCGGCGAGATCCCGGTACAGCCGGACGGCGGCTTCCGCGGGCACCTGGGTCTGATCGAGCCAGTTCAGTCTCAGGAGGAATTCGTCGATCGTGGTCAGGGCTTCCGCGGCGAAGACGGTCGCGCGATCGGCCGGAAGGCACTCGAAGAGGTCGGCTGCCTCCTGCATCGCCGTGAGCCCCTCCAGGAGGTCGCCGGTGGCCCGACAGCACTGGCCGAGCCGGAACAGTGCTACCGCCAGCCGCGTCCGATGCCCGGGTACGTCCGTCTCGGTTCCGCCGTCGCCGTGTGCTTCCGTATCGGCCTCGGCCGACGCCCGGCGGGCGCTGACTGCTTCGCGGGCTGTCTGAACGGCCTCCTCGTGGCGTCCCAGAGCTGTGAACGCTCCTTGGAGGGAGCCAAGAGCATCAGCCAGTGAGTGTTGCGCCTCCATGGACGCGAAGTCCGGGCGACCCCGTTGCAACTCGGCGGCACGCGTCGCGTACTCGAGAACCGCTGGCCAGTCACCCTCTTCCTCACAGAAGTCGGCTAGCCAGGTGAGAACTGTGTCCAGCGCGGTGCAAGCCTGGGAATCGCCCTGGTCTGTGAGTGCTTGAAGGATCCGCACCGCCTCGCCCAGCGGGCCGACGGCCTCAGAGCCCCGCCCGTCGTACGCGAGGCAGGCCCCGTACTGCATGAGGGCGAGCGCCAGATCGAGGGTATCCGGCGCGCTCCGGCGCGCGCGTCGTGTCCATTCCTCCGCGACGGCCGCCGCCTGCGACCACCGCAGCAGTTCCGACCTGATCCGGGTCAGTCCCTGGAGAGCCGCCCCCAGTCGTGCGACGTCGTCCGGCGCCTCCGTACTTGTGACCAGATCCCGGCATAGGTCGACCAGTTCTTCCCGGACCGCAAGTTCCTTGTCCTTCTCACCGGACGCCTGAAGCCTGTGCGCGAGGTTCTCCAGTATCGACGCGAGGGTCTTGGCGTCATCGGTGGACGTCGCGTTCTGGTGCGCCCGAAACAGCAGCAGCGCCTCCCGGACGGCTTCCAGGGCTTCCGCCTCCCGATCCACAACGCCGAGGAAGGCACCCAGATTGTTCAGCGCCAGGGCCAGGGTCCGCTCATGGCCCACGTCCATGATGGTCTGACGCCGGAGGAAGGCCACGGTGACCTCTGCGGCACGGATCGCGTCCTCCGTCTCCCCAGTGCGGGAGAGGTAGGAGCCCAGGTTGAGCAGTGCCTGGCCCGCGGAGTGTTCCAGGCCGGGGACACCGTCGTCGATCAGGCGCTGCAGGACGGCGACACCTTCGCGCATGGGCGTCAGCGCCTCCTGTCTGCGGCCTGCCTCGCCGAGGATCGTGGCGTACTCGCATAGCTGCAGGGCGAGTTGCCACTCGAACTCGGCGGGTTCACCTTCGACGAGTTCGCGGAGGACTACGACGATCTCGGCGCTGACGTCCGGCAGTTCGGTAGCCTGCCCCTGGGAGGCAAGCAGGCTCTTCAGTAGATGCAGCGCGGCCAGCCGTCGGGAGGCGGCGTTCGAATTCTCGAGGGGAAGACCTCGCCAGCGCTCCGCCGCCTCGTGTGCCGCCTCTATGGCTTCGGGATGCCGTTCGGCGTCGTTCAGCAACTCCGCGAGGCGGGTGACGGCGTCGGCATAGACCTCGTCACCGACGATTCCCGAACGCCGGAAAAGGGACACCGACCGCGCTGCCGCGTCCAGTGCCTCGCTGGTGCGGCCTGCGCTCTGCAATACCCCGGCCAGAGTCCGGTACATGCCGGCATGGTGGTCCTTCGATGGGGTCGGTGAGACGGCCGCGTCACCCGGGTGCGCCGGGGAGTCCAGCGCACGCAGCAGCCCGACGGCCTCGCGCGCTGCGGCGATTCCTTCCTCGGTCTGCCCGACGTTTACGAGAAGGAGACTCAGTTCGGCGAGCGCGGGAACCAGCGGTGTCGGATCCTCAAGGCGGCGATAGACCGCGACTGCCTCACGGCAGGGCAGAACGGCCTCGTCGAAGCGTGCCGCGTCGCCCAGCTGCAGGGTGTGAAGCATCAAGGCGCCGGCGAGGGACTTCTCCTCTTCTCTGACAGCCGACTCGGTCCCACCCTCCGCTAGCCTTCTGCGTCGGACCGCGACATGGTCCTCAGCAGCCGCGATCTCCTCCTCCTGGCCGGTGAAGACCGCTGCCAACTCGCCCAGGCACGAGGCGTACAGCGCCTGGTCGACGAGGGCGAACTCCCGTGGATCCGAGGTCGCGAGAGCACGGCAGAGCGTGACCATCTCGGAAGCGCATGCCCGTGCCTGGTCGACCCGCCCCTCGTCGTGGTGACAAGCCCTTAGCCATCCCAGTGAGTTGGTGAGTTGGGCGGCGAAGCCACCGGTGTCCGAGGCGTAGAGGACGCGGAAGATGTCGGTTGCCTCTTCGAGCGACCGGAGGCTTTCGTCCGCGCTCACGTCCGGCTCGGGAATCGACGCCAGGGTCCGCAGAACCTCCGCGAGTTTCCCCTCGAACTGGCGGGGACGTTCCGCCGCCAGTTCGCGGTGATACGCGACTGCCCGGCGTGCGGTGTCGGCGGCCTCGGCACCGGTGAGCAGTCTGGCCAGGGTCGCCAGGGCCTGAGCGTACAGCTCGTCGTGCGCGCCGGGTTCCTCGATGTGGAGGGGTTCCAAGCGCCTGACGGCGTCCGCCACGTCGGCCAGCGCCGCATCGCGGTCGCCCAGTTTCAGCCGGGCGGCGCCCAGATTGACCAGGGCGTGGCACAGAGCGGGCTCGAAGGCACGCGGGCTGCGGGCGGCCATCGGGCCCAACAGTTCGACCGCTTCCTCGGCGCGGACCAGCGCCTCCCCCGTGCGGCCAAACTCGCCGAGACGGACGCTGAGGTTGGCGACGGCGAGTGCGTAGCCCACGCGGTTCTCCGTGGACGACTCGATCCCCATCCTTCGGCGGACGGTCACCTCCTCACTGAGCGCGTCGAGGGCGTCACCCAGGTGTCCAGCCTCCGCGAGTCGGTTGGCCAGGTTGCCCAGCGAAACGGACAAGTGGTGTTCTGCCTCGGGTACTTCGCTGACGACCGCGCGGATGATCCGCAACGACTCCCGGGTCATCGCCAGGGCGTCCGCCGCCTGGCCCAGTGCCGCTTTCGCCGTCGCGCAGTTGCCCAACACCATTCCGACGAGCAGGTCCCGGTCCGGGCCCCGGCCGTCGAGAGGCCCCAGCACAGCCAGGGCTTCCTCGTATGCCGCGAGGGCCTCCGTGTGCCGGCCGGTCTCGACAAGGGAGTAGCCGAGGGCCAGCAACGACTCGGCCAGTGGCTCGTGCGCGGCGGGGTCCGTCCGGGCCTGGTACCGCCAGGCGGCCTCCGCCGTCCGCTGAGCAGCCAGGGCGTCGTTTCGGAAACCGGCGTCGCGCAGACGGCGCGCGAGAAGGTGGTGGAGCTGCGCATACTGCCTGGCGGACCGCACGTACTGCAATTGATGCGCGGTGAGGCGCTGGGTCAGTACCGCGATACCCAGACGCAGGTCGATGTTCTCTTCGTCCGGGATCGTGCGTCCTACGGCCGTTAGCGTGTCTTCGGACACCGAGGGGACCCTGGCGACGGCTGCCAGGGCGGCGCCCCCACCCAGCAGCGCGAGACCTGGATCCACGGCCAGGGCGCCGTCCAGATGGGGGCCGACATGAGTCCAGCGCCCCGGGGCTGCCGCCGAGGCCAGGACGGTGAGTGTCCGAGCCAGGTGGGCAGGCGCCTCGTCGTCCGGTCCGCGGCTCAGCAACAGTGCGAGCGTTTCACCGGCCGCCGGGTCAGCATGCCCTATACCGGCCTCGTGGCCGGGCAACGAGAGGGCGATGAAATCCTCGGCCAGGCGGTCCGGATACATCGGTTCGAGGACCGTGGCGCCGTCCTCGGGCGGATAGCAGCGCGCGTGGTCGTCGAGGACCCGGTCAGGATGTACCTCCAGGTCGAGACGGTGGAGCAGCTCCTTCGCTCGCACGCGGGACGAGGGACCGGTGAGGCACGCAGCGAACACCACCCGGGCCATCACCTCGGGCGGCGTCCGGAAGGGCAGCCCGTCGGCGTGGTTGCCGTAGAGCCTCGCCCAGTGGAGACGCTCCCGGTCCAAGAGGTAGGACGACAGTGCCGCCACGCCCTCCGGTGGCAAAACGTCCCGCAGATGGGCGTCGACAGCAACGAGTGCGGCCATGTGGAGAGCCAGGACGAGACCGAACTCCGGCTCCGCGAGGTTGCCGGGGCAAGGGATCACCGACGCGTCGGACAGACCGTAGCGGGCCGCGAAGCAGTCGCGGGCCACGGTGAACATCTGCTCCCGGCCACCCGGCCCTCTCTGGGACGGCAGAGGGGACAGCGGCTGTGCGTCGCAGGCCATGTCCTGGTCGCCGAGCAGGGCCCGGACGGGTGCCCACGCGGCCGCGGAACGCGCGACGAGTAACAGGCGGGTGGGCACGGTCTGGTGCAGAAGCACGTTGCTGAAGAGCCAGGCCAGGTGGCTCAGGGGCCAACGGTCGGCGTAGTCGACGACCAGCAGCACCCCGTCGGCCTCTTTAAGGCGGAGATCGACGCTGTCTTCCGGCGGCAGGACCGTTCCACGCCCGTGGACGACGGTCACCACCTTCCAGTTCGAGGCACTGCTGAGGAGGCCGAACTCCGCAGCGAGCCGTGACTTTCCGGTACCGCCGGGAGCGGAGAGCCAACGGGCGGCCCAATGGTGCCGGCTGTCGTCCCGCCATCGGCATAGGCTCTCCAACTCGCTCTCACGGCCAGTGAAGTCGACCACTGCGGACCGGGTGTTCAGCAGCCGACTCGGCTGATCCGGCAGGCCGACCGTCTCGTGCGGAGCCGGCGCGGGCGGACGGTGGCTGAGCCGGTAGAGCGGGCTTCCGTCGCCGAAGACATGCAGATCCGCGCCGATCACACAGTTCGCGAAGCCGCCCAACGCCGAGATGTGCTGTACGAAGTGAGTTGGTCCGCCCTCGTCCGCTGAAGACGCCATGGTTTTCCTCCCTCGAGCCGCCGGCCCGCCGGGCCGCCTGGTCCCCGGCATTCGGCTGCCCCTCGGCATTGTGTGGGATCTGGCCGCATGCCGCACACCGGTTCGCCCGCCTCTGCTACTGGGAATGGGCGTTCCCCAACCTCACCTGGCATATGACGACCTGGTGTCGGCAGACAGGTGGCCGGATCGCGGTCTGCGCGCACTCTCAGGGCAGCGTGCTCGCGGTCGCCGCGATCTGGCAGCTCACCCCCGCCGACCGGATGCGCATCGCGCTGCTCGCCTACGGCTCACCGCTGGAACGTCTGTACGGACGACTCTTTCCCTCGTACTTCGGACGCGATGCACTGCGCAGCCTCCGCCACGAGGTCGACAGCTGGCGCAATCTGTGGCGGTCTAGGGATCCCATCGGCGGCCCGGTGCGCGGCGGCGGCGGTAACGAAGGTCCCGAGGTGGACCGCCAATTGAGGGACCCGCTCAGCTTATTCGGAACGGGCTGTCCCCGACCTCACTTGGCGCATGACAACGTGGAGCCGGCAGACCGGTGGCCGGGTGCTGGTCTCCGCGTACTCCCAGGGCAGCGTGCTTGCGGTTGCGGCGATCTGGCAACTGCCCTTCGCTGACCGTAGGCACGTCCAGTTGCTCACCTATGGCTCGCCCCTGGAGCGTCTGTACGGGCGGCTCTTCCCGGCGTATTTCGGGCCTGATGCGCTTCAGGCGCTCCATCGTGAGGTCGACTCATGGCGCAATCTGTGTCGGCTTACGGATCCCATCGGCGGTCCGGTGCACACCGGTGGCGGGGGCGAAGGCCCGGAAGCGGATCGTCTTCTAAGAGATCCTCTCAGTTTCGGCCGCTCGGCTGCGTACCCGCTGTCCGCTCCGATCCGGGGGCATAACAACTACCAGGACGATCCGGCTTTCGCCGAGGAACGACAGAGGATGGTGGCACGGACCGCGTCGCTGCCCGCAATCGTGCGGTCCTCACTCGACGGCACGTAGCGGACTTGACAGCGTAGGGTTGTCAGCAGGAACACCTGTGTTCGGCCGTGTCATCCTTGTCGTGACGACAGGGGTCGGCGGCGGGCCAGGGCAATGAGCGCGCACGATCACACTGCGCTTTCGGCGCAGCGCCCGGTCGTTCGCAGCTGGCGGGATCGAATTGTGCATGAAGGGGTCCGATGATGCGATGCGGTATGCCCGAGTGTGGGTTGGCGTTGTAGGACCTTCTGCGTCGCGTGGCCACCGAGGGCGGGCATGGACGGGGGAAGCGTCAGCGTGTGGTTGGTGTCGACAGACTCGTTCGCGGCAGCGGAACCGCCGCACCTGTGAGGGGCGGCGGGCCGCATTGCTCATGCCTTGGGCGCGTGAATGGTCCCGCGGTATTGGTATATGGCTTCCGGTGGTGTGTCATGGCTCGGATTACCGGGCGGCTGCGCGGGACGATAAGAGCCGTCTATGTATGGCTTGTTCCGTGGATGGCTAGTTCAACGTGCGGAGTTGCCCGTGTACGACACTGCGAGAGTCGCTCTTCAGGGGCTGGAGAACGATCAGGTCTTTGAGCGGGTGGCGCTGCATGTGCTGCGGGCTCGTTTCCCTCAGCTACGGATCACGAGTTCTGCGGGGGATCTGGGCAGGGATGCTTTTGGCCGCCCAGTGTTCGGTCAGAACGACAGGGTTGTCCTGTGGGCGAGCCTGCAGAAGAAGTGGACGGGCAAGCTGAAGTCCGAGTTGGCGAAGAACAGCAGGCATGGCCGTCAGGCCGAGGCGATCTACGTCATGAACCGGTCGACCAACGAGATCACCAAGGAGCGGTGGCGGAAGACGGCGCACGACACGTACGGCGTCGCGCTGGAGATCGTCACGCTGACTGAACTGGTGACCGAGCTGGAGACCGACGGGCTGCGGTGGGTGGCCGAACTTGAGCTCGGTGTGCGTCCCCGTGCGCCGCGCCGGCTGTCAACGTGGGCGCAGTACCTGGACAGGCTTGCCGCATCGGTGCCGGGGATGACCGCGCCGGTGGTGGGGCGCGAGGCCGAGCTACAGGAGCTCGGGGCTGCATTGGCCGAGGACGGCCCGATGTCTCGGGTGGTCGTCGTGGAGGGAGCGGGTGGGACCGGTAAGACCCGATTGGCCATTGAGGCTTCACGGTCTGTGGCTGCCGTGCTCGTCGCGCCCACCGGTGTGGCGTTGGAGGCCGATGCCTTCACCGAAGCACCGGTCGATGACTCCTTGATCGTCTTGGTCGATGATGCCGACCGGGCGCCGGACCTGAGCGGCCTTCCGGCTCTGCTGCATGACGCGCGCTTTGATCGGGTGCGGTTTCTGCTGACCGTGCGGCCCGGACGCCGCCTGGGCGTGCTGCAGCACTGGAGTATTGAGCGCTGGGGCCGTCCGGCGGTCGAGTTGCGTCCGCTGGAACGCTCGGCCGTCGACGCGCTCATCCTTGGGCACGGCATTGGCAATCCGGCCTTCCGGCAGAATGTCATCGTCCTGGCTCAGGGCAACCCTCTGATCGCTCACGCGGCCTGTGAGACGGGTCTTGCCGCGAACAGATTCGACTGGCCGCGCGCCGTGGACCTGCTGCGCGCCACAGCCGAGCGCCGTCTGCCGGCCGGCGACCCCGCGCAGGAACATCGCGCTGCGGCGGTTGCCCTGGCACTGCTGGGCCCTGTCGCCGGTGGGGAGGATCTGGCAACGCTGGCGGGTGCCGTCTCGACGCTTCCGCCGCAGCCGCACCGTCTGTCCGCCCTGCTCGATGAACTGGCCGATGCCGGCCTGGCCGATGCTTCGCCGTACTCGGTGCGTCCTGCTCTGATCGCTCCGGTTCTCCTCGCCGACGCGCTGGATTCTCGAAGCCGGGTGCGCCTGGACGTGGACCGTGCGCTGGGGGTGTTGTGGGAAAGGGCCGGGCTCGGTGCCAGACAGGACGGCGCCTGTTCGGGTGAGCGCCTGGTGTTCGTCGGGCCGGGGCTGGGGCATCAACTCAATATCCTGGCGCAGGCTGCGCACGACCGTAGGGATGCGGCCGTGGGGGCCCGACTGGCGTCGGCGGTGCGTGCGCTGCTGTCGGACGACGCGGATCTGAGCGCTTGGGCGACCGTGGTGAGCCTGGCCGCGGAGGTGGCTGTCGCGGCTCCCGACGTCCTTGCCGAGTTGTACGGGCTGCTGATGCAACGGTGGCCGCTGGCGCCGTCGCCTCAGCTGTGGGGCGGTGGGGATGCGGTGGCGCACTACCGGTATGCGCTGATTCGTCTCGGGGAACGGTTCGCCGAGCTCGCCCGGCATGTGGGGCTCGATGCCGTGCCCAGTCCAGTGGGTGTGGTGCTGGATGTGGCCTGGCTGATGGAACCGGCTCTGCCGGCTGAGGGCGCTGATCGGCGTGATGGGATCCTGCGCGGGATCGAGCGGTGGTGCTCGGCTCCGGCCCATGTCCTGCCGCAGGGGTTTGACGCACTGTTCGAGCAGCGCCGTGAAGTCCTGCGGGTCATCACCCAGTGGCACAAGGACCGTGCTGTATGTCCCCCGCAGGGATTGGCCGCCGAGGAGGCGGCGGCCCGTGGGCCGGTCAGTCTTGCCCGCGTGCTGCTGGCTGGCGTGCAGCCGCTGCTGCGCCTGACGGTGGAGAGCACAGGTGGCAGTCCTGAGTCGGCGAACACACTGACTTTGCAGGCCCATGTGCTCCCGGACCGCCCAGAAACCCTGGCGCTGCTGCGCGAGGCGCTGGCCCTGCTGGTTCCGCTCCTGGACGAGCCCGCCCTGCGCAGCGCTGAGGGCCTGCCCGTCCTGCACACGCTCGTGTCCCTGCCCTGGCAGCTGCGCGGCGAGGGTGCGCGTCCCATGGTGGTCTCCGGCGCGTCTTTTCCTGATCATGCGGTTGCGGCGCTGGATGCCGTAGCGGCCGAGTTCACTGCACAGGTCGCCGCGCGGTGGGAGTCACTGCCGTTGTCGGTCAGGCACAGCGCCGCGCAGGCCGTGCTCGGGCCTGGTCCGCGGCCGCACACCCTCGCCGGTGCCGCGGCAAGCGGGGACAGCGTGGCTGCCGTCGCACTCGCGGACACGGCACTGGCCCGTCTGGTGGTGCTGCAGCCGCTGCGCGACAGGACTCCCTGGCATGAAGCTGTGCAGGAGCAGTATGCCGCCGCGCAACGACTGGGCGCCGAGACGGACTTGCCGGATGCGCTGATGCTGCTGGACGAGACGAGCCCGAACGTCACAGGTGTGGCCGTCAGTGCGCTTCCGGCTTTCGCCCGGGCGGTCGGGGAAGCCGCTGGCGACCCGCAGCCGGCACTCGAGAGGATCGCCCGCGCCCCGTTGGCCGGTGAGGATGCGCTGCTGGCTGGTCTTGCTCAGCGTCACCCGGACGTGGTGTGGCCATGGTTGGAGGAACGTCTGAGTGATCCGCGCCTGGCTTCTGCCGCAGTTGCCTGTGCCGACGAGCATCCGCAGCGCGAGCCGCGTCTGCTTGCCCTGCTGCTGGAGCTGGTCTCGGCGGGATCGGCTGCGGCCGGCGAGGGAGCATCCCGGCTGACGTGGATGGTGAACTGGCATCTGATCAGGTGCAAGCAGCCGCTCGCGCAGCGCATGGCCCTTGTTGCCTCCCTGACGTCGCAGTGCCCCGCTGAGGCCCTTCCCGGCACGCTTCAGGTCATCGGCTTCCTCCTCCAGGAAGCGCGCAAAGACAACGTCCTCGTCGAGGATGCGGTGGCAGCGAAGTTCGCCGATGCCCTGCGCCGCCGGTTCAGCGAAGCTGACCGGATCTCCAAGACCGTGTCCTTCGACGAGGACACAGCCTACGGGGCCGCCGCGATCGCTTCCTCTTTCCCGGAAGAATTCGCCGCTGTGGTGGTCGAGCAGCTGCTTGCCGACGATGGCCGCTTCGTCTTGCCGCATGCCTGGCCACGGTCGTTCGAGAGACTGACCCAGCTCGAGCGGGAGCAGGTGGTCGGCGCGTTCCTCGCGCGAATGGATGAAGCCCGTACTGCGGCCGAGGTCAGCGACCGCGTGGAGCAGGCGGCCGCGCGGGTTCTGTCAGCTCTTGGTGCGGGAACGCAAGCGTGGCAGGACGTGGTGCGGCAGTGGGCATCAGGATCGCTGCCCCTGCAGCGTCAGCGAGCCGCAGCCGCCGTCCAGCACTCCTGGCTGACCCCGCTGTGGGCGGAGATCGTCTCCACTTTGCTGTCCAAAGGGGTGGACACCGCCACCAGGGACGCCCTGCTCGACGGCATCGTCATACCGGGACTGGCAACCGATCTCCCTGATGATCCGCAGCCCCGCCGTGCAGCCCTGGCCCCGCTGCTGACCGATACGAATGCAGCGGTCCGGGCCTTCGCCTCCGACGCCCTGCGCCGCATCGACATCCTCGAGGAAGAAGACCGCAGGCAGGAGGCCGACTTCAGCCGCGGATACCGCCGCTGACCGTTCCTTGCGGGAGTTCGCCACGCGCTCACCCGTTGGGCTACGGTTGCCGGCCCTTCAGCGGAAGGCGCGTTGTCAGGTGCAGGCCGGGGTGCCTCCGGTGATTGTTTCGATGGGGTCCGGACGGCAGTCGAGGATGGCTGTGTAGATCTCAGCGCCGTTTGTCTTCAGGCTGGCCGAGAGTTCGTGTTGTTCTCGGGCGAGGTCGTCAAGGGTGTGCGCCGTGTGCCTACGGTCGTCGGCAGGTCGTCCGTCCTCTCCAGGCTTCACATTGGTCCAGAACGCTGGGCTGTCGAAATAGCCCACCAGGTAGATGCCTGCGGCCGTGCGGTCGCGGGTGAGGTAGCGCTCGGCGAGCTGGGTTCGTGCTGCCTCGTCCACGCCCCTGTTCCAGCAGCCCTTGGTCTCGATGATGACGGTGACCTTGGGTGCGGTGGTGTCCCAGCGGTGGTTGGCGTCTATCTGGATGTCGGTGCGGCCGTACCGGTCGATCTGTACCTCCCGGTTGATGATCAGGCGGTGGCCGGCGAGCAGGGTCTGGAGCAGGTGATGGACCAGGTCGCTGAGGTCCTCCTCCCACATCGGCCACCAGCGCCACGGCGGTGGAGCGGCCTGTCCTTTCTTCGGCTTCTGCTCGGTGGTCCGCCCGTGGGTCCGGTTCCACAGGAGCGGGGCGAGCCCGTTGGGGCCGGTGAGCTGGTGCTGAATCGTCTTCAGTGCGTCAAGGACGATGTGGGCCAGTTGGGCGGCGTGGTGGACGATGCGGCGGTCGGTGTCGGCGGCCAGGGCGGCGAGAGTGGGCCAGCTGGGCCGTTCCCAGGCGGTCTCGGCGAGCATCAGGGCGTGCCAGTGGGCGAGGCCGGGCAGGCGCGGGTGGTCGGGGTAGATGTCGGCGAGTCGTTCGAGTTCGGTCAGTGACTGTGGGGTGGGCGTGCGGCTGGCCAGTGTGTCGGGGATGGCGGTCAGGGCGATGCCGACGGGGATGCCGGGGTGTCCGATGCCGCTTCGCGCGTACAGGGGGCCGTCGGTGGTGACGTGGCCGGCGGCGACGAGTCGCTCGTAGAGCGTGCCGAGCTGGCTGGGTGCCATGGTGAGGATGCCGGTGGTGGTGTCGGTGCTCATGATCCAGGCGTCGGTGAGCGCCGGGTCGGCCAGGATCTGGTCCCAGGTGGACTCGCGTTCTGGTGCGGGGGCGTACTCCAGGAGGACGTTGACGGTCTGGGCCCACGCGGCAGCCGGCGCCGGGGAACCGTCGCGCTGCGCTGTTGCCGTGTCGGCGCGGGTCAGGTCGAGTGCCTGGGTGATGCCGGCTGCCGCGAGCGGGCGCAGGATGGGGCGTCGTTGTTCGGGCAGGCGGTTGGGGGCGGCCGCCCATGCGGTCACCGGGGCGAGTTGGGCTGGGTCCACTGCGGCGAGCCTGGTCACGGCCTGTCCGGCGACGTCGGGTGGCAGCCGCTCAAGGTAGTCGGGGAGCGCGGTCCCGAAGGCCTGGCCGGCGCGCTTGAGGGCGTCGGAAATCAGGGTGTGGCGCAGGGTGTCGTCGGGTGGCTCCACCTGGGCGCAGAGCAGTGCGACAGCGATGCCTGTCCACCGCTGGGGGGACAGGGAAGGAAGTGCGGGGACGGCCGTCAGTGCCCGCAGTTCCGGGACATCGGCGATGCAGAAGCCGACCACCGGCTTGGCGTCGTCGGGTGTGATGACGGGGGCGTTGTGCAGGGCCCAGGTCGTGGCGGCGGCGAGGTCGCCGGGCAGGTTCCGGGCGGTGGCCCAGCACGGTGTGGTCGTCAGGTCGAGTACGTCGTGGAAGGCGGAGAGTGCAGGGGGATCCCCGGCCGGGGTGCGGAAGCCCACCATGGCAGTGATCCGTGACCACCAGGGACGCAGATCCTCCCCTGAGGGACGCAGGGCCAGATCGGCTTCCAGCGCTTCCGGGTCGAATCGCCAGCGGGCGCGCCACTGTTCTTCGCTGCGGGCCCGGGGGGCGGGGATCAGGCCGCGTTCGGGTGGTTGGGACCAGGCCTGGATGAGCCGCGCGAGCTGCGGGTGGGCGCTCGTGAGCTGCTGGAGCTGCGTGGTCTCCTCGGGTGTGGGCAGACGGTCGATACCGCGGGCCAAGACGGTGGGGAGGAAGTCCTTGGCCGTGTCGGATAGGGCGGTGAACCGGCAGGCCCAGTGGATGCGATCTTGCGGCGGGAAGAAGGAGAACGGCCCGTCGAGCAGGTGCAGGAGGTCGGTGGAGTCGGCGCGGCGGTCCAGGAGCAGCCCGGCCAGTCGGCGGCGCAGCGCACCGTCTGCGACCGGCTTGTGCAGTTGCTCGGGGAAGCCGGCGGTGTTGGTGTGGTCCCACAGGTCGGCGCGAGCGGCGAGGTCGGCCACGACGTCGGCGAGTGCGGTCTCGAGCCGGTCGTTCGGGTCGGCGGCAGGAACCTGGTCGAGGGCCCATGCCAGGGCGTGTGCGGCACGTGCCACACGCTGGGCGGCCCCGGCACGGTAGGAGTTCGTGGGGGGTGTGGTTGCAGTTGGAGGTTCGGCGAGTTGTCTGCGGGCCCAGGCAAGGACCCTGAGCGGGTCGGGCTGGCCGTCGTCGAGCAGTACGGTGAGACGTCCGGCAGGGATGCCTTCGGCGAGGTCCAGCAGTTCGGTGAGGTCCAGGCAGTCGGGCCACAGTGTCTCCACGGCGGCGGCCCTGATGTCCTCGTCCGCCGGTGGCACTGCCAGGGCCCGGATTCTTTGCTGCTGGTGTGGGGTGAGCTGGTGGGGCAGGCAGCGCAGGGCCGCTGCCCGCCACCCTGGCCGCACGGTCTGGTCTTCAGCCAGGAGCAGCAAGGGCTCGACGGGGCGGTGTTGGGGACCGGCCGCCTGGATGACGAGGAGAGCGGCACCCAGGCGCGGATATTCGTGATCCGCACTCGGCACGCTCAGGTGGGGCGTCAGCTGCTCGGGGAGACCAGGGTGGTCGAGGCGGTACAGGAGTGGACCGTGGGGGGCGAGGCTGCCGTTGCGCTCGGCGCCGACCCGGTAGAGCAGGGTCTCGACCAGGCGGGCGCGGTCGGCGTCGGGATGAGGGCGGGCGGCCAGGTCGGTGCTGAGCAGGACGTGCGGGTCGTGAGCGAGCAGGTCGTCGAAGACGGTGTCGTCCCAGCTGGCGACCCAGCCGGCGAGATCGCGCACCGCGGTGACCGCGTGGCGGGACGGGCCCTGTCCGGTGATGAGCAGCGTCTGCAGGGTGGCGGACGGGACGTGGTGGTGGCGCAGGTATTGAGAGGCGAGGAACTCCTGGATGCTGCGCAGCGCGAACTTGCCGCGGTGGTGGTCGATCCAGGACATCAGCCCGGTGTGCATCAGGCCGCGCAGCGCTGTCTCAGTGACCCGCGCGCCGGCCTCGGGACCGTCGGCCAGATCGCTGACACGCAGAGCCTCGGCCGGACGGGCGTCCGGGCGGGTGGTGAGCACCGGGCGGGCGGTGCACAGGTGAAGGGCCGCGGCGGCCTGCTCAGCTGCGGCGAGCAGCGCCTTGACTTCGCTGTCTTTCGGCGGCTCGCGTTCGTCGTTGGTCTCGTGGCACCAGCGGTCGCAGCTGCGCGCGTACGCCTCGGTGGCGGTGGCCGGCAGGTCTCGTCCTTCGGCGGCGTCCCGTAGCAGTTCCAGGAGGGTCACCGGCAGGGAGACCAGCGGCTGCAGTCCCCGGCGCTGCACGGTGACCGCGAAGGCCGCAGGGTCGAGGCCGAAGTGCCGGGCCGCGGTGGCAACGGCCTCATCGTTCAGCCGGGTCAGTTCGCGGAACTGGACGCCGTCGGTGTCCCAGGTCCGGGTGAGGGCCTGTCGCAGCGGCGTGCCGGCCGCGGTGAGTCCGGGGCGGGTGGCGATACGAAGCCGCAGTCCCGCACGGGCCGGCTCGGGCAGTGACTTCCACCATTTCTCCAAGTGCCAGTACGGTCGTTCGGTCCTGGACAGGGCCTCGTCGTAGCTGTCCAGCAGCACGTGCCAGACGCCGCCGTCCGGCGGCGGCGTCGCCTGTTGCGCGAGCGCGGCTGCCAGGTCCGGCTCCTGCGCGAGATCCCCGAGATCGAGCAGGCAGACCGTCAGCCCCTCGCTGTGGAGGGCTTTTGCCTCCGCTTCGAGGACGTGGGTCTTGCCGCTGCCCCGTTCGGCCATCAGGACGAGGGCGGGCACATCACGCAGGTCCTCCAGGGGGCGCGGGTCCCCTTCGGTGTACGTGAGCGGAGCGTCCTGCTCGTTCTCGGTGGGGAGGTAGCAGTACCTGACCCAGGGGACAGGCTCGGGCTCGCAGAGGTCCACGGTGCTCATCGTCGTGGACGATACGGCAGTGGAGAGCCGCGAGCGGGTGGTGAGGCCGCGCCGGTTTTCTGGGGCGTGGGCCGCCTCACGGCCTTCACTGGGTGTTGAGGGGAGAGCGTGAGGAGTGTCCGGGACGGTCTCTCGTGGAAGTGATCTGTGCCAAGAAGGGTCTCGGAGACGTCATCTTCGGTGCTTCGGGAAAACTCTGTGGCGTTCTCTGCGAGATGCGCTGCGGTCCTGGGAGCTTCTTCGGCAGTATCTGAGGCAACTTCCAGGGTCTCGTTGTCTCCTGGTACGCAGCGGAAAGCTGGGGTTGCACGGCTTCCAGGGGGCGCAAGTTCATCAGGTACGCGCGCTTCCTGTGTGAGATAGGCAACGCGCGGAACGGGAACTGCCGCCCGGCACCAGACGTACCGTCATAAGACGCCGCAGCTAAGAGGGCCCGTCCGGCCAGTATGTGTAGACCACCTGCCCCTTGCCCGCGCCATGGTGACGCTCCGTACCCAACTTGCCGTGCGCGGGGCGGGACTTCACGGCACCCGGATAGCGGAGCGTGAGGGTAATCTCCCTAGCTATCAGTCACGCCTTGGGGTCCGAGACTCTCGCGTGCCACCCGGGTGTCCACGACGGTCGTGGGCCCACGGAAAGGGCGGTGACTGACCCGATGGCGATGAACGACGTGCCGGAGGGGCACTGCCGCTGCTGCAGCAGGCGCGACCGGACGTACCGGCTGGTCCGCTGGCTGGGGCCTGTCCACACGATCTACAAGATCGTGTCGGGTCACTGGCCCTGGTAACGCGAAAAGCCCCGGCCTGACGGCCGGGGCTCCGCAGCAGTCGGTTGTGTGCTGCACCAGGAGGGCCTCACCCAGAGCTTGCAGGCAGCGGGTGGGGCCTTCCGTACGTCCGAATGCGGTTACCGACCCGTACGCAAGCCCGCAAGGGCAGTTGTGACGTAGGCCACATTAGGGCGCGGCAACGCCCCCATCTTGCCTTGACCAGAGAGCAAATTGCACCCACGGGTTACATCGTGGGCAGTGCGGCGCCGCCGCGAAAACAGGCAAGAATGCAGCTCATTAGGGGGTGCCTCACGGTTCACGCGCCCCGCTTGTGGCGCATATCACATACCAAGGGTGAGTGATGGCACATCTGAGCGCTGGTCAATTTGGGGGATTTTGCCGTGAGTTCGCTGCGCGCTCTGCGCAGGGAAGCGGCTCCTCCGGTCGCAAGGAAGGCACTGTACCCGCGGCCACTGACAATGGGTGCCGACCGTTCTGCAACCGCCCGTGCTGACGATCCTGGAGTCGAGGCTACACCGGGCCGCCCGCACCAGCAGCGCCTGTGACGCACCCGGCCGGCTCCTCCCGCTTCCGTGGCCGAGGACCGCCTGTCCGACCGTCAGAAGCTCTCCACGGCGGGGCCGGTACGTTCGTACGTTCTCCGCGGCTGGGCGCCGGACCGGCCTGACAGGCGCCCAAGAGAAGGGCCCCGCAAGGCGCCCGCCACAAGCTTCTCAGTTCTCTCAGTCGGAGCGGATCCGCAGGACCTCTTGTCCTTCTGCCCCGCCAGCAACGCATGGCGGCAGGAAGGACTCCCCCTCTGCCACGACCGCTGGTAGCCGGGCGTCTGCTGCTTCGTCACCTCCTTCTCCACCACCGAGCACGACGTCACTGTCGGGCGAGCCGCTTCCCGCAGACGGCGCCGCGTTCTGCTCCTGGCTCCTCGGCGAGGAATGAGCGGCTGATCCTCACTCGAGTATCGGGCTACATCTGGCGATCCGCCGGACGGTCGGCGGCCGGACGTACAGTACCCGGGGGGGGCGTCGCTCCCGGGGCGTAGGCGGCGGACGCAGGGCATCGCGCAGGTCGAAGGCTCGCCGGCCCGCGGCAGGACCTTCCGAGGCACGCCAGTTCCAAGAGCCGCGCCTCCTTCACGGCTCCGCCGGCAACACCACAGTGGAGCGCAGCAGACACGCCGCGACACGCAGCCGTCAACGGAGCTCGCCAGCGCCGGCCTCGGTCGAACCGGCCGGGCCGACCAGTTGGCGCAGGTCCAGATAGCAGCGCAGCCGTACTCCAGGCTCACCCGCCTCCCGAGTTGTCCGCTGTGCGGTCGCTGTCGCCCAGCGTTCGGCGAACAGTTGCTGAAAGGAAAGCGCAGTCGCAGCGTCGGCAGCCGCGACGTCGACGACGACCAGGCCCGGTTCGCTCAGGTGGGTCTCGTTGATCGGATCCATGTACAGCACGACCTCCAGCTCTCCGGCAGGGTTCCGCAGGCCTGGCATCTTCACCCGATCGAGTCGCTTGCCCGGTTCAGGGCTGCATCTGGCCCGTGCCGAGCGGCGCGTATCTGGCCTCCGGCCTCCGCCATCGCTCCACACTGCGGCTGAGTCCGGCCTTGTCCTGGTGTCCAAGTACCGCCCGGAGAACAGCATCGCGATCGGAGTGCGCGTCGTACATCACGGTCCTCTGTCGCGACGGCAACCTGCGCAAACCGCTCCCGTGTCCCGAGTGCTGCCTGGGATACCACTGGCATGTCTGTGAGCCGGCTGCTCAGTTCCGTGGATCAGCGGCGGAGTTCTTCGGACCAGTTGCGCAGCGGTCTTTCGAGAGTGAGGTTGTCCGCGCGGCTCACCGTCTGGAGCAGTTGGGCACACACCGTCGCTTATGTGGCGAGGCCCGCCGGGCTGCCCAGAACGGGGAAGGCCGTACGGACGCGGGTGGCGGTGTCGGGCTGGAGCAGTGCGTAGGCGTAGAGAGTGGCGGCGTCGAATCCCTCCGGCGCCATGCCCCAGCCCTCCCAGTCCAGGATCCACAGCGGTGAAGCTGTGAGGTTCGCCCAGTGCACGTCGCCGTGGGCGGCGGTCCAGGTGGTGACGGTGGGGGCCGCGATGCCCACGAACTCGGGGATCGCCCGGTCCATGTACTGCTGTCGTACGGCGACACGGTCGGTGGTGGCGGCCGCCACCTTCGCCAGCGTCCCGGCGAGGTCCGTCCACCAGGAACCCGGCAACGGGAGATCGTGCTGGAGGACCGGGTCGACGGACAGGACCGGGTCGACGGACAGGACCGGCTCATCCACACGCACCAACAGCTCGGCCCGGTAGGCGGTGCCGTCGTCGACGGCGTCGTTGACGGCCAGGAGGGCGGGCCTGCGCCCGTCAAGGTCACCGAAGGCGTGCTGAGCGTCCAGGGCGCCGTCCTACAGCTTCCCCGAGGCCTTGTCTGGCGGCGCGGACACCAGCCGCAGCCACGCCGACCGGCCGTCGGCGGTGCGGGCCGGGGCGCCCAGAGTGCGCCCGGCCCACCCCCAGAACGCGGCACCCGGCCCGCTCCGCACGTCAAGGGCCTGGGCGGCACGGGCGTGGTGGGCGCGCATGCGGCGCTCGGTGCCCGGGTCAGGGGGAGGCGAGTACACCAGTGATCTCCCGCAACTTGGCTGCGGTCAGAGGCAGTTGGGCGACCGCGTCAGCCGCCTCCTTCCAGTGTGACGCACCCGAGGCGGCCACCAGGACATCCGTCACTCCTGGGCATGACGCAACCGTCAGAACGCACGCCTGTGCGAGGGTCAGGCCGGGCCGGATTAGGTCGGCGAGGTCCTGGCCGACGATGTGGGGCAGGTCGCCGCCGTGCAGCGGCGCGGAGGCCATCACCCGCAGCCCTGCGCCAGCGGCAGCGGCAGCCGGGAGCGGGCCCCGGCCGTGCAGGGCCTGCGTGAGCAGCGTCATCATCACCAGGCTGACCGGCATCTGGAGGGCGGCCAGGTGGTGACGGCCGCCAGCGGCTTCGCCGGCCAGGGCGAGCAGTTCCGCCACCGTGAACGCTTCGTCTTCCAGGCCCGTCCAGGTGGCGACGCCGTAGCCGGCGATGTGTCCGGCTGCTGTCTCCTCTTCCAGGACGGCGAACGCGTCCCGGATCGCCCGGTGCAGGGCCGGGCGGTCGCCAGGGTGGGCATGCTCGGGGTTGTACAGCAGGGCCAGGTCCAGTCGTTCGCGTCCGAGCTGTTCGCGGTTGCGGCCGGTCTGCCAGCGCACGTACTGGGGGGTGAGGCTGTGCCCGGCCACGGCCTGGTCCTCGGTGAGGATACCGGCCTGCACCGCGTCGGTCCCGGTGGCGGCGTGACGTACCCGGCCTTCGTGGAGACCCGCAGGGCCGGATGAGCGGCCAGGACCGGGGCCAGGAGGGTCTGAGCCCGGCCGGCGGCGTAGTTGGGGGCGGTGTCGGTCCAGGCAGAGAGAGGCGGCTACTCGCAGGGCTGCGGCGGCCAGTTCCTCACCGGGAATCCGGTAGGTCCCCAGCCCCAGGGAGGCGGTCACGCATCCCCCCTCTTGGTGCGGACGGTCGCCATCTGCGCCGCGACCAGCTCGGCGACAAGGGCGGCCGCATCGGCCAGGGGCACGTCTGCAGTGTCGGCGAGGTCGCCGAGGTGATGTCAGCCGGTCTCCAGGAGCCGGTGGAGCAGGGGCGCGGCCGCGGATGCGGCGTCGACCTCCTGTCCTGCGCCGGTGATACGGACCAGGTCTTCACCGGCCACGGTCACCGCGGTGCCCCGGGCCCGGCCGGTCGTCAGCCGCACCCACAGGCGTGCATCGGCGGGCACCGTGGTCAGGTGCGGCAGACAGGGCCGCATGCGGCCCATGTCGGCGGCGTCCTGGGCCCCGGCGTAGCGGTCGGGCAGGCGCGGATCCTCAAGCGCGGTGGCGGCTTCCTTGCCGAGTGCGGCAAGGAAGCGGGTCTTCGTCGCCTGGTCGGTGTGCAGGGGCAGGTCGCGGCGGAAGGTGTAGGAGGCGAGGAGCTGGTCTGCGAGCCAGTTCGCCAAGCGGGCGCCGGTGTGTGGCGAGGTGATGCCGCAGGTCAGGTGCAGGGGTTGGTGTCCTGCGACGTGTTCGACGACGCCACTGGCGGGAGTGGCGGGAGGGCCTGCTCATCAGGTCGAGGGGGTGAGTGTGCCTCCTCCGGTGAGCTTGTAGGTTTTGCCGTCCAGGTAGGCGTTGGCGGTGAGGGAGGCGTCGTAGGTGATGGTGTGGGCGCTGGTGATGCCATGTGCCTGGTCGCCTCGGATGCGCAGTCCCGTGACGGAGGTCAGCGTCGAGGCGATGGGCGAGGACCAGGTCGCGCCGTCGCTCAGTGCGAGCGCGGCTCCGCTGATAGTGCCGTTGAGCCGGGTGTGGGAAGCGTTGAGCTCCACCGTGCCGCCGCCGGAGACCGTCGCCAGCTCGTCCGTGGCCGAGCGGAGTCTGGCTCCGTCGGAGACGTCGATGACGGTCGTGCCGCCGCTGAAGTCGAACACCGGGCCGCCCTGCGCGGTGAGCGAACCGCCACGGATGGTCAGTGTGTTGCTGCTGGGGCCCATCGCAAAGCCCTGGACGCCCTCCTCGGCGCCCGTGAGGTCGCTGTGGTCGGCGAGGACGGTGGTGGTGGTCCCGGCCATCACCACGGCGTTGTCCGCCTGAGCGACACCGTGGACCCGATAGGCCTTGATGGTGCCGGTCGCGTAGAGGACGGTCGAATACTTGCCGGTGGCCAGCAGCCGGCCACCGCGGACCTCGATCGTGCCGTCGCCCTGGTCGGTCGCCACGGCGGAACCGTGGCAGGCCGTGGAAACCATGTCCACGTTGCGCAGGACCGCGCTGCCGTTGTGGCTGACCAGGACCGGGTGCGCGAACTGCCCGGAGACGTCGATGCGCCCGCCGTTCATGGTGACCGACCCGTCGTAGTCGGCGTACAGGGCGTTCGCGCCCGATCCGGTCGTGGTGATGCTGCCGCCTCGGACACCGATGCCGCTGCCCGCGCCGGTGGCCCGTACAGCGGCGTTGAGGCCATAGAAGCTGCTATCGTCCGCCGACTCGGTGTTGCCGCTCGTGACCACCGTCGGACGCTGGAGGCGGAGGGTGCCCGCGTTCTTGACCAGGACGGCGGTCTCGTTGTCGTCGGTGACGGTGAATAGTGTGTCGGAGAGTGTCTGCGTGCCCCCGTCCAGGGTGTACGCAGAGGTGCCGGTGATCGTGCCGGTGCCGCCACCGGGCCCGGGTGCGCTGCACGCGGTCGGGTCGACCGTGTCGGCCCAGGCCACTGGAGCACTCCAGACCGCACCCGAGACGGCCAGTACGGCCATCGCCGGGAGCAGGGCGGTCCAGCGCTTGCGTCTTCCGGTGAGCAATCCGCGATTCATGTCGTTCCTGTCGTAGTCAGGTCGGTTGAATCCTGGACGTGGCTGTCAGCCGAGGGTGGAGAGTCCGCCGTCGACCAGGATGCTGGCCCCGGAGATCCATCCGGCGTCGTCCGAGGCGAGGAAGAGCGCGGCCTTGGCAACGTCCTCGGGCTGCCCGAGGCGTCCCATGGGGATCCGGTCGAGGGTCAGCCTCTGGAAGGCCTCGGGTGGGTTCTCACTGGTGAACAGCGGGGCGGTGGCCGGTGTGACGACCGGGCCCGGGATCACGGAGTTGGCGCGGATGTTGTGCTTGCCGCCTTCGGCGACGAGTTGGAGGGTGAGTGCCATGCAGCCGGCCTTGGCGGCGGCGTGGGCATTCTGGGCAACGAACTCCACCCCGCGGACGGCGGCGATGGAACCCACGTTGATGACGGATCCGCCGCCGTTGGCGATCAGGTGCGGCCAGGCCGCGCGGGTGACGTAGAAGACCTGGTCGAGTTCGTTACGAAGGGTGAACTGCCAGTCGTCCACGGAAAGTTGGTCGATGGGGGCCATTCGGATCGCGGAGGCGTTGTTGTAGAGGACGTCCACGCCTCCGTAGCGGGTCGCGGCCTCGTTCACCCAGGCTCGCGCGGCATCGGGGTCGCCGAGGTCGACCGGGCCGAGGGCGGTCATCTCGCCGCCTGCCTTGCGGGCCAGTTCCTCGGTCTCGGCGTTGGCGGCGGCGTTCAGGTCACAACCGACGACCTTGGCGCCTTCCAGCGCGAAGAGGATCGCCGCGGCGCGGCCCATGCCGCCGCCGGTTCCGGTGATGAGGGCGACCTTGCCCTGCAGACGTCCGGGGGTATTCATGAGCGGTACTCCTTCACTGATGTGCGGCGACCACAGGCGCGTCGGCGGGCAGCGGGCCCGTGCCGGAGGCCCCGCCCGGTGACCCCAGTGCGATGAAGACGGACGCGTTGGCGACGGTGTAGGCGGCCCAGTCGTCGGGGACGTCGGCCTCGTAGAAGATCGCCTCAACCGGGCAGACCGGTTCGCAGGCACCGCAGTCGACGCATTCCTCGGGGTGGATGTAGAGCATCCGCTCCCCCTCGTAGATGCAGTCGACGGGGCACTCCTCGACGCATGCCTTGTCCTTGACATCCACACAGGGCTGGGCGATCACGTAGGTCATTGAGCTTCTCCGGTGGCCGAGCTGGATGCGGGGGCGACGGTCCACGTCTCGGAGCCGTGGAGCAGTGCGGTGAGGTCGGCCGGCCGGGCCTGGCGGGCGGCTTCGAGCTGGCCCCGGGCCAGGTCGTCGTAAGACGGGCGCCGGACGGCGCGGAAGACGCCCACGGGTATGTGGCGGGGGGCCGGTCCGCCGAGCCGGGACAGTGAGAAGGCGTGGGTGGGGTCGGCCGTCTCGGTGTCGTGGACGACGGTGCGGGAGGTCTCGAAGCCGGCTCTGGGTTCCACGACCCGCAGCGCGCCGCTCTCGGGGTCGCGGATCACCCGGTGTGCGCCGTCGGGCCCGAAGCTCAGCGGCTCGCCGTGGCGCAGCGGGATGACGGCCGGCGGCCGCGTGGCATCGGCGGTGTCCCGTTTGAACAGGTCGAAGGCGCCGTCGTTGAAGACGGGGCAGTCCTGGTAGATCTCCACCAGCGCCGATCCCCGGTGCTCGGCCGCCGCGCCCAGCACCTCGGTGAGGCCCTTTCGGTCGGAGTCCAGCGCTCGGGCGACGAAGGTCGCCTCGGCTCCGAGCGCCAGCGAGATGGGGTTGAAGGGGTGGTCGACCGAGCCCATCGGGGTCGACTTGGTGATCATGCCGGGCTCTGAGGTGGGTGAGTACTGGCCCTTGGTCAGGCCGTAGACGCGGTTGTTGAAGAGCAGGATCTTGAGGTTGACGTTCCGGCGCAGGGCATGGATCAGGTGGTTGCCACCGATGGACAGCGCGTCGCCGTCGCCCGTGACAATCCAGACCGACAGGTCAGGCCGCGTGAGGGCCAGCCCGGTGGCGATGGCAGGCGCCCTGCCGTGGATGGAGTGCATCCCGTAGGTGTTCAGGTAGTAGGGGAAGCGGGAGGAGCAGCCGATGCCGGAGACGAAGACGATGTTCTCGCGGCGCAGCCCGAGGCGGGGCAGGAAGGACTGCACGGCCGCCAGCACGGCGTAGTCACCGCACCCGGGACACCATCGGACCTCCTGGTCCGACCGGTACGAGGCGGCGCTCTGGCCACGGTCGTCGGTCGGTACGCCGTCCAGTCCGCGGAGGGTGGGCGGGTCAAGGTCGATGGCGGTCATGGCGCGGTCCTCTGTGCGGCGGTCTGTGGCGTGTGGGTGGTCTCGGCGGCCGGGCCGTTGAGCAGGTCGTCAATCATGTCGGCGAGTTCGGCGGCGCCGAAGGGGACTCCGGACACCTTGGTCACCGAGTGGACGTCCGCCGCGCCGCAGGCGCGCAGCAGCGGCGCCAGTTGGCCGAGGTTCATCTCCGGCACGACCACCCGCTCGTAGCGGCTCAGTACGGCGTTTGTGTTGCCGGGCAGCGGGTTAAGGTGCCGTAGATGGGCCTGGGCGACGGACCGGCCGCGTCCCCTGACCCGGCGGCAGGCCGCGCCGATCGGGCCGTACGTCGAGCCCCAGCCCAGGACCAGTACCCGGGCGTCCCCGGAGGGGTCGTCCACCTCCAGGCCGGGTACGGCGACGCCGTCCACCTTGGCTCGGCGGAGCCGGACCATCCGTTCGTGGTTGGCCGGGTCGTAGGAGATGCCGCCGTTGCCGTCGGCCTTCTCCAGACCGCCGACGCGGTGCTCCAGACCCGGCGTGCCGGGCACGGCCCACGGGCGGGCGAGGGTGTCCGGATCGCGCAGGTAGGGCCAGAAGGCGCCCGAGCCGTCGAGGGCATTCGGCTCGGTGGCGAACTGCGGTCGCAGGTCGGGGAGTTGGTCCACGTCGGGGATCCGCCAGGGTTCGGAGCCGTTGGCCAGGTAACCGTCCGACAGCAGCAGCACCGGAGTGCGGTAGGTGAGCGCGATCCGTGCCGCCTCCAGCGCGGTGTCGAAGCAGTCTGCCGGAGAGCGCGGGGCCAGCACCGGCACGGGGGACTCGCCGTTGCGGCCGTACATGGCCTGGAGCAGGTCGGCCTGCTCGGTCTTGGTGGGCAGCCCTGTGGAGGGGCCGCCGCGCTGTACGTCCACAACGACGAGCGGAAGCTCGATCATCACCGCGAGCCCGACGGTCTCGCTCTTGAGCGCGAGCCCCGGACCGGACGTGGAGGTCACGCCGAGCGCGCCGCCGAACGCCGCGCCGAGGGCGGCGCCGATGCCGGCGATCTCGTCCTCCGCCTGAAAGGTGAGAACGTCGAACTCCTTGTGCCGGGACAGCTCGTGGAGGATGTCCGAGGCTGGCGTGATCGGGTAGCTGCCCAGCAGCAGCGGCAACTCCGCCTGCCGGGCCGCCGCGATGAGGCCATAGGCGAGCGCAGTGTTGCCGGTGATCTGCCGGTAGGTGCCGGGCGGAAGCGAGGCGGGGGCAATCTCGTACGTGCCCGCGAACGCCTCGGTGGTCTCACCGTAGTTCCAACCGGCACGCAGCGCCCGTGTGTTGGCCTCCGCCAGGTCCGGTCGGGTGGCGAACCGGTCGCGCAGGAAGCGCTCGGTGCCCTCGGTGGGGCGGTGGTACATCCAGGACAGCAGGCCGAGCGCAAACATGTTCTTCGCGCGGTCGGTGTCCTTGCGGGACATCCCCGAGTCGGCGAGGGCACCCTGGGTCAGGGTGCCCATGGCGACCTGGTGGACCTGGAACGCGTCCAGGCTTCCGTCGTCCAAGGGCGAACCCTCGTATCCGGCCCTGGACAGGTTGCGGCGGGTGAACTCATCGGTGTTGACGACGATCACAGCGCCCGGCACGAGGTCCGCGAGATTGGCCCTGAGCGCGGCGGGGTTCATCGCCACCAGCACGTCGGGCCGGTCGCCCGGGGTGAGAATGTCGTGGTCCGCGAAGTGCACCTGGAACGAGGAGACGCCCGGGACGGTTCCCTTCGGGGCCCGGATCTCGGCCGGGTAGTTTGGCAGCGTCGCGAGGTCGTTGCCGAACAGGGCTGCGGCCGAGGTGAAGCGGTCGCCGGCGAGTTGCATGCCGTCGCCGGAGTCGCCGGCGAACCGGACCACCACCCGGTCCAGTTGTGTCGTATGCGCCGTCACGGCGCTCCTCCTGAACTCCGCACCACGTGCGGCGGATGGGGACCGGTCCCCCGCTGACGCGGGCGGGGAACCGGGGCAAGGTGAGGAAAGGGCGGAGTGGGCGGGTCAGTAGGCGTCGGTGACCTGGCCGAACTCCGCGTACGGCGCCGGCGGGGCCGGCTCGTTGACGTAGACCCGGTCGGGGCTGTAGTTCCAGTGGGTCGTCGGCGGCCGGTCCGGCGCGTACTCCGTGGGCAGCGGCGGCATGTCGTCGGGGTTCATGTCGTCGGGCTCCTCGGCCCAGCTCTTCTCGAACGAGCACATGAAGATGCCGTAGACGTGCAGGTGCCAGATCTTCCACTCGCCGTTCTCGAGGATGAAGTCGCAGGCGTACTTGCACCAGGCCCAGTTGGCGACCGGGGTGGGGTCGTCCAGCTTGTGGAAGCTGGGGCCGGTCTCGTGGCCCGGGGAGACCCAGACCCCGCGGGCGGTCCGCAGGTCGTCGGCCACCTCGATGACCGGAGTGGTCAGCGCGTGCATGTGCATCTTGCCGGTGGGGTCGCCGTCGGCCCAGACATGGAAGCCGGGGTAACAGCGCTTGATGCCCTCGGGGCCCTCGTAGACGCCCCACATCATCTCGGCCCGCACGTCGGGGGTGTCCATCGCGAACAGGTCGAGGCATTCCTGGTGCATGTTCGCGGAGTGGAGGAAGGAGTAGCGGCCCATCAGGTTCTGGATCTCGTGGGTGGCCTCCATACGGGCGAGCCGCTGCTCCACGGTCATGGCCTTGGCCCGGCTGGAAACTGTTTCGACTGACATGGGAAGCCTTTCGGTTCTGGCTTTCGGTTCTGTGGGAAATTCGGCGCTCAGCGCCCGTGCACCACGACGGTTCCCGCGGCGGAACGGCCCGCGATGCGGCCGGAGTTGTAGCTGAAGGAAGTGCTGTTGCCCGACATGACGAACGGATAGGTGCCGCCGTAGAGGTCGTTGACGTCACGGCCGGCCCCGAAGAGGCCGGGGATCGGGAGGCCCTGGGTGTCGACGGCGCGGCACAGGTCGTCCACGGCGAAGCCGCCGAGGCTGCCGTAGCCGCCCACGGAGAACCGGGCGGCGTAGAGGACCTGGCCGTCCTCGATGGGCCGCAGGTAGCGGGCGGGTTTGTGCATGAGGGTGTCCCGCCCGGTGCGGCACGCATGGTTGTACTCGTCCACCGTGCGGCGCAGGGTGACGGGTTCCAGGCCCGCGCGGTCCGCCAGCTTCGCCACCGACCCGGCGCGCAGGATGTGCGGGAAGCCCTCCGCGACGGCTTTCGACACCGAGGCGTCGAAAGCCGGGGGCCCGGTGAGCGGGAGCTTCGACATCAGGAAGTCCCAGCCCTGCCGCTCGTAGTGGGCGTTGATCTCCGCGGTGAGGATCATCAGGCCGTGCCCGCCGGGCTGTCTGCCGACCGCGTTGGCCGCGTAGCCCGGGTGCCGCATGACCGACTCGTCCATGAAGCGCCGGGCGAGGCCGTTGACCATCAGGTTGGGCTGGCGGAAGGAGCCGAGTTCGGGCGGGGTTCCGCCCGGACCCCAGTACGGCTCCGGGAGGCAGACGTAGGTTTCCATCATGGTCGGGCTGGGCGCGGCACCGGCCGCGAGGGCCAACGCGATGCCGTCGCCGGTCAGTTCGGGGTGCGAAAAGGAGAACAGGTCGGTGCCGTGCCGGTAGCCGGTGTGCTGTTCGATCAGCCGAGGGGAGCCGCCGAAGCCGCCGGTGGCCACCACGACCGCACCGGTGTCCACGCGCAGGGGACCGTCCGCTGTGGTGGCGGTCACGCCGACCACGGCGCCGGCCGCGTCGGTCACCAGGTCCCGCGCCCGGCACTCGGTGCGGATGCGCACGCCGAGCTCGCGGGCGCGCTGGGCCAGCACACCGGTGATCTCGGGGCTGTCCGGCTCCCGGTAGTGCCAGGTCGGCTGGGCACCGAGGTAGTAGGCGACCACGTCGCTGAACTCGACGCCCAGCCCCGCCATCCAGTCGATGGTGTCGGCGGACTGTTCGACGTACGCGGAGACCAGCCGGGCGTCGCTGCGCCACTGCGTGTGTTCCATCATCCGGTGGAACGCCTCGTCGCGGGTGAGCGCGATCTGCCGATCGCGCTGCATGCGCGTCCCGACGGCGAAGAGTCCCGCGCCGCCGTGGATGGCTCCGCCGACCCGCTCGGTCTTCTCCAGGACGAGGACCCGGGCGCCCGCCTCGGCGGCGCTGACGGCCGCCGCGAGCCCGGCGCAGCCGGTACCGAGGACGACGACGTCGGCGGTGTCGTGCTGTGCTTCGGCACGCGCTTCGGTGTGTGTCCCGCCGGTCATGGCCTGGCCTCCTCGGCATACCGGCCCGCCTGCTCGCCCGCGATCCGGCCGGAGTTCACGGCGAAGCCGAGTGCCATGCCGAACAGGTGCTGACCGCAGTAGTCGGCACCTTGCCAGCCGGAGGCCATCGAGCCGGACACGTACAGGCCGGGCACGGGACTGAAGTCCTCGCCGAGGGCGTGCATCTCCTCGTCCACCCGGACCGGGCCGACGGTGTCGATCATCATCGGGCCGAACCGGATGGCGTGGAACGGCGGTTCCACCAGGGCGCGCAGATAGCGGCGGTCCTTGACGAACTCGGCGTCGTAGCCGCGGGCGCAGTGCTCGTTGTAGTCGGCGACGGTCTTCTCCAGGGCCTCGGCCGGTGCGCCGATCCAGGCGGCGACCTCCGCCCACGAGTTGGCGGTGACCGCCCAGTCGCCCACGGCGGCAGCGCTGTCCAGGTGCTTGCGCAGATGTGCGGGGCGCAGCGGGGCGCGGGGCAGCAGCCAGCCGTTGTCGTCGACGTCGCGGATCATGGCGTCGTCGTAGAGGGCGAAGCCGGTCATGCCGGGCTGGCGCAGCAGCGGGTTGGCGCCGGTCTGGAGGTGGATCGCCACGGCCTCGTCGCTGAAGCGGCGGCCCAGCCGGTTGACCCAGACGGTGTCGGGCTGGCGGGTGGCGGGGCCGAGGCTGTACTCGTTGGGTCGCTCGCTGCTGGAGCAGGTCTCCTTGATCAGCGTGGCGTGCGGTTCGAGGCGGACTCCGACCTCCGCGGCCATCCTGATGCCGTCGCCGGTCATCGGGATACGGAAGCCGGCCAGGGACTCGTCGTAGAAGTAGAAGTACTTCCGCATGAGTTCCGAGTCTCCGTGGAAGCCGCCGGTGGCGAGCACCACGGCGCGGGTCTCGACGAATTCCTCCCGGCCGTCGCGTTCGACGACCACGCCGGTGACCGCGCCGTTCTCGTCGGTGCGCAGGGCGACTGCCTTGGCGCCGGTCCACACCTCTCCGCCACGGGACTGGAACGTCTCTCCGAGGGCGCGGACGACCTGGCTGAACTTGAGCAGGGTGTGCCCGCCGTGGTCTTCGAGCCGGGCCGGGACGTGCCAGGTCGGGGCGTGGTCGGGGGACATCTTGTACTCGACGCTGATGAGGAAGTCGATGCCGGTCTTCTCCGTCAGCCAGGCGATGGTCTGCCCCGACTTGTTGATGACGGCGCGCAGGATGCGCGGGTCGACCCGTTCGTGGTGGTGCCATGCCATCGCGGTGCGGAACACCTCGTCGGCCGACACGTCGACGATGGCGTCGCGCTGCTGGCGGGTCTCGCAGGCCCACAGTCCGGTGGCGAAGACGGCGTTGCCGCCGAGCTTGGCGCGCTCCTCGATCAGGAGCACGCGGCCCGCGCCGATGTCCTGGGCCGCGACGGCGGCGACCGGCCCTGCGCCGCCGCCGCCGATGACGACGACGTCTGCGGATGTGCTTGGTTGCACGGGTGAGCCTCCTGATCGGCGCTGGTGTGAGGGTGCGAGCAGTCTGGGCAGGCCCCGTCGGTCAGGCCAAGAGGTTGCGGCATCGCGCGTGGGGATCCGAGGGATCGGACGGGCGGTTGGAGATTTCCGATATGCGTGAAATGGGAAATCAGAGGTTCACCCATCGGCCGCCGCGATACAAGGGGCCGCCAACCCTTGTGGACAAATGGCTTTTATGCGATAAAAATTGACACGCTAGTTATGTCGCGTAAGCCCCATGCGATGCCTCCGAACAGGTGGTTCGGGCTTCTTCAAGGGCGCTCGCACACGCACCAACGGCCCCGGCGATACCAGAGATCGCCCAGATCGATCATCCGGCCGTATTCCCAGCCCTTTCGGGAGCTGTTCCACTCCTGGTCGAACCGCCACGGCCAGCCTGCCGGCGGTACGTACGTCCAGGGAGCCCACATGAACCGAACCCGCCGGGCCGCCGCCGTCGCCGGCGTGGCGCTGCTGATCTCCGCCACTGCCGCCTGCGGAAGCGGCGGCTCCACCGGCAGCACGGGGGGCGGCGACACCCTCGCCATCGGCCTTCAGATGTCGCTGCCGAGCCTCAACCCGGTCCTCAGCCCCATCAGCCCCACCCTGGTGTACGCCTACGACCCGCTGATCTACCGGGCGAACGACGGCTCCTACGTGCCGGATCTGGCCACCAAGTGGGGCTACGTCGGCAGCGGCAACCGCACCTTCGAGCTGACGCTGCGCTCGGGTGCGAAGTTCTCGGACGGCACACCGCTCACCGCGCAGGCCGTGAAGAACTCCATCGACTACTTCCTGAAGACCCCGAACTCCAACCTCGCCGCGGCGGGCCCGGTCTCCGCCGTCAAGGCGGTCGGACAGCACACGGTCCGCATCACCTACAAGTCGGCTTTCCCCAACGCCGTGGACTCCCTGACCCAGTTCTGGGGCATCGGGCTGATCATCGGTCCCAAGGGCCTCGCGAGCCCGAAGAGTCTGGAGACCTCCACCGACGGCGTCGGCCAGTACAACCTCGACGCCTCGGCCACCCGGACCGGATCGGTGTACACCTTCGTGGCCGGCAAGACCTACTTCAGCCAGTCCGCGATCCGCTACAAGAAGATCCAGATCCGGACGTACGCCACCGACAGCGCCCGCCTGAACGCCCTCAAGTCCGGCCAGATCCAGGACGCCACCCAGATCTCCCTCGGCCAGACCGGCGTCGCCGCCGCGAACGGCTTCCAGCAGCTCAAGGGCAACACGACCTGGATGGTGGCCCAGTTCCTCGACACCAAGTCCGGGCCCCTGGCGTCCAAGGCCGTCCGCCAGGCGCTCTCCTACGCGATCGACCGGAACACGATCGTCAAGGACTTCTACGGTGGATTCGCCGTCGCCCAGGACCAGTTCACCCCGCGCGGACTCGCCGGCTACAGCTCCGATCTCGACAACGCCTACTCGTACGACACCGCCAAAGCCAAGCAGCTGCTCAGCTCCGCGGGATACACCAAGGGCTTCACGCTCAAGCTGCTCACCGACCAGACTGCCGACCCCGGCGGATCGCTGGGCCAGGTCCTCAGGAGCCAGCTGGCCAAGATCGGAGTCAAGGTCGAACTGACCGTCAACACCGGCACGTTCCCCCAGCTCCAGTCCAAGCTCGCCTCGGGCACGTACGACGCGGCGCTGTTCAATCTCGCCTCCGTCGACCTGTACTCCACCGCCACCCAGTCCATCGTGTCACCGAAGTCCCTGCTCAACCCCTCCTCCACCGCCGACCCCACGGCCATGCGGCTCCTGAACGCCGCCGCCACGGCCTCCGGAACGTCCGCGATCCAGGCGGCACTGGTGAAACTCAACGCCTACCTCACCGGCTCGGCCGTCGGTCTGCCCATCGTCACCCGCACCAACGTCGACCTGATCAGCACCGACGTCGCCCTTCCCGCCAAGTCCTATGTCACCCCTCAGCCGACCATGATCGGCCCCGCCGCCTCCTACGCCTTCGCGGCAAAGTAACCCCGAGGTAAATAGACATGACTATCCGTCAACTCGTCGTCAGGAGGCTGGCCGTCGGGTTCGCGCTGCTGTTCGTGGTGTCGGCGCTGACCTTCGTGCTGGTCGCCCTGATCCCCGGTGATCCCGCCCGCAGCATCCTCGGCAACACCGCGACCGCCCAGCAGATCACGGCGCTGCGTTCTCAGTTGGGCCTCGACCGGCCGCTGTGGGCGCAGTACGCCTCCTGGGTCGGTAACGCCCTGTGCGGTGACCTGGGGAGTTCGCTGATCGCACCGCAGTCCGTCGCCTCCACCTTGAACGCCGACCTCAGCGTGACCCTCCCCCTGACGGTCGGCGCGGTCCTGGTGACCATGGCCGTCGGGGTCGCCGCCGGAACCCTGGCCGCTCTGCGGGGCGGTGTGGTCGCCCGGCTCATCGACCTCGTCGCGCTCACTGGACTGGCCCTGCCGTCGTTCTGGGTCGCCCTGGTCCTGGGCGAGTACTTCGGCGTGCGCCTGCACTGGCTGCCCGCCACCGGTTTCGTCGCCTTCGCCGACTCACCGTTTGGCTGGCTGCGCAGTCTGGTGCTGCCAGTGGTCGCGGTGGCGGTCGGCGGTGTCGCCGCCGTCGCCAAGCAGACCCGGGAGAGTGTGGACGGCGTTCTGAGGCAGGAGTACATCCGCGCCCTGCGCGCCGACGGCCTTCCGCTGCGGCGTCTGCTGTTCCTGCACGTACTGCGCAACGCCGCCATCCCCGTGGTGGCGGTCGGAGGCACCCAGTTCGTCGCCGTACTCGGCGGCACCGTCATCGTCGAGAACGTCTTCGCGCTGCCAGGACTGGGCTCGACCGTGGTGCGCGCCGCCCTGGACCACGATCTGCCGCTGATCGTCGGCGCGGCCGTCTACTTCTGCGCGCTCGTCGTGCTCGCGAACCTGCTGGTCGACGTGCTGTTCGCCCTCATCAACCCCAAACTCCGGAACGTCTCATGAACGCCCTCGCCAGCCTGCCGCGCCGTCTCGCCCGCAAGCGGGTGGCGCTGGCCTCCCTCGCCTTCCTCGTCCTGTTCGTGGCGCTCGCCCTCGCCGCCCCGTGGCTGCACCTGCCGTCCCCAACCGAGGGCGAGCTGGCCGACGCCCGGCTGGGCCCTGGCTGGGCGCACCCGCTCGGCACCGACCAGACGGGCCGCGACACCCTGAGCCGCCTCATCTGGGGCGCCCGTCCCTCGCTCCTCTACACGACCGAGGCCGTCACGGTGGCCCTCGCTGTCGGCATACCCCTGGGAGTGCTGGCCGGGTTCGTCGGCGGCAGGGTGGACCGCGCGGTGATCGCGGCGGACGACGTCGTCATGGCCATGCCCGGCATGGTCGTCCTGTTGGTGGTCCTGGCCATCTTCGGCAGCCATGTGCACTACGCGATGATCGCCATGGGCCTGATGCTCAGCGCACCGTTCCTGCGCGTGGTGCGGGCGGCCACCCTCGACATGCGCCGCGAGGCGTTCATCGACGCGGCCCGCGTCGCGGGCCTCTCCTCCTGGCGGATCATGTGGCGACACGTCCTGCCGCGGATCGGCGGAGTGGTCCTCGTCCAGGGCGCCCTGCTCACTGGCATGGCGCTCCTGCTGTCCACCGGCATCGCCTATCTCGGCTTCGGCACCCAGCCGCCGAACCCCTCGTGGGGCCTGATGATCGGCGACGGCGCCCAGATCATGGGATCCAGCCCGTGGCTGGTGCTGTTCTCGGGTGCCGCGATCGGACTCACCGTCATCGCCTGCGGACTTGCGGGCGACGGGCTCCGCGACATCGTCACCGAGCAGTGGAGTGGCACCACGCGCCCTGTCCCGCCACCACGCGTGCTGGTCGACCGCCGCCTCGGCACCCCCTTCGACGCTAACGCCGACGACACGGTCCTGCGCCTTGAGGACCTGAGCATCCGATACCCCTCCACCGAAGGACACCGCACGGTGGTGCGCAGGGTGAGCCTCACCCTGCGCGCCGGGGAGACGCTGGGGCTGGTCGGCGAGTCCGGCAGCGGCAAGACCGCCATCGCCCGGGCCGTCATGGGCATCCTCGTCGGCGGCGAGATCGAGGCGGGCCGTGTCGGCCTCGCGGGACAGGACATCACCGGCATCGCCCACTTCGCCCCGGCGCAACGGTCCCGGCTGCGGATGGGCTACGTGTCCCAGGAGCCACACGCCTCCCTCGACCCTTCCTGGCGGGTCGGCCACCTGGTCGCGGAAGCCCTGCGCCGGCACCGCGGCCTGACGGCGGCACAGGCTCGCGAGACGGCGATCGCCCTGTTCGACCAGGTCAGGCTGGAAGATCCGGAGGCGGTGGCCCGCCGGTATCCACACGAGCTGTCCGGCGGCATGGCCCAGCGCGTGGCTATCGCCCGCGCCCTGGCCTGCCGTCCCAGGCTGCTGATCGCCGATGAGCCCACGACAGCCCTCGATGTCACGGTCCAGGCCGAGATCCTCGACCTGCTGCGCGGCATCCAGGCGGAGACCGGCATGGCCCTGCTCCTGATCACGCACGACTGGGGCGTCGTCGCCGACCTGTGTGACCGGGCCGCTGTGCTGAGAAACGGGGAGATCGTCGAGCACGGCCCGGTGCTCCAGCTGTATACCGACCCCCAGCACGCCTACACGCAGACCCTGCTCGCGTCGGCCCCGACTCAGATGATCGCCGAATTCCGTCACGAAGGAGCCGACAAGTGACAGAGCAGCACACTACGGCCTTCACGGCCGGAGCCCGCACCGCGGAACCGCTGCTGGCGGTCGAAGATCTGCGGGTCAGCTACCGCAGGCGGCCTCGGGATAGCGGCCGCGCTGCCGTGGACGGGGTCAGCCTGACGATCGCCCCGGGCGAGACGGTGGGTGTGGTCGGCGAGTCCGGGTCCGGCAAGTCGACGCTCGCCCGGAGCATCGTCGGTCTGGCCGAGCCCTGCGGGGGCCGGATCACCTTCGACGGACACGACATCACCCGGGCCGCGCACCGCGACCGCCGCCGGCTGGCGCGGCACATCCAGTACGTGTTCCAGGACCCGTACAGCTCGCTCAACCCGACGCGTACGGTCGGCAGCACGCTCACCGAACCGCTGTTGGCGTCCGGACGCGGTGACCGGACCACCCGGAGAGCGAAGATCCAGAACATCCTCGAACTGGTCGGTCTGCCCGCTGACGCCGCAGACCGCTACCCCGGCTCGTTCTCCGGCGGGCAGCGGCAGCGGATCGCCATCGCGCGGGCCCTGGTCGTCTCCCCGCGCCTGGTGATCTGCGACGAGCCGACGAGCGCACTGGACGTCTCGATCCAGGCCCAGATCCTGCGCCTGCTGCGCGACTTGCAGGTGCGCTTCGGGATCAGCTACCTGTTCATCGCCCACAACCTCGACGTGGTCCGCTGCATGTCCGACCGCACGGTCGTCATGCGGCGTGGACAGGTGGTCGAGGAGGGACCGGCCGAGCGGATCGCCACTGAGCCCACGCATCCGTACACCCAGGCACTGGTGGCGGCCATGCCGCTGGCCGATCCTGTCGCCCAGGGAGAGCGGCGCAACCGACGTCGGACGGAGGGTGACGGCACCGTGAGATGACCGACACGGCTATTACCTCGGATGGGAACACCGTGTCGTGCTCCGTCGCCGCCAGTCTCGGCCGGGAGCATGACCAACCGTGACGCTCTGCCTGGTCCCTGCGAAGCCACTTCTGCCGATCGGCGTCCGTACGCCCCGTTCGTGAACCGCGCTCTGGAACCCCGGGTTGGGTTCTGCATGCGGTGCAGACATGCCCTAACGGCAATGCCGTTACGTTACGGGTCTTAGCTTTCCACCGGTACTCCCCAACGTAACGCCTCAACCTCCTCGGACACGTCTGCGCAGGCCCCCGGAATCCATCATCGAACTCAGCGACGGCGACGAACCTCACCTTTGTGCAGAACCCGTCCATTGATACTGCCATCAAACACTGTTGAGGCCCCATCGGAAATACTTCCGGTGGGGCCTCAACAGCTAAGCAATTTACCAGCACTATCGGACCCTACGACTGTCTCAACCGAGTAAGCAGCAAGATCGGAGAATCCTCATCGGCATGCGCCACCCCGACCGAGAGGTATCCCCGACCAATCCTCCAGCATCCGCTTTCGGTGAAGTCCACAGCGTCTTCCTTGACGTCCGGAATTTCCTCAATAGTAGATCCGGCACCTACGGCGCCGAGGAGTTCATCGCGGATTCGATGAACCCTTTCAATCTCCGCGGAGTAATCCCCATCAACCGCCCCCGCATACTCCGGAAGGCCCCAACCTGGAGGGATCATCTGGAAGACGAACTCCAGGAAGCCATATGCCCATTCGGAAAAGACAGACGCTAGAAGCTTCCCGTGGCTCCACTTACGAGGAAAGACTGGACCATAGCACCAACGGGCACCCATCCGGCCTCTTCGCACAGTCTCGCCGGGGACTGCGCTCGGCCTCGAGCAGAATGTGAGTGGCGGGCGGAAAGACGATGTTGAGCAGGATCTTGTGGTCTGCGTCCGAGTAGTGGGTGGTGATGACGTCGATAGGCAGCAGGTCGTCGAGCCGGCGGCGCTGTGGGGGGCGTAGCCCGTACCAGGGCCAGGAGGTGGGTGGCGTCGTGGTTGGCGGCGAGCGGCAGGATGCGGGCAGCACCTCACAGAGCCTGCGGGGGCACAGGGCGGGTGAGGACGACCTCCAGGGCGTGCTGGGTCATCGCCGGTCCGTGTCCCCACTCGGCGTCGGCGGGTGCGGGAAGTGGCAATGGATGTGGGCGGCGTGCAGGAGGGGTCGAAGACCTGCCAGTCGGCGAGGGCGAGATCGAGGGCGGGTCCCGTGGTGTGGGTGGGGCAGCGCTGGGCGCGCCAGCGCAGTTGGTGGGCGTAGGGCAGGTGGCTGAGGTCGTAGACGGCCATCGTGGTGTCGGGGAGGGTGAGCTGGCCGCGGGTGGGTCCGGTGGGCAGAAGTCTCCACCGGCCTGCCAGGTGGCCTGGGGCGAGGACCGGATGGGTGCAACGGCGGTGGTGGCGCGTCTGGGCGACGCAGCGGATGTCTTCGAGGGGGCTGCGGCCGAGGTAGGGGACGAGGAGGATCCGGACGATGGGGCGGGCGGGTTGTCCGGCCTCGGCGGTTGGCACGGCCGCGGGAGTGTGGGGGCAGGGTCGGGGGGTGAAGGCGCCGGTGTCAATGAGGCGTCGGGAGTTCACGGCGAGTTCGCGGCGCAGCGCCGTGAGCCGGGTATGGCCGGTGTGGGAATGCAACGGCTGCTGGGGGCAGAGGGCGGCGTGGGGGATGCGGCACCAGGCGCTGCCGTCGTCGTGGGGGTGGGCGATGCCACCGCCGATGTGCCAGCGGCAGGACGCGGGGGTGCCGACGACGGCGACGTCCGCGGGGTGCAGAGCGATGGGGCGATCGTCGTGGCGAGGGTACCAGTCGACGCGGTTGCCGCAGTGCCGGCAGCGGCCGCTCTGCCCTGCGCGCAGCAGCCAGCTCGGGCCAGCCGGGGCGATCTGCAGGCCGCGGCGGCGAGGAGCATGGCGGGAGCTGCCGTCCCAGTGGCGGTGCGTGGGCAGGGAGTCGGGGTGCATGGCGGAGACCGTGCCAGGTGATGCGCCGATGGCCGCAGGCGGCTTCGGGGATGTCACACGATCAGCCCCATATACGGGAACACCCGCCCGAAGCGTGGATCTTTCGTTCGATGCCGTCTCGCCTGGGCGGGTGATTTCTTCCTGCGCTTGGCGGGCGGTTGTCGGTGCGGCCGGGTCAGGGCTGAGGCGTACCGGGGACGGTGTGGCCCTCACACAGGGGGATGAGGAAGCGTTCGATGGGGACGCCGAAGGCGTGGGCCAGGGCATGCCAGGTGGTGATGCTTCTGGTGCTTCGGCCGTGTTCGAGGTCGATAAGGGTGTGCCGGCCAGGTTGCTGCGTTCGGCGAGTTGATCGATAGTCCATCCGCACTCGCCCCGCAGCCGCACGAGTGCGACGCGCAGCGCATTGAGGTTGGGGTCGGGCGGGATGATCGTCACCCCACCATCCGAAGGTGCAGACCTCTGCCCCGTCAGTGCAGGAGGACGGTCGGCCGATGAGGCTCGGCAATGCCGCGGTGCGGCGAATCTGGACAGTGGAACTGCACCCGCAGGCAGGCGGAGCCAACCTCGTCTACGCCCAGTGCACCGCCCACGCGCCCGCGTGGGCGGCCGCCTCCGCGCGATCCGCCGCCCTGGCCCATCTGGCCTGCCACGCGCGCGCCGACGCGCTGGCATCTGCGCACCTGCCAGTGCCGGCCCCAGGGCTGCCACTGGCATCCGGCCACCGCGGCTGCGCCGGCCCGGTCCTGCTCGACCTCACCCTAGGCCGCGGCGGCCGCGTCTGGCGGCTCGCCGACGCCTGCGCGGCATGCGCCGCTGCGACCAGCCACACCGCCGTCGTCCCCAACACCCAGCTCAGCAGCCCACGCTCCCCCGGAAAATTGCCACGCTGGACAGGAAGAGGAGTTGTGGGGTACCGCCTCAATGCTCATGGACGGGACCGCGCGGGCCACTGATCAAGGTGTCCGCAGCACCGGACTTGCCCAGAGACGAGACATCACGGCTGGAGAAACCCAGCTTCGGTCAGGACCTTCTGGCCCTCGGCGGACTGCACGAGCGCGATGAACGCCCTCGCGGTCTCGGCGTTCTTCGAGTCCTTGAGCAGGGCGATCGGGTAGTCGTTGATGGCGCCAGCCGACTCGGGGAAGTTCACGCCCTCCACCTTGTCACCCGCAGCCTTCACATCGGTCTTGTAGACGACCGCGGCGTCGGCCTCCTTCAGCACCACCTTGTTGAGGGCGGCCTTAACATCCTCCTCATATGAAGCAGGAGTGAGCTTCAGCTTGCTCGCTTCCAGGGCCTTCTGCGCCGCAGCGCCGCATGGCACCGTCTTGTCACACAGCACGACCTTCAGGTCCGAGTTCGTGAGGTCCTTCAACGACGAGATCTTGTCGGGGTTGCCCGGCAGCGTGGCGATCTCAAGCTGGTTACGGACGAAGGTGGCCGGCTCGCTCGCGTTGTCTTTGGCGTCCGTGACGATCTTCATCGTCTTGGGGCTGGCGGAGGCGAACACGTCGGCAGGCGCGCCGCTGGTGATGCTCGCGGCGAGGGTGTCACTGCCACCGAAGTTGAAGGTGACCTTCGTGCCCGGGTGGGCCTTCTCGAACTGCTCGCCCAGCGTCGTGAAGCTCTCCTTCAGCGAGGCCGCAGCGAAGACTGTCACGTCGCCGGACAGCTTGTCCGAGACGGAGGCCGACGCGGAGGAGTCGGACTTCGCGGAGGAGTCGGAGGAGGAGCAGGCGCTCAGGGCCAGCAGAGCGGCTATGCCTGCGCCGGCAACCTGCGGCATCCGGCGGGGCCGGTGTTCGGAGCGAGTAATCACGGTCCACTCTTTCTGTTTCTTACAGACACAATCACTTGTGGTCCTGACGGACCGTCTACGGTCTTTCGACAACCACATCGGTCGTATTGATCGCGGCAACCGCTGGAACATCGGGATTCCAGTTTCAGCTCCTCAGCCAACTTCCGGCTGACCAGCCCACCCAGCCCGGAAGAGTCCGGCCTGGATCTTCATGTGGGCCGATACGTCCTCGATGATCACGTCCGCCGCTGCTAGTGCCAGACGTGGGCGGCTTGCGGGTAATGCTTTCAGGCGACGGGGCCATGCGTGCGATACGCCCTCTGTAAACCGTAGGGCGGGCGGCCTCACCGCGCTGGCGTCTATCTGTGCCCGTTGCTCTCCTCGATGATGGTGTCCGCCGGAACGGAGATGGCATCCTTGCCGGCGTTTGCGGCGCCGCACGCCACAGTAATCACTGTGGCGTGGCCGTAGCCCGGATGGAGGGCTACGGCGGTGGTCGGGCGACCCGAAGCAGGCAGACGGTAGTGCTCCCGGAAAGGGAGTTGCGTGGCATGTCGCCCAGCGTTGCACAGGAGCCGAGCGCCTGGGGGGTAAGAAACTCTCCCCCCTGCTTCCCTCCGAGGGCGCAGCCCTCCTCTTTGCAACGCAGCAGCACAGATGCAAAAGTGAATCGCCGGACAGCGTTCAAGGGTCCGTCGCCAGCAGGTGTCAACTGCCGAGTCGGTCGTGTATCGGTCATGGTCCGGACAGGCGGCTTGGGTGAGGAGACTGAACGCTCCGGAGGTGTCGGCCCGGCGAAGAGGCAGGCGTGGGTCAATGACCAGTCAGGAAGAAGCGTTGTCCGCGCTCTGGAAATTCAATGCAGAGAATCCCACACATACCCGAAAATGTAATCCTTATCTCACCGTCGGGCTATCCAGGTCATTAGCTAGTAGGACTCCGTTAGGTCTTTCTGTCGGTCGTGTTCAGCGGCATGGTGAGTGTGTGGACGCACATGAAGTGAACCGTGTTCGGGCGAAGTTGGCGTTAATCGTAGCTGATGTGTTCTCCTCGGTGCCGCACAAGGACCAGCGGGCCAAGAGCGACTGCTATCTGCGGGGATTGATGGTGGACGGTCGCCGCAAGTCCATCCAGGCCATGGCCTCGCGGCTGCCGGACGGCAACGAACAGAACATGCAGCAGTCCGTAAACCAGTCACCGTGGGATCCGGTGCCGGTGTGGCGGCGGATCGCGCAGCGGATGGTGCCGCTGATCGGCCCCCGGATACCTGGGCGGTGGACGACGTGTCGTTCCCCAAGGACGGCCGGATGTCGGTCGCCGTCGCCCACCAGTACTGCGGAGCGTTGGGCAAACAGGCCAACTGCCAGGTCGCGGTGAGCGTGCACGCGGTCACTGACACCGCGTCCTGCCCGCTTCAATGGCGCCTGTTTGTACCCCAAGAGTGGGCCGATGACGCCGAGCGGCGGCGCAAAACCGGGGTTCCCGAGGACGTCGGGCACCGGGAGAAGTGGCGACTGGCGCTGGACATCATCAATGAGCTGGCCGGATGGGACCTGACCCCGCCGGTGCTGGTGGCAGATGCCGGCTACGGCCAAAACGCCGACTTCCGAGGCGGACTGGATGACCAGGGCATCGGATGCGTCGTCGCCATCCGGTCTGATGTGCCCCGTCCACCCGCATGACGCGCAGCCCATCACGCCGCCCTGGTCCGGCAACGGCCGCAAGCCGCAGCCCTGCTACCGGGACAAGCCCACCTCGGGGCCGCCTGGGCCACCAGCCGCGGACGGCAGGCGTTCACCGAGGTGACCTGGCGGGAAGGCTCCCGCGGGCTGATGCGCTCGCGCTTCCTGGCGCTATAGGTACGGCCGGCCGGCGTGCGCTCCCGCCGCCTTGCCCAGGCCGCTGCTATCGCCCGCGACGACCACTGGGACGGCGTTCTGCCCGAGGTGACGCTGCTGGCCGAATGGCCCGAGGAGGCCGAAGCACCCACCGCCCACTGGCTCTCCAATCTGCCCGAGGACACCCCGCTGGCTGAACTGGTGCGCCTGGCAAAAATCCGCTGGCGCATCGAGCACGACTATCGGAAGCTCAAACACGGCCTGGGCCTGGACCACTTCGAGGGCCGCTCGTGGAACAGCTGGCACCACCACGTCACCCTGGTCACCGCCGCCCATACCTTCCTGACCGAACAGCGGCCGACCCCAGCCGACCAGACGGATCAGCGTGGTGCGGTCGGGGAATGTGCCGACCACGTCAGCGCGGCGCCGGATTTCCTTGTTCAGCCGTTCCTGGGGGATTGTTCGACCAGATCTGCCGCCAGATCTCGCGCGGGAAGGCAGTGAACGCCAGGAGGTCGTGCTGGACAACGTCCAAGTGGGTTGCGGCCTTGGGGAACTTGGCCTCCAGGGCGTCCAGAACGTGCCGCACCTGGGCCTGGATGGCGTCGGCGTTGGGCTGTAGGCCGGGATCAGGCGGCCGGTCCGAGAACCGGATCATCTTCGCCTTCGACTCGACGCGTTCAGCCCCCCTTGTGTGCAGGGTGTAAGCAGCGATCAAGAGTCGAGCGGCGCTCTGCCTTCCCCGTCGTACCTCCGGACTTCGGCGGCCGACCAGATGTGCGCCTGTGTCACCGCCTCGGCCCAATCGGCGTTGCGGCTGCGAAGCGCCTCGACGAGCTCGGAGTGGCTGCTCATCGAGCGGCACAACCGAACGGGGTCGTAGTGCTGGAACGTCCGGCGAGCGAGCGGGAGCAACCGGAACGTCTGCAGTGTGGACTGCAGAGTGGGGTTGCGCGCGGCGCTGCTCACGATCTCGTGGAACCTGCCGTTGATCACCGCCAGCTCATCGAGGTTCTCGCCGCTCGGTGAGCTGGCCAGCTGGTGCATCTTGGCATCGAGTTTCTCCAGGTCGGCCAGTTGGTCCGCGGTGATGCGCTCGGCGGCCGCCCGGGCCGCCATCCCTTCCAGGGTGGCCCGGATCCCCGTGACATCCTTCGTTTCGGATGGCGGAACGGCCCTCACCACTGCGCCCCGATTCGGGCGGACCTCGACCAGACCTTCGGATGCGAGTCGGCTCAACGCCTCACGAATGGGCGTGCGGCTCACACCGATCTGTTCGGCCAGCATGCTCTCCCGTAGACGGAACCCGGGGGGCAGTGGGCCGTTCAGGATCAGCGAGCGGATCGCGTCGACCACCCGGTCGACGGTGTTGCCTCGCGTGGACTCAACGCCTGCCATCCTCACATTGTATGCAAGATTGAGGCTCACTACCAGAGCCTCAATCCGCATCAAGACGACCTCATCAGCGAGACGGGAGGTTTTCTAAGAAGAAACAAGTTCTTGACAACAGAATACACAGAGAGCTTGTATGCATCTTAGCCGCCGTCCAATGAGGAGGTTGCCCCATGGGCACTCGGCGCTTCGATGACGAAGACCCCCAACTCGACTCCCTCTACGGCGATCTCGCCGATCTCGACCTACAGCCCCTGTGGCGTCTGTCCGGCACCCTGACCGACGAGCCGGTGCCGCGTGCACAGCCGTACCGATGGCGGGCGAAGCAACTGCGCGAGCTGGGCGAGCGTGCCGGCCGCCTGGTGCCCATCGACCGGGGCGGCGACCGGCGGGTGCTTTCCTGCGCGAATCCCGGACTCGCCGGCGCCCCTCATGCCACAACGACGCTTTGGGCCGGGCTGCAGTACCTCGGCGGTCACGAGTACGCCCCGGCGCACCGCCACACCCCCGCGGCGCTCCGGTTCGTCTTCGAGGGCGCCGGCGTGTGGACGCTCGTGGACGGCGACCCGATCCACATGTCCCGGGGTGACCTCGTGCTGACACCGTCACGGACATTCCATGAGCATCACAACACGACGGCCGATCCGATGATGTGGCTCGACGTCCTGGACGTCCCGGTCGTGTCCTACCTCGAATCGATCTTTTACGAGGACGGCCCGAGCGACGACGTGGACCGCCGCACGGCCACGCGGTCAGCTGCGGAACGGCGGTGGGCGCTGGGCAGCGGGCTCACGCCGGTGGCCCGGGACCTTCCGGCCCCCGCCGATCACTCGCCGCTGCTCGTATACCGCTGGAGCGACACCGACAAGGCCCTGCGGATGCTCGCAGGCGACGTCGAGCGCGATGTGAGGCTGCGCTTCACCGACCCCGCGAGGGGAACGGACGTCATGCCCACGATGCGCTGCGAGATGCAGCGCATCCCCGCCGGCCGCACGACGACCCCGCACCGGCAGACCGGCTCCCGGGTGGGCGCCGTGCTGAACGGCACCGGCACGCTCGTTATCGCCGGGCAGGAGTTCAACGTCCAACCGGGCGATGTCTTCGCCGTGCCTTCGTGGAGCTGGTGCACGCTGGCCTCCGGCACGCCCGAGGACCTTGATGTCTTCACGGTCAGTGACGCCCCGATCCTTGAGGCGATCCGGCTGAGTCGCGAAGAGTGGCAGGAGGAGCGGCGGTGAGGTTCGTCAGTTTCGAGACCAGGCACGGCGGCTGTGGTGCGGGCGTCCTGACCGATGAGGGAATCCAGGTGCTGCTGCTTGACGACCGGCGGGAGCGGGGCATTTCGCCGATACGCCGGCTGCTGCTGGAGACCGAGGGCCGGCTGACCGAGCTCCGGAACCAGGCGGACGCCTCCCCGGTGCTGCGAATCGCCGATGTTCGCGTCGACATCCCGGTGCCGGACCCTTCGAAGATCGTCGCGGCGCCCGTCAACTACCGCGACCACCAAGCCGAGATGCGCCAGGAGACTCACGTCAACACACTCGGTGTGTTCCTCAAGTCGCCCTCGTCCCTCGTGCCGCACGGCGGCGTGGTCCAACTGCCCTATCATGACCGTCGGTTCGACCAGGAGGGCGAACTGGCGCTGGTGGTGGGGCGGGAGATGTCCCACGTCCCTCCGGAGGAGGCGCTGGACCATGTCGCTGGCTACACCTGCCTGCTCGACATGACGATGCGCGGCGGCGAGGACCGCTCGATCCGCAAGTCCTTCGACACGTTCACGCCCATGGGACCCCACCTGGTCACCCCCGACGAGGTCGGGCCGCTGGAGACGCTCGAACTGCGTTGCTCGGTGGACGGCACACCCCGGCAGCACGCCCGCATCACCGACCTGATCTGGGACGTCCCGAGGCTGCTGTCGTACATCTCGAGCGCGATGCGGCTGCTGCCGGGAGACGTGGTCTCCACCGGCACGCCCGCCGGCGTCGGTGAGGTGCGCGACGGTCATCGGATCGTCGTGGACATCGACCGGATCGGCCGGCTCGACGTCTCGGTGAGCTCGGCCGGAGCCGTGGCCTCCCCGACACGTGGCCACAAGGTGCCGCACGCCGTCGCCGCGGTACCTGCTCGCTGATCCAATCGAGACGCCGACCGTCCCGAACCTGCCTGCCCACGGCCGGGCCCCAAGCCGCTGCACCTCCGCATCAGCAGGGATCTCAACGCACAAGGTCTCGCGCCCCACACAAAGACGGGCGCCGACGAGTCCACGTGGCATGGCGTCACTCCACCGCACTCCGGTCCCATGCCCCTCGCCACGGCCTGCGACAACCTTCGCGCGCGGGCCCACCCACGCTCGCCTCACGCCTCCCCACGCCATCGAACTGAGGCGAACACAGCTCGCCGTCGTGACCGGTTCACCGTACGCGAGCGAGCGGAACGGGCTCGCGCGCGGACCGATCAGAGAGGAATCGTCATGCCTGAAGACAGAAACACAGAACACAAACGCACAGAGACCGGCCGCAACGTCACATGGAGCCCAGTGTCGCTGCTGGTCGTCGGGATCTGCCTGGTCACGATCATCGCGGACGGCTACGACGTCGTCGTTTTCGGCGCCGTGATTCCGTCTCTTCTCCGTGAGCCGGGATGGCACCTGACCACGGCCGGTGCCGGTGTGATCGGTGCGCTGGCCCTGCTCGGAATGTTCGTGGGGTCGCTCACCGTCGGCGCGCTCACCGACAGGTTCGGCCGCAGAAAGACGCTAATCGGGTGTCTCGCCTGGTTCTCGGTGCTGACCGGACTGTGCGCGGTCACGCCCTCCCCCGAGATGTTCGGTCTGCTGCGCTTCGTAGCCGGCCTCGGGCTCGGTGGCGTACTGCCGACCGCCACGGCCCTCACCGGGGAGTACTCGGACCGGAGGTCGCGCAACCTGGTCTACGCGGCCATGCTCAGCGGCTTCCCGCTGGGCGGCATCCTCGCCGGCTTCGCAGGGACCCACCTCATCCCGGAGTTCGGATGGCACGCGATGTTCCTGATCGGGCTGGTTCCTCTTGTCCTGGTCGTGCCCGTGGCCTGCCTCTACCTGCCCGAGTCGATCGTCTTCCTCCTCGCGAGCGGCCAGCGAGCCGAAGCCGAGAAGATAGCCGCACGCTGGCACGTCCCGTTGGAAACGCAGGTGCAGGTAGGGAAGGCAGATGTCCCGGCCCCCGCCTCCGAATCCGACACCGGCTCGCCGGTCGCGCGCCTCTTCTCACGCGCCTACGTGCGGGCGACCGTCTGCTTCCTGCCGTCGACCTTCATGTGCCTGTTCATGATCTACGGGGTCAACACGTGGCTTCCCGAGATCATGCGCCGGGCGGGTTACCCACTCGGTTCCGCGCTGAGCTTCCTCCTCGTGTTCAATATCGGAGGCGCGGTCGGCATGCTCGTCGTCTCCCTGGCGGCCGACCGGCTCGGTTCCAAACCGATCCTCGTCGCAACGTTTCTCCTCGCCAGCACGTCCGTGGTCCTGCTCAGCCTGCGGTTGCCCACCGCGGCGCTGTACACGCTCGTCGCACTGGGCGGCGTCGGGACGATGGGAACACAGACGTTCCTCCTCGCCTATGTCTCCAAGCACTACCCGGTACGTATGGGCGCCACGGCGATGGGCTGGACGCTGGGCTTCGGACGCCTCGGCTCCGTCCTCGCGCCGCCTCTGCTCGGACTAATCCTCGGGTCCGGGCTGGCCTTCCGCTGGGACTTCTACGCTCTCGCCGTACCCGGTCTCCTGGGAGCCGCACTGATCACGCTCGTTCCCCGCGCGCCGGGCACGAGGTCGGCCGACGGGCGAGAGGCGCCCGACACCGTCTCACCTGTGGTCGAAGAGGCGGCCTGACCCGAGGTTCAGTGCGGCGCCTCGGTCGCCTCCTCGGCGACCCGCAGTACCGCGCGACCCGCCGCCGGTCGGCATGGGTCATGCGCCTGATCGGCACGAAGACGTCGAAGGCGACCTGGCATGGTGGCTCGTCGAGCGGACAGGACCCGGCCATCGAGGCCGCCCACCCCCTCCTCGCTCTCCTCCGTACTCGTGGCGTACCCCGGCCACGGGCCACTTCGACCTCTCTGTCCGACTCCGCTCACGTGGCAATGGAGTTCGAGGTCAGCTGCTGCAACCCCTCGGCCGGGTAGCGCCGTCACAGCTCGTCGTCCGACAACTGCCCGAGGCGGGCCCTACCAGTCGAGGTATGGCCCGGGAAAAGCGAATTGCCACGGCTCGGCTGCCCCACGGCAGGCCAGCAGCCAGGGCCCCCGACCCGGCGCACCGCCACTCCCCGGCAGCGCTCCGAAGTTCCAGCACCAACGAGTTTGCGTCCCCGAGACCGTCCGTTCGCGGATCGAAACCAAAACCAAACCGAAGGAGCCCCTCCCATGATCGCACGGCTCAACAGCGCCCAGCCATACGCGCTCGGCCTGTTCCGCATCGTCGTCGGCCTGCTCTTCGCCTGCCACGGTGCCGCCTCGCTTTTTGGCGTCCTCGGCGGCGCCATGGGCACCAAGGGCGGCACCATCCCGACCGGCACCTGGCCGTTCTGGTACGCCGCCGTGATCGAGCTCGTCGCCGGCACCCTAGTGTTGCTGGGCCTCGGCACGCGCGGTGCCGCGTTCATGGCGTCGGGCTCGATGGCGTTCGCGTACTTCAAGGTGCACCAGCCGGGCGCGCTGTGGCCCATCCAGAACGGCGGCGAGCTGCCCGTGCTGTTCTGCTGGTCGTTCCTGGTGCTGGTCTTCGCCGGCTCTGGCGCGTTCAGCCTCGACCGCCTCCTCGTCTCCAGGTCAGCTGCGACGAATGAGAAGCGGACCTCGAAGCCCGTCACTGCCTGATCCGTTCCGGAGGTGCAGCGGCGCCAGCCCCCAAGCGGGGCCGGGCGCTGTCCGCAGTGCTGAATCATGGGTGATCGCTCCAGCCCCCAGGGAGCGGCATCCCTGTCACGACCTCGAGCTACGCCTCAACGCCGTCACCAGGCCGTGGCGGAGGCGGCTCAGTGCAGCACCTCGGCCGCCTCCTCGGCAACCTCACGCAGCACCGCGCTGATCCGGCGCTGGTCGACATGGTTCATGCGGCTGATCGGCACGGAGACATTGAAGGCGACCTGCATGGGCGCTTGTTGGGCGGAGAGGGCAACGGCGACGGAGCCCACGCCCTCCTCGCTCTCCTCCGAACTCGTGGCGTACCCCAGCCGACGGGCCAGTTCGACCTCCCTCTGCAGCTCCGCCCATGTGGCCACGGAGTTCGGGGTCAGCTGCTGCAACTCATCGGCCGGGTAGCGCCGTCGCAGCTCGTCGTCCGACAACTGCGCGAGGAGTGCCTTGCCGGTCGAGGTGCAGTGGGCTGGCATCGACTGTCCGAGGCGGGAGGCGACGCGTACGGCGCGCGGGCTCTCCAGCGCGTCCACGAACCGGACCGTCGTCCCGTCCAGGACCCCGATGTGCACGGTCTCCTGCAGTTCGGCATTAAGCCGTTTCAGGAAGGGATGCAGGGCCTGCCGGACGTCGAAGCGCTGAAGGATGGAGAAGGCGACACCGGTGAGCGCCGTTCCCGGCACGTACGCCTTGCCCCGCTCGGCCTGCCTGATGAAGCCGCGGTACATGAGCATCGCGAGCAGGCGGTGCGCGGTGGAGGTCGCGACCCCCAGGTACTGGGCGACCTCGGTGAGCCTGAGCTCGTTCCGCTCGCCGAGCAGGAGCAGCACCCTCAGCGCGTTGTCCACCGACTCGATCGGGTACTGCGGCGCGGCTCCATTGGCCGGCGACGACTGAACGTCGGACTTCTTCATAGCAGAAGAATATGCCAACCCTGAGATGGCGGTCTGCCCTCCCCCGGACCCTTCCTCAACAGCAGCAGCACCTTGAGAGCAACGTGAGCCCGGGCGCGCTGCCGGTATGCCAAAGCGCCGGCCCCAAACCCCCACCCAGCGCCCCGCCTTCTCGCGGTTGACCGCATCGAGCCCCGATGTTCTACTGGACAGAGACATTCTCCGCTATACAGAGACTTGGCAGCGATGAACGATCACACCAACGTCCTCGACGACGTGCGCCGCGGAATGATTCCCGCGCACATCTACAACGACCAGGACGTCTTCGAACTGGAGAAGAAGCGGCTATTCAGCCGTGCATGGATGTTCGCGGGGCACGAGTCGGAGATACCGGCTCCCGGCGACTACGTCGTACGGCGGGTGCTCGACGACTCCTTCATCCTCGTCCGCGACGAGAAGGGCGAGATCCGCGCCCACTTCAACATGTGTCTACACCGCGGTATGCAGGTGTGCCGTGCGGAGATGGGCAACGCCTCCCACTTCCGCTGCCCCTACCACGGCTGGTCGTACCGCAACGACGGCCGCATTGCGGGCCTGCCGTTCCACCAGGACGCCTACGGCGGCGAGGACGGCTTCCGCCGCAAGGGTCAGCGGCTGCTGCCCGCCCCCAACCTGGACACATACAACGGCTTGATCTTCCTGAGCATGGACCCCGAGGCTCCGGCCCTGAGCGACTACCTCGGCGACTTCGCGTTCTACCTTGACTACTACACGAAGCAGAGCCCGAGCGGCATCGAGCTGCGCGGCCCACAGCGGTGGCGGGTGAAGGCCAACTGGAAGATCGGCGCGGAGAACTTCGCCGGCGACATGTACCACACACCTCAGACCCACACGAGCGTTGTGGAGATCGGTCTGTTCCGCGAGCCCAAGGCCGAGAAACGCAAGGACGGCTGCACCTACTGGGCGGGCAACGGTGGCGGCACGACGTACAAACTGCCGCCGGGCACCCTGGAGGAGCGGCTGAGGTACGTCGGCTATCCCGACGAGATGATCGAGCGGATGAAGAAGTCCTGGTCCGAGGATCAGCTCCGGGTCATCGGCGACGACGCCTTCATGATCTCCGCCGCCTCGCTCTTCCCCAACCTCAGCCTGGTGCACAACTGGCCGAAGGTCGCCGACAGCGACGACGTGCTCCCGTTCATCTCCCTGCGCCAGTGGCAGCCCGTCAGTCAGGACGAGACGGAGGTCCTGTCCTGGTTCGCCGTCGACGCCGAGGCGCCCGAGGAGTTCAAGGAGCTGTCGTACAAGGCGTACCTCATGTGCTTCGGCTCCACCGGCATGTTCGAGCAGGACGACGTGGAGAACTGGGTCTCCCTCACGAACACGGCCGCCGGCTCGATGGCCCGGCGCCTGCTCCTCAACAGCCGCATGGGACTCCTCAGCGACGACACCGAGGTCACCCCGCAGCTCACTCCCGAGCAGTTCGCGGGTCCGGGCACGGCACACACCGGTTACGGCGAATACAACCAACGCGAGCTGCTGAACCGCTGGGCCGACTACCTCGCCACACCGGCCTCGACCGCATCCACGGTCCGGGTCGGCCAGGACCGCCGCCCCGCTGACCCACCGAAGAACGACAGGACCGGGAGCCCTGCATGAACACACAGAACGGGACGTACCGCGGCGGCGTCTACTCCGCGGCCCGCACGGGCACCCACTCCGAGCAGTCCACCCTCGGCGCCAGGGCCTCCCGCGTCCAGCCGGCGGGAGCCACCCTGCCCTTCCACGACGAGCGCCACCTGCTGGCGCATCAGTGGCTGGTCAACGAGGCGTACCTCCTGGACACCCAGTCGTACGAGGAATGGCTGGACCTGCTCACGGAAGACATCCACTACCTCATGCCGGTACGGGTCACCACCGCGCTCGGCTCCGGCTTCGACACCGCCCCCGGCATGGCCCACTTCGACGAGGACAAGTACTCCCTCTCCCGCCGCATCGCCCGGTTCTTGACCGAACACGCCTGGACCGAGGACCCGCCGTCGCGGCTGCGGCACCACCTCACCAATGTCCGTACCTTCGCCGCCGACGCACCGGACCACCTGGTGGTGGAGTCGGGCATGCTGCTGTACCGCAGCCGTGGCGACTACCGGGAGGCGGCCCAGGTCTCCGCCGGCCGGGAGGACCTGCTGCGCCTCACCGACGACGGATGGAAACTGGCGCGCCGCACCATCCTCGTCGACGACTCGGTGATCCGTATGCAGAACCTGGCGGTGTTCCTGTGACGCTGTCCTGGGAGGGTGAGGACGAGGACGCCCGGGCCGCCCGCCGGGCCGCCGCGGACAAGGCTGTCCTGGAGGCCGGCCGCACCGGCGATTCCCTCACACTGGGCAACGAGTTCTCCGAGATCCGGGTCAGCCGCGCGGCGACCCGCAACGGCTTGCGCCTGCTCATCGAGTCGACCCGCTCGGGTCAGTGGGTGGCCCTGTGCCCGCTGGAACTGGAGGCTCTGACGTGGCAGAACACGGCTACCTTCGCCGCGCTGATCGGCAGCCCCTTCGGCCCGCTCCTCACCGAGGAGGAGGCATGAGCGGGGAAGGCATGAGCGGCTGGCTGAACGGCAAGCGCGCCCTTGTGGTGGGCGCGGGGTCGGGCATCGGCAGGGCCGTCGTCGACGTGTTCCGCGCCGAAGGCGCACAGGTCGCCGCGCTCGAACGGGACGCGGCCAAGTGCCGGGCCCTGCGGAAAGAAGTCCCGGGTGTCCCCGTGGTCGAGGGCGACGCCACGACCCGATCCGCCAACGAAGAGGCGGTCACGGCCGCCGCGGACGCCTTCGGCGGCCTCGACGTCCTCGTCAACTGCGTGGGCATCTTCGACTACTACAAGGGCCTCGGCGAACTGCCCGCCGACGTACTGGACGAGGCGTTCGACGAGATGTTCTCCGTCAACGTCAGAAGCCAACTGCACTCCGTCAAGGCCGCCCTGCCGACGCTACGGGAGGGTAAGGGGACGATCGTCCTCACCGAGTCGACTTCCGCCTACCACCCGGGTCGTGGCGGAGTCCTCTACGTCTCCTCCAAGTTCGCCGTGCGCGGGCTGGTCACCGCCCTCGCGTACGAACTCGCCCCCGACGTCCGTGTGAACGCGGTGGCGCCCGGCGGCACCCTCGGCACCGACCTGCGCGGCCTCGACAGCCTCGGCCTGGCCGAACGCAGCCTGGGCGACACCCCGGGCCGCGCAGACGAACTCGCCGCCCGGGTCCCGCTCCGGACTGCCCTCTCCGCGACCGACCACGCCTGGAGCTACGTCTTCCTCGCCTCCGACCGGTCGCGGGGCATCACCGGACGCACCGTTCACCCAGACGGCGGCATCGGCGTCAAAGCGTGAGTCCCACCCCACCCCATCCGACCTCATTCGAAAGGACGGCACCGTGCCTCTCCTCAAGGCGGACCTGGCGGCCTGCCAGGGATACGCGAACTGCGTCATCTCGGCACCGGACACCTATGACCTGGACGACGACGGCGTCGTGGTCCTCCTGAAGACCGAAATCACCGACGACGACCTGCCCCGCGTCCAGGAAGCGGCCCGCAGTTGCCCCGTCTCCGTACTCACCATCGAGGGCGCGTGAGCGGCCGCACCGTCCTGGTCGTGGGCGCCTCCGTGGCCGGTGTACAGGCGGCGCGTGCCCTGCGCGCGCAGGGCCACGGAGGAAGGATCGTCCTGGCGGGAGCCGAGCCCCAACTGCCCTACGACAAGCCGCCGCTGTCCAAGCAGTACCTGGCAGGAGACTGGGACACAGAACGCTTCCGGCTGCTGGGTGAGCAGGAAGCGCGGGACCTGGACATCGAACTCCGGCTCGGCACCCCCGCCGTGAAGCTCGACCCCATCGACCACCGGGTCCGCTTCGAAGGCGGCAGCGAGTGCGGTTACGACACGTGCGTCCTGGCCACGGGAGCCCGGGCACGGCCCTCACCCTGGCGGGTCGACTCCGGGCTGCACCTCGTCCGTTCCCTCGCCGACGCCGAGGCCCTGCGGGCGGACCTGGAGCGGGGCGGGCACGTGGTGGTCATCGGCGCCGGTTTCATCGGTGCCGAGACGGCCTCCACCGCCCGCGCCCTCGGCTGCGAGGTCACGGTCGTCGACCCGTCCCCCGCCCCCATGCAACGAGTACTCGGCCCGGAGCTGGGCAAGCTGTTCGTCTCCCTGCACGAACGCCACGCAGTGCACACCCGGTTCGGCCGTGCCGTACGGTCGATAACCGGGACGGCGGGCGATCTCGCCGTCACCCTCGACGACGGCGAGACACTGCGGGCAGGCACGGTCGTGGTCGGCATCGGAGCCGTCCCCAACGACGGCTGGCTCACCGGGTCCGGCCTGGACCTGGTCGACGGTGTGCTGTGCAACGAGTACTGCCGTGCCGTCGGCGCAGAGGACGTCTTCGCGGCCGGCGACGTGGCCCGGTGGTTCCACCCCGGCCGCGAGAAGCATCTGCGCGTGGAGCACTGGACCAACGCCGTCGACCAGGCCGCAGTGGTCGCCCACAACATCGTCCACCCCGAGGCACCACAGCCCTACGCGCCCGTGGAGTACGTCTGGAGCGACCAGTACGACTGGAGGATCCAGATCGTCGGCCGCCCGGCCACGGCGGTTCGGCACACCGTGATCGGCGAGTTCGAGGAGAACGCCCGTGCCGCGGCCCTCTTCGGCGACGCAGCGGGCCGGCTCAGCGCCGCCGTAACCGTCAACTGGCCACGTGCCCTGCTGGAGTGCCGACGTCTCGTCTCCGCCGGGAGTGCACTGGGCGACGCCGAGCAGCGCGTCAACGCACTCGCGCAACCGCCCCGTCCTGTCCCGAGTTCCGGAGCCGCCTTGTGACGAAGCAAGACCTGGCCCTACTGCGCCGACTGGTCGCCGACGCCTGCCGGGTGCTCGCCGCGCGAGGGCTCGCCGACGGCATCCTCGGCCACATCAGCCTGCGCGTCGACGAGCGCACGCTGCTCGTTCGGTGCCGCGGCCCGCGCGAGCGCGGCCTGCTGTACACCGAGCCAGCCGACATCCGCCTGGTCGACGTCGACGGAGCAGCGGTCACTCCCGGAGAACTGGACGGATGGACCGTGCCGAACGAACTCCCCTTGCACACCGAGGTCCTGCGCACCCGGGCGGACGTGACGTGCGTCGTCCACACGCATCCGCCGGCAGTCGTGGCAGCGGACCTGGCGGGGCTGGGGATCCGCCCAGTCATAGGCGCCTTCGACATTCCCGGCACGCGGCTCGCGGCCCGTGGGGTACCGGTCTATCCGCGCGGGGTTCTGATCCGCGATCGCCGACTCGCAGCCCAAATGGTCACCGCGCTCGGTGACCGTGACGCCGTTGTACTCCGCGGCCACGGACTGACCACCACCGGCACCGGCGTCCCCGAGGCCGTCCTGCGAGCCATCTCGGTCGACACCGTCGCTCGCCTCTCCCTGGATGTCGTCAAGGCGGGCGGAACCCTGACCGATCTCCCCGAGGAGGACATACAAGAACTCCCCGACCTGGGCGACTCGTTCAACCATGACACGGCCTGGCGACACGAGCTCGCACGGATCGGATGAGGTGTGGTCGAGGACAGTTCCCGACATCCCCATCGTCCTCGGTCTCCGCCGACGCTCGGATGAGTCCCCGAGTCGTGCAGACGATGCGCTCCCGAAGCAGTTCCGCAACCTGGGGTTCCACGAAGTACTCCGCGCCTCCGGAGCCACCGCGACGCTGCTCAGCGTGGGTTCCTTCCCGCTGTACGTACTGCTGTCGTACTTCGCCCCCGAACTGATAGATATCTGGATAGTCGGCCACTCTGATTGCCTATTGTCCCGCCAAGTCACTCTGGACGAGCACTCGCGATGGTGTCGGTTCCCGCGATGCCCTTGTTCATGGACGGTCCCTTCGTCGCGCCGTGGGATGCAACTCCAGGCCGTGCCGGTGCGGCGGCTCGGCCAGCAGAGGAACGCAGCTTCCCGGAACTCCCATAGGAATGAGGGAAGTTGCGACGAACATCGAAGGGCCTCACCGGCGGCCCCGGCCTTCACACTCTGAGCGGTCCCAGACATGCCACAGGCCCGGGGGCCAAAGGGCGGCCGCGGCCGTAGTACTCCGGTTCCGCCGTCCGTCGTCCTGGCGTAGTACGTACGAGGGGATGGGGCCTGGCGCCCAGCCGCCAGGCCGGTGTCGGTCGGGGTGGTTACTGGACGAGCTCCCAGTCCTGGGAGCCGTCGGTGGCTGCGGTCTGCAGAGTTAGCTGTGCCCCGTCCGACGCTCCGGTCAGGTAAAGGCTGGTGTTCTTGACCGACCGCAGCTTGTAGAAACCGTCACTGGTCTTGACGAGATTCCAGCTGCCGGTGGAGCTGTTGTCGACCCACTGGCCGATCTGCTGTCCGGCCATGGCGTTTCCGGTCCAGATGGCCGCCGCACGGCCACCCGCCTTGTTGAGCAGGCTCACACCGCCGTTCGGCTCGGTCGTCACATGCCAGTACTGGGTGTCCGCGTTCGCCGCCGAACCGGGCGCTTCCAGCTTCACATCGGGGGCATCACCGTTACCGAGGTTGGCGTCGTTGGTCTTGTTCCCGGTACCGATCACCTGGTCGGTCTTGCGGTTGACCAGCTGGTAGTAGGCGCCTTCGGTGTGGCCGAGGTCGACCTCCGCGTAGGCGATGACCGAGGTGTCCTGGTTGTTGAGGATGGAGATGCGGCCCGTGGCATCGACGTACTGGAGGTTGCGGCTGTAGCCGGCCTTCGAGGTGGTCTGGTACTCCTTCCAGGTGCCGTCGCTGCGCCCGGTCTCGTTGACCCAGACGCTGCCGCTGCCAGCCGCGTTGTAGACCAGGCGCCCGCCGGGCAGTCTGATGAACACCGGGCTGCCGCCCGTCGCGAGCGTGTGCGAACCGGTGTCGACCGGCAGGGTGTTGATCCCGGTGCCGGTCGCGGAGCCCTTGAAGAACTCCAGCGGGCTGTCGGCGATCTGGTAGCGGGTGTTGGTCCCGCCGCCCCAGTACTCGTACGTGATCATCCACTTGCCGTTGGTGGTCCGCACGACGTTCGTCATGCCCGGCCGGCCGCCGCCTATTTCCGTCTTGCCGCCGCCCATGTCCTGGGTCAGCCCGGCGATGTCGACAACGGGGTCGCTCCACGAAGTGCTGTAGCCGTCCCAGGTCTTGTGGACGAGGATTTGGCCGAGGGAGTCGGTGGCGGTGTCGTTGCCCGTGTCCAAGGTGGGGACGCCGGTGGTCGCGTTGAAGCCAGTGTAGTCGTTCTCGTCGGAGTAGTAACAGACGAGCTTGCCCTTGTAGACCATCAGGTATGGCTCCCAGAGGGGGTCAACCTGCTTGTTCGTGTTCGCGGCGGCGACGTTCCGGCCGATCGCGCCCGCGCTCCCGCCCTCCCAGCCTCCCGTGGCAACGACGTTGACGATCTTCCAGCTCGCCCCGTCATCGGTGCTGGAATACAGGGCTATCGCGAGGTTGTTGCGGTCGCCGTCGTCGGACGGGATCCAGCTGGAGTCGGCCGCCTTGTGCTCCTTGTAGTAGTAGTCGTCGCCCGAGACGACACTTGCGAGCAGCAGCGTGCCCTGCTTCAGGGCGCCGACGTCCTGCGGGAGCGTATACAAGTACGGGTTCGTCCAGTTGCTGGTGTACTTCGCGTACTTGGGGTCACCGGAGATGTACGCCGGGGCCTTGACCTCCGACAGCGACTGCCAGGTCGTCCCGTCGTCGTCACTCTTGTAGACCGGCAGAATTTGGCCGTCGGCACTGCCCGACGAGGGTACGACGGTGGCCTTCTCAAACGACGCGACCAGCCTCCCGCTCGACAGCTGTGCCGACTTGGGGTAGATCGCGCAGTTGCCCCTGCCCTTCAGACACGGGGCGCTGCCGAGCTGGTACATGATCCCGCCGGTGGGGTTGTAGGCTTGCGCGCCCGCCATGGGCATCGCCAGCAGCGCCGTCGTCGCGAAGACGCCCGCCAGCGCTCTGACGACTCTTCTCTTCCCGGTCTTCCCGGGCCTACCTATGTGCACGACTCCTCCTCTGGGTGGTGCGGGATGGTGCCCACGAAGGGCGGCTCAGGACCCGTACGTCCCACGGGCCAGGTCCAGTGCCGTGCCCGCGGAGACCGGCGTGCCGTCCAACACGTCGGCGAGGCCGGCTGGGGTCTGGATCCGGGCGGGCGCTCAGCTGGAGTTGTGGACGACGACACGGCCAACTCGTGCAGCGGTACGCGGCCAGTCCGTATGTCTGCGCTGTCATGACTGCGCAGACATATCTACGCAGCGAGGCGGGGCGCGTCAAGGCTTCTTGCAGCATCGCTGCCATCTGGGTGTGAACCGGTCAACAGCTACGCGGCCCGTGGTGGGACAAGCCTGCCGACCCTGGATCGGAGGTGGCTGGCCACGATCGGCCGCACCACGACCGGGGACACCGCCGAGCTGGGTTGCGTCCAGGGAAGTGGTGTACGGGTTCGACCTGATCCGGGGGTTTGCTCCGGCGTCGGGATGAGGCCCGCATAGATGAACGGCCACCGGCTGATCTTCGAGGTGCCGAAGCCCGAAGGAGAGCAGCACGATGACCGCACCCAACAGTCTGCCCCTGCACGTCCTTGCCGAGGACGACCTCGCGGCGGCGAGTCCCGATCTGCTGCGCGCGATGGTCAAGACATTCGCCGACGCACTCATGTCCGCGGAGGCCGACGCCCTCTGCAACACCGAATACGGGCAGGTCAGCGACGAGCGAGTCAACCACCGCAGCGGATATCGCCCGCGGGAGTGGGGCACCTGGGCGGGCACCGTCGAACTCGCCATCCCCAGGCTCAGGTCCGGGAGTTACTTCCCGCACTGGCTCCTCGAACGCCGCCGGCGGGCCAAACAGGCCCTCATCTCGGTGGTCGCCACCGCCTACCTGCTCGGCGTGAGCACGCGCAGGGTCGAGAAGCTCGCCGAGTTCCTGAGGGTCACCCAGCCGTCGAAGTCCCAAGTCTCGGTGATGGCCAAGCACCTGGACGAGCAGATCGCCGCATTCCGCAACCAGCCTCTTGACGCCGGCTCCTACGCATTCGTCTGGGTCGATGCCCTGACCCAGAAGGTCCGCCAGGGTGGCCGCATCATCAACGTCCACGCGCTGATCGCGGTCGGGGTCAACGTCGACGGCCACCGCGAGATCCTCGGCCTAGACGTGGCCACCGCCGAGGACGGGGCCGGCTGGCTGGCCTTCCTGCGCTCATTGATCGCCCGCGGCCTGCCCGGCGTCCACCTGGTCATCTCCGACGCGCGCATGGGCCTGGTCAACGCGATCGGCGCCACCCTGCCCGGCGCAAGCTGGCAGCGATGCCGCACCCACTCGCCCGCGCTGCTGAGCCAGGTCCCCAAGTCGGCCCAGCCGTGGGTGGCCACGCTGCTGCGGACCGTCTTCGAACAGCCCGACACCGATGCCGTCCAGGCCCAGATGCGGCACGTCCTGGACGCCCTGGAGGCCAAGTTCCCCAAGGCCGCAGCCCACTTGGACGCCGCTCAGGGCGACGTGCTGACGTTCACCGCGTGAGATCTGGCGGCAGATCTGGTCAAACAATCCGCAAGAACGGCTGAACAAGGAGATCCGCCGCCAGACCGACATCGTCAGGATCTTCCCCGACCGCACCGCCCTGATCCGCCTGGTCAGCTCGGTCCTGGCCGAGCAGAACGACGAGTGGACCGAAGCCCGCCGCTACATGGGACTCGACGTGCTCGCCAAGGCCCGCCTCCACCCGATCGAGTCAGAATCCGACGAGACCGCCCTCCCGGCCGAACTCACCGCATAGCTTCAAAGAAGAGATCACCGAGTGGCCGTTGATACACCACTCCCGCGGACGTGACCTTGTCCTCCCGCGGCATCCGGCACCGCTGGGTCGTGGAACGGACCGCGTCCTGGCTGTCCGGCTGCTGGCGCCGCCTCTACGAACGCGAGCCGGAACACCTCCTTGCCTTCACCGCCATCTCAGCGGCCCTCATATGCCACCGCCGACTCACTGACTGAAATGAGTCTTACGCCGCCAAAACCATGACCGTCACAGACGGCGACGATTATGTGCCATTCTGTAGTCCAGCCAAGCCCAGCAGCTGCGCAGACAGCACCCACACTCTGCCAGTCAGACCGTATGAAAAAACGTCGGTGGCTGTGACCGTCTCGGTCCGCCTCACGAAAGGACTCAGCACAATCACCTTCCGCTTGCAGGAACTGCCGAACTAGACGACACCACCTACGCCTCGGACACCTTCCCTGGTGTGCTGCTCCGCTCCCGCTGCGCGCCATTGTTCAACCGGATCATGGCCGCGCCGTACGCGCGCGAAGTCCAATGAACCGCTCGACGAAGATCCGACCCACGTCCTCGTCGCCCTCTCGCCAAGTCGATAGACGCTGAACAACAGCGCCCTCTCCCTCCCTGCGGCTGCGATCGGACCTCGGCGAGAGATCCGCAATACTTCTTCCACAGCCAGATGTCCAGGCACAACCTTTGCTTCTCATGCGCCTGGCCGTCGTGCGACTCTGGAAACATGAGTCGTGACCTGCACCTGAACGAGCTTGGGGAGTTCCTCAAGGCACGGCGTGCCGACCTCAGCCCGGCCGACGTAGGCCTCCCTACCTCGAGCGAACAGCCGCGACGGGTGGCCGGCCTGCGCCGCGAGGAGGTGGCACTGCTGACCTCCATCAGCACCGAGTATTACGCGCGGATCGAGCAGGGCCGCCTACAGGCGTCCACTCCCGTACTGGCCGACCTCGCTCGGGTGCTCCGACTCAACTCGGACCAGCGTACCTATCTCTTTGAGCTCGCCGCCAAGAACGAGCTTCCCCCTCACGATGCCCGGCAGAAAGTGGACCCACAGCTGCAGCTCCTCCTCAACGACCTCGCCACCACCCCCGCGGTCGTCTCTGGCCGCCGTACCGACGTTCTGGCCTGGAATCAGCTGGCAGCCGCCCTGATCGCCGACTACGGAAACATTCCGGTGGACCGCCGGACCTTCATCCTCATGCTGTTCACCGACCCCGCTCTGCGAGCCCTGTACGTAGATTGGGAAGAAGCCGCCCGCCTGGCCATCGCCCAGGTCCGTATGGAAAGCGCACGCTACCCGGGCGACCCGAAGCTCGCGACCCTCGTGGAGAAGCTCTCGGCGCACGATGCGCAGTTCCGGCAGTGGTGGACCGAGCACCATGTCGCCGCCAGGACCACCGGAACTAGGCGGCTGCGCCATCCGGTCGTCGGGGATCTCACCCTCGGTTGGAATACCCTCACGTCCACTTCCGATCCCGACCAGAAGATCATCTTCTGGACTGCCCCGCCCAGCTCACCCTCCCACGACGCGTTGCGGGTGCTCACTTCCTGGGCCGCGGACCAAAACCTCATGGCTTCCGGGAACGTCGCCTGATTATTCGCAGATCAACTGCCCAAGCCGCGCGTTCCGTTGGAACGGGCTCAAGGCCGCGATACTCCTCGGATCGGAAGAATCCCACGCATTCTCTTCGTCGGGAGCCACCAGCATGAGCTACTTCATCGAGGTGGAGGAGAGATGGCTGCAGGCACTGGCTTGTCCCCACGTGATGGCGTACTTCGGCGAGGCCCAAAGCCCCTGCTGGCTCTGACGTGGCTAAAGGTTGTCCCGTAAGCGATCTTGAGGGTGGTAGGGGCGGCCGGCCGGGGCTCGGTTATCTGGTGAGGACGAAGTTGTACAGGCGGGCGATGCCGAGCATGGCGTAGTGGACGCCGTCGCCCTTCAGGCGGCAGTCACGGAGGATCTTCCAGCCCTTCATACGGGCGAAGGTGTGCTCGACGCGTGCCCGAACCCGCTTGTGCGCGCGGTTGTGTGCCTCCTTCCAGGCCGGGAGTTCCTTGCCCCTGGCTCGGCGGTGCGGAATGACGAGTCCGGTGCCCTGGTAGCCGCCGTCAGCGATGGTCGTGGTGTGGCCGACGGCGTCCTTGGCGCCTGATTCCTCCAGCCACGGGAGTCATGACGGTTGCCGGGCACAGGCCGGCCGACTATCACGACCGCCCTGGTGTCGGCGTCGATGACGACCTGGTGGGCGGTGGAGTAGCGATAGTTCTTTGACTGCTCGGCAATGCTGCGGTCGCGGGTCGGTACAAGGGTGCCGTCCACGATCAGCACTGCGTCCTTCACGAACCGCTTGCGTGGCGTGAGCGCGAGCTTCGGGCCAAGGTGGTCGATGATGCGGCTGGCTGCGGACTTCGACACACCGAACAGCGGCGCCAGTTGCCGTAACGTCAAGTTGGTCCGCCAGTAGGCGGTCACCAGCAGCACACGGTCCGCCAGCGACAGCCTCCACGGGCGCCCGCGACTCGGAGCGTCGGCTCCCTCTCTCCGCAGCTGGGTCACCAACTTGCCCAAGGTGCGTGGGCTCAGCCCCGTGAACGGGGTTATCCAGGACGGCTCCGCCGCCGTGATCACACCAGCCATCCAGAGATCATTTCAATTGCCGGTGCCCCTCCCCACGGTTGATCCTGGGCACCGGACAAGTAGGGGGACGCGATGGGACTGATGCTCTTCCCAGGTGACGACGACGTGGCGAGCCCAGACGTCTCCTGGTCCTACACGGGCTTCAGTATGTTCAGGAAGTGGTTGGCCCAGGCCGAGGGTTTCATGCTCGCCGAGATGGACGGCTTCGGCGGAGATCGCCAGTGGTCCAGCGTCTCCACCACGCTGGTGCCACTACTCAACCATCCAGACGACGATGGCCCCGACCTCACGCCTGCTCAATGCGCAGCGATGTTGCCCCGGCTGACAGCAATTCTCGACCAACGTCAGCCTGACGACGGCGACCCTGTCCACCGACGGCGCATCGAAGACGTCAGTCAGCTGGTCACTGTCCTGCGGATCTGCGTGGCCAAGGACGTTGAGCTCATCTTCGGCTAGCCCCAGGAGCGCGGCTCGGCCCGTCGTTGAGGGGACGGCCCGTGGTTACGGGACAAACTTTAACTGGTCCTAACAAAGCCGTTGTACGTGGCGATGGGTGATCAGGCAGACGGCGAGTCCGAGGAACGCTTCGTGGATGTCGTCTCGTCGTTCCCAGCGGATGCGCAAGCGCCGAAAGCCGTGAAGCCAGGCGATCGTGCGCTCGACGACGTAGCGGAAGGTGCCCAGGCCGGTGCCGTGGGGCTCGCCGCGCTTCGCGATCACCGGTCGGATCCCGCGGGCCCAGAGCAGGCGCCGGTACTTGTCGTGGTCGTAGCCGCAGTCAGCCAGCAGCGCGTCGGGGCGCCTGCGCGGCCTGCCGACGCGGCCCGCGACGGGCGGGATCTTGTCGAGCAGTGACAGGAGCTGGGTGACGTCGTTGCGGTTGCCTCCGGTCAGCGACATCGCGAGCGGGATGCCCTGTCCGTCGACGATGAGGTGGTGCTTGCTGCCCGGACGTGCTCGGTCGACCGGGCTGGGCCCGCCTTTGGGCCCCGGCGAGCGGCCCTGACGTGGGAGGAGTCGATCACCGCCCGGGACCAGTCCAGCTTGTCCTTCGACCGTAGCTCCTCCAGCAGCAGTACGTGCAGTTGGTCCCAGACGCTGGCCTCGTTCCAGGCGGCCAGTCGCCGCCAGCAGGTCATGCCGGAGCCGAAGCCCAGCTCCTGGGGCAGGTACTCCCACTGAATGCCGGTGTTGCAGAACGAAGAGGATCCCGCACAACGCCTGCCGGTCCGGCACACGAGGTCTGCCCTCAACCAGCTTCGGTGCCGGCACGGGCAGCAACGGCTCAATGAGCGACCACAGTTCATCCGACACGCTCCAAGGCCGCGACTGACGTTTCCCCACGACCAGACCAACGAGCAGATAAGCCCACAGCCACATGATCAGCGGCTTTTATTAGAGCCAGTAAGTCCCAGCCCGTGCCACAGGTGGGAGTCCTCGGACGGAAGTAAACAGGGAGAATTTCTTCCCCCTTACAGCGCTCGATGCGCGTGCAAGGCTAGGCGGCATACCAAGCAACTCCCATGCCTAGGAATGCCACCGCCATGCCCGCTTCCGACCGCCCGACTGTCTCCGTCGTCCTCATCGAGCTACCACCGCACCCCGGTGGTTACCGAGGCACGCGGTGACACAGACGTCGGCATCGGCGCCACGCGGCATCATGCCGATGAACGCTGGCACCGTCCTCGTCATTCTCATGGCCGGGGCTGTCGCAGGGGCCGGGCACGCCCTCAGCCTGCTTTGGGGGCCAGCCTGAGTGCTCGGCGGCCGTCGCGCCGACAGGCCACCATGCTGCGCGTAGAGAGTCTGGGCAACGACGGCACGACCCTGGTCATCTACTGCCTCGCCGTCGGCAACATGGTCGGCGGGGATCCATGCCCCCCCTCGCTCGGGTTGTCAGTCGCAACAAGATCAGGACAAATTCGGCTTCAGGAGGCGTCGATGGCCAAGGACTTGAGCGAAAAGCCGGTGGACTCACAACCAGCCATGGGAAACCGGCACAGGGTGCGCGTCTCCATCGCCGCGTTGCTGCTCGGCATGCTTATCTCGGCACTCGACCAAACCATTGTCTCCACCGCGCTGCCGACGATCGTCAGCGATCTCGGCGGGATGAGCCATCTGTCCTGGGTCGTCACGGCCTACTTGCTCGCCTCGACCGCGGCGACCCCGCTGTGGGGCAAGCTGGGCGACCAGTACGGGCGTAAGAAGCTTTACCAGGCAGCGATCATGGTCTTCTTGGTCGGATCGGCACTGTGTGGCCTGGCGCAAAACATGTCCGAGCTGATCGCCTTCCGTGCACTGCAGGGACTCGGTGGCGGCGGCCTGATGGTCCTGTCGATGGCGATCGTCGGTGACATCGTGCCGCCCCGGGACCGAGGCCGCTACCAGGGTCTGTTCGGTGCTGTCTTCGGCGCGACCAGCGTCCTTGGGCCGTTGCTCGGCGGACTGTTCGTGGATCATCTGAGCTGGCGCTGGGTCTTCTACATCAACCTACCCGTCGGTTTCGTCGCCCTCCTCGTGATCGCCGCCGCGCTGCGCACCCCAGTCCACGCCGAGAAACATCGGATCGACTACCTCGGTACCCTCCTGGTCGCGGCCGTGGCCACTTGTCTGATCCTGGTGACCTCGCTCGGCGGCAAGACCTGGGGATGGGCGTCGGCCTCGCTCGTCGGGACCGCCACCCTGGGCACCGTGCTGCTCGTGTGCTTCCTGCTCGTCGAGCGCAGAGCCGCCGAACCGGTGCTTCCACTGAAGCTGTTCCTGATCCGTACATTCGCGCTTTCCTCGGCGATCAGCTTCGTGATCGGTTTCGCGATGTTCGGCGCGATGACCTACCTGCCCACGTTCCTGCAGATCGTGCGGGGCGTGTCACCCACCATGTCGGGTGTGCACATGCTGCCGATGGTCCTCGGGCTCCTGCTCACGTCCACCGTGTCAGGCCAGATCGTCTCACGTACCGGGCGCTGGAAGATCTTCCCGGTGCTCGGCACCGCTGTCACCGCCGCGGGGCTGTTGCTTCTGCACCGGCTCAAGGAGTCCTCTGGCGACTTCGAGATGAGCCTCTGCTTCTTCCTTTTCGGCCTCGGACTCGGCCTCGTTATGCAGGTGCTCGTCCTGATCGTGCAGAACGCAGTGTCGTACGAGGACCTTGGCGTCGCCACCTCGGGGGTCACGTTCTTCCGGTCGATCGGCTCCGCTTTCGGCGTCGCCGTCTTCGGCACGATCTTCACCAACCGGCTCGACGACAAGCTGCATGGCGTGTTTGCAGGGACAACGCGCTCGGAGGCAGCAGCAGCCGCGCTCGAGGCCGATCCACGCGCCATGGCCAGTCTACCACCCGAGCTGCGGCTGTCCGCGCTGCACGCGTACGCCACCTCGATCACCGACGTGTTCCTCTACGCCGCCCCGATTGTCCTGCTCGCCTTCGCATTCACCTGGTTTCTCAGGGAGGATCGACTGCGCGGATCAGTCACTGCGCCCGACATGGCGCAGACCATCAGCGTCCACCCCGTGCACCGCTCCTCGCGCGAGGAGGTACACCGCGCCCTGTCCGTGCTCGGGTCACGCGAGGGGCGGCGCGGCATCTACGAGAAGATCACCGCCATAGCCGGATACGACCTGTTGCCCGCCTCCAGCTGGCTGCTGCTGCGGGCGCTGCAACCGGAAAGATCACTGTCGCCGACGCGACTGTCCGAGTACAGCCGGGTGCCATTGCCGGTGATCGAGGCCGCCCTGCAGGAGATTGAGCAGCACCACCTGGCCACTCGCGAGGGCATGGAGCTGGCCCTCACCGCAGCGGGACACGAGGCTGCAGCAAAGCTGTCGGCGGCCCGCGAGGACGTCTTCACTGAACTGTTCGGGGACTGGTGGGGCCCCGGCCGGCCAACAGACCTGGTCGAACTGGCTGACGAGCTGACATCGCAGCTGCCGGGCTCGCATTCAGAGCGGGCGCAGGCCATGGCGCCCCGGCACCGCGAGCGCACGCGCCACACATGATCCTGGGGTGCCACGGCCCGGCTTGGTCGCGGTGAGAGCAGAGCTGCGGAGACCTCGGCAGCGTGATGGAGCCCTGCGCTGAGGGCGCCAGTGCCGAGCCCCAAGTCAGCCGGGACGTTCACCCGTGCAGCCAAGCCCCGTCATGACGGAGTCACCCTGCGTCTGGATCACGTGGACCAAGCCGGCAGCCCCAGATCAGCCGGTTTTGCCAAATCCGGTGGTCCGCCACCGTGTCGCTTCAAGTGCATGAGCGCTCTTGGACTGCTGGTGCTCTTTGGTGATGTGCTTACTTGGACGTCATTCACGCCTCGGGAATGGTGATGCCCAGGCTGATCGGGTCGCGCTCGTCGGGGTCGGGACCGTGGCGTACGCCGGTGTCGAGAGCGTCGATGCGGGCGGTCTCCTCGGCTGACAGCTCGAAGTCGAAGACTTCGAAGTTCTCGGCGATGCGGGCGGGGGTAGTGGATTTCGGGATCGCGGAGCGGCCCTGCTGCAGGTGCCAGCGGAGCATGACCTGGGCCAGCGTCTTACCATGCACGTCGGCGATCTCGCCCAGCACCGGGTCGGAGAGCGTGCTCCTGCGATGCTCGCCCCAGCCGGGATAGAAGGTGATACCGCCGATCGGCGACCACGCCTGGGTGAGAACGCCGTATTGGGCATTGGCCTGCTGCACCTCGGACTGGGTGAAGTAGGGGTGCAGCTCGATCTGGTTCACTGCGGGCACGACGCCGGTATGCTCGATCAGCCGGGCCAGGTGCCGGGGCATGAAGTTGCTGACCCCGATGGAACGCACCTTCCTCTCTGCGAGTAGCGTCTCGAGCGCCCGATAGGCAGCCATGGTCGCGTCGAACCCCTTCGGCGCCGGCTGGTGCAGGATCAGGAGGTCGATCTGCTCCACGCGGAGCTTGTCGGCGGCCTTGTCGAAGGCGTGCAGAGTCTGGTCGTACCCGTAGTCGCTCACCCAGACCTTGGTCTCGATGAACACCTGCGAGCGCTCCAGACCAGAGCGGCGGATGCCCTCACCCACCTGCCGCTCGTTTCCGTACACGGCAGCAGTGTCGATGTGCCGGTAGCCCGTCTTCAGCGCGGTCTCGACCGCCGCCGCAGTTTCTTCCGGGGACGATTGGAACACGCCGAAGCCGAGGGACGGCATCACAACGCCGTTGTTCAGCTTGAGGGAAATGTTGGTCATGATGTCCACCTTAGGAAAGCCCTGCCATGCGAGGGAGGGCACGTCAATACCCCCATGGCCGGGAATATCCGGAGGTCAGGCAGGGATCTCGCCAGTCGTGCTCCTGGGGTCGGCCGCCCAGGACGCCAGCAGCCGCAGGTTGTCGTGGGTCGATGTGCCAGCTTCGGCTGTCCAGACGATGGTCTGCAGGTCGGGGTCGGCAGCCGAGGTGATGGCGTTCCAGTCGAGGTACAGGTCCCCGACGACGGGGTGGCGCAGATGCTTGGATCCGGTGTCCCGGACTGCGATGTTGTGGGCAGCCCACCACTGGCGGAACTGGTCGTCGCGGACCGAGAGTTCTCCCACCAGGGCGGCCATCTGCGCATCGCCGGGGTTGTTGGCGTTGTGCATCCGCATCTGCGCGATGGCCAGCCGGGTGGCATCCTCCCAGTCCGCGTACAGCTCGCGCATCGTCGGGTCGGTGATCAGCAGCCTGACGTAGTAGCGCTGCTGCTCGGGGATCTTCCCGAAGTCGGCGACCAGGGCAGCACCCATAGCGTTCCAGGCGACGATCTCAGTACGCGGCCCGATCACGAACGCCGGGGTGTGTGCCATGTCGTCGAGCATGCGCTGCAGCTGCGGCTGGACCTTGATGCGGGGCCGTCGACGGGGTGGGGGGCAGTCGTGCTCGGCTGCGAGTTTGTAGAGATAGGTGCGCTGGTCGTCGTCCAGGCGTAGGACGCGCGCCAGGATGTCCAGCACTGATTGCGAAGGCTGGATGCGGCCTTGTTCGAGGCGAGCGTAGTAGTAAGTAGTGATGGAAGCCAATACGGCGACATGCTCGCGGCGAAGGCCCGCAGTACGACGCCGCTGACCGCTCTCGGGCAGACCGACGGCGACCGGTTCGAGCTCAGCGCGGCGCGCCTTGAGGAATTCTCCCAGGTCGTTGCGGTGAGGATCGCGGTTCATGTCATCAGCATGGCATCGGACAGCCGCATTGTGAGGGGGAGGATTTTTTACCTGGATGTACTCAGCATCGATTAAATGCGGCTGGTGTTTCCCCTGCATTCGAACGGCTGGCGCATTACCGGCTTTTGGTGCTGTTGAACGGCAGGCCAGGGAGGCGTGGTAGCGGGAGGCCGACGAGGTTCCTGCGACTGGCCTAACGACCTCCGCCACAATCCCCCACCCCGACCACCTACGCGAAGACCAGCAGGTCCTGCGCGACCAGTTGGCTGCGGCTTGTCCGTAGATGACCGCCCTGGAGGCGCTCGTGCGCGACTTCGCCGCCCTTGTTGCTCCCGCTCCCGCGAACACCGAAGGACTCATCCACTGGATCTGGCAGACGCAGGAGGCCGACCACCCTTTCCTGTGCTCCTTCACCACCCTCCCGGGACGCGACCGGGCCACTGTCGAGGCCGCCCTGACCCTGCCCTGGCACAACGGACGCACCGAAGGCGCTAACCACAAGATCAAACTGATTAAGCCAGATGTACGGCCGCGCAGCCCTGCCACTCCTACGCCAGCGCGCCCTGCTCAGCTGACCGGGCTGCCGGGAGCAGCCACCGGCTACGAAAATCTTGGAAGAGCCGAACGTCTTACAGTCCCCTCCGACCGCTCCGACCAGGGCCACCACCCCGCCAAGAGCACGGAGTTGCGAGAACTTCTAGCCGGTCGAGGCGCTTCGTCCGAGCAGGCCTCGGAAGCAGCCGCCGGCGGCATCGCTTCGACCGCATGGCCTTGCGATCAGTCGGGCGTTCGGCGTATCGGCCTTGTTTCGATGCGGGTTCCACAACGGTTACGTCAGGGCTTCAACCACTGGTTCACTCGCGTTCCGCTGTCTGACCTCGCTGGCCGACCCGGAACGTCTGGCAATGCCCGACCCACCACCGACGGTTCCGGCTCCCCGGTGTCGGCGACGCGTGAATCGGGTTCAGGCACGGATTTCGTGAAGTGGATCGTGCTGCCGTGCGCCGGTGATGCTCCGTCACCTGAGCGTTGATCCTGCGGGTGTGTGAGACCTTGCTGGAGATGGTGTTCCCGCACCTGGTGACGGTGCTGGTGGAGCACGTGGTGGTGGAGAGCTGCGTGCTGCGGGTCGCGGCGAGCACGAAGGACGGGACAGCGGCCGTCTGTCCGGGGTGCGGGGCGTCGTCGACGCGCGTGCACAGCCGCTATGGGCGCAGGATCGCCGATGCGCCGGTCGGTGCCCGGCCGGTGCTCATCGAGTTGTCGGTCCGCCGGCTGTTCTGCGACAACAGTGGCTGTGCACGGGTGACATTCGCCGAGCAGGTCGGCGGGCTGACCAGCCCCTACGGTCGGCGAACGCCTGTCCTGCAGCGGGTGATCGGCGAGCTCGGTGTGGTCTTGGCTGCCCGCGCCGTGGCCCGGCTGGCGCTGCTGCTGGGCATCGTGGTCAGCCGGATGACCGTGCTGCGCGTGGTGATGGCGCTGCCGGAGCCGGTCTGGGCGGTGCCGCGGGTGCTGGGTGTGGACGAGTTCGCTACCAGGAAGGGCCGCCGGTACGGCACCATCCTGATCGACTGCGAGACCCGCCAGCCCCTGGACCTGCTGCCCGACCGCGAAGCCGAGACCCTGGCCGCCTGGCTGCACGGCCACCCCGGCGTCGAGATCGTCTGTCGCGACCGCGCCGTGTTCTTCGCCGAGGGCGCTCGCACCGGCGCCCCGCAGGCCCAGCACTGCGCCGACAAATGGCATGTCTGGCACAACCTCGGCGAAGCCGTCGAACGCCTCGTCTCCCACCACCGCGCTCTCCTGCGTGACCTCGTCGAGCCCGCCCCGTTGCCCGACCCAGAACCGGAGCCCTCGCCGGCCCCGGCCGAGGAGAAGCCGCCTGAGCCCTACCCGCCGGGGAAGTTCCTTGACCGGCTCCGCGACACCCATGCCGCGGTCCGCGCCCTGACCGAGCAGGGCCTGAGCCTTCGCGAAGTCGCCCGCCGGCTCGGGCTGGGCCGCAACACCGTCCGCAAGTACGCCCGCGCCGCCACCCCGGAAGCGATGCTGCACGGTCAGTGGCAAGACCGGACCAGCAAGCTCGACCCATACCGGCCCTACCTGGAGCAACGCATCGCCGAGGGCTGCACGAACCTGTCGCGGCTCCACCGCGAGATCCAGGAACGCGGCGCCCGATGCAGTTACAGCACCCTGCGCGACTACGTCCACCCACTGCGCCCCGGACGCCGACAACCCGCCTCCGGCCAGCCGCCGATGGCCCGGCCGCCCTCGCCCCGCGAAGCCACCCGCTGGATTATGAGCCACCCCGACCACCTGCGCACGGACGACCAACTGCAACTCAAGGCACTGCTGAACCGCTCGCCCGAGATCACGGCCGCCACTGCCCACGTCCGGACGTTCGCGACCATCATGAGCAACCGCGAAGGAGACCGGCTGCCGCACTGGATCGCCGACGTCTGCGCCGACGAGCAGTGCGGCCTGGCCTCCTTCGCCGCCGGACTGATCACCGACCTCGACGCCGTCATCTTCGGCATGAGCACCGACTGGTCCTCCGGCCCGGTCGAGGGCCGCGTTAACGACCTCAAGGCCCTCAAGCGCGGCATGTTCGGTCGTGCCCGCCTCCCCCTCCTACGCAAGCGGCTCCTCCTGATCGCCGCCAGCCGACGACCCTAACTTCCGCCGGCTCGGGCCTGGCGGTCCAGGAACTCGATCAATCGCGTCTCCGAACGCAGGAGCCGCTCCCGTTGTTCAGAGGGAAGGGATGCGAGGGCATCGACCAGAACCCGCTTCCGCGGGACATGGACCATGTTCCCGGAGTAGATCCTGCAAGTTGAGCACCAGACGAACCCGATGCACCGCTCGAACATGGAGGACTCGGGCGGATAGAAGCGGTACTGGTACGAGCGGACGGGCGTCCCACATGCGGCGCAGATCCGGCGGTCACCATCCGGAACGGACCAGCCGCTCCCGACCTTGAGCCAGTGTTGCCGCCCGGCTGGTGCTCTTCAAATCGTCATGCCCAGCATTCTGTCCCACCGAGCCTGCCGACACAGCCATCTGAGCAGGTCTCGGCTATCGAGCGCGGACCGTAACGGCCCTTTGATCAACTTCACGGAATCCGTGCCAGAACCCTTTTCAGCCGTCGCCGACACCCCGGCTCAGTCCTGGCGGGAGTCGACACTGAGCTGGGATGCCGGACCGATGCAGGCCCTGCTGAACCAGGCCGCAGACGGATTCAACTGATCGTCAGCAGGAGCTTCGTTCGGCCATGTTCAGCGCAGGCCGTCAGCCTGGTGCCTGGTCCACCAAGTAGCGACCTGGGCGCGACACCTGAAGTCCAATTTGGCCAGGATGTTCTCGATATGCCGGGCAGCAGTACGTGGCGAGAGCCGGAGAGTGGAGGCGATCTGTCTGTTACTCATCCCCTGAGCGACCAACGCCGCCACCTCGCGTTCCCGGCGGGTGAGCGGACCTGCGACAGCGGTCGGCACCGTCGGCTCATGACTGAAGTCCAACGCGTACGGAATAGCCAGGCTGGGGCTCTCGTGGCGAGAGCCTTCCTCGAGTGCCCGCGCGTACGCCTCCGGCCCCAGAGCGCTTGCGACCGCCTTCTCGCAGCGCACGTGATCTTCGGCCGCTCGTGGGCCGAACGCGGATATAGACGTACCGGCGCTGCGCCATAGAGCACTGGCAGTTCCCAGCAGCCGAGCTGCCCTCCCATAAGCTCCTCCGAAGCTGGTAGTCCACGCCAGCAGTTCCAGCATCCTTGCTGTCATTGCGTAGTCGTTGAAGCCCTGCATGCTCGCCAGCGCTGACCGGGCCAACGCTTTAGCCGCCTCTGCGTCGCCGTTGGCCCAGGCATTGTGCCCCAGGCCCAGTAGCACTTGCGCGCGGCCCCACCGCTCCCCACTCACCTCAAAAGCTCCAATGACCTGCCGGCAAGTCTCCGAGGCACGAGGATCCGCAGCATAGGCTTGGACGCAGGCTAGTGCGAGGAGCCAGGAAGTCGCTTCACGCTCATCGCCGAGAGCGGTGAGGGTGGCGCACGCATCCTCATACCGGGAGATACTTTTCTCAGGTTGCCCGCGGTAGTGCGCTGACACGCCGCGGAAGCCACCCACCTGGGCGCGCATCGCTGCGTCGTCCAACTGCTCGCCCAAGGCATCGGCCTCGTCCAGCCATCGGTCGGCCGCCGCCAGATCGCCCTGGGTCAGCGCTACCCAGATGGCGGCCAACAATGCCCGACCCCGCTCCGGTACAGACTCAGGCGCCAGCGCCAGCACCCGTTCTAGTTGGCGACGCCCCTCACTGAGGAATCCGCCGGCGCACCAATGGAAGCCCAGTGCTGCGGCCAGGGCGAGTCTGGTCCGGGGTACGGCGTCGCACTCCAAGGCCGCCAGCAGATTGGGGTGGTCGACACGTAGCTGGGCCAAGGCCTCAACCTGGCCTGGGCCATACCAGTGACCGTCGATGCGCCGGGCCAGGGCAAGGAAGAAGTCCCGGTGGCGCAGCAGAAGCCTCTCCTCGTCTCCGGACTCGGCGAGCTGCTCCCGCCCATACTGCCGGATGGTCTCCAGCAATCGGTAGCGAGACAGACCTTCGGTCTCAAGGGTCAGGACCACGGACTGGCTGACCAGACGGTCGAGGAGGTCCAACACTTCCCGTTTCCCGATGCCCTCTCCGACGCAGACGCCCTCGGCCGCGTCGAGATTGAACCCACCAGCGAAGACGGACAGCCGGTTCCATAGCAACCGCTCGGTCGGCGAGCACAGCTCGTAGCTCCAGCCGATCGCCCCGCGGAGCGTTCGCTGGTGAGGAAGCGCGATCGGGCTGCCACTGGTGAGCAGCCCAAAGCGGTCTTCCAGCCTTTCCGCGACCTGCTCCAGGGTAAGTGTGCGGAGCCGGGACGCGGCCAGCTCGATAGCCAGAGGCAGCCCGTCCAGGTCGGCGCACAACCGGGCGACCACGGCCCAGTTTCCCTTGCTGACCTCAAACCCGGACCGGACCGCACTACCGCGGTCCTCAAGTAGGCCGATGGCGTCCTCGGGAGACAGTGGAGGAACGATGAAAATGTGCTCCCCAGTGATGTCCAGCGTGTGGCGGCTCGTCGCAAGGATGTGCAGCTCGGGCGCGGCAGCCAGCAGATTCATCACCAGCTTGGCACAAGCGTCAGCCAGATGCTCACAGTTGTCCAGCACGACCAACATCCGCCGCTCGGCCAAATACCCCGCGAGCTGTTCCAGGACAGGTCGGGTGCCCAGGTCCGGCACTCCCAGCACGTTCGCGGCCACGCCCGCCACGGCCTCCGGCATCTGCACTGAGGCCAGGTCCACCAGCCATGCCCCATCCGGGAAGGCTTTCGCCGAGGCGGCGGCCACCTCCAACGCGAGCCGGGTCTTGCCGACCCCGCCGGGCCCGGCGAGTGTCACCAACCGCGCTGCCTCCATAAGACTGCGGATTCTGGCGACCTCGGGCTGACGGCCGATGAAGCTGGAGAACGCCGCGGGCAGGTTCCCCGACCGGGGCGCCCCTATGCTCACGGCCAGCGCACCCGCGCGCGGTTCGGCGCGCTGCTCCAGTCCGGCGGACGAGTCGCCAGGAGAGACCTGTGATCTGGGTCGAGCGTCATCGACCGGATCAGAATTAGGTGGACATGCAGATGACATAAGGCTGTTCCAGGGGGCGCATTTTCACGTCACTAAGGTGGACATCGAGTGCGGCTGTCACGTCGGCAAGGCGAGGCTGCTGAAAGTCTTGAAGTTTTGATCCGCGGCCCAAAGGCGTGGGGCCGCAGGGGCTCACGGGAGGGAGAACATGGCAGGGCGTCCAGGTGATGATCTGCTGGTCCGGGTCGGCTGCACGGCCCGGAGCTCATCCGGGGAGAGCTCCTCTATGGCTGGATAACACAGGCCCGTCACTCCCATGAAGATCACCCTGGGGGGCAACGCCAGCTCTCATCGGGCAGACCGACGACGGCTGATTTGAGCTCAGCGCAGCCCGCCCTGAGGAATTCCCCCAGGCCGTTGACATGAGGCTCATGGTTCATGCCGTCAGCGTGGCATCGCAAAGCAGCGTTGTGAGGGGGAGGATTTTTTACCCGTATGCGCTCAGTAGCGGATCATTCGAAGATGCGATCGGGTAATTATGTAACTCAGCCGACTATCCGGATCCGTCCAAGAAAAAGTCAAGGAACGGGCACGCTCGGTGACCGAGCGGGCAACAGCCTTTCCCGCCACCGAGATCCTTCATGACACCATCCAGGAGCTCCACTCTTCAAAAAGGGGCATATTGTTTCATAACATTGCAATAAGCCGAAATCGGGCACACATGCCTGGGGGGGGTGACTGCACAGCTGCCCGGCTGGAGAACCCTGCAGACAGCCCTCGCCGTCGGCATTAATGAGCGCCATGGACTCACGGCCGCTTGATCTTGCAGGCGGCCGACGCCCAGGTACTCGATAACCTCGGCGAGAGTGCTCAGCCTGATGCCAGGCGCGGCGATGCGGCCGGGTTGCGCCAGCAGGCTCCACAGCAGGTCGGCGCCGGTAGCGGTGAAGGCCCGCCACAACGGCACTCCGAGGAACTCCCGGTCGGCCAGGCCGAGTTGTCCCGGCCCGCAGGAGCGGGGCAGGCGGCCCACCAGGGTGACTTCCCCGGTGCGGCAGCCGGCCGGCTCGGCGTCCGGCACGAGGTGCGTGCCCACCTCGATCAAGCAGGCCATCCGCACCTGGGGAAAGGAGCTCTTGTCGTGGCCGCGGCTGTTTCCGGGGCGGCCGAAGGCAGCCTCGTTGGCCAGGCTGTCGGCAACGTCCCAGCAGGTCCCGTCCACCGCCAGCAGCCGCAGTCCCCGCCAGAACGCCCCCGGAGTACTCTCGGTGCCCATCGGTTTTGCGGTCGTGGTGAACAGAACCCGCAACGGTTCCGGACCCAGCAGCTGACGGGCCCTAAACAGCGACGATTTCGCCGGCACGTGCCAGTCGCCCAACAGGCCCTGGCCCCGCAGGCCCTCGACCAGATGCCGCATCACGTCCAGATACGGCGCCGGTGAGAACAGGGCCAGCCCGAGCACGAAGTACACCATCAGCCGGGCCAGCAGCAGACGTCTGCGTTGTTCCGCACGACCGCACGCGGCCACTGCACGATCCACCAGACCGGACGGGTACACCCAGGTCAGCAAACCCAGGCCTGATAACTCGCCGACATCCGCAGACACCCGAACCACCCCCGGGAACACTGCACAGCAACGTACGCCCACGAGCTAACGCAACGGCATGACTCTGCTGGTGATGTTGGGTAGGTCATGCGATGGCTGAGCACAGACTGCGGAAGTGCGTGGCCCGGCGTCGTGTTCTGGGTGCGGTGTCGATCCAGTCGGCCACGCGGGCGACGTTGCAGGCCATCGCGGTGAGGACGTGCTGGACATGGGTTCGGGCCAGACCGCGGTAGCGGGAACGTCGCAGGCCGTGGGCCCGGACGTTCTGCGAGAGGGTGGCCTCGATGCCGGCGCGGATCGCGTAACGGCGCTGCCATTGTTCGGTCTGCTGGTCGAGCCGGTTTCGCGTCTGGATCTCATGCAGAGGCCGGGGCAGCACGGCGATGGACCGGGGCCCGGTGACTGACGTGGTGCACTGCGTGCGGTCTGGGCAGGACCGGCAGTCCGCTTCGGCGAACCGGGCCTGGAGATAGGTATTCCCCTTCATCCTCAGCTCGGTCCAGGACACACTCGTGGCCCCGCGCGGACAGGTCGCCTGCTGTTGTCCCAGTCGATGGTGAAGGCCGCCTTGTCGAAGCCCGCACCGGCCTTGGACTGGCTGCTGTGGTCGGCAGGGACCGGGCCGAGCAGAGTGATGCCGTGCACGCGCTGCGCGCGCTCCCACTCGGGCCGTCACACCACCGCCAACCACCTAGTCAGCAGCGCGCATTGAAGCGGGATCTCAGCATTCAGCGGTTGTGAACTTCCCCCGGCAAGCTCGTCCGGGGTACGGATTCCTCCCCCTCACACGGCTGGCATCCGGTGTTCATCCTGGGTGCGTACCTCGATTCACTATTCGGAAAGCAGTACCAATATGTCTTCTCCTGACCGCCCCGTTGTCGCTGTTGCATTCCATTCGGGTTATGGCCACACAGCCGTGCTTGCCGAGGCCGTGGCGCGCGGTGCGGGCGCGGCCGGCGCCGAGGTCATGTCCATCCCGGTAGACACGATCACCGAGGAGCAGTGGACCCAGCTGGACGGCGCGGACGCGATCATCTTCGGCTCCCCGACCTACATGGGAACCGCTTCGGCGGCCTTCCACACGTTCGCCGAGGCCAGCAGCCAGCGGTGGGCAGTCCAGCAGTGGACCGACAAGATCGCTGCAGGGTTCACGAATTCCGGGGGCAAGAGTGGAGACAAGTCCTCCACTCTCGGTTATTTCGCCACCCTGGCTGCCCAGCACGGCATGCACTGGGTCAGCCTCGGACTCCTGCCGGGCTGGGGGAGCACTACGGGCAGTGAGCACGACATCAACCGTCTCGGCTATTTCCTGGGTGCCGGTGCCCAGACTCCGACCGACCTCGGTCCCGATGCCGTTCACAAGGCCGACATTGCCACCGCTGAAGCCCTCGGCGCCCGCGTCGCCCGGGTCGCCTCGGTCTTCCGGGCTGGTCTTACCGCTGTCAGCGCCTGATTTCCGGCATTCCCCTGTCAGCTGCCTCCAGGTGAAGGAGCCCCCATGTCCGACTCCGCGAACATCAGCCTTGTCCGCCGCTTCTACGAGTCCCGCATGGCCCCGGATGTCATCGCGGAGATCGTGGCGCCGGACCTCATCTGGGACATCACGCCTGGCTTCCCTAACGGTGGGGTCTATCAGGGCTGGGGCAATGTGGCTCATGACTTTTTCGGCCCGTTGAAGCCGAACTTCGAGTCGTTGGGATCCGTCCCCGAGCAGTACTACGAGGACAACGACGGTCACGTCATTGTCCTCGGGCATTATCACGCCGAGACTAAGAGTGGGAACAAGGCAGACGTACGGTTCATCCATCTGTGGACCATCCGTGACGGCAAGATTTCCGGTCTGGTGCAGGCCGCGGACAGTCATGTCCTGCAACAGGCGCTGAACATCTGAGTCCTTTCATCACCACCCGGCCTGCCCTGCCGCGCATGCGCAGATCATCCAGTGCTCCCCAGTAGACTCATGGCGAGGTCCTCTGCGTCATGAGTCCACCTTTCACTGGCTGGCCCGGTTGATGGGGCCAGGGAGCCAGGCCGGTGTATGAGCCGAGGAGACACTAGGCCTCTTCAGCGTTGCCGCTCCAGTGTGAGAATGGCTTTGGCCACTGGCCTCATTCGATTCGAGTTGCATCGGGACCAGCGGAAGATACGCCAGGCTTTCAGGCGGCCGACGCCGCGCTTGTGCAGCGGCAAGTGCCTGGTTGGGGGTCTTTTCGGTGAGAGAGAGTTCCGGCAGTGGCTTGCGTTTGATACTGGTGGCCAGCCATGGACCGGCACCCAGGTAGGCGAGACCGGCCAGGATAGGAACGCCCTGGCGCTCGCAGATCCGGATGATCCGGTGGGTTCGGCCCGACAAGGCGGGTAAGAGTCACAGCAGCCGGCCGCCGGTCGGTGACGACCTGCACATTCACCGCCGTGGCGCCGGTGTTTGTGGGAGTAGTCGCCCCTTCCGTCGCCGACCCGGTCGCACTCGGCGAGCGAGCTGTCCAGCAGGACGAAGTCCGCGTCGCTCTCGTGCAGAATCTTGAGCAGACCCGGTGCTCGTCCGGCGAGGAGGTGGACGACCGCGCTGGTGTAGGCGTGGGCCGTGGACTCGCAGACGATCTTCGCCAGAAGGGTGTGTTCGCGCAGACACACCAGTGCCACCATCGCGCGCTGAGACGGGCGCAGCTTGCATCGGCGGTCGCCCTCACGAGTGACGATGAGCATGGTGACCCATTCCACGAGCGCATGCGGCAGGTCGAACGCGGCAGGATGGATGGCCAACGAGGCCCCCGAGCAATGTGGTTGAGACGTCAGACATCTCGATCATCAGCCCAGGGGCCCGCTCGTTGCGCTTCACTGGCCATCACCTGAACGACGACCAGCTCGAAGAAGCTCACTGGGCCGTACGCAGTCTCCAAGGGGCAGGGGCGGCTACGAAATCGCTGCGGCCGCCTCAAACCCTCAGTCTGGCGGAATCCCATTACTTCTTCTGCACCCAGATGTCTAGGCACCGTCTTTCCCTCTCACAGCGCCCGAACATCGTGCGACTCTTGGAGACATGAGTCGTGACCTGCACCTGAATGAGCTGGGAGAGTTCCTCAAAGCACGGCGCGCCAGCGTCAGCCCGGCTGACGTAGGCCTTCCCGCCGCCAGCGAACAGCCCCGGCGGGTGGCCGGTCTGCGCCGTGAGGAGGTCGCGCTGCTGGCCTCCATCAGCACCGAGTACTACGCGCGGATCGAGCAAGGTCGTCTGCAGGCATCTACTCCCGTGCTGGCCGAGCTTGCCAGGGTGCTCCAACTCAACGCGGACCAACGCACCTATCTTTTCGAGCTCGCCGCCAAGAACGAACTACCTCCTCGCAGTACCCGGCAGACGGTGGATCCGCAGTTGCAGTTCCTCCTCGACGACCTCGCCACCAGCCCCGCGGTCGTTGTCGGCCGTCGTACCGACGTTCTGGCCTGGAACCAGCTGGGCGCCGCTCTGTTCGCCGACTTCGGGAACATCCCGGAGGAGCGACGCACTTATATCCGAATGCTGTTCACCGATCCCGCGCTGCGAGCTCTGTACGCGGACTGGGAAGAAGTCACCCACTTGGCCATCGCACAGCTCCGCATGGAGAGCGCCCGTTACCCGGGCGACCCGAAGCTGACCGGTCTCGTCCGCGAGCTTTCGGCACACGATGCGCAGTTCCGGCAGTGGTGGACCGAGCACCACGTCGCCATCAGGACCACCGGAACGAAAAGGCTGCATCATCCGGTCGTCGGAGACCTCATCCTCGGGTGGAACGCCCTCGGCTGCGCCTCCGATCCCGACCAGCAGATCATCGCCTGGACCGCCCCACCCGGTTCCCCGTCCCACGACACCTTGCGGCTACTCGCCTCGTGGGCTGCGGACCAGAAGCTCATGGCATCCGGCGTCGTCACCTGATGACACGTCGGGTCAACTGTTCAGCAGCGCGTTCGGTTTTAGGTCTGGCTCGGGGTCACCTCCGCGCCGCTTTCCCGTAGACCGGAAGAACTTCACGCCTTCTTCGTCAGGAGCCATCGGCAGACTGATTCACGCGGACGCAGCAGGAGCGGCTGTGAGCGCCGGCTTGGCTCCAAACGCGGCGCATTTCCCGAGACCTGAGCCCCTGCCAACGTAGACTGTGCTGCAGACTTTAAAAGTCCTGGCGAAGGCGTCGGAGGTAGCTCCGCACCCACACCGACAGGCCGCAAGCGGGGAAAGAACATCCTGGGAACCGCGTTCCTGGGAAAAATCTCTCCCCGCCAGCCGGGCGAGGCCCAGGTGCAGACTGTCCCAATGACCAGCGACGCCCACCTCAAGGAGCTAGGCGAGTTCCTCAAAGCCCGCCGCGCCGAACTCAGCCCTCGTAGCGTCGGCCTGCCCAACACCGGCCCGCGCCGTGTCCCAGGGTTGCGCCGGGACGAAGTCGCCCAGCTCGCTTCCATCAGCAGCGGCTACTACGCTCGCCTCGAACAGGGCCGTATACAGCCCTCCGGCCCCGTTCTGGAGGCCCTCGTGCGCGTCCTGCATCTCAGCGACGGCCAGCGGGACCACGTCTTCCAGTTGGCGGGCAAGGACAGCACCCGGCCCCGGCGCCAAAGGGTACAGAAGGTCTGGCCGGTGCTGCAGTGGCTGCTCGATGACCTCGCCTCCACACCTGCCGTCGTGATGGGCCGCTATCTGGACGTCCTTGCCTGGAACGCCCTCGGCGCCGCCCTGGTCACCGACTTCTCGCAGATCCCCGAGAAGCACCGCAACTACGTGCGCATCTTGTTTACCGACCCCGCCATGCGCTCTTTGTACGCCGACTGGCATAGCGTGGCCCGCCTCTGTGTGGCCATGCTCCGTGTGGAGGCTGGCAGGTATCCTCAGGATGCCCGCCTGGCCGCGCTGATCGGTGAGTTGTCTGTGCGGGACGATGACTTCCGTACCTGGTGGGGCGATCACAAGGTCAACTCCGTGACCATCGGTGCCAAAGCCCTCCACCACCCCATTGCCGGCGACCTCACGCTCGGCTGGCACACCCTGGCAGCCGCCTCCGACCCCGACCAGCGCCTCACTGTATGGACCGCCGAGCCCGGCTCCCCCAGCCACGACAGTCTGCGCCTGCTGGCATCCTGGGCCGCCAGCAACACCTCCACCGCCTGACCCGCAGGTCTGCACCCGGCACGGGGAGGCCAATAACTTGCAGAACTTGGGCCAGGACTCTGCCGACTTACGCCTTCCGGGTGATCCTGTACTGGCTGATCTGTGCCGACAGGGCAACGTCCCTCCCGTGGCCTTGGGGTCGTGGGCAGAAGGCTCATGGCTGGTGTCAGGTGTTGAACCGGACCTTGCCGACCCATGCGACTGCCTGCAAGTCGCGATGGTCAACGATGGGGCTGCGGCCCGTGTCCAGTGTGGCGATGCGCGCCATCTCGTCATCGGTGAGTTGAAAGTCGAACACGTCGAGATTCTCCGCCATCCGCTCGGGCCGGACGGACTTCGGGATTGAGACGATCCCGCGCTGGATCAACCAGCGGAGGGCGATCTGGGCGACGGACTTGCCATGTGTGTGAGCGATGTCGGCAAGCAGCGAGTTCTCGAAGAAGCCTCTGTTGCCCTCTGCCAGCGGTCCCCAAGACTCGTGCTGAACGCCGTGCTCAAGCATCAACTGCTGGTCGTCAGCGCGCTGGAAGAAGACATGGGTCTCGATCTGATTGACCGCGGGGACGATCTCGTTGTGTGTGATCAAGTCGGCAAGCCGGTCCGGGTAAAAGTTGCTCACCCCAATCGCCCGGGCACGGCCGTCACGGTTGAGTTCTTCCATGGCTCGCCATGAGCCGTAATAGTCGCCGAAGGGCTGGTGGATCAGGTAGAGGTCGAGGTAGTCGAGCCCCAGTCGGTCGAGAGAGCGCTCGAAGGCGCGCTTGGCGGGGACTTCGCCGGCATCCTGTACCCACAGTTTCGTGGTGATGAAGAGTTCGTCGCGCGGGATGCCGCTCGCAGCGATGGCCCGGCCCACAGCTTGCTCGTTCTCGTACGCCGCGGCAGTGTCGATCATGCGATAGCCGACATCGAGTGCGGCCTCAACAGCCCTTTGGGTCCGGTCTTCTGAGATCTGGAAGACGCCGAAGCCGAGAATGGGCATCTCCCCGCCGGTGTTGAGGGTGACATGAGGAATCTTCACAGGCATGTCGATGATCGCTTTCGCTAGATGACGGGCTCTCACGAAAGATCGAGGTTGGCTCTGGGCGTGAATGTCGAGGTCTGGCCCGGTGATTGCGGTTTGGCGGCCCTCCTGCACACGCCAGGCTCGGGCGAGGAGGGGATGCAGGTGCAGCCGCTTGCTGGCTCATGCGAGGACACCGGATGCCCCTGTCCCGAGGTCCTCCCCGGGCTGGTCCACAGTCTCGGCACAACCTTCGGCTCTCGGCGAATTGTGGCGCTTCGGGATGCGTGCGATGTGGTTCGTCGTCACCAGGGCAGCTGCTTGCCGTCCCTGAAGAAGAGGCCGGTGGGACCGTCGTCGGGCAAGGTAGCGGCCCATACGATGCCCTTGGCGCCCTCGGAGACGGGGCGAGCCCATCCCTCTGAGCCGGGGCGTGTGGCGGTAACTCCGGGACACACGGAGTTCACGAGGATGTTGTCGCTCTTGAGCTCCTTCGCCATCTTGATCGTGAGTCCGTTGAGTGCTGTCTTGGTCAGGGCGTAAGCCGAGATCGGCATCGCGCCGAATCGGGCCATCTCGAATCCGGGGAAGTTGACCAGACCGTAGTCGGGGTCCCAGAACGCCCCTGCGCCGCTGGACACATTGACGATCCTGCCGTGGCCGCTGGCCACGAGAAGGGGCAGCAACTGCTGGGTGACGCTCCATGTGCCGACCACGTTGGTCTGGAACTCGAGCAGCAGCTGGTCCATGTCCTTGTCCGCAACGCGCGAGGAGCCCGCCAGCGTCATCATCGCGGCGTTGTTGATGAGGATGTCCAGCTTCCCGAACTGCCCTTCGACGCGCTGCGCGGCCGTGGTCAGGCTTGCGCGGTCGAGCAGGTCCAGTTTCAGAGCGGACGCGTCGACGCCCTGGGCAACGAGTTCTGCGGCGAGGGGCTCCACCTGGTCAAGCCGCCGGGCGGAGAGAATGACGTGGAACCCTGCGGCACCCAGCTGCCTGGCGATCTCGAACCCCAGCCCTTCTCGTCGGCCGGATCCGGTGATTAGTGCAGTGCGCATACTTTTGTCTTTCTTCGTCTGGCCATTTACGCGTGAACTGTTGACGTGGGACGTTAGATCAACTTTGCCGCCGCGCACCTGAGGCCAACAATGGGAGGCTCCCATCCCTGGGTGGAGCAAACCGGGGATGTTTTTCTCCCCCTCATCTAACTTGCATCGATATGCACAACCGGCTACAGGGGCTGCGTTGCCGGCACCTCGATCCTGGACGCTCGACCGTCCTGGAGTCCATACACCTTGAGCGCGTCGAGGAGGACATCGACATCCTGGACTTCAAGCTGACCGTGGAAGACTATGCACACATTGACGCCCCGGACACCGGTCTGCGGGCCGGGGCCGATCCGGACGCCATGAATCGGACGGACCGCGCCAGCATGGATGCCAATATCAACAGCCAGCGAGCGTGCGAGTCCAGCGGTGGCTCTGAGCGAGGTAGCCGATCGTGCCTTCGCCGACTGTCGGATCGGCTTCGCCGTACTTGTCGTCCACGACGCGGGCGTCGCGGACGACGGCCCGGTCATGGGTGGCTGCCCGGGTCCGTCCGTCACTCTTCCGGGATGCTTGAGTGCAGCGTGAGCTGCGATGTCATTGCCCAGACCTCCACCAGTTGTCGGGGCGGGCTCTTGCCGACCACACCGTGTAAAGGCCCACGACCGAAGACTCGCCTTGATCATCAACCGCTTCAGCCTGTTGGGCGAGCGTTCGAGGCTAACCTCGCGCTTTCGCGAGTGGGGCTGTCCGGGTCTTGATCAAATAAGTGGAGAGTGCTGCTGACCTGCAACGATGGGACTTGTCGAGGGTCCTGTCAGCTGCAAGGAAAGAAGCACTCTCCAGGTGAAGAAGCGTAGCGGGTCGTACCCGCGTGTCCGTGTCGAGGGCGGCGGCCGTGGGGCGGTCTCGCAGGCCGGGTCGGTGCTGCTGGTCGAGACGGTCCGCAAGTCCGGCCTGGATACCGCGATATCGGCGGCGCTGGCGCCGTGGCGCAAGCCGCGGGCGGTGCACGACCCGGGCAAGATCCTGCTGGATGTGGCCCTGGCCGTCGCACTCGGCGGAGACTGCCTGGCCGACGTCGGCATGCTGCGGGCCGAGCCGGGTGTGTTCGGCCCGGTGGCTTCCGATCCGACGGTCTCCCGTCTCGTCGACGCGCTCGCCAAGTCAGGCCCGAAAGCCCTGGCCGCGATCCGGGATGCACGTTCCCACGTGCGCGGGCGGGTCTGGGAGCTGTCCGGGACAAGCAGTCCGGCCGCCGACGGCCACGTGATCGTGGACATCGACGGTGTGCTGGTCCTCGCCCACTCCGAGAAGCAGGACGCCACCGCGACCTGGAAGAAGACCTTCGGCCATCACCCGCTCGTCGCGTTCGTCGACCACGGCCCATCCGGGTCCGGGGAACCGGTGGCCGCCCTGCTGCGGCCCGGCAACGCGGGCTCCAACACCGCTGCCGACCACATCGAAACCGCCCGACTCGCCCTGGCACAACTGCCCAAACCCCTGCGGCGGGGACGGCAGACACTGATCCGGACCGACTCCGCCGGCGGCACCCACACCTTCCTCGACTGGCTCTCCAGACGCGGCCGGTGGCTGTCGTATTCCGTCGGAATGACCGTCACCGACGCCATCCACCAGGCCGTGCTGAACATCCCGAAGAAGGCATGGACGCCGGCCTACGACTCCGGCGGCACCGAGCGGCCCGGCGCCTGGGTCGCGGAGATCACTGACATGCCCGACCTGAGCTCCTGGCCGAAGAACATGAGGCTGGTCGTCCGCAAGGAACGCCCGCACCCCGGCGCCCAGTTGCGCATCACCGACGTCGACGGGCTGCGGCTGACCTGCTTCGCCACCAATACCAAGGGCGGCCAGCTCGCCGACCTCGAACTGCGTCACCGCCGCCGGGCCCGCTGCGAGGACCGTATCCGAAACGCCCGCCATACCGGTCTGCGCAGCCTGCCCCTGCACGACACCGCCCAGAACCGGATCTGGCTCGAGATCGTCCAGCTCGCCCTCGATCTCCTCGCCTGGATGCCGATGCTCGCCCTGACCGGCGATACCCGCCGATGGGAACCGAAGAAGCTCCGTCTGCGCCTGTTCTCCGCCGCCGCCCGGCTCGTGAACACCGGACGCCGCCACTGGCTCCGCTTCACCGCCCGATGGCCCTGGACCGACATCATCACCCACGCGATCGACAGGCTCCACAGCCTCCCGAACCCCATCTGACCAGCCACTTCGACCGTCCCGACAACCCGCACCACCCCACCGGCGAAGTGGAACCCGGCGCCCACCCGACGCGAAAGCCGGGCCCTCAACCTGCCCCAGCCCCGAAAAGGCCCCACCACACAGACACAGAGTCCCCGCCAACAAGCTGACGGGGACCATGAACGATCGAGGCTAACGCTGCCGCAGCCCTGGAAAGTCGGGACCGAGATCGACGCGCAGAGTGCGGACGATGTCGCCGACCATACGGTAGTTGGTGATCAGATACATCAGTTCAATGATTTGCTTTTCGTCGTAATTTTGATGCATCTTCAGCCACGTGGCGTCATCCATGTCGCCGGTCTTGTAGAACTGGTCGACGCCCGCGAGCAGTGCAGCTTCCTGTGGCGACCAGCGCTCGTCGCTCGGGCCGACGATGATCTGATCGACCTCGGATTCAGTGAAATGAACCCCGCCCTCCTTGCCAGCCTCTGCATGTCTGGCCGGGTAGATGTGAGTCACCCAGTTCAGCGGGGACTGCCCGAGCCAGGCCGTGCGCGCGATGACAAGCTCGCGCAGGCGGCTTGGCAACGCACCGCGATAAGCGATGTACCCCATCAGAGGAAGCCAGGAGGCGAACAGTTCAGAATGCCGGGCAAACGTCAATGGCATGTTTTCGGGCTGCCCTAGCATCCCTCCTTCCGTCCGGACGGTCTCATGGACAGTCCCCAGTTTGTCTTTCATCTCAGGGGACCATTGGTCATAGGGAAGCGGCGCTATGCGCGGCGCATCGGGTTCCGCTGACGTAGGATCGGACCGCCTCGTCATCAAAAATTCTCCATTTTGGGTTGAATCCAGAAAAGGCTCAAGGACCTGGTCTCGAACCTCTTCGGTGCATCATCTCGCCAGCGAGGGCGGCGGGCAGGTGCCGGCCACCGTTGAGCCGGGGCCTCGAAGGACGAGATTGGGCAGGGCGTCTGGTCGTCGGATCGACGATCAGATGGAGGGTTCGGGAGTACCGTAGAAGGCCAGGACCGTCGCAGCGATGAACTCTCCCCGGTCCCAGGTCTTCCAGCGGGCCCCTACTTCCTCGCCGAGTTGTGTTACGGCCTCCTCGAAGCGAGCGCCGGCAGCCTTCAGTTCCATGGCGCGATCACGGATGTAGGCGAGGTAGTCGCGGTCCTCGTGCAGGACGCTCACGTCGGTGACTTCCCCGTGGCCGGGCACGACAATTCGGGGAGCGAGGGCAAGCAGCTGGTCGAGGACCTCAATCCAGTGGTTGCCGTCCGAGTCGGTGTCGTGGGGGCCGTGCATCATGTAGGGCACGATCGGGAACATGCGCGTCACTGCCAGATCCCCGCTGAAGAGCACGTTCCCGTCCACGAGCACCGTCTGATCGCCATGAGTGTGCGCCGGGCCCCATTCACGCAGGACCGCGGTGCGTCCTCCGAGTTCGAGCTGCAGCTCACCGTCGTAGGCAATGTCGGGCTGCACGAACTCGACATCCTTCAACTCTGCGGCGATGCTCTCCGCAAAGCTGCTGAACATGGCGAGGTCGTCGGCACCCTTGCGCTGAAGTTCCTTGTACTGCCTGCGGTTGTAGACGATCGTGGCCGAGCCGCGGAACGCCTGCGCGCCGAACCCGTGCTCGGGGTGGTAGTGCGTGATGGTCAGGTACAGGTGCCGGTCACCTGCCAGACGCTTGGCATGGTCGAGGACGTAAGCACCGTTGCGGGGTCCCATGCCCGTGTCGATCACGAGGGCGGCGTGCTCGCCGACGACGATGCCGATGTTGGGGACGGCCGGGTTGCGCTGGTCTGGGATCACGAAGACGCCGTCGGCGACTTTGCGGGGCTCTCCCTGGACGAGAGGTGCGGGAACGGCGGTGACGTCAGGGGTGGTCATCGAGAAGCTCCGATCTGAGGAACTGGGTTTTGCTTTTGCGGTCGTGGTAGGTGGCGGGCTCGGCTGGTTCGGAAGGCTTTATCCAGCGATGGAGGGAAGAGGCTGCAGGCCCGTGAGGTACGCGGAACGTTCCCACAACTGCCGTGCCAAGCCAGGGTCGCGGGCTTGCCCCGGTGCGGGGCTTTCGGGTTTGAGGCGGTTGAAGTAGCCGCCGTTGGCCGTCAGCGGGTCGGCTGTCGTGGCCAGGTGCAGCAGGGGTTCGGCACCTTGTTCGGGGGTGGACAGTACGGCCCGGCCCAGAGATGAGTTCATGACGAGCCGGAGGAGAGCGCTGTCGCGGCCGATGTCGGTGGCAACTGCTCCGGGGTGGAAGGCCGATGCGGTGACGCCTGTGCCGTGTGTGCGCCGCGCGAGTTCATGGGTGAACAAGATGGTGGCGAGCTTTGATGTCGCATAGGCCCGCTGAGCGCGGTACCGGCGGCGGGATCCAGCAATGTCGTCCATGTCCAGGCGTCCCCTGCTGTGGACGTTGCTGGCGGTGTTGATCACCCTGGCTCCGTCCGGGGCGGCGATGAGCTTGGGCAGCAACAGGTTCGTCAGCAGAAACGGTGCCAGGTGGTTGACCTGGAAGGTCATCTCTTGGCCGTCAGTGCTGATGATGCGGGTGGTGAAGATCCCGGCGGCATTGTTGGCGAGGATGTCGATGCGCCCGTAGGCGGCCAGCAGCTCGGCTGCGAGCCGACGCACGTCGTCCAATCGGCTGTAGTCCACTAGGTGCGCCCGCCCCCCGATCCGCTTCGCGACCGCCGTGGTCTTCTGTGGTGACCGCCCCACAACCGCCACGTTGGCTCCCAGTTCGCGGAATCGGTGAGCCGCCTCGGCTCCGATCCCGGAACTAGCCCCAGTGACGACGACCACCCTGTCGCGCAGGTCCTGATCATCACTGTCTGAGATCATTTTCGCTCCGTGTCCGGGGGCCGGCTAAGGCTGCGGGAGAGCCAGTGCGGCCAACACGCCGAGACGCCATGTGTGCGTCCGCTCGTCCCCTCCATGCAGGCGCTGGTGGGGTACGCAACCGACCCTACAACTTTTTGCCTCTTCTGGACAACATGCCATTTCAAGGCGAAAACTCTAGAGAGGTCCTACCATGAGTGATGACCAGGGACTGGACGTAGAGGTAGAGGGAGCGCGAGTGGACGGCGGGGACGAGCGGACCACCGACGGAATCGCGACGGTCACACTGCACAGGATGGGGCGCCCACCGCTGACCGAGCGGCGCAAGGCCGCCATGCGTATGGAGATCGCGTACGAAGCAGTGCGGCTGTTCACCAGCAAGGGTGTGGCAGCCACGTCCGTCGATGAGATCGCGAACGGCGTGGGTATCTCGACCCGTACCCTGCGGCGCTACTTCTCCACCAAGGAGTCCTGCGTCCAACCACTGCTTACCACCGGCCTGGCCAAGGTCACGCGTGTCCTGGGCGACTGGCAGCCGGGCAACACAATCAGTCAGGTCGTCGACGAACTCGCAGCGCTGGACTCCGCATCCGGCTCACACCCGGCGGACCTGGCGATGACACTGACCCTCATCCGCCTTACCCGCACAGAACCAAGCCTGCGCGCCGTCTGGCTGCAGTTCCAACACGACCACGAACCCGCCATCGCCGAGGTCCTCGCCGCCTGCACAGGCAAGCCAGCGGACGACCTCCAGACCAAGATCAAGGCTGCAATAATCATCGCGGCCCTGTGCGCCGCCGCCGAGCACGTCGCCCAACACGCGGACGACACCCCCTCCGGGCAGCCCAACACCAACGCCCTCTGGACCGCCACGCGCACCGCGCTGCAGACCGCAGCCGAAGGACTCGAACCCGGCCACTGAGAAAGGCAAGGGCAGTCCCACCACCGCACATACGCTGGTTGCATCGGCCACAGCACTGGGATCCGAGCGTTTTCCACGTCCCGGCGCACGACTGCGGTCGCCGCCCATGGGAGCGAGGCGGCGGAGGAATCGGGGACGCCGGACATTCGGCCATGCATCATGGAACACGCCGCCGCCGGCCATACATCCGGTTGGCCGGGGAAACACTCGGCCGTCTCTCGCCCCAGCCCAAGAACACGGGTTTGTTCCGGCTCCCCAGCCAAACAGGAGCCGGAACAAACCCTCGGAAGGCGCACGGAAGAGCGTCCCCACCCTCCGTCCGTACGCCACCCTCCGTCCATACGCCTAACTCCAAAGCGAAGTAGTGACGAACGGGCGGGGGTCAGTGGCCGATCATCGGAACCACCACGTCGTCCTCGTCGCCCTCATCGGACGCCGGGTTCGACGAGGTCTCTGGACGACCGGTGTTGATGAAGACGAAGGCGATCGCCGTGGAAAGCATCAGGATGCCCACGGCGAACCAGATCGCGCGGGTATACCCGTGCACCATTCCCTCGAGCTGCAGGATCCTCTGCGCAGGTTTGGCCGTGGCGGCGACGTGGTCCTTGATGTATACAGCCGTGGCCGAGGCCGCAATCGAGTTCAACAGCGCTGTACCGATCGCGCCGCCCACCTGCTGCGAGGTGTTGACCATCGCGGAGGCGACACCCGCGTCGCGCGGCTCGACGCCGAAGGTGGACAGGGACATCGCCGGCATGAACGCCGTGCCCAGGCCGAGACCAAGCAACAGCTGAGCAGGCGCAACGAGGGTGACGAACGAGGAGCCGATCTCCAGCTGCGTCAGCAGCAGCAAGCCGACCGCGGCGACCAGGAAGCCCGGTCCTATCAGCAGTCGCGGGGCGATCCGGGTCATGAGCCGGGTGCCGATCTGCGTCGAGCCCACCATCATGCCCACAGCCATCGGCATGAAGGCGAAACCGGTCTTGAGCGGCGAGTACCCCTTCACGATCTGCAGGTAGTAGGTCAGGAAGAGGAACAGCCCGAACATCGCGATGACCGCGAGGGCAAGCGAGAGATAGGCACCACCCCGGTTGCGCTCAGTCACCACCCGGAGGGGCAAAAGCGGCGACTTGACCTTGGACTCGGTGACGACAAAGGCCGCGAGTAGCACCGCTGAGGCGATGAACAGAATGATCGTCACCGAGTCGCCCCAGCTGTCGGACTCGGCGCGGGTGAAGCCGTAGACAAGCGTGACCAGACCAAGTATGGACAGAATGACACCGGGGATGTCGAGCGGCGAGCGGTTTCGGCCGCTCTCCGGCTCACGGACAACGAAGTACGCGCCGGCCGCCGCGACGACCGCGAACGGGATGTTGACGTAGAGCGTCCAGCGCCAGTTCAGGTATTCCGTGAGGAAACCCCCGACGATCAACCCCACGGCGCCACCGCCACCAGCGATCGCGCCATAGATACCGAACGCCTTCGCGCGCTCTTTGGCGTCCGTGAACATCACCGCGAGCAGTGACAGCGCCGCCGGGGCCAGCAGCGCACCGAAGACACCCTGCAGCGCACGGGCGGCAAACATCATCGCCTCGTTGACGGCTGCACCGCCGAGGGCCGACGCGGCGGCGAAGCCGAACAGACCAGTCAAGAAGGCACGCTTGCGGCCCCACAGGTCGGCGACCCGGCCGCCAAATAGCAGCAGCCCGCCGAAGGCTAGGGCGTAGGCGGTAATGACCCACTGCCGGTTGCCGTCGGACATCCCCAAGTCCTGCTGGGCGGAGGGTAGTGCGATGTTCACGACGGTGGCGTCGAGGACAACCATCAACTGGGCAAGCGCAATGAAGACGAGCGCCTTCCAGCGGCTGCTGTCGGGAACCGAATCCACCTTGCCAACGGTGGCCTGGGGTGTTTCAGACATGGGAGCACTCACTTTGATACTTCACAGAAAGGACAATGGGTGACGAAGAAAGGGCAATGGGTGACGAACAAAATCACGCACAGTGCTGGAGCAGGCGCATTGGACGGCCCGCTGACCCCGCAGGTGGACTGTCACCATGCAACCGGTTTCCGCTGTGGTGTGGAAGGGAGGATTTCTTCCCCCTCACAGGGCTCGGCTCGCGTGCAAGACTGGGCGGCACGTCACGCGACGCTTTCCCCAGGAGTGCCGCCACCATGCCCGCTTCCGGCCCTCCAGCCGTCGATGTCGTGTTCTACCCGCACTACTGCCGCACCGCGGCAACTGCTGAGCCCATAGCACCCAGTGCCACTGGATTTGCTACGAATGGTCTCGGTCACGGTGACCACCGCCGAGGAGCAGCGGGCACAACCGTAAGTCGGCTGTTGTGCACCGGCGCCACGAGGTGCCCAGTATCCGTGCCGCCCGCTGAGCCGCGGCCTCCCGGGCAGGCCACGATGCCTCGGCCGCGCGGCCTTCCTCAGACTCCTCGACGCAGCGGGGTCGGGGACTCACTCAGTGGCTGGCGCTCCGTTTACCGTCCCACGGCGTCTACCCGAATTCACCGATCGACGATCGTCCTGTTGCTCCACGGCGAGCGGGCGCCTTTACCTGTATTTCCCTTCCTTCAGGAGAGAGACACCTTGCACGGTCTTGAACTCGTCGTGGTCCTGGGCGTGGCCGTGGTGGTGGCCAATGCCGCGGGGCAACGTTTCCGCGTCGCCCCGCCGATTCTTTTGCTTGTGGCAGGTGCGGCTCTGGGGTTCATTCCGGCGGTGCGGCAGGCGCAATTCCCGCCGGAGGTCGTTCTGCTGCTCTTCTTGCCGGTGTTGCTGCATTGGGAAAGCATCACTACCTCCTTGCGCGAGATCCGCACCAACCTGCGCGGCATCGTGCTGCTGAGCACCGTGCTTGTCATTCTCACGGCCTGGGCTGTGGCAGCGGCCGGGCACGCACTCGGGCTGCCGTGGGGGCCAGCGTGGGTGCTCGGCGCGGCCGTGGCGCCCACGGACGCCACGGTGGTCGGCGTCCTGGCCCGCGCCCTGCCGCGCCGCCATGTCACGTTGCTGCGCGCGGAGAGCCTGGTCAACGACGGCACGGCCCTGGTCATCTACGGGCTCGCCGTCGGCATCACGGTCGGCGAGGAACACCTGAGCATTCCACACGTCGGCGGGCTGTTCCTGCTCGCCTACGGCGGCGGAGCTGCGGCCGGAGCAGCGGTTGCGTGGGCCAACACAATCGTGCGGCGCCGTCTGGACGACCCGCTGCTGGGCAACCTGGTTATGATCTTGGCACCCTTCACCGCGTATCTGCTGGCCGAGCTGATCGAGGCCTCTGGTGTCATCGCGGTGGTCACCACCGGCCTGATCATGTCCCAGGTCGCCCCTCGCATCATCCGGGCCGAACACCGCACGCAGGCCATGGCGTTCTGGCCACTGGCCACGTTCATCATCAACGGGACACTGTTCGTGCTGGTGGGGGTGGAATTGCAATACGCCGTTCGCGATCTCGGCCGTGCCGATGTCAAGGGCGCGTTGATCGCCGTAGGTGTCGTCTGTGGGGTACTCGTCGCCGTGCGCTTCGCGTTCGTGTTCGCATCCGCCTACCTGGTTGGGGTGCTCGACCGTCGCCCCCAGCAGCGCCTGGCCCGGGTCGGCCACCGAGCCCGTGTGATCAGCTGCCTGGCCGGGTTCCGGGGCGCGGTCTCGCTCGCAGTCGTCCTCTCGGTGCCGCAGACGCTCGACTCTGGCGAGCCGTTCCCCGATCGCAGCTTCATCATCTTCGTCACGTCCGGCGTCATTCTTGTGACCCTCGTGGTCCAGGGACTCCTGCTGCCGGCGGCAGTGCGTTGGGCGAAACTGCCTCCCGATACATCGGTCGAGGAGGAACGCAACCTTGCAGAGACCACTGCTATTGAGAAGGCGCTTGAGGCAATGCCGGAACTCGCCAGCGACCTGGGCACCGGACCAAGGACCGTCGAGTGGTTGCGCCAGGAGTACAGGGGTCGCCTGGCCTCCGCGCAGGCCCGGAGCGCAGGCGCCGGCGAAGATCAAGCGCTGCTCATGCATCAGGACTACATCGCGCTGCGCCTGGCCCTCATCGCCCACAGACGTGCCACCGTTGTCCGTCTTCGCGACCAACGTCACATCGACGACACAGTCCTACGAGGCTTGCAGGCCGACCTCGACAACGAGGAGGTCGGCCTCTCCGGAAACACGACGGTGGAATGACTGCAGCTGCTTGGACCTTTCTCAAGGGCAGCAGGTCCGATGAATTGGCAGAGCCGAGGCGACCGACGCAAGTCGGCATGCTCGCATCGTGGTGCCAGGGAACGCGAGGAGGGGCTTTCTCCCTCTTCCCCCGTCCTGTCAGCTGGCTCAGTCGGCCCATCGATCCTCCTGGGGCCGGTCAGAACGTCAATTCTCCACAGTGACCGGAAACATCGCGGTATCCACCAGCTGAGGGTCGGGGCCGCCGCGGGCCCCGGTGTCGAGTGCGTCGATGGCGGCCACCTCAGCGGGGAACAGGGAGAAGCCGAAGACGTCGAAGTTCTCCTTGATCCGGCTGGCACGTACCGACTTGGGGATGGCAGACAGGCCGTGCTGAAGGTGCCAGCGCAGCACGATCCGCGCGGGAGTCTTGTCGTAGGTACGGGCACTCGGCATCAGCCGGACGCGACAGCACGGCCTTCGCCCGAGGCGCCGAAAGCACCACCTCACCTTCGGAGTACTCGCACTGCCAGCCTGTTTCCGCGACAAGATCGAGCACAGCCTGTCAGTCCTCCACCGAGGCACCAGGGACACGCACCTCCGGCAGCGACCCCACCAGGTCCGGATCGAAGAAGCACTTCACGTCATCCCACAGCAGATCAGCCACCCCGACCCAACACACCCCCGTTTCCCTTGACTAAAGACAATAGAGCCACCACGTCTCGAACCCCAGGTGACGACGCCCGCCCGTGTGATCACTCCACAGCAGTCGGGCGAGGTCGGGAACGTCTCGTCCGCCCACGCCGGTCTCCGGGCAGCAGCCGGCTGCTGTGCTTGCTCACGGATGACCATCCTTATGCCGGGTGCGAGTCCAGCACGTGTGACAGGCCGGTTTCCTCGCCTGAGGCGGCCCAGCTGGCGAGAAGCTTGAGGGCGTCTTCGTCGTGGGATCCGGGTTCGGCGGTCATGACTCCGATCGTCAACCCGGGCTGTGCGGGCAGGTGCATCGCGTCGAAGGCGAGGGTGAGGTCACCAACGACGGGGTGACGGAACTTCTTGGCACCGGTGTAGAGCTGCCGTACGTTGTGCTGAGCCCAGGCCGAGCGGAATTCCTCACTGCGGGTGACAAGTTCGCCGATGAGGTCGGTCAAGCCCTTGTCATAGGGAGCACGGCCGACCTCGGTGCGCAGCAGCGAGACCGTGATATTCGTCGATTCCTCCCAGTTGATACCGAAGAAGTCTCTGCCGCGGGGATCGAGGAACTTGAACCGGGCGATGTTCACCGGCGGTTTGTGCCCGTCAGCGAACATGGGGGCGTACAGCGCGAACCCGAGCCGGTTGGCGGCGACAATGTCGAGACGGCTATCGCGAACGATTGCCACTGCGTCCGACATCGCGTCCAAGGATCGCTGCACGTTGGATGGAACCTGTGGTTGGGTGGCGGGACGACGTCGGCGTGAGGTCGAGGTGGCGCTGTCGGTGCGGGCCAGGTCCTGCAGATGTGCGCGCTCGGCTTCGTCCAGTTGCAGTGCTCGGGCCAGCGCGTCCAGAACAGCTTCGGAGGCGCCACGAAGGTTGCCGCGCTCCAGGCGCACGTAGTAGTCGACGCTCATTCCGGCGAGCATGGCGACCTCTTCGCGGCGCAGGCCGGGGACCCGGCGGTTGCCGCCGTAGACCGGGAGGCCAGCTTGCTGGGGGGTGATCCTGGCCCGGCGTGAAGCCAAAAAGTCGCTGATCTCGTTCCTCTTGTCCACATCTTCGAGGCTATGAAGATTCGGTTCTGTGTGGGGGGTTCTGTCATTACCTGGAACAGCTGTACCTTCCCCGTCGCCGTCAGCAGGGGTTTCCTCAGATGTGGCCGATTCACTCACGCGCTCCGAGTGGCACGGGTTGCTGTCGCCCTCGATATCCACACGCCGGCGCCATCCGATCATCCACGCCCCTACTTCGTCTCGGGAGTTTTCCGTGTCGTCCCCGGTCCCCCTCGCCCGACGTCCTGGCGATCACGCCGCTGGAAGGCGCAGCCGCCACGCGGCTTCCGCGCTCGCCGCCTCCGTAGTCGGCTTCTTCGTGATCACCCTGGACGCCACAGTCGTCAATGTTGCCCTGCCGTCGATCCGCGACGATCTCGGGGGCGGCATGACCGGGCTGCAATGGGTGGTGGACGGCTATACTCTGATGTTCGCCGCACTGCTGCTGTCAGCCGGTGCGCTGTCTGACCGAATCGGCGCACGGCGGGCCTTCGCCATCGGTTTGACGGTGTTCGTCATCGCCTCGGCCACCTGTGGTCTGGCCCCGGGCCTCGGCGTACTGGTTGCCGCCCGGTTCGTGCAGGGTGCCGGGGCGGCGGCGATGATGCCAGCCACCCTCGCGCTCATCCGCGAGGCGTATGACGATCAGGTCCAGCGGGCTCGTGCGATCGCGCTGTGGGCCATGGGCGGAGCCGCGGCCGCCGCCTCGGGCCCCATAGTGGGCGGCCTGCTGACCGAGCTGAACTGGCGGCTGATCTTCTTCATCAATCTGCCCATCGGTGTCGCCGCCCTCGTTCTGCTCGCCCGCACCCAGCCCTCGCCGCACCGGCAGGTGCCCTTCGACTTCGCAGGTCAGATCGCTGCCGTCGTGGCGATGGGTGGTCTGACTTACGGGATGATCGAGGCGGGAGCCAAGGGCTTCACCACGCCCCCCGTCCTTGGCTCGCTCGGTGCCGCCGTCTTCTCACTGGCCGCCTTCTTGTTGGTCGAAGCCCGTGCAGCGCATCCGATGGTGCCGTTGCAGATGTTCCGCAACCGCACTGTGGTGATCGCCGTCGTGGTGGGCTTCACGTTCATGATCGGGTTCTATGGGCTCCCCTTCCTGTTCAGCCTCTACTTCCAACAGGTGCGCGGTCTGTCCTCCATGGCCACCGGCCTGGCGTTCGTGCCGATGATGGCCTTCTCCGCCCTGCTGAATCCGATCGCCGCCCGACTCGTGGAGAGGATCGGCCGCCGGGCGGCCATCACCACCGGACTGCTCATGATGAGCGCGGGCATGGTCACGCTGGCCGTACTGCCGGTCACAGCTCCAGTGTGGCTGGTAGCCCTTCTGATGTTCCCCGTCGGCTTCGGTGCGCCCCTGGTCATGCCACCCCTGACCGCAGCGCTGCTGGACAGCGTCCCAGCCCACCGAGCCGGCACCGCAAGCGGTCTCCTCAACACCGCCCGCCAGGTCGGAGGCGCCCTTGCCGTAGCGGTCTTCGGCGCCCTGCTCGCCGACCAGGCCACCTTCCTGCACGGCCTGCGCACCAGCCTGGTCATCACAGCGGTGCTCCTACTCGCTGCCGTGGCAGCGACCCCGCTGCTCAAGGGCGATCCTCGCGAGATCAATGCCTGAGCCGACTGTCCCGTCGCCGGAGCCGAAGATCCTCGATCGGGCCCGCTCCGAACAGCTTCCCTTCCCGAAGGCTTGTCCCGCAATGATCGAATAGTCGAGTCACACACCCTGTGGCCACGCCTCCTCGATCTACCCACCAAGGGCGATGTTGTGGAGGCGGGCGATGCCCAGCATCGCGTGATGAACGCCATCGCCCTTGAGACGGCAGTCGCGGAGGATCTTCCAGCCCTTCATCCGGGCGAAGGTGTGCTCGGCACGAGCACGGACCTTGCGATGCGAGCGGTTGTGCTCCTCTTTCCAGGCCGGAAGTTCCGCCTGACCACGTTCACGGCGGTGCGGTATGAGCAGACCCGTCCCCCGATAGCCGCCATCCGCATTCACTGTCGTTTTGCCGACGGCGGCCTTCGCACCGGACAGCTCCCATACCCTGCAGTCATTGCGGTTGCCCGACACCGGTTGGCCGACCACGACGACGAGCCGGGTGTCGGCGTCGATGACGACCTGGTGGTTGGTGGAATACCTGTAGTTCTTCGACTGCTCGGCCACCGCGTGGGCACAAGAGTCCCGTCCACGATGAGAACGGTGTCCTTGCTGAACCTGCGGCGCAGCCGGAGAGCGAGGATGGGGCCAAGGTGATCGATGACGCGGTCGGCCGCTGACTTCGAGATCCCGAACAGCGGGCCGAGCTGGCGTAGCATCAAGTTCGTCCGCCAGTAGGCCGCGACCAGCAGCACCCGATCCTCCAGCGGCAGGCCCCACGGCCGGCCCCGTCGGACCGCGTCCGCTCCCTCTCGGCGCAGTGTGGTCACCAGCTTGCGGAAACAACGCGGGCTCAGCCCGGTGAACGGGCCTATCCAGGAAGGCCGCGACGCCGTGATAACACCAGGCACCGCGCGATCCTCACACGGATCTCACCGATGACAATGCGCGGGTCAGCAGACGGACAGCCGTAGTTCGCCGGCCCAGCTCTCACACCGGACACCTCCTGAGCTGAAGGTGATTTCGAGCGCGAGTCGCCCTGTGGCCGCGTCCCCCTCTTCCCGTACCGCCAGGACCGTCTGCCCGAGGTGAGCGGCGAACGGCGTTTCGTCCTTCATCGGCGCCACCTCGACGCTGCCCCCTGCCGCCATGTCGTACCCCTCGTAGAGGGTTGCTCGCTCCGCGATCAAGCACCAGTCCGAGCCGGTCGTCAGTCACGTTGTGACCCCGTCGCTGTCGATCAGCACACGTCCAGCGGGCCGGACTGCGCCTTCGCGTACCGGTGCCAGGATGCGACGATCCGCTGCAGGCGTCGCCCAACCAGGTGGTCAGGGATCACACTGGTCTCGTGCAACGGGCACTCGTTCAACCTCTCAGACTCCACCGCACGACCGTACCGTTGACGAAGCCGCAGCTCACGCGCTTATACGGGACAAGCCTGAGGCACCCCGACGCACAGTCTTCCTCAAACAAGACCAGGAAGAGCCCCGTGAACAACCGATACAGGCTCGGAGCAGCAGCACTCGCCGTTGCCGCCGCTGCCCTTACCTGGGCACCGCCCGCATCCGCGACGCTCGCGAATCGTCCACAGCCCGTCGTACCCCACGTCAAGACTCTCGCGACGTTCAACTACGGTGCCGGTGAAGCACCGGAGAACCTGACCGCCAACCCGGACGATTCACTCACCGTCTCGATGCTGGGGCGGCACCTGAGTTCGCCACTCTCCAAGGGCATGGCCGGTGAAAGAGGGAGACATCACGATCGGTCCGTGTGCCCCAGGGGCGGTACGGTCTCCACTCAAGTGAACGCCGGCCGTACCGAGCCCATCCGCGGTCAGGGGCGTAGCAGGGCCTTGATGGCGCGGCGTTCGTCCATGGCCTTGTAACCCTCGGCGGCGTGTTCCAGGGGCAGGGCCAGGTCGAAGACCTTGCCGGGGTTGATCCGGCCCGTGAATACGCGGTCGATCAGGTCGGGCAGGAAGGCGCGGACAGGGGCTGGGCCGCCACGCAGGGCGACGTGGGAGTAAAATAGTTCCTCGCCCTTGATTTCCACATCGTGCGGGACACCGACGAAGCCGACATTACCGCCGGGCCGGGTGGAGTGCAGAGCCTGCTGCATCGCCTGTGGAGTGCCGACGCATTCCAGGACGGCGTCAGCACCGATGCCGCCGGTCATCTCCTTGATGTGGGCCACGCCTTCGTCGCCTCGTTCGGTCACGATGTCGGTGGCGCCGAACTCGATGGCCAGCCTCTGCCGGGACTCGTGCCGGCTCATGGCGATGATCCGCTCTGCCCCGAGTTCCTTGGCGGCGATGACGGCTGACAGACCGACAGCGCCGTCTCCGACCACCGCGACGGTGGAACCGGGCTGGACCTCGGCGGCCACGGCGGCATACCAGCCAGTGCCCATAACGTCGGAACAGGCCAGCAGGCTTGCGATGTGCGCCTCGTCGGGCTGCTCAGGGGCTGCGACCAGAGTGCCGTCCGCGAGGGGGATGCGGACGTACTCGGCCTGGCAACCGCCAGCACCGACGAACTCGCGGTGCAGGCAGTTGGTCTGGTAGCCATTGCGGCAGTTCGGGCACGTGTTGTCGGACGCGAAGAAGGAGCCGACGACGAACTGACCCGGCTTGATCAGCGTAACGTCGCGGCCGACTTCTTCGACGACACCGACGTACTCGTGCCCGACGGGGACGGGCCCGTTGACCGGGTTGATCCCCCGGTAGTCCCACAAATCAGACCCGCACACACAGGTGGCAGTGGTACGGATGACCGCGTCGGTCGACTTAATGACCTTCGGGGTGTCACGCTCCTCGACGCGTACGTCGCCCGGTGCGTGGAGGACAACTCCTCGCATGATGCTCTCCTAACTGTGGTGCCGGCCACCCAGCGGGCGTCGGCTGGGTGCTTGCTTCGGGCCGGTCAGGCGCGGGTGCTGTGGCGGGGACCGCCGTACTCGCTGTCGGTGACGTGCTCCAGCCAGTCGACGTCGTCCGTCTCCCACAGGGCGATGTGAGTCATGAAGTGGTCGGGGGCAGCGCCGTGCCAGTGCTCCTCACCGGCCGGGGTCCAGATCACGTCGCCGGGATGGGCTTCAAGGATGTCGCCGCCGCGGGACTGGATCAGGGCGATGCCCTCGACGATGTAGAGGGTCTGGCCCAGGCCGTGGGAGTGCCAGGCGGTGCGGGCACCGGGGGCGAAGTGGACAGCGTTGGCGCGGGTGCGGGAGGGGTCCTCACCGCGGTAGATGACATCAGCCCACGCGTCGCCGGTGAACCACTCGGCCGGCAGCTTCATCGTCGGCTGCTTCTTCAACAGTTCCATCGTGAACGGTCTCTTTCTTGCTGTACGTGTCCGGTGAATCCGACAGGAGCGCCACCGCGATATCCCGGAAGCTGGTCAGGCAGGAGCAGGACCCTGGGAGTTGTCGGCAATGGCCTTGAGCTGGGTGACGGCGGTCATGGCGGTGGGCCAGCCGGCGTAGAAGGCCAGGTGAGTCAGAGCCTCACCGAGCTCTTCCTTGCTCAGGCCGTTGTTCAAGGCAAGCTGAAGGTGGAAGCCGAGCTGCTCGGTCCGGTACAGCGCCGCCAACGCGGTGACCGTAATCAGACTGCGATCACGCGGCGACAACTCGGCACGCTCCCACACGTCCCCGAAGAGAACCTCGTCGGTCAGCTCGACCAGCTTGGGTGCCACGGAGGCCAGGGCTCCCGGCGCAGTCTGCTTGGCCATGTGAAAAAGCTCCTTGTATCGATCGTTCAGGCGGCCTGTGTAGACCATCCGTTCCCCGTTGCTGGCGAGGGCAGGGCGTTGATGAGCCGTTCGGCTCAGCGCGCCACCGCCGGCTTCGGGTCTTGGCCGTGCCGCTCCGTAACCGCATATAACCCGCCGCAGAGTGACGGGCACGAAGGCCTCCCGGAGATAAGTGCTATGCCCGGAAACTGAGAGCTGGGTTCTCCAGGTGGTCCCCCATCGATGAAACCGCTGCTCAAGGAGGTAGGGAAGGTAAAACTGTTCCAGGTAATGGCAGTACCCCCCAGGTCCTGCGCGACGGGCCTAGCCTGGAAGTCGTGGACAGCAGTAAAGAAATCAAGGAGTTCCTTGCTTCCCGTCGGGCCAAGATCACTCCCCAGCAGGCCGGCCTCCCCGCCTACGGCAGTAAGCGCCGCGTCCCCGGCCTGCGCCGCGAAGAGGTGGCCATGCTCGCCGGAATGAGCTTCGACTACTACGTGCGCCTGGAACGCGGCAATCTGACCGGTGTCTCTGAAACCGTGCTGGACTCTCTTGCCCGAGCCCTCCAGCTCGACGAGGCTGAACGCGACCACCTGCACGACCTTGCTCGTGCCGCCAACGCCACATCGCACAAGCGCCGTCGCCCTGCCCAACAACAGGCGAAGGTCCCATCGAGCGTGCAGCGGGTCCTGGACTCCATGACCGATGCGCCTGCTTTCGTCCGCAACAACCGTCTGGACTTCCTCGCTGCCAACAGCCTTGGTTATGCCCTGTACGCGCCCTTGTTCGCCGACGGGCAGCAGCCACCGCTGAACATCGCCCGGTTCAAGTTCCTCCATCCCGGCGGTCGCGAGTTCTTCGGCCTGCGCTGGGAGGAGTCGATGCAAAACACCGTCGCCCTGCTGCGCAGCGAAGCCGGACGTAATCCGCATGACAAGGCCCTGACGGACCTCATCGGCGAACTCGTCACCCGCAGCGAGGACTTCCGCGCCGCCTGGGCCCAACACCAGGTGCGTCTGCACTACACCGGTCTCAAGCACTTCCACCACCCCGTCGTCGGTGACCTCACGCTCGCCTTCGACGCCATGCAGTTGCCCGCGCAGCCTGCCCTGAGCCTGACCGCCATGACCGCCGAGCCCGGTTCTCCTAACGAGGACGCCCTTAAGCTGCTGGCCAGTTGGGCCGCCACAACCGACAAGGCTCCGCCGCACGGAGCTCTGGATCAGACCGCTCCGTGATCTGTGCGAGCCGATGGAGATGCAGGGCGAGGACACGCTCTTTCGGCTGACAGTGCAGCCGCGTGGCCCGCTGGTAGTCCGGCACGGTGCTACAGACCACGAAGACGAGTGGCTTGATTGGCCTCGCAAGTCTCAGGGATGAAGCGGGAGGGATGCCGGCGCGGGGGTCGGAGCTGTCGAAGGTGGTGGTCGCGTCGATCTTGCGATGGGCGTGATGCCCTCCTGGTTCAGGTAAGAGACCAGTTCGGGCTTCTGGGACCAAGGGTGCAGCTCGATCTGGTTGGCGTGCGGGACGGGCAGTCCGGCCTCGATCTCGTCGATATGGGGGGGTGAGGTTCGAGCCGCCGGTTGCCCGCGCTTTGCCTCTCTTGTACGCCTCGGCCAGGGCCTGCCACTGTCCAGGTGCTACTCACGTCCGAACGTGGTGTGGATGAGGTACAGGTCGGCCTGCTCCAGCCTGAGGCGTTCCAGGCTCTCGCGGCCTCGGCGCTGGCCTTGTTGCGTTCCTGGGTCAGCAGCCACAGCTTGGTCGCGATGAACACGTCGGGTGTGGTGCATGGTCCACAGCGTTTCCGCGAGGACAGCCGGGTCCTTGTGGGGATAGTCGGCGGTGATGACGCCCAGGACGATGAGCTGTGCCACGTGGACGTTGTCGGCGGATAGCGTCTGGTGGAGCAGGTCGGCGTAGGCGCTCTCGGTGGTGAGGCGATGGAGGTGCCAGCACGCTCGGGGTGGGGCTGGACGGCGCCGCCGCAATTGACGGGCAGGAAGGTGCCGCGTTCCGGTGCCCGCATGTCGGGCAGCACGTGCGCTACGGCCGTCATCGGCACCCACAGCGAGAACTCCAGCGGTCCGGGCAGGTCGGCGGGCGTGGTTTTAAAGACCGGTTTCATGAAATCCCGGTGCTGTGCGGGACTGTACTGGAGCACTTCGGTGGGACTCAGGACCGACGTTGCAGCGTCGAGGGCTGCGCACAGGCCGACCGGATCGCGCACGTCGGCGGCAAAACCTCCCGCCGTCAAGCTGCCAACACTCGATCCCGAACCTTCGTCTACACCATCAACCCGCAGTTCGTCCTGCACGTTCCCGACCAGCTCCGGGGGGATCCCAACCTGCACAGCACCTATGCAAGCCAGGACGAATGGGCCTTCTTCCACCGGATCCCGCCCCAGGCGATCACCAGCGTCCACATCTACACCATGGCGGCGAGGGCAGCCAGCCAGCAGCTCCAGCCCCAGAGCATCACCTTTCAGCATGACCGCTGGGTGGCCAACCCCAACGCACGCTACAACCCGGTCACCGACCCGGACGCTCACTTCAACTTGAACATGTCCCTACACATCCCACCCAGGCCAACCCCTGGAACCGGGGCTGCAACGCGGTGGACCGGTGCCGCAGCGGCCACCCGTGAGCCAGTGGCCCCCGGCGCAGGACTCCGCGAGGAACTCGGAGCGGCCCGCACCAGGAGCAGCCCGGGCTATCGGTGTCTCCTGGCGGCCCGTCCAACGGCGTAACGGGCGCAGAGCGTCCTGACGCTTCAAGGCGGCACCACCGCGGTCTACGCGGTGGTGCCGCCCCGATGCCGAAGGAGACCGCCTCTACGCCCTTTTCTGTCGTCCGGACAGAACCGGCGACCCTCCACACAGCCGACTGCTGCCGGGAGCGGTTGTAGTGCAGGCACATGGTGTGCCTGCCTCAGGCGGTGCGGGGAAGGAGGTCCTAGTTGCGAAGCAGGGCGACGGCGTTGTTCTGACTCCCCAGAGGCGGCCGAAGAACTCAGGGTTACCTGGTTCAGGGCGCCGAGGAAGTCGAGGAGGCCGTTGCGGAACTCGTGACCAGTGATCCAGGGGCTGCGGTACGTTCGGTCGGTGCCCCGCTTCCACCACTCCGTGGTCGGTGTCCTCACCCTCGCCTTCGACGCGATGCGGTTGTCCCCGCAGTTTTTACTGAGCCTGACGGTATGAACTCTGAACTCAGCTCTCCGAACGAGGACGCCCTGAAGCTGCTGACGAACGGGGCCAGCGTCGCCAACAAGTCGCTGTCGCGCGAAACCCGAGACCGACTGCCCCTGGCCTGCGCACGAACCGGTGCTCGCAGAGCGCGAGGACATGTTCTTTCGGCTGGCAGCGCGGCGCCTGGCGCGCTTTCCCCGCCTCCTTCGTGGACCGGATCAGGTGGGAGTTCACCTATCATGCCAGCGAGCGTGCCCTGTCGCTCGTACGGGAAGGCGGGAAAATCATTCTGGAGCAGGGGAATCCAGGAAAGCCATCTCCCCCCTCACAGCCGCGCGACTCGCCTGATGGGATCATGGTGAACATGGTTCGAGAGCCGCAGCTTGGCCGTCTGGGCGAGTTCCTCAAAAAGTGCCGTGGCGAGGTCAATCCCGATGACAGCGGGCTTGCCACCGGCGGGCGGGCACGCCGTGTCCCCGGTCTGCGTCGCGAGGAGGTGGCGCAGCTGGCCGCGATCAGCACGGACTACTACACCCGCCTTGAGCAAGGCCGTGTCCAGGCCTCTGAGCCAGTGCTCGCAGAGTTGGCCAAGGTTCTGCAGCTCAACGACGATCAGCGCATCTACCTGTTCGAGCTCGCCGGCAAGGGATCCGCGACACGGACGGCTCCGGAGGAACGACAGCACGTGCAGCTCCAGCTGCGCCGTGTGCTGGACGACCTCAACACCACTCCGGCCTTTGTCGTCGGACGGCGCACCGACATCCTCGCCTGGAATCACACCGCTGCCGCGCTCTTCTGCGACTTCGGTCAAATCCCAGAACCGGAACGTAACTTCGTCTGGCAGATGTTCACCGACACACCGGTCCGACGCGGTCACGCGCGGTGGGAAGAGTCAGGTCGGATCACTGTGGCCCAGCTGAGGATGGAAGCAGCCCGGTACCCCGACGACCCTCGGCTGTCCGGACTCGTCTGTGAACTCTCCAAGCGGGATCCTCACTTCCGAAAGTGGTGGACCTCCCATGACGTGCAGACCCGTACAGGCGGCCACACCACACTCCGCCATCCCGATTTCGGCGACATCGAGGTGGACTGGACCGCGCTTCTCTGTGCCGACGACCCTGACCAGCAACTCGTCATGTGGACAGCCGAGCCCGGTACCTCGGCCCACGCTGCTTTTCGCCAGCTCAGCGCAGGATGAAGCGCCGCGCTACACGACCGGGATCTTCTCACTGGACTTCTCCGTGGGCCTGCCGAAAGACGTCCGGGTCATTGGCCGTCTGAACAAGGCAAGGATGGCCCACAGCAGAGATCTGCACGCGCCTTGCGCCGCAAGGCGCGTGGCCTGCCCCTACGCTCAGTGTCTTGTCTCAGAGCCGCGCCGTCAGTCCCACGAGCGCACGGTCTGCAGCAGCGACTGCGTCGGGCGACCGATCAGCGCACGGAGTGTCGATGTCGCATCAGCCAGAGCGCCGTCTCGAATGTTTGCGTCGAGTTCGGCAAGGGCGGCTGCCATGGTGTCGTCGAAGCCGGCTTCTTTCAGCACGCTGAGGTGGGCCTCCCGGTCCAGCTGGCGTACAGCCACGGGACGCCCAAGCACCTCGGTGAACACGGCAGCGAGATCGTCGAAGGCCCATGCAACGTCACCGGACAGTTCAAGCGTCTTGCCTGTCGTAGCCGGGTCGAGCATGACCGCGGCGATACCGGCGGCGTAGTCGGCCCGCGGGGCTGACGCGACTCGACCCGCGCCAGCGCTCGACAGCACCTCGCCTGAGGTCTTGGACTGCTCGAATGTGTATGCGTAGTTCTCCGTGTACCAGTTGATCCGTGTGATCGTGTAGCTGACTCCTGAAGCCCGGAGGAATTCCTCGGTCGCTTTGTGGTCGGGCGCAGGAACGAGCTTGGCGATATCCGCATGCGGCGCCGAGGTGTAGACGATCCGGCCGGTCCCCGAGTCCTTCGCAACCTCGATCACTGCGGAGTGCTGCCGCACACGTTTGGGTCCCGTCTCCGTGCTGGAGACCAGGAGTAGTACGTCAGCGCCGGTGAGTATGTCGGCGGACGCCTCGGGCGCGTCGTAGTCGAGCACAGCGGTGCGCACGCCGCGCTCGGCAAGCGGCTCCAGCCGTGCCAGGTCGCGGCCAGTCGCGGTGATATCGGCGGGCGTGACTCCGCGCTCCAGCAAATCTTCGACGACCAAGCGGCCCAGTTGTCCGGTGGCGCCAGTGACGACGAGCATGACGGTCCTCCTGCTGGTGGCTGTGTGCGAGCCCTCCTGAATGCCGCCGTGACGAACAGGGCGCCGATCAGGTGGCCTTGTGCTTGCATGGAGGTCTGCGGGCTTCGCGGCGAGATGCCTGCTGGCCTCCTCCAGAGGCGGGTCGTGGTCTCGGTGGACGATCAGAGCCGACTAGGGTCCGTCTTCAAACGGATCTTGCCCAGAGCAGGAATGATGCGAGGGTGACCGCTGCTTCGTAGGAGGTGGCGGTCTTCTCGTATCGGGTGGCGATGCCGCGGAAGCCTTTGAGTCGGTTGAAGCAGCGTTCGACGATGTTGCGTGACGGTAGATCTGCTGGTCGAAGGATGGTGACCGCCCGCCGCGGCGGCCGCGGTTGTGCCGGTGTCGCTGCTGGTCGGTCTTCTCTGGGATGGTGCATGCGATGCCGCGTTTGCGCAGGTAGCCGCGGAAGCCGCGGGAGCTGTAGGCCCTGTCGGCGATGACCTGGTCGGGTCTGCAGCGGGGGCGGCCCGGTCCGGTGCGCGGGACCCGGATGCGCTCCAGAAGTGGTCGCGCGCAGATGCTGTCGTGGCGTTGGCCGGGTGTCACCAGGACGGCGAGCGGGCGCCCCTTGCCGTCGCAGGCGAGATGGATTTTGGTGGTCAGTCCACCTCGGGATCGGCCGAGGGCATGATCGTCCGGTTCGTCCGGCCGGTAGGTCCCTTTTTTCGGCCGGTGGCGGCGGCGTGCTGGTGAGCGCGGACGATGGTGGAGTCGATCTGGACGAGCCAGTCGATGTCGCCGGCCGCGTCCGCGTGAGCCTGGATCTGCTGCAGGGCCCGGGTGAACACGTCGCCCAGGGCGTAGCGGCGGAAGCGGGTGTAGACGGTCTGCCAGGGGCCGTAGCGTTCCGGCAGGTCTCGCCAGGAGATCCCGGTCCGGATCTTGTAGACCATCCCGTTGATGAGCTGCCGGTCCGACACTCGCGGCCGGCCCGTCGCGGCCCGCGGTATCAGTGGAGCAAGTAACTCCCACTCCTGATCGGTGAGTTCATGGCGACGTATCACCCCACCATGATCCACCACCCGATGATCTTTGAAGACGGACCCTAGTCCCGCGCTCCGGTTCCCCTGCTTCTAAGCGTCAGGGATGACCATGTCGAACACGTTGTTGCTGCGCATGTCCGGGTCAGGTCCGTGTCGGACACCAGTGTCGAGGGCGTCGATCGTGGCGAGTTCGTCGTCGGAGAGCGAGAAGTCGAAGACATCGAAGTTCTCGGCGATCCGCTGGGGGTTGGTCGACTTCGGGATGGCCGAGCGGCCGTGCTGCAGATGCCACCGGAGCATGACCTGCGCCGCGCTCTTGCTGTGTGCCTGCGCGATGGTGCGGATGGCGGGGTCGTCCATCACATTGCGACGCTCCTCGCCCCATCCGGGGTAGAAGGTGATCCCGCCGATCGGCGACCACGCCTGCGTGAGGATGCCGTGGTCGGTGTCGGTCTTCTGCACAGGGGGCTGAGTGAAGTACGGATGCAGCTCGATCTGGTTAACCGCCGGCACCACGGTCGTGCGCTGCATCAGGTCGGCCAGGTGGTTCGGCATGAAGTTGCTGACGCCGATGGCACGCACCTGTCCCTGGGCGAGGAGCTTCTCCAGGGCGGTGTAGGCAGCCACGGTCGCATCGAAGCGACTGGGGGCAGGTTGGTGCAGGATCAGCAAGTCCAGTTGCTCTACGCCGAGCTTGCGCGTCGCCTTGTCGAAGGCGCGCAGCGTCGCATCGGAGCCGTAGTCGCTGACCCAAACCTTGGTCTCGAGGAAGACCTCGGAGCGGTCAAGGCCCGAACGGTGCAGGCCTTCGCCGACCTGACGCTCGTTTCGGTAGACGGCAGCGGTGTCGATGTGGCGGTAGCCGGTGGCCAGTGCGCTCGCGACGGCGCCAGCGGTCTCCTCAGGGCTGCTCTGGAAGACTCCGAGGCCCAGGGCCGGCATAACGACACCGTTGTTGAGGGTGATGTTGATCACGGTTCGCCGCTTTCGATATGTGAGCAGCGCAAGGCTGCGGCTCGTTTAGATTCCGTGCGTGCCAGCGGGCGGAATATCGGTCGTACCGGCACACACGCAGTACCGGCGATCTGCGGTGTGGACGGCATCCCAGCCCAGATCCAGGTCTTCCGTCAGTACCCGCCATCAGGCTGGCAGGCCGTCCGGGAGGGGCAGGCACACTCGGAACCAGGTCTCTCCCGGGCGGGACTCCACCCGGATGTCACCGTGATGCTTGTTGACGACGATGCGATACGAGATGTCCAGCCCGAGACCCGTTCCCTCGCCGACCGGCTTGGTGGTGAAGAACGGCTCGAAGATCCGGGGACGCACCTCCGGGGGAACGCCCGGACCGGTGTCACCCACCTCAGCCAGCAGCCAGTCGCCGTCCCGCCGGGTGCGCAGTGTCAGGGTGCCCTCGCCGCCCATGGCGTCCAGGGCGTTGACGATGAGGTTGGTCCACACCTGGTTGAGTTCCGCTCCGTACGCCAGGATCGGCGGCAGGTCTGGGGCGTACTGGCGCACCACGGTGATGCCGGGCGGGATCTTGGCCCGTAGCATCGTCAGGGTCGCTTCCAGCAGAGTGTGGACGTCGACGGTCTGCTGCGGCGCGCGGTCCAGCTGGGAGTACTGCTTGGCTGCGTCGACGAGGCCGGAGATCCGGGACACCGAGTCATTGATCTCCGCCATCAGCAGCTCGGTGTCGATGCTGTGAGTGATCCAGCGTACCGACGGGGCCAGCGGTGCCTCACCGACCGTGCCGGCCACCGAGTCCAGCCAGGCCGCGTCGACGCCCGCGGCAACCAGGGTAGAGGCAAGGTCCCATCCATCGGCCACTCTGTGCCCGTCCAGCCAGTCGCCGAGCTCGTCCTCGGCGTCCGAGGCGTCCAGGGCTGACAGCTGGGCGGCAGTCGCGGTCCGCTTCACCGCTGCTTCCTGCAGCTCCACCAGGTCCTTCAACTGGTGGCCGTCCAGCCTGCCGTCGGCGATGGCCGCGAACTCCTGTCGCATGCCTGCGATCCGCTCCTGCAGCGCCGAGGTGGCTCGCAGAGCGGCCGCGGCCGGATTGTTGAGCTCATGGGTCAGGCCCGCCGACAGCGCACCGAGGGCGACCAGTCGCTCCCGCTCGCCTGCGACGGTGCTGGTCCGCCGGATGCCGTAGAACTGCCCTTCCAGCAAGTGCACCGCCATCGGGAACCAGGTGCGGACTGCGGAGCCGAACTCGTCGGCCGGCAGGACGAAGAAGGAGCTGTCGGTGAGCGCCCGCATGGTGTTGATGTACAGCTGCTCGACTTGGTCTCCAAGGTAGGCCTGGTTCGCCCCACCATACGCACCACGCTGGTCGGCGCGCAGTACCTCAACGTCGTCTCCGCGCACCCGGCGGCTGAGTGCCACCGATCCCTCCAGCAGGACGAAGAAGCAGGTCGCTGGCTCTCCCTCGGCGAATACCAGGCCGCCTCCGGCCCGCTGCTCGACGCGGCCGGACTCGGCCAGCAGCTCCAGCTGCGCGTCGCTCAGCGACTCGAACAGGAAGAGGGTACGCAGCTCCGCCCGAGGCAGTCGTTCCCGGACGTTGCGTCCTTCCTCGCCCGGCTGGCCGCTCATTGCGTCTCCAAGTATTCGTGCACCAGCGAGACAGCCATCGCGCCGTCGCCGACAGCGGACGCCACCCGCTTGACCGAGGAGGCCCGCACATCCCCGGCGGCAAACACCCCGGGGACGCTGGTCTCCAGGTGATATGGGGCTCGTGTCAGCGGCCAGCCCGCCGGAAGACGCCCGTCGGTGACTAGGCTCGGCCCGGTGAGCAGAAACCCCTGGGCGTCCCGGGCGACGGTGCCTTCGAGCCAGTCCGTGCCCGGCTGCGCGCCGATGAAGACGAACAGCCAGGAGGCGTCCACGGTCCGGGTGCTCCCGGACCGGTTATCCCGCAATGTCAACCGCTCCAGGTGCCCCTCACCCTCCGCCGCCGCCACCTCGGTGCACGGGTTCACGGTGATGTTGTCGATGGCGTTGATCTGGCTGATCAAGTAGCTCGACATCGAGCGGCTGAGGTCGTCGCCGCGGATCAGGATGTGCACCTGCCGTGCGTAGCGAGAGAAGTACACTGCGGCCTGCCCGGCGGAGTTTGCCCCGCCCACCACGTAGACATCCTCCTTGCTGCAGCTGGGAGCCTCGCTGCGAGCAGAGCCGTAGAAGACACCGCAGCCGGTCAGCGCATCCAGCCCCGGAGCGGCAAGGCGCCGATAGGAGACTCCGGTGGCCAGGATCACGCTCTGGGCGGTGATGGCGGATTCATCGTCGAAACGCAGCACCCGCGCAGACCCGGCCGGCTCCATGGCCACTACCTCTCGGGTGCTAAGGATCTCCGCACCGAACTTCACCGCCTGGCGCCGGGCCCGGTCGGTCAGCTGGGCACCGGATACCCCGTCAGGAAAGCCGAGGTAGTTCTCGATCCGGCTGCTCTGCCCGGCTTGCCCGCCCGTCGCCCGGCGCTCCACCAGCACAGTCCGCAATCCCTCGGACGCCCCGTACACGGCCGCGCCCAGGCCCGCCGGGCCGCCGCCGACCACCACCAGGTCGTAGAGCTCGGAGGCGGGCGCGGTGCTCAGCCCGACGTGGACGGCGAGCTCCGCCTCCGTCGGCCTGACCAGCGCCGTCCCGTCGGCGGTGACCACCAGTGGCAGCTGAGTGGCAGTGAGCCCTGCAGCCGCCAGCAACCGGGCGCCTTCCGGTTCATCGGCCAGCAGCCAGCGGTAGGGCACCAGATTCCGGGTGAGGAAGTCCCGCACCGCGAAGGACGGCGCCGACCAACGGTGCCCGACCACCCGGATGTCGGTCGCTGCCGGGTCCGGCGTCGCCCGCCACGTCTCCAGGAGGGTGTCGACGACCGGGTACAGATGCTCCTCGGGCGGGTTCCACGGCTTAAGCAGATAGTGGTCGAGGTCAACCACGTTGATGGCATCGATCGCTGCACCGTTGTCTGCGTATGCGGTGAGCAGCACTCGCCGGGCGAGCGGGAAGAGGTCCATCGCGGCCTCGAGGAACTCGACCCCGTTCATCTTCGGCATCCGGTAGTCGGCGAGCATCAGGGCAACCTGTTCGCCGCGCAGCTTGAGCTCGCGCAGCGCTTCCAGTGCTTCCTCGCCGCTGCTCGCGCGCACAATCCGGTAGCGGTCCCCGTAGCGGCGCCTGAGGTCACGGGCTACCGCTCGTGACACCGCCGGATCATCGTCGACGGTCAGGATCGCCGGGTTGGGAACGTTCATTGGGCTCCTCCCGAGCAACTGTCACACCATCTGCTCATCGATGCAGCACCAGCGTTAGTCCTCACAGAATTCGAAAGACTGGTATCACCGGATGACCGGTCCCGCTGAAGTGAGCGATGGCGTGTTTGCCGGGTGAGTTGTCGCGGCACCCGACGTGTCCACAGGTCAGGCAGAGCCGCAGATGCAGCCAGTACCCGCCCCCCGCCGGTCGCTGGGCACTCCTCGCAGCCATTCGGTGTTCGTGTCGCCGCTGTGTCACTGAACCGGAAGGTGCTCGCAGGTAGCCGTCATGGGTTTTCCCGTCCTTCCAGGCCGGGCTCGCGCTGTGCTTCCTTAGCCTTGCATCTCTGACAGTCCGGCTGAGGGGTAAGAATTTTTCCCCTGGTTGCTCACACCCAGGGATGGAAGGCTCCCCTTTTGCGTGCAAGCGGGCTGAGGAAGCATGGTGAACTACAGCGTCTGTATGCCCAGGTTTACTCAGGAGTGGCTTTTCTCATGAAGGCTGTAGGACTGACTGAATTCGGCGGACCCGAAGTGCTTCGGGTCCTGGAACTCGCGGTTCCCGAGACCGGGCCCGGCGAGATCCGCATCCGGGTCCGCGCGGCAGCCGTCAACCCAATCGACACCATGGTCCGCCGGGGCATGGCCTTCGTTTCCGACGCCGAGCCGCCGTATGTCCCGGGCATGGACGCGGCCGGTGTGGTGGAACAGATCGGCGAGGAAGCCGACACCGATCTCAGCGTCGGCGACCACGTCATGGCCATCGCAGTCATCTCCGGCACTCACGGCGCCTACGCCGAGCATCTCGTCATCCCCGCCCAGTCAGTCGTCCGCACGCCGGCAGGCCTCACCGACATCCAGGCCGCTACCCTGCCGATGAACGGCCTGACCGCCCGCATGGCCCTGGACCTGCTCGAGCTGCCCGCCGAAGCCACCATTGCCGTCACCGGAGCAGCCGGCGCGGTCGGCGCCTACGCCATCCAGCTGGCCAAGGCGGAGGGCCACCGCGTGATCGCCGACGCAGCGCCAAAGGACCAGCAACTGGTCAAGGACTTGGGCGCCGACATCGTCGTGGCCCGCGGGACCGACTTCGCAGAGCTGGTACGCAAGGAGGCACCCAACGGCGTCGACGGGCTCATCGACACCGCCGGGATCGCCGAACTCGTCTCCCACGCGGTACGCGACAACGGCCGGATCGCATCATCGGTCCGCGGCATCCAGGTACCCAACGATCGCGGCATTGTGACCCAGACGACGTTCGTTCCGCAGTACGCGCAGGAACACGCCAAGCTCGACCGGCTGCGCCAGCTGGCCGAGCACGGCCGACTCACCCCACGGGTTGCACACACCCTGCCGGCCGCACAGGCCACCGAAGCACACCGGCTGCTGGAGACAGGCGGCCTCCGCGGACGAGTGGTCCTCACCTTCTAAACCACAGTCGACCGGCCGCGCCCCGAAGGCGCCCGAATCGAATGCACCGACCACCTTGGGACGTCGGAGTACCTGGTCGGCCCGCACCCGGCATCAAGACGAACCGGCAGGAGACTGCAATATGGCTAACGAAATCGGCAAACTGGGCATCTTTCGACCTTGGATGTGGCTCAGCCCCGAACTGGCAGCCGAAGTGGAGAAGCTCGGTTACGGCACCATCTGGCTCGGCGGTGGTGCCCCTGATGGCAAGCTCGACAATGTCGAAAAGCTACTCGACGCCACCGACCGCATCGTGGTCGCCACCGGCATCGTGGACATGTGGAAGTACGACGCGGCCACGATCGCCGCGTCGTACCACCGGCTCTCGGCCAAGCACCCGGGCCGGTTCCTGCTCGGTCTCGGCGTCGGCCATCCGGAAGTCACGCAGGAGTACATGAAGCCCACCGACAAGATCGCCGAATACCTCGGTCAATTGGACCGGGCCGACGTGCCGGTGGAGGACCGGGCGCTGGCCGCACTGGGCCCCAAGGTGCTCAAGCTCGCCGCCGAGCACACTGCGGGTGCGATTCCGTATCTGACGACGGTGGCACACACCCACGATGCCCGGCAGGTACTCGGAGGGGTTCCGTTCCTCGCGCCCGAGCACAAGGTCATCCTGGACACCGATGCCGACCGCGCCCGATCTCTCGCACGCGAGACGCTCCAGTTCTATCTGACGCTGAGCAACTTCATCAGCAGTTTCCGGCGGCTCGGGTTCACCGACGAGGACTTCGCGAACGGCGGCAGCAACCGGCTGATCGACTCGATGGTCGCATGGGGCGACGCCGAATCCATCACGGCTGGGCTCGCCGAGTACCTGGACGCCGGGGCCGACCATGTCGCCGTGCAGGCGCTGGGCGAGGACCCTTTGCCTGCTCTTCGAGCGGTCGCCGAACTCCTGCTCGCCTGATCTGTTACCCAAAACTGCGGGTGACGGTCCACCCATCAGCCGACTCGGCGCACGGCGTCCTGGCCGTCGTTGGCCGGGATGCCGTGGTGCATCAGGCGTCCGTCATCCAATCCAAGCAATATCCAAGCTCGTGCAGCCGGGGAAGCGCCGGCTGTTTACCCAGTAGACGACGGTGACCGAGCCGACCAGGCGGCATGGGCGTCCGTGCCACCGGCCTGTCCCTGCTACCGCAGCGAGCTGGGTCACGCGAAGGGCAGGGGCGGCCAAGGCGTGACGGATCAGTTCGGCGCCGGCCGGGAACCTGGTGGCAGGCTCATTTGATGAGTCCTGGCCGCCGTTGCTGCGGACCGGCCGCTTGTGATCATGGACGGTTGGATGCTGGATGTGCTCATGGACCGCTTGGCCGCGGTCAAGGAGGTGGGTGCTGACCGAACACCTGGCCGCATCCACATCTGCGTCACAACCCTCGGCGGCAAACTGCCAGGGGCGCTCTCGCCCCTGGCCACCTAATTGCGTTGGCGTAGCGCATGTGCAGGGCAAAACGCTGTTTCCCCTGCTCACGCGTGTGAGGCACGATGAGGCCATGGCACCTACCAATGATCACCCCGGCGAGCAAGGCGCTCAGGACCCCATCAAGCTCATCGGCATTCGCGAGACCGCCTTGTCCGTGGACGAGGTCTTCCGGGCCGTTGGGGACGACGCTGCCGGAGGGGTGGCGTTGTTCGTGGGGACCGTGCGGAATCACGACGGCGGTGCCGATGTTGACGAGCTCGGGTACTCGTGCCATCCCAGTGCCGAGGCCGAGATACGACGGATCGCCGAGAAAGTTGTCGCCGAGTATCCAGTTCGGGCGCTGGCGGCCGTGCACCGCGTCGGAGATCTAAGGGTCGGGGATCTTGCGGTGATCGTCGCCGTCTCCTGTCCCCATCGCGGCGAGGCCTTCGGGGCCTGCCGGAAGCTGATCGACGATCTCAAACACGAAGTGCCCATCTGGAAGCACCAGAAGTTCTCGGACGGCGCCGAGGAGTGGGTGGGCGCCTGCTGAAGGGTCCGTTCGAACCTTTCAATGATGTCCTTCCCGCAGTGATCGAGCTATTCCAGGAAGAGCGGCTGTCGTACGTCACGGGATCAGGATCCGTAGTCGTTGGTGCGGTCACGCAGCCTCCAGGCTGTGACACCAAGAGGCCGAGGCAAGGGCGGTCTCCGCGTTCGAGCTGCCGGACGTCCGCCGGTCTCGCGTTGCGGGTCGAGAGTGGCTGGTGCCAGTCCGGGCCGAGGTCCTGGTAACGGCCTGCGGGTCGTTGATCAGGTGCCAGATAATGGCGAGGATCGTGCGCGCGACTACAGCCCGGACCTTTGCATGGCCTGGCCGCTTGACCAGGCGTCGGTAGCGGGCGCCGGGGAAGGTGTCGGTTCGGGCGGCTCCGTTCGCCGCCTTGCCTAGGACTCCTTTGAGCCAGGCGTGGCCAGGGGCATGCCGGAGGCGACGGCTGCGCCGCTCTTCGGTGGTATCGCAACCCGAGGGTGACGACGTAGCTGCCGCCGTGTCCGGCGTTTGGCCATGTGCGGGACTCGAACGCCTTCTTGGGTGAGCCCAGAGATTTTTCTCAAGCTGAGGTTGCCCTAGCCGCCGATCGCGGACATCGGGCGGTCCGGCTGCACGAAGGACGGGTCGTCCAGGCCCGCGCCCGCCCTCTTGCCCCACATCGCCAGCCGCCAGATGCGGGCGATCTCCTCGTCGGGGGCGTCGGAGCGGAGGGCGGCTCGTAGGTCCGTCTCCTCCTGGGCGAACAGGCACGTTCGTATCTGGCCGTCCGCCGTGAGGCGGGTGCGGTCGCAGGCTGCGCAGAACGGGCGGGTAACCGAGGCGATGACACCCACGTGCTGGGGGCCACCGTCCACCAGCCAGCGCTCCGCCGGCGCCGAACCGCGCTCCCCCTCACCCTCGGGGGTGAGCTCGAAGCGGGTGCGCAGGGACGTCAGGATGTCGCCCGCCGTCACCATGCCCTCGCGCTTCCAGCCGTGCTGGGCGTCCAGGGGCATCTGCTCGATGAAGCGCAGTTCGTATGCGTGCTCCAGCGCCCAGGCCAGAAGGTCCGGAGCCTCGTCGTCGTTAAGGCCCGGCATCAGGACCGAGTTGACCTTGACAGGGGTCAGGCCCGCCTCATGGGCGGCTCGGAGGCCTTCAAGGACGTCCTTGTGGCGGTCGCGGCGGGTGAGGGTCTTGAAGACGTCGGGGCGGAGGGTGTCCAGGGAGACGTTCACCCGGTCAAGGCCCGCGGCCTTGAGGGCCGTCGCCGTGCGCTTGAGGCCGATGCCGTTGGTAGTCAGGGACATCTGGGGGCGCGGGGACAGCGCGGCGACGCGCTCCACGATGCCGACCAGGCCCGGGCGCAGCAGCGGCTCGCCACCGGTGAAGCGGATCTCCTCGATGCCCAGAGAGGTGACCGCGATGTCGATCAGGCGGACGATCTCGTCGTCCGTGAGCAAATCCGGCTTGGCCAGCCACTGCAGGCCCTCCTCGGGCATGCAGTACGTACACCGGAGGTTGCACCGGTCGGTCAGCGAAACCCTCAGGTCGGTGGCCACCCGGCCGTAGGTATCGATGAGCACGTGGGACCCTTCCCTCGACGCGACCGGATTGCATCCAGACGCTGCCGCCTGCGTGGCTAAGCGTTGATTTTTCGTTCAGCGTCATCAGCGACCACAGCTTCTCCAACTCAGTCCACTCGGAGAGGACCTGTCGGCCGCCCACCGGGGGACTTAGGAAGCGGAAGTAAGCGCGGCTAGGTCCCTCTAGGTGACGAAGGCATCCACGCGGTGGCATTCCAGTTTTTCTGCTTGGGTGGTGTGGCTCTGTCCACACCACCCAAGCGCTCCTGCCCGCGGTGGTCCCGACGAGTTGACGGCTTACAGGACGTGCTCGATCCGGATGGGCAGCTGGTGCTGTCGTTTTCCGGTGGCGTGGAAGACCGCGTTGGCGACGGCAGCTGACACGCCGATCATCGCAACCTCACCGATGCCCCTTACCCCGATCTCGTTGAAGACCAGGTCGGGCTCGTCGATGTAGTCGACGTCGATGTGCTGAATATCGGCGTTGACCGGAACGGGGTACTCCTCCAGCGTTGTGTTGAGGAATCCGCCGAAGCGCGGGTCGGCCTCGTTCGCCTCCCGGAGCGCCCCGCTGATGCCCCAGACAACGGCTCCGCGGATCTGGCTGGCTGCGGTGACCGGGCTGACGACCCTGCCGCCGTCGGCCACACTCACCACCCGGGGCACACGGATGCGGCGTGTGGTGGCCTCGACTCGGACCTCGACGAAGTGGGCAGACCAGCTGAACGCGGTGAATTCGGGGAAGGCCGGGCCGGCTGGTGCGATCAGGCCGGATCGTGCGAGGTCCAGTACCTCGGGGGGCTGCCCCGGTCCCACGTTGGTCGCCGTCGCCTCCACCGACTGGTGTCCGGTGGCTCGAACGGCTGCTGCCACGTCCAGCGCGCCCGTGTCGGCCGCGCCAAGTTGCTTGCGCAGCTCGCGCAGTGCCTTGTGCACGGCTGGCAGCGCGGTGGCGCTGCCCCAGGAACCGGCGGTGAGGTGCTGCGGGGCGACGCGGGAGTCACCGATCTGTACGACGACGTCCTGCACGGAGATGTCGAGGTCCTGCGCGACGAAGAGCGCGATGGCCGAGCGGATGCCCTGTCCCATCTCGTGGCCGTCGACGCCGACGGTCACCCGGCCGTCGGCCGCTGCGGACACATGGGCTGTGCCTGGTGCAACCATGGCCGGGTAGCAGCCGGCGGCGACGCCGAAGCCCACGAACGATCCGTCTTCGGCACGCATCGAGCCGGGCCGCGGATCTCGTTTCTCCCATCCGAACCGCTCCGCGCCCCGTTTCAGGCACTCTGCCAGATGACGTGAGGAGAACGGATTCCCGGTGATCGGGTCCGTGGCGGTGTCATTGGCCAGCCGCAGTTCGACGGGGTCCTGACCGGTGGCGTAGGCCAGTGTGTCGATGGCCGACTCGAACGCCCAGGAGGCCGACCCCTCGTAGGGAGCCCGCATGAATCCCGGCGTCTGCGTGTCGGTCTGTACCAGGCGCTGTTGTCCCCCGAAGTTAGGGACACCGTAGAGCCTCGCGGTCACGTCCGTGTACATGGCGGGGTACAGGTCGTGCCGGGAGGTCTGCTGGTCCACGTCATGAATGGCCGCCAGGAGCCGTCCCGACGGGTCGGCGCCCAGCCGGACGCGATGGCGGCTGACCGGCCGGAAACTCCCGGTATAGAACGACTGCGCGCGCGGGATCACCAGCTTGACTGGGCGCTTCAACCGACGCGCGACGAGCGCGAGCGGCGCGATGTGCGGTTGCATGGAGTTCCGGGACCCGAAGCCGCCACCGATGTAGGGGGAGATGACTTCGACGTTGGCCGGGTCAATGCCCAGTTGCTTGGCCAGTCCGTTGCGGACCGCGCCAGCGGTCTGGGTGCTCTCGTGCACGACGAGCCGGTCGCCGTGCCATTCCACGACTCCGCCGTGGAGTTCCATCGGCACCTGGTTCTGGGCCGGGTGGTTGTAGGTCTCGTCGATCTGCACCGGGCTCGCCGCGAACGCGGCCTCGGCGTCGCCCACCTTGGTGTCGGGGAGCCCGATGGTCGCTTCCTGCGGCAGGATCGTCGCGCCTTCGTCGTCGATCCGGACGGTGAAGGGTTCGGTCTCGTAGCGAGCCCTGATGAGTTCCGCCGCCTCGGTGGCGGCCACCGGGGTGTCGGCGACGATCAGCGCGATCGGCTGTCCGTAGTAGGCAACGACATCGCTGAGCAGCGGCTGCAGGCTCTGGAAGGCGTAGCCCCCGTTCATCAGGAACCCGGGCCCCTGCAGAATTTCGTCGCTGCTGAACCGGGTCACCACCAGACGGACACCGGGGACCGCCTCGGCCGCGCTGGTGTCGATGTCGACGGTGCGGCCCTTGCCGATCGTGGCCAGGGCGAAGGCGGCGTAGGCCAGATCGGCGGGGACGCGGTCGGCACCGTAGAGAGCGGTACCGGTGACCTTTTCGTAGGCGTCCACGCGACGCAGGTCTGCGTTCTTCATCAGATGGCTCGCTTCCCGGCGGTGAGCAGTGCGTCGGCAACGGTGCGGATGCCCAGCTCGATACGGAACCCGCCGTAAACGCGGGGTTCGGCGTCGGCGTAGGCGACTTCGCCCGCGTGACGGGCTGTTTGCTCGGTGAGTTGTCCGCCGATCAGTGAACGTTCTGCCGCCGATGCCCGCCAGGGGCGTGTGGCGACCCCTCCCAGGCCGATCCGGCAGTCGGTGACGATTCCCTGCGCGTCCAGCGTCAGGGCGGCGGCAGCCGAGGTGAGCGCGAAGGCGTAGGATTCCCGGTCACGGATCTTGAGGTAGGTCGACCCGCGGCCGGCGGGCGTCGCAGGGATCCGGATCCGCAGGATCAACTCATCGGCGGCCAGGGTGTGTTCACGCCAGGGCTCGTCTCCCGGCTCGACGTGCAGTTCGCCGAGCGGCAGCGTCCGCTCGCCCTCGGGCCCGGCCACGTCGATGACGGCATCGAACGCGATCAGGGCTGTGGCCATGTCACTCGGGTAGGTGGCGATGCAGCTGCCGCTGGTGCCCAGCATGGCGTGGCCGCGGTCGAATCCCTCCAGCGCCGCACAGCCGCTGCCGGGATTGCGCTTGTTGCAGGGGACCTCCGGTCCACCGCGGAAATAGCTGCAGCGCGTGCGCTGCAGCAGGTTCCCGCCGACTGTCGCCATATTGCGCAGTTGCTGCGACGCTCCGCGCCAGAGAGCTTCGGACAGGGCCGGGTAGTCGCGGCGCACAACCGGATGGTCGGCGACATCGGCCATCTTCACTCCGGCACCGAACGACAGCTCATCCCCTCCCGTGCTGATCTCGGTCAGCTCGGCCAGACGGTGAATGTCGATGACGGCTGGCGGCGCCTCGACGCCCACCTTCATCAGGTCGTACAGAGTCGTACCGCCGGCCAGGATCTTCGTGCCGGGCTCGGCCACGGCCAGGGCGTCGACGGCTGCGGCCACGCTGTCGGGCACCAGATACTCGAATGAGCGCACCGTCTACACCTCGCTCTGCTTGTTCTGGTCCGCCGCCTGGCGAATGGCGGCGACAATGCCGACATACGCGCCGCACCGGCACAGGTTGCCGCTCATGTACTCACGGATCTCGTCGTCGGTCTCGGCATGGCCCTCAGCGATGCATGCCAGGCCCGACATCACCTGCCCGGGCGTGCAGTAGCCGCACTGGAGCGCGTCGCAGTCCACGAATGCCTGCTGCAACGGGTGCAGTGTGCCGTCGGGGGCCGCGACCCCTTCAATGGTCTTCACGTCCTGTCCCGCGACCTGGACGGCCGGAGTCAGACAGGACACGACGCGCCGGCCATCGACGTGCACCGTGCACGCGCCGCACTGTCCCTGATCGCACCCCTTCTTGGTTCCGGTCAGCACGAGACGCTCACGCAGCACGTCGAGCAGTGACTCGCGAGGATCCAAGTCGAAGCTCACCTTCTCGCCGTTGACCGTGAAGGCCGTCTCGACCAGGCCGGTCGACGGCTCGGCGGACGTCGTCGATGTGTTCATGACTGCGCCATCCTTTGAGACAGGGACATGTGTGAATCCTCCAAGTTCAGCGGGCGGAGCACCGCGTGGATGGGTCCGGTCAGGTCGGACAAGGGAAGACCGGTTGTCTGGGTGCGGCTGGCGAGGATTTCTGCCACGACGGAGATGGCTGTCTCCTCGGGTGAGCGGGCGCCGAGGTCGAGGCCGATCGGGGAGCGCAGCCGGACAAGTTGTTCGTCAGAAACGCCTGCCTCACGCAGCAGCTCCATGCGGTGGTCGTGCGTGCGGCGTGAGCCCATCGCTCCGACGTACCCCACAGGGAGGGCCAATGCCTCACGCAGCACAGGGATGTCGAACTTGGGGTCGTGGGTGAGGACACACACTGCGGTCCGGGCGTCCAGCGGTGTCCGCCTCAGGTAGCGGTGGGGCCAGTCGACGACGACTTCGTCGGCGTGAGGGAAGCGGGCGCGAGTGGCGAAGACGGACCGGGCGTCGCAGACGGTGACCCGATACCCGAGGAATCGGCCGGCCTGGCTCAGGGCCGCAGCGAAGTCGACCGCGCCGAAGATGAGCATCCGGGGGCGGGAGGCATGGACGTGGACCAGCACGGACAGCCGTTCCGGGCAGGTCATGGCATCCCCTCCCAGCTCCACCAGGGCCGTGCGTCCGGCGTACAGCAGCGCCTGGGCCTGAACGGTCAGTTGCCGGCTCAGCGCGCCAGGGAAATCACCGTGGTGGGTGGCTTCGTCGGCGTCGACATACAACATGCGGCCCAACAGGTCTTCCGGTCCGTCGACGACCTGAGCGACGGCGATTGGTCTACCGTCGACGACGGCAGCCAGGGCGTCGGCGAAGTGCGGGTGCGCAGCCGGGTCGATGCGCAGGACGAGGACGTCGAGTTCGCCGCCGCAGGTCAGGCCAACCGCGAAGGCGTCCTCATCGGAATACCCGAACCGGGCTCGTTGCGCAGGGCCGCCGTCCTCCAGCAGGCGTTGGCACAGGTCGTAGACGGCGCCTTCGACGCAGCCTCCGGAGATGCTGCCGACCACGTTGCCGTCGGCATCTACAGCCAGCGAGGTGCCCAGCGGAAGGGGCGCGCTGCCCTGGACACCGACGATGGTGGCCAGGGCGAAAGGGCGTCGTTCGCCGTACCAGCGGTACAGGGTGTCCGCGATGTTCAGCATGCTCGTGTTCTCCATGAACAGTGGACGGGCCGCTGCCGTATCCGGCGGGCAGTGGGCACAGCAGCGGCCCTGTGAGGCCCGGCAGCCGTACGGGGGCCGGCTGCCGGGCCGGTCGAGGCGCGCCCTTTGAGCGCCCGCGTGATGGCGTCATCGACGGACACGTGTTGCGGGTGGTGTTCGTCGCTGGCCGCTTGGCCCTCGATCGTTGGCTTGCCTAGGCTTTCTCCAGGCGTACGGTAAGCATCGGGCAGGCACTTCAGCGGCGTCCGCCGACCAGGAATGTGCACGTGCCGCACGGCCCCTGTGTTGAACCCCTGCTTCGTCACGCTCAGATGGAAGCGCTCGCGCGGCACACCCGGCAGTGAGGTACGGGGTGGCGATGAGGGTGCGCCCAGTAGGCGCCGAGGAGGTCTCACTGGGTCCGATGGGGGCGGACGATGAGGCTCGGAGGGCTCAGCGGACATACGTATTGCCTTCGATCATGGACGGATCAGCCGTGCACAGGGGCAAGGCACTAGGCGGGTGGCGTCGGCGCGGAAAATTGGCCGATCACGCGCGTTGTGCGGCCGTCTTGCGGGGAGTCTTGCACCGTGGGCAGCGTCCGTAACGGGGAAAGTTTTCTCCCCCCCAGCCTTACGCCCTTTGGGGTGGCCGCCTCTGAGCAAGACCTCGTTTAGGAGGCCAGCCGGGGATGTCACCGCGGCACCAAAGTGAAAGGCGACCGGCGAGGCGCCGGAGGGCCTTCTTCCACGCTTGCTGCAGATGGGTTGACATCTCGCTTGACGAGGATCGAGTATCCCGTCTGCAAACGAGCGATTGAATCGATTCAGTCAGTAGTGGGTGCTCCACGCCGAGCCAGCGCTGGGAGCGCTGTCCGTCCGCTTGCCTCCGTATCACTGAAGTGAGGACTCTGCGATGCAGCACATCTCCCGTCGGTCCGCCCTGCGCTCCGCGATAGGCGTGGCCCTGGCGCCCACTCTGAGTTCTCTGGTCCTGCCCGGGCTCGTGCCCGCGGCATCGGCAGCGGTGTCCTGGACCGCGAAATGGATCTGGGCGCCGACCAGTTCGGCGAGCCAATGGGTGGCTTTTCGTAGATCGTTCACCCTGTCGTCGACACCGTCGAAGGCGATGACGCAGATCGCGGCGGACTCGAAGTACTGGCTGTGGGTCAACGGCACGCTGGTTGTATTCGAGGGCCAGCTCAAGCGCGGTCCGAATCGCACAGACACCTACTACGACGAGCTCGACCTCGCCCCGTACCTCACCAGCGGCACCAACACGGTCGCACTGCTGGTGTGGTACTTCGGCAAGCAGGGCTTCTCGCACAGCAGCAGCGGCAAGGGCGGCCTGCTCTTCCAGTCCGACATCCAGGCCGGCTCGACAACCACCCAGCTGATCAGCGACACCAGTTGGAGGCACACTGTCCACCCGGGCTATGCGAACAACACCAGTGGTACGCAGGTCAATTTCCGGCTGCCGGAGTCCAACGTCTACTACGATGCCCGCAATGCCACCGCGATGGCCGACTGGCAGTCCCCCGGTTTCAACGACAGCGCCTGGAACGCGCCCACCGACTTTGGCAACGTGGGCGGCGCCCCCTGGAACGGGCTGGTGAAGCGGCCGATTCCGCAGTTCCGGTACTCGGGTCTGAAGAGCTATGCCAACGCCGCCTCACTGCCGTCCGCAGGCCAGGGCTCCAGCGCGATCTCGGCCACCCTGCCGTCCAACCTCCAGGTCACCCCGTACCTGAAGGTCGACGCACCGGCCGGCGCGGTGATTGGCATCCAGACGGATCACTATGACGATGGTGCCGGGCTGACCGGGATCGAGCCCGGCACCGCGTACAACATGCGTGCTACCTACGTGTGCACCGGCGGGGTGCAGGAGTTCGAGGCACTGGGCTGGATGAGCGGCACAGCCGTGCGATACACGATCCCGGCGGGTGTGACGATCCTGGAGCTGAGGTACCGGGAGTCGGGCTACGACACCGACTTCGCGGGGTCGTTCGCCAGCAGCGACGCCTTCCTGGACACCCTGTGGTCCAAGGCGGCCCGCACGATGTACGTCAACATGCGGGACAATTACATGGACTGCCCCACCCGCGAGCGCTCCCAGTGGTGGGGGGACGTGGTCAACCAGCTCAAAGAGGGCTTCTACACCTTTGATGCCCGCTCCCACGCTCTCGGCGCGAAGGCGATCTCTCAGCTGGCCTCCTGGCAGAAGGGCAACGGGGCGCTGTACTCGCCGGTCCCGTCGGTCATCTGGACCAGCGAACTGCCCGTGCAGATGCTCGCCTCGGTGTGGTCCTTCGGCACGTACCACCTTTACACCGGCAATGCCGACGCCGTCACCGGCGCCTACCCGGCGGTCAAAACGTATCTGAACCTGTGGAGCTTGGACGCCGACGGCCTGGTCAACCACCGCGCCGGCGACTGGGACTGGGAGGACTGGGGCTCCAACATCGACGCCCGCATCCTGGACAACTGCTGGTACTACCTCGCCCTGGACACCGCCGCCAAGCTCGCCGACCTCAGCGGCAACAGCAGCGATGTCGCCGGATGGCAGAACAAGCGCGACAGCATCAAGGCCAACTTCGACCGCGTACTGTGGAACGCCTCGAAGAACGAGTACCGCTCCCCCGGCTACACCAAGGACGCCGACGACCGGGCCAACGCCCTCGCCGTCGTCGCCACTCTGGCCCCCGCCTCCCGCTACCGGGCCGTGACCGAGGTGCTGCGCACCCACCTCAACGCCAGCCCCTACATGGAGTTCTACGTCCTCGAAGCGCTGTACCTCATGGGCGCGGCTACGGTTGCCGAAGAGCGCATGCGCAACCGCTTTGCCACCCAGGTCGCCGATCCCTCCTGCTACACGCTGTGGGAACTGTGGACCAAGGCCGACGGGACCGACAACCACGCCTGGAACGGCGGCCCGCTGTACGTGCTGTCTGCGTATGCCGCCGGGGTCCGGCCGACCAAGCCAGGGTGGGAGACGTACGACGTCATCCCTCAGACCGGAACCCTCACGAAGATCAATACGGTAACACCCACGGTAAAGGGGGACATCTCTTTCAGCATCGAACGCGACGGCACCACGGTGACGCTGGCGCTCAGCTCGCCGAGCGGGACGACGGCCAGAGTCGGTGTGCCCACCTACGGCGGCACCCAGCCCGTCATCAAGGCCAACGGCACCACGGTCTTCACCGGCGGCTCCTCCACCGGCAGCGTCAACGGCCTGGTATACACGAGCAAGGATCCCGCATACGTCTACTTCACACTGCAGCCGGGCACATGGACGTTCACTGTCACTAGCGCGGGCCGTCTCGACGACCTCGCCCTGGGCATGCCAGCAGCCAGCAACAACAGCCTGGAGAACAGCAACTGGGGCAAGCGCTGCCTCAGCGACGGTGTCCTGACCAGCGTGACCGGTACCAAGGGCTACACCAGCAACGACTTCCCCTCCGCCGACGCCAGCGCCACCCCCGTCTGGATCGAGATCGACCTCGGCACCGACACCGATCTTGATGCCGTGCGCCTCTTCCCTCGCACCGATACCCTGTCTTCCGGCAGCGGCACCGCAGGGTTCCCTGTCGATTTCGCCCTTCAGGTACGCGCGGATGGCGCCACCGCCTACACCACCGTCCGCACCGTCACCGCCGAACCCAATCCGAGCGGGCTGGTGCAGACGTACGGTTTCAAGACGACCACCGCTCGCTATGTGCGCCTGCAGGCCACCAGGCTCGGCGCGCCGGCCGCCGACGAATCCACCAAATACCGCCTGCAACTCGCCGAACTCACCGTCCCTGCCGCCGCTACCACCGTCACCGCCAACTACACGCTGGAGAACACCGACTGGGGCAAGACCCGCGTCCTCGACGGCACCACCACGAGCGTGCCCGGTGCCAAGGGCTTCACCAGCATCGATTTCCCGTCCGCCGACGTCAGCACCACCCCCGTCTGGATCGAGATCGACCTCGGCGCCGACCGAGCAATCGGCTCGGTCGTCCTGCATCCGCGCACCGACACTGCCGCGGTCGGCGGCGGCACTGCGGGCTTCCCGATCGACTTCACCCTCCAGACCCGCGCCGACGGCGCCACCACCTACACCACGGTCCGCACCGTCCTCGGCCAGCGCAACCCCAACGGTATGGCCCAGACGTTCACCACTCCTTCCGCCGCTGGACGCTATCTGCGTCTGATTGCCACCAAGCTGGGAACACCGGCATCGGACGAGTCCACCCGTTACCGACTCCAGGTCGCTGAGATCCGCGTCAAGTAGCACGTCGAGGGTGTGGTGGCGCAGACCGCTTCCTGGATGGCGTCTGTGGAGGAGCACAACTCGCCTGCGTCACAGCCCAGGACCATACGAGGAAGGGATGGACGGTAACGCTGCAGCCGGTGGTTTTCATGGTCAGCTGCAGGAACCTGCGTGCCGAGGTGAGCTGGTCGCGGCCGGTTGCCCACCCGCCTCAATAGGGGACAGCGACCAGTGCACCGAGTTCGTAGACGGTGTCAAACCGCGCTTGGAAGCTGTGTGCGGCGCCGGCCGAGGGAGCGGCCGTTGAGCCGGAGTTCGACTTCGTCGGCATTGCTGCAGACAGTTCGGGCCCGGACGTATGGATGTGCCGGTCGCAGCAGTGAGCAACGTGGCCGATCGCAAAGGCGTTTCTACGTCTACGTATGGAGGGCTGTGCAATACACTCGACCTTCGCTGCTTCTCACGACCACGCGCCGGGTACAAGTTGCGAATCACGTCCGCCACAATGGCCGGACTCTTCTGGCGTCTGCGCGAGCGAGATGTCCTGCTCCGTCCAGATGCATTTACCGTCGTTGAGGTAACGAGCGCCCCAGCGCTGAGAGAGAGCAGCGACGAGTTGCAGACCGCGTCCGCCTTCGTCGGTGTAAGTAGCATGACGGATGCGGGGGGTCGTGAGGCTGCCGTCGTAAACCTCACAAGTCAGTGAACGACTGCGAAGGAGACGAAGACGTATGGGTCCCTTGGCGTGCCGGACGACATTACCAACGAGTTCGCTGGCAAGCAGCTCGGTGGTGATCACAAGATCGCCGAGACCCCACGCGCCGAGCCGCTCGCGAATGTACTCCCGGGCCTGTCCAGCCGCACGAGGATCGTCCGGGAGGCTGCGCGAAGCGACATCACTGGCCGCAGTACACCGCGTGTGGACAATCAGAAGGCCAGCGTCATCGTCTGTCATCTCCCCGTGGTCGGGAAGGAGAGCCGACACGACTTCGTCGCACAAGTCCTCAAGGTATTGGATGGTCTGTTCCTCGTCCGCTGCCTCGAAACAGGCGGTGCCGCCCACAGCCTGGGAGAGGATCTGCCGCAGTTGCGCCAGTCCTTGGTCGGCATCCCGGGTGGCGGATTCGAGGAGACCGTCGGTGCACAGGACCAGAAGACTCTGGTCGGGCAAACTCAGCTGATGCGTCTTGAAGGGCAGTTTCGCGGCGCCGAGTGGCGGATCGGGAGTCACGTCGGGGCTATGGATTGCGCCCTCGGGGTGGACGACGACCGGTGGGGGATGGCCTGCCAGGGCATACGAGCACGTCCGTGCGACGGGGTCGAAGACGGCGTACAGGCAGGTGGCGAAGAAGTCCTCGCCGAAGTCGGAGACCAGGTCGTTGAGCCGGCTGAACAGCTCGTCAGGGGCCATATCCAGGTCGGCGAGGGTACGCACGGCCGTACGCAGCCGGCCCATAGCCGCTGCTTCGGTGATGCCGTGCCCCATGACGTCGCCGATCACCATGGCGACTCGGTCAGCCGACAACGCAATGAGGTCGTACCAGTCGCCGCCCACCTCCTCGCCGCGGCCTGCAGGCAGGTACCGGGCCGCGGCACAGGCGGCAGGCAGACGGGGCAGCGTCCTAGGCAGCAGGCCACGCTGGAGTTCCTGGGCTCGGGCGTGCTCCACGTCGTAAAGGCGGGCCCGCTCCAGCGACTGGCCGACCAGACCGCTCAGAGCCGTCAGCAAGGCGCGCTCCTCGTCGCTGAAGGAACGCGGTTCACTGAAGGACACCACACACAATCCGATGGCACGCCCAGAGGCGATCATGGGCAGGAACGCCAGTGCTTCCTTCGGCGACGGTTCGATCAGATACCTCATGGTCGGATACCGTCGGATGCTCTCCGCTTTCGATCCGCTAAACCGCGGGGCGCGGGTTTGCAGGACATCGCGGATCGGAGTATGGGTGGCGAGTGGAACCCGGTCGAGCAAGCTGAGATATTCCTGCGGATATCCTGCGGAGCCGAGCAGCTTCAGACGACCGCCTTCCAGGATCTGGAACACCAGACCGTCGGCCCCGAAAGGGGGCAGGACGAGTTCCGCGACTACCTGCACGACATCGCGGGAGGTGACCGCCTCGGCGAGCGCGGCGGTCAGTTCACCCATGCGTATGGACCGCTGGAACCCGGCTACAGGGCCAGAACCGAGCGATGCCTCGGGTCGACCGCCCAGGCGCGCACCGGCCCACTCCGCCAATGCGCACAGTAGGGACCGTTGCGCCTCATCCGGCTCGCCAGGTTTTGCCGTGAGCACGGACAACACACCCATCGGCCCATCGGCGCCGACGAGAGGTACTGCCACCGTGCCTGCCGCACCGATGCCCAGGCTGTCTCCGCCGGCCCAGACGAAAGTGCCGCGTCGCACCGCATGCACAGGCGCTACATCCAGCTCGTAGGGCAGATCCACCCACGCTGCCTTGCCTGCCTGGGAAAGCCCGCTGGCTCCGGCGAGGCGCAGCCGACCGGCTGCACGGTCGTGGTAGTGCACCATGGCTCCCACGCCGCTCAGGCACGTCACTGCCTGCCTGAGGACGAGTGCCAGTGTCTCTCCATCGCCCACCAAGCCAGCCTTCTCAGGTGTCACCGCTCCTCCTGCTCACCTGCACGCAGCGGGGGCGGCGAGGCCTCCACCACCAAGAGAGGCGGGCATATCACCCAAAGTCAAAACAAGGCTACCACTGCTCACGCGTCCCCTCGTTGTGGTGCCACGCCCCTGAGCAAGCAGATGGAGTCTCAGCGCGCCGCCCAGTCTCGACCTGTCCTTGATCGCAAGCGAGCGCGAGAATCCCGCCCTGACACTGTTCGGCGTTCATCGCACTCACCCGCCTTCCGTACCCGGTCCGGGCGCGACAGGCCCGGCCTTGCCAGACATTTACACCAATGAGCTTTTGACGCAAAGCGGACCATAACGGGCCACGAAATCGCCCAACGTTGTCTGACAAGTCACCCTGTGTGCCCGCTTCGGAGCGAACAGTAGACTGACCTGTCTCATCCGGCACCGAGTCAACCGAGCACCCCCGGCATCACCCTCAGAGGGCTGGGTGAAGTAGTGGTCCATACGTCTCATCACCGCCGACACCTAAACGACAGCGTGGCTGCGGCCGAGGGTGCGGGCGGTGGCGAGCCGGTTCTCGTTGATGTCCATCATGTCGACGGCGGGCTGCTCATCACCGAGCAGCCCTCTTCACCGACGAGATGGGGCGACCCGGCGGGCCGGGACATGGTGGTCGCCGCGGCCGATACATTCCTGCATTTCGGGGTCCCCTGCTACGAGATGCCCACCCTTTCACCGTATCGCATCTACAACCGGGCACCATGGTGGTGCTGCACTGCTACGAACGCGTGGCCGAACGCTTCACCACCGGAGCGCTCGATCCCCAGGTCTTCTCAGTCACCGCCTACTGCTGCCCCAGTGCCCGCAAGCGCTGAAGCAGTTCACGCCGGCCAAGGACGAAAGATCGTTGTGCTCCCGATTCCTGGAGCCGCCGTCGGACCTCCAGCCACTGGCCGCCATCTCCCACAACGATCGATATGAAACGTGAACGATCCCACCCCTAGAAACCAGCGAACAGGGTAAAGATCTCTCCCTCTCAGCCGAACTGCGCGCCGTGCGACGCTGAGGAAGCACGCTACCAATCCGTTGCGTCGCCCTGGTGTGAGAGCTGACCAGACTGCAGCACGCCGCCGACAACTACGTCGTCCAGCAGGTGTTGAGTGTGTGTGATCGGCACGACTCAGTACCTTGCAATAGCGGCAGGAGACTCACAGGATGCCCGAGCAGGAAAAACAGGTCACCTGGGCCGAGTTGTTCTTCGACCTGGTGTTCGTCGTCGCGGTCACCCAGGTGGCCAGCCTTCTGCATACCGATCACCAATGGCCTGGGGTGGGGCGGGCGGTGGTGGTGTTCATCCCGATCTTCTGGACGTGGGGCGGCACCACGATGCACGGCAACACGCATGACCTGGATCGGACCTTCGAACGTCTGGGCGTGTTCGCGGTCGGGCTGTGTGGCCTGTTCATGGCACTGGCGCTACCTCATGCGTACGGTTCGCGGGGGCTACTGTTCGGCGCCAGCTACTGGGCGGCCCGCCTGGCGCTGTGCCTCCTGGCACAGCGCCACTATCGCGCCGTCGTGTTTAACCCCTACACCGCCAGCGCCTTCATCACCGGCCCCCTGCTCTTGGTCGGCGGGCTGGTCCACGGCACCGCGCGGGTCGCGTTGTGGACCACGGCGGCAGGGATAGACCTGCTCGTGCCCTATCTAACTCGCCAAGGGCTGGCCCAAATCTCGTTCGAGCCGCACCATCTGTCCGAGCGGTACAGACTGTTCCTGCTCATCGCACTCGGAGAGTCCGTCGCTGCGACCGGGGTCACAGCCTCCCACCATCCGACGACCATGGCCCGGCTCATCATGGTGGCCGTGGCCTTCGCGCTCGCCTGCGCCCTGTGGTGGGTCTACTTCGCATTCACCGCCGACGTGATCAGGGACGTCTTGCGGACCGCTCAGGTCACCATCGACGTGATCCGCACTGTGCTCGCATACGGCCATCTGGCATTCATCGGCGCCATCATCGCGATCTCGACAGCCATCGGCGAGATCATCCCGCATCCTCTGGCCCACCTTCACACCTCTACCGCCGCGCTCCTGTTCGGCGGGACGGCCCTGTATCTGGCCACGTTCGGATACACCCGCTGGAAGACCTTCCACAATCTGGCCACGTCACGGCTCGCCACCGCCGCGGTCTCACTGGCGCTGCTGCCGTTGGCCACCCGGATTCCGGCATTGGCCTCGCTGACTCTGCTTGCCGTCGTAATGATCGCCCTGAATGTGCTGGAGGCGCTGGTCGTCTCGCGCGTGAGGCTGAGGGCGGAGGCCCAGAGCCTCGCCCGTCCCTCGGCCCATTCGAGCCCCGACTGACGGCCCTCGACCGGACCTCTGGCAGCGAGTGTTCCACGGCCGCTGACCAGGCACTCACTACGTCGACATCCCCAAGGAACCAACATGGTGACCGACCCGCACGCCACTTCCGACAGTTCGGCTGATGCGCTCGTCGTCGGCGGAGGCCCCGGCGGGCTTTCCGCAGCCCTGTACCTGGCCCGCTACAACCGCAGTGTGCTGGTCTTCGACACCGGACATGGCCGCTCCACACACCACCAGACCAACCACAACTACCTGGGCTTTCCTGACGGAATCGCAACCGTAGGGCTGCGCGAGCTGGGACGAGAGCAGCTTGCCCGGTACGACAACATCCGCTTCGTACACCATCGTGTCACCGCTATCAGCGGCGATGCCAACCTGGGGTTCGTCGCCACCGCTCAGGGCGGTCACGCATGGCATGGTCGAGTCGTCATACTGGCGACGGGGGTACTCGACCACTTTCCGCACTTCCCCGGCTGGGAACAGTACGTCGGCCGCAGCATGTTCTGGTGCATCACCTGTGACGGATACGAGAACCGTGGGCGAAACATCCTTGTAGTCGGGCACACCGATGCCGCTGCCGGTGAGGCGATGCAACTGCACAGTCTGACCGACAGGGTCCGGTTGCTCACCAACAGCGAGACCATCGGGATCAGCCCCCGGTTCCAGCAGCGTCTGGAGAACGCCAACATCCCCGTCATCCACGACCACATCCGGACAGTGGAAGGGACTAACGGGGTCATGACGGCAGTGATCACGCGCGGCAACCAGCGGCTGGAGCTCAACTCGCTGTTCAGTATCCAGGGCGCCACTCCCGAGACCGGCCTGGCATCACAGCTTGGAGTGAAACTCGCCGACAGCGGCTGGGTCGACGTCGACAGTGAACAGAAGACCTCGGTACAAGGCGTCTACGCCGCAGGCGATGTCACGGCACTGCACTCGCACCAAGTCACCGCCGCCGTACACGAAGGTGCCCAAGCGGCCTCGGCGGCCAATTACTTCCTGTACCCACCAGAACTCAAGGCCGACTGACTCGCACACTGACGTGTCCCCCGTGCTCCTGGAACACTCTCGCCTTCCGCTGCGACTTCAACTGGTCCACCGGATTCCTCCCAGGCACTGCCCGCTTGACACGATCAACTCAGCCACGAACGACCCGGCCCCTTCGCTCCACCTCACTTATAGAAACGGAATCACGTGAAGGTCGAAAGAAAAATGGTCGATGGCGTGTTCATTGAACACGCGTCGCCGGAAAACAGCCTCGCTCACCCACCCATCGTCTTCGTTCATGGCGGCCTACAGGGCAGCTGGGTATGGGAAAACTACCTTCCCTACTTCTCTGCGGCCGGCCGGGAGTGCTACGCGTTCAACTGGTTCAACCACCACGGTTCCCGCGAGCTGCCGGAAGACCAGTTCGCGGCACGATCCATGGCCGACACGGTGGAAGAGCTAGAAACTGTAGTCGCTCACATCGGGCAGGAGCCAGTTCTCGTGACCCACAGCATGGGGGCACTGGTCGGGCAGAAATACGCCGAGAAGCACCCCGTTGTCGCGCAGGTGCACATCACCCCAGCCATCTGTGCCGAAGTGGGCCTCCACCCAGACATCGACATCGATGTCTCACGCCCGATCGAAATTCCCGATTTCAAGACCGCCTGGCATCAGATGTTCAAGGGCTGTTCGGAAGACGACGCCCGCCGCTATCACAGCATGATGTCGAGGGAATCAGCAGTCGCCATCAAGGAAACAATTTCAAGCTCGTTCAGCGTGAACCGCACGCGCATCGGCGGACCGTCGCTGGTGATCGCAGCGGAAAACGATGTGATCGTCCCTGCGGAAGCGGTTCGTCGCAGCGCCTCCTACTTCGGCTCCGACTATCTGTTCGTTCCCGGCGGATCCCACGGCGTGCTCCTCGAACCAGGCTGGCGTGAGACGGCGGAGCGCATCAACACCTGGCTGGAACGCCAGACCTGGTAGGGACTGGGCAGCATACTGGAACGTCGTTGCCAGCAATCAGCGTGCGGTGCCGAAACCGCTCAGCAGCGGCGGGAAGAGCCGCCGGGCAAGCCCTCCGTAGCCAAAGCCAGTCGCCGCGGCCCGGCAAGCCTTCGAAGACAGCCGCTGACCCGACCATCGCCACCGGGGCAGCGGTGCGGTTCAGTGTGTCGCGCGCCCGGATACGGCAGGTCCAAGACGACGACATCCGCGACTGGGGCGTACTTCACCATGCCCCTCTAGTCACGGCCAGGCCCACGCGGCGTAGCCGCCGTCCACGCTTATCGCGTCGATGCCGCTGATGTAGCGGGCACCTCAGCGGTCCTGGGGTAGGACAAGCTGGGGGCCGGCGTGATCGAGCGAGGTATCGTCCTGACCGGTGGCCCGCGGCACCGCCACGCCCTCAGGGGCATCCGCATGTGCCCGGCCCCTTCTGCTGTCCGCGCGTTGGCTGTCTAGGCCCCTCCGGAGAGATCACCTCTGCGTTCCCCTGGTCGGCCAGCCCCAGGGCCGCATTGCAACCAAGTCATCCCGGGCGGCGGCTGCAGGGTCCGTTGAGCGGCCCGCAGCCACCAGGCCGCAGGACACGATTCAGGCCTTGCCCGTCGGCATCAACACGAAGGGCCCTTCCGTAAGGGCGTCCTGGTGTTCGGTTCCTTGCTGCGTGACGACTTCACGGGCAGCAGGTATCGCAGTTTGGCGCTGGCTTCGCCGCTCCTTCGACGCCACCATGGTCAAGCTCGGTCTGCCCTACCTCGACCTGTTCCTCATGCACTGGCCATTGCCGACCCGCTACAGCGGCGACTACGTGGCCACCTGGCAGGCCATGAGCGAATTGGTCGCCGATGGCCGAGCGCGCTCGCTCGGTGTGTCCAACTTCCAGCCCGACCACCTCGACCGTGTCATTTCGGAGACCGGTGTCATCCCGGTGGTCAACCAGGTCGAGTTGCACCCCAAGTTCGTCAACGCGGAGGTCCGCGCCGCCTGCACTCGCTACGGGATCGCGATCGAGGCGTGGAGCCCGCTGGCACAAGGCCGCTACCTCGACGACCTTGTCATCGGCCGGATCGCCGCCGCCCACGACCGCACGTCCGCGCAGATCATCCTGCGCTGGCACATCGAGCAGGGCCACATCGTCATCCCCAAGACCCTCCACCCCGACCGCATGGCATCCAACATCGCCGTCTTCGACTTCGCGCTCACCGACGCCGAACGCGCCGCCCTCGCCGCGCTCGACCGCGGCGAAGACAGCCGCAACGGGCCCCACCCTGACGCCTTCGACTGGATCCCCGAACCCGCGAGCTGACAAGGAACACGGTGGAACTCGCTTCCGTCCAAAACGCCATCAAGGCACCGGATGCCGCCTTCACCGGCGACGTCTACGTCACCCCCCCTCAAGACGGCGCGGGAACCCTCTCGGCTCATCGCCGCCCTGGTCCGCTTTACGCCAAGAGCGCGCACCAACTGGCACTCCCACGCCGTCGGCCAGACCCTGCACGTCACCGAGGGCATCGGCCTGGTCGTCGGCCGGGACGGCAGTGTCATCCGGATGCGGGCCGGCGACACCGTGTGGACCCCGCCCGGTGAGGAGCACTGGCACGGCGGCACCGACAGCACCGTCATGTGCCACATCGCCATGATCGAAAGCCCCGGCGAAGGCGACGGCACCACCTGGCTGGAGCCGGTCTCTGGCGAGGAGTACGCCGCCGCCCAGCAGCACTGATCTCCCACCAGCACTTGATCCCCCCACCAGCACAACAGCACGCGCCTCAACCGGGCGCGCTGGAAGGAAGCATCGTCATGTCGCAGACCATCGCCTTCATCGGAAGCGGCGAGATCGGCAGCACCCTGGCCCGCCTGTCCGTAGCCGCCGGCCTGAACGTGGTCATGAGCAACTCCCGCGGCCCCGAGAGCCTGGCCGACCTCGTCGCCGAGCTCGGCGACCGCGCAAGCGCGGCAACCGCCGCCGACGCCGCCCGCGACGGCGACCTTGTGGTGGTCTCCGTGCCGTTCCACCTCCACGGGTCTCTCCCCGCCGACGCACTGGCCGGGAAGATCGTGATCGACACGATGAACTACTACCCGATGCGCGACAGCCGCGTCGAGGAACTGGACCGCGGGGAGCTGACCTCCAGCGAGCTGATCCAGCGGCACTTGGCCGACTCCACCGTCGTCAAGGCACTCCACAACCTCGACTACGTACGGCTGTACACCGCCTCCCGGCCCGCCGAGTCCCCCGAGCGCAGCGCGCTGCCGGTCGCCGGCGACGACCCCGCCGCCAAGGCCGAGGTCATCCGGTACATGGACACCATCGGCTACGACACAGTCGATGTCGGCTCCCTGGCAAACAGCTGGCGCCAGGAGCTCGGCACCCCCAGCTACGTCAAGCCGTACGTCGCCGGATACGGCGACGGCCTGAGCAGGGAAGAGGCTCGGCGCTGGTTCCGCGAAGCGCCGAACACCCCTGTCCCCGTCAACACGCTCAAGGAACTCATCGACAGCACCGCCCGCGGCCCGGTCGGCGGCATCTTCATCCCCGGCTACGCCAACGGCCTGCGAGCCGACCAAAGCTGAGAGATCCCTCCGCACCGTTTAGGTGATCAGCGCCCCTCCCATACCCGGCTGATCCCGCGGCACGGGTCGGGGCCCTTCACCGGAAACTGCTGGCCGACGGCATCTCCGTTCCCGACTACGTCAACGACCTGCGGGCCGACCCGGCCCGAAGTTCTGCCTCGTTCCCCCGAAGAACACAAGGTCAGCTCCTGCTCCAGGCAGCCCGACACTGTAAAAGGACCACCATGAAGACAAGGGCCATCGGAGGACTCCAGGTCTCGGCCATCGGACTGGGCACCATGGGCTTCAGCCATGGCTACGGCCCCAGCGTGAGCGATCCCGAGGCCATCGGCCTGATCCGCAAAGCGTTCGACCTGGGCTGTACCTTCTTCGACACCGCGGAGGGCTACGGCGCCGGTGCCAACGAACAACTCGTCGGCCGCGCTCTGGCGCCCGTCCGCGACCAAGTCGTCATCGCCACCAAATTCTTCATCGGCAGCACCCCCACCCGCGCCGAACTGGGTCGGCGAATCCGCGCCCGCCTGGAGGCGTCCCTGGGCCGACTTGGCACCGACCACGTCGAGCTGTACTACCAGCACCGCGTGCCCGACTCGATCCCCGTCGAGGACGTCGCGACCGTCATGGGCGAGTTGATTGAGGAGGGCAAGATCCTCGGCTGGGGCCAGTCCCAGGCCACAGAGGAACAGGTCCGTCGTGCCCACGCCGTCACGCCGCTGACGGCCGTGCAGAGCGAGTACTCGATCATGGAACGGATGTGGGAACGGGCGGTCATCCCCGCCTGCGAGGAACTCGGCATCGGCTTCGTGCCGTTCAGCCCGCTTGCCAGCGGCTTCCTCTCCGGCACAGTGTCCGCCGACGACACCTACACCGGAGATGACGTCCGCCGGGTCATCAGCCGATTCGACAAGGACAACATCCGCGCCAACCAGCCCCTCCTTGGCCTCCTCACCGGCTTCGCGCGCGAGAAGGATGCCACCCCGGCGCAGCTTTCCCTGGCCTGGATGCTGCACAAGAAGGACTTCATTGTCCCCATCCCCGGCTCCCGCAAGCTGAACCGAATCCAGGAGAACCTCGGCGCCGCCAACGTCACCCTCACAGACGACGAGTTCACCCGGATCGAGAACGAGCTAGCGAAGATCGAGATCCACGGCAACCGGACCGACGAGGACATCACCAAGCTTAGCCACGACGAATGACCAGACGAGGTCGGGCACGCCTCCACTCGACGATGTCAAAGGCGCCTCCGCTACTGACGTTTAAGGAGGGCAGGCGGTTGCTGCACGTATGGGCCGCAGCGTGCTGGCGGGCCCGCGATCCGGCTGGACCACGAGGTGTGAGGGTGTAGAGGCCTACGCCACCGACTGGGGAGGGTGCCCCCTCGTGGCGAAGGCCGCATCACGCAACTGTGGAGGACGCCGAAGGAACGCTCCGTCCTGACCTCTGACCTGGAGGGACGGGCGCCTGAGGCGGCTCCTGCTGGGCGCGGATCATCGTACGTCACCCGCTGCCCGTTCTACTGCTGGGCGTCGTCGGCCTGGCGCCATCGCTGCCCCGCCGCCCTGGGGCTCCAGCTGGGCATGCCGGGCGACGAGGCCAAGCCGACCTCCGACCACCGAGCGGCGCGCCTACGACAACCTCGCCAAGGTCTTCGGCCCTGGCTTCAACGGACCGCTGGCCATCGTCGTCGACGCCAAGGGGCCAGGGACGCGAAGGCGGCCGTGGTGACGGTCACAAAGGACATCACGGCCACCGACGGGGTGGTATCCCTCTCCCCGCCCCGCTTCAACCCGGCCGGAGATACAGCGGTGTCCTCCGCCACCCCGGCCACCAGCCCACGGACGAGAAGACCAAGGATCTGGTCAAGCAGATCCGCGGCGAATGGCCTGATGTCGAAGCGGAGTCCGGCGACGCGAGTTCCGAGGTCACTGGCAAGACCGCGCTGGACATCGACTTCGCCGGGAAGATGCAGGCCGCGCTCAACGCCGAAGACGCCTTTGACGTGTCGTCGTGGCCCAGACACTGAACGAGCGGCAGCCCCGGCTTACCCGGCCCCCGGCGCTCCCCCATGGGGGAGTTTGTTCTGGTCGGGCGGGGTGCTGTCGGAATGGTCGTGGATCCAGGACAGGCCGCCCAGGTCGAGGCGTTGGCGGGTGCGGGTGACGGCCACGTAGGCCAAGCGGGCTTCGGCGTCGTCGACAGGGTAGTCAGGGGACGTTGTGGAGTCTGTGCGCTCGTCAGGAGTGTTGTCTTGGGGGCGACCAAAGTCGTCTGCGATGAGCACGCGGGGCCATTCGCGTCCCTTTGCCTTGTGGGCGGTAGAGACGGTGACCTGGGCATGCGGCTCGGGGGCAAGGTGGGCGACGGCGGCGAGGATGGCGTCAGTGCCGTGGGTGTCGACGAGGTTGACCAGGGGCTGCAGGTCGTGTCCGGCCGGGTCGTGGGCGGCGTAGTCCTGCAGATCGCCCCATGAGGGGAAGAGGACGAGTTCGGGGTGGTGGGTGCGGCGGCCTTCTTTCAGATCGCGCGCGGCAAGGGCCAGTGCCTGCAGGCTGTCTCCTCCCCCGGTCAGGGCGACCTGGTAGCCGGCTGCCATGAGGGTCATGACCTGGGCCATGGCGCCGACGTTGGTGCGGCACAGCACGGCGTCCGGCTGAGTGACGGGGCCAAGTTCGGTGTTCAGCGCGGCAGTGCCGGTGAGGCGGATGGGGGCATCGGCCAGGTACAGCCAGCGGTTGGCCTCGTGGGCGAGGGCGGGACCGAAGCGGAAGGACTGGGACAGGGGCAGCTGGGTGCCGTCGAAGCCGGTCATGATGTCTTTGGCGCCGCGCCAGTGGTAGATGGCCTGGGCGGAGTCGCCGACCATGACGAGCTGGGCGTGGTCGCGCTGGGCGAGAAAGATCTGTTCGACGACGGGGTTGGTGTCCTGGGCTTCGTCCAGCAGCAGGAAGTCGGCGTCGATGCGCGGTTGGGTGAGAGCCCAGATCTTGAGGTAGTGGTCGTGGTCGAAGCGGACGGCGCCGTCGTCGGGGTGTTGCAAGTCGGTCCAGGCTTTGCGGGCGAACGGCACAATGTGAGCGGCGAGTTGGGCGTGCAGGTCGGTGTCTTCCAGGCCGCGCAGGCGGGGGACGTGGTGGTGGGTGATGGCCTCGTCGGCGGTGTGGCAGAAGCGGGTGACGGCGCGCAGGGTGGCGTTGGAGAGCGCCTTTTGGGTCACCTCGCGTTCTGCGATGTGGAGGGCTTTGGTGATGCCGAGGGCCTGTCCGGTCTGCCAGGCCGGGCGGCGGGGTGCGTTCAGACGGCGGGTGTAGCGGTGGCCGACGGCTGCGTAGGCGAGTGCGTGGGCGGTCTTGCACTGCACGGTGGTCGGGAAGCGGGTGCGTGCGTCCTGGGCGATGGTCCGGTTGTAGGCGAGGTAGCGGCCGCGGCGGTCAGTCGCGCGGGCGAGGAAGGCGAGCGTGGTGGTCTTGCCGGTGCCAGCGCCAGCCTGCAGGGCCAGGTGGTCGCCAGCGCGGAAGGCGTCGGCTGCTGCCGTCTGTTCGTCGGTCAGGTTCATGGCGTGCGCCTCTCGGGGAGCCGGGCGAGCGCGTGCCCGATGGCGGAGAGCAGGTAGGCGGGAGTGGTGTGGGCCAGGAGGTCGTGCACCGCCTGGTCGAGGCGGTCCGTCTCCCGGTCGGCGTGCTCGGCCAGAACTCGGTGCAGGGCCAGTTCAACGAAGCGCTCAGGGGTCTGATGCGCGCGGCGGGCATGGGCCTTGAGGGCGGCTTGGATGACGGGCGGGAAAGCCACGTTGAGCAGCATCGTGTGGTCGGCGTCCGGGTAATGCGTCGTGATCACGTCGATGGGCAGCCGCAGGCCGAGCTGGCGGCGGAGTCGGTGTGCGGCCTGGTGGGGGTGTTTGGCGTGCACGAGGGCCATGAGCCGGGTGGCGTCATGGTTGGCGGCAAGCGGCAGTGCGTGGGCGGCGCGGCGCAGGGCGTTCGTCGACAGGGGGCGGGTCAGGGTGATCTCCAGGGCGTGGTGCGGCACGGTCAGCCCTCGTTCCTTGGGAAGGCCGAAGGGTGCGGAAGCCGGGCATAGATGTAGACGGCATGGCGCAGGGGGTCGAAGAGCTGCCAGCTGGCCGGGGCACAGTCAGCGGCGCCTCGGGCGGCGGCATGCGTGGGGCAGCGCTGGGCGCGCCAGCGTAGTTGCTCGGCGTAGGGCAGGTGGCTGAGGTCGTAGAGGGCCATCATGTCCGGCAGGGCGAGTTGGCCAAGGACTGGGCGCCGGTAGGCAGCAGCCTCCAGCGGCTGGCGGGCTGTTTTGGGTCAGGACGGACTGGGTGCAGCGGTGGCGGTGACGGCTGTGGGCCACGCAGCGGAGATCCTTGACCGGCCGTTCGGCGAGGTAGCGGCAGTGCAGCAACTGCACGACGGGGCGGTCGGGTTCGCCCACGTCGGCGGCGGGCTGGCTTGTGGCGGTCGGGGTGGGGGTGAAGGTGCCTGTGTCGATCATGCGGCGGGTACGGAGGGCTAGTTGGCGGCGGATCGCTTTGAGACCCGGCGCGGCGCGGCAGGTGAGCGTGTGGTGTGGGCACAGGACGGCGTGCGGAATGCGGCACCAGTCGGTGCCGTCGCCGTGCGGATGGGCGATTCCGCAGCTCAGGTGCCAGCGGCAGGATGCGGAGATGTCGGTGGCGGCCAGTTCGGCAGGGTGCAGAACGATGGGCCGTCCATCGGCGCGCCGGTAGGGGTCGATGCGGTTGCCGCACTGGCGGCAGCGGTCGCTCCGGCCGGCCCGCAGCAGGCGGCTGGGGCTGGTGTCGGCCACCCGCAGGGGGTGTGGGTGGCGGGTGCTGCGAGGGCTGCCATCCCAGTGACGGCTCGCTGAAGAGGGGGTGGGGAACATGGCGGGCACCGTGCCAGGCGACACGCAGAAGTGGGAAACGTGCCGGAGGGGTGTCCCACGGCCGGCCCAACAGGCCCGCACACATGAACGGCAGCACGTACGGTCGTTCTATGCCTGATTGCCCGATCGAGTGATTTCTGACGCGGCGTGCGCCGAGGCGACGTGGGAGGTCAGGGTTCAGGCGCGCCGGGCGGCGTGTGGTTCTCGCACAGGGCGCCCAACAGGCGCTCGATGGGCACGTCGAAGGTGTGGGCAAGGGCGTGCCAGGTGGTGACGTTGCCGGCGGTGCGGCCGTGCTCGAGGTCGATGAGGGTGCGCCGGGCCAGACCGCTACGGCTGGCGAGTTCATCGAAGGTCCAGCCGCGCTCGGCCCGCAGGCGCGCGAGCACGACACGCAGCCCGGTGAGGTCGGGATCGGGCGGCAAGATCGTCACTCCACCATCCGACGGTGCAGCACCCTGCCCTGTCAGTGCGGGTTTCCGCACTTTCCTTCGGAACGGGAGTGACGTTCACGGTGTGGGAATCTGCACTACGGTGCGTCCGTCTCGGGGCGCCGGTCCACGGTGAGCCCCTGCCACGGGCGCAGACAGACGGGAGGATGACCAGCCCATGAGGCTTGGCGGCACGCACGCCGCTCTACGGCGTGTCTGGACGGTGGAACTGCGTCCGCGGACAGGCGGACCGAGCGTCGTCTGCGCCCACTGCACTGCCCCCGCCGCTGCCGTGAGGGCCAGGTCCGCGCAATCTGCCGCTCTGGCCCATCTGGCCCGCCACGCCCGTACCGACCTGACGCCGGTGCATCTGCGGACCTGTCAGTGCAGTGAGCGGGGCTGCTCATGGCATCCGCGCCACCGCGGCTGCTCGGGGGCGGTGCTGCTCGCCCTCACCCGCGACGGCAGTGGCCGTATGTGGCGGCTCGCTGACACCTGCGCGGCCTGCGCAGCGGCGACCAGCAATACCGCCGTGGTACCGGACACGCTGATCGGCCCGCACCCGCCGCTGCGTCCGGGCCGCGCATCAGCTCGCCGACACCATACGCCTCGCTCCGGGCCCGACGAGCGGGCGAGGGTGCGGGAGATGCTCACCTATCTGGCCGCCGCGCTCCCCCGCTTCACCTCCCCTGCGGCCCGCCTGCTGGCCCTGCAGTGCGCCCTGCGCTCCGACACCCGGGGTCATGCCCGCTTGTCCGGCGGTCTGTTGCGTGGCATGCGCCTGCGCGGGCGTCACGAGCTGTGGGAAGAACTCGCCCAGGCCGGCTGGCTGACCCTGCCCGCCCTCAAGCCGGCACCGGTCATGGTGCGGCTGACGGATGTGGCCGTGCTGGACCAGGCCCCCGGACGCAGCGCGCGCCACCAGGCCGCCCACTGGGCGCTGCGCCCCACACCGTTGCTGTTGCCGGCCGCCGCACCGCCCGCCCTGCGGCTGACCGCTCTGGTACTGGCCGGGCACCTGTGCCACCCCGCCCACCACGGCACCGACATGGACGTCCTCGCCCGGCTGGGCGGGCACTCCCCCGCCCAGACCGCAGAGCTTCTGGACCGTCTGGTGGCCCTGGGCACGCTGGCAGCATGGACCCATGACCGGGACACTGACGAAGTCCTGTGGCACCTTCCCGTACAGGCCCACTCCGCAGTACAGCCACAGGGGCACCGCGCATCGGCCCACCCTGCATGAGCCGGGAAGGGGCGTCGAAGGAGCAACCAGCCCCGTTCTCCGTACTATCTCTACTCCGAGTACCTGACACCGATGCCATCATTGCCGCAGCACACCATCCCAGGCGTGCCTTCGCTCACAGTCAAGACCGAGGAAGAGTGACCATCATGTCCGAGAGCACGATCTCCTCCACCGAGCTGACGTCGCAGTACGCCGCCCAAGTGACCGGCGACCTAGAACGCAACATCAAGGAACAGGAACGCATCAGCGAGGAAATCCGCTCACTCGACACACAGTTGGCCGCCTTGAAGCATGACCACACGATGCTAGTGAACATGCACCAGGCTCTCGGTATCCCGGCAGCACCAGTCGAACCCCCAGCCGTGCCCGACACTGCTGCCGCCCCCTCAGCCCGCAAGGAGACTGCGTCGAAGACCGCGTCGGCAGCAGGGCGGACGCGGGGCGCTGCCGCTGGGCCCGGCCGCACCACGGCCAGGAAGGCGGCAGCCAGGCAGCCCAAGACCAAGACCGCAGGCACCGAGACGCCCCAGCCCACCCTGGTCGAACTCGTCCGCAGCCACCTGGCTGAACAGAGCGAGCCCCGCTCAGCCGCCGAAATCACCACCGCACTCGGCCAGGCCCATCCCGAACGCGGCATCAAGACCACCGTCGTCCGCACCACGCTCGAAGGGCTCGTCGCCAAAACCCTGGCCCAACGCTCCAAGCAGGGCAGCTCCGTCTTCTACGCCTCCCCCGACACGCCGCAACAGAGCGATCAGGAAGAGAAGCAGCCCTCCCAAGCCGAGTAACGGGCGGGCAGGGCAGGCCCGGGAGCGTCATCGCTGACATCTGATTAGTCCGGCAGGCGGCCGCGGATCACGATCAGACGAGCTTGTCCTCTTGGTTGACGGTGACGTTAACCAACATATCGGAGCTACAGACGGCTGGCGGACAGTCCGCCAGCGTTGGCCTCAGTTTTCGGCGACGCAGTCCATGCCTCTGGAGCTGGATCGCTCGATCCAGCTTCCCCGAAGTCCTGGAGATAGTGGGAGAAGTCGGAGTCAGGGGTGTGGCGCCCCAAACCCCAGCTATGTGCATGTCTTGCGACGGTCAATGGTCTGCGCCCCCATGGCGATCTGATCGTTGTCGGCGGCCTCCCGGTCACAGCAGTGCAGGCCGAAATCCGCACCCGGAACGAAAAGGACGGCCAGCGCGGCATCTTCGTTGAAGACGGTCGTTCCGAGAAGGGTTGCCAATACTCGCCGCAAAGTTTCAAGGCCGTGCCGTTTTCAGGCAGTGGTGAAGCGGGTCGGGCCCACTCACGGGGCTGCTCCCTTTTCAGTAGCACTTCATTCCATCGCTGAGAAGTCCGCGGCAGCGGTCCGAGGAACCACTGAGGGGTGGAGTGCGAGCGGGGTCACGGTGATCTCCATGTAGGGGAAAAGCGGTAGGCCCCACAGCAGTTCGTTGAGCCGGTCGTTGTGGGTGACGTCGAACACGCTGAGGTTGGCGTACCGGCCGGCGCAGCACCACAGGTGCAGCCACTTGCCGGCCCGCTGAAGCTTGTCGGCATACTTCTTCTCGGCCGCGAGAGTCGTGGCTCGCGCCTCGGGATCCATGTCAGGCGGAGGGTTGACAGTCATGTGCACGGCGAAGAGCACGGCAGGCCTCCGGTGGCTGCGGACGGTCGGCTGATCAGAGGATGGGATCCAGAACGAAGTCGTAGGACACTCGGCTTCCGCAGCCACCCGCTCGGGGGTGTCGAAGCCGAGCATGTGGGACACGCGCATGCGGTCGGTGAAGCAATTCACTGACCGGCTTGCCAATCGCCTGACCGGCGATGTCCCACAAGGTCATGTCGAGGGCCGACTTCGCGGCTGGGTTGCCCACGGTGCGATGCAGGCGGGCGTGGATCCGTTCGCGGGCGAACGCGTCCAGGCCGGTCAGCTGAGGTGCGAAGACCTCGTCGATGCTCCCGGTCACCGGCGCCTGCGTCTCACCGTTGGTGTAGGGCCGGGGTGGTGCGTCGGCGATTCCGACGAGCCTTTCGTCTGTGTGAATGGCCGTTCCAGAAGGAGAACTCGTGGTCCCTCGCGGCCTGCTCGTTGGACAGGAGCACCGAGTGGCCGCCGGGACGCAGGGAGAGGGTCTGGCCGGTGTCGGTGCCCGCGTAAGCGGGCTAGGACGAGGAACCCCGCGCGGATAAACGCTCCCCTGTAGCGGATCATGTCCCGCGGCAGTCGGCGCTCGGCGGCGTCGAGCGCCGCGGAGACCGAGTAGCTGCGTAGGCGTAGGTGCGGGTGGCCCGCACGAACGACTGGTTCAGGCTGCGGGCGGGTCAGCCGCCGAGTTGGTTGATCCGCCCCGAGTCGGTCCAGATCGCCGCCACGAGGTAGGCGGCCTTGAACGTGTCGGAGTCGTCGGGCCACGGGTAACGCGCCGGCACGGCATCGGCGTCGTCACCGAGACTTGACCTCAGGAAAGCGGCTCACTGCTGCTTCGTGGCACCGATGAAGCTCAGGGCGAAGCTTCGGGCTTCGTCCGCGTTCGAGCCGATCAGGACCGGGACATGACTGGACCGGTCGGTGCGCACGGCGTCTTTGTGGTCCACGGGCAGGCTCGGCGCCTCATGGACGATGGGGGCGTAGCAGCCCCGGCGTCCAGGATCTGCGCCACGCTCCTGCTCCGTGGACAGGAGGCGTCGGTGCAGCCGAGCTTGGCGGCGATGGAATCTCCCTGGGCTTGTGCCTCCGCGTGCGATGAGGTGATGCAGGAGATGCTCTCCATGATGGCCTGGGCGACGCGACCGCGTGCTCGGGTCGGTGAACAGCGCGTACTCCGGCAGACCACCAGCCGACTTCCCGCAGATCGTGATCCGGCCGAGATCGCCATCGAACGCGGTGATGTTCTGCCGCACCCGGCGAAGCGGCCTTTCCCTGGTCCCGCGCACCCCGCTGACCGGCCCGCTCTTCGTCGCGGCGAGCGGAGCGCCATGAACGGTCGTGGCGGAGGCGGCGGTCGTGGCGGACAGAGCGCTGGCAAAGGCTGCGAAGACCACGGTGACGGCAAGCGGGGCTCGCTGTACGTGTTTTCGAGGCATGGCTTACGCCATTGCCACCGAAGGGGCGCCCACCGCGGGGAGTTGTCCGTATCTCTCCACGGTAATTCCCCTACGCGGCCAGATTCTTGCGAACAACCCCCGCCTGCGCGACGATGACGACGTTCTCCGGTCGGCCGAGCAACGCGATGTCGTACAGCGGATCCCCGTCGACGACTACGAAGTCCGCCACTTTTCCTCTTTCGAGGGATCCCAGCCGTTCTTCGACTCCGAGCAGACGCGCCGCGTTCAGGGTTCCGGCCGTGATCGCATCGAGTGGCGTCATTCCCAGCTCGACCAGATAGGACAGTTCGAGCAGATTACGGGCGTGCGGAACGACGCCGGCGTCCGTACCCAGGGCCACGGGAACACCCCTCTCGATGGCACGGGCTATGTTCTCCTTGCTCGTTCCGGCCCACCGGCTCTTCTTCTGGAAGTGGTATTCGGGCATCTTGGCCCGATCGAGCGGCGTGTAAACGGTCGAGAGGGTCGGGACGAGGAACGTGCCCTGTTCCCGCGCCAGGTCGCAGAGTTCGTCGGTCATGCCGTAGCCGTGTTCCACGCTTGCCACCCCTGCGTGCAGGGCGTTGCGGATGCCGACGGTGCCCTGGGCGTGCGCGGCGACCGGCTTTCCGCGGTGCCGTGCCGCCTCGTCGACAACCGCTCGCAGTTCCTCGACGGTCAGGCCCTCGTCGTCGGGGTCGTCGTGCGGGCTTCCCATGCCGCCGGTGGCGCAGACCTTGACGACGTCCGCGCCCGCGCGCAGCATCCTGCGGGCTGCCACGCGTGCCTCGTCGGGGGTGTCGGCGATCTCACCGAGGTGGGGGGCAGCGTCGACGCCGCCGGGCAGCGAGCAGTCGGCGTGGCCGCCGGTGTGGCCGATCACCTTGACGGCCACCTGGAGGCGGGGGCCCTCGATCAGTCCGCGTGCGTTCGCCTCGCGGTAGCCGGCGGGGATGCCGCCGAGGTCGCGCAGTGAGGTGACGCCGGCGTGCAGGGTGGCGCGCAGCCGTGCGGCGGTCTCGAGGACCTCCACCGTGGGGTCGGCGGTCAGTCCCGCGAGCAGCCCGCGCTCCGGGGTCATGCAGAGGTGGACGTGGCAGTCGAAGAAGCCCGGCAGCAGGGTGCGGCCCCCCAGGTCGACCATCGCGGCCGGTGGCCCCGGCGGTGCGGTGGCCGCCGGGCCCGCGTAGGCGATCAGTCCGTCGTCCGTCACGTCGAGGACGGCATCGGGCACGGGTGCGGCTCCGGTGCCGTCGACGAGTGCGGCGTGGTGATAGCGAGTGATCATATCATCTCCGTTCTGAACATATGGGTGCCGGAGCCGACCTCGACGGGGTCGCTGCCGTCCGGCAGGTCGATCAGGGCGGTGGTCCCCGGAGGCACGGTCACCTCGACGAGCAGTTCGCCGCCAGCACGGGTCCAAGACACCTCAGCCCTGCCGTAGGGGGTGTCGTGGGCCGCGCGGGCGTGGGTCAGCCCTCCGCCGGGGCGGGGGCGGACCAGCAGACGCCGGTAGCCGGGGGTGGCTGGGGCGAGGCCTGCGACGGTGCGGTGCAGCCAGTCAGCGACGGCGCCGAGAGCGTAGTGGTTGAACGACGTCATCTCACCGGGGTTGACGCGTCCGTCGGGCAGCATGCTGTCCCACCGCTCCCACACGGTGGTCGCGCCCATGGTCACGGGATACAGCCAGGACGGGCAGGTGCGCTGGAGCAGCAGCCGGTAGGCGGTGTCGTACTCCCCCGCCTGGCACAGCGCGTCGCAGATCAGCGGGGTACCGACGAAGCCGGTGCCGATGTGGAAGTCCTCGGCTCGCACGAGTTCCGCCAACCGCTGCCCGGCCGACCGCCGTTGACCGTCCGTCTCCAGCAGCCCGAAACACAGCGCCAGGGCGTAGGCAGTCTGCGCATCGCTAGTCAGCCGGCCGTCCGGGGTCAGGTACTCCGCGCGGAAGGCGGCCCGCACGGCCTCGGCCAGTCCGGCGTAGCGCGTGTGATCCGCCTGCCGTCCGAGCAACAGGGCGCTGCGGGCGAGCAGTTCGGCCGAGCGGGCGTGGTAGGCGGTGGCAACCAGGTGCGGGTCGGTGCGGGCTTCGCCTGGCCGGTCGGGTGGGGCGGCCGGGTCCAGCCAGTCACCGAGCTGCCGGTCGGTGTCCCAGACGTGGCGGTCGCCTGCGGACGCCGCGACACCGTCGACCCAGGCCTTCATCGAAGGGTAGGCGTCGGCGAGGACCTGGGGGTCGCCGTACCGCTCGTACAGTGTCCAGGGCACGATCACGGCTGCGTCTCCCCAGGCGGCCGCGCGCAGTTCGGGGAAGCGGGTACGGATGTACGGCACGTACATGGGGACCCTGCCGTCCGTGTGTTGCTGGGCGGCGAGGTCGGTCAGCCAGGAGCGCAGGGGGCCCGCGCAGTCGTGCAGGAACGCCGCGGTCGGGGCGAAGACCTGGACGTCGCCGGTCCAGCCGAGGCGTTCGTCGCGCTGCGGGCAGTCGGTGGGCACGTCGACGAAGTTGCCGCGCATGCTCCACACCACATTGTCGTGGAGGCGGTCGAGTAGGGGCTCCGAACAGCTGAACCAGCCGGTGCGGCGCATGTCAGTGTGGAGGATGACGGCCCGGACGTCGCCGGGTCCGGGCGTGCCGGGCCAGCCGTCGACCTCGGCGTAGCGGAAGCCGTGGAAGGTGAACCGGGGTTCCCACTCCTCGCCGTCCGGTGCACCGCTGAGGGTGTAGGTGTCGACGGCGTGCGCGCGCCGCAGCGGGCGGACGCACAGTTCCCCGTCCTCCAACACCTCGGCGTGCCGCAGGGTGACGGTACGGCCCCGCTCGCCGCGTACCCGGATGCGCAGGCGTCCGACGAGGTTCTGCCCGAAGTCGAGAAGGGTGCGGCCGGATGGAGAAGTCAGGACGGCGACCGGGTCCACCAGTTCGGTACGGCGCACGGGTGGTCCGTCGGGGGCCACGAGCCGGGTGGGGTCGTAGGAGACGGTCCGTACCGGCTGCCAGTCGGCGGGCTCGCGGCGTGCGTCGTGGGTCTCCCCCTCGTAGAGGCCGCAGGCGAGGACCGGTCCGTGCACGGCCTGCCAGTCGGGTCCCGTGCCGAAGGTGTCGTGGGTACCGTCGGTGTAGCGGACCTCCAGCTGGGCGAGGGCCGCTAGCCGGTCACCGTAGTGGTTGCGGGTGCCGCCGCCGAAGCCGAGCAGGCCGCGGAACCAGCCGTCGGCCAGGTGGATCCGCAGTTCGTTCGGGCCCTGCCGGATCAGGTGGGTGATGTCGTGGGTGTGGTAGCGCAGGCGCCGGGAGTAGTCGGTCCACCCGGGGGCCAGGACGTGGTCGCCGACGTGTTCACCGTTCAGTTCGGCCTCGTACAGGCCGTGGGCGGTGGCGTACAACCGAGCCGAGGCGACGGGGCCGCGCGGGCGGAACGCGCCGCGCAGCACGGGTGGCGGGACGGGACGGTCGGTGGGCTCAGACCAGTCCGGCGACACGAGGCGCGCGGACCAGTCCCCGGGGTCGAGCAGCCCGGCCTCGACCGTGAGCGGTGCCGACCAAGAGGAGGCGCCCCCACCGTCCGGGCCCCAGACGCGGACGGCGACCTCGACCCGTCGGCGCGAGGACAGCGGGTCTCCGGGCCAGGGCACCAGTACGGACTCCCCGGAGTCGTGTCGCACGTGGACCGTCTCACGGCGGTCCTCGGTCAACCGGATCTCGTACGCGCTCTGCCGCCATCCCGGTCGCTCGGTGAGCGTCCGCCAGGACAGCCGAGGGCGTCGCTCGCCGATGCCGAGCGGTGCCGTGTGGTGTTCGGCCCGAACATCGGTGACGCGGAGGCTGGGGTCGGTCATGGGGTTCCTGTTCCGGCGGGTGGGGTGGTGGCGGGCGGCAAGGAGAAGCCGAAGACGGCGCCGCGCGGGCGGTTGGGACGCACGCTGATCCGGCCGCCGTGGCGGGTGATGATCCGGTGGCTGAGGGCGAGGCCGATACCGCTGCCGTTCTCCTTGGAGGTGAACACCCCGTCGAAGACACGTTCGTCGGGGGCCGGCCGATGGCCTTGGTCACGGACGTCCAGCTCGGTCCGCCCGTCCGCGCCGAGCCGGGTGGCGATCTCGACCGCGCCCGTGCCGCCCGGGAAGCGGGCCATCTCGTCGACCGCGTTGAAGGCGAAGTTCATGACGACCTGGCCGATCAGGACGTTCTCGCAGCGCACCGGGAGTGGTCGGGCCGTAAGGTCGAAGGCGACCTGCACGCCGTGTTCCTGGGCACGTAGTTCGACGAAGTAGGCGCAGTCGCGGACGATGTCGTTGAGGTCGGTGAGTTGCTCCGACTGCTCCAGCCGGCCGACGTAGTGCCGCAGGCTGCCCAGGATGCGCCGGGCTCGCTCGATCTGCCGGACGGCGTTGTCCAGGCCCCAGGCCACCGAGGTGTCGGCGGTGCCGAGTCTGCCGCGGGCGCCCTCGACGAAGTTGTAGGCGGCGGCGAGCGGCTGGCTCACCTCGTGGGCGATGGCCATGGCCATGTCGCCCATGGCGTTGTAGCGGGCGAGGTGGTCCAGGTGCTGGGTGTCACGGCGGTGCTGTTCCTCGGTGCGGACGCGGTCGGTGACGTCATAGAAGAGCAGCATGCGGCCGTGCAGGTCGCTCTCGATCTCAATGCGCTGGCAGGTGGTGGCGTACCAGCGGGGTTCGGTTGCCGGCGCGGCGAATCGGTAGCGGCCTTCGCGGGCGGGAACCGGTCCGCCGTCGCAGTACGTGGCGAAGTCCGCGCCTTCCAGTCCCTCTCCGAGGTGGCGCAGTGCGGACTCGCTGGCGAAGACGACCCGGTCGGTGTCGTCCAGGACGACGATGCCCTCGGCGAGGCCCGCGAGGAAGGTGTGCAGCCAGTGCTCGGTGCGGAACAGGTCGCGACGGACCGCCTTCTCCTCGGCGATGTCCCGGAACTGGACCATCACCGCCGTGTGTCCGGCGAGTTCGACGCGGATGGCGATGGCTTCGGTGAGGATCTCCTCGCCCGTTCGCGAGCGGTAGCACCACTCGGTGGCGCTGGTGCCGTCCGTCACGGCGCGGCCGAGCCAGCGGTGGCCGAGTTCCCGGGTGTACTGGCGGGCGTTCTTGCTCATGTCCGGGGCTTTGAGAGGCCGCAGTTCCTCCAGGGACCAGCCGAGCAGGTCGCAGGCAGCCCGGTTGGCCCAGAGGATGTCGAAGGTGCGGGCGTCGTGGAGCAGGACGCAGTACCGCAGCGCATCCGTGAGTTCCCTGAAGTCCTGCGGGGTCAGGACCTCGCCGGTCGTCATGAGTTCTCCAGCCGCAGGACGTCGTGGACGAGGGCCGCGATGCTCTCGGCGCCGGTCTTCTCGCGGATGCGGGCCCGGTGCACGTCCACGGTCTTGGCGCTGATGCCGAGCCGCCCGGCGATCTGTTTGTTGGGGATGCCTTCCACCGACAGGTCGAGCACTTCGCGCTCGCGTGCCGTCAAGTCGGCCAGACGGGCGCGCAGTTCGGCGTGGAGCGTTCGGTGGGCGAAACGGTCGCGGGCGGTGCGCCGGGCGGCCTGGACGACGTCGAGCAGGTGCTGCGGGTCATAGGGCTTTTCCAGGAAGTCGACGGCGCCGTTCTGCATCGCGCGCACCGACATCCTGATGTCGCCGTGCGCCGAGACGAACACGACGGGCATCGGTTCCCCGGTCTCGTTCAGCAGGCCCTGCACATCGAACCCGCTCAGTTCGGGCATGCGCACGTCGAGGACCAGGCAGGCGGGTCGGGACCGGTCGTAGGAGTCCAGGAAGTCGCGGGGGTCGTGGAAGCGCTGCGAACGGATGCCGACGGATTCGAGGAGCCACGCGAGGGACTCGCTCAACTCTTGGTCGTCGTCCAGGATGTACACCAGGCACATCTCAGCCGTCCCAGGCGGCCCGTGCGGTCCAGTACTCGCTGCCGTCGGCGCTCACCCCGTGGTGCCACTCGGTGGTGCGGCGCAGTGCGGGTTCCACCTGTGCGGTGGCCGTGTCGGCGCCGTCGGGTCCGTCCTCCTCGACCGTCCAGTGGACCCAGTTGACCTCCCTGCCGCGGCTGTCGTGGGTGAACAGGTCGACGTGGTGCCAGCCGTAGCCATGGGTGTCGGCGTAGCAAGTGAGCAGCATCGTGCGGGCGCTCGTCCGGGTGGTCATGGCTCCTCCCTCAGGGGGGCGCTGAAGAGTCGTTCGGTGTGGAAGGCCCGGATGCGCGGCCGGTCCGGGTCCAGACGGAAGGTCACGTCGAGCCGGGCGACCATGATCTCGGTGCGGCCGTCCTCGTAGCGCGAGAGTTGCTGCATGGGCCAACTGCCGTGCGCCGAGGCCCCATCGGAGTCCACTGTGCCGGGGAACAGCAGGTGGACGTTGGTCCGAAAGTGGGAGCTGGGTGGGAGGTACCCGGCCAGCATCGCGGCGATGGCCTCGCGGCCTTCAGTGCGGCCGAACTTCGCCGCGTAGTCGGTGCCGCCGCCTTCCCAGACCGCGTCTTCGGTGAACAGGTCGCCGAGGTCGCCGTCGACCGGGGCGGGTACGTCGCACAGGGCCAGGTAGCGGGTGAGGGTGGCGACGACGTCCGCGGTCACGGCGTGGCCGCCGCGAGACGCTCGGTGCGGCGCTGTGCCTGGCGTTCGGGGTCCGGCACCGGCGCCGCGAGCAACAGCTTCCGGGTGTAGGGGTGTTCGGGATGCTCGGTGATCTGGGCGGCGTCGCCGGTCTCGACGATGCCGCCGCGGTAGAGCACCGCGACCCGGTGGCTGATGTGCCGTACGACGGACAGGTCGTGGGTGACGAACAGGTACGCCACGCCGGTCGCCTCCTGAATCTCGATGAACAGGTCGAGGACCCGGGCCTGGGTGGTGAGGTCCAGTGCGCTGACCGGTTCGTCGCAGACGATCAGCTTGGGGTCCCGGCACAGGGCGCGGGCGATGGCGATGCGCTGGCGCTGGCCGCCGGAGAACTCCCGGGGCAGCCGGCGGGCGGCGTCGTGCGGGAGGTAGACGTGGTCGAGGAGCTGCTGGACACGGCGTTCGGCGTCGGCGCGGGCGACGCCGGTCACGAGCAGAGGCTCGGTGAGGATGTCCATGACCGTCATGGCGGGGTTCAGCGAGGTGAACGGGTCCTGGAAGACGACCTGGATGTCCTTACCCAGGGCCCTGCGTTCTCGTTTGCCGAGTCCGGAGACGCGCCGTCCGGCGTAGCGGATCTCGCCGGAGGTGACGGGTGCCAGGCCCAGAACGGCCCGGCCCAGGGTGGTCTTGCCGGAGCCGGACTCGCCGACCAAGCCCAGGGTCTCGCCGGGGGCGATGTCCAGGGAAACGCCGTGCAGCACCCGGAAGGGTTTGTCGCGCCGGCTCTTGCCCGGGTACTCCACGACGACGTCGTCGAGTTCGAGCAGGGGCGCGGGTGTGGTGGGGTCGTCGTTGCGGGCGGTCATGACGTCACCTCCTTGAGGGGTTTCTCGGGCAGCCGCAGCAGGCCGCGGGCGGGGCCGCCCTCCAGCGTGGAGTCGAGGAGCATGCGGGTGTAGTCGTGGCCGGGTTCGGCGAACATCCGGCGCGCCGGGGCGGTCTCGACGATGCGGCCCTGCCGCATGACGGTGACCCGGTCGCAGATGTCGGCGACCACGCCGAAGTCGTGGGTCACAAGGATCATGCCCATCCCGCGCTCCTGCTGGAGTGAGCGCATCAGGTCGAGCACCTCGGCCTGCACGGTGACGTCGAGGGCGGTGGTCGGTTCGTCGGCGATCAGCAGCTGCGGGTCGCAGGAGACGGCGCCAGCGATGAGGACACGCTGGGCCATGCCGCCGGAGATCTGGTGCGGGTAGGATCGAAAAACCCGCTCCGGGTCGGAGATGCCGACCCTGCCGAGGAGCGCGAGCGCCTTGGCCCGGGCCTCGGCGCGGGACAGGCCCAGATGCTTACGCAGGGGCTCCACCAGCTGGAAGCCGATACGGAAGCACGGGTCCAGGTTGGACATGGGTTCCTGCGGGATGTAGCCGATGCTCCGGCCGCGCAGCGCGTTGAGATCGGCGAGGTCCAGGCCGAGCACGTGCTTCCCGTCGAAGGTGAGCCGGTCGGCGCTCACCTCGGCCTCGTTGGGGAGCAGACCGAGCACGGAGAACGCGGTCTGGCTCTTGCCGGACCCGGACTCGCCAACCAGTCCGAGGACCTCGCCGCGGTCCAGGATGAGGTCGACGCCGTCGACGACGGTCTTCTCACCGTAGGAGACCCGCAGCCCCGAGACGGTGAGCAGGCGCTCGGCAGGGACGTCATCGGTGGCGGAGCCCGCCGGGGGGACGGGCCTGCGGCGGCGCACCACGCGCGGCGGTGCCGTGCCCAGCGCGTCTCGTACCGCGTTGCCGAGCATGCTGGCGGCGAGGATGGTCAGGCCCATCGCGCCGCCGGGCCACACCAGCAGCGTCGGCGCGTTGTAGATGTTGGTGAAGGCGTCGTTGAGCATGGCGCCCCAGCTGGACTGGGAAGCCTTGCCGAGACCCAGGAAGGCCAGGCCCGCCTGGATGCCGATCGCCACGGCGAACACCTGGGTCGCCTGGATCACGGACGGCGCGACGACCACGGGCAGCACGTGCCGGCGCATAATGCGCGCGTCGCCGAGTCCGGAGACCCGGGCGGCGTCGACGTACAGCTCCTCACGGACGGCGAGGACGGAGGCGCGGATGAGCCGGAAGACCATCGGGGCCATGATCACGCCGAGGACGATCATGGCCACGTCGAGGTCCTGGGAGACGGTGGCCATGACGACGAGCATGACGATGATCGCGGGGACGGCCATGATGACGTTGACGACCCAGCCGGCGATCGCGTCGAACCAGCCCCGGTAGAAGCCCGCGATCAGGCCGAGGGGGGCGCCGACCAGGAAGGCAACGAGGACAGCGAGGGTGCCGCCAACGAGGCTGGTGCGGCCGCCGTACAGCAGCCGGGCCAGGACGTCCCGGCCGACGCCGTCGCCGCCGAGCGGATGGGCGCCGGACATCGGGGCGAGGGTGTCCGCCATGACGCTGCGGTCGGGCGAGTGACCGGTGAGGAGCGGGGCGGCGAGGCTCGCGACGATCACCAGGGCGAGGACCGCCAGGCAGCCGGCGGCCACCGGGTCGCGGAGGGTGCGGCGCCACAGGACGTCCCGGCGGGGCGGTGCGGCGGCCGCGGGGGTGGACTGTGCCGGGGTCATGAGATACGCACCTTGGGGTTGAGCCAGCCGTAGGCGATGTCGAGGAGCAGGTTGACGGCCACGACGATGACGACGGTGACCACCACTGTGCCGAGCAGGACGGGGGCGTCCCCTCGTGTAGCGGCGGAGTTGGCGAGGCTGCCGATGCCGGGCAGTCCGAAGACCTTCTCCACAACGACGGCGCCGCCGATGAGGCCGATGAACTGGAGGGCGAGCACGGTCAGGGCGGGCGGTGCGGCGTTGCGCAGGGCGTGCCGCAGGATGACGCTGCGGGTGCTCAGGCCCCGGCTGCGCAGCGTCCTCACGAAGTCCGCACGCAGGACGTCGACCATGGCGCCGCGCACCTGCATCGCGGTCGCCGCGGTGGCGCCGACGGCCAGGGAGACTGCCGGCAGAATGATGGAGCGCAGCCAGTCGATGCCGGAGCTGTTCAGGGCGACGTACCCGGTGGCGGGCAGCCAGCCCAGCCGGACCGCCAGGGTGACCGCGAGGACGAGGGCGATCAGGAAGCTGGGCACCGCGGTGCCCAGGACGGCGGCGAACTGCACCAGCCGGTCGACCCAGCCGCCGCGCAGCGCCGCCGCCGTACCAAGGGCGACGCTGAGCACGGCGGCCAGCAGCAGACCGGCGAACACGATCGAGAGGGTGACGGGCAGGGTGTCCATCAGGGACTGGTTCACCGGGTCGCCGGTGAACCAGGAGTCTCCCAGATTGCCCTGGAGTGCCTGTCCCGCCCAGTGCCCGTAGCGCTCCACCAGGGGTTGGTCGAGCCCGAGTTGACGGGTCTTGGCGGCCACCGCGGCCCGTGAGGCGGTCTCGCCCAGGACGTTGCGGGCCACGTCGGTGCCCGTGAGGCCGAGCATAAGAAAGGTCGCGGTGGCGACGACGACCACCAGGACGGCTCCGGCGGCGATGCGCCGGATCAGGAATGCGAGCACAGTCGGTTCCTCCTTCCGCGTGTCGGGTTGACGGTCCGCGGGCTACTTCGCGGCGGGCTCGTAGTTGTAGACGGGCGGGTACTGGGAGCCAGGCTGCGGCGTGACCTTGACGTCCTTGGCCGTGGCGTAGGCGTTGACGATGACGTTCCAGGGTGCGTTGTACGCCTGGTCGACGACGTACTTGTTCAGCTGCTGGAACAACTGGGTCTGCCGTGCGCCGCTCGCGGCGCCGATCTTGGTGATCAGCGCGTCGGCCTGGGGGTCGTCGTACTTGAGCGGGTTCCAGGTGGCGTTCCTCGGCAGCTGGAGCTGGATCTTGTCCCAGGGTGTGGTGGCGCCGAGCTTGAAGTACGACATCGCGTATTTGCCGGCCAGCAGGCTGCTGAAGATCTGGTCGCTGGGCAGGGTCTTGAGGGTGACCTTGATGCCGATGTCCTTGAGGGACTGGGTCAGCGCGGCCTGCTCCTGCGGGAAGATCCCGGACAAGTCAGGGATGGTGACGGAGAACCCGTTCGGGTAGCCGGCCTCGGCCAGCAGCTTCTTGGCCTTCGCCGGATCGTAGGAGTAGGCGTTGTCCAGCGAGGCGTCGTAGCCTGCCTCGCCCTTGGCGAAGAGCTGGCTGGTGGCGGTGCCCAGGCCGGTCTTGGCGGACTTGATGATGGCCTTGCGGTCGAACGCGTAGTTCAGTGCCTGGCGGACCTTGAGCTTGCCGAGCGCGGGCACGATCTTGCCGGCCCGGTCCCAGATGTAGAGGCCCTCGATGTCGCCGGGCTGGTAGGTGGTGACGTTCAGGCCCCGGCTCTCGACGGTCTTGACCCGGTTGAGGTTGAGGGTGGAGCCGTCGATCTGGCCGGACAGCAGCGCGTTGGTGCGGGCCGTCGGGTCCTGGATGTACTTGATGACGATCTTGTCGTACGGGAATGCTTTGGTGTTCCAGTAGTCGTCGTTGCGGACGTAGGTGTAGGTCTGGCCGGACGTGGTGGCGGAGGTGTCCAGCTTGTAGGGGCCGGAGCCGACCGGGGTCTTCGCGTCGCCGAGCGCCTTGGGGCTGGCGATCATGCCGGAGACCTGGCCGAGAGCGGGCAGCAGCGCGGCGCTGGGGTGGCTGAGCCTGACGGCGACGGTGGTGCTGTCGACGGCCTCGACGCCGGTGACGTCCTGGATCTCGTCGGAGGCGGTGCCGGTGCCGTTCTTGGTGTGCAGCAGGCTCTTGGCGACGGCGCTCGCGTCCAGGGCGGTGCCGTCGGTGAACTTCACGTCCTTGCGGAGCTTGAGCGTGAGGGTGGTCCGTGCCTTGTCGTACGACCAGGACGTGGCCAGGTTGGGGGTGGTCTCCCCCTTGGTGTTCAGCCTGATCAGGGTGTCGTAGACGGGCTGGTAGTACTGGGCCTCCGGACCGATGCTGGCCTCGGCCAGATCCCACGGCGTGGCGGTGACCGACTCGCCCAGGGTCAGGGTCTTGTCCCCGGCCGCGGTGCCGGTGCCGCCGCCGCAGCCCGCGACGGTCACTGTGAGGAGGCCGGCTCCCACGAACGCCACTGTCTTGCGCATGTTCTCTCCACCTGTCTCATTCCTAAGGCTCCTGGTCGTCCCCCGTGGGGTCCCGCTCACGGCCGCGCACGGCCGGTACCGCTGGTGCGTCCTGCGACCCGGTCACGGTCGCGGACACGGTTAACCGGCTCACGGCCGGGCGTGCTTCACGGCCCATTCGCCGCACAGCCGGACGCTCTCCTGCGGGGTCGGCCGCGCCCCTCGGTCGACCTCGATGATCAGCCAGCCGTCGAAGCCGTCCGGCAGAGCGCCGACGAACCCCTCGATGTCGGCGTTGCCGTGCCCGGGCTCGGACCACAGACCTGCCAGGACGGTCTTTCGGTAGTCCCAGCCCGCGTCCCTGGCCTGGGCGGCGAGGGAGAGGTCGAGGTCCTTGATGTGGACGCTCGCCACCCGGTCCGCATAGTCGTGCACCAGGCCGGTGGCGTCGGCGCCGGCCCAGGCCAGATGCCCCAGGTCGGGTCCGAAGGAGAGCACGGAGGCGTCCACGGTGTCCAGGACGAACCGGGTCTCCTCCTCGGTCTCGGCCCAGGTGCCGACGTGCGGGTGGAAGGCGGGGGTGATGCCTTCGGCGCGGATGATCCCGGCGGTCTCGGCGAGCAGGTCGCGCACCCGCTCCAGCCGGTCACGGTCGGCGAGGTGGCCGACGGCCGGGCGGGCGACCCGCTCCGCGTCCTTGGCCATGCCCATGGCCAGGAAGACGGTGGGCACACCGAGGGCGGCGTGCTCGGCGGCGACCCGGGCGGCGGTGTCGCGGAAGGTCTGCCGCTGCACCTCGTCGTCGCTGAGGCGCACGGGGACGTAGCCGGGGGCGGGGCTGATTCCGTACGCGGTGAGCCGGTCGGCGTACGCCTGCGGGGTCAGGTCACCGGGCACGGCGCTGTGCAGGGCGGTGATGCCCGCGTCCCGGATCACGGCCAGCTGGTCGTCGAGCGGCGGGGCGAGGGTGGGGTCGATCCAGCCGTCGGCGCTCGCGACCCACTGGAGGGGGTTGACGGCGAGGCGGTCCTGCCTGATCTTCACGGCGGTGCGGTCCTTTCTGGGGGGGGCTCGGTCAGCGGGAGGTGCGCGGCGCGGGGCGCTCGCAGCTGCTGCCGAGGGTGACGAATCGCTTCTGCTGCTGGGAGGTCTGGATGCTCTCCAGGACGTCCAGGGTGTGGAACGCGAACTCCGCGCCGGCCCGCAGCGGCCCGCCCTCGACGGCGTTCGCGAGGTCCCGGACACCGAGGCCGCGCCGGTGCTGTTCGGGGCTGCCGACGGCACCGAAGAGTTCGGTGACCGGTGTGAGGACCTGCCACTCGGTGTCCTGGTGGCGCTTGAGACGTACGTCGCCGTCGAAGAAGTTGGGGTTGGGCAGGGCCAGGGTGCCCTCGGTGCCGTAGATCTCGATGCGGGGCAGTTCGGTGTCCCAGACGTCGAAGCTGAACAGCGCGGTGCCGAGGGCACCGGAGGCGAAGGTGAGGGTGGCGGAGGCGTGGGTGGGGACCTCGACGGTGACCTCGTCGACGACCCGTTCGGGGCTGGTGACCTTCCGGGTCGGGGCGCCGACGCGGGTGGCGGCGGACACCTGGGCCACCGGGCCCAGGCAGTTGACCAGCGTGGCCAGATAGTAGGGGCCCATGTCCAGGACCGGGCCGCCGCCGGGGCCGTAGAAGGCGCGCGGGTCGGGATGCCAGGTCTCGGCGCGGCTGGAGCGGACGAAGGCGGTGGCGCCGATCACCTCGCCGATCAGCTCCTGGTCGACGGCGTGCCGGGCGGTCTGCACCGCGCTGCCGAGGAACGTGTCGGGGGCGGAGCCGAGCAGCGCGGTGCCGCGTTCGGCGGCGGCGAGGACCTTGCGCGCCTGGTCGGTGGTCGCGGCGACGGGCTTCTCGACGTAGACGTGCTTGCCGGCGTCCAGCGCGGCGGTCACGGTGTCGGCGTGGAACCGTGGCGGGGTGATGTTGACGATGATGTCGACGCCGTCGTCGGCGAGAAGGTCGTCGCCGTCGCCCCACGCGGGGATGCCGAAGTCCGCCGCCGCGCGCTCGGCGCGGGCCGGGTCGACGTCGGCGACGCGGACCACGTCCAGGCCGGGCAGGGTGCGCATGCCCTCGACGTAGCGGCCGAAGATGTTGCCGGCGCCGAGGATGCCGACGCGGTGCCGGGCCGTGTGCTGAACCATGGGTCTCCTGAATGACGTTCTGCTGCGGGAAGCGGGCGGAGTCAGGCGACGATCAGCGGCCTGAGGGTGCGGTGGGCGATCTCCAGGCCGGTCTTGACGCGCTCGGTCGTGCCGCTCCAGAGCGGGTCCTCGTGCTCGACGGAGAGGGTGCCGGTGAAGCCGTGCTCGTACAGGGCGTCCACGACGGCGTTCCAGTCGACCTGACCGCGGCCGGGCACGCGGTAGCGCCACCAGCCGGTGTCCCAGGGGTCCGCGCGCCGGACGGCCTTGCCGAAGAAGCCGTAGCGGTCCACCCGGCCCGGCTGGATCTCCAGGTCCTTGGCCTGGGCGTGGACGATGCGGTCGGCGTAGGGGGCGATGGTGGCGACCGGGTCGATGCCGATCCAGGTCAGGTGCGAGGGGTCCCAGTTGAGGTGGAGGCCGAGGGAGAACATCCACTCCCACAGCTCCGGCGAGTACGCGAGGTTGCCCGGGTAGCCGTCCGGGTGCCAGCCCTCCATCACGCAGTTCTCGATGACGATCCGGACGTCCCGCTCCCCCGCGTACTCCACGAGTTCGGGAAGGATCTTCTCGGCCTCGGCGAGGTTCTCGGACACCGGCCGGGTCCAGTCGCGTCCGACGAAGGTGCCCACGTACTCCACACCGAGCAGCGCCGCTGCGTCGACCACCGACTTGAGGTGGGCGCGGATCTCGGCCCGCCGCTCCGGGTCGGGGTGCAGATTGTTCTCGTAGTAGGCGAGCGCGGAGGCCGTCAGTCCGTGACGGGCCAGCAGGGCGTTGGTCGAGTCCGCGGCGGCGGCGTCGAAGCCGGTGACCGGCAGGTGCGCGGCCTCGAAGTCGCGGCCTCCGGTGTCCGGCCAGGCGGCGATCTCCAGGGCCTCGTAGCCCGTACGGCCCGCCCAGGCGGCGATCTCGGCGAGGGACAGTTGCGGCAGGCAGGCGGTGAGCATGCCGAGTTTCATACGGAGGCCTCCAGGGGTTGCGGGTCTCGCGGCGGCGTGCCGTACGGCGCTACCGCGGGCGCCACCTCGGTCCAGGTCAGGGTGATCGCGGAGGCCAGCGCGGCCTCGACGAGTTCGGCGGCGCGGACACCGTCCGCGCCGGTGGGCAGGCCGTCGGGCGTGCCGCCCCGTACGGCCTCGTAGGTGTCGGCGACGAAGGCGGCGAAGCAGTCGGCGTACCCCTGGGGGTGTCCGGCGGGCAGCCGGGACAGCCGCCGCTGCGCGGCACTGCCGTGTCCCGGGTCCCGGAAGAGCACCCGCGCGCCGTCCGGCTCGCCGAGCCAGACGGTCTCGGGGTTCTCCTGGTCGAAGACAGCGGAGGCGGCGGAACCGTCGAGCTCGAACCAGAGCCGGTTCTTGCGGCCGGCCGACACCTGGGAGACCGTCAGGCTGCCCAGCACCCCTTCACCGGTGCGCAGCAGCAGGGTCGCCGCGTCCTCGGTGCGCACCGCCACCCGGGGACCGTGCCCGGAGGCGGCGAAGCTGGTGCCGGTACCGGCGGGCCGGGTGGCCACGGTGGTGCCGAACCTGGCGGTCAGCTCGGTGAAGCGGACTCCGGCCACCCACTCCACCAGGTCGCACCAGTGCGAGCCGATGTCCGCGAAGGCCCGCGAACGCCCGCCGGCCGCCGGGTCCACCCGCCAGGACATGGCGTCCGCGGAGAGCATCCAGTCCTGCAGGTAGCTGCCGTGGATGAGCTGCCAGGTGCCGAACTCGCCGCTCAGCCTCCGCTCGCGGATCTCCCGGACCAGCGGGTGGTAGCGGTAGACGAAGGGGACGGCGAGCACCAGTCCCGCCTCGTCGGCGAGGCGGGTCAGGCGCCGCGCGTCCGCAGCCGAGGTGGCGAGGGGTTTCTCGCACACGACGTGCTTGCCGGCGGCCAGAGCCGCCTCGGCCTGGCGGACGTGCAGGGCGTTCGGGGTGCAGACGTGGACGACCCGCACGCTGTCGTCCTCCAGTGCGGAGGCGAGGTCCGGGTAGCCACGGGTGACGCCCCAGGCCTCGGCGGCCCGGGCGCTCCGCTCCGGCGTCGAGGCGACCACACCGGCCACCTCTCCCCCGGCGGCTCGGATGGCCCCGGCGTGCACCGCGCCGATCATTCCCGCTCCCACCACCACGGCTCGCATCGCGCCGCTCACCGGCACACCTCCGCTGTCCGAATCCCCACGCCGACATGAACGCCGCGTTGCGCCACACCTTTGTTTAGTTCGTCGATTACACACAAGAGGTGCAATTTAATTTTCTCTAAGGCCTAAAGATGGACAAATTCGAGTGAAGGATGTCCGACTACTTGGTTATTGCTGCAACCTGCAAGGAACAGCCTTCGGTTCACTTGACGTCATAACCAAGTGACATTACGTTCACCAGAATGCATAAAGACGACTTGGCCGGTAGCGGCCCCACGGAGCCCGAAGCCGTGCCGCTCGCCCTCCGCCGGGTACTCGGACTGGTGGTATCCGGCGAGGCCACCAACCGGGCGGAGATCGCCCGGCGCAGCGGTCTGGCGCGCTCGACGGTGGGACAGCAGGTCGACCAGCTGATGAGCACCGGAATCCTGGAGGAGGTCGAATCGAAGCGCTCCGTACGCGGCCGGCCTCCGCGAGTCCTCACGGTCAGCCCGCAGGCAGGCACAGTGCTCGTCGCCGACATCGACACCGCCGCCTCACGAATCGCGATCGCCGACCTCAACCGCCGAGTCCTCGCGACGGAGACAGTGCCCGTGCGCATCGAAGCAGGGCCTGGCGCGGTTCTGGACACCGTGGCCGAGCGCCTCAAGACCCTTCTGGACCGCCAGCGTCGTGATCCCGGCCGCGTGCGTCAGGTCGTCGTCGGGCTCCCAGGCCCGGTCGACTTCGAGCAGGGGTGCGCCGTCCAGCCGACCGGCATGCCCGGCTGGGACGGCTACCCGGTGGCCGAGCATCTGGGCCGGCTCTTCGGCACTCCGGTGATCGTGGACAACGACGTCAACCTGATGGCCCTCGGCGAGGCGGCCCACGAACGCCTGGACACGCCGCTGCTGTGCATCAAGATCTCCAGCGGCATCGGCTCGGGCCTCGTCACGGCGGACGGCGGCCTCTACCGGGGGGCCGACGGTGCCGCGGGCGACATCGGACACATCCGGGCGGTCGGCGGCGGCAATACACTGTGTGCCTGCGGCAACGTGGGCTGTGTCGGCGCCGTCGCCTCACACCGCGCGGTACTACGCGGCCTCGGTATCCCCGAGTCGACCGAGGACGACCCTGCATTCGGTGCACGCGAACTCGCCCGGCGCATCACCGAGGGCGAGCCGACCGCGCTGCACGCGGTCCGCCAGGCCGCCACCGAGATCGGCGAGGTGGTCGCCATGCTGGTCCACATGTTCAATCCGCGCACCGTAGTGCTGGCAGGTCCGCTCAGCGAACTGCGCGACGACCTCGTGTCCGCCGTACGTGCGGCCGTCTACCAGCGGGCACTGCCCTTGGCCACCCGGAAGCTCACCATCACCGCAAGCCGTCTCAAAGGCACCTCCGGCCTACACGGCGGCATCGCCCTCGCCACCCAGGACATCTTCAGCCCACCCGGCATCGCCCAACTGCTCGCGGAGGCGTCGGCGGGCAGTCTCTGAAGCTCACCCCCAGCGCGGCAGCGCTCGCAGCCAACGAGCTGACAGAGAGCATTCCTTTCTCCGGGATATGACATCCCGCCGAGCTGAGCAGTGGTCGATCCAGTTCTCACGGTGCTGTGTAAGCAAACTGCATCGGCCAAGACACTCCACCACTGCGGATGACGATCAGGCAGGCTTGTCCCCTTGGCTGGCGGTGCGGTGACGGCAGCTGGCATCTCGGGGCTGCGGGCAGTCCCCGATCGTTGGCCTCAGTTCTCGGTGATGCACTCCATGTCGCTGGAACCCTCGATCCAGCTACCCCAGGGGTCCTGGATGTAGTGGAAGAAGTTCGAGCCAAGGGTGTGGCGCCCCAGACCCCGGCCATGCGCATGCCCTGCGACAGCCATGGTCTGCGCACCATGGCGATCTGGTCGATATCGGCGGCCTGCTGGCCGGAGTGATGCGGGCCGGGACGTCTGGATCGAGCGCCTCAGCGGCCTGCCACAGGCTGAGGAAACCCCCTTCATCGCGGCCACCGGCCGCCTTTCTGACCTTCCTCGATCAGTTCGGCGCCCCTCGTCGAAGTCCTGGCGGGCCCTCGGCAGTTGACCTCAATCCCACGCGATCCCTGACAGACCGCTCGCCAAGGAGCCGCAACACTGGGTTGCCGCCATCCTCTGTCGGCGCGACGAGCACCGCAACGTCATACCGGGCTCCTCTCGGCACCGAAGGGGGAAAAAACTCTCCCCCTCCGTCTTCTGCTCAAACGTGAAAGCGTACCCACAGCGACGCCCCAGAAGGGACATTCCGTTGGGACAGCATCCAGGACACAGAAAACTCCTCGGGCTCGCCAGCACAGGCGCGGCGGGAACCATGCTGGGTGCGAGCGGCTTCGGCTGGCGGAACGCCGTGGCTGGGCCCCCGCGGTGACGACCGTACCCGGCCACCATGGTCCCCACAGATTCGGCCTGGTACGAAACGTCGACCGCGAGAACGGCGCACTGGAGATCAATTCCCGTGACCGACAACAACATCTGCGGCGCCTGCCCAATGCCTCCGTCTCACCGGTCTCAGAGGCCACATCACCACGCCTCCGACCACGCGGTGGGACGCCCGTCTGACATTTCCCCTCGCATGCTCCCCGGGTACGCGGTCATTTTCCTACCCAGCCAGCTGATCACAAACCAGAAAAGTGCCACGCATCATGACTATCTCCGATTCCACGGATTCGACCGATTCAGCCGCTCCTTCTGTCCCCGGGAACCTCGGACGGGTCGTCTACATCGCCAGCGCCGCTGCCATCGGAGGCTTCCTGTTCGGGTACGACAGCGCCGTCATCAACGGAGCAGTCACTGGCATCCAGCATCACTTCGCCGTCTCCGCCGGTCAGACTGGCACCATTGTCGCCGTGGCCCTGCTCGGGTCCGCCTTCGGAGCCGCAGTAGCGGGCCGAATCTCCGACCGTGTGGGGCGGCTGCGAGTGATGCATATCGCCGCGGCCCTCTTCGCCATCAGCGCGTTGGGCTCCGCGCTGCCCTTCTCCACGTGGGACCTGGGCGCCTGGCGCTTTCTGGGAGGCACCGCCATCGGCCTCGCCTCGCTGATCGGCCCAACCTATATCGCCGAGGTGGCACCACCCGAGTACCGCGGCCGCCTGGGCTCCTTCCAACAGGCAGCGATCGTGCTGGGCATCACCGCCTCCCAACTCATCAACTGGGCCATCGCACAAGGAGCAGGAGGCCGGAGCGAGAACCCCCTCGGCGCCCTCGACGCCTGGCAGTGGATGCTGATGGCCGCGGTCATCCCGGCCGTGACCTACTTCGCGCTGACCTCACGTATCCCGGAGTCTCCTCACTATCTGATCGCCACGGGGCGCACGGACGATGCCCGACAGGCGGTACTGGACATCCAGGGCCCCAGCGTGGACGTGGAAGCCCGCATCGCCGACATCAACCGCTCGCTCCGGGACGCGCACAAATCCCGGCTCCGGGATGTGTTCGGCGGTCGTTTCATTCTACTGCCCGTAGTGTGGGCCGGCATCGGGCTGGCTGTCTTCCAGCAACTGGTCGGCATCAACGTGATCTTCTACTACTCGTCTGTGCTCTGGCAGTCAGTAGGCATTGACCAGTCCAGCTCCCTGCTGATCAGCCTCTCCACATCCGTCATCAACATCATCGGCACGATCGTCGCGATGCTGCTCATTGACCGCATCGGGCGCAAGCCACTGGCACTCATCGGATCCGTAGGCATGATGGCGTCGCTCGCGCTGGCCTCGTGGGCCTTCTCCTACAAGACCGGTGCCGGGAACCACATCTCCATCCCGGACACCCAGGGCACCGTCGCCCTGGTCTCCGCCCATGTCTTCGTGTTCTTCTTCGCGGTCTCCTGGGGCGTGGTGCTGTGGGTCATGGTGGGTGAGATGTTCCCACTGAAGATCCGCGCCGCCGCGATGTCGGTGGCCACCGCCTTCAACTGGATTGCCAACTGGGCGATCACCGAGACCTTCCCCCGCATGTCGGAGTGGAACCTGTCTGCGAGCTACGCCATCTACGCCGTCTTCGCCCTCCTCTCCGGAATCTTCATCGCTACCGCGGTCACCGAAACAAAGGGCACCAAGCTGGGAGAGGCCGCCTGAGGACCGCTATCGACCCTGACACCAGGCTGTCGTGGATCCACGGTGGACAGCAGGCCATCGCCTGCTCCTGCAGGGGGTGCCACGTGCGGACGGACTTGGAGGTGGGTGATCTGGGCGTCCGCATGGATGCGGCCGGCCTGCCTGAGCCTCTGGTAGACGGCGGCGGTGACGTCGCCGCCGGCTCTCATGAGCCGACGGCCAGACCATCCTCGTCCTCCCGCTGCCCATGCGGGAGAAGGCTCCTGCCTCGAGCCCGGCCGCGGCGTCCTACTGACGGCACCAGCTTGTGCGGGCTCAGGTCGTCTCGCCCGCAACGAGGCGGAGAAGTGGCACCCCGGCCGCCGGGTATCGAGGTGCGGGGCGTCCGAGCGCAACGAACAGCTCGGGGATGAAACGGTCGACATAGGCCTCCATGTCGACGGCGATCGTGGTCAGGCGTGGGGCCCAGAGTTGGCCGACGTCGGTCGCATCGACGCCCACCACGGCCAGCGCGGCCGGTACCGGTCGGCCGAGCTGCGCCGCGGCGGCGAGGACAGCCAGCGCGACATCGTCGTCGAGGGCAGCCACTCCGAGTGGGACATCCTGGGGTAGTCCGCTTAGCACAGCCGTCGCGGACTCCAGTTCGAGGGGGACCGACACTCGCAGCGGGGCTTCAAGGCCGCGCCGTTCACAGGCGGCTGTGACGGCGGCGAAGCGAGACGGGCCGTACGGGTCCGGACGACGGTCGGCGAGCGCCGCGTACACGATCCGGCGCTCGCCTCGTTTCGCCAGCTCCCTGACCTGCAGCTCCGCGATCTCCTCTTGCGGCCCGCGCTCCTGGCCGGCCTGTGGCCGGGGTTCGAGGTTGTGCTCGGCCGGAACGGTCGGTACGCCGTGAGCCGCCAGCCGGGCGCGGGCAGGCCGGTCGAGCGCACCGAAGTCGACAACGACCAGGGGGAGAAGTCGCAGCAAGCAGTGCGACGGCCGTTACCGAGGGGCTATCAGTCGCGCAGCGGAGTACCACATTCAAGCCGAGACCCACCGTGTCATCGGTGAGGCGCTCGATCGCGACCTGCAGGTTCTGTCCCATGGTGGTGTCGGGCATGAGGACAACAACGGTGTCGCCCCGACCTGTGACCAAGGGTCGACCGGTGGGCGAGGGACGGTAGTCCAGGGCTTGCGCCGCGGCGCGGACGCGTATCCGCGTCTCCTCCGGGAACTTCCCCTCCCGGCCGTTGACGATGTGACTCACGGTCGCGCGCGAGACCCCTGCCCGCGCGGCCACGTCCGCGGCGGTTGCGGGGCGACGGCCGCTCGTGGCCTCCATCGGACATCGCCCCCTTTCGGTCCTCCCGGACGATCCGCCCTGGCGTAGACATCGCGAGCGTCGTGCCGCCTTTCCTTGCCGGGAAGTATCACGGACCGATCCCTACCCCGCCGGAAGTATCACGTGATACTAAGGGCGCTGATGCTTTGCCCCACCGCACGGCCCTGGCTGTTGTCCGAGGAGCCGCAATGCCAGAAGCGCCGCCGGATCCACCGCAGTCGCTGCGGCAAGCAGAACCCTCCGCCGCTCCGGCTCCGACCACCCCCACCCCGGCCAACGGTCAGCCCAGGGTCGGCCGCCAGCACATCGTGCTGATGGTGCTGGGCCTGTGGCCGGACGGCCCGGCCGGCCACGCCGCCGCCCCGACTCGCTGCTCGGCGACAAGGACTACGACTCCAACCCCCACCGCGAGGAGCTGCGCAAGCGCAGGATTCTGCCGGTCATCTCCCGCAAGGGCGCCTCGAACATCAAGAGCCTGGGCAAACTCCGCTACGTCGTGGAGCAGACCTTCACCCTGCTCCACCAGTTCAAACGCCTCGTCGTCCGCTGGGAACGCCGAACTGAACTCCACGATGCCTTCGTCTCATTGGCCTGCGGCCTCATCTGCTGGAGGAGGCTGAAAAAGCATCGATCATGATCATGCCACGAGCTGCTGGCTACACCTCACACCACTTACCCAGAGGGCCGGCCGCCTGCGTCTGGGTGAACTCGTGCACCAGGTTCCATGCCCGATCGATATCCAGGACAAAGTCGCCCGTGAACACGGCGAGGTCGTCCATGATCGGGACTTCTACCTCGGCGCCCGAGGGTACCGTGCCGTCTCCTACGAGCAGAGACATCCGCTCGGTGTCACTCATCAGATGGACGACCGCGTGATCATCTCGGACGGCCAGGGTCAGCACCGGGGACTCCCTGTCCAGCGACCGAACCTCGACGTAGCCCTGACCATGGGAACGCAGGTCGTTGAAGCGGTCCGCCAGATCCTCCACCTCCGAACGTCGCTCAACGGGATGGAACAGTCCCGATTCCGGCGACGTCGCCGCCCACACCACGCTCATCCAGCCCCTCTTCCCCACAGAGGTCATCACCCACGGTCCAGGGCCACGCTCCCACGCTCCACCATGAGGCGACTACTGGGACTTGGGCGCACGGTCGTGTTACCAGCTCCTAGTAGGGCTTGGTCAGGTTCGTATGGGTATGGGTATGTCGCGGTGGCAGGTGGGGCAGGCGCCGGTCCAAGTGGCGAGGATTGTCTGCAGGTAGCGGACGACCTGGTAGAGGCTCAGACCGGCGCTGTGTCTTTTGGGTTTCGCGTCAGTCGTTGCAGGGTGCAGAAGGCGTGGGCGGCGGAGACGAGGGGGACGTGGTGGTGCCAGCCGCCCCAGGTGCGGCCCTCGAAGTGGGCCAGGCCCAGGGCCTGTTTCATCTCGCGGTAGTCGTGCTCGATGCGCCAGCGCATCTTGGCCCAGCGCACCAGATCGGCGACGGGTGTGGGGGCGGGCAGGTTGGTCATCCAGTAGCCGGTGGGCTCGGCCGCCGTCTCGGGCTGTTCGACCAGCAGGGTCCGCAGAGGCAGTACTCCGTTCCACCAGCTGCGTCCGCTGGCGTGTTCCTGCGCTGTGCGGGTGGCTTCCTTGCCCGACGGCCGTACCTGAAGCACCGCAAAGCGTGAGGTCATCGATCCCTTGCTGCCCTGGCGCCAGGTGACGTCCTCGAAGCGGGTCTGCGGATCGATCAATTGATGCAGGGGGCGGGCCGGCTCGCGGTAGCGGGGCAACGTGGGCGGGCCCAGCCCCTGGTAGGGCGGCAGGTGCGGCTCGGCACTGGCGGGGCGGGCGACTTCCTTGGGCTCGACGGCCATGATGTAGGACCAGCCGCGTTCTTCCAGTGCCAGGCGGAAGGAGACGCTGCGGCCGTAGCCGTAGTTGGCCACGATCACCGGCACCGAGGGCAGCCAGCCCGCCAGCTTGTTGAGCAGTCCCAAAACCAACCGGGGCTTGGTCACATGCTCGACCTCGTCGGGCACCCCCGCGGCCTTGCGCCGCTGCAGGTCGTGGGCCCATTCCTCGAGTAGGACCAGTTCCCATTCCAAGGGGCAGGAGGCGGTGTCGGTGGCCGCGTGCACGGTGGCGACCTGGCAGTTGGCCCGTTTCCCCAACGCTCCGCAGTACTGATCCTGTTGGCGAAATCGTCAGGCTGCTGCGGGGAGCCCTTCGAGGTGTGAGGTTCGGGTTCGGGCCAGGGGTGTATCGGCGAGCCAGGCGTCGATGCGGAGGAGGTTGAGGGCAGCAGCGGAGAGGATCTGTTGCAGCTGGACCTTGGCCAGGCCGCGGTAGCGGGCGTGACGGATGTCGGGGCCGCGGATGGCCTGGGAGATCGTTCCCTCCACCCCTGCTCGGCGGCCGTAGCTCTCCTGCCAAGCGGCGGTGTCCTGTTCCTGCCGGTGCCGTTGCAGGGCCTCATGCTGGGCTTGCGGTCGTAAGACCAGGTCGCGTGGTTCACGGGTCCGTCGTGTGCACCTGCCGCGCACGGGGCATGCCGCGCAATCCTGGTCGGGGAACCGGATCCGGATGACGGGGTGTCCGCGGCTGTCGAGCTGCTCGCGCCACTGCCGGGCTACCGCGCCCTGGGGACAGACTGCGGTGTGGGCCTGCCAGTCGATGGTGAAGGCAGTGACATCGAATCCTTCATTGGCCCTGGCCTGCCAGCTGGTGTCCGGTGGCATGGGACCGATCAGGCGGACCCCGTGGTCGCGGGCGGCATCGAGAAGGGTGTTCGCAGCCATGTAACCGGTATCGACCAGGTGCTCGTCGGGCAGCAGACCACGATCGTCGAGGCGGTCGTGAACCGGCGCGATCATGTTCTGGTCGCTCCGGGAAGCGTCGGTGGTATCCACATCAACAACCAGGTGAGGCCGGTCGGGGCCGCAGTACTCAGTCATGTGGCTCTTGTATCCGGTCCACTTCGTGGTCCTCTTGATCGCATAGCGGCACTCGACGTCGTAAGGCGAGGCGATCCGCTCCTGCGCGGACGGCAGTTCCTCCGTCACGCGCCAGCGCGCGCAGTCCGCAATGAGGTGGTATTGCTGCAGCCACACGGCTCGCAGGACCTGCAGCGCCTCAAGCTCGTGAAGCACGGCCGGGGCATCATCGGCGTCGATCCGGGCCAGGATCACCGCGCCATCGGCCCCCACTGCCGTCGCGTAAGCCAGCCGCTCGGTCCCGGTCTGGGGCAGCCGGTAGTTCTCCACCCGGTGCCCATAGCGGTCGGCCCACACAGGAGGCATCCAGCTACCGAGCCAGCGCGGAGCGGCGATGGCCAGGGCGTTCAGCGCAGCGCGCACGGTCTCGCCGACCAACTCCAGGCGGTTCAATACGCGTACCGCGCCCAGCACGTGCGTGGAGTCAGTGCGCGCCGCTCCGCCACTGTGGAGAAGACTGTGGTTCCGGCACAACTCCAGGAGCCGGTCGAGTACCCGGCGTTCGGCCTTGCCAGCGATGAGCCTGGCGCAGAACTCGGACAGCACCGAGAAGTCAAAGCCACGGTCGGTCAGTTCCAGGCCGAGTGCGTACTTCCATCCGATCCGCTCCCTGACCGCGGTCGCGGCCTGTCGGTCCGACAGGCCCTCGACGAACTGCAGAACGCACACCATGGCCAGCTGCCCCGGTGAGAAGGCAGGCTGTCCGCGTCGCGGGAACAGATCCGTGAAGTCGTCGTCGCGAAAGGCCGGCCCCAGAGCGTCGCGCAGGCGCATGCCGAGGCAGCCGTCCGGGAAGACCGCCCGTGCCACCTGTGCTGTCAAGTCCGGTACGGGAAGGGGCTCGTGGGCACGGAGCGACATCGTCATCACCTCATATGACGCTGTCCCCGCAGCTGACAAACCCATCATCGCGCCAACGAAGCGCTCCCCGCAGCAGCCTGACGATTTCGCCAACAGGATCAGTACTGCCGGGCCACCCCGACCGAGGACCGTCCGCATTTGGGAAAGGACACATCGTCGATGACCCACACCTCCGGCTTGACCACCTGGACCAGCCGCTCGGCAATCCGCCGCCGCACTGGCGTCCACTGCCACGGCGACTGGTTGACGAACTGCTGCAGGGCCTGCATGTTCCCGTCGGGCAGCCGCTGGGCCATCGGCTGGATCGACTTGCGCCGGCCGTCCAGCATCAGCCCTCGCAGATAACAGTCGCTCTTGGCCCGCTGATCCTTGCGCGGCACCGAGGCGAACACATCCTCCACGAACAGCCCCAACACAGCACGTAATCGGTTCACTTCATGTGCGTCCACACTCCCAACATGCTCTTGATCAGCGAAAACGCATAGACCTAACGAAGCACTAATAGCTAGTGGTCGGCCATGGTCTACAGGTCTTCCACTGTGTCGGCCAAGGAGCGCGCCGTGAATTTATGGTTGTGCAAGCTGAACGAGTAAGCGTCTTGGCCTGTGGCCGCGAAATGGGTGAGGTGATTCTCCCGCCTCCAACTTCTGCGTCCCCACCGTGAACAGACCACGATGGGGGCGTAGAGGGGCTGGCTATGACAAGGCATATCCTATGAACACGTCATCGCCCGCATTGCTTCAACTTTCGCAGTGACTACTTTCGTGTCGTGTCGCATGGGGGCGACCGAAAGCGTACGTCTGCCGTCGGGCATTGCCTGACGGCAGACAGGTCACCCTGGGGTCGGCAACGAAGACCAGAAGCCGCACTTGTGCTGCTCGGCGAAGTCACCCACGGACGTGGGTCCGCGCGTGTCGAGATTCCTGATCAAAACCTTTCCCTGACGCACGGGCTTCCAGGGGGCCTGCCCATGAATGGCCGGTACTCCATCGCGGGCAAAGCTGGCCCAAGCCTGCATCATCTGATCAGAAAGGCGCTTCTGCTTCGCGGTCAAGTCCGCCGGACCACCGAAGAATGAGGGCGTCTGGAAGATGAACTGAATCTCCTTGGCGTGGTGAGCTCCCAAACTGGGGATCTCCTTCGGTGCCGGCTTCCAGTAATTCCCGGTTCGCTCGTTGAACTCGTATCCGTAGACCGGCATTTGCTGTGACAGCGCCGTGTCTGCCTGGAACGCGGGGCAGGCGAACAGGAAGTCGGTCATGTAGTCGGCATACGCAAGTGCCGGCGAAGCATAGTTGCGCACCGGGTATTGCGCCATGACTTCCTTTGCCTTGGGTCCGAACTGCGTCTGAACGTTCTTCTTGTAGTCCGCCTCAGTGCGCAGGAGGGGAAGAGCGGCCTGCGCGAAGAGGCGTCCTTCATCCCCGTTCGATCCGTTGATGACAGGGACACGGTTCAGTGCACCGTCTTTGCGGTCCAGATTGTGCGGAAGGACAGCAGTGTCGCTCACTAGGGTCCACGGGGTGTCGCCCGCCGCTATGTCGCCAGGGGGGTTCGCGGCCACCGTCCGTGCGGGAATGCTGCGCAGGCAGCGCAGCGCCTCCTGTCCTGTAGACGGGCACTTCGCAGCCCGGGCATAGCTCTCACCGCGCTGATCCGCGACCTTGCGCGGGATTCCTGCGCACGGCCCGGACTCGTCGATCGCGCGCGTGAACAGGCCCTTGGAGCCGGGCGCGCGGAGGTGTCCGCACACGCTGACTCCCCCGGCCGACTCGCCGAAGATGGTCACCCGGCTGCGGTCGCCGCCGAACGCTGCGATGTTCCGCTGAACCCACTGCAGGGCCATCTGCTGATCGAGCAGGCCGAAGTTTCCCGATTCCCGGCCGAGTGCCGGGTGAGAGAGGAAGCCAAGGGCGCCGAGGCGGTAGTTGATCGTCACGACGATCGCGTCATGTCTCTCCGCCAGGATGTGCGGGTCGTAGTCACGACCCGCACCGGTGACGAAGCCGCCGCCGTGAATCCACACCATCACAGGCTTCGGGTGCGTGTCCTCACGAGGTGAGTAGACGTTCAGGAACAGGCAGTCCTCACTGCCCCGCATCGAGTCGCCTGGCTTGGGATTGAAGTTCCACCCGTTGACGGGCTGAACGCAGTCGGATCCGAACTTCTTTGCCACGTAGCGCTGATGCGTGGCAGAGACCGGTTTCGGAGCGGCCCATCGAAGCGGGCCGACAGGCGGTTGGGCGTAGCGGATACCCAAGAACTGACGCCCAGTGTCAGTCGTCTTCCCGACGAAAGTCCCATCCGGCGCGTCCACCTGCCCCGGCGACGTCGTTTTCTGGGTGGCGCAGGCTGTAGTGCTCAGCAACAGCACCAGACCAAGCAAGGCACCAAAACGGCGTATGTACTTCATCGTCTCCTCACAGGTGTGAGTCGTCCCGAATGTGATGAGGCTCGAGGTGTGACCGGCGGGCACGCCTCCGCGCAACGCCTCGTGTCTGGGCTGTTCGTCAGCACCGGCTTACGCGGCGGCTGGGCCACATCCGGTGGAACCCGGCTCGTGCCACTGGGGAGGTCGCGTGGCACGAGCCGGGAGTCTCTCTCCTGGCCGGATGAAGCGGGGAGACCTGTCAGGTTTGGTCGGCTCGCAGGCCGTTGGTGTAGCCGGGGATGGCGATGCCGCCGGCCTGGCCGCGGACGGCGTTGTCGATG
>NZ_JBIVDZ010000014.1:0-309137 GCF_044747345.1 Streptomyces sp. NPDC090088 | reverse complement strand
ACAACGTCCACAGCTCTTCCGGCGCCATCCGCTCGACAAGCGCAGCAGTCATCACCCCAGACTGCCGCAAGATCACGCCAACTGAAATGGCATCTAAGCCGGTCAGCGGGGAGGTTCTACTTGTCAGGCCAGCCGTGGCTCAGGGGCAGCTGGCCGGTGCGGTGTGCGTCGCGTTGTTCGGTCACCCATCGCTGTAACTGGTCGACGGACTTCCCGAGGGGCCGGCCGGTGGTGTTGAGCAGGTGGGTGCACCATCGTGGATCGTCGGCGGTCCACCCTGTCCAGCGGTGCCAGACCATTTCCGACCAGCTGCCGTTCGTGATGACGTCCGGCCGATGACGGGGGTCTTGGGCATGTGCACGGTGCCAGGCGGCCCAGCCGAGGAAGGCATCGACAGCGCCGGCATCCCATCGGCCGGCGTCACGTACGGCGAGTCGGTCGCGCCGGACTTCGTCGGCGACGTCGACCAGACACACTGCGATCCCGTCCAGCAGCGGCGCCGAGGGAGCGGCCAAGACCTCGCCCAGCGGGGACTGTCCCGTCAGCAGCAGGTTGATCCCACGGCCCTGATACTCCAGGGCGCGACGTACCCAGTGTTCGGTCATGCGGTGGCGCCAATGGCGATCGGCACGCTCCGGCACACCGACCTCGTCGAAGTCGTGCACGGCGACCTGCTGGAGCCGGTCGGCCACCGACCGGGCGAGTGTCGTCTTGCCCGAACAACTGGACCCGGTCAGCTGGAACAGCATCCGGCCAGAGTCGCAGCCCACCGTGACCTTCTCGACCGAATTTCCCTGACTACCCTTGATCCCGGTACTGGCTACTCTCCGTGTTGGACGAGCACCTTGTCCCGGCAGTGAGGAAGCCTCGGCCGGGGCGAGTTGGTCTGAGGCTGGGGAGCGCCAGCCGAAGCGGAGCGGGTTTCATTCTCCCCAGATTCTCCCCAGCGGCCCTGGGCGGGGCTTCAGGCGGTAGCGGACGTCCCCGTGATGCCCTGACACAGGCCCTGGGTGACCAATTACTCAGAGCCAGTCCTTGCGCTTGAAGATGAAGTACAAACTGGTGCATACAATCGCCATCAGGATGATTGCGAACGGGTACCCGAGCACCCAGTGCAACTCCGGCATCTCCCTGAAGTTCATCCCGTAGATCGTCCCCACCAGCGTGGGAGCGAACAGAATCGCCGCCCAGGAGGAGATCTTCTTGATCTCCTCGTTCTGTTCGAAGCCGGCCTCTGCCAACGCGCGCATCTCGGCGTTCTGTTGCTGGGTGACGAGGGTCGCGTTGACCGTGAGGATTTCGGTGAGGGCCTGGCGGAAGCCGTCGACGCGTTCGCTGATGTGGGTGACGTGGTCGGCGACGTCGCGGAGGTAGCGCTGGAGTTCCTCGTCGGTCTCGTACTTGGTGAAGCCGGCCATGAGGCCGTGCAGCATGCCGACGAGGGGGCGGGTGGCGCGCTGGAACTCGACCATTTCGCGGGAGAGTTCGTAGATACGGCGGGAGACCTCCGGGTCGCCGCGGAAGACTTCGGTCTCGATCTCGTCGATGTCGTTCTGGACGCCGGAGACGACCGGGGCGTAGCCGTCCACGACCGCGTCGAGTATGGCGTAGAGGACCGCTTCGGGGCCGAGTTTGAGGAGGTCGGGGGAGTCCTCCATGCGGCGGCGGACCGCCGAGAGGTCGGGGGCCGCGCCGTGCCGGACCGTGATCACGAAGTCCGGGCCCACGAAGACGTGGAGCTCGGCGAAGTCGACCTCTTCCGGTGCGTCCAGGTAGCGGGCGGCGCGCAGGACGACGAAGAGCGTGTCACCGTACCGTTCCAGCTTCGGGCGCTGGTGGGCCTCCATCGCGTCCTCGACGGCGAGCGGGTGCAGGTCGAACTCGGAGGCCAGGGAGAGGAGTTCGTCCGAGGTCGGACGGGCCAGGCCGATCCAGGCCATGCCCGAGGGCTGGTCGCGCAGTTCGCGGTACGTCTCGGCGAGGGTCGCCGGCGCCGAGACGCGTACCCCGTCCCGGTACAGCGCCGCCTCCACGACGCTCTGCGGTTCGGCAGGGTCGGTGGACGGCGGGGACTGCGGCTGCGGCAGTTCCGCGGTGTCCGGCTCCGTCGTCAGGGCGCGGCGCCAGACGGACCTTCTGCTGGTCCGGCCGTTCTTGCCGTTCCCGGAGTGCTTGGAGGCCGGGCTGGGGCGTCGCTCGGACATCGCGGCCGCCTCTCGATGGAGCCTGCGTCGGCGTGCACAGTGTGCTTCGCGTGGTCGGTGGGTCTCGGAGCAGGATATACGGGGCATACGGGCCCGGCGGAGGAATCGGCACGGGAGTCGGGTAAGGAGTGGGAGGAGGGAAGCGGACAGGATCTGTCCTCGACGGGGGCTAGCGTGCGCCGTATGACGAAGACGCCGTCCGGGCCGGTCCTCGGCACCCGTGCCCTCAACCGCGCCACCCTCGACCGCCAGCTGCTGCTGCGACGCTCGCCCCGGCCGGCGAAGGAGGCGGTGGCGCACCTCGTCGGACTCCAGGCGCAGAACGTGAAACCGCCGTACTACGCCCTCGCCGCCCGTCTCGACGGCTTCGCCCCCGAACAGCTCGCCACCCTCATGGCGGACCGGGAGGTGGTCCGTATCGTCACCATGCGGTCGACCATCCACACCCACACCGCCGACGACGCCCTCACCCTGCGGCCGCTCGTCCAGCCCGCCCGGGACCGGGAGCTCATCGCCTTCCGCAAGGGCCTGGCCGGCGTCGATCTGGACCGGCTCGCCGTTCTCGCCCGGGACCTCGTCGAGGCCGAGCCGCGCACCATGGCCGAGCTGCGCCACGCCCTCCTCGCCGAGTGGCCCGGCGCCGACCCGCAGTCCCTCGCCGTCGCCGCGCGGTGCCGGCTGCCGCTCGTTCAGGTCACCCCGCGCGGCCTGTGGGGCCGGTCCGGGCAGGTCGCCCTCACCACCGCCGAGCACTGGCTGGGCCGGCCCGCCGAACCGGCGCCCGGCCCCGACGGGACGGTCCTGCGCTACCTCGCCGCCTTCGGGCCGGCCTCCGTCAAGGACATGCAGACCTGGGCCGGACTGACCCGGCTCCGCGAGGTCTTCGAACGGCTCCGGCCCCGCCTGCTCACCTTCCGGGACGAGAGCGGTACGGAGCTGTTCGACCTGCCCGAAGCCCCGCGTCCCGACCCCGGCACGCCCGCCCCGCCGCGCTTCCTCCCCGAGTTCGACAACCTGCTGCTCTCCCACGCCGACCGCACCCGCGTCGTCCCGCCCGCGCGCCACGGCCGGGCCTGGCGGGGCAACCAGGCCTACCGCACGCTCCTGGTCGACGGCTTTCTGGCGGGCGTGTGGCAGCTGGACGGCGAGGTCCTGACCGTCGAGGCGTTCGGGCCGCTGAGCCGTGAGCGGCGGGCGGAGGTGGCGGAGGAGGGGGAGCGGATGCTGGCCGTCCTGTTCCCCGGCATGTCGTACGACATCCGGTTCGGGACGGTCGTAGCCCCGACCGGTCGGTGATCTCCGACTCCGCGGTCGGTGGTGGCTCAGTCCGCCCGGCCCGTCACCGCCACCGTCACGCCCAGTCCGATCATCGCCATCCCGCCCGCGCCGCCGACCAGGGACAGCCGGCGGTCCGAGCGGGCGAACCAGGCGCGGGCCGCCGACGCGGTCAGGCCCCACAGGGTGTCCGTGACCAGGCCGATGGAGATGGGGACCAGGCCGAGCAGCAGCATCTGGGCGGGGACATGGCCGGCCGTGTGGTCGACGAACTGGGGGAGGACGGCGGCGAAGAAGACCACGCCCTTGGGGTTGGTGACGCCCACCAGGACGCCGTCCAGGACCGTGCGCAGATCGCCGCGCGGTGCGCCCGCCGGGGTCCGCCGGATGGCCGAGGCCTTGAGCTCCTTGCGGTGCCGGAAGGCCTGGACGCCCAGGTAGACCAGATAGGCCGCGCCCAGCAGCTTCACCGTCAGATACACCGTCACGGACCGCTCCACCAGCGAGCCGATACCGATGGAGACCGCCACCACCAGCAGGTACGACCCGAAGACATTGCCGAACGCGGTGGCCACCGCGGTACGGCGGCCGTGTGCCAGCGCCCGGCCGATCACGAACAGCACGCTGGGGCCGGGGATCGCGATGACCAGCAGCGACATCGCCGCGAAGGCCAGGATCCGGTCCGTGGACACCATCGGCCTCACTCCTCCCGCTCGGCTCATTCAGGGCACATTCAAACAGGCCCTCTAGAGTCGGGGCCATGGAACTGCGGCAGCTCACCTATTTCGTCGCCGTCGCCGAGGAGTTGCACTTCGGACGGGCCGCCGACCGGCTGCACATCGTGCAGTCCGCGGTGAGCATGCAGATACAGCGCCTGGAGCGGGAGCTGGGCGCCGAGCTGTTCGACCGTTCGCCGCGCCGGGTCCGGCTCACCGGCGCGGGGGAGCGGCTGCTGCCCGAGGCGCGGGCGGTGCTGGCGGCGGCCGAGCGGGCGCGGGCCGCCGTCGCCCCGCCGTCCGGGCTGCGGATCGGCACCAGCACGGGACTCGGCGCGCATCTGGACCGGGTGCTGGCCGCGTTCGCGCGCCACGCGCCGGACGTGCCCGTCGAGCTGTACTCGCTGCCGGTCGCCGAGCGGCTGGCCCGGGTCGCGGGCGGACGGCTGGACGCGGCGTTCGTCCGGGCGGTCGAGCCGGTGCCCGGCGTACGGGTGCACCCGCTGTGGCCCGACCCCCTGGTGGCCGCCCTGCCCGCCACCCACCCCCTCGCCGGCCGCCCCGAGATCGACGTCGCCGAACTGGCCGGCCTGCCGCTCGCGCTCACCGAGCGCCGCACCAACCCCGCCCTGGTCGACCTGGTCGTCGGCGCCTGCCGCGAGGCCGGCTTCGAGCCGCCGCCCGGACCCTCGCCCGGCTCCCTCCAGGACACCCTCGCCAGCATCGGCACCCGCCCGCTGTGGACGGTCGTGTACGCGTCCCACGCACGCGTGCTCCACACCCCGAAGGTGGCCTTCGTGCCGTTCCGCCCCCCGGGCCTGGCCCTCACCACCGGCCTCGCCGTCTCCGCGACCACCCCACCCCCACCCCCGCACCTGGACACCCTGCTGCTGGCCTGCGGCGATCACGAAGGCTGAGCACGAAGGCTGAGCACGAAGGCTGACAACGACGGCTGAGCACGAAGGCTGAGCACGAAGGCTGAGCACGAAGGCTGAGCACGAAGGCTGAGCACGAAGGCTGACAACGAAGGCTGAGCACGAAGGCTGACAACGACGGCTGAGCACGAAGCCCGTCACGGCGGCCGATCACGAGAACCGAGTACGGCGGCCACGCACGGCGGCCACATGCGGAGGGTTGAGCGTGCCGGGGACGAAGAGCGGCGTGTGCCGGTCCCCCGCGAGCGCCGGCGACCTGCATCGATCACGAAAGCTGATCGCAGCGGTCGGGATCTGCTTCTTGGTCGGGGGCGGTGCGCGCGGTGGACTGGGGGCACCGAACAGGAAGCGCACTCGGAGGAGTTCAGCGATGCCCATCGTCACCATTCAGCAGGGTCCCCGCGACACGGAGCTCAAGCGGGACCTCGTCCGGCGGGTCACCGACGCGTTCGTCGACGCGTACCGGATCCCGGCCGAGACCGTGCAGGTGTGGATCCACGAGGTGCCGGCGGAGAGCTGGGGGGCCGCCGGGACGCTCACTGCCGACAAGTAGGACAAGTGGGCGAACGCATGGATAGGGGGCGCTGCGGGCTGCTCGTGGTAGCCCGCAACGCCCCCTGGTCACTCACCTGAGGGATACTCAGGAGCCCTGCTGGGGAGAGTTACGAATTGACCTGCGCGGTCACCAGGTTCGAGAAGGTGGTCAGCCGGGTGTAGACACCCGGGTAACCGGCCTCCGCGCACCCCTCTCCCCAGGAAGTGATCCCTGCCAGGACGCCCCCGATGAGCAGGGGACCGCCGCTGTCGCCCTGGCAGGTGTCTACGCCGCCGGATGTGTATCCGGCGCAAACCATGTCGGTCGCGACGAAGTCGGAACCGTAGGAGCTCTTGCAGCTGGAGTCGGACACGATCGGGACGGTCGCGGTCCGCAGCTGGTTGGAGGAGCTGCCGTTCTCCGAGGTGGTGCCCCAGCCGAGGATGCGGGCCGTGGTGCCGGCCGCGTACACGCTCGTGTCCGAGGCGGAGACGTACGACGCCGGGGTGTACGACATCGACGTCGACAGGGTCAGGACGGCCACGTCGTCGCCGTTGGTGGCGTCCGTGTAGTCCGGGTTGATCCAGATCTTGCTGACCCGGCTGACCGTGCCGTTGGTGCCGTTGAGATAGGTCCGGCCACCGACCACGCGGACGCTGCTGGTGGACTCGCCCTCCATACAGTGCGCGGCGGTCACCACCTTCGTCGCCGACACCAGGGTGCCGCCGCAGAACTGGCTGCCCGACGCATCCGTGATCTGCATCATGAACGGGTACGCGGTCGTGGTGGTCGTGGTGCCGCCGACGATCGGCTGGGGGGCGGCTGACGCGGTGGGGGACGCGATCAGCGCCGTCGCTGCGGCGGCGACCGTCGCCACGAGGGTGGCGGCGGCCTTTCTTGCGCGGTTTGGCCCGAACATGAGTCTCCTCAGTGGGGGTTGCCGGTGGGGGTCGCGCGGGTGTGGGGGGTGCAGCACGGGGGTCGCGGGACCGACCCCCGTATGCCCGGGCGAGCGGCACATCCATAAGCTAGGACCCGGAACCCCACCCTCCCAATGAGGGAACCCCCTAGGGGGATGGGGGAGGGAAAACCCTCGGTCCGCCTCAGTTAACCGGGAGCGCTCTCACTTCGCGCGTCGCCCCGCCGCCAAACGGACTATGTCGACGCGCGATCGGATGCCCAGTTTGCGGTACACCCGGGTCAGCGTCGCCTCCACCGTCTTGACGCTGATGAACAGCCGCGCGGCGATCTCCCGGTTGGTGGCGCCCTCCATGACCAGCGCGGCGACCTGACGCTCCATCGCGGCCAGCCCGTCCAGCGCGGCCGGCTCGGCAGGCGCCTCCACCTGCGGCTCGGGGGCCGAGACGGCCTCGTCCACCTGGCGGAGCCAGGGCAGCGCCCGGCACCGCCGGAACAGCCGGGTGGCCTCGTCGAACGCCGTGGGGGAGCGCCGGTCGCCCAGCGAGGCCAGGGCGAACGCGGCCCGCGCCTCCTCCAGACCGTAGCCCAGTTTGGCGAACCGGTCCTGAGCCGAGGTCAGCTGGGCGACGGCCGCCTCGTGGTCCCCGTGCGCCGCCCGGACCAGCGCCTCGGCCCGGTCGAGGGCGGCGAGCACACTCTCCCGGCCGAGCCGCAGCGCGTGCTCCCGGGTGACGTCGATGACGTCCCGCGCCTCGGCCGGTTCACCCACCCGGACGAGTGCTTCGGCGAGGTCGCCCTGCCAGCGGCCACGGGCCGGGTCGGTGATGCCGAGGCTCAGCTCCAGCTCCCGCACCCGGCGCAGCGAACGGACGGTGCCCGCCGGGTCGCCGGCCACCAACTGGGCGTATCCGAGGGCGCCCAGGGCGCGGGAGAGGTAGACGGTGTCGCCGTCCTGCTCGGCGTGTTCCACGGCCTCCCGGGCGAGGGCCAGGCCCCGGTCCACATCGCCGCCGGAGGCCTCGGCCAGTGAGGTGAGCATCGCGGAGGCGGTCTCGCCGATCCCGGAGTCGTGGGCCAGGCGCAGACCCTCGCGGGCCAGGTCGAGGGCGCGGCCGCAGTGCCCGGAGCGCAGCTCGGTCTCGGCGAGCCCGCGCAGGAAGTGCACCTCGGACTCCACCTGGCCGCGCCGGCGCACCTCGCGCAGCAGCGCGGTGACCGTGGTCCGGGCGTCGGCCAGCTGGTCGCCCATCACCAGCCAGCGGAACCGGGCGCTGCCGGCCCCGTTGTGGTGGCAGGACACGTTCGGGTCCTGCGGCTCCTTCAGCGCGCGCTTGATGGTGGCGGGCGCCGCCGGATGGCCCATCAGGGTCTCGACCTGGGCCTGCAGGGACAACGCGAGGAGTTCGGTGCGCCGGTCGCCGCCCTGGGCCGCGAGGTCGGCGGAGTGCGCGGCCGCCTGCCGGGCCTCGGTGAAGTCGCCGCCGACGATCAGCGCCCGCCAGGCCAGCTGGTAGTGGACCAGACCGAGCAGCCGCGGGTCGTCGCCGGCGTCGGCGAGGGCGTGCGGGAACGCCGCGTCGACCTCGGTCATGGTGTGGCCGGCTGAGTCGATGACGAGGATCCAGGCCCGCACCCGGTCCGCCGGACGGGTGGCGTGGGTGAGCACCTCGCGGGCGATGTCCTGGGCGAGGTCGACCTCGCCCGCGCTGGTCGCGTCCTCGGCGGCCCGCAGCCGGCGCTCGTCCGGTCCTGGCACGTTGTCGGCGGGGGTGTGCCGGGCGGCGAGCAGCCCGATCTGCGCGGCCACCGAGGGCGCGCCCCGGTCCCGGGCCTCGGTCGCGGCCTCCGCCAGCTGCGCGGCGACCTCGGGGTCGGTGCCGGTGGTGGCCAGGGCCAGATGCCGGGCCCGCTCGATCGGGTCGGAGGCGGCCGTCGACAGCGCCGCGTGCGCGGCCCGGCGCTCCTGGGCGGGCGCCTCGGCGTACAGCGCGGCGGAGATCAGGGGATGCGCGAAGCGTACGGCGGGACCCTCCGGCTCGGTGGCCAGCAGCCCGAGTTCGGCCGCCTGGGCGCACTCGGCCTCGGCGTTCTCCCGACCGGCCGCGTGCAGCAGCGCCTGGGTGGGGCGGGCGCCGGCGCTGGCCACCAGGAGGGTGCGGCGGGCCTCCACGGAGAGCATGTCGAGGCGGCTGAGCACCAGGGCCCGCAGCGAGGTCGGCACCGGGAGCGGCTCTCCCGGGCGCGGCGGGGTCGGGTTCTCGGCGAGGGCGCGGCCGAGTTCCAGGGCGAACAGCGGGTTGCCGCCGCTGGTGCGGTGGATCTCCCGGACCGCGGCCCGGGTCAGGCCGGTGTGGCCGCGGTGGTCGAGGAGTTCGGAGACCTGTCCGCGGGTGAGCGGGCCGAGGCGGACGGCGACGGTGTCCGGGGGCGACGCGCGTAGGTGGCGGTCGTACTCCTGGCCCTCCGTGCGGACCGCGCACAGCAGTTGGACGGGGGTGCCGCCGAGCCGGCGGGCGGCGAAGCCCAGGAGTTCGGCGCTGGCCGGATCCAGCCACTGGAGGTCGTCGGCGACGATCAGCACGGGGCCCTCGGCGGCCAGTGCGCGCAGCGCGGAGAGCACCGCGAGGCGCAGGGCGAGGCCGTCGCGCTGGAGGGTGGACTCGCCGCGGCCGGTGAGCGCCGACTCCAGGGCGGTGCGCTGGGCGCCGGGCAGCCGGGGCGCGATCTCGTCGAGGACCAGCCCGAAGAGGTCGGCGAGCGCGAGGAAGGGCAGGTGCGATTCGGACTCGGTCGCCGAGCAGCGCAGGACCGTGTGGGCGGCGCCGGAGTATTCCGCCTCCAGTGCCCGCAGGACCGTCGATTTTCCTATTCCGGCGGGCCCGTGCAGGAGGACGCTGCCCCCCGAGGCGAGTTGCTCCCGGGCGGCCGCGAACAGTTCCGCCCGGCCGATGACCAGGTCGGGGCGGCATCTGGCAGGCTCCTGGAAGTCCCGTCGCACGGTCACCGCTCCCCTCGTGTGTCGTGTCCGGGCCAAATTCTAGGCAACGGAGCCAGGAATTCGGCCGGAAGGCGTGGTGAGGGAAATAACAGCGCGTCGGCAGCTGGAAATTCAAAGCGCGTCCGCATGAATGGAATGGGTCCCCTCCGCTACGGCAACAACCCCGTCCGACGAGCCGCCGACACCGCCTCCCCCCGGGTGTGCGCGCCCAGCTTCCGCATCGCCGAGCGCAGATAGCCCTTGACCGTCTCGGGCCGCAGCCCCAGCCGTTCGGCCACCGCCGCGTTGGTCGCACCGGCCGCCACCCACGCCAGCACATCCAGTTCCCGGGGCGCCAGTGCCGCCTCGGCCACCGGTGCCGGAGCGGTCAGCAGCCCGCAGGCGGCGAGCAGTTCGGCGCGCAGCCCGGGGTCACCGATCCGCGGCGCCAGCGCCCGCAGCGCCGCGTGCGCCTCCCGCACCTGCTCCCAGGCCGCCCCCGGATCCGGTACGACGGCCGGTTCCGGCCGGGCCGCCGACAGCAGCCCCCTGGCCTCGTCCTGCACGACCAGCGCCTGCTCCACGTCCCGGGCCGCCGCCACCGCCGCGTCCAGCGTGCGGTCGCCCAGCGGCTGGGCGGAGCGCAGCGCGCCGTAGAGCACGCCCCGCACCCGGCGTCGTACCACCACGGGCACCGCGAGCACCGAGCGGATGCCCTCGGCGGCCACCGGGATGTCGTACTCGTGGCTGATCTGCCGGGAGACGGAGTAGTCGGTGACCGCGCACGGGCGGGCCAGCGCGACCGCCTTGCCGCCCAGGCCGTTCCCGGAGGTGACCGCGAGGGAGCGCAGGGCCGCCGTGTTGGTGCCGGTCAGTTCGCTGATCCGCACCCGGGTCCGGCCCGCCTCGACCAGCCCGCCGAAGGCGATCGGGAGCCCGGTGGCGCGCCGGAGTCTGGCCAGCGCACCGCGTATCTCCACCGCCCCCGCGACCTCTGCTGCCACCTGTCCTGCCCCTTCGACCCCGGCCTGTGCTGTCCACACCCCCGTTCGGGGGTAGTGAGACCTGCATCACGGATTACACGATGCCAGAGAGCCGCCCGGCAATGGTCCGGTACTGAAGGAGACGCGTATGACGAGTGCGACGGAGGAGTTCTGCAGGGCCCGGGACTTCCTGCTGGAACACCGTGCCGACTATGCCACCGCGTACGAGGGTTTCGTCTGGCCGCGTCCCGGCCACTTCAACTGGGCGCTGGACTGGTTCGACGTCATCGCCGAGGGCAACGACCGCACCGCCCTGCACATCGTGGAGGAGGACGGCACCGAGACGAAGCTGTCCTTCGCCGAGCTCTCGGAGCGCTCCGACCGGGTCGCCAACCACTTGCGCGCGCGGGGCGTCGAGCCCGAGGACCGGATCCTGGTCATGCTCGGCAACCAGGCCGAGCTGTGGGAGACCGCGCTGGCCGCGATGAAGCTCCGCGCGGTGGTCATCCCGGCGACCCCGCTGCTCGGCCCCGCCGACCTGCGGGACCGCGTCGACCGGGGCCGGGTGAAGCACGTGATCGTACGGGCCGAGGACGCGTCCAAGTTCGCCGGGGTGCCGGGGCCGTACACCCGGATCACGGTGGGCGGCCTCCCGGTGGAGGGCTGGCAGCCGTACGAGGACGCGTACACCGCCCCGGCCGGCTTCGTGCCCGACGGGCCCACCCTGGCCGACGACCCGCTGATGCTCTACTTCACCTCGGGCACCACCGCCCACCCCAAGCTCGTCGAGCACACCCACACCTCGTACCCGATCGGGCATCTGGCCACCCTGTACTGGATCGGCCTGAAGCCGGGCGACGTGCACCTGAACATCTCCTCGCCGGGCTGGGCCAAGCACGCCTGGTCGAACCTGTTCGCGCCGTGGAACGCGGAGGCGACGGTCTTCATCCACAACTACGGCCGGTTCGACGCGGGCCGGCTGATGGCCGAGATGGACCGGCACGGGGTGACCTCCTTCTGCGCCCCGCCGACGGTGTGGCGGATGCTGATCCAGGCCGATCTCACCCAGCTGCGGACCCCGCCGCGCGAGGTGGTGGCGGCCGGGGAGCCGCTGAACCCCGAGGTGATCGAGCAGGTCCGGCGGGCCTGGGGGGTGACCATCCGGGACGGGTTCGGGCAGACGGAGACGGCGGTGCAGGTCTCCAACAGCCCCGGGCAGCCGCTGAAGACGGGGTCGATGGGCCGTCCGAGCCCGGGCTACCGGGTGGAGCTGCTGGACCCGGTGTCGGGTGCGCCGGGGGCGGCGGAGGGCGAGATCGCCCTGGACCTGTCGGCGCGGCCGGTGGGCCTGATGACCGGCTACCACGGCGACGCGGACCGTACGGCGGAGGCGATGGCCGGCGGCTACTACCGCACCGGTGACATCGGGGCACGGGACGAGGACGGCTACATCACGTACGTGGGCCGCGCCGACGACGTGTTCAAGGCCTCCGACTACAAGATCAGCCCGTTCGAGCTGGAGAGCGCGCTGCTGGAGCACGAGGCGGTGGCCGAGGCGGCCGTCGTCCCGGCGCCGGACGAACTGCGCCTCGCCGTCCCGAAGGCGTACATCGTGCTGGCGGCGGGCTGGGAGCCGGGACCGGACACCGCGAAGGTGCTCTTCGAGCACTCCCGGCAGGTCCTCGCGCCCTACAAGCGCGTCCGGCGGCTGGAGTTCGCCCCGCTGCCGAAGACCGTGTCCGGCAAGATCCGGCGGATCGAGCTGCGCGAGGCCACGGCCGCGGGCTCGGCCCACGAGTACCGCGAGGAGGACTTCCGATGAGCCCCGAACCGTCCGAGTCGTCGTACACGCACGGCACGAGTGCCACCGCCCTGCTCGGCGACACGATCGGCGCCAACCTGGACCGGGCCGTCGCCGCCTGGCCCGACCGCGAGGCCCTGGTCGACGTACCCACGGGACGGCGCTGGACCTACGCCCGGTTCGGCGCCGACGTGGACCGGCTGGCGCGGGCCCTGCTCGCGAGCGGGGTCGCCAAGGGCGACCGGGTGGGCATCTGGGCGGTGAACTGCGCCGAGTGGGTGCTGGTGCAGTACGCCACCGCCCGGATCGGCGCGATCATGGTCAACATCAACCCGGCCTACCGGACCCACGAGGTCGAGTACGTCCTCGAACAGGCGGGTGTCTCGTTCCTCTTCGCCTCGCTCCGGCACAAGAGCAGCGACTACCGGGCGATGGTGGAGGAAGTCCGGGGCGGCTGCCCGGAGTTGCGCGAGGTCGTGTACATCGGTGACCCCGGCTGGGAGTCGCTCCTTGAGCGGGCCGCCGCCGAGGTGTCGTACGAGCCGCTGTCCTGCGACGACCCCATCAACATCCAGTACACCTCGGGGACCACCGGCTTCCCGAAGGGGGCCACGCTCTCCCACCACAACATCCTCAACAACGGTTACTTCGTCGGGGAGTCGATCTCCTACACGGAGCAGGACCGGATCTGCATCCCGGTGCCCTTCTACCACTGTTTCGGCATGGTCATGGGAAACCTGGCGGCCACGTCGCACGGCGCCTGCATGGTCATCCCGGCTCCGTCCTTCGACCCGAAGGCCACCCTGGAGGCCGTCCAGCAGGAGCGCTGCACCTCGCTCTACGGCGTCCCGACCATGTTCATCGCGGAGCTGAACCTCGCCGGCTTCGCGTCGTACGACCTCTCGTCGCTGCGCACCGGCATCATGGCGGGCTCGCCCTGCCCGGTCGAGGTGATGAAGCGGGTGGTCGCCGAGATGCACATGGCGGAGGTCTCCATCTGCTACGGCATGACGGAGACCAGCCCGGTCTCCCTCCAGACCCGGATCGACGACGACCTGGAGCACCGCACCGGCACGGTCGGCCGGGTGCTGCCGCACCTGGAGGTCAAGGTCGTCGACCCGTCCACCGGGGTCACGCAACCGCGCGGTACGGCAGGCGAGTTGTGCACCCGCGGCTACAGCGTGATGCTCGGCTACTGGAACGAGCCCGAGAAGACCGCGGAGGCCGTCGACCCCGGCCGCTGGATGCACACCGGCGACCTGGCGCTGATGCGCGAGGACGGGTACGTCGAGATCGTCGGCCGGATCAAGGACATGATCATCCGGGGTGGCGAGAACATCTACCCCCGCGAGATCGAGGAGTTCCTCTACGCCCACCCCAAGATCCGTGACGTCCAGGTCGTCGGCGTCCCGCACGAGCGGTACGGCGAGGAGGTCCTCGCCTGCGTCATCCCGCTCGACCCCGCCGACCCGCTCACCCTGGAGGAACTCCGGGCGTTCTGCGAGGGCCGACTCGCCCACTACAAGGTCCCGAGCCGCATCCAGATCCTGGAGGACTTCCCGATGACGGTGTCGGGGAAGGTACGCAAGATCGAACTGAGGGAGCTTTACAGCGCCCCGTAGGGCACAGTGCCCCGTCAGGGGCGCGGGGCTGTATTCAATGTGCGGCTACCGCCGCGTGGGCGCGCTCAGCCCCCACCGCCCCGCAGCCTCTCACGCGCCCCTGGCCCCCAACTCATCGGCAACCCCGTTCACCGGCTGCGGCGTCCCCGTGAGGTCCAGCACGAACAGCGGCACCCCCAGCGCGTCCGCCCCCTCACGCGCGTCCTCGGCGTACCCCGCGAGGGAGAAGTAGACGCACCCGGAGTCCTCCGTCATCGCCGTCAGCCACAGGCACTCCACGTCCCGCCGCGAGGCCGGCCGCACGGTCGGGTCCACGTGGGCGACCAGCCCGCGCGCGGCCAGCCCGATGCCGGACGGCGGCCGCTGGTCGGCGCGGCGGATGTCCCGGTAGCCCAGCCAGCGCAGATAGAGCGCGGCCGCGGTGACCGCGTCCCGGGCGGTGCGGATCGTCACGGGATGGAACGCGGGCCGCGGCTCGGGAGCCGGCGCCGGCGCGGACGCGGTGCCGGCGACCGGGACCCGCAGCACCGCCCCGCACGGGCAGCCCAGCTCCGGCCGCGGCCACTGGTCCCGGCGGCCGCAGGAGTCACAGCTCACCGTCACCCAGTCCTCGTCCCAGGCGCGGTGCGCCACCGGCGTCGGCTCGGCCGTGCCGTCGAGGCACGGGGTCACCGGGGCGCCACAGGCGCAGGGGTACGAGGGCGCGGTGTAGACGTGCTCGCGCCGACAGGCCGGACAGCGCACCGGCACGCTCTCGGACATGGCCACCTCGGGCGTCGCGTCGGTTCAGCCGTCCCATGGTGCTCCTGTCGGGGCCCGGTTGTCCGTCCCTTGACGACGTTCGCCCCCACACCTACATTGATTTCAGATAGTAGAAGTTAGTTTCCGCAATGCGGAATTCATGCGGAAAGAATGCGAAGTGATGCTCACCGCGGGGCGCGACGGGAGCAGGCATCCGACAGCCGAAAGCAGGAGTTCTCGATGGCTCGTATGACCGCTGCCCGCGCGGCAGTTGAGATCCTCAAGCGCGAGGGCGTCACCGACGCGTTCGGTGTGCCCGGCGCGGCGATCAACCCCTTCTACGCGGCGCTCAAGGCCTCCGGCGGCATCCACCACACCCTCGCCCGCCATGTGGAGGGCGCCTCGCACATGGCGGAGGGCTACACCCGTACGCATCCGGGCAACATCGGCGTCTGCGTCGGCACCTCGGGCCCGGCCGGCACCGACATGATCACCGGCCTGTACTCGGCGACCGGTGACTCCATCCCGATCCTCTGCATCACCGGCCAGGCGCCGACCGCGGTGATCCACAAGGAGGACTTCCAGGCCGTCGACATCGCCTCGATCGCCAAGCCGGTGACGAAGATGGCGGTCACCGTGCTGGAGGCGGCCCAGGTCCCGGGCGTCTTCCAGCAGGCCTTCCATCTGATGCGGTCCGGTCGTCCGGGCCCGGTCCTGATCGACCTGCCGATCGACGTGCAGCTCACCGAGATCGAGTTCGACCCGGAGACGTACGCGCCGCTGCCCGTCTACAAGCCGGCCGCGACCCGCGCCCAGATCGAGAAGGCGATCGGGATGCTGAACGCGTCCGAGCGCCCGCTGATCGTCGCGGGCGGCGGTGTCATCAACGCGGACGCCGCCGAACTCCTCGTCGAGTTCGCCGAGTTGACCGGCATTCCGGTCGTCCCGACCCTGATGGGCTGGGGCGTCCTCCCCGACGACCATGAGCTGAACGCCGGCATGGTGGGCCTGCAGACCTCGCACCGCTACGGCAACGCGACCTTCCTGGAGTCCGACTTCGTCCTCGGCATCGGCAACCGCTGGGCCAACCGCCACACCGGCCGGCTGGACGTCTACACGGCGGGCCGGACGTTCGTCCACGTGGACATCGAGCCCACCCAGATCGGCAAGATCTTCGCCCCGGACTACGGCATCGCCTCGGACGCGAAGGCGGCCCTGGAGCTCTTCGTCGAGGTGGCGCTGGAGTTGAAGGCGTCGAGCGGCCTCCCCGACCGCTCGCGGTGGGCGGCCGCCGCGCAGGAGAAGAAGGCGACCCTGCAACGGCGTACGCACTTCGACGACGTCCCGATCAAGCCGCAGCGCGTCTACGAGGAGATGAACAAGGCCTTCGGCCCGGAGACCCGGTACGTCTCCACGATCGGCCTCTCGCAGATCGCCGGCGCCCAGATGCTGCACGTCTTCAGGCCGCGGCACTGGATCAACTGCGGTCAGGCGGGCCCCCTCGGCTGGACCGTTCCGGCCGCGCTGGGCGTGGCGAAGGCCGACCCGGAGGCGTCCGTGGTCGCGCTCTCCGGCGACTACGACTTCCAGTTCATGCTGGAGGAGCTGGCGGTCGGCGCGCAGCACAAGATCCCGTACGTGCATGTGCTGGTCAACAACGCCTACCTGGGCCTGATCCGGCAGGCGCAGCGGGCCTTCGACATCGACTTCCAGGTCAAGCTGGAGTTCGAGAACATCAACTCGCCCGAGCTGGGCGTCTACGGCGTCGACCACGTCAAGGTCGCCGAGGGGCTGGGCTGCAAGGCGATCCGGGTGACCGACCCGGCGGAGCTGGGCGCGGCCTTCGAGGAGGCCAAGAAGCTGGCCGCGGAGCACCAGGTGCCGGTCGTCGTGGAGGCGATCCTGGAGCGGGTCACCAACATCTCCATGTCGACCACCAACGACATCTCCGCCGTCGTGGAGTTCGAGGAGATCGCGACCGAGCCGGGGCACGCCCCGACCTCGATCAGGACACTGAAGGTCTGAGCCGGCGCGCGCGGGAGCGGGCGGTCCGTCCGGGGGGACGGGCCGCCCGCCGCGCGTTGTCGATGACACGGTGCCCGCCGCCCCCGTGCCGGCGGGCACCGTGTGCCGTGAATATGCCCCCTGACTGGGGCGGTTGAAGCATCCTGAACAACGTTCAGAGCATTTCTTGAGGATTCGCCACCCCCTTCACCCCGGTTCATCAGCTTTCGGGATGCTCGGTCAGGCCCGGCCAGTCGTCCGGGCCGCCGCCCTGCCACTCGATGAGGTCGCTCTCCTCGACCTCGATCCGGTCCAGATCGGCCATCCGCAGGATCTCGACCACGTCGTCCAGATGCGAGGCGATCCCCAGCGTCACGTCCCCCTCGGTGACCCGTCGGGAGCCGTCCAGGGCGGGAGCGTGCACGACGATGTGCGGGAACTCGGTCGGTGGGTGCGTCATGGGTCAAGGCTCCTGCGGGCCGCCTCCGCGCGCACCCCGGAACGGTGGAGCGCATCCGACATCACAGGCGTAAGCGCTTTCTCTCGCGCGAAGAAGGATGTCCCGTCCGGCATCGGGTGTTAATGACTTCATCTGCGTTTGTGAACTCGTATGTGATCTTCGAGAAGCAACCTCCTCTGACTAGCGGAAACGGAATTCCAAACATCGTCTGAGTCATTGCGCGTTCACTGTGAGGTCATGCAAGATCTACTCGTTCGCAGCTCCCCGGAGAGAGGACATGCGTGTCGAGCGTTGCTTCGTCACATACGCAAAAAGACTTATCCGTCGCAGAAAGCGTTCTCAGTACCCTGCTGGCAAGGGGGTACTCACACTTCACCGGCGTCCCGTGCTCACTGCTGAAGGGCCTGTTCCGTCTGCTGGAGGCCCCCGACGGCCCGGCCGGCTATCTCCCGGCGCCGCGCGAGGACAGTGCCCTGGGAGTCGCCTCCGGTCTCGCCGTGGCCGGAGCCCGCCCGGTGGTGCTCATGCAGAACTCCGGCCTCGGCTACTGCCTGAACGTCCTCACCTCGTTCAACCTCATCTACGGGGTCCATCTGCCCCTCGTCGTCAGCTGGCGCGGACACGACGCGAACGACGCCGTCGAACACGACGTCATCGGACGTGAACTCACCCGGCTGCTAGACGTCTTCGGCCTGCCCTGGACGGTGCTCGACCACGACCGTCCGGTCGATTCCGTCGAGGAGTTCCTCAAGCTGCACGACTCGGGCCGCAGCACCTCGGTGCTCATCGTCCGGGAGGGGATCTGACCGGTGCTGGACATCCGTGACGCCCTGACCGCGCTGCTGGAGCGCGAGCCGTCCGCCCTGACGGTGACCACGTGCGGCTACATCACGCGCGACGTGTACAACATCGCCGACCGCGACAACCACTTCTATCTGGTCGGCTCCATGGGCATGGCCGCCCCGATCGGGCTCGGCATCGCCCTGGCCCACCCCGACCGCCGGGTGCTCGTACTGGACGGCGACGGCTCCTACGCCATGAACCCCGGCTGTCTGCCGATGATCGCCGAACACCGCCCGGACCTTGTGCACGTGGTCCTCGACAACGGCGCCCACGAGAGCACCGGCGGCCAGCGCACCGTCTCCCTCGGCGACCCCGCCGCCATGGCACTCGCGGCCGGGTACGCCGCCGCGCACACCGTCGACGACCTCGGCCAACTGGACGCCCTGGACCTGTCGGTGACACCTGCGCTGGTGCGGATCCGCTGTCTTCCCCGAACCCACCCGGCCGGCAGACGCGTGGAGTGGACACCTCAGCAACTGGTGTCCAGATTCCGCGCGCGGCTCGCGACCACATCACCGGCGTAAGGGAGGAGCAGCATGAAACCCGTTCTGCTGGACTGCACCCTGCGCGACGGCGGGAACCAGAACGACTGGCAGTTCACCGCCACCGACGTGCGCACCATCGTCAGCACCCTGGACGCGGCCCGCGTCGACGTCATCGAGGTCGGTTACCGCGGTGGCTCCGGAAGCCGCAAGAGCGCCACGGCCGGTCCGTCCGCGCACTGCACTCCCGAGTACCTGGCCGCACTGCCGGATGTCTCGCACGCCGAGCTGGCCGTGATGGTCGTCCCCACCGTGTGTCCCCTGGACGCGCTGGACGACCTGCCCGACAGCCCGGTGTCCATGGTCCGTATCGCCGCCTACCCGTGGAACATCGACGGGGTCGCCCCGTACGTCCGCCGGGTCCGCGAACTGGGCCTCAAACCGGGCGTCAACCTGATGGCCGTCAGCTACACCACCCCGGAGCAGCTGGCCGCGATCGCCGAGACCGTGGCCGCCGAGCCGCCGGACGTCTTCTACGTCGCCGACTCCTTCGGCGCGCTCACGCCGGACGACGTACGGCAACGGATCGGGCTGCTCGCCGAGCGGCTGCCCACCCCCCTCGGCATCCACGCCCACAACAACCTCGGCCTGGCCGCCGCCAACGCGCTCGCCGGCCTCGACGCCGGCGTCCGCTGGCTCGACGCCTCGCTGTGCGCGATGGCCCGGGGCGCGGGCAACCTCGCCACCGAGCAGGCGGCGGCCTTCCTCACGGCCTGGCCCAGATACCGCACCCACAGCGATCTGCCCACCGTGTGCGCGGCGGCCGAGTACGTGGCGGAGCAGGTGCTGCCCCGCCCCATGACAGTGCGCCGCGCGGAGATCGCGGCCGGCATCAACGACCACCACTTCTACTACCAGGAACGCATCGACAAGACCGCCGCCCGGTTCGGGGTCGACCCGTGGGAGGCCGGCCGCCGGATCGGCGCGGCCCGTCCGCGCAAGGTCGTCGACGAGACGGTCGAGCAGGTGTGCAGGGAACTGGCGGCGACGGAAGGGACGAAGGAATGACGGACAACGGGGGAACCGGGACCGGCGCGGCGGGCGGAGAGCCCGCGGCCACCGCGGCCGGGCGGCTGCGCGCGGCGCTCCGCGCGCCTCGGCTGGCACGCGCCATGGGCGCCCACAACCCGCTCAGCGCACGCCTCGCCGAGGAGGCCGGATTCGACGTCGTCTGGTCCAGCGGCCTGGAGATATCCGCCGCGGCCGGCGTCCCGGACGCCAACATCCTCGCCATGCCCGAGTGCCTCGACGCGGCCGCCGGGCTGGCCGCAGCCGTCCGGACACCGGTCCTCGCGGACTGCGACTCCGGTTTCGGGAACGTCAACAACGTCATCCACATGGTCCGCTCCTACGAGGCCCGCGGAATCGCCGGCGTGTGCATCGAGGACAAGCGGTTCCCCAAGCTCAACAGCTTCATCGAGGGAAACCAGGATCTCGCGCCGCTGGACGACTTCGCCGGCAAGATCCGGGCCGCCGCGGAGACCCGCGAGGACATGGTCGTGGTGGCCCGCCTGGAGGCGCTGATCTCCGGGCAGGGCATGGACGAGGCGCTGCGCCGGGCCGAGGTGTACGAGCGGGCGGGAGCGGACGCCCTGCTCATCCACTCCAAGCGCAAGGACCCCGAGGAGGTCTTCGCGTTCCGCGCGGCCTACCGCGGAGACCTGCCGGTGATCGTCGTACCGACGACGTACAACCAGGTCACCGTGGCGGAGCTGGAACAGCGCGGGTTCGCCATGGCGATCTACGCCAACCAGGCGCTGCGCAGCTCGATCCGCGCCATGCGGGACGTCCTCACCCGCATCATGCGGGACGGCACCACCCGGCATGTGGAGGCCGAACTCGCCCCGCTCAAGGAGATCTTCGACCTCCAGCGGATGCCCCAGATGCTGGAGCAGCAGGATCGCTACGAGTCCCTCGGACGTGAACTCGCGGAGGCCGCACAGTGACCACCCCGCCCGCCGCCACCCTGCGGCTGGACTTCCACGGCACCGCGCTCGACCTGGACGTCGAGGACGGCGCCGGCGTCGAGGAGGCGCTGCGTTTCCTCGCCACGCATCTGACCGCCGAGGAGGCCGGCCCCCGGGACGCGGACCGGGTGCCCGTCGCCACGCTGCGGATCCACGCGCCGGACGGCGCGGAGAACCTCGCCCCGCCGGCCGACGCGGCGCCGGAGGACATCTACGTCCGCAAGAGCGCCAGCCCGTTCTTCACCGTTCCGGCCCGCAGGGCCACGGCAGGCGGCCGCGAGTACTTGGAGTGCACCAAGACCGGCAGCCGCTTCGTCTTCGACCGCGCCGACCGGGTGATCGACGTACGGCTCGGCCCGGGCGGCCACATGGACCTCGTCGAGCTGGTGCGCGACCTGGTGCTGAAGCATCAGGAGAACACCGGGTCCGTCGTGCTGCACGCCACCGCCGCCTACAAGGACGGCACGGCGGTGCTGGTCACCGGGGCGAAGGGGGCCGGCAAGAGCACCGTGCTGCTGGAACTGGTCGAGCACTTCGGCTATCAGGTGCTCAGCGGCGACAAGACCGTGCTCCACGAACTGTCCGACGGCTCGGTGGTCGCGGCCGGCTGGCCCGACTATCCGCACCTCGGCTACGGCACGATCGCCAAGTACCCGGGGCTCCGGGAGATCGCCGGGATCGGGGAGGACTACGAACCGGCCGAGGGCCACGCGTTCTCGCCGGTGGGGAAGTTCGCGGTGGACCCGCTGCCCTTCCGCGACCGTTTCCCGAGCGCCCCCGTCGGGGTGCGGGTCCCGGTCTCGGCGATCCTGCACCCGGCGATCGGACCCGGCGACCACACGGTCGTGGCACGCGTGGCCGGCGAGCCGGCCGAGCACGCCGCCGACCTGGACGCCAACGTGGAATCGGCGTTCGACGGCGCCCACGCGGGCTGGCACGGCTTCCTGGACGACGGCCGCGCCGCCCACGCCGAGCGCCGCGCCCGGATCACGGCGGTCCTGTCCGGCGTGCCGGCCTGGAAGCTGACCGGACCGGGCGACCTCACGGCGGAGAACACACCGGCCGAGGTCGGCGGGAAGGCGGACCGGTGATCGAGCTGGCGGTGGAGAGCACCGGCCTCAACTCCCACTACGACCTCACCGACCGGATCGCCGCGGTCCTCGCCGAGCACGGCGCCGGCGACGGCCTCGCCGGGGTGTTCGCGCACGGCAGCACCGTCGGGCTCACGGTCATGCGGTACGAGCCGGGCGCGGTGCAGGACCTGCTGCGCACCCTGGAGCGGATGGCACCGGAGTCGCCCGCGGCGGGTGGCGGGCGGTATCTGCACGAACTGACCACGGCCGACCCGAACGGCTTCTCCCACCTGAAGTCGTCGCTGCTCGGCACCAGCCTGCTGGTGCCCTTCCGGGACGGGAAGGCGGGCATGTCGGCGAGTCACCGCGTCGTGCTCTTCGACTTCGACCTGAAGCCCGCCGTCCGCCGGGTCTTCGTCGACCCGCCCCGTGCCGCGGCCCCGCTCCAGCAACCCGAACCCGCCACCACCCGAGTGAAGGAGAACAGCCGGTGAAGCTGCGGCTGGCCACCCCCGGACCCACCGAGGTTCCCCAGCGCCTGCTGCTGGCCGGCGCCCGGGAGATCATCCACCATCGCTCCACCGAGATGGAGCAGTTGATCCACGAGGTCAACTCGGGCCTGCCCCCGCTGTTCGGCACGGCCTCGCCGGTGTACACCATCGCCTCCTCCGGCACCGGCGCGATGGAGGCCGCGGTCGCCAACTGCTTCTCGCCGGGCGACGAGGTGCTGGTCGTCTCGAACGGCTACTTCGGCGAGCGCTTCCAGGCGATCAGCCGTGCCTACGGCCTCGTCGTGCACGTCGTGGAGAGCGACTGGGGCACCAGCGCCGACCCCGAGCGGGTCGCCGCGGCCCACCGTGAACACCCTGACGTCCGGGGCGTCCTGGTCGTCTACAGCGAGACGTCGACCGGGGCCCTGAACGACGTGGAGGCGATCGGCCGGATCTTCCGGGACACCGATGTCGTCGTGGTCGTCGACGCCATCAGCGGACTGCTCGTGCACCCGCTGGAGATGGACGCCTGGGACCTGGACGTGGTGCTCGCCGCCTCGCACAAGGGGTTCATGCTGCCGCCCGGGCTGGCCTTCGTGGCCCTGTCCGACAAGGCGTGGACCGCGGTGGAGCGGTCCACGGGCCCGAACTACTACTGGTCGTTCGAGCGGCTGCGGCACTTCTACCCGATGTCGTCCTCGTCGCCGGCCGTGTCCCTGCTGCTCGCTCTGCACGAGTCGCTGAAGATGCTCGGCGAGGAGGGCATGGACGCCTTCCGCGCCCGGCACGCCACCCTGGGCACAGCCGCCGAACGGGCCCTGCTCACCCTGGGGTTCAGCACCTTCGTCCAGCCTCCGCACCGGCGGAGCCATGTCATCACCTCGGCGCTGGCTCCCGAAGGCATCGACACCGGGCGGCTGTTGAAGACGTTGTCCGCGAGCTACGGCGTCACCATGACCGGCGGCCAGGCGCACCTCAAGGGCAAGCTGATCCGGGTCGGCCATGTCGGCGCGGCCGACGCCCTGGACCTGAGCGCCGTCATCGGCGCCCTGGAGATGGCCCTGCTCGACCTGGGGCACTCCTTCACGCCGGGCTCCGGCGTCGGTGAGATCGTCCGGACGTTCCACGAGGGAGGCCGCTGATGCTCGTCCTGTTCCAGCGCGAGACCTGCCCGGACTGCAAGCCGGTGCGTGAACTGCTCACCAGGCTCCAGGTCTCGTATCTCAACGTCAACGTGCCCAAGCCGCGCGAGGAGCGGCACGAGCTGATCCGGACCACGGGCAGCAAGTTCATCCCGGCCTTGGTGGACGGCGCAACGATCATCCCGGGCAGGCTCCGGGAGAACGCGGACGTCATCGCGTACCTGAAGGAGCGCTTCGGCGATCCCGACGCCGTGGCACCCGAGGCCGAGCCGCAGCCCGCCGGGGAGTCCACTGCATGACCGCAGGGTTCCAGGTGCCCGCGACACCGCGTCTCGCGGTGCTCGCGGGCACCCCCCAACTGGTGCGCGCGTCCCGCGCGCTGGGCATCGACACCGTCTTCGTGCACGACTGTGCCGAGCCCCGGCCGGCCGTGGCCGCGGAGGCCGGCACGGCGCTCGCCGCCGACCTCGCCGACACCGATGCGCTGGCGGCGGCCCTGGCGCCGCTGCACGCGGACCGCCCCTTGCACCGGGTGCTGTCCCTCACCGAACACGGCCTGCTGCCCGCGGCCGCCGTCGCCGAACGGCTCGGCATCCCCGGCAACTCGCTGCACACGGTGCGTCTGCTCCAGGACAAGCGCCGGATGCGGCAGCGGCTCGACGCCCGGGGGATCACCCCGGTACGGACGGCGTCGCCGGCCGACGCCGGTGATCTCGCCGCGTTCTGCCGGACGACCGGCGGACCGGTCATCCTGAAACCGGCCGCCGGCACGGCCAGCCAGGCGGTCTTCCGCGTCGACGGGCCGGACGACGCAGGAGCCGTCTGGCGGGCGTTCGAGGCGGCGGGCGGGGTGGCGCCGATCGCCGAGGAGTACCTGGACGGGCCCGAGATCAGCGTGGAGAGCTTCTCCCACGAGGGCAGGCACATCGTGCTCGCGCTGACCGACAAGCTGGTCGGACCCTCGTTCGTGGAGCTGGGGCACACGCTGCCGAGCACTCTGCCCGCCGCCGTACGGCGGGAGGTCACCACGCTCGTCGAGGCCTTTCTGGACGCCGTCGGCCTGACGGAGGGACCCGCCCACACCGAGATCAAGGTCACCGCGCGCGGTCCGCGCGTCCTGGAGTCGCACAACCGCATCGGCGGTGACAAGATCCGCGAACTGCTGCGCCTGGCCCTGGGCCTGGACATGGTGAGCCTGACCGCGGGCTGTCCGCTCGGGTTGCTGCCGCCGCCCACGCCGACGGCCGAGGCGGCCCGGGCGGCGGCTGTCAGGTTTCTCACCCCGCCTCCCGGCGTCGTGCGCGGTGTCTCCGTGCCCGACACACAGGGGTCGAACGCCGTGATCCAGCTGGACGTCGGGGTGGGCGACCGGGTCGGGCCGGTGCGCCGTTCCCAGGACCGCGCCGGATACGTCCTCACCGACGGGGCGAACCCGGCCGGTGCGGCACGGGCCTGCGAGGAACTGGCCCGCCGGGTGCTGATCGACATGGGTGAGTGAGCCGCAGTGCGTATCGCCGTCGTCACCGACGTCCACGGGCAGACCGCACGGCTCGCCGGCGTACTGGAGCGGATCCGTGAGCAGGAGGTGGACCAGGTCGTCTGCCTCGGCGACGTGTTCGAGTGCCGGATCGGGAAGAGAGAGGCGGCCGGGTACGTGTTCGGGCGGGTCGAGGACGTCTTCGACCCGGACTCGGAGCTGGCCCGGCTCCTGGAGGGCGTGGTGGTCGTGCGCGGCAACCAGGAGGAGCGGATCCGCTCCCTCGTGCCGGAGCGGCGGCTGCCCCGCTGGACCCTGCCCCTGCTCGACGCGCCGCTCGAACACGACACGGGCTTCGCCCGGTACTGCCACGGCCACCCACTGCACTGGCGCGAACTGGAGCCCGGACGCTGGAGTCCCCTCGACGCGGACTTCCCCGGACGCGCCCTGATCCACGGTCACCACCACCGCAGTGCGCTGTACCGGCTGCGCCCGGCCGGCGACGGCCGGGCCGAGGCCGAACGCGTCCCGGTGCGGTTCGGCGAGCCCGTCCCGCTCGCGCCGGACGGCCGCTACGTCGTCAACGTGGGCTCCGTCACCCGCTGTTCGCCGGACCGCGGACCCTCACCCGCCTGGGCCGTCGTCGACGAGACCGCGGCCACCCTCACCTACCACCACTCACAGGAGACGACGTGACCCGGCAGGTGCTCCTGCTCAACTCCGACAAACCCGAGGTCAACGACATCCTGGCGCGCCGCCCCGACGTGCGGGTCCGGGTGATCACCCGCAAGGTGTACGCCGACCTCTACCACGGCCTCGACGTCGCCTACGTCGACGGCTTCGACGACCTCACCCAGGTCGAGCGGGCCGCCTACGAACTCACCGCCGGCGGACCCGTGGACCATGTGATCGCCGCCACCGAGAAGAGCGTGGTTCCGGCGGGTCTGGTGCGGAGCCTGCTCGGAGTACCGGGACTCGGCTTCGACCAGTCCCTGTGGGCCGCCCACAAGCGCGCCATGAAGGACCGGCTGCGCGATGCGGGGCTGCCGGTGACACCGCACGCCCAGGCGGCCTCGCTCGACGAGGTGGAGCGGGCGGCCGGGGCGACCGGCTGGCCCGTCGTCGTCAAACCGGTGTTCGGGGCCGCGGCGAAGGCCACGTACCGCGTCGAGTCACCCGCCGACCTCGCCGCCCGGCACCGGGCGGGCGAGTTCGCCGATCTCGCGGCCCGGCGCCTTCCGGTCCAGGTCGAACGCCTGGTGCGGTTCTCCGACGAGTACCACTGCGACGGCGTCGTCCACCGCGGCGAGGTGGCCCGGGCGGCGGTCTCCCGCTACCTCGTCTCTCCGATGCGCATCCCGAAGGACCTCAACAGCGGCTGCCTGATCGACCAGTCCACCCCGTTCGCCCGAGCGGTCCTGGACCTGCACCGCCGGGTGGTCGCCGTCCTCGGCCTGACCGCGGGCGTCACCCATCTGGAGGTCTTCCGCACCGACGACGGACCGGTGATCGGCGAAGTGGCCGTACGGCCCGGCGGCCTCGGCATATCCCGCAGCTGGTGGCATGCCTTCGGGGTGGACCTGTGGGAGGAGTTCGTCCGGGTCTCCCTCGACGAGGATCCGACCCGGCCGGACCGCCCCGCGCGCGAGGAGATCGTGGGCCGCACCCAACTGCCGGTGTTCCCGGGCCTGCGCGAGCGGGCCGCCGCGCTCCCCGGAGTGATCGAGGTCCGTACGCCCGAGGAGAGCGGCACCGGCTACCTGGAGGCGCACTACACGGCCCCCGACGAGACGGCCGCAGCGGAACTGAACACCCGGCTGCAGGCGCTGGCGGTGCCCGGCGCATGACCCGGCTCGAAGCGCGGCGCCGTCGCAGGACACCGGCGGCGCTGCTGCCACCGCCCGGCGAGCCCCGGCTGCTTGCCCTGTCCTGGCTGGTCAAGACCATCGGCAGCGGCCTCTACCTGACCACCAGCACACTGTTCTTCACCCGCGTCGTCGGACTGCCCGTGGGCCGCGTCGCCACCGGGCTCTCCGTCGCCGGGATCGTGGCCCTGGCCGGCGCCGTGCCCCTGGGCAGGCTGGCGGACCGCTACGGGCCCCGGCGCACCTACACGGCGCTGCTCGGCGTCCAGTTCGCCACCATGGCCGGGCTGGCCTTCGTGCGGACCTTCTCGGCGTTCCTGGCCCTGATCCTCGTCTTCCTCCTCGCCGAGCAGGGCAGCTCCGCCGCGCGCGGAGCGCTGGTCGCCACGGTCGGGGAGGGCGCGGAACGCGTACGGATCCGGGCCTGTCTGCGCGTGGTGACCAACGTCGGCGTCACGATCGGCGCGGCCGCGTCGGCCCTGGTCATCCAGGCCGACAGCCCGGCCGGCTACCGGGTCCTGCTGTGGGCGACGGCGCTGACCTACCCGGGGGCGGCGCTGCCGCTGCGCCGTCTGAAGGCGACCGCGGCCGTCGAGCGAGGGGAGAAGGGCACCGAGCGGACCGGCTCCGGCTGGGCCGTCCTGCGCGACGGGCGCTACGCCGCCGTCACGGCGATCTGCGGCGTGCTCTCCCTGCAGGCGCAGGTGCTGTCCTTCGCTGTGCCGCTGTGGGTGCTGCGGCACACCGAGGCCCCCCGGGCGCTGGTGTCCGGGATCGTCGCGGTCAACACGGTGATGGTGATCTGCCTCCAGATCCGCTTCAGCCGCGGCGCCGAGGACGACGAGCGTGCCGCCCGGCTGTGCCGCCGGTCGGGGATCGCGCTGCTCGCCGCCTGCGCGCTGATCTCCCTCACCGTCGGCCTGGGCGGCTGGTCCGCGACCGCGCTGCTGCTTCTGTTCGCCGCCGCCCTCACCCTCGGTGAACTCTGGCTGTCCGCCGGTTCGTTCGGGCTGAGCTTCTCGCTCGCACCGGCCGGTCTGCACGGCCAGTACCAGGGCTTCTTCTCCCTGGGCCGCGGAGCCGCCACGGCGCTCGCCCCCGGACTGCTCGCCTTCCTGTGCCTGGGCGCCCATACGACGACGGGCTGGCTCGCGCTCGGAGCGCTGTTCGCGGCGGCGGGGACGGTGGCACCCTGGGCGATACGGCGGCGCGAGCCCGCGTGACGACGGCGGCGCGGTGCGCCCCGGGTGGTACGCGCGCCGAAGTGCCGGATGCGGGTGGTGTCCGCGTCCGGCGCGCGTGATCTGGCCGTCCGACGGCGCGAGGCTGGGTGTGCCAGGTCGTTCGCGCCGCCGGACGGGGTCGGGGGTCGGCTGGGACCGCGGCGGGTGCGACGGAGCCCGGCGTCCTTCCCGCTGGTCGGGACGGGCGCTCGGTTCCTTCACCACCGCACTGGCTCGCACGCCGCCGCGGTCCGTGCCACGCCCGCGCACCTCCGGCCGGCCACCCCTCATCCGGGCCGTCCGGCTGTGCGCGGGCCGTCTGTGTCAGTCCTCGCGCAGGGCGCGGACCGCCTCCGCCACGCGGCTGCCGTACTCCGGGTCGGCGGCGTGGAAGTGGGCCAGCCGGTACAGCTCGCCGGCCTGGAAGAAGTCGTCGTCCTTGGTGTGCAGGGGCGCCTCGTGGGTGCCGGTGTGGCCGTGCACCGCGAGGGGGGCCGACAGCGGGCGGCCGGTCTCGACCGGTCCGTCGTAGGAGTTCGGCTCGTAGTTCTTTGCCGCGCGGCCCTGCGCGTTGGCCGCCATGAAGCCGTCCCGGCCGTAGTTCCGCGCCGTCGTCGCCTTCGGGGCGTTCACCGCCAGCAGGGTGTGGTTGACGCCCAGGCGGTAGCGCTGGGCGTCCGCGTAGGCGAACAGGCGGCCCTGGAGCATCTTGTCGGGGGAGGGGCCGATGCCCGGCACGAAGTTGTTCGGGGCGAACGCGGCCTGCTCGACCTCGGCGAAGACGTTGTCCGGGTTGCGGTCCAGGACCAGCCGGCCCACCCGCCGGAGCGGGAAGTCGCGGTGCGGCCAGACCTTGGTCAGGTCGAACGGGTTGAAGCGGTAGTCGGCCGCCTCGGCCGCCGGCATCAGCTGCACATACAGCGTCCAGGACGGGTGCACGCCCCGCTCGATGGCCTGGAGCAGGTCCGTCTGGTGCGAGTTCGGGTCCTGGCCTGCCTGTTCGGCGGCCTGCTCGGCGCTCAGGCTGCGGATGCCCTGGTTGGTCTTGAAGTGGTACTTGACGAAGAAGGCCTCGCCCTCGGCATTCGTCCACTGGTAGGTGTGCGAGCCGTAGCCGTTCATGTGGCGGTACGACGCCGGGACGCCCCGGTCGCCCATCAGCCAGGTCACCTGGTGCGTGGCCTCGGGGGCGTGCGCCCAGAAGTCCCAGACGCTGTCCGGCTCCTGACGGCCCGTGAAGGGGTCGCGCTTCTGCGAGTGGATGAAGTCCGGGAACTTCAGCGGGTCCTTGATGAAGAACACCGGGGTGTTGTTGCCGACGAGGTCGTAATTGCCCTCCTCGGTATAGAACTTGACGGCGAAGCCGCGCGGGTCGCGGACGGCGTCGGCGCCGCCGAGGGAGTCGGCCACGGTCGAGAAGCGCAGGAACACCTCGGTGCGCCGGCCGACCTGGCTCAGGAAGTCGGCGTACGTGAACCCGGTGACGTCGTCGGTCACCTCGAAGTGGCCGTAGGCGCCGCTGCCACGGGCGTGCACCACGCTCCCCCACTGCCTTAAGGGCGTGGGAGGTGCCCCCACCGGGATGCGCTCGCGGTTGAACCGCGCCAGCTTCTCCAGGAGGTGCTGGTCCTGGAGGAGGAGCGGGCCGCCGAGGCCGGCGGAGGCTGAGTTCTGGTTGTCGGCGACGGGGGCGCCGGACTCGGTCGTGAGCACGCGCTTCGACATCGAGGACCTTCCGTGCGAGTGTCAGCGGAAAACTGTTTCCGCTTCGTGGAGCCTAGGAGTGGGGTGTTCCGGACGTCAACAGTTTGTTGAAGTCGGTTCCGGGCCGCGGCGCCGCCTGGGCGCGACAGGACAGGTGTCGGCGGCGCCGCGGCCCGGAAGTCTCAGACCCGGGCGCCGGAGAGGTGCTCGACCGCGCGCAGCAGCGCGGAGTGGTCCAGGCCGCCGTCGCCCTGCGCACGCAGGGAGGCGACCAGCTGGGCCACCACGGCACCGACCGGGAGCGCGGCGCCGACGGTGCGGGCCGCGTCCGTGACGATGCCCATGTCCTTGTGGTGCAGGTCGATCCGGAAGCCCGGCTTGAAGTCGCGCCGGAGGAAGTTGTCCTTCTTCCGGGCCAGCACGGTCGAGCCGGCCAGGCCGCCGCCCAGGACGTCCAGCGCGGCGGCCAGGTCCACGCCGGACTTCTCCAGGAAGACCACGGCCTCGGCGCACGCCTGGATGTTCACGGCGACGATCAGCTGGTTGGCGGCCTTCACGGTCTGCCCGGAGCCGTGCGGACCGCACAGCACGATGGTCCTGCCCAGCGCCTCGAAGACGGGCTTCGCGACGTCGAAGTCGGCCTGCTCGCCGCCGACCATGATGGACAGCACCGCCTCGACGGCGCCGGCCTCGCCGCCGGACACGGGCGCGTCCAGGACGCGGATGCCCTTGGCCGCTGCCGCCTTCGCCAGGTCGACGGAGGTCTGCGGGGTGATGGACGACATGTCGACGAGGAGCGCGCCGGACCGCGCGTTCTCCAGGATGCCGTCCGGGCCGTACGCGATGGCCTCGACCTGCGGGGAGGCCGGCACCATCGTGATGACCACGTCGGCGTCCCGCACGGCCTCGGCGATCGAGGCCGCGGCGCGGCCGCCGGCGGCGGCCAGCCGGTCCAGCTTGTCCTGCTCCAGGGTGAAGCCGGTGACGTCGTAACCCGCCTTGAGCAGGTTCTCGGACATGGGGGAGCCCATGATGCCGAGACCTATCCAGGCGATCTTGGGGAGGGTGCTCATTTTCGGGGTGCCTCTCTCACTGCTCTGCGGAGTCGGGGAGTTCAGTGCTGCCGGGCGCGCGCCTCGCGCGGGAGCCAGTCGAACGCCTCGGTACTCGGACGGTCGCCCGGCTTGTACTCCAGGCCCACCCAGCCGTCGTAACCGGCCTTGCCCAGCCGGTCGAGGAGGTCCTCCAGCGGGAGCGAGCCCGTGCCCGGGGCGCCGCGGCCGGGGTTGTCGGCGATCTGCACATGGCCGGTCTTCGAGGCGTACCGGTCGATCACCGCCGGCAGGTCCTCGCCGTTCATGGACAGGTGGTAAAGGTCCATCAGGAAGCGCGCGTTGCCGAGTCCGGTCGTCTCGTTGACCTGGTCGACGACGGCGACGGCGGCCGGGGCCGACACCAGCGGGTACCGCGGCGACTCGGGCGCGTTGAGGGCCTCGATCAGCAGGATCGCGCCGTTGCGGTCGGCCGCCTCGGCGGCGAGGGCCAGGTTCTCCAGCGCCAGCGCGTCCTGCTCGGCCGGGTCCACGCCCTCGACGCGGTTGCCGTACAGCGCGTTGAGCGACCGGCAGCCCAGGGTCCGGGCGAAGGCGGCGGCCACGTCGATGTTGGCGCGGAACCTCTCCGACTCCTCGCCCGGGACCGACAGGGCGCCCCGGTCGGGTCCCGGCAGCTGCCCGGCGTAGAAGTTCAGCCCGGTCAGCCGGACGCGCGCGTCCGAGATCGCCGTCCGCAGCGCGTCGAGCTCGGACCGCTCGGGGGTGGGGGAGTCGACCCAGGGCCACCACAGCTCGACCGCGGTGAAGCCGGCCGCGGCGGCGGCCGCGGGGCGCTCCAGGAGCGGGAGTTCCGTGAAGAGGATCGACAGGTTGACGTTGAAGCGCTGCTCTGCAAATCCCATGGGGGTCGCGCTCCCTTCCGCTGCCTAGTAGCCGAGTGGAAATTCCGTATTACGGAAGTTGTTTTCTGCTTAATGGAAGACTGCCTGTGACCGGGGAGAGCTGTCAAGGGCGCCCGCGCAAAACCCGCGCCCTACCCTGAAGTCATGGCTCGGTCCAACGACGAGGTCGCCGCCCTGCTCCAGGAGTACGCGGACCTGATCTCGATCACCGGCGGAGACGCGTTCAGGGCGCGGGTGTACGAGAAGGCCGCCCGGTCGGTCGGCGGCCATCACGCCGACGTCGCCACGCTCGACCTCAAGGGGCTGCGGGAGATCCCGAACGTCGGGAAGTCGATCGCCCAGAAGGTCCGCGAGTACCTCGACAGCGGCAGCGTGACCGCCGTCGAGGAGCTGCGGGCGAGGATCCCGGACGGGGTCCGGCGGCTGACGGCCATCCCCACCCTCGGCCCGAAGAAGGCGATGGCGGTCTACGAGGAGCTGGGCGTCTCGTCGGTCGAGGAACTCGCCGACGCCATCCACGGCGAACGGCTGCGCGACCTCAAGGGCTTCGGGCCGAAGACCGAGGAGAACATCCTGCACGGCATCGAACTGCTCCGGTCCTCGGGCGGCCGGGTGCAGATCGACGTGGCCATGGAGCTGGCCGAGGACATCGTCGGCGCGCTCTCCGGCGTGACCGGCTGCGAGCGGTGCGCGTACGCCGGATCGCTGCGCCGGATGCGGGAGACCATCGGCGACATCGACATCCTCGCCGCCGCCGGGGAGTCGGCGCCGCTCATGGCGGCGTTCACCCGGCTGCCGTACGTCACCGAGGTCATCGGGCAGGGCGGCACCAAGACCTCCGTACGCACCCGCAAGGGCCTCGACGTCGACCTGCGGGTCGTACCGCCGGACTCCTGGGGCGCCGCCCTGCAGTACTTCACCGGCTCGAAGGCCCACAACATCCGCACCCGCGAGATCGCGGTGCGCCAGAAGCTCAAGCTCTCCGAGTACGGACTCTTCGACGTGGAGAGCGGCGAGAAGATCGTCTCCGCGACCGAGGAGGAGGTCTACGCCCGGCTCGGCCTGCCCTGGATCCCGCCGACGCTCCGCGAGGACCGCGGCGAGATCGAGGCCGGGCTCCGCGACGAGCTGCCCGAGCTGGTCACCGAGGCCGGCCTCCGGGGCGACCTGCACACCCACACCGACCTCACCGACGGCCTCGCCCCGCTGGAGGAGATGGCCGAGGCCGCCGCCGCCCGCGGTTACGCCTACTACGCGGTCACCGACCACGCGCCCGACCTGGTCATGCAGCGGATGACCGACGAGCGGATGCTGGCCCAGCGGGAGCGGGTCCGCGCGCTCGACGGCACCTACCCCACCAAGGGCCGGCGCGGCGGCCTGCGGCTGCTGCACGGCACCGAGCTGAACATCGGCCCGGAGGGCGAGGTGGACTGGCCGGGCGACTTCCTCGCCGGGTTCGACCTGTGCGTGGCCTCGGTCCACTCGCACTTCAAGCAGAGCCGCGAGCGGCTGACCCGGCGGCTCGTCCGCGCCTGCGAGAACCCGTACGTGAACATCATCGGCCACCCCACCACCCGCCTCATCGGCAGGCGGCCTGGCATCGACGCCGACCTGGACGTGGTCTTCGAGGCCTGCGCCCGCACCGGCACCGCCCTGGAGATCAACGCCCACCCGCACCGGCTCGACCTGCGCGACGAGGACATCCTGCGGGCCCGCGGGCACGGCGTGCGGTTCGCCGTGAACAGCGACGCCCACGCCGTGCCGCACCTGGCCAACATGCGCTACGGCATCGGCACCGCCCAGCGCGGCTGGCTCACCGGGGACGACGTGATCAACACCTGGCCCGAGCGGCGGCTGCGGACCTTCCTGCGCAAGGGCCGGTGATCCCGGAGGGCTGCCCGAACATCGGCGCCGCGCGTTAGGTTGAGCGCGTGCGATTGAGAGTGGAGTTCACGACCGAGCCCTTCGACCTCGACGAGGCCCCGGCGCACGCGCTGGTCGCCCGTGAGGTCATCGAGGCGGCCGAGCTGGACGCGGTGGACGTCGGGCCGTTCGGGAACACGGCGGAGGGCGGCGCCGACGCCGTGCTCACCGCCCTGGACGCGCTGCTGCGCCGGAGCCTGGCGGCCGGGGCCACCCGGATCTCGCTCCAGGTCAACGTGGTGGGGGAGGGTGAGGGCCGGTGACCGGACACGGCGACGAGCCCTTCATCACGGCCGTGAAGCCGCTGGTCGACGCCATGGGCGGGGAGATGCTCCCGCCGGACGAGGCCGGCCCCGACGACGTCGTGCTCGCCTGGGAGGGCGCCGACGTGGTCGCCGTACGGCTGCCCCAGCTCGCGGACTCCCTCGACCACATCCTGGCCGCCATGGAGCGCAAGCAGGGCAAGCCGCTGGCCGACCTGGACCGCAAGGCCAAGCAGGAGGTCGTCCGGATACTGGAGGCGCGCGGCGCCTTCTCCGTACGGCACGGCGTGGAGACCGTGGCGAGCGCGCTCGGGGTGAGCCGCTTCACCGTCTACAACTACCTCAACCGCGAGAAGGAGAGCTGAGCCCCGGACTCCTGGGCGGGGGTTGTTACGCGGAATTTTCAACAAAGTGTTGACGCGGTGTTCCGGAGAGCGTTAGCTAACGGCAGCCCGTTCAGCACGAAGGCCGCCTACGGCCACGGAGGCTCCCGTGACGTCGACTTCCACGCCCCCGGGCCTGGCCCGGTTCAACGATCTGGAGGAGCGCGCGGCCCTCGCCGCCCTCCACGAGGCGTGCGCCTCCACGGCCTGGGCCCGGCAGCTGCTCGCCGCCCGGCCCTACGCCACCCCCGAGGCCCTCTACTCCGCCAGCGACGCCGCCATGGCCGAACTGGACCCGGCCGACCTCGCGGAGGCCATGGCCGGACACCCGCCGATCGGCCGCCCCCAGCCGGGCGACCCGGCCTCGGCCCGGGAGCAGTCCGGCATGGCCGGCGCCGCCGAGGCGCTCAAGGCCGAGATGCTCGAACTCAACCTGGCCTACCAGGAGCGGTTCGGCCATGTCTTCCTGATCTGCGCCACCGGCCGCAGCGGCGAGGAGATGCGGGACGCGGCCAAGGAGCGGATCGGCAACGCGCCCGAGCGGGAACGGGAGATCGTCCGCACCGAGCTGGGCAAGATCAACCGTATCCGGCTCGCCCGCATCGTCGAAGAGGACTGACCGCAGCATGAGCACCAGCACCACCGCCTCCGTGTCCACCCACATCCTGGACACCAGCGTCGGCCGCCCCGCCGCGGGCGTCGCCGTCCTGCTCTCCGCCCGCGGCGGCCGGGAGGCGGACTGGCAGGCGCTCGGCGGCTCCGCGACCGACGCGGACGGCCGGTGCAAGGACCTCCCGGACCTGCCGGAGGGGACGACACACGTACGGCTCGACTTCGCGGTGGAGCCGTATTTCGAGAAGCACCAGCAGAAGCACCAGCAAGCCGATGCGCAGCAGGACGCCCCCGCGAACCGGGACAGCGGACCGGCCGTGTTCTTCCCGGAGGTGGCGATCACGTTCGCCGTCGTACCGGGCGAGCACTACCACGTACCGCTGCTGCTCAACCCGTTCGGCTACTCCGTTTACCGAGGGAGCTAGCTACACATGCCTACGATTCTTGGACAGAACCAGTACGGCAAGGCCGAGAACCGGGTCGTCAAGATCACGCGGGACGGCGCCACCCACCACATCAAGGACCTCAACGTCTCCGTGTCGCTCTCCGGCGACATGGACGAGGTCCACTACTCCGGCTCCAACGCCAACGTCCTGCCGACCGACACCACCAAGAACACGGTGTACGCGTTCGCCAAGGAGCACGGCATCGAGTCCGCCGAGCAGTTCGGCATCCACCTCGCCCGGCACTTCGTGACCTCGCAGGAGCCCATCCACCAGGCCCGGATCCGCATCGAGGAGTACGCTTGGGAACGCATCGAGGCCTCTGACGCCCACTCGAAGTTCATCGGCGCCGACGAGGTCAGGCACTCGTTCGTGCGCAAGGGCCAGGAGACCCGGCTGACGCAGATCACGTACGACGGTGCGTCGTGGGAGGTCGTCTCCGGCCTGAAGGACCTGGTCGTGATGAACTCGACCAACTCCGAGTTCTGGGGCTACGTCAAGGACAAGTACACGACCCTGCCCGAGGCGTACGACCGCATCCTGGCCACCCAGGTCTCCGCCCGCTGGCGGTTCAACTGGACCGCGGACGAGCAGAAGATGCCCCACTGGGAGAAGTCCTACGAGCAGACGAAGAAGCACATGCTCCAGGCCTTCGCCGAGACCTACTCGCTCTCGCTCCAGCAGACCCTGTACCAGATGGGCTCGCGGATCATCGACAACCGGAGCGAGATCGACGAGGTCCGCTTCTCGCTGCCCAACAAGCACCACTTCCTCGTCGACCTGGAGCCGTTCGGGCTCAAGAACGCGACCGAGGACGGTGCCGTGTACTACGCCGCCGACCGGCCCTACGGCCTGATCGAGGCGACCATCCTCCGCGACGGCTGCGAGGCGAAGATCCCGGTGGACCTCACCAACCTCTGACCGACCCCTTCTCGGCACCCTCGGCCGGGGAGCCCCACTCCCCGGCCGCGGCACTCAAATCCCCAGGGTCCTGCCGTGCCCACTCCCCAAGTCCACTGAGCGAAAAGGACGAATCATGGCAGCAGACCGGCGCACCGTCATCGAGAACTGTTCGATCGCGACCGTCGACGCCCACGACACCGAGTACGCCGACGGGTACGTCGTCATCGCCGGCCACCGCATCGAGTCGCTCGGCGCGGGCAAGGCCCCCGAGGGTCTGGAGAACGTCGGGCGCCGCATCGACGCCGGCGGCCATCTGGTGACCCCCGGCCTGGTCAACACCCACCACCACTACTACCAGTGGATCACCCGGGGCCTGGCCACCGACCACAACCTCTTCAACTGGCTGGTCGCGCTGTACCCGACGTGGGCGCGGATCGACGAGCAGATGGTCTACGCGGCCGCGCAGGGCTCGCTCGCGATGATGGCCCGGGGCGGCGTGACCACCGCCATGGACCACCACTACGTCTACCCGAAGGACTCCGGCGACCTGTCCGGCGCGATCATCCGCGCCGCCCGCGAGACGGGCGTCCGCTTCACCCTCGCCCGCGGCTCGATGGACCGCAGCGAGAAGGACGGCGGCCTGCCCCCGGACTTCGCCGTCGAGACCCTCGAAGGCGCCCTCACCGCCACCGAGGCCACCGTGAAGGAGTACCACGACGCCTCCTTCGACGCGATGACCCAGGTGGCCGTGGCCCCCTGCTCGCCCTTCTCCGTCTCCACCGAACTCCTCCGCGAGGGCGCCGAGTTGGCCCGCCGGCTCGGGGTGCGCCTGCACACGCACGGCTCGGAGACCGTCGAGGAGGAGAAGTTCTGCCACGAGCTGTTCGGGATGGGCCCGACCGACTACTTCGAGTCCACCGGCTGGCTCGGCGAGGACGTGTGGATGGCGCACTGCGTCCACATGAACGACTCCGACATCGCCGCGTTCGGGCGGACGAAGACCGGTGTCGCCCACTGCCCGTCCTCCAACGCCCGCCTCGCGGCCGGCATCGCCCGCGTCCCCGACATGCTCGCCGCCGGCGTCCCGGTCGGCCTCGGCGTCGACGGCACCGCGTCCAACGAGTCCGGCGAACTCCACACCGAGCTGCGCAACGCGCTGCTGATCAACCGCCTCGGCGCGCACCGGGAAGCGGCCCTGAACGCCCGTCAGGCACTGCGCCTCGGCACCTACGGCGGCGCCCAGGTCCTCGGCCGGGCGGGCCAGACCGGCTCCCTGGAACCCGGCAAGCTCGCCGACCTGGTGCTCTGGAAGCTGGACACCCTCGCCCACGCCTCCATCGCCGACCCGGTGACCGCCCTGGTCCTCGGCGCCGCCGCCCCGGTCACCGCCTCCTTCGTGAACGGCCGTCAGATCGTCGAGGACGGCCGCCTGCTGCATGTCGACGAGGACGCGATCGCCCGCTCCACGCGGGTCGAGGCCCAGCGGCTGGCGCGCATCGCCGCCCAGTAACTCCTCTCCTTCGCAAGGCACTTGAGCTCCGACTGGGAGGGACGGCTCCCGGTCGGTAGCCGTGGACCCGCAACGGTCCACGGCGGCCGTCCCCTGGGCGCGTACGCCGGTCGTGCGCGCCCGGGAACGGTCACCGTCCTCCTCTCGGGTCCCGCACGACCTGGATCACCCGCACCACCTCCCAGACACCCGCGTCAGAGCCGACGTGTAACCGACCGGAGGAGCCGCCGTGTCCACGCAAGAAGTGCATCCCGTCGACGAGAAACTCCCCGCCCTGAAAATGGCCACCACGGGTCTGCAGCACGTGGCCGCCATGTACGCCGGGGTGGTCGCCCCGCCCCTGATCGTCGGCGCGGCCATCGGCCTGTCCGGCACCGAACTGACCTTCCTCACCGGCGCCTGCCTCTTCACCGCGGGCCTCGCCACCTTCCTCCAGACCCTCGGCGTCTGGAAGATCGGCGCCCGGCTGCCCTTCGTCAACGGCGTCACCTTCGCCGGGGTCGCCCCGATGACCGCGATCGCCGCCGCCACCCACGACAGGACCGACGCCCTGCCGGTCATCTTCGGCGCGGTGATTGTCGCCGGCCTCCTCGGCTTCCTCGCCGCCCCCTTCTTCAGCAAGGCCGTCCGCTTCTTCCCGCCCGTCGTCACCGGCACGGTCATCACCCTCATCGGCGTCTCGCTGCTCCCGGTGGCCTTCGGCTGGGCGCAGGGCCCCGACCCGGCCGCGCACGACTACGGTTCGGCGACCTACCTGGGCCTGGCCGCCGCGACCCTTCTCCTCGTGCTGCTCCTGCGGCGCTTCACCCGCGGCTTCGTGAAGCAGATCGCCGTGCTGATCGGCCTGGTCGCGGGCACGGTCGTCGCGATCCCGTTCGGGGTCACGGACTTCGGCCCGGTCGCGGACGCGGACGTCGTCGGCTTCCCGACGCCCTTCCACTTCGGCGCCCCGCAGTTCCAGATCGCCGCGATCCTGTCCATGTGCGTGGTGATGGTGGTCTCGATGACCGAGTCGACCGCGGACATGCTGGCGCTGGGCGAGATCGTCGAACGCCCCGCCGACGAGCGGACGATCGCGGCCGGGCTGCGCGCCGACACCCTCGGCTCGGCGATCAGCCCGCTCTTCAACGGGTTCATGTGCAGCGCCTTCGCGCAGAACATCGGGCTGGTCGCGATGACCCGGATCCGCAGCCGGTTCGTGGTCGCGGCCGGCGGCGGCTTCCTCGTCCTGATGGGGCTGTGCCCGATGGCCGCCTCCCTCATCGCCGTCGTCCCCCGGCCGGTGCTGGGCGGCGCGGGCGTGGTGCTGTTCGGCTCGGTGGCGGCCAGCGGTATCCAGACCCTGGTCAGGGCGGGTATGGAGAAGGACGAGAACGTCCTGATCGTCGCCGTCTCGCTCGCCGTCGGCATCGTCCCGATCACCGCCCCCGACTTCTACCACGCCTTCCCGCAGACCGCCCGGATCGTCCTGGACTCGGGCATCTCGACGGGCTGCGTGGCGGCCGTGGCACTCAACCTGGTCTTCCACCACCTCGGCCGACGGCCCCAGGCGGCGAAGGGTACGACGGCGACGGCCGCCGTACCCCGCCCGGCACCTCAGTCGATCTCGTAACTGTCCCCGTACACCTTCCACTTGAGCGGGGTGTCCAGGTCGAAGTTGCCCGCCTTGAGGAAGACCCGCTGGGCCGTCTCGACCCGGCTGACGTCCCGGTGGGCGGCCTCCTGCCGCATCGCCCACACCCGGGCGTCGAGGAAGGCGTTGAGGTACGTGCGCCGGCCGCCGCCGTCCGCCGGGGTGTCCGCGTGCCTGCGGGCGCGGGCACGGATGCCGCCGAAGCTGACGGCGTCCGTGCCGGGGCCGTGCATGACCATCGCGTCGTAGTAGACGAACTGCCCGAGTGTGCCGAGACCGTCCTTCTCGGCACGCGCCACGGCCGGGTCGAAATAGACGCGGTCGCGTTCGTGGCGCTGTGCCCTGCGGAAGGCCGTCGTCTTCGCCGCCTTCCGCCAGGCGGCGGGGAAGCCCGCCAGCCCCCGGTGGCTGTCGGTGCCGTTCACCTTCCTCAGCGCGGGCAGGTAGGTTGCCAGCGGATTGTCCGCGTCCCACTCCGTGTACAGCTCGACCAGCGTCAGCATGTCGCCCGTACCGGAGCAGAAGCCGATGATCCCGCCGGTGTAGCCGCGCCCGTCGCCGATGTCCTCCAGGTACTTGTACTGCGCCTTCCAGTTCAGCGACGAGTTCTCCGCGCTGCTCACCAGCCGCATCGCGATGTCCTTCTTCACCGGGTCCGCCAGCCCGGTCGCGTCCGCCGCCTCGGCCGCCGGCCATCGCGAGGTCAGCAGCGCGGCGCCCAGGGTGGCGAACAGCGTGCGGCGGGCGGCGCGTGCGTGCAGGATCGGCACAGGAACTCCCAAGCAGGGTGCTGTCAAAGGATGTCGAGACTGGCGCGGCAACTTGGGAAAGCGGTGGGGCGGCGGTAGGAAGTCACTGTGAGCCGACGGGTTCAGCGGCGCCGCGCCGCCTGGCAGGGTGCCGCCGCGGGCAGCCGGCCGGTGAAGTAGGAGCGGGGCGGGACGCCCATGAGGGCGCGGAAGTCGGACGACATGTGCGACTGGTCGTAGTAGCCGGTGACGGCGGCCAGTTCGGCCCAGGAGACCTCGGTGGCATGGCTGACCACCGCGCGGACCCGGTCGATCCGGGCGTAGTGCTTGGGGGAGAGGCCGACGCCCTCAGTGAAGAGGTTACGCAACTGCCGCTCACTCACCGCCAGTTCACGTGCCGTGTCGCGGACCGTGCCGGGCGTGCGGCCGGAGCGGACCGACAGCGCCGCGACGCCCGCGCGCACCAGCCCGGTGCGGCCGCCGTCCGCGACGGCGGCCAGCCGGTCCGGCAGTTCGTCCGCGAGGCGGGCCACCGCCTCCTGGGGCTCCAGCCACCGCAGCTCGTGCGCGAGCCCGCGGGCGGCCGCCCCGGGCACCGCCTCCAGCGGCAGGGACCGGCCCACCAGCTCGGCCGCCGGAAGACCCAGCAGCGGACGGGCCGTGCCGGGCGTGAGCCGCAGCTCCACGCAGGAGGAGAGGGGCTTGCCCTCGTGGTACGAGGCACGGACCCGCGGCCCGACGACCAGCGCACTGCGGTGGCCGTTCGCCGCGACCCGCAGGATCAACTTGGTGTCCGTGTCCGGGAGATGGACGTACGGTCCCCGCGCGGCGGCCTCGACGTCGAGGAGGCCGACGCGGGAGATCCAGGGGCGCAGCGGGCGGGGCACGGGCAGCGTCCGCGGGAACACGGCGTTCGTCACCCCTTCACGGTAGGCGTCGCGCGGGGCGGACGGGCGGCCGAGCCGTGCCGGATTTTCCTAGCACCCCGGGCCCGGCGCGGCCCACCGTGGTGGTCATGATCCTCGTGATGGGTGCCACGGGCACCACAGGCGGTGAAGTCGTACGACAGCTCGCGGCGCGCGGCGCGAAGGTGCGCGCCCTGACCCGGGACCCGGCACGGGCCCAGCTGCCCCCGGGGGTGGAGGCGGTGCCGGGGCACCACCGTGACCCGGCCTCGGTGGCGGCGGCCATGGCGGGCGCCGAAGCGGCCTTCCTGGTCGGCGTGTTCGGACCGGACGACTCCGAGCACGACCGGGCCCTGCCGGCGGCGGCCCGGGCCGCCGGGGTGCGGCGGCTCGTGAAACTCTCCGGCATCGGCTGCGGCGACCCCGCCGTCGGCCCGGTCGGCACCTGGCACCTGGCGGGCGAACAGGCCGTGCGGGACAGCGGACTGGAGTGGACCGTGCTGCGTCCCTCGGCCTTCGCGTCGAACACGCTGGGCTGGGCGCCGGCCGTGCGCTCGGGCGGGCCGGTGCCGAACCTGAGCGGCGCCGGCGGACAGGGCGTCGTCGATCCCCGCGACGTGGCCGAGGTGGCCGTCGCCGCGCTGCTCGACGCGCGGCACGCGGGGCGGACGTACACCCTGACCGGCCCCGAGGTGCTCAGCGTCCCCGACCAGGCCGCCGTCCTCGCCGAGATCCTCGGCCGCCCGGTCGGGACCCGCGAGCTGACCTCTGACGAGGCCCGGGCGCATCTGCGGACCCTGGGCTTCGACGACACGTTCGTCGACGCCTCCGAGCAGAGCAGGGCCTTCGTACAGCGGGGCGGCAACGAGGTCGTCACCGACGACGTGCCACGCCTCCTGGGGCGGCCGGCCCGGACCTACCGGGAGTGGGCCGTCGACCACAGGGACCTGTTCGCCGACGCCTGAGACCGGCCGGGCCGGCACGGGCGCGCGGCCAGCTCCGGCCCGGTCGGCTCCCGCCCGGCTCAGTCCCGCCCGGGCCGCAGTACGGTCGCCGCCAGGACCAGTGCCGCCGCCGCGAGGCCCACCGCCACCCGGAAGGCGAGCCGGTAGCCCTCGGCGGTGGCCGGGACCAGTTCGGCGCCGCCGCCCAGCAGCGTGTCCGTGCGGCTCGCCGCCAGGGTCGACAGCACCGCGAGCCCCAGTGAACCGCCCACCACCTGCGTGGTGTTGAAGAGTCCCGAGGCCAGACCGGCGTCCTCCCCGGGGGCGCCGGACATGGCCAGACCGGTCAGCGGGGGCATCGCGGCGGCGAACCCGGCGGCCAGCAGCAGCATGGGCGGCAGGACGTCGGCCGGGTAGGAGCCGTCGGCGGGGGCCCGGCTCAGCAGCGCCATGCCGCCGGTGATCAGGACGAGGCCGGTCAGCAGCACCGGGTACGCGCCGAAGCGGCCGACCGTCCGCGCGGACAGGGTCGTCATCAGCAGCCCGATCGCCAGGGGCGCCGGCAGGAAGGCGAGGCCGGTGGTCAACTCGTCGAATCCCAGGACGCGTTGGAGGTAGAGCGCGCCGATGAACTGAAAGCCGTACATCGTCGCCACCATCAGGACCTGTACGGCGTTCGCGCCGGTCAGCAGCCGGGAGCGGAGCAGCCCCGGCCGCAGCAGCGGGCGGTCGGCACGGATCTGCCGGAGGGTGAACGCCACGAAGAGGGCGAGGGCGAGCGCCGCCAGGAGCAGGGTGGCGGTCCTGCCGCGGTCGCCGGAGCCGACGATGACGTACACCGTGAGCATCAGCGCGCCGGTGACCAGTGCCGCGCCCGGGTAGTCGGCGCCGTCGCGGAGCCCGGCGCCGGGCTCGGGGGACAGCACCCGGACCGCCGCCAGCCAGGCGACCACGCCGATCGGCAGGTTGATCAGGAAGATCCAGTGCCAGCCGGCCGCCTGGGTGAGCGCCCCGCCCAGGAACGTGCCCAGCGTGGCTCCACCCGCCCCGACCGCACTGAACACCGCGATGGCGCGGGCCTGTTCGCGCGGCTCGGGAAAGAGCGCCACCAGCATGCCGAGCACCACCGCCGACGCCATCGCCCCGCCGACCCCCTGGACGGCCCGGGCCGCGACCAGCAGTTCCCGGCTCGTCGCCAGTCCGCAGAGCACGGAGGCCACGGTGAACACGGCGATCCCGGCCGTGAACATCCGCTTGCGGCCCAGCAGGTCACCCAGCCGGCCCGCCAGCAGGAGCAGCCCGCCGAACGGGATCAGATACGCGTTCACCACCCAGGCCAGCCCCGCCCCCGAGAAGCCCAGGTCCGTTTGCATCGCGGGCATCGCGACGGTCACGATGGTGCCGTCCAGGATCGTCATGAGGGCTCCCGCGCACAGCACGAGCAGAGAGGTCCAGCGGGAGTACGTCCGGTGCGGTGTCCGGGTCCGTGACGAGATGAGGGCCGTCATGGCGGCGTGGCCTCCGATGTTCCGTAGTCTCCGGAGGAACCGTCCGTGTCGGCTGGTATCGATTGGTATCGATCGGTTCCTTGGTGCACGACTTGTAACGGAGTTCATCGTGGGTGACCATGGAGGCCGGCGTAAGGAGGCAGGTCGATGTCCCTGAGGAACACCGGTGTTACGTCGCAGGTCGTGAACGCGCACGCGTGCCCGGTCCGCGAGGTTCTTGACAGGGTGGCCGGCAAATGGAGCGTCCAGATCCTGGTCGCGGCCTCGCACGGCCCCATCCGCTTCACCGAGCTGGAGCGCGGCATCGAGGGCATCAGCCGCCGGATGCTCACCCTCACCCTGCGCAACCTGGAGCGGGACGGTCTGGTGACCCGCACCGTCCACCCGACGGTGCCCCCGAAGGTGGAGTACGAACTCACTCCGGTGGCCTACGAGCTGCACGAGACCCTGCAACGGCTGACCGACTGGGCCGAGCGCAACCGCGGGTACATCGCGCAGGCGCGGGCGGCCTACGACGTCGAGCACAATCCCGAACTGCTCGACGCGTAGACGGAGTCCGAGGGACCCTGGACGTCCCTAGAACCCGAACAGCTCCGGGTCCGAGGTGAGTTCCTTGAAGATCTCGCGCGGATCGGCGACCAGCTTGCGGGCCTTCAGGTCCAGCAGCCCGCCGACCGCGTCGACCTCGGCGGCCAGCGTGCCGTCCGCCTTGGTCATCTTCTGCACCATCCGGAACGCCTTGCCGCCGCTCCAGTCGAACGCACAGGTCACATCGACCTCGTCACCGGCGAGCAGCTCCCGCTTGTACCGGATGGTCGTCTCCAGCGCCACCGGGCCCACGCCCCGGCCGATCAGCCGGGCCTGGCTGACCCCGGCCGCCCGCAGCAGCGACCAGCGGGCGTGCTCCGCGTAGTTGATGTACACCGCCTGGTTCAGATGGCCCTGCACATCGGTCTCGTAACCACGGACCGTGACGCGGACGGAATACGGTTCGCTCACGACTTCCCTCTCTCGTGTACGACGCACTGATCTACCGTCCGCATCCTGGCACGCCCGTCACACCCGGCGGGGCGATGCCAGCAGATAGCGCGTTCTGGTCCGGGGCTCCGTGTACTCGCCGGTCTGCCAGCCGGCCTGCTCCAGCGTGGCCGCGCAGGCCCGCAGGCGCTCACCCTCCGGTGCGTACACGGCGACCGCCTCCGGCTGCGGGGTCGCCCGCACCCGGTAGCCGGCCCGGTCCGGTCCCTCGGGCGGGTGCCCGGCCGCCTCCAGGGCGAGCGCGGCGGCCCGCACCAGATGCGCGCGCTCCCAGCCGCACGGCCGGTCCACGGCGCCGTCGGGGTTGGTCATCCGGCGCAGTTCGAGCAGTCCCTGCCAGGCGCTGTGCACCTCCCGCACGCGGGCGGGCCCGCCGTCGGCCGTCTCCTCGCCGCCGACGCGCGCCGCGAAGACCCCGTCCGGTTCCGGTGGGGCCGCCTCCCGGGGCTGCGCGGCCTCCTCCCGGGTCCGGTGCCCCGCCGGTGTCAGGAAGTGGTCGTGCGGCGGGCGCGGGTGCCGGAAGGCGAGGCCGTGCCGCACCAGGGCCGCCAGCTGTGCCTCCGTACCGCGCAGCCGCCCGGTGACCGGGTCGGCGGCGTCGATGACCCGCCGCTGCGCGGCGGTGGGCGGTCGGGCCACGGCGTGCTCCTTCCCGGTGCCGAGCGGTACTGATCCCTTCTCCGAAGGCTACGACCGGGGACTGACAGCGGGGCCTGACAGCGGGGACTGGCGGTGGGGGCTGACAGCGGGGACCGACGGTGGGGGCTGACGGTGGGGGCTGACAACGGGGGCGGCTCAGGTGCCCGGCCGGATGTTCCAGCCCGCGATCACCGGCCGCGCGTGCTCCGTGCCCAGCCGGCACAGCGTCCCGGTCGCCAGCTGGAAGAGGGCCCCGGCGGACGGCTCCAGGCCCAGGCGGCGGGCGGTGAGGACCCGCAGGAAGTGGCCGTGGGCCACCAGCAGCACGACCCCCTCCGTGTTGGCGAGGGCCGCGTCGACCTTGGCCAGCATCCGGTCGGCGCGCTCCCCGACCTGCTCCGGGGTCTCCCCGGGATGCTCCGGCGGACCCGGCGCGACCCCGTCCGTGAACAGGAACCAGCCCGGCCGGGTGCGCTGGATCTCCACGGTGGTCACGCCCTCGTAGCCGCCGTAGTCCCACTCCCGCAGATCGGCGTCCACGCGCGCGTCCGGCACCCCGATCAGCTCGGCGGTCTCCCGGGCCCGCTGCAGCGGGCTGACGAAGGCGGCGCCGATGCGGTGGGAACGGATCAACGGCACCAGCCGGCGCGCCTCCTCCCTCCCGTGCTCGGTGAGCGGGACGTCGGTCCAGCCGGTATGCCGTCCGGACCGCGACCACTCGGTCTCACCGTGCCGGACGAGGAAGACATCAGCCATACGTCAGAGGCTAAGAGCCCGGCGCTCCGGTTCGGCGCACGCACGCGCCCGGAGTCCGTACCCGGCATCCCCCGGAAGGAGCAACGAGCCCCCGCCGCTGCCGCTACTGCCGGTAGCCGCTGAGGAACCGCCCGATCCGGCCGATCGCCGTCTCCAGGTCCTCCGCGTGGGGGAGGGTGAGGATGCGGAAGTGGTCGGGGGCGGGCCAGTTGAAGCCGGTGCCCTGGACGACCTGGATCTTCTCCTGGAGGAGCAGGTCCAGGACGAACTTCTCGTCGTCGTGGATCGGGTGCGCCTTGGGGTCGAGGCGCGCGAAGGCGTAGAGGGCGCCCTTCGGCTTGACGCAGGAGACACCGGGGATCTCGTTGAGCTTCTCCCAGGCCACGTTGCGCTGCTCGTAGAGCCGTCCGCCGGGGACGACGAGTTCGCGGATGGACTGGCGGCCGCCGAGCGCGGCCTGGATCGCGTACTGGGCGGGCGCGTTGGCGCACAGCCGCATGGAGGCCAGCATGGTGAGGCCCTCCAGGTAGTCCTTGGCGTGCTGCTTCGGGCCGGTGACGACCATCCAGCCCGAGCGGAAGCCGGCCACCCGGTACGTCTTGGACAGGCCGCAGAAGGTGAGGACCACCAGGTCGGGGGCGAGCGCGGCGGTCGAGTGGTGGACGGCGTCGTCGTACAGGATCTGGTCGTAGATCTCGTCCGCGAAGACCATCAGGCCGTGCCGGCGGGCCAGGTCGAGGATGCCCTCCAGGATCTCCTTCGGGTAGACGGCGCCCGTCGGGTTGTTGGGGTTGATGATGACCACGGCCTTGGTGCGGTCCGTGATCTTCGACTCCATGTCGGCGAGGTCCGGGTACCAGTCGGCCTGCTCGTCGCAGAGGTAGTGCACCGCCCTGCCGCCGGCGAGGGTGGTCACCGCCGTCCAGAGCGGGAAGTCGGGGGCGGGGATGAGGATCTCGTCGCCGTCCTCGATGAGCGCCTGTACGGCCATCGACACCAGCTCGGAGACACCGTTGCCGAGGAAGACGTCGTCGACGCCGACCTCCAGGCCCAGTGTCTGGTAGCGCCCCGCCACGGCCCGGCGGGCGGAGAGGATGCCGCGCGAGTCGGTGTAGCCGTGCGCCTGCGGGAGCATCCGGATCATGTCCTGGAGGATCTCCTCCGGTGCCTCGAAGCCGAACAGCGCGGGGTTGCCGGTGTTCAGCCGCAGCACGCTGTGGCCCGCCTCCTCCAGTGCGTTGGCGTGCTCGATCACCGGTCCGCGGATCTCGTAACAGACCTCGCTCAGCTTGTTGGACTGCCGGAACTCCATTGCGCCCCTCCGGAAACTCGTGTTGCTTGGTTTTACCAAGTGGGAGCTTGGAAAGTCCAACATCTTGTCTAGACTGCGTCGCATGCCACCTCGCCGAAGCTACGACCAGTACTGCTCCGCAGCCCGCGCCCTCGACGTCGTCGGCGACCGCTGGGCCCTGCTGATCGTCCGGGAGCTGCTCGCCGGCCCCCGCCGCTACACCGATCTGCACGCGGATCTGCCCGGGGTCAGCACGGACGTCCTCGCCTCCCGGCTGAAGGAACTGGAGCGGGACGGCATCACGGCCAGGCGGCGGCTGCCGCCGCCGGGTGCGGTGTACGTCTACGAACTCACCGCGCGCGGCCGGGAGTTGCTCCCGGTGCTACAGGCGCTGGGCAAGTGGGGCGAGGCCGAGCTGGGCGAACGCCGGCCGACCGACGCCGTACGCGCCCACTGGTTCGCGCTGCCGCTGCTGCGGGCCCTGGACGGCGAGGGCCTGGTCGAAGTCCGGCTGGGGGAGGGGGACTTCCATCTGCACGTCGGCGTGGAGGACGGCCCGGTGTACGGCGACGGTCCGGCGCCCCGCGAGCCCGACGCACGGCTCGCGCTCGACGCCGGGACGGGTACGGCCCTGGCCCGGGGCGAGTTGCGCCTGCTGGACGCGGTACGCGACGGACGGGTGACGGTGACCGGCGACGGCACCCTGGCCAAGGCGCTGCGGGAGGCCTGAGACGACGACCGGGCCCCCGTGGACGGGGGCCCGGTCGGTGGAACGGACAGGGGAGCAGGCGGTGGATCGGGCAGTGGATCAGGCGCCCGGCGGCACCCGGGTCGGCCGTCCCGTCCCCCGTGTCAGCGCGTACCCGCCGATGCCCGCCAGCGCGGCCAGCACACCGCCGATCCCGGTCCACACCCAGCGGTCGGTCCACCACCCGGACGACCAGCCGTCGTCGGGCTCGATGCTGGACAGCACCGCCGACTTCGTGGACGAGGAACCGTCCTCGCCGGACGAGGAGTCCGACGCGGAGTCGGACGCGGAGTCCGACGCCGACGAGACCGCGATCCCGGGCACCAGCGGCTTCGCCAGCGAACCGTCCACCGCCGCCGAACCGCCGATGTCCTTGGAGTCCACCCGGACCTCGGCGCTCACCGGCTGGCCGAGGTCGGCCGAGGTCAGGTTCACCACGGTCAGCCGGATGTAGTACGTGCCGGGCAGCGGGTCGTTGGCCCACGGCTCCGACCAGGCCCGGACCGTCCGCATCACGCACGCCAGCTCCACCGACGCGGTACCCGGCGCGGCGGTGCGGGTCTGCGCGCCGTACTGGCAGGACTGGCGGCGCCGCAGACCGTCGTACACGTCGATCTGCCAGGTCTGCGCGGCGTGCGAGTCGGGCAGCTTCACCGTGGCCTTGACGTCGGGGCGTCGGCCGGCGTCGGCGGCGAACGACCAGTACAGGTAGTCGCCGGTGGAGCCGCTGGCCGTCGCCTGCTGACCCTGGTCGACCTCCGTGGCCGTACGGAAGGACGTGCCCGCCTGGGTGGGCGCGCCGCTGTCGTCCGAGGCGCTGGGCGAGGGCGAGGCGTCATCGGCGACCGCCGGGCCCGCCGCCAGGCCCACCGCCAGCAGGGCGGCGCTCAACACTCGTGTGATCCCCATCAGTTGGTCCTCCAGACCGCGACCCGCCAGCGCGACACCCAGCCCCACACCAGACCCGCGAGGAAGCCGGTCAGCACGAGTGCGCCGAGCAGCCACCAGCCGCGGCCGAGCCCGAAGGCGGCGACGTCGCTCGCCTTCGACGGCCCGTCCACCACGTCGACCGTCAGCTCGACCGGCAGACCGGGGCTGGTCTTCACCCCGGCCGCGGCCGAGAAGGAGTTGGTCACCTGGAGGCAGACGGTCTCCGGGGTGGTGTCCTCGTCGTCGTCGCTCTCGGCCTTGGGGTACCGCAGCCCGGTCGAGACGACATCCGTACGGCCCGTGCCGGACGCCTCGCCGCGCACGATCTCACGGCCGTGGACCGTCACCGCCCGCAGCAGGACACCGTAGTTGGCGTTGACGGCCCGGTCGGCGGCGACGCTCACCGAAGTCCGCAGCTCCTGGCCGGGGTCGACCTCGACCTTGTACCAGCGCTCCTGACCGAACTCCTCGCGGTCGGTGTACAGCCCCGACTTCAGCGTGGGCGCCGAGGAGCACTGGCCGGTGCCCTCGGTGGCCACCGGCGTCACCACGGGGTCCGCCGCCCGGTCCACCAACTGGCCGACCCGGTCGCTCAGTTCCTCCTTGTGCTGCACGGAGGTGTAGGTGCCGCCGGTCGCGTCCGCGATGCAGCTGAGCTGGTCGCGGGTCTTGGCGTCCGGCACCAGGCCGAGGGTGTCGATGGTGAGTCCGACGCCCTTGGCGGCGATCTCCCGGGCCACCTCGCACGGGTCCAGCGGCGGGCAGGTGTCCTCGCCGTCGCTGATCAGGACGATACGGCGGGTCCCGTCACCGCCTTCGAGGTCGTCGGCCGCCTTCAGCAGCGCGGGGCCGATCGGGGTCCACCCGGTCGGCTGGAGCGTGGCGACGGCGGTCTTCGCCTCGGTGCGGTCCAGGGTGCTGACCGGGTAGAGCTGCGCGGTGTCCTTGCAGCCCGTCTTGCGGTCGTTGCCGCGGTAGTTGGCGCCGAGCGTGCGGATGCCGAGCTGCACTCCCTCGGGTGTCGCGTCCAGCACCTCGTTGAACGCCTGCTTGGCCGCGGCCATCCGCGTCCCGCCGTCGATGTCCGCCGTCCGCATGGAGCCGCTGACGTCCAGCACGAGCTCCACCTTCGGAGCGGCCTGGTCGGTCTCGTCGGCGACCGCGCCGCCGGGGAAGGCTATCCCGGCCCCCAGGGCGGCGAGCAGAGCGCAGACTCCTGCCGCCAGCCGTTGTGTTCTGATCATCGGCGGATCTTATTGATCAGAGGGGCCGGGCTCCAAAACGGGGTCCGGGCACCGAAACGGGAGTGACCGGCAAGCCAACACCGGGCGGCGGACTGGTCAGAGGGTGCCGACGAGCGGGTTGGGCAGCGCCGCCCACCGGTCTCCGGGCGTCTCCGGCGACAGCCGCATCAGCGTCAGCGCCTTGGCCGGGAGCGGGCCTTCGAGGAGGGACGTCAGGTCCGGGGTCGCGGGCAGTCCCCGTACGGCCGCCTCCAGGGCCGTCGCCAGGGCCGGTCCGGAACCCGCCGTGGCCGCCAGCGCGCCCGCGACCAGGGAGCCGAACAGCTTGCGGCGCAGAGTCGTTTCGTCGTCCGTGACCAGGCGGCCCGTCAGATCGGGCGGGGTGATGCCGCGGCGGGTCAGCCGGGCCGGGCTGATCCGGATGTCGGCCAGGTCGCGGTAGACCAGGCGCAGGGGGCGTCCGGTTTCCGAGAGCACCACCAGGAGGTTCTGGCCGTGTGCCTCCAGAGCCACGCCGAGGTCCAGCAGCCGCAGTCCCACCGTCAGGGCGAGGTGGGTGAACTCGGCCAGCCAGGACGGCGATCCGGGGAGGCCGGTGGTGGCCAGGGCCGCCACCGGCAGGACCCGCTCGCCGGGCGCCGCGTACACCTGCGGCGACTCGCGCAGCAGCGCCGCCAGGTCGGGGGAGTGGGCGGTCGCCGCGCCCTGGGTCCGGGTGATGTGCAGCAGCCCGTCCGTGTGCGACGCCAGGTCCGTCGCGAACGCCGACAGGGTCACCGCCGCGCCCACCGAGTACGTCGAGATGTCCCGCACGGACGAGGTGAGCCGGGCGCTGAGCGCGGTCTTCACATGTGGACCGCCGGGCAGCGCGAGCGTGCGCAGGGACAGCAGCGGGTGCGCCTCCCGCCAGGGCCCGGCGGAGCCGCCCTTGAGGACGTGGGCGCTCTGCCACGGATGCACGGGGATCAACAGCCGCCCCGAGTCGCGGAGTTCGTCCGGCCACTCCCCGGTCAGCAGACAGTCGCCGGCCGCCACCGGGACCGCCTCCAGCCGCACCACCGGCCGGTGCTCCGGCCCGTACGCCAGCTCCTCCGCCACCGAGAAACCGGGCCGGGAACGGCAGTTGGGGTGGAAGGGGTGCCCGTCGACGACCCGCTGCTCCCACTCCCAGTCCCGGTCCGGCCACTCCTTCGGGCGAATCTCCCGATCGGCCCGCGACAACGCCAACGAGGCCACGCTGTGCGCGAGTTCGGCCGCGAACCCCGCCGAGTGCGGCCATCCCAGGTCGGTCATCAGCCGCGCCGGATCGTCGTACGCCACCCCGTCCAGGCGTACCGCGGTCACATACCCGGCGGTGGCGTACGGGTCCGCGGGCGGGCCGTGCAGCGCCCGCCCGTCGGCCAGCCGCACGGCCAGGCTGTGCGCCCCGCGCACCCGGCGCGCCACCCACGGCAGCGGCTCGTGGGCCAGCGCCCGCCACAGCCGGGTCAGCACCGCCGCCCGCGCTCCGGGCAGCTCGGCCGTGTACCCGTCGACGAGTTCCGGCCGCGCCTCGGCCAGCTCGGCGGCGAGCCGGTTCTCGGTGGGGGAGGGACGGTGCACGGGAGGGCTCCTCGCAGGCGGGTACGACGGTCATGATGACCGGAGACGACAGACATACTGATCACGATCGGACTGTGTGGACGTAGAGAACGAATGGAACGCGTGGACCTCATGCCCCCCAGCGACGCCGTCGGAGAACGCGCCGACGCCTACGCTGCCGCCCCCCTGCTCAACTGCCTGCTGCGGGAGGTGGCCCGACCGCAACCGGACACCGGGGAAGGGGAACCGAGGGAACCGGGGAAACCGGGGGAGCCGCGGGTCTACCGGCTGCCCGGCGGCGGCCGGCTGCTGCGGGTGCACGGCGCGCGCCGGCCCGCCGCGCCCGAGGTGTACGCGGACGGTGCCTGGCACCGCATCGGCCACACCGAGCTGGTGAAACTCGTCGCCGAGGAGCTGCGCCGGCACACCGGGCTCTCCAACGGCGACCTGCCCGCCGAGATGATCGACAGCCGGGACGCGGTCGCCGCGCTGCTCACGGCACGCGCCCGGGCGACGGCGCCCGACGACCCGTATCTGCGCTCGGAACAGTCCCTCATCACCGGCCATCCCTACCACCCCGCCCCCAAGGCGCGCGGCGGCGGCCCCGTCACCGCCTGGCTGCCCTACGCGCCCGAGGCGCACGCCCGGTTCCCACTGGTGCTGCTCGCGGTGCGCGAGGACGAGGTGGCGGAGGAGGGCGACACCAGCGCGCTGGACGCGCTGGCCGCCGTACCGGACGGCTACCGGCTGCTGCCCGCGCACCCCTGGCAGCTCGACCTGGTCGCCCGCGACCTCGCCCCGGCCTTCGCGGACGGACGGCTGCTGCGGCTGGGCGAGACCTCGTTCGCCACCTGGCCGACGGCCGCGATCCGCACGGTCTACGAGCCGGTGCGGGACCTGTTCCTCAAGTTCAGCCTGGATGTCCGGATCACCAACGACATCCGCCGGCTGTGGGCGCACGACCTGCGCAAGCTGCGCCGCACCGACACGGCCGTGACCGCCGCCTTCGCGGCCATGGACGGACCCGCCGCCTGGCTCGGCGACCGCGGCTACCGCACCGCCCGCTTCGCCTTCGAGGAACTCGCCGTACTGGTCCGGGACGGGCTGCGCGGACCGCTGCTGCCCGGGGCGACCCCGCTGCTCGCCGCCGGCCTGGTGGAGGGCTACGACGGCGACCCGCTGGCCGCGACGGCCGACCCGGGGGCCTGGTGGGAGGCGTACCTGCGGGCGGTCGTACCCCCCGCGCTCACCGCCTTCGCCGACCACGGCGTCGTCCTGGAGGCGCATCTGCAGAACACCCTGGTCGCCGTCGACGCGGACGGCATGCCGGTGCAGGCGCTGTACCGGGACGCCGAGGGCGTGAAGCTGCTGGCCGACGTGGAGCGGGCGGCGGGCTGGGAGCGGCTGGTGTACTGCCTGGTCGTCAACCACCTGACCGAGGTCGCCGCCGCGCTCGCCGAGCGCCACCCCGGGTTCGACCCGTGGCCCGCGGCCCGGCGGGAGCTGGGACGGCACGGCCTGCCCGAGGCCGCCGAGCTGCTGGCCGCCCCGACCGTGCCCGGCAAGACCAACCTCCTGCTGCGCTGGACCGGAGCGGACGGCGCCGACGCCCGCTATCTGCCGCTGCCCAACCCCCTGGCCTGAGGCGGCCGCCCCGGTACTGTCGCTCCGTATGACCGACTCCGAGATCCAGATCACCGCAGAGCTGGTGCGCGACCTGCTCCAGGAGCAGCATCCGGACCTCGCCGGGCTGGCCGTCCGCGAGGTGGCGGGCGGCTGGGGCAACCAGATGTGGCGTCTCGGCGACGAGTTGGCCGTGCGCATGCAGCGCATGGACCCCACCCCGGAGCTCCAGCTCAAGGAGCGGCGGTGGCTGCCGATGCTGGCCCCCCGCCTGCCGCTTCCGGTGCCGGTGCCGGTGCGGTCCGGCGAACCGTCCGCGCGCTTCCCCAAGCACTGGACCGTGATGACGTGGGTTCCCGGCGAACCGCTGGACCTCACCTCGATCAGCCGGGGCGACCACGCGGCCGACACGCTGGCGGGCTTCCTCCGGGCGCTCCACGTGGAGGCGCCCGCCGGGGCGCCGGCCGCTTCGGACTTCGGCGCCCACCCCAAGGACTCCACGGACGGCTTCGACCACTTCTTCCGGGCCGTCGACCTGGACGGGCCGGCCGACGAGGTTCGGGCCGTCTGGGACGACGCCGTCGCGGCCCCCGAGTGGGAGGGCCCGCCGGTATGGGTGCACGGTGATCTGCATCCGGCGAACGTCGTCGTCTCGGACGGGACGCTCTCGGGCGTGATCGACTTCGGTGCCCTGTTCGCCGGCGACCCCGCCTGGGACCTCGCGGCCGCATGGGTGCTGCTTCCCGAGGACGCCGTCGGCCGGTTCTTCGACGCGTACGCGCGGGCGGACGACGCGGCGATCCGGCGCGCCCGCGGGCTGGCCGTGGTGAAGAGCCTGTTCCTCGTGCTCATGGGCCAGAACGGGGACCGGGGCCTGCCGGGCGGCAAGCCGGCGTGGGGACCCGCGGGCCGGGCGGCGCTCGACCGTGTCCTGAAGTGCGCGATGGTGTAGACACGACAGGGGGCGGGGCGGCAGGGCGTGCCCCGGCGGTGCCGGAGGCACTCCTCCCCGACTGTCACGCTCGGTTACGATGCTCATCGCACCGCATGGGAGTCGATCGTGGAACCTGACGCACGCCGGTCACGGGGGCTTGGAAGATGCTGAGAGAGGTCACCGCCACCCGCTACATCGAGCCGCTACGGTCCGGCGGCTCCGTCCCCGGCATCGTCGAGGCCGACGACCTGGGCACCTACGTCGTCAAGTTCACCGGGTCCGCGCAGGGCCGCAAGGCGCTGGTCGCCGAGGTGATCGTGGGGGAGCTGGCGCGGGCGCTGGGCCTGCGCTTCCCCGAGCTGGTCCTGGTGCACTTCGACCCGGCGATCGCCGGGCACGAACCCCACCAGGAGGTGCGCGACCTGCACGCGGCCAGCGGCGGGGTGAACCTCGGCATGGACTTCCTGCCCGGCGCGCGGGACCTCACCCCGGACATCGCCGAGATGTTCCCGGTGCACCCGCTGGAGGCCGGCCGGATCGTCTGGCTGGACGCGCTCACCGTCAACGTCGACCGTACGGTCCACAGCTCCAACCTCATGGTCTGGCCGACCCTCGGCGTCGCGCCCCCGCGCCTGTGGCTCATCGACCACGGCGCCGCCCTCGTCTTCCACCACCGCTGGGACACCTCGACACCCGGGAAGGCGTACGACTTCCGCCATCACGCCCTCGGCCGGTACGGCCCCGACACCCGGGCGGCCGACGCCGAACTCGCCCCCAGGGTCACCGAGAAGCTGCTCCGGGACATCCTCGCCGAGGTCCCGGACGCCTGGCTCACCGACTTCCCGACCCCCGACGAGATGCGCGAGGCCTACGTCGGCTATCTGCTGGCCCGGGTGCGGGCCTCCGCCGAGTGGCTCCCCACCGATTTCCCGGGCCGCGACCAGCTCGCGGCCGAGGAGGCCGCCCGTGCGGCCAGGACCCGGCAAGGACGCCCGGCCTGGCTGAAGCAGGTCCCCGACCTGCACGGCAAGCCCGCGGCCCGACAGGATTGGTCGGTACACCTCGGATGAGCGACAGCGGGCGCGTGGAGATCGAGTACTGCACCCAGTGCCGCTGGCTGCCGCGGGCGGCCTGGCTGGCGCAGGAACTGCTGACCACCTTCGAGACCGAGCTGACGGAGCTGGCGCTGAAGCCGGGCAAGGGCGGCGTCTTCGTCGTCCGGGTCGGTGACGAGGTGGTGTGGGACCGGCGCGACCAGGGCTTCCCCGAGCCGACGGCCGTGAAGCAGGCCGTACGCGACCGAGTGGCCCCGGGAAGGTCCCTGGGCCACTCGGACAAGCCTGCTCCCTGAGGACGCGGCGAGGCTCAGCCCCGCAGCTGCTGGTACGCGGGCAGCGTCAGGAAGTCCGCGTAGTCCTCGTCGAGCGAGACCTGGAGCAGCAGGTCGTGGGCCTGCTGCCAGTGGCCGGCCGCGAAGGCCTCCGCGCCGATCTCCGCGCGGATGGCGGCGAGTTCCTCGGCGGCGACCTTGCGGGCCAGCTCGGGCGTGGCCTTCTCGCCGTTCTCGAACTGCACCCCCGCGTTGATCCACTGCCAGATCTGCGAGCGGGAGATCTCGGCGGTGGCCGCGTCCTCCATGAGGTTGAAGATGGCCACCGCGCCGAGCCCGCGCAGCCACGCCTCGATGTAACGGATGCCCACCTGGACGGCGTTGACCAGCCCGGGGTAGGTCGGCTTCGCCTCCAGCGAGTCGACCGCGATCAGCTCGGCGGCCTCGACGTGGACGTCCTCGCGCAGCCGGTCCTTCTGGTTCGGCTTCTCGCCGAGGACCCGGTCGAAGGACTCCAGGGCGATCGGGACCAGGTCGGGGTGGGCCACCCAGGAGCCGTCGAACCCGTCGTTCGCCTCGCGGTCCTTGTCGGCGCGGACCTTCTCGAAGGCCACCTTGTTGACCTCGGCGTCCCGGCGGGACGGGATGAAGGCCGCCATGCCGCCGATCGCGTGCGCGCCGCGCTTGTGGCAGGTGCGGACGAGGAGTTCGGTGTACGCCCGCATGAACGGGGCGGTCATCGTGACCGCGTTGCGGTCCGGGAGCACGAACCGGGGCCCGCCGTCCCGGAAGTTCTTGACGATGGAGAACAGGTAGTCCCAGCGCCCGGCGTTCAACCCGGAGGCGTGGTCCCGCAGTTCGTAGAGGATCTCCTCCATCTCGTACGCGGCCGTGATCGTCTCGATCAGCACGGTGGCGCGGACGGTGCCCTGCGGGATGCCGACGTAGTCCTGCGCGAAGACGAACACGTCGTTCCAGAGCCGGGCTTCGAGGTGCGACTCGGTCTTCGGGAGGTAGAAGTACGGCCCCTTGCCGAGGTCGAGCAGCCGCTGCGCGTTGTGGAAGAAGTAGAGCCCGAAGTCGACGAAGGCGCCCGGCACCTGCTCGCCGTCGACCTCGATGTGCCGCTCGTTCAGATGCCAGCCGCGCGGCCGCATCACGACCGTCGCCAGCTCCTCGTCCGGGCGCAGGGCGTAGGACTTGCCGCTCGCCGGGTCGGTGAAGTCGATGCTCCGGCGGTAGGCGTCGATCAGGTTGAGCTGGCCCAGGACGACGTTCTCCCAGGTCGGCGCGGAGGCGTCCTCGAAGTCCGCGAGCCAGATCCGGGCGCCCGAGTTGAGGGCGTTGATGGTCATCTTGCGGTCGGTGGGGCCGGTGATCTCGACCCGGCGGTCGTTCAGGGCCGCGGGGGAGGGGGCCACCTTCCAGGAGTCGTCCGCGCGGATCGCGGCGGTCTCCGGGAGGAAGTCGAGCGTGGAGGTGCGGGCGATCTCGGCGCGGCGCTCGGCACGGCGGGCGAGGAGTTCGGCACGGCGCGGCGAGAACCGCCGGTGCAGCTCGGCCACGAAGGCGAGCGCCGCGTCGGTGAGGACCTCCTCCTGCCGGGGCAGGGGCTCGGCGTCGACGATGGCCAGCGGAGACGGCGCTGGTGCGGACATGAGCTGTCACTTCCTTCAGCGGTGGCACCGGGTGCCAGTCGTTCCGGGTAGAGCGAAGCACGCCCGATCAGGGGCCGGGTGCTTCTGAACAGTGGATACTAGTTTCCTCATTGTGGAAGTTCAATGGTTTGTTGATATCGAGATTCTCCGGGTCGAGCGAAGGTGGCGCCCGGTGCCACCCCGCTCACTCAAGGTGGCCCAGGTCGGCCTCGGTGTCGATGTCGTACGGCTCGGCGACGTCCCCGCACTCGACGAGCGTGATCGCCTCCTCGTGGGCCTTGAGATAGGCGCGGGCGCCCCGGTCGCCGGTCGCGCTCACGGCGATCCCCGCCCAGTGGGCCGAGCCGAACAGCACGGGATGCCCGCGCACGCCGTCGTACGCGGCCGACACCAGCGAGTTGCGGTCCCGGTATCCGCCGAGCACCCGCGCCACGGCCGCGCCCCCGATTCCCGGCTGGTCCACCAGCGAGACGACCGCGGCCGGCACCCCGGCCCCCGCGAGCGACTCCAGCCCCACCCGGAGCGAGGACCCCATCCCCTCGGCCCAGTCCGGGTTCTCCACGACCACACAGCCGTCCAGCCCGGCCCGTTCCCGCACCTCGTCCGCCAGGGCCCCCAGGACCACGTGGACCGGCCCGCAGCCGCCCGCGCGCAGCACCCCGACCGCGTACTCCACGAGCGGCCGCCCCCGGTGCGTCAACAAGGCCTTGGGCCGCCCGCCGAGCCGTCTGCCGCCGCCGGCGGCGAGCAGCAGCCCGGCGATCTGGTCACGCGTGTCCGTCATGCGTCCTGCATACCCGACGCCGGACCGGGCGGCGGGTTCCGCAGGGCTGAATTTCGGTCCGTGCTGTAGCGCTCTCCGTACGTGAGGGCGTTTACTGACCCGCGTCCCCGGGCGCCCGACCAACGCCAAGGGACACCTGGCGAGGGGGGAGAGCTGTGTTGCGGAGCTTGGGACAGAGGCCAGTGACCGGCAGTGACGATGATCCGAGGGTGACGGAACTACGCACGGCGGTCTCCCGCCTGCGCCGCGAACTCGCCGCGCACCCGGCCGAGTTCCCGGACCGCGTCATAGCGGAGGACGAACTGGCCGCCCTCGCGGCCATGGCCACCGGCGGCATGCCCGAAATCCCCCGCCTGCGCCGCTCCCTGTTACTGATCGCGGGAGCCATCGGCTCCGTCAGCGCCCTGTCCCGCGGCCTTTCGGACGTACGCGAGGCGGTCGACCTGTTCGGGGAGACGCCGAGGACTTGAAGGCGAAGGGCGCGGTCATTCACCTAGGGGCGCGGGGCCCCTGTCGACATGCGGCTCCGCCGCGTGGGCGCGACCAACCACGCACAACCCGCACCCGCCAACGGCGAACCGGCCCCTACCCCTTAGACCCCCGAACTAGCCAACGCCTGAGACAACTCCACAGCCACCTGCTGCAGCACCGGCACGATCTTCTCCGTCGCCGCCTCCGTGACCCGCCCCGCGGGCCCGGAGATCGAAATGGCCGCAGCGGTAGGCGAATCGGGTACCGACACGGCGAGACACCGCACCCCGACCTCCTGCTCGTTGTCGTCCACGGCATACCCCAGCCGGCGCACCTCCTCCAGCGCGTCGAGGAAGCCGTCCGGTGTCGTGATGGTCCTCTCCGTGGCCGCAGGCATCCCGGTCCGCCCCAGCAACGCCCGCACCTCGGCGTCCGGCACGTTCGCCAGCAAGGCCTTCCCCACCCCGGTCGAGTGGGGCAGCACCCGGCGCCCCACCTCGGTGAACATCCGCATCGAGTGCTTCGACGGCACCTGCGCCACGTACACGATCTCGTCCCCGTCGAGCAGCGCCATGTTCGCCGTCTCCCCGGTCTCCTCGACCAGTCGCGCGAGGTACGGCCGCGCCCAGGTCCCCAGCAGCCGGGACGCCGACTCGCCGAGCCGGATCAGCCGGGGCCCGAGCGCGTACCGCCGGTTGGCCTGCTGGCGCACATAGCCGCAGGCGACCAGCGTGCGCATCAGCCGGTGGATCGTCGGCAACGGCAGCCCGCTGCTCGCGGACAGCTCGCTGAGGCCTACCTCGCCGCCCGCGTCCGCCATCCGCTCCAGCAGATCGAAGGCGCGCTCGAGGGACTGGACCCCGCCGCCGGACTTGGCGGAGTCGGTGGTGCTGGCGCTGGACGTCGGCACGGCGCGTTCCTTTCGGGACTGGCAGGAGGGGCAGCAGCCTACCCGGCAGTCGGTTGACTCCCCGGTCGTACATAGCTACGTTCTGCTTGCCGGAATTATAATTCCGCTTCGTGGAAACGTCCAGAGTGGACGCCCGCGTGGCCCTGGGAGGCAGTGTGCCCTTGACGGCGCGGGGGCGGGAGTGAAGACTCCTTCAACAGAACGTTGAATTCCATTACGTGGGTGTAAATCCCGTTTCCTGGAAGTAAAACGGCGGCAGAGAGAGGGGTCCGGGTGTCCGACGCTGAACTGGTGCTGCGCTCGACGCGCGTCATCACCCCGGAGGGGACACGGGCCGCCTCGGTCGCCGTGTCCGCCGGGACGATCACGGCCGTACTGCCCCACGACGCCCCCGTCCCGGAGGGCGCCCGCCTGGAGGACCTCGGCGACGACGTTTTGCTGCCGGGCCTGGTGGACACCCACGTCCACGTGAACGATCCGGGCCGCACCGAGTGGGAGGGCTTCTGGACCGCCACGCGCGCGGCGGCGGCCGGCGGCATCACCACCCTCGTCGACATGCCGCTCAACTCCCTCCCGCCGACCACGACCGTCGACCACCTCCGGGTCAAACAGGAGGTCGCGGCCGGCAAGGCGCACATCGACGTCGGCTTCTGGGGCGGCGCGCTGCCCGACAACGTCAAGGACCTGCGCCCGCTGCACGAGGCCGGCGTCTTCGGCTTCAAGGCGTTCCTGTCGCCGTCCGGCGTGGACGAGTTCCCGCACCTCGACCAGGAGCAGCTCGCCCGGTCGCTCGCGGAGATCGCCTCCTTCGGCGGCCTGCTGATCGTGCACGCCGAGGACCCGCACCACCTGGAAGCGGCCCCGCAGCACGGCGGCCCGAAGTACGCCGACTTCCTGGCCTCCCGCCCGCGCGACGCCGAGGACACCGCGATCGCCCAGCTGATCGCCCAGGCGAAACGCCTCGACGCGCGCGTGCACGTCCTGCACCTGTCCTCGTCCGACGCGCTCCCCCTGATCGCGGCGGCCAAGGCGGAGGGCGTCCGGCTCACCGTCGAGACCTGCCCGCACTACCTCACCCTCACCGCCGAGGAAGTCCCGGACGGCGCCAGCGAGTTCAAGTGCTGCCCGCCGATCCGCGAGGCGGCCAACCAGGACCTGCTCTGGCAGGCGCTGGCCGACGGCACCATCGACTGCGTGGTCACCGACCACTCGCCCTCCACCGCCGACCTGAAGACCGACGACTTCGCGACCGCCTGGGGCGGCATCTCCGGCCTCCAGCTCAGCCTCGCCGCGGTGTGGACGGAGGCCCGCGGGCGCGGCCACGGTCTGGAGGACGTGGTCCGCTGGATGTCGGCCCGCACGGCCGCGCTCGTCGGCCTCGACGACCGCAAGGGCGCCATCGCACCCGGCCGGGACGCCGACTTCGCCGTCCTCGCGCCCGACGCGACCTTCACCGTGGACCCGGCGGGCCTGCAGCACCGCAACCGGGTCACCGCGTACGCCGGCAAGACCCTGTACGGCGTCGTGCGGTCGACCTGGCTGCGCGGTGAACGCATCGTCGCGGACGGCGCGTTCGCGCCCCCGACGGGCCGCCTCCTCACCCGTACCCCCTGACCTCCCGTTCCCTCCCGCACCCGCAGCGGCCGACACCCGAAAGGAAGACCTTCTTTGACGGCCATCCCGAGCTTCACCGGCGACGCGCACCCCTACTCCGGCGGCGACCCGTACGCGGACTACCGCACCGCCGACTTCCCCTTCACCCAGTACGTCGACCTCGCGGGCCGGCAGCTCGGCGCCGGTGTCATCGCCGCCAACGACGAGTTCTTCGCCCAGCGGGAGAACCTGCTGGTGCCTGGGCGGGCCGAGTTCGACCCCGAGCACTTCGGGCACAAGGGCAAGATCATGGACGGCTGGGAGACCCGCCGCAGGCGCGGTGTCTCGGCCGAGCATCCCTGGCCGACGGCCGAGGACCACGACTGGGCGCTGGTCCGCCTCGGCGCCCCCGGTGTCGTCCGCGGGATCGTCGTCGACACGGCCCACTTCCGCGGCAACTACCCGCAGGCGGTGTCGGTCGAGGGCACCGCGGTCGCCGGCTCCCCGTCCCCGCGGGAACTGCTGGGCGACGACGTGAAGTGGACGACCCTCGTCCCCCGCACCCCCGTCGGCGGCCACGCGGCGAACGGCTTCGCCGTCGCCGTCGAACAGCGCTTCACCCACCTGCGCGTCAACCAGCACCCCGACGGCGGCATCGCCCGGCTGCGGGTGTACGGCGAGGTCGTCCCGGACCCGGGCTGGCTCGCCGCGCTCGGCACCTTCGACGTGGCCGCCCTGGAGAACGGCGGCCGGGTCGAGGACGCCTCCGACCTCTTCTACTCCCCGGCCACCAACACCATCCAGCCGGGCCGCTCCCGCAAGATGGACGACGGCTGGGAGACCCGCCGCCGCCGTGACCGGGGCAACGACTGGATCCGCTACCGTCTTGCGGCCCAGTCCCAGATCCGCGCCGTCGAGATCGACACGGCGTACCTGAAGGGCAACAGCGCGGGCTGGGCGTCGGTGTCCGTCAGGGACGGCGAGAACGGCACCTGGACGGAGCTCCTCCCGCGCACCCGCCTCCAGCCCGACACGAACCACCGCTTCGTCCTGGCCGCCCCGGCCGTGGGCACGCACGCGCGCGTGGACATCTTCCCGGACGGCGGCATCTCCCGCCTCCGCCTGCACGGCTCGCTCACCGAGGCGGGCGCCGCCGAACTCGCCGCCCGCCACCAGGAACTGGGCGGCTGACCCCACGAGGCGCACCGGCCCCCGGCGTCGGTGCGCCTCGCTATGGTTGCTCCCGTCGGCGTCGACGAGGCGGGGGGATCCGATGGGCGTGCTGCTGTACTACCCGACGGTGAATCCGCCCACCGGGATCCTCCACCAGGCGCTGCTCTACTGGGACGGCATTGCCTCGGTCGTACCGCGCGACCCCCGGGTCTACGAGGCGGTGGCCGGCCCGGAGCTGAGGCTCCTGGAGGAGCACGAGCTGTACCGGCCGCTCGCCTTCGCCGAGGACACCCTGGACCTGCTGGACCACCGGTACCCCGGCGGGGCCGCGCACCCCGGGGGGCAGGCATCCACCGTCCTGACCGAGGAACTCCGGCGGATCGCGGCCCGCCCCGATCCGCCGCGGCCCGCCTCCCCTCCCGAGGCGGTCATCTACACGACGAAGCTCAGCTTCTGGCTGGAGCGGTTGCTGCTTGGCCTCGGGCTGGCGGCGCACGCCAGGCACGAAGGGTTCGGGGCGCTCTCCGTCTCCCGTGAGGTCCAGACGCTCATCATCGGCGTGCTGGCGCGTGAACTCGCCGTCAACCCCGACCTCGCCCTCTTCCCCTGCACCGACAGCGAGGACGCCTACCGCAGGAGTCTGCGCCCGGCCTCCCCGATGCGCGCGCTGGCCTGGGAGATCGAACTCGGCCGCCTGCTGCCGGTCCCCGCGCCGGACACCCCGACCGCCGAGGTCCTCGCCTTCCGGGAGCGGTACGACGACGAGCGGGTACGGCTGATGCGCGCCCTGCACCGCCTCCTCGGCGACCTGCGCCGCGACTACGAGCACCCGGCCGACGTCTTCGCCCAACTGCGCCGGGAGCTCTCGGCGGCCCTGGAGGACTACCGGGCCGCGGGCCGGAGCACCCGGATGGCCTGGGCGCACCGCTCGATCACGGTGTCGGTCGCGCTCGCCGCCGCGGCGGGCGGCGCCCTGCTGCTGCCGGACGTCGGCTGGCTGCTGGGCACCGTCGGCGGCTACGCGCTGAACATCGCCACGCGGGAGATCCGCCCGCTCGAACGGGCCCGGGACGACCACGACTTCAGCTATCTGCACCGGGTGCGGAGCGGACTGTCCTGAGGAGGCCGGCACGATGACACTGACGACACGGCGCTTCGGCAGCGCGCGGGTGACGGCGGGCGGTTCCTGGACGGTCGGTATCGCCGTGAGCGGCGGTCAGAGCGTCTCGCTCCGGATACGTCCGGCGGGCGCCGTGCCGACCTGGGCCGAGGTCGACCAGGTGCTCGCCCGTGAGGGATTCACGCGCACGGAATCGGCTCCCCGCGCGGTCCCGGGCGACGGGACGCGGTTCACGGTGCGGGGCTGGTTCCGGCTGTCCGGGCGCCGGCGCCACCCGCACGAGCCGGACACGGAGCCCGGATCACGGCCGGACACCGTCGCCGTGACCCTGCCGGCCAGTGAAGTGGCGGGCATACGGCAAGCTCTGGACGCCCTGCGGTCGGCCCAGCCATGGCGCCGGGACGGGTTCGCGACCGTACGGACGGGCCTGGACGAGGCCGACACGGTGACCGTGCTGCTGCCGGCCGACGAGGCGGGCTCCCTGCTGTCGGCCCTGACCGGGATCGAGAGCTGGCGGACAAAGATCGGCGACGACGCGGTCCGCGCCCTGCGGGAACTCCACCACCACCTGGAACGCGGCCGACCGGTCGCCGACCCCTGGCCCCGCGTCCGCGACACCCTCCAGACGGCCCTCCGAGAGGCCCTCTCCCGCCCCGGCGCGGAAGGCCTGGCCGCCCGCGACGAACTGCTCGCCATCATCGGCAGGTTCGCCGACGCCCACCGCACCGCCACGGCGGCGGACGACGCCGTACAACAGCGCCTTCAGGCCGAACGGGCCGAACGGGCCGAGCCGGAGGTGCCCGGCCCGGCCCGCTGAACGGCGGTGTCAGGCCGCGTGGCCGCCGTCCACCGCGAACTCCGCGCCCGTGACGTAGTCCGCCCCGGCGAGATACGCCACCGTCGCGGCCACCTCGTCCGCCGTGCCGAAGCGCCCCAGCGCCGTCATCGCGGCCTGCCCGGCCGCATAGGGGCCGTCCGCCGGGTTCATGTCGGTGTCGGTCGGCCCGGGGTGCACGATGTTCGCGGTGATCCCGCGCTCCCCGAGTTCGCGCGCCAGCGCCTTCGTCAGGCCGACCAGGGCCGACTTGCTGGTCGCGTACAGGGTTCCGCCGGGCCCCGGCACCCGGTGCGTCATGCAGGTGCCGATCGTGATGATCCGTCCGCCGGCCGTCATCCGCGCGGCCGCCGCCCGCGAGGCCAGGAACACCCCGCGGACGTTCACCGCCAGGACCCGGTCGACATCGTCGAGCGACAGGCCGGACAGCGGCCCGAGCACGCCCAGGCCGACGTTGTTCACCAGCACGTCGAAGCCGCCCAGGGCCCGGGCCGTACGCTCCACCGCGCCCGCCGCCTCGTCCGCGTCCGCGGAGTCCGCGCGCAGCGCCACCGCCCGCCGCCCCAGCGCCTCGGCCCGCCGTACGACGTCCTCGGCCGCCTCCTTGCCGTGTACGTAGGTGACGGCCACGTCCGCGCCCTCGCGGGCGAGCCGCAGCGCCGTCGCCGCGCCGATGCCCCGGCTGCCGCCGGTCACCAGGGCCACCCTGCCGTGCAGGGATCCGTAAGTCGTTGTCATGGATCCATCCCAGCGGCCGGGGCACCAGGGTGCTGGCGGGGAACCGACGCCGAGTTCGGGAGACGGGCGAGAGCGCGGGCCGGTGGAACTCTTCGGACCGCTTCTGGCGTTCTCCCCTCGTGACCCTTCAGCAAGAGATCGTCGGCAACGCCATGCAGATGGCGGTCGTCAACCTGTACCCCGGCCAGACCGTGTACTGCGAGGCCGGCAAGTTCCTGTTCAAGACGGCGAACGTGACCATGGAGACCCGGCTCGGCGGCCCGAACGGCGGCGGGCAGCCGCAGGGCGGCGGCGGTGGCGGCGGCATGGGCGGCATGCTGCGCCAGGCCATGGGCACCGCCATGCAGGTCGGCCAGCGCATGCTCGCCGGTGAGTCGCTGGCGTTCCAGTACTTCACCGCCCAGGGCGGCGAGGGCACCGTCGGCTTCGCGGGCGTGCTCCCCGGCGAGATGCGCGCGCTGGAACTGGACGGCACGCGCGCGTGGTTCGCCGAGAAGGACGCCTTCGTGGCGGCCGAGTCCAGTGTCGAGTTCGGCATCGCCTTCCAGGGCGGCCGCACCGGCATGAGCGGCGGCGAGGGCTTCATCCTGGAGAAGTTCACCGGCCGCGGCACGGTGATCATCGCCGGCGCGGGCAACTTCATCGACCTCAACCCCGCCGACTTCGGCGGCCGTATCGAGGTCGACACGGGCTGTGTCGTCGCCTTCGAGGAGGGCATCCAGTACGGCGTCCAGCGCATCGGCGGCCTCAACCGCCAGGGCCTCATGAACGCCGTCTTCGGCGGCGAGGGCCTCTCGCTGGCCACCCTGGAGGGCAACGGCCGGGTGATCCTGCAGTCGCTCACCATCGAGGGCCTCGCCAACGCCCTGAAGAAGGCCCAGGGCGGGGACAAGCAGGGCCCGACCGGCGGGCTGTTCTCGACGCACGCGGGATGAGGTGCCGGGGCGGCGACCGATGAGTTACGGGCGCCGCGGGGGTCTGAACCGATGACAACGGACCCCGTCCCAGGAAGCAGGAACCCGCCATGGGCAAGCTCGTCTCCACCATGTTCGTCACCCTCGACGGCGTCTACCAGGCGCCCGGCGGCCCCGAGGAGGACCCCAGCGGCGGCTTCACGCACGGCGGCTGGAGCTTCCACTACGGCGACGAGGACTTCGGCCGGTTCGTGACCGAGGTCTTCGACCGGGCCGGCGCCTTCCTGCTGGGCCGCCGCACGTACGACATCTTCGCCGCCTACTGGCCGAAGGAGACCGACCCGGCGGACCTGATCGCCGCCAAGCTGAACGCCCTCCCGAAGTACGTCCCCTCCGCGACCCTCACCGACCCCGGCTGGTCCGGCACCACGGTCCTCGGCGGCGACCTGGCCAAGGAGGTCACGGCCCTCAGGGAGCGCACCGACGGCGAGCTCCAGGTGCACGGCAGCGGAGCCCTGGTCCGCTCCCTGCTGGACCTCGGCCTCCTCGACGTCCTCCACCTGGTGACGTTCCCGGTCGTGCTGGGCTCCGGCACCCGCTTCTTCCAGGAGGGCGCCGTGCCGACGAAGTTCCGGCACACCGACGGACGGGTCACCGGGGCGGGCGTCTCCATCCAGTCGTACGAGGTCGCGGGCCGCCCCGCCTACGGCTCGTACATCGCGGAGCAGCGAAACGCCTAGTCACAGGTTAACTCCCTGAAAACGAAAGGGACTTGACGGGAAATTCTTCGGACTTGTCATTGACATGCCACTGTCTACGCGCGTCATCATGGAGCCATGAGATTCCCCCCACGAATCACCCGCATCGGCGCCGCCGGCGCCCTGCTGTCCGCCCTCCTGGTCGGCGGCACCGTCACCGCCGCCACCACGGCGGACGCGGCCGCCGCCTCGGTCGGCAGCATCTGCTACAGCGACCTGCCCTCGCAGGCGTACGACACGCTCGACCTGATCGCGTCGGACGGTCCGTTCCCGTACTCGCAGGACGGGGTCGTCTTCCGCAACCAGGAGGGCGTCCTGCCGAGCCAGCCCAGCGGCTACTACCACGAGTACACCGTGAAGACGCCCGGTTCCTCCACGCGCGGCGCACGACGCATCGTGACCGGCGAGGAGTACCAGGAGGACTACTACACGGCGGACCACTACGTCACGTTCGACCTGATCGACTTCGGCTGCTGACACGCCGGCCGAACCGACCGGTCGACCGCCAGGAACGGCGCGACCAGCCGGAGGTCAGGTCCGCGTTCACCCGGACCTCCGGCTCTCCGCGACGGCGAACAGCGCGCACGCCAGCACGATCAGCGTGACGCTCGCGTACACGCCGTAGCCGTCGAGGAAGCCCAGCCGGTGCAGGAGGCCCACCCGCCAGTGGGTGAACTCGTGCAGCAGGCCGAGCACGCCTTGCAGCAGAGCGACGAATCCGAGCACTTCCAGCAGCTGTCTCACGGCACGACCCTCGCCCCGCGGCTTCCCCCCATGCCATCGGCCGTGGGGCGAGTCGTCGCCGTCACAAGGCCGCGCCCTCGCACGCGTGGTCCGTCGAAAGTCCACGCGAGCACGACTTTGGTCGACGATCCCGTGCGCGGGGCGGTCCCACGGGCCGGGCCTGCGTAGATTTGTCGACCGTGAGCGGTGACATCCCAGTACGGACGTTCGAGGGCCGACGGTGGCTCTTCCCGTCCTCCGTGCTCCATGAACTCGATTCCGATCCCGACCGGGCCGGACGGCGCCCCCGCCGTACCGCGCGGGACTGGCTCGTCGACTTCAGCTGCTTCCTGCTGGCCGTCCTGGTGGGCGCGGCCGGCGCGAAGACCGTCCGGCAGGAGACGGACCTCCCGCACGCCTTCGCCGTCGCCGACCAGTTGATCGGCGGCCTCGCCTGCGGCGCGGTCTGGCTGCGCCGCCGCTGGCCGCTCGGCCTGGCACTCGCGATGATCCCGGTCAGCTTCGTCTCCGCCACCGCGGGCGGCGCCTCCATGGTCGCCCTGTTCACGGTGGCCGTGCACCGGCCCTTCCGGCACCTGGCCTGGATCACCGTCGTCAACCTCGCCCTGGTCCCGCTCTTCTACTGGCTCCGGCCCGACCCCGACCTGCCCTACCTCGTGGTCGTGGTGCTCGCCTCGCTGCTGACCCTCCTGGTGGCCTGCCTCGGCATGTTCGTCCGCACCAAACGGCAGCTGATGCTCACCCTGCGCGACCGCGCCCGGCGGGCCGAGAGCGAGGCCGGGCTGCGCGCCGAACGGGCCCAGCGGCTGGCCCGGGAGGCCATCGCCCGCGAGATGCACGACGTCCTCGCCCACCGGCTGACCCTGCTCAGCGTGCACGCGGGCGCCCTGGAGTTCCGGCCCGACGCACCCCGGGAGGAGATCGCGCGGGCCGCCGGGGTCATCCGGGAGAGCGCCCACGAGGCCCTCCAGGACCTGCGCGAGATCATCGGCGTACTGCGCGCGGCCGACGGCGACGAGGCGGGCGGCCGGCCGCAGCCCACGCTGGCCGCGCTGGAGGCGCTGGTCGCCGAATCACGCGGGGCCGGCATGAAGGTGGTGCTGGACAGCCACGTCGGCGACCCGTCGGCCGTCCCCGCCTCCGTCGGCCGCACCGCCTACCGCATCGCCCAGGAGGGCCTCACCAACGCCCGCAAGCACGCCCCGGGCGCCGAGGTGACCGTCCGCGTCACCGGCGCCCCCGGCGACGGCCTGGACATCACCGTGCGCAACCCCGCGCCCGGCACCGAGGCCCCGCACGTCCCCGGCTCCGGCCAGGGGCTGATCGGCCTGACCGAACGCGCCACGCTGGCCGGGGGACGCCTCGACCACCGGGCCACCGAGGACGGCGGCTTCGAGGTACGGGCCCGGCTGCCCTGGCCCGCCGCCTGAACGACCCCGTGATGCCCTGCCCGCGTGATTACGTAGGAGCCATGACCGCCGCCACCGCCATCAGACTGCTGCTCGTGGACGACGACCCGCTGGTGCGGGCGGGGCTGTCCCTCATGATGGGCGGCGCCGAGGACATCGAGATCGTCGGGGAGGGCGCCGACGGCGCCGAGGTCGAGGCACTCGTCGACCGCACCCGGCCGGACGTCGTCCTGATGGACATCCGGATGCCGTCCGTGGACGGGCTCACCGCGACCGAGCGGCTGCGCGCCCGCGCGGACGCCCCCGAGGTCGTCGTCCTGACCACCTTCCACGCCGACGAACAGGTGCTGCACGCCCTGCGCGCGGGAGCCGCCGGTTTCGTCCTCAAGGACACCCCGCCCGCCGAGATCGTCGACGCGGTCCGCCGGGTCGCGGCCGGCGACCCCGTCCTGTCGCCCGCCGTCACCCGGCAGCTCATGCGGCACGCGGCGGGCGCCCGGGCCGACACCCGGCAGGCACGCGCGCGTGACCGGCTCACCGCCCTCAACGACCGCGAACGCGAGGTCGCCGTCGCGGTCGGCCGGGGCCTCGCCAACGCCGAGATCGCCACCGGCCTGTTCATGAGCGTCGCCACCGTCAAGACCCATGTCTCCCGCATCCTGGCCAAGCTCGGCCTCAACAACCGCGTGCAGATCGCCCTGCTGGCGTACGACGCCGGGCTGCTGGAGGGCGAGGGCACCAATTGAGGGGCCGGCGCGTTGCCCCAGTACCAGGATGACTTCGGGGGACGCGTCCTGAAGGGGGCAGCGCATGACGCGAGTGATCGACCTGAGCGAGTTCGGCGACGGCTTCCGCACCGACCCGCACCCGGTGTACGCCCGGCTGCGCGAGCGCGGCCCGGTGCACCGGGTCCGGCTGCCGGCCGCCGACCAGTACCACGAGACCTGGCTGGTCGTGGGGTACGAGGAGGCGCGCGCGGCGCTCGCCGACCCCCGGCTGGCCAAGGACACCGGCAGGATCGGCTTCCGGTTCATGGACGAGGAACTGATCGGCAGATACCTGCTGGTCGCCGACCCGCCCCAGCACACCCGGCTGCGCGGGATCGTCACCCGCGCCTTCACCGCCCGGCGGGTGGCCGAACTGGAGCCGAGGATCCAGGAGATCACCGACCGGCTGCTCGACGAGATGCTCCCGCACGGCCGCGCCGACCTCATCGACGCCCTCGCCTACCCACTGCCGATCACCGTGATCAGCGAACTGCTCGGCGTCCCCGAGCTGGACCGCGAGCGGTTCCGGAAACTCTCCAACGAGGTCGTCGCGCCCAGCGATCCGGGCAGCGAGTACGACTCCTTCGTCGCCCTCGCCGAGTACCTGAAGGAGCTCATCGAGGACAAGCGGTGCGCGGGACCGAGCGGCGACCTGCTCAGCGACCTGATCCGCACCACCGCCGAGGACGGCGACCGCCTCTCCGTCGAGGAACTGCGCGGAATGGCCTACATCCTGCTGATCGCCGGCCACGAGACCACCGTCAACCTCATCGGCAACGGCGTCCTCGCCCTGCTCACCCACCCGGACCAACTCGCCGCTCTGCGCGCCGACATGAGCCTGCTGGAGGGCGCGGTCGAGGAGGTACTGCGCTGGGAGGGCCCGGTGGAGAACGCGACGTACCGGTACGCCGCCGAGCCCCTGGAGATCGCCGGCACCGCCGTGGAGCGGGGCGAGCCCGTGATGATCGGCCTCACCGCCGCCGACCGGGACGACGCCCGCTACCCCGAGCCCGACCGCTTCGACATCCGCCGCGACAACCGCGGCCACCTCGCCTTCGGCCACGGCATCCACTACTGCCTGGGCGCACCCCTGGCCCGCCTGGAGGGCCGCATCGCCCTGCGCACCCTGCTGGAGCGCGCCCCGCACCTGGCCCTGGACGGACCGCCGGGGGAGTGGCTGCCGGGCACCCTGATGAGAGGCGTGCGGCGACTCCCCGTCCGCTGGTAGCCCCCTCCCGTGTCCGCGGACAGTCCCGGTCCGCCCCCCCGTGCCGCCGGTCAGGCGAGGCGGTCCGGGATCTCCGTCAGCGCCACCGGTCTTCGCTCGTGCCGGGAGAGTTCGCAGGCCTCGGCGATCCGCAGCGCCTGGAGGGCCTCGCGGCCGTCGCACGGGTTGGCCAGGGCGCCGCGGACCACGTCGACGAAGGCGCACAGCTCGGCCTCGTAGGCGGGTCCGAACCGCTCCAGGAAGCCGGGCCAGGGCTTGTCCGCGGGCGGCGGCCCGCTCGGCTCGGTCGAGGCCACCGGCGTACGGTCGTCGAGGCCGACCACCACGGTGTCGCGCTCCCCGGAGAGCTCCATCCGCACGTCGTACCCGGCGCCGTTCAGCCGGGTCGCCGTCGCCGTGGCCAGCATGCCGTCGTCCAGGGTGAGCACCGCCGCGCCCGTGTCCACGTCCCCGGCCTCGCGGAACATCGCGGGCCCGGCGTCCGAGCCGGTCGCGTACACGTCGACGACCTCCCGTCCGGTCACCCAGCGCAGCACGTCGAAGTCGTGGATCAGGGTGTCCCGGAACAGCCCGCCGGACAGCGGCAGCCACTCAGGCGGGGGCGGCGACTGGTCGGAGGTGAGCGCCCGCACCGTGTGCAGCCGCCCGAGCCGGCCCGAGCGCACGGCCTCCCGGGCGCCCACGTATCCCTTGTCGAAGCGCCGCTGGAAGCCCATCTGCAGGACCGTGCCGGCCTTCTCCACCTCGGCCAGGGCGTGCAGGGTGCCCGGCAGGTCGAGGGCGATCGGCTTCTCGCAGAAGACCGGCAGTCCGGAGCGCGCGGCCCGGCCGATCAGGTCGGCGTGCGCGGAGGTCGCGGTGGTGATCACCACGGCGTCCACGCCCCACTTGAAGATCTCGTCCGTCCCCGGTGCCGCCGTCTCCCCGAGGCGGTGCGCCAGATCCTGGGCCCGCGCCGGGTCCACGTCCGTAAGGATCAGCGATCCGACCTCGCGATTGCGGCTGAGCGTGTTCGCGTGGATGGTGCCGATGCGGCCCGTACCGATGACCCCGATGCGCATGGGAACAAGGTGCTGGTGCACCCCGTGCGCTGTCAATCCGTATGTCCGGACAATCGAACTACACAACTTCCCGTCAACCCGTCACGGAGATACGCTCGGGCCCGTGCCGAAACCAGATGTGGACCCGACCGTCACGCTCGACCTCAGTGTGGACCGGAGCTCGCCGGTGCCGTTGTACTTCCAGCTCGCGCAGCAGCTGGAGGCGGCCATCGAGCACGGCTCGCTCACCCCCGGCAGCCTGCTGGGCAACGAGATCGAGCTGGCCGCACGGCTCGGCCTGTCCCGCCCGACCGTCCGGCAGGCCATCCAGTCCCTCGTCGACAAGGGCCTCCTGGTCCGTCGCCGGGGTGTCGGCACCCAGGTCGTGCACAGCCAGGTGAAACGCCCCCTGGAGCTCAGCAGCCTCTACGACGACCTGGAGTCGGCCGGCCAGCGTCCCGCGACGAAGGTGCTGGTCAACACGGTCGTCCCGGCCTCCGCCGAGGTCGCCGCCGCGCTCGGGGTGGCCGAGGGCGCCGAGGTGCACCGGGTCGAACGGCTGCGGCTGGCGCACGGCGAGCCGATGGCCTACCTGACCAACTACCTGCCGCCCGGACTGCTCGACCTGGACACCGCGCAGCTGGAGGCGACCGGCCTCTACCGCCTGATGCGGGCCGCCGGGATCACCCTGCACAGCGCCCGCCAGTCCATCGGCGCGCGCGGCGCCACCGCCGCCGAGGGCGAGCGGCTCGCCGAGCCGGAGGGGGCCCCGCTGCTCACCATGCAGCGCACCACGTACGACGACACCGGCCGCGCCGTCGAGTTCGGCGACCACATCTACCGGCCGACCCGCTATTCCTTCGAGTTCCAGCTCCTCGTACGGTCCTGAGCACCGCCCGGATTCCGACATTCCGTCAGTCGTAATGTCCGGACAAATTGACGGTGGAGCGCACCCACCCCTGTCAGGGGTGTACCCCGTGTTCGATACTGATGCTTTTGGGGCAGGCGAGGTCGCCGTCGGTGGTCACCCACGGTGAGCCCGCCCGCCCCTCTCGCACGTATGAGCACGGCAAGAAGGGCACGGCCTCGTGGCACGGTTTCGGACCTGGGTGGGCATCGCGGTGGCGGGGGCGCTGAGCGTCACCCTCGCCGGCTGCAGCAGTACCGGCGGCAAGCGGGCGGAGGACGCCCGCAACGCGGCGGCGGCCCAGGGCAGGGCGGCGGTGAACACCCCCCGCTGGACCTTCGCGATGATCACCCACTCGGGAGACGGCGACACCTTCTGGGACATCGTGCAGAGCGGCGCCGAGCAGGCCGCCCGCAAGGACAACATCCACTTCCTCTACTCGCACGACGACGAGGCCCAGCAGCAGGCGCAGCTCGTGGACGCGGCGGTCGACAAGAAGGTCGACGGCATCATCGTCACCCTCGCCAAGCCGGACGCCCTCAAGGCGGCCGTGGCCCGGGCCGAGAAGGCCGGCATCCCGGTGATCACGGTCAACTCCGGTTCCGCGGAGTCCAAGGCCTTCGGCGCCCTCGCGCACATCGGCCAGGACGAGACCGTCGCCGGCCAGGCGGTCGGCGACGAGCTGAACCGGCGGGGCAGGAAGAAGGCCCTGTGCGTCCTGCACGAGCAGGGCAACGTCGGCCACGAGCAGCGCTGCGCGGGTGTCGCCGAGAACTTCTCCGGCACGGTCGAGAACCTCTATGTCAACGGCACCAACATGCCCGACGTGCAGTCCTCGATCGAGGCCAAGCTCCAGGCCGACAAGTCCATCGACGCCGTCGTCACCCTCGGGGCGCCGTACGCCGACACCGCCGTCAAGGCGAGGACGGATGCCGGCAGCAAGGCCGAGGTCGACACCTTCGACCTCAACGCCGAGGTCGCCGCCGAACTGGAGAACGGCACCCTCGGCTTCGCCGTGGACCAGCAGCCGTACCTCCAGGGCTACCAGGCGGTCGACCTGCTGTGGCTCTACAAGTACAACGGCGACGTCCTCGGCGGCGGCCGGCCGGTGCTCACCGGTCCGCAGATCATCACCAAGGACCAGGCGGGCGCGCTCGCGAAGTACACCGAGCGGGGCACCCGATGAGCGCGACGCTGGACAAAACCCTTGAAGAAAGGATTCTGCGGACCTCGGTCCCGCGGAAACTCCTCTCCCGTCCGGAACTGGGCTCGGTCGTCGGCGCGGTCGCCGTCTTCCTCTTCTTCGCGCTGGCCGCCGACGGCTTCCTGCGCGCCTCCAGCATCAGCACGGTCCTCTACGCCTCCTCGACGATCGGCATCATGGCCGTCCCGGTGGCGCTGCTGATGATCGGCGGCGAGTTCGACCTCTCGGCGGGCGTCCTGGTGACCTCGTCCGCGCTGGTCTCCTCGATGTTCAGCTACCAGATGACGGCGAACACCTGGGTGGGCGTCGGCGTCTCCCTGCTGGTCACCCTCGCCGTCGGCGCCTTCAACGGCTACGTGCTCACCCGCACCAAGTTGCCCAGCTTCATCGTCACCCTGGGTACCTTCCTGATGCTGACCGGCGCCAACCTGGGCCTCACCAAGCTCATCGACGGCACGGTCTCCACCAAGACCGTCGCCGACATGGAGGGCTTCGCGTCCGCCCGCGCGGTCTTCGCCTCCACCGTCACGATCGGCGGGGTCGACTTCAAGATCACGATCCTGTGGTGGCTCGCCCTGGTCGCCCTGGCCTCCTGGATCCTGCTGCGCACCCGCACCGGCAACTGGATCTTCGCGGTCGGCGGCAACCAGGACGCGGCCCGCGCGGTCGGCGTCCCCGTCGCCAGGACCAAGATCGGCCTCTACATGGGCGTGGCGTTCGGCGCCTGGATCTCCGGCCAGCACCTGCTCTTCTCGTACGGCGCCGTCCAGTCCGGCGAGGGCGTGGGCAACGAGCTGATCTACATCATCGCGGCCGTCATCGGGGGCTGCCTGATCACCGGCGGCCACGGCAGCGCGGTCGGCTCGGCGGTCGGCGCCCTCCTCTTCGGCATGACCAGCAAGGGCATCGTCTTCGCCGAGTGGAACCCCGACTGGTTCAAGTTCTTCCTCGGAGCGATGCTGCTCCTCGCGACCCTGCTCAACACCTGGGTCCGCAACCGCGCGGAGGCCACCGCATGACCCTCGTCCGGCTGACCGACGTCAGCAAGCACTACGGCACCGTCCGCGCCCTGCAAGGCGTCTCCCTGGAGGTCCACGCGGGCGAGATCACCTGCGTCCTCGGCGACAACGGCGCCGGCAAGTCCACGCTCATCAAGATCGTCGCGGGCTTGCACGGCCACGACGGCGGCACCCTGCACATCGACGGCGAGGAGACCACCCTGGCCTCCCCGCGCGACGCCCTCGACCGCGGCATCGCCACCGTCCACCAGGACCTGGCCGTGGTCCCCCTCATGCCGGTCTGGCGCAACTTCTTCCTCGGCTCCGAGCCCCGCAAGGGCCTCCTCAAACGCCTCGACGTCGACTTCATGCGCCGCACCACCCACACCGAACTCCTCCGCATGGGCATCGACCTCCGCGACGTCGACCAGCCCATCGGCACCCTGTCGGGCGGCGAACGCCAGTGCGTGGCCATCGCGCGGGCCGTGTACTTCGGCGCCAAGGTCCTGATCCTCGACGAGCCCACGGCGGCCCTGGGCGTGAAGCAGTCAGGTGTGGTCCTGAAATACGTGGCGGCGGCACGCGACCAGGGCCTCGGTGTTGTGTTGATCACCCATAACCCGCATCACGCGTACCTGGTGGGGGACAGGTTCGTGCTGCTCAGGCGAGGCACGATGGCGGGCAGCTACGACCGTGACTCGGTCACCCTGGAGGAGCTGACCCGGCAGATGGCGGGCGGAAGCGACCTCGAGTCTCTACGCCACGAGCTGCAGCGAGGCTAGGGGCGCGGGGAACTGCGCGACCAGCCACGGACAACCCGTACCCGGCAACGGCGCGGTACCCACCTTTATGTCCCCCGAACGGCACTCCGCGCGAGCGTGCGGCAGAATCAAGCCCGATGAGCACCTACCGCGACCTCACCGCCCCCATCGGCTCCCGCCGTGCCCCGGTCCTGCGAACCGTCGGCACCCGGGAACGCCGCTCCCACCTGACAGCACCCCGTGTGCCAACGGTGGGCATCGACATCGGCGGCACCAAGGTCATGGCGGGCGTCGTGGACGCCGACGGCAACATCCTGGAGAAGCTCCGCACGGAGACCCCGGACAAGTCCAAGAGCCCGAAGGTCGTCGAGGACACGATCGTCGAGCTGGTCCTGGACCTGTCCGACCGGCACGACGTGCACGCGGTCGGCATCGGCGCGGCCGGCTGGGTCGACGCCGACCGCAACCGCGTCCTGTTCGCCCCGCACCTGTCCTGGCGGAACGAGCCGCTGCGCGACCGCCTCGCCGGCCGCCTCGCGGTCCCCGTCCTGGTCGACAACGACGCCAACGCCGCCGCCTGGGCCGAGTGGCGGTTCGGCGCCGGCCGCGGCGAGGACCACCTGGTCATGATCACGCTCGGCACCGGCATCGGCGGCGCGATCCTGGAGGACGGCCAGGTCAAGCGCGGCAAGTACGGTGTCGCCGGCGAGTTCGGCCATATGCAGGTCGTGCCCGGCGGCCACCGCTGCCCGTGCGGCAACCGCGGCTGCTGGGAGCAGTACAGCTCCGGCAACGCGCTGGTCCGCGAGGCCAAGGAGCTGGCGGCGGCCGACTCCCCGGTGGCCTACGGGATCATCGAGCACGTCAAGGGCAACATCGACGAGATCAGCGGCCCGATGATCACCGAGCTGGCCCGCGAGGGCGACGCGATGTGCATCGAGCTGCTCCAGGACATCGGCCAGTGGCTCGGCGTCGGCATCGCCAACCTCGCCGCCGCCCTCGACCCCTCCTGCTTCGTGATCGGCGGTGGTGTCAGCGCCGCCGACGACCTGCTGATCGGCCCCGCGCGGGACGCGTTCAAGCGCCAGCTCACCGGCCGCGGCTACCGTCCCGAGGCCCGGATCGCCCGAGCCCAGCTGGGCCCCGAGGCCGGCATGGTCGGCGCCGCCGACCTCGCCCGGCTCGTCGCCCGCCGGTTCCGCCGCGCCAACCGGCGCCGGGTGGAGCGGTACGAGCGCTACGAGCGGTACGCGGAGGCCCGCCGTACCCGGGACACCGCATGACCGCTTCGCTGCCCCGCCAGGCCGCGCCGCCCGACGAACCGCACCGCCGCCCGCCCGAGACCCCGGGCCACAAGGCCCGCCGCCGGACGCTCACGCTGCTGATCATCGTGCTGCTCATCGGCGTACCGGCCGGCTATCTGGTGATCTCCGCCAACCAGAGCCGCAACAGCGGCAAGGACAAGGAGTCCAAGTACTCGGCGACCGGCCTCACCGAGGGCTGGCCGTCGAAGGTGCAGCGACGCCTGTACCAGGTGCCGGTCCCGCACCCGGCCGACACGATCGCGTACTACGAGACGAACAACTGGAAGACCAGCCGTCTCTACGTCCAGTTCCGCACCAACAGCGCCGGCCTGGACAGCTTCCTGGAGGGCATGGGCGTCAACCGGGACGCCCTCAAGAAGGACGACATCAGCATCAGCGCCCGCGACCAGAAGATCACCGGCTGGAAGTTCACCGGACCCGGCGCCTGGTCGGGCCTGACGCACAAGCAGAAGAACCCGGCGCCCACCCAGGACGTGGTCGTGAACACGGCCGACCCCAACTACCCGATGATCTACGTGGTCTCGCGCACCGTCCCGTAGCACCCGGCGCTGGCCGTGGTCGTGGCCGTGAATGTGGCCGTGAATGTGGCCGCGGCCGGTCGCCGGGGCCGATTGTCAGACCCCGCCCGTACAGTCGGAGACGTCTGATCCGACAACCGGGCGGGAGGTGGCAGAACGTATGAGCGGCACGGTGACCGAGACCCCTGACGGCGTGCCCGTGCGCCTCGCCGCGATCTATCTGCCCGCCGACCTCCCACGCCACGGCCGGATGGCCTTCTGGGACCCGGAGGGCGACCCACTGCCCGCCGCCGCGACCGGTTCCGCGACCGAGGACCTGACGGTCGTACGACGGCACGGTGCCGGTGTCCGCCGCCGGCAGGTGCCCGCGCTGACCCTGCCGCTCGCCGAGGCCCTCCCGCTGCTCGTCCGGGCCCGCCGCGACCCGGCCGCCCACCCCGCCACCGCCTGCTGGGGAGCCGCCGCCCAGCACGCGCTGCGGCTCGCCGCCCGGGGCCGCCTGCTGCCCGGCCTGACCCCGGCCGGTCACGACGCCTGGCGGGCCGGCCCCCTGGAGCCCGCCGACATCGCCCACCTGCGCGCGGTCGCCGCCGCCCTGCCCGCCGAGGGCCACGCCGTCCCGCTGCCCGGCCCGGGCCCGCTGCTGCTGCCCCGGCCCGAGGCGCTGATCCGCTCCTTCCTGGACGCGGTCGCCGACACCCTGCCCCGCACCCCGGCCGCGCCCCACACCTCGGGCCGGCCCTTCGCCGCCCGCGAGGCACAGCGGCTGCCCGACGCCCGCGAGTGGGCCGCGGAGGTCGCCGCCGGCATGGACGCGGGCGTGCGCATCTCCCTGCGCCTGGACCTGTCGGCGTACGACCTGTTCGACGACGGCGAGGGCGCGCCCCGCGCGGGAGCGGCGATCGTCCAGGTGCACAGCCTCGCCGACCCCACCCTGGTGACCGACGCGGCGGCGCTGTGGGCGGGGCGCTCCGACGCCGCCTTCGGCCCCCGGGCGCGCGTGGACGCGGCACTGGCCGTCCGCCGGGCCGCGCGGGTCTGGCCACCGCTGGACCGGCTCGCGGAACAGGACGTGCCGGACGTGCTCGCGCTCTCCGAGGAGGAGCTGGGCGAGCTGCTCGGGGTGGCGGCGACCAGGCTCTCGGCGGCCGGGGTCGCCGTGCACTGGCCCCGCGACCTGGCACAGGACCTGACCGCCTCGGCCGTCATCCGTCCCGCCCCCGGGTCCGCGACCGACGGCACCGGCTTCTTCGAGGGCGAGGAACTGCTCCAGTTCCGCTGGCAGCTGGCGATCGGCGGCGACCCGCTCAGCGAGGCCGAGATGGACGCGCTCGCCGAGGCACACCGGCCGGTGGTCCGGCTGCGGGACAGCTGGGTACTGGTCGACCCGGCCCTGGTCCGCAAGGCCCGCAAACGCGAACTGGGCCTGCTCGACCCGGTCGACGCGCTCTCCGTGGCGCTCACCGGTGAGGCCGAGGTGGACGGCGAGACCGTCGAGGCGGTCCCCGTCGGCCTTCTCGCGGCCCTCCGCGACCGCCTCACCGCCGGCATCCACCCGGCCGAACCGCCCGCCGGACTGCACGCCACCCTGCGCGACTACCAGCTCCGGGGCCTGGCCTGGCTCGACCTCATGACCTCCCTCGGCCTCGGCGGCTGCCTCGCCGACGACATGGGCCTCGGCAAGACCATCACCGTCATCGCCCTGCACCTCAAGCGGGCCCGAACCGAACCGACCCTGGTGGTCTGCCCGGCCTCCCTGCTGGGCAACTGGCAGCGGGAGATCGCCCGGTTCGCGCCCGGCGTCCCGGTCCGCCGCTTCCACGGCCCCGACCGCACCCTGGACGGCCTCGACGGCGGCTTCGTCCTGACGACCTACGGCACCATGCGCGCCACGGCCGCCCGGCTCGCCGAACAGCCCTGGGGCATGGTCGTCGCCGACGAGGCGCAGCACGTCAAGAACCCCTACTCGGCGACCGCCAAAGCCCTGCGCACGATTCCGTCCCCCGCGCGCGTGGCCCTCACCGGCACGCCCGTGGAGAACAACCTCTCCGAGCTCTGGGCCCTGCTCGACTGGACCACCCCCGGCCTCCTCGGCCCGCTGAAGTCCTTCCGCGCCCGGCACGCGCGTGCCGTCGAGAACGGCGAGGACGCGGAGGCCGTGACCAGGCTCGCCCGCCTGGTCCGCCCCTTCCTCCTGCGCCGCAAGAAGTCCGACCCCGGGATCGTCCCCGAACTCCCGCCCAAGACCGAGACCGACCACCCGGTCCCGCTCACCCGCGAACAGGCCGCCCTGTACGAGGCGGTGGTACGCGAGTCGCTGCTCGCCATCGAGACCGCGCAGGGCATCGCGCGGCGCGGCCTGGTGCTCAAGCTCCTCGGCGCCCTGAAGCAGATCTGCGACCACCCCGCGCTGTACCTGAAGGAGGACGGCCGCCCTGACACCCTGGCCGCCCGCTCCGGCAAACTCACCCTGCTCGACGAGCTGCTGGACACCGTCCTCGCCGAGGACGGCTCGGTACTGGTCTTCACCCAGTACGTCGGCATGGCCCGCATGATCACCGCGCACCTCCAGGCCCGCGCGGTCCCGGTCGACCTGCTGCACGGCGGCACACCGGTCCCGGAGCGGGAGCGCATGGTCGACCGCTTCCAGGCCGGCGCGACCCCGGTCCTCGTCCTCTCCCTGAAGGCCGCGGGCACCGGACTCAACCTCACCCGCGCGGGCCATGTCGTCCACTTCGACCGCTGGTGGAACCCGGCCGTGGAGGAACAGGCCACCGACCGCGCGTACCGCATCGGCCAGACCCAGCCGGTCCAGGTCCACCGCCTGGTCACCGAGGGCACCGTCGAGGACCGCATCGCCGAGATGCTGGAGTCCAAGCGGGCCCTCGCCGACGCGATCCTCGGCTCCGGCGAGGCCGCCCTGACCGAACTGACCGACCGCGAGCTGTCCGACCTGGTCTCGCTGCGGAGGACGGCATGAGCGAGGGCGGCGAACAGCGGCCGGGCGACGCGGCACGACGGGCACTGCGCGCGGCGCGGGAGCGCGGGGCGGAGACCGGGGGCGCCGGGACGACCACCGGCGAGAGCACGGGGCCGGCGTCGGCAGAGTCGGCCGAGGGTACGGCGGACCGCCCGGAGCAGGCGCACGGCGCGGCCGGATCCGGAGAACAGGCGTCCGGTGCCGGCTCGCGGGGGAGCGGAGCCATGTCCCCGGGACCGGCACCGAGGCCGGGAGACGCCGCGCGTCTGGCGTTGCGGACGGCTGCCGCCGCGAAGGACGTGGAGAGAGCGGAGAGGGAGGAGGACGGGGCCACCGGCTCCGACGGCTCCGGCTCCGCGCCGCACGAGACCGACGCCGAGGAGAGCGCCCCGGACACCATGCCCGGTACCGCTCCCGGTGCCGCCCGGACCGAGTCCGCCTCCAACGGCCCCGGCCCCGGCCCCGGCACCCGGCCCGGTGGGCGTCCGGGTGACATCGCCCGGCAGGCGTTGCGTGCCGCCCGCGAGGAGCGGCGGCGGGCCGAAGAGGCCGCGGCGGAGGCGTCCGCGGCGCCACCGGCCCGCGTGGCGCGCCCGCTGCCGTCGCCGCATCCGCCTGCCGCGACCCGTCACAGCACCGCGCGTGACCTGAAGCAGTTCCTGGCCACCGCATTCCGGATGCCCCCGGCCGAGGACGAGCCGGCGGCCGCCGCAGAGGCCGACCTTCCGCCCACGACCGGATCACCCACCGGCGGCATGGCGTCTACGGGTACTCCCGTTTCCTCACTGCTCTCCGGCGACCCGGCGGCGACGAGTATCCCTGTCTCCCCACCGCCCACCACCTCCCGCCCCTCGGACACCAAGACTCCGACCACCTCCGCGCCCTACGCCACCCCCGCCTCCCCACCGCCCCCCACCACCCGCCCCCCGGAGACCGACACCCCGAACACCCCCGCTCCCCACACCAACCCCGCCGCTCCCCACACCACTCCCGCCGCCCCTCACCTCCCCCGCACCATGGCCACCCCCCACCGCGACACCGAACTCCGCCGTACCTTCCCCTCCCTCCCGTCGCGCGCTGAGGCCGCCGCCTCCGGTGCCGACTTCGCCGATACCTGGTGGGGCAACGCCTGGGTCAGGGCGCTCGAAGAGGGCGCGTTGGACGTCAAGCGGCTCGCGCGGGGCCGGAGTTACGCGGAGCAAGGGCATGTGGACGCGATCACGGTGACGCCGGGGCTGGTGCTGGCGTATGTGCAGGGGAGCCGGCCCCGGCCGTACCGTGTGCAGCTACGCCTGCGTGCTTTCGGCGAGGACGAGTGGGAGCGGTTCCTGGAGGCCGCCGCCGACCGCCCCGGAGACATCGCGGCGCTGCTGGACAAGGAGCTGCCGCAGGCTCTGGCCGACACGGGGGTCCCGCTGCTCCCGGGCCCCGGCGAACTCGAACCCCGGTGCAGCTGCCCGGACTTCGGGCACCCCTGCAAGCACGCGGCCGCCCTCTGCTACCAGACCGCGCGGCTGCTGGACGCCGACCCGTTCGTGCTGCTTCTGCTGCGCGGCCGAGGGGAGCGCGAGGTGCTCGACGCGCTGTCCCGCCGCAACGCGGCCCGCGCCGCCCGGGAGCGGCAGCCGATGTCCCTGCCCGGCGTCCGCGCCACCGAGGCTCTCCTGCCCCGCCGGCTTCCGCCGCTGCCGCCCCCGTTGCCGGTTCCGCCGCACCCCGAGCAGCCCCCGGTCTATCCGGGGGTGCCCGGCGGCCCCGACCCCTTCGCGCTGGACCAGCTCGCCACCGACGCCGCCGCCCGCGCCCACGCGCTGCTCGCCACCGGGCGCGACCCGGTCGGCGAACTGACGCTCTGGCAGGACGCGGTACGGCTCGCCGCCGCCCGCCCCGGTTCCGGCCTGACCGCGTCCACCCGCGCCCTGTACGCGTCCCTCGCGGACGCCGTCGGCCGCACCCCGGGCGACCTGGCGCGCGCGGTCGCCGCCTGGCGCCAGGGCGGCCTGGAGGGGCTGGCCGTCCTGGAGGAGCCCTGGGATCCGCCGGCCGGCCGCTTCGACCGGGCCCGGCCGCTGCTGCTCGCCGCCGACCTGCCGGTGTTCCGCCCCTGGCACAACCACCTCACCCACCCCGCCGGCCACCTCCAGCTCCGCCTGGGCCGGGACGGCCTCTGGTACGCCTACGAGTCGGAACCGGGCCACGACGACTGGTGGCCCAGAGGCACCCCGGACCTGGACCCGGTGGGCGCGCTCACCGGCCTCGGCGCGTCGGACGACCTGTAGGAGCAGGACTGATCAAGGGTCCGCCGGCGCACACATGGAATGTGGCCGGTTCTCTGCTCCTCTCCTTCATCGGAATCATCGGAACCCTGATCGGCAGCGGTCTGACGGGTTTCCTCACCCTGCGGTCCGAGCGCGCCAAACAACAGGCCCTGGAACAACAGGAGGAACGCCAGTCACGGCAGCGCGAGCGGCTCCAGGAACTCGATCTCCGCCTGGAGCACCACCGCTGGCGTCGGGAGCACCGGAAGGCGATCTACGAGGAGTTCGCCGAGAAGTCGCAGACGGCCCGGATCGCGGCTCTCGACTATCACCGCTGCTGTCTGCCCGGTGCTCCGGAGGCCGCGCAGCGGGAGGAGATCCGGATGCGCGGCAGAATGGCGTACCGGGATGCCCTGAAGACGTCCTATGCGGTCGAGTTGCAGGGACCCGACGAGGTGGCCGAGCGGGTGGGCGACTGCATGACCAGCCTCCGGGACCTGCTGACCTGTGCCGAGGAGCACGAGGCGAGAGCCGTGGCCGGGCCACTGTCCCAGGACGACGCCGCGGACATGCACCGGCAGATCACGGTGTGCTTCGACGACGCCCAGCGCGTGCTGAGGCTCTTCACTCGCGCCGGACGCGATGCCCTGGACCGGCCCACGCCGCCCGGCGGCTGATCGAGGCCGAGGATCTTCGCAAGGCTCCCACAACCTGGTACGGCTTGCACGGGGTTGCGACCCGGGCACGTGGGACGGGGGGAGATGTGAGAGCGTGCAGGGCGTGAGTGAGACACCGACGAACACCCTGCAATACCGCTTTGACGGGCCGGAAGACGCACCTGTCCTGATCCTCGGTCCCTCACTGGGCACGACATGGCACATGTGGGACCGGCAGATCCCGGAGCTGATCCAGCAGTGGCGGGTGTTCCGCTACGACCTGCCCGGGCACGGCGGCGCCCCGGCGTACCCGGCCGGTTCCGTCGCCGAGCTGACCGCGCGGCTGCTGGCCACGCTGGACTCGGTGGGCGTACAGCGCTTCGGCTACGCGGGCTGTGCGCTCGGCGGTGCCGTCGGCATCGAGCTGGCCCTGCGGCACCCGGAGCGGATCGCCTCGCTCGCGCTGGTCGCCGCCTCGCCCCGGTTCGGGACGGCGGACGAGTTCCGCCAGCGCGGGGTGATCGTGCGCACCAACGGCCTCGACCCGATCGCCCGGACCTCCCCCGACCGCTGGTTCACCGGCGGGTTCGCCGCCGCCCAGCCCGCGATCACGGAGTGGGCCGTCCAGATGGTCCGCACGACCGACCCCGGCTGCTACATCGCCGCCTGCGAGGCGCTGGCCGGCTTCGACGTACGGCACGAGGTCGCCCGGGTCGGGGTGCCCACGCTCGTGCTGGTCGGCTCGGACGACCAGGTCACCGGGCCCGCCGAGGCCCGCACCCTGGTCGCCGCGATCCCGGACGCCCGGCTCGCGGTGGTGCCCGGCGCCTCCCACCTGGTCCCGGTCGAGCAGCCCGCCGCCGTCACCGACCTGCTGGTCCGGCACTTCTCCACCGCCTGGCAGCCCGCCTACGACTCCACCACCGGCCAGATGGCCATCCCGGCCGCCCCGGTGAAGCCGGTGCTGCCCGCCGCGCCGCTGGTCGTGCCGCAGGTCGCTCCCCAGGTCACGCCGATCGCCGCGATCGCCCCGGCCGTCGTACCGCCGCAGCCGTTCGGGCGGCCGGACCCGTACGACGCGGGGCTGAAGGTCCGCCGGGAGGTGCTCGGGGACGCGCACGTGGACCGGGCGCTGGCGCAGGCCGACGAGTTCTCCGGGGACTTCCAGGAGTTCATCACCCGCTACGCCTGGGGCGAGATCTGGGACCGGCCCGGCCTCGACCGGCGCTCGCGCAGCTGTGTCACGCTGACCGCGCTGGTCGCGGGCGGCCACCTGGAGGAGCTGGGCTTCCACGTCCGGGCGGCCCTGCGCAACGGCCTGACCCCGGACGAGATCAAGGAAGTACTGCTGCAGGCGGCGGTGTACTGCGGGGTGCCGGCGGCGAACAGCGCCTTCCGGGTCGCCCAGCAGATCATCCGCGAGGAGACCACCCCCGAGGACTGAGGGACGGCATGGGGGCAGGATGGTGACCATGAAGCTCACCAAGAAGTCCCACTCGTGCGTGCGCCTGGAGAAGGACGGGCGCACGCTGGTGATCGACCCCGGCGGGTTCAGCGAGCAGGACGCGGCGGTCGGCGCCGACGCGATCCTGGTCACGCACGAGCACGCCGACCACTTCGACGAGGGCCGGCTGCGGGCCGCGATGGACGCCGACCCGGCCACCGAGATCTGGACCCTGAAGTCCGTCGCGGACCAGCTCGCGGCGGCCTTCCCGGGCCGGGTGCACACCGTCGGCCACGGCGACGCCTTCACCGCGGCCGGCTTCGACGTCCAGGTGCACGGCGAACTCCACGCGGTGATCCACCCCGACATCCCGCGCATCACCAACGTCGGCTACCTCGTCGACGGCGGCAAGGTGTTCCACCCCGGCGACGCGCTCACCGTCCCCGACCACCCGGTCGAGACGCTGATGCTCCCCGTGATGGCCCCCTGGAACAAGATCTCCGAGGTCATCGACTACGTCCGCGAGGTGAAGCCGCAGCGCGCCTACGACATCCACGACGCGCTGCTCACCGATCTGGCCCGGCCGATCTACGACCGCCAGATCGGCGCCCTGGGCGGCGCGGAGCACCTGCGGCTGGCCGCGGGAGGCTCGGCGGACGTCTGAGGCGCGTTGTCAGAGGGGCCCGGTAGGTTGTGGGACATGCGCATCGCGACCTGGAACGTGAACTCGATCACCGCCCGCCTGCCGAGGCTCCTCGCCTGGCTGGAGAGCAGCGGCACCGACGTGCTCTGCCTCCAGGAGGCCAAGCTCGCCGAGGCGCAGTTCCCGTTCGAGCCGCTGCGCGAGCTGGGCTACGAGGCGGCGGTGAACGCCACCGGCCGGTGGAACGGCGTGGCGGTGCTCTCCAGGGTCGGCCTGGAGGACGTCGTCAAGGGCCTGCCCGGCGACCCGGGCTACGACGGGGCCGAGGAGCCCCGCGCGATCTCGGCGACCTGCGGCCCGGTCCGCGTCTGGTCCGTGTACGTACCGAACGGCCGCGAGGTGGACCACCCGCACTACGCCTACAAGCTCCAGTGGTTCGAGGCGCTGAAGGCCGCCGTCGCCGGCGACGCGGGCGGCAGCCGCCCCTTCGCGGTCCTCGGTGACTACAACGTGGCGCCGACGGACGACGACGTCTTCGACACCGCCGCCTTCGAGGGCCTCACCCATGTCACCCCGGCCGAGCGCGCCGCCCTCACCGCCCTGCGCGAGACCGGCCTGTCCGACGTCGTGCCGCGCCCGCTCAAGTACGACCGCCCGTACACCTACTGGGACTACCGCCAGTTGGCCTTCCCGAAGAACCGCGGCATGCGTATCGACCTGGTGTACGGCAACGAAGCATTCGGCAAAGCCGTGCAGGACGCCTATGTCGACCGCGAGGAGCGCAAGGGGAAAGGCGCTTCCGATCATGCCCCGGTGGTGGTGGACCTGGAGGTGTGAGTGTCAACCTGGGACCATGAACATCCCCTTTCTGGGCAACAGGCACGGCCACACCGGTGACGTCCACCACACCGCGGACCCCGATCTCCTCGCCGAGTGCGAGCTGCTGCGCGCCCAGGCGGCCGAGGAGGGCGTCGCGCTCGACGACACCCCGGCCTCGCTGGAGGCCCTCGACCAGTTGCTGCCGCGCTGGCGGGACGACGAGGAGACCGTGGCCTGGCTCGGCACCGACGCCGGCCTCTATCTGGGCACCGTCCTGATCCGGACCGTGCCGGGTGCGGAGTGGGAGATCCGGGCGGACGGGGAGCCGGTCGTACGGCTGGCCTCCGGACGGGAGTTCGAGGTCGTCGGGTCCGGTCAGGACTGGGCGGCGAGCGGTGTTCCCGAGCTCTCCCAGCTCTACGCGGAGGTCGCCGAAGCCTGACCGCTGCCGTAAATACGGCTAATGCCCGAAAGGTGCGTGTCGTACGCCCGGTTCAGTCGTCGCTGGATAGTTTGCGGCAACCACGACACGGCTGAGAGTGGGTAGGGCTGCGGATGGCCGTCGATCCTCTGATCGAACTGCGGGACGTCAACAAGTACTACGGGGAGCTCCACGTCCTGAGGGACATCGCTCTCACCGTCGGCAAGGGCGAGGTGGTCGTCGTCATCGGCCCCTCGGGGTCGGGAAAGTCGACGCTGTGCCGGACGATCAACCGCCTGGAGGCCGTCGAGTCCGGGACGATCACCCTCGACGGGCAGCCGCTGCCCCAGGAGGGCAAGGCCCTCGCGCGGCTCCGTGCCGAGGTCGGCATGGTCTTCCAGTCCTTCAACCTGTTCGCCCACAAGACCGTCCTGCAGAACGTCTCCCTCGCCCAGATCAAGGTCCGCAAGCGCACGAAGGAACAGGCCGACCGGCGCTCGCGTGAACTCCTGGACCGGGTGGGCCTGTCGGCGCAGGCCGAGAAGTACCCCGCACAGCTCTCCGGCGGCCAGCAGCAGCGGGTGGCCATCGCCCGCGCCCTCGCCATGGAGCCCAAGGCCCTCCTCTTCGACGAGCCCACCTCCGCCCTCGACCCGGAGATGATCAACGAGGTCCTCGAAGTCATGCGGCAGCTCGCCCGGGACGGCATGACCATGGTCGTCGTCACCCACGAGATGGGCTTCGCCCGCTCCGCCGCCCACCGGGTCGTCTTCATGGCCGACGGCCGGATCGTGGAGGACCGCACCCCGGAGGAGTTCTTCACCAACCCGCGCAGCGAGCGCGCCAAGGACTTCCTGTCCAAGATCCTCAAGCACTGAGCGGGGAGCACCACCCATGGTCCGTACCACCCGTGTGCCCGCCGCCCAGACCAGGTCCACCGCCCGAGCCCGGTCCGTCGCGCGGGTCCTGCTCGCCGTGCTGCTGCTGGCAGCCGCCGGCCTCGCCGCCGGCGGCTGCGGCAAGGAGGGCAGCCCGCCGGGCAAGGGCCCCGCGGCCGACAGGCTTCCCCACTACGAGATCGCGCAGGACTTCCGGCTGCCCGACTCCCCGACCTGGACCCGGGCGAAGAAGCGCGGCTACTTCGTCGTCGGCGTCAAGGAGGACCAGCCCTACCTCGGCCAGAGGGACCCGGCCACCGGCGTCTACTCGGGCTTCGACATCGAGATCGCCCGGATGATGTCCGCCTCCCTCGGCCTCGACCCCCAGAAGATCCGCTTCCGGACCATCGCCTCCGCCAACCGCGAGACCGCCCTGCAGAACGGCCAGATCGACTACTACGTCGGCACCTACACCATCAACGACAACCGCAAGAAGCTCGTCGGCTTCGCCGGTCCCTACTACATGGCGGGCCAGTCCCTGCTCGTGCGCCGGGACGAGAACGACATCCACGGCCCCGAGGACCTCGCCGGCAGACGTGTCTGCTCGGCGGCCGGTTCGACGCCGTACCAGCGGATCAAGGCCGACTATCCGAAGGCGATCCTGGTCGCCTACGACACCTACTCCGTCTGCGTCGACAACCTGCTCACCTACCAGGTCGACGCCGTCACCACCGACGACGCCATCCTCATCGGCTACGCGGCGAAGGCCCCCGACGAACTCAAGGTCGTCGGCAGGCCCTTCTCGAAGGAGCCCTACGGCATCGGCGTCCCGCGCGACGACAACGCCCTGCGCTTCGCGATGGACGACGCCCTGGAGGCACGTGAGAAGAACGGCGACTGGAAGCGGGCCTACGAGGCGACGCTCGGCCTCTCCGGCGTACCGGCCCCGCAGCCGCCCCCGATCGACCGCTATCCCGCGAGCTGAGGGAGGACGGCATGAACGTACTGACCGACAACTTCCACACCTACGCCGAGGGTTTCCTCGGCACCGTCGAACTCACCGTCTACGCCTCGCTGCTGGCGCTGGTCCTCGGCTTCCTGATGGCCGCCTTCCGGGTCGCCCCGGTCGGCTCCCTGCGGATCTTCGGAACGGCCTGGGTCACCGTGCTCCGCAACACCCCGCTCACGCTCCTGTTCTTCGCGGTGCTGCTCGGCCTGCCCCGCTTCGGACTGGTGCTGCCCTTCAAGGTGTTCGCGGTCCTCGCCCTCGGCTGCTACACCTCCGCCTTCATCTGCGAAGCACTGCGCTCGGGCATCAACACCGTGCCCACGGGGCAGGGCGAGGCCGCCCGCAGCCTCGGCATGACCTTCGGGCAGACCCTCAACCTGGTGATCCTGCCGCAGGCGTTCCGGTCGGTGATCCCGCCGATCGGCTCCACGCTCATCGCGCTCGCCAAGAACTCCGCGATCGCGGGCGCGTTCAGCGTCACCGAACTCCTCGGCACCTACAAGACGTTGAGCGAGCTCGGCTACAACATCGTCTGGACCTTCGTCTGGATCGCCGTCGGCTACCTGATCATCACCCTCGCCATCAGCGGCCTCTTCCACGCGATGGAACGCACCTGGGGAGTCGCCCGATGACCGAGGCCGCCACCGCGCTCTACGACATCCCCGGCCCCCGCACCCGCAGGCGCCACCGGCTCTACGGCGCCCTGGCCACCGCCCTGCTCCTCGGCCTGCTCGCCTGGATCCTGTATCTCCTCTTCGACACCGGGCAGTTCACGTACACGAAGTGGATGCCCTTCGCGTACAAGGGGATCCAGGAACTCCTCCTGCGCGGCCTGGGCAACACCCTCAAGGCCTTCGCGATGGCGGCCGTCCTCTCCCTCGCCCTGGGCGGGCTGCTGGCCACCGGACGGCTGTCGGACCACCGCCCGGTCCGCTGGCTCGCCACCGTCGTCGTGGAGTTCTTCCGGGCGATGCCCGTCCTCGTGATGATCTTCTTCATCTTCGTGGCGCTGAAGGTCCAGCCGCTGCCCGCGCTGGTTGCCGGACTCACCCTCTACAACGGCTCGGTGCTCGCCGAGGTGTTCCGCTCCGGGGTGCTCAGTGTGGAACGCGGCCAGGGGGAGGCCGCGTTCGCGCTCGGCATGCGCAAGACCCAGGTCATGTCGTACGTCCTGGTGCCCCAGGCCGTCCGGGCCATGCTGCCGGCCATCATCAGCCAGCTCGTGGTGGCCCTGAAGGACACCTCGCTCGGCTATCTCATCACCTACGAGGAGTTCCTCCATGCCGGGAAACTGATCGCGTCGAACCTCGACTACGATTTGCCCTTCATCCCTGTGGTGATGGTGATCGCGCCGATCTACATCGGGATGTGCATGTTGCTCTCGTGGTTCGCCGGCTGGGTGGCCCGGCGGGAGCAGCGCAGTCCGCGGACCGAGGCCGTCGAGGTGGCCCCGGCCGAACCAGGGACGCTGTTGCCGTAGGGGGCAGCAGCCAGGGCCAGGCCCGGCCGGCGGCAGCCGGAGATCACTGCTCGCGCAGCGGGACGGACACGTACGACGGGTCGTCCACCGGCGAGGAGAAGGTCAGCTGCGCGCCGGACGGGTTGTGCTCGATGTAGAGCGGGTCCACCGTGTCGACCACCAGCGCGAGCCGGTGCCCGGCCGGCACGTCGTAGGCGGTGGAGAACAGGTCCAGGTCCACGTCGAACGCCTTGCCGGGCGTCCGGCCGTGCCAGGTGTACGGCGCGTGGGTGACCAGCTTGCCGAGGCCGAGCGGGCCCACGTCGTAGAGGTAGGCGACGAGGGTGCCGCTCTCCTTGGTCGGGGTGAGGGTGGTGTGCAACCGGGCGGTGCCGCGCACCCGCTGGGCGCCGGCGTACCGCTCGGACTGCCAGACGGCGGCCCAGCGGCGCGGCAGCAGCGGGATCGAGGCGACCGGCGGCAGCTGGGCGACCTGGTCGAGGATGCTGGACAGGAAGACGATCCCGCCGTCCGCGCCCGAGTCCACGTTCGCGTGGACGGTGGCCGTGCCCGCGAGGTCGATCTTCCGCCGGTCGGCGCCCACCGACTTCCAGTCCGGGTAGCCCTCGTAGCCGCCCGTGGAACGGGACTTGAGCTCCACCGGCTGCTCGCGGTCGATCCCGTTGTCCGCGCCCTTGAGGTAGTGGTCGAACCAGCGCTCGGTGTCCGTCCACACGTCGTTGGGCAGCCCGAACAGTCCGGTCAGCTCGGCGGTGGCGTGGTCGCCGGGGCGCAGCTCCAGCCGCTTGGGGCCGGTCAGCCTGCCGTAGAAGTCGGCGATCTGGTTGGGCGGGAAGATCGTGTCGCCCCAGGCGTTGGCGAGCATGATCGCCGCGCCGTTCTTGTTGATCTGGTCGACATAGGTGGCGGCGGATCGTTTCTTTCCCCAGTCGATCAGTTCCTGTTCGTTGGACAGGTCGGCGGCGAAGAAGTCCTTGAAGACCTGGCTGGTCTCCGCGCTCGGGCGGCCGGTGACCTGGCCGACGCCGTCGAGGAGGGCGGTCGCTTCGGAGTGTTCGGTGCGGCCCGAGTAGATCGAGTCGATCAGGTCGGCCCAGCCGCTGAGCGAGGCGACGGCCTTGATCCGCCGGTCGTGCGCGGCCGCGAGCAGGCTGATGCCGGCGCCGTACGACACGCCCGCCATGCCGATGTGCCCGGCGTCGGAGGGGGTGTTGGCGAGCGCCCAGTCGATCACCTTGGACGCGTCGGCGACATCGGGCGGCCCCGCCACCTCTATCCCGCCGCCGGACTGCCAGAAGCCCCGGACGTTGTAGGCCACCACCACATAGCCGGAGTCGGCCAGTTTCTGGGCCTGGGCCAGGTACTGGACCTGGGGGAAGCCCCAGCTCGTGGGCATGACGAGCAGCGGGTAGCGACGCGAGCCGTCGGCGCCCGCGGGCGTGACGACGTTCGCCTTGAGGGTCGTACCGCCGTCGCCGCCGATGTCGACGAACCGGACGCTGTTCTGGGCGGCCTGCGCGGCGGGGGTGAACCCGAGGACGCCTCCGGCGATCAGGGTCGCGGAGACGGCGCCCACGGCGGTCGTACGCAGGGCCTTGCGATGGGTTCCCACAGGTCACTCCCCGTATGTGTCAGAGCAAAGTGACCCGACGGTAACCGCGACCGCTTACTGCAAGTAACCCGTCGGTAAGTTACGTGCGGGTAAAGATTGTTGAAGGGTGCAGGTGTTCAGCCGGCGCGGTGCGAGGCGGGTGCGGGGTCGGTCGCGGCGGGCGGCAGCGGCGCCTGCGCGGCGCGGCTGACGTCCGAGACGAGTTCGACCACATCCGGGCCGTACGCCTGCGAGTTGACGACCTTGAGGAGCAGCACGAAGGTGTTCTTGCCGTGCTTGCGGGCGAGCCGCTCGTGGTTGCGGGCCAGGTAGCGGGTGGCCGCCTGGTTGGTGATCGCACGCTGCCCGCAGAAGAGGAACACCGGGCGGGCGTCGGGGCGTTGGCCGGCGGTGAGGCGGGCGAGGAGCACGTACTCCGTGATGCCCGGGTCCAGCCGGTAGCGCTCGGCGCCGATCTGGAAGGCGCCGCGGTCCGGACCCGGCTCCGGGTCCACGTTGACGCGCACACCGGGCAGCATCGCCGACATGTGGGCCAGCATCCGGCGGTTCGACCCCGGCCCGCCGACGCAGAACTCCGTGCGCTCGCCGAAGCCCTGCTGCACGTTGTCCTGGGTCACCATCTGCAGGTTCGCGCCGCAGTCCTTGATCAGCGCGGCCAGCTCCAGGAGCGCGAACACGTCGAAACGGTGGACCGCCGGTTCGGAGGTGGCCGGATCGCGGTTGACGACCAGCAGCGACTCAGAGTTCTCCGGCAGCCCGAAGAAGGCCTGCTTGCGGCGCAGCTTCCGCCGCCAGATGTAGGTGCGGGCCAGCCAGCCGAGGGCGGCGCTGATGCCGGCCGCCACCACACCGAGGACAATGTTGCGCAGGTCGTCATTCATGGGCGCGCATGCTAGCGGGCACAGGTGGCCGGAACGTACCCGTGTTCGAAGTGTGGCAGTCATATGACAGTGCCCTGAATGTGCCTGTCGGGGCCGTGGCCCCGCCGATACGCTGCGCGGACGTTCCGGAACTGGAGGTGCGGATGCGTCGCCCTGTCACGCGGAAACTGACGGTCCTGGCGGTCTCGGCCGCCGTGGTGTCGGTGGGAGCGGCAGCGCCGCCGGGCGCCTCCGGCGGGAGCGCGGTGACGAAGGTCCCGGTGGCCGTCGGCTACGGCGGTGCGGTCGCCAGCGTCGACGCGGACGCCTCCGCCGCCGGTATCGAGGTGCTGCGCAAGGGCGGTAACGCGGTCGACGCCGCCGTCGCCACCGCCGCCGCGCTCGGCGTCACCGAGCCGTACTCCTCCGGCATCGGCGGAGGCGGCTACTTCGTCTACTACGACGCCAAGTCCCGTACGGTGCACACGATCGACGGGCGGGAGACCGCGCCGCTGACCGCCGACTCGAACCTGTTCGTCGAGAACGGGCAGCCGCTCGCCTTCGCGGACGCCGTGAGCAGCGGGCTGAGCGTCGGTACGCCGGGGACACCGGCCACCTGGCAGACGGCGCTGAACCAGTGGGGGAGCGAGCGGCTTTCCACCGTGCTGAAGCCGGCCGAGCGGATCGCCCGCAACGGGTTCACCGTCGACGACACCTTCCGGACGCAGACCGCCGCGAACGAGACACGGTTCCGGTACTTCCCGGACACCGCGAAGCTGTTCCTGCCGGGCGGGCAGCTGCCGGTGGTCGGGTCCACCTTCAAGAACCCCGATCTCGCCCGTACGTACCAGGAGTTGGGGAAGAAGGGGACCGGGGACGTCTACCGGGGAGGCCTCGGCAAGGACATCCTCTCGACGGTCAACAACCCGCCGGTGGACCCGGCTTCGGGGTGGAAGGCACGCGCGGGCAAGCTGTCCGCGAAGGATCTGGCCGCCTACCGGGCCAAGTCGCAGGCGCCGACCGAGACGTCGTACCGCGGGCTGAAGGTGTACTCGATCGCGCCGTCGTCGTCAGGCGGCACGACGGTCGGGGAGGCCCTCAACATCCTGGAGAACACCGACCTCTCCAAGGCCAGTGAGGTGCAGTACCTGCACCACTTCATCGAGGCGAGCCGGATCTCCTTCGCCGACCGCGGACGGTGGGTCGGTGACCCCGCGTTCGAGGACGTGCCGACGAAGGGGCTGCTGTCCCAGCGGTACGCCGACGAGCGGGCGGCACTCATCCACGACGACTCGGTGCTGACCAGCCCGGTCGCGCCGGGTGACCCCAACGACCCGGGCTCCACGGGGACGCCGGCGCCGACCACGTACGAGGGCGAGAACACGACGCACCTCACGGTCGCCGACAAGTGGGGGAACGTCGTCTCCTACACGCTGACCATCGAGCAGACCGGCGGCAGCGCGATCACCGTGCCGGGGCGGGGGTTCCTGCTCAACAACGAGCTGACCGACTTCTCGTTCGCCCCGGCGAACCCCGCGGTGCACGACCCGAACCTGCCCGGGCCCGGGAAGCGGCCGCGGTCCTCCATCTCGCCGACGATCGTGCTGGACAAGGCGAACAAGCCGGTGGTCGCGGTGGGGTCGCCCGGCGGGGCGACCATCATCACCACCGTGCTGCAGGTGCTGACCGAGTTCATCGACCGGCATCTGCCGTTGGTGGACGCGATCGCGGCGCCGCGGGCGTCGCAGCGGAACGCGGCGAAGACGGAGCTGGAGCCGGCGCTGTACAACGACCCCGAGCTGAGAGGGAAGTTGGAGGCGATCGGACATGTGTTCTCGCTGAATCCGGAGATCGGTGCGGCTACTGGGGTGCAGCGGTTGCCGGGTGGGAAGTGGCTGGCGGCTGCGGAGACTGTGCGGCGGGGTGGGGGCTCGGCTCAGGTGGTGGACCCTGCGCCGTAGTTGCCGACCGCGGGTGCGTGGGGGCTGGTCGCGCAGTTCCCCGCGCCACTAAAGGGGCGCTTTCGCGGGCCGGAATTCCAGGTGGCCGTTGGCTTCGTCCACAGTCACCTCGGTGCCCTCGGTGATCGTGCCGTCCAGGAGGAGACGCGACAGCTGGTTGTCGACCTCCCGCTGGATGGTGCGGCGCAGGGGGCGGGCGCCGTACTCCGGTTGGTAGCCGTGTTCCGCGAGCCAGTTGACCGCGGGGTCGGTGAAGTGGGCGGTGATGCCCTGGGCGTGGAGCATGCGGCGGGTGTGTTCCAGGAGGAGTTCGGTGATCTGGCGGAGTTGTTCGCCGGTGAGCTGGCGGAAGACGACGATCTCGTCGATGCGGTTGAGGAACTCCGGGCGGAAGTGGTCGCGGAGCGGGCGCAGGACCTGCTCGCGGCGGGCCTCCTCGGTGGCCTCCTCGCCGCCCGGACCGAAGCCGATGCCGGCGCCGCGGCGGTTGATCACGTCCGAGCCGAGGTTGCTGGTCATCACGATGACCGTGTTGGTGAAGTCCACGGTGCGGCCCTGGGAGTCGGTGAGGCGGCCGTCGTCCAGGACCTGGAGCAGGATGTTGAAGACGTCCGGGTGGGCCTTCTCGACCTCGTCGAGGAGGAGCAGTGAGTAGGGGTGGCGGCGGACGACCTCGGTGAGCTGGCCGGCCTCCTCGTGGCCGACGTAGCCGGGCGGGGCGCCGACCAGGCGGGAGACCGTGTGGCGCTCCTGGTACTCGCTCATGTCGAGGCGGACCATCCGGTCCTCGCTGCCGAACAGGACCTCGGCGAGCGCGCGGGCCAGTTCGGTCTTGCCGACGCCGGTCGGGCCGAGGAAGAGGAAGCTGCCGATCGGGCGGTGGGGGCTGGCGAGCCCGGCGCGGGAGCGCAGGACCGCCTCGGAGACGGCGGCGACCGCCTCGTCCTGGCCGATGACCCGGTGGTGCAGATGCGCCTCCAGGCCGAGCAGGCGCTCCTTCTCCTCCTGGGTGAGGCTGCTGACTGGGATGCCGGTCTGGCGGGACACCACCTCGGCGATCGCCTCGGCCGTCACCTCCAGGTGCTGGCCCTCGTCGGCCTCGTCCTCGCCGGAGACCTCGGTGATGCGGGTCTTCAACTCGGTGATGCGATCCCGGAGTTGGGTGGCCCGTTCGTACTGTTCGTCGGCGACCGCCTGGTCCTTGTCCCTGGTCACCTGTTCGATCTCGCGTTCCATCGCCCGGACGTCGCTGCCCTTGGTGCGGGCGCCGAGCCGGACGCGGGCGCCCGCCTGGTCGATGAGGTCGATCGCCTTGTCGGGCAGCCGGCGGTCGGTGAGGTAGCGGTCGGAGAGTTCCACGGCGGCGACCAGGGCCTCGTCGGTGTAGCGGACCTGGTGGTGGGCCTCGTAGCGGTCGCGCAGGCCGCGCAGGATCTCGATGGCGTCCGGGACCGTCGGCTCGGGCACCAGGATCGGCTGGAAGCGGCGGGCCAGCGCCGCGTCCTTCTCGATCTTGCGGAACTCCTCCAGGGTGGTCGCGCCCACGATGTGCAGCTCGCCGCGGGCGAGGGCCGGCTTGAGGATGTTGCCCGCGTCCATCGCCCCGCCCTCACCGCCGCCTCCGGCGCCGACCACGGTGTGCAGCTCGTCGATGAAGACGATCAGCTGGTCGGAGTGGGCGCGGATCTCGTTGACGATGGTGGTCAGGCGCTCCTCGAAGTCGCCCCGGAAGCGGGTGCCCGCGACCACGCCCGGCAGGTCGAGGGCGACGACCCGGCGGCACGACAGCACCTCCGGCACGTCCCCGTCGGCGATCCGCTGGGCCAGGCCCTCGACGATCGCGGTCTTGCCGACGCCCGCGTCACCGATCAGCACGGGGTTGTTCTTGCCGCGCCGGGAGAGCACCTCGATGGTCTGCTCGATCTCGTCGTCGCGGCCGATGACCGGGTCGATCCGGCCCTGCCCGGCCTGCTCGGTCAGATCGCGGCCGTACTTGTCGAGGGTGGGCGTGTTCGTACGGCGCCGGGTGTCCGGGCCGGTGAGGGAACGGTCGGTCTCCGTGGCGTCCGCGGGCAGGCCGGCGGCGGCGAACCGGGCGGCGTTCAGGATGTGCCCGGCGGCCGAGTCGGGGTTCGCGGCGAGCGCGCCCAGGACGTGCTCGGGGCCGATGTACCCGGTGCCGCTGGCCCGCGCCAGGTCGTGCGCGTCCAGCAGGGCCCGCTTCACGGCGGGGGTGAGCGCGAGCGAGGTCGGCGGGGGTGCCTCGCCGGGCGGGTGCTGGACCGGGCCCGCGCGGTCGTCGATCTCCGTCGCCAGCGAGTCGGGATCGGCGCCGGACCTGCTGAGCAGGGAACGGGTGGGCTCGGCCGTGAGGGCCGCGCGCAGCAGGTGTTCGGTGTCCAGGTCGCGGCTGCCGTGTTCGGCGGCGTACTGGGCGGCGCCCCGGACCAGCTCCCGCGCGGGCTGGCTGAGCAGCCTGCCGATGTCGATCTGGCGGGGACCCTGGCGTGCGCCGCCCTCGCCGAAGAAGCGGGCGAGGAACTCGCCGAAGGGGTCCTGTCCGTTGTCGCCCGGTCCGGGGTAGCCGCTGGTCATGAGCGTTCGTTCCGTTCCGGCGTCCCGGCGCCTTGGGGGACGCGCTCGCTGGTCGACGGGCCGGCCCACGCGGGTGCCCCGGCAGGGCCCGGTCACACCACCTTCGCACGCCCGCCGTAGGCGGGCACGTCCAGCGGTTCGGGCGGCGGACCGACGGAAAGGACGGCGTCGGCCTGGGCGGCCAGCTGGGGATCGTGGGTGATCAGGAAGGTGGTGCGGGACGCCATGAGCCGGCGCAGCGGCTCCATCACCCGGCGCGCGGACTCGGCGTCCAGGCCGGTCGTGGGCTCGTCCAGGACGAGGACCGGGGTGTCGCGGACCAGCGCCCGGGCGATGGCCACCCGCCGCTGCTGGCCGCCGGACAGCTGCCGCCCGCCGGGGCCCACCGGAGTGTCGTAGCCGTAGGCGAGATGCCTGACGAAGCCGTCCACGTCGGCGGCCGCGGCCGCGCGCAGCACGCTCCGCTCGTCGGCGCCGGGACGGCCGTAGGCGATGTTCTCGCGGATGGTGCCGTCCAGGAGCATGGGGTCCTGCGGTACGAGGGTGACCAGCTCGCGCAGCCTGCGCAGCGGCAGGCCGGTGATGTCCCGGCCGTCCAGGAGGATGCGGCCCTCGGTGGGGTCGTAGAAGCGCAGCAGGAGCTTCGCCAGCGTGGACTTGCCCGAGCCGCTGGGGCCGTCGATCAGGACCAGCTGCCCCGGGTGGGCGGTGAAGCCGAGGCCGGTGACGATCCGCCGGTCGCCGCCGGGGTAGGTGAAGCCGACGTTGTCCAGGGTCACCACGCCGGGGCCGGTGCCGTACGCGGGTCGCGCCTCGCTCTGCGCACGGGGGCTCCGGGTGACGGCGGGGCGGGTGTCCAGCACCTCGAAGAGGCGCTCGCAGGCCGCGGTGGCGGCGGAGACGCTCACGGCGAGGCCGCCGAGCGCCTGCACCTGCGGGTAGAGGTAGCCGAGGTAGGCGGCGAAGGCCAGCAGCCCGCCGACCGTCAGCCGGCCCGCCGCGATCTCCCAGGCGCCGACGCCGACCACGGCGAGCACGGACACCGACTCGACGGCGTTCGCGAGGGGCAGATAGGCGTTGGCCAGCCGGGCCCGGGCCAGGCTGCTGCGCATCCGGGCGGCACCGCGCCGGTGCACCCGGTCGCGCTCGGTGTCCTGCCGGTTGTACGCCTGGACGACGGGCATGTTCGCGAGGTTCTCGTCGAGCGCGTCGACCAGTTCCCCGTACCGGTCGCGTTCCGTGCGCGACAGGGTTCTGATCGGCCGGGAGAGCCGGCGCGTGGCCAGCCACAGCACCGGGGCCGCCGCGAAGGTGAGCAGGGCCAGCTCCCAGCGCAGCCACAGCGCGGCGCCCGCGAAGAAGAGCAGGCTGACGACGGTGTTGAGCAGCTGCACCGGGCCCGAGGCGACCACGTGCTCCGCCTCGTCGATGTCCCCGGTGAACCGGGCCAGCAGGTCACCCGGCGGATTGTTCTCGTAGTAGTGCGGGGGCAGCCGCTGCGCGTGCTGGAACACCTCGTCACGGCAGCGCAGCCGGAAACCCTCCTCGGCCCGGCTGGTCAGCTGATGGGCGGCGAACGTCACGGCGGCGCCCAGCAGGGCCACCGCGAGCCATAACGCGGCCGGCCTCCAGAATTTCGTCGGCTCGGCCGAGGTGAGTACCTCGTCGGTGAGATAGGAGAAAACCTGAATGGCCGCCGTATCGCATCCGACGGATATCGTCTGGCAGGCCACGGCGGTCCAGAGATGAATTCTTTCCGGCCGGGTGAGCGGCCACAGTCTGCGAAATGCGGTGACCGGGGAGATTTTCGCGTGCCGCCGGAACATCGCTTTCCTCCCGCCCCGATTGGGCCCGGGCGCGGACCGGCGAAGGAGGGCATCCCTCCGCCGGTCCGGCTGCCACGGGTGGTGTTACGTCACGAGATCAGCGGCCGGCGGTATTCGGCCGGGGCGGCCGCTGGCCCTGGGGCGGAGGCGGCGGAGGTACCGGGCGCCGCCGCGTGGGCCGGGGGACCGGTACTCGCATGCGCACGTTTTCCATGAGAACTCCTTCGCTGATTTGGGCGGCCTTTTCTCCGCCCGTCACGGATATGTATACGAGCGCATTACGGGGGCTGCTCAGCGGCACAGCGAATTCATGGGTCGGCACGCGGCGATAGGAGACGCTCGGGGATGAGCTGTGTCAGGCCTTTGAATTCCGCTCGGTGAGGATCCGCGGCCCGTCCGCCGTCACGGCCACCGTGTGCTCGACATGGGCGGCGCGGGAGCCGTCGTCGGTACGCAGGGTCCAGCCGTCGGGGGCCGCGTGATAGCCGTCCCGGCCGCTGCCGATCAGCATCGGCTCGATCGCGATGACCATGCCGTGGCGGAGCGGGAGCCCGCGCCCGGGGCGGCCCTCGTTCGGCACCTCCGGGTCCTCGTGCATCCGGCGCCCCACACCGTGCCCGCCGAAGCCGTGCGGCACGCCGTAACCGGCCTCGCGGCAGACCCGGCCGATCGCGTGCGCGATGTCGCCGATGCGGTTGCCGGCGACCGCCGCCGCGATCCCGGCGGCCAGCGCCCGCTCGGCCGTCTCCACGAGCCGCAGGTCCTCCGGGCGCGCCCTGCCGACCGTGAAGCTGACCGCCGAGTCGCCGACCCAGCCGTCCAGTTCGGCGCCGCAGTCGATGGAGAGGAGGTCGCCGTCGCGCAGCCGGTAGCCGGTCGGGATGCCGTGCACGATCGCGTCGTTGACCGAGGCGCAGATGACGGCCGGGAACGGGGTCGGCGCGAAGGAGGGCCGGTAGCCGAGGAAGGGGGACGAGGCACCGGCCTCCCGCAGCACCTCCCGTGCCACCTCGTCCAGCTCCAGGAGCGAGACGCCGACGCCGGCGGCCTCCCGTACGGCCGTCAGGGCCCGCCCGACGACCAGGCCCGCCTCGTGCATCGCGTCGATCGACGTGTCCGTCTTCAGTTCCACCATGCCAATTAATATACCGGTTTACTCGACGGGATTAGAATGACGGCATGGTGCGCACCCCTCTCACCCCGGAAGAGCGAGAACGCGGCGAGCGGCTCGGGCAGTTGCTGCGCGAGGCGCGCGGCGGCCGGAGCATGACGGAGGTGGCGGCCGTGGCGGGCATCTCGGCCGAGACGCTCCGCAAGATCGAGACCGGTCGGGCGCCGACCCCCGCCTTCTTCACCGTCGCGGCGCTGGCCCGGGCGCTGGGCCTGTCGATGGACGATCTGGTGGAGCGCTGCGCCCTGATCGTCGCCTGACGCGCATCGGTCAAGATCGGGCAATGAGGTCTCTGCGCGCCCGCGGAAAACTCCCCGTAGCAGCCCCGTAACACAACTGGTGTTGCCTACGGAGCCGGAGTGTTCCGGTCGGGCGGGAGTCGAGCGATGACTGTGCATCAACTCCCGGGCCGGGTGCGGGAGTTCACGAACTACCTGAGCGGCCTGCTGGCGCGCCTGGACCAGGGCGCCGGCTGGTGCGCGGTGTTCTGGCAGCGCGACCCCGACGGTATGCAGGCCTGCCTCGGCGGCCGGGAGATACCCCCCTGGGACGTCCTGGAGGCGCTCCTCCAGGACCTCGCCACCCTCTACGGCACCGACGCCGTCGCCCGCGAGGCCGCGCAGGCCCGCACGCTCCACGCCGACGCCCTCGCCGCCCACGACGCCCGCCCGGGCGCCCGGGAGGATCTCGGCGACCGCCTCGACAGCACCCTCCGCGAACAGCGCTACGCCGCCGAACGGCTGGCCCAGCTCGGCCGCGACCTGCGCGCCGCGCGCTCCCGCGAGGAGGCCGAGGCCCTCAACATCGACCTCGCCTGGGCCCGCGACGACCACGAACGCGCCTCCGCCCGGTGCGCCGAACTCCGGTCCCGGCTCGGGGCGCTGGAAGCGCGGATCGGCCTCGCCGGACGACTGCGGGGCGCACCGGCGGTGCGGCGTGCCGGCGGCGACGGGGCCGTGCTCCGTGCCGACGACGTCTTCTCGGCGGGCGGCCCGGCCGATCCGGACACACCGGCCGCGGACGACCTGAGCCCGGCCGGTCCGGCGACGGGGGAGCCCTGGCCGGGCGGCCCGGGCGGCACGCCCTCGATGGGCGCCCCGGGCGGCACCCCCTCGACGGGCGGCCCGGCTCCCGGCGAGCCGGTGGCGGGCGACCCGCCGTTCCCCGGCCCGGCCGATCCCCGGGAGTCCGGGCCGGTGACCGCGAGCGGGTCCCCGACCGGCGACGGCGCCCTCGCCTCCGCCCCCACCGACGCTCCCCAGCCGTCCCCCGCCCCCGCCCCCGCCAAGCAGCGCAAACGGCGACGCGGCAGCGCCCGGTTCGCCGGCATGGCGGAGGACGAGGCCGCGCCGTCCGTCGTACCGCAGGCCCCCGACGCGGACCTGCCCGCGGCCCCCGCCGGCCGGCGCACCCCGCGCGGAGCCCGGTTCGCCGGGGCCGCCGAGGCGCCGGCGCGACCGCAGCCGTTGACCGCGCAGCCCGACGAGGAGGCGGGGCAGGCCGTCGCCGGGGCCGTGGAACAGCTCGTACGCCTGCGCTCGGAGGGCCGCACCGGCGAGGCGCACGCGCTCCTGGCCGAGGTCGCGCAGTGGCCCGCCCCCCGGTTCCCGCTGCTCGCGGACACCCTCCAGCGCTCCGGCCTCGGCGCCGACTGGGCCACCCTGCTGTGGGAGGCCGCCTCGCTGCCGCCCGTCCGGCTGGTGGCCGCCGCCGACGCCCTGACCGCCGCGGGCCGGACCGACGACGGCCGGCAGATCCTGCGCCAGGGCGTCGTCCGCCCCGCCACCGAGATCGGCGAGGCGGTCCTCGCCCTGGACACCGAGGGCCGCCACCGCGAGGCCCGCGCCCTGCTCGACACCTACGTCCAGGTCCGCACCCCGGAAGAGGCCGCCCACAGCGCCGAACCCGACCCCCAGCGCCTCGTCCCCCTCCTCCTCCGCTCCGCCCAGCACATCTCGGACCAACGCCACTGGGACCTGCTCCACGCACTGCGGGTCGCTGGCCTCGCCGCCTGACCGACCGCTGCTGGAGAGCCCCGCAGCGCTCCCGAGGCCCGACGGCGCCGACGAACCGGCCCCCGCATCCGCCAGCCAGGTAAGAAACGCGATCGACTCGGCGGCTTAACGACGATGGTCTTGGCAAGGACTCCAAGGAGGCTTACTTTCGACCCTCTACGGGCGTAGAAGGAGCAGCTCATGGCCAACGTCGTACGCGCCGCTCTGGTCCAGGCCACCTGGACCGGCGACACCGAGTCCATGGTGGCGAAACACGAGGTGTACGCCCGCGAGGCGGCCCGCCAGGGTGCGAAGATCATCGGGTTTCAGGAAGTCTTCAACGCCCCCTACTTCTGCCAGGTCCAGGAACCCGAGCACTACCGCTGGGCCGAGCCGGTCCCCGACGGGCCGACCGTCGGTCGTATGCAGGAGCTGGCCCGCGAGACCGGCATGGTGATCGTCGTCCCGGTCTTCGAGGTCGAGCAGTCCGGCTTCTACTACAACACCGCCGCCGTGATCGACGCGGACGGCACCTTCCTCGGCAAGTACCGCAAGCACCACATCCCGCAGGTCAAGGGCTTCTGGGAGAAGTACTACTTCAAGCCCGGGAACATCGGCTGGCCGGTCTTCGACACCGCCGTCGGCAAGGTCGGCGTGTACATCTGCTACGACCGCCACTTCCCGGAGGGCTGGCGGCAACTCGGTCTCAACGGTGCCCAGTTGGTCTACAACCCGTCGGCCACCTCGCGCGGTCTGTCGGCCTACCTCTGGCAGCTGGAGCAGCCGGCCGCCGCCGTCGCCAACGAGTACTTCATCGCCGCCATCAACCGGGTGGGTCAGGAGGAGTACGGGGACAACGATTTCTACGGGACAAGCTATTTCGTTGATCCACGTGGGCAGTTCGTGGGGGAGGTGGCGAGCGACAAGGGTGAGGAACTCGTCGTCCGCGACCTCGACTTCGACCTGATCGAAGAAGTGCGGCAGCAGTGGGCCTTCTACCGCGACCGCCGTCCCGATGCCTACGAAGGGCTGGTACAGCCGTGAACGACCTCTTCGCCCGCCACCGCCAGGTCATGCCCGACTGGCTGGCGCTCTACTACGACGAGCCGCTGGAGATCACCCACGGCGAGGGCCGGCACGTCTGGGACGCGGACGGCAACCGCTACCTCGACTTCTTCGGCGGCATCCTCACCACGATGACCGCGCACGCGCTCCCCGAGGTGACCAAGGCGGTGACCGAGCAGGCCGGCCGGATCCTCCACTCCTCCACGCTCTACCTCAACCGCCCGATGGTCGAACTCGCCGAGCGCATCGCCCAGTTGAGTGGCATCCCGGACGCCCGGGTCTTCTTCACCACCTCCGGCACCGAGGCCAACGACACCGCCCTGCTGCTCGCGACGACCTACCGCCGCACCAACACCATCCTCGCGATGCGCAACAGCTACCACGGCCGCTCCTTCAGCGCGGTCGGCATCACCGGCAACAAGGGCTGGTCCCCGACCTCCCTCTCGCCGCTGCAGACGCTGTACGTCCACGGCGGCGTCCGCACCCGGGGCCCGTACGCCGAGCTGAACGACCGCGACTTCATCGCGGCCTGCGTCGACGATCTGCGCGACCTCCTCGGCCACACCCGCCCGCCGGCCGCGCTGATCGCCGAACCCATCCAGGGCGTCGGCGGCTTCACCTCCCCGCCCGACGGGCTGTACGCGGCCTTCCGCAAGGTCCTCCAGGAACAGGGCATCCTGTGGATCGCCGACGAGGTGCAGACCGGCTGGGGCCGCACCGGCGAGCACTTCTGGGGCTGGCAGGCGCACGGCCAGAGCGGCCCGCCGGACATCCTCACCTTCGCCAAGGGCATCGGCAACGGCAGTTCCATCGGCGGTGTGGTGGCCCGCGCCGAGATCATGAACTGCCTGGACTCCAACAGCATCTCGACGTTCGGCGGCACCCAGATCACCATGGCGGCCGGCCTCGCCAACCTGTCGTACCTCCTGGAACACGACCTCCAGGGCAACGCCCGCCGCGTCGGCGGCCTCCTCATCGAACGCCTCCGCGCCGTCGCCGCCCAGCTGCCCGGCGTACGCGAGGTCCGGGGCCGCGGCCTGATGATCGGCATCGAACTCGTCAAGCCCGGCACGGACGAGGCCGACCCCAAGTCCGCGTCCACCATCCTGGAAGCGGCCCGCGAGGCCGGCCTCCTCATCGGCAAGGGCGGCGGCCACAACACGAGCGCGTTGCGCATCGCCCCGCCGCTGTCCCTGACGGTGGCCGAGGCGGAGGAGGGCGCGACGATTCTCGAACAGGCCTTGAGGAGTGCCTACTAGGCGCTCTGCGGGAAGCGCCGCGGCACGCCGTGTGGGGATCTGCGGGCCGGTGGGGGCCGGTCGCGCAGTTCCCCGCGCCCCTTACAGGGGCCTCAGGCAGCGCCCCGTGAGGGGCGCGGGGAACTGCGCGGCCAGCCATGACGGCGCCGCAGTCGACACACGCACCGAACCCGATCAAGGGACACGCAAGATGACCGCCACTTGGGATCCCCCGAAGTCCACCGACCCCATACTGTCGGTCCGCCAGATCCTCGCCCTGGAACGGGTCCTCGCCGGTGACCCCGAGGTGGTCGCCGGCGCCACCCACCTCGACCGCCCGGTCCGCTGGGTGCACGTCGCCGAGGCCCCCGACGTCGGCGTCATGCTCACCGGCGGCGAAATGGTCCTCACCACCGGCGTCCTGCTCGCCGGCGACGAGCACAAGCAGGCCGAGTACATCCAGTCCCTGCACCGGGCCGAGGCCGCCGCGGTCGTCCTCGGCCTCGGCCGCGCCTTCCCCGCACCCCCCGACGCCATGCGCCGCGCAGCGGACCGCTGCGGCCTCCCCCTGGTGGTCCTGCACCGCCCCTTCCCCTTCGCCGAGCTGACGGAGGAGGTCCAGTCCCGCCTGGTCCGCAGCAAGTTCGCCGCCGTCAGCCTCTCCGAGGCCGTCCGTACCGCGCTCACCGGACTCATCACGGCCGGCGCCCCCCTCCAGCGGCTCCTCGACGAAGTCGCCGTGCACAGCGCCTGCCCGGTCGTCGTCACCAACCTCGCCCACCGGGTCCTCGCCACCGCGGGGGAGCGGTCGGCCGTCGACGACGTGCTGCGGGACTGGGAGCGCATCGCCCGGCAGGCCGGCGGCGGCACCGGCGACGGCTGGATCCGCGCCGAGCTCGGCGGACGCGGAGAGCGCTGGGGCCAGATCATGCTGTGCGGCTACCGCGGCGACACCCCCACCGGCCGGCTGCTCGCGGACCGCGCCGCCGAGGCGCTCGTGCTGCACCGCATGCTCGGCGGCGGCTCCGCCCACACCTGGGAGGAGCAGTCCGCGCAGAGCCTGCTGACCGACCTGGTCTCCGGGGTCGTACCGGCACGGCAACTGCTGCCCAGGGCCCGGGCGGCCGGACTGCCGGTCAACCGGCGGACCTTCGTGCCCCTGGTGGTACGGGACAGCGAACCGGCGCAACTTGAGAGAATCCTTCGCCTGTTGGGACTGCCCGGCCTGGTCGCCGAGCTCACCGAGCGCACCACCGCCGTCCTCCTCAGCCTCGCCCGCGACCAGGACGCGGACGCCCTGGCCGCCCACTTCGCCGCCCGGCTGCACGGCGAGTCGGCGGGGCCCCGGGGGGTGGTCGCCGCCGCGGGCTCCCGTACCGCCTGGGACGACGTGCCCGCCGGGCTGCGCGAGGCCCAGCACGTGGCCGACGCGGTCGCCGACTCGACCGCGGCCCTCGACCTCCCGACGGTCGTACGGCTCAAGGACGTACACCTGCGGGGTCTGGTCAGGCTGCTGCGCGACGACCCGCACGTGCAGTCCTTCGCCGAGCGCGAGCTGGACGGACTGCTCTGCGGAACGGGCACCGACCAGGACCTGCTGAGCGTGCTGCGGACCTACCTCGCCACCGGTCGCAACAAGTCCCGCACCGCTCAGCTCCACCATGTCTCGCGGCCCGCGCTGTACCGCCGGCTGGAGGCGATACAGGTCCGGCTCGGCGTCGACCTCGACGACTTCGAGCAGGCGGCCTCCGTGCACATCGCGCTCCTCGCGCATGACGCGCAACAGGGGTGAAACATGCGACGACCTGGGAAAACGGCGGTGAAACATGGGTCATCCGCAGCGTGACACGGTGACACGCCGGGCGCCCGCAGACGTGACACGATGGCAATCGAAGCCCGCTTTCGGACTTTCTAGGCTCCTCCCACATCGAGCGACGCACGCCCGAGCGACCGGAGGTCCCGATGAGCCGAGTGATTCGTGCCGCCCTTTTCCAGACCGCCTGGACCGGCGACAAGGAATCGATGATCCAGGTCCACGAGCAGGCGGCCCGCGACGCGGCCGCGCAGGGCGCCCAGGTCCTGTGCTTCCAGGAGCTGTTCTACGGGCCCTACTTCTGCCAGGTCCAGGACAAGGCGTTCTACGAGTACGCCGAACAGGTCCCCGACGGCCCGATCGTCCAGCGTTTCCAGGCCCTCGCCCGCGAACTGGGCCTCGTCCTGATCCTGCCGGTGTACGAGGAGGAGCAGCCCGGCGTCCTCTACAACACCGCCGCCGTGATCGACGCCGACGGCTCGTACCTCGGCAAGTACCGCAAGCACCACATCCCCCAGGTCCCCGGATTCTGGGAGAAGTTCTACTTCCGTCCGGGCAACGCCGGCTGGCCGGTCTTCGACACCGCCGTCGGGAAGATCGGTGTCTACATCTGCTACGACCGCCACTTCCCGGAGGGCTGGCGGGCGTTGGGCCTCGCCGGTGCCGAGATCGTCTTCAACCCCTCGGCCACCTCGCGCGGACTCTCCCGCTACCTCTGGCAGTTGGAGCAGCCGGCGGCGGCCGTCGCCAACGAGTACTTCGTCGGCGCGATCAACCGGGTCGGGGTCGAGGACCTCGGCGACAACGACTTCTACGGGACCTCGTACTTCGTGGACCCGGAGGGCCAGTTCGCCGGCGAGGTGGCCTCCGACAAGGAGACCGAACTCGTCGTCCGCGACCTCGACCTGGCCAAGCTCCGCGAGGTCCGCGACCGCTGGCAGTTCTTCCGCGACCGCCGCCCGGACGCGTACGGCCCCCTGACGGCGCCTTAATAGCGCCCTGTAGCAAAAGCGCCCCGAAAGGGGCGCGGGGAACTGCGCGACCAGCCACGTCGGACCCGCACCTGACCACGTCGGACCCGCACCTGACCACGAAGGAGAGGACCCCATGACCGGCCGGACAGTAATCCGTGGCGGACTCGTCATCACCGCGTCCGACGAGATCCACGCCGACGTCCTGATCGAGGACGGCCGCATCGCCGCCCTCGCCGCCTCCGGAACGCCCGCCGCGGACGCCTTCACCGCCGAGCGGACCATCGACGCCACCGGCAAGTACGTCATCCCGGGCGGCGTCGACGCCCACACCCACATGGAGCTGCCGTTCGGCGGCACCTTCGCCTCCGACACCTTCGAGACCGGCACCAGGGCCGCCGCCTGGGGCGGTACGACCACCATCGTCGACTTCGCCGTGCAGAGCGTCGGCCACAGCCTGCGCGAGGGGCTTGACACCTGGCACGCGAAGGCCGAGGGCAACTGCGCCATCGACTACGGCTTCCACATGATCGTCTCCGATGTGAACCAGGAGACGCTCAAGGAGATGGACCTGCTGGTGGAGGAGGGCGTGACCTCCTTCAAGCAGTTCATGGCCTACCCCGGCGTCTTCTACTCCGACGACGGCCAGATCCTGCGCGCCATGCAGCGCTCCGCCGAGAACGGCGGCCTGATCATGATGCACGCCGAGAACGGCATCGCCATCGACGTCCTCGTGGAACAGGCGCTGGCGCGCGGCGAGACCGACCCCCGCTACCACGGCGAGGTCCGCAAGGCGCTCCTCGAAGCCGAGGCCACGCACCGGGCCATCAAGCTCGCCCAGGTCGCGGGCGCGCCCCTCTACGTCGTGCACGTCTCCGCGATGGAGGCGGTCGCCGAACTCGCCCGCGCCCGCGACGAGGGGCTCCCGGTCTTCGGCGAGACCTGTCCCCAGTACCTCTTCCTCTCCACCGACAACCTCGCCGAGCCCGACTTCGAGGGCTCGAAGTACGTGTGCTCGACGCCTCTGCGTCCCAAGGAGCACCAGGCCAAGCTCTGGCAGGGCCTCAGGACCAACGACCTCCAGGTCGTCTCCACCGACCACTGCCCCTTCTGCTTCGTGGGCCAGAAGGAGCTGGGCCGCGGCGACTTCTCGAAGATCCCCAACGGCCTGCCCGGCGTCGAGAACCGCATGGACCTGCTGCACCAGGCCGTCGTCGACGGGCACATCTCGCGCCGCCGCTGGATCGAGATCGCCTGCGCCACCCCGGCCCGGATGTTCGGCATGTATCCGAAGAAGGGCACCATCACCCCGGGTGCCGACGCGGACGTCGTCATCTACGACCCGCACGCCGAGCAGGTCGTCTCCGCCGAGACCCACCACATGAACGTCGACTACTCGGCGTACGAGGGCAAGCGGCTCACCGGCCGGGTCGAGACGGTCCTCTCGCGCGGCGTACCCGTCATCACCGAGCGGGAGTACACCGGACACGCCGGGCACGGCGTCTACACCCCGCGCTCCACCTGTCAGTACCTCAACTAGGAGTGGCGCCCATGGACTTCGGACTCGTCCTGCAGACCGACCCGCCGGCCTCGAAGGTCGTCAGCCTGATGAAGCGGGCCGAACGCAACGGCTTCCGCTACGGCTGGACCTTCGACTCCGCCGTGCTCTGGCAGGAACCGTTCGTGATCTACAGTCAGATCCTGGCCAACACCACGAAGTTGACGGTGGGGCCGATGGTCACCAACCCGGGCACCCGTACCTGGGAGGTCACCGCCTCCACCTTCGCCACCCTCAACGACATGTTCGGCAACCGCACGGTCTGCGGTATCGGCCGCGGCGACTCCGCGATGCGGGTGGCGGGCCGCAAGCCCAACACCCTGGCCCGGATCAGCGAGGCCATGAAGGTCATCCGCGCCCTCGGCAGCGGGGGAGAGGCCGACCTCGGCGGTACCGTCATCAGGTTCCCGTGGATCAAGCCGGGCGCCCGACTCCCCGTCTGGATGGCCGCGTACGGCCCGAAGGCCCTGAAGATGACGGGTGAGGAGGCCGACGGCTTCATCCTCCAGCTCTCCGACCTCTACCTCACCGAGTACATGGTCAAGGCGGTGAAGGACGCGGCGGTGGCCGCCGGACGTGACCCGTCCGAGGTGACCATCTGCGTCGCCGCCCCCGCCTACGTCACCGAGGACGACTCGCCCGAGGCCCTCGCGCACGCCCGCGACCAGTGCCGCTGGTTCGGCGGCATGGTCGGCAACCACGTCGCCGACCTGGTCGACAAGTACGGCGAGCACTCCGCCGCCGTACCCGACGAACTCACCGACTACATCAAGGCCCGCCAGGGGTACGACTACTCGCACCACGGGCGCAGCGGCAACCCCGACACCGAGTTCGTACCGGACGAGATCGTCGACCGGTTCTGTGTCATCGGGCCCGTCGAGAAGCACATCGAGAAACTGAACGCCCTGCGCGAGCTGGGCGTCGACCAGTTCGCGATCTACGACATGCACGACGCGCAGGAGGCCACCATCGACGCGTACGGGACGAAGGTCATCCCGGCCGTCAACGGCTAGCCACCGCACCGCAGTTGGTCTCCCCCTTCCCGCCGTCCCGGGAAGGGGGCCCGCCCCCCACGGCGAACCCCCCTAGGAGCCCCCCGCACGGCCTCTCTCCCGTCCCACCTCACCCCGATTGGCCTGCCCATGACCGACACCGCTCCCTCGGCCATACCCCTCTCCGGTCAAGTCGCCCTCCCCGACGGCCGCGTCGAGCTCACCCCGGGCTCCCCGCCGCCCAGCGGTCCGTACGCCAACGAGGACCTGCTGCCGGTCCCGATCGAGAAGCGCACCTGGACCACGTACAACTTCTCCGCGCTCTGGGTCGGCATGGCCCACAACACGGCCTCCTGGACCCTGGCCTCCGGCCTGATCGCGGTCGGCATGGACTGGAAACAGGCCGTGTTCACCATCGCCCTGGCCAACCTGATCGTCCTCGTCCCGATGCTGCTCACCGGGCACGCCGGACCGAAGTACGGCATCCCCTTCCCGGTCTTCGCCCGTGCCTCCTTCGGGGTGCGCGGCGCCAACCTCCCCGCCGTCGTACGGGCGTTGGTGGCGTGCGGCTGGTTCGGCATCCAGACCTGGATCGGCGGCGAGGCGATCTTCTTCCTGGCCGGCAAGCTGATCGGCGACAGCTGGGCGAACGCCTCGCACATCGGCGGCTACGCCTGGACCATGTGGCTGTCGTTCGCGCTCTTCTGGGTGCTCCAGGTCGCGATCATCTACCGGGGCATGGAGACGATCCGCCGCTTCGAGAACTGGGCCGCGCCCTTCGTCCTGGTCGGCGCGATCGTGATGCTGGTCTGGATGAGCGACAAGGCCGGCGGCCTCGGCCCGCTCTTCGACCAGCCCTCCAAGCTGGGCTGGGGCGGCGGCTTCTGGAAGATCTTCTGGCCGTCGCTGATGGGCATGATCGGCTTCTGGTCGACGCTGAGCCTGAACATCCCGGACTTCACCCGCTACGGCAAGAGCCAGAAGGCGCAGACCTGGGGCCAGGCGCTGGGCCTGCCGACCACCATGACCCTCTTCGCCTTCCTCTCCGTCCTGGTGACCTCCGGTTCGCAGGCCGTCTACGGCCAGCCGATCTGGGACCCGGTCCAGCTGGCCGCCAAGACGGACAGCGTGGTGGGCCTGCTCTACGCCCTGGTCACCGTGCTCGTCGCGACCCTGTCCGTGAACATCGCGGCCAACCTGGTCTCGCCCGCGTTCGACTTCTCCAACATCGCGCCCCGGAAGATCAGTTTCCGTACCGGCGCGCTGGTCACCTGCGTCCTCGGGGTGCTGATCTTCCCGTGGAAGCTGTACTCCGACCCGCAGGGCTACATCTTCACCTGGCTCGGTCTGGTCGGCGGTCTGCTGGGCACGGTCGCCGGCATCCTCATCGCCGACTACTGGGTGCTGCGCCGCACCCGCCTCGACCTGACCGACCTGTACCGCACGGGCGGCCGTTACTGGTACGACGGCGGCTGGAACTGGCGGGCGGTCCTCGCCTTCCTCGTCGGCGGCGTCCTCGCGGTCGGCGGCGCCAGCTTCAAACCGCTGATCGACGGCCGGCCCATCCCGGCGCTGTCCTCGCTCGCCGACTACGGCTGGGCGGTCGGCCTCGGCACGTCCCTGGTGCTGTATCTGGGGCTGACGACGCTGGTGCGGCCCAAGGAGGCGTGAGCAGGAGGCGCGCCGCGCGTACGAAGGGCAGCCAGTACGGCTACTGGCTGCCCTTCAGCGCGGTCACCGCGGCCTTCGCCGCCTGGATGGCGCCCTTGTTGATCACGTCCGTGCTGGGCGCCTTCTTGGTCTCGAAGTCGCTGCCGTTGTAGGTGATGATCACCAGCGCGTTGGAGACCTGGGCCATCACCACGCCCTCACGGGTCTGCTGCTTGTCCTCGGTGGTGAGGTTGACGACGGAGTAGCCGCTGTCGCCGAGCCCCGGCACGGCCCCGCCGCCGCTCTTCTCGGTGACCCGGTCCTTGTACTCCTTCGCCGCCGCCGCGTCCGTGTCCATGATCTCGAAGGAGACGTCCAGCCAGCGGTAGTCGTACCCCTTGAGCGCGTTCCAGGAGCAGGTGCGGCGCAGCTTGGTGTCCGTGGAGGGGATCTCCTTGCCGGCCGTCTTCGCGCCGGGCACCAGCGACTTGACGGTGGCCGCGGGGATGCTGCCGCAGGGGGCGGGCGCGGCGGAGTACGTCTTCGTGGCGCCCGCGGAGGACGAGGACGACGAGGGGCTGTCCCCGGCGGACTGGGAGGCCGTCTGCTGGGTCGAGGTGTTGCCGGAGGAGGCGGAGTCGGACGTCTTGTCCGGGCCCGATGCCATCGCCCAGCCCGCACAGGCGAGCACGGCGACCGGCGTCAGGCGCGCGGTGAGGGCGAGCGGCAGTGGTAGAGAACGCAAGTCGCACTTCTCGCTGGGGGGACGGTGTGCGGAGGAGTCCACACTGCGGACGGGACGCCAGTTTCACACGACTCCCTGTGGTGCGGAAGTGGAATCGGTGCCTTGCCTGTGGGCCGGGCGCGGCCCCCTGTTGACAGCCTCCGCGGGCCGTCCCCCTACGTCCGACATGTCGTGCGCCCGCGGTCCCTGCACATCCGGAATGTCGTGACTGCGTCCGGCCCGCGGGAGTGACCGGCGTCACCGTTCCGCGGGCCGGCGGTCAGTTGCGTGAGTTGCCGAACAGCAGGCGGTAGCCGACGAGGAGGACGAGGGAGCCGGCGATCGCGGCGCCCCAGGTGTAGAGGTCGAAGAAGTGGTTCTGCACCGGGCGGTCGAGGAAGCGGGCGGAGAGCCAGCCGCCGACGAAGGCGCCCGCGATGCCGATGAGGGTGGTGCCGATCAGGCCGCCCGGGTCGCGGCCGGGCAGCAGGATCTTGGCGATGGCTCCGGCGAGGAGACCGAGGATGATCCAGCCGATGATGCCCACGTTCGTTGTCCTCCCAGTACGGGGTGGTTCCTTGCTGAGTTGCCTTGTTGCGCAAGCTTAGGAACGACTGCGGGCGCCGGCACCGTCCGCCGTCGAGTCGTCGATGATCTGTCACCCGCTCATGACAATGCGGGGAACACGTGGAGGACATTGCGGGGAGGCCGTATCGGGGCCGGTGACCGCACGCCTACACTGAGTGTGCTTCTGTGCGGCCGCTGTGATGGGAGGGAGTGGACTGTGGGGGAGATCGTCGACTGCGCGGACCCCTCCGACGGGGTGCTGACGGAGGCGGCCGCCGTGTTCGGACTGCTCGCCTCGCCCGCCCGGCTGCACATCGTGTGGGCGCTGTCCCAGGGCGAGAGCGATGTGACCCGCCTCGCCGACCGGGTCGGCGGCGCCCTGCCCGCGGTCAGCCAGCACCTGGCCAAGCTCAAGCTGGCCGGGCTGGTGCGCTCCCGCCGCGAGGGGCGGCGGCAGATCTACTATGTGGACGATCCGGACATCGTGACCGTGGTGCGGGTCACCGTCGGCCAGTTGACCGCGCGCTCCCACCAGCTCCCCGCGCCGGTACGCCGGCTGCGCGAGGCGGGTGTCTGACCGCGCCGCGCCGCACGGGTGGACGAGCGCCGACGGATTGACCGCCCCCGGGGTTGCATGACATCCCTCACCTGTGAATTCGGGCGGGGTCTGTCCTGCTGCCCCTGTGGGTTTGTTAGATTGCGCAATCACGCAACCTAAGTGGGCCCACCTCAAGCCTGTCCGGACACCACCGTGTACCCCGCCGTACCGTCCGCGGGCCTGACCGTTCATGGGAGTGGAAGATGACCGACCCGTGGGACGGCCCGGGGGGCCAGGCCACGCGCAGCCGCACCGACCGGGTGCCCGGACAGCGCGGTGCCCTGCCCGACGGGACCCGGCCGACCGGCGGCCGCGCCGCGGCCCGGCAGGCGGCCAAGTCCCGCGGCGGCAGAGGCTCCCGGCGGGCCAGGCCGGGCGGGCGCGGCAAGCGGGTCCTGAAGGTCGTCGGCCTGGTGACGGCCGTCCTGGTGCTGGTCACGGCCGGCGCCGGCTGGTGGTTCTACCAGCACCTCAACGGCAACATCAACAGCGTCTCCCTCGACGGCAAGGGCGGCACCGAGAAGGCCGACGCGTTCGGCCGGACCCCGATCAACATCCTGGTGATCGGCTCGGACGGCCGGACCAGCGCCGCGGACTGCAAGCTCGGCGGTGGCTGCAAGACGACCGGCGTCCAGTCCGGCAACGGCAACGCGGACGTGGAGATGGTCGTCCACATATCCGCGGACCGCTCCAACGCCACGGTCATGAGCATCCCGCGTGACACCATGGTCGACGTGCCGGCCTGCAAGGACAGCGCGAGCGGCCAGTCCACGTCCGGCTACTACGGCCAGGTCAACAGCGCCCTCCAGTACGGCGCGGCCTGCCAGGTCGCCACCGTGCACCAGCTCACCGGCGTCCCCATCGACCACTTCGTCAAGCTGGACTTCTCCGGTGTGGTCAAGATGTCCGACGCGGTCGGCGGTGTCTCCGTCTGCGTCAACAACAACGTGTACGACACCTACTCGCACCTGAAGCTGTCCAAGGGCACCCACACCCTCAAGGGCGAGGCCGCGCTGGAGTTCGTCCGCTCCCGGCACGGCTTCGGCGACGGCAGCGACCTCGGCCGTACCGTCTCCCAGCACATCTTCCTCAGCGCGATGATCCGCAAGTTCAAGAGCGCGGGCACCCTCACCGACCCCACCGCGGTCTACAGCCTCGCCGACGCGGCCACCAAGGCGCTCACCGTGGACGACGACCTCGACAGCGTGAAGAAACTGATCTCGCTCGCGGCCGACGTGAACAAGGTCCCCACCAAGCGGATGACCTTCACCACCATGCAGACCGCGCCCGACCCGAACAACAGCAACCGCGTGGTGGTCGGCGAGGGCGCCAAGGACCTCTTCGCCACCATGGCCAACGACCAGTCGCTGACCACCAGTTCGGGCAAGAAGTCCTCGGCCGCCTCGGCGGCCGCGAGCGCGAAGCCGACGCCCACCGCGACCGTCCCCGCCTCTCAGATCGCCGTGACGGTCGAGAACGGCACCGACATCACCGGCCGGGCCTCCGCCATCGCGAACTCCCTGATCTCCCAGGGCTTCAGCACCGGCACCACCACGGCCAACGCCCCGACCTCCGCGACCACCACCACCGTGACCTACGGCAGCGGCGACAAGGCCGAGGCGCAGACCGTCGCCAAGGCCCTGGACGTGCCCAGCTCGCACATCAAGGCGGGCAGCGGCACCGGCGTGATCCTGGTGATCGGCAGCGACTGGACGAGCGGCACCACCTACCCGGCCAGCTCCGGCGACACCAAGGCGGCCGTCTCCAACGCCAACGCCTCGACCGCCGACGACTCCAAGACCTGTGCGAAGGTCAGCCAGTACAAGACGGTCAGCCTCAACGGGATCGCGATGACACCGTCCCAGGCGTACGCGGCGGCGACGAACAAGGCCGACTCGGACAAGTGAGCAGAGGGCGCCGCCGCGGAGATCAACGCCGAGGGGGTTCGCGCGCCGACGACCGGGAAACGATGTAGCCGCCGGGCAAGCGGTGGTCGGTAGTCGAGCAGGCGGCGGTCGGGTGTCGGTCGTCGTGCGAGCAGTGAGGTGAGAGATGTCGTTCACCACCCGTCCCACGCTCCAGGGCACCTTCGGGATGGTGTCGTCGACCCACTGGCTGGCCTCCCAGTCGGCGATGGCGGTCCTGGAGACCGGCGGCAACGCGTACGACGCGGCCGTCGCCGGCGCGTTCGTACTGCACGTGGTCGAGCCGCACCTCAACGGCCCGGCCGGCGAGGTGCCGATCCTGCTCGCCCCGGCCGGCGGCGAGGTACGGGTGCTGTGCGGCCAGGGCGTGGCCCCGGCCGGAGCCACCGTCGCCCACTACCGGGGGCTCGGCCTGGACCTCGTCCCCGGCACCGGCCCGCTGGCCGCCGCCGTCCCCGGCGCCTTCGACGCCTGGCTGCTCCTGCTGCGCGACCACGGCACCAAGCCGCTCGACGAGGTCCTGCGGTACGCCATCGGCTACGCCGAGCACGGGCACGCGCCCGTGGAGAACGTCGGCGCGACCGTGCAGAGCGTCCGCGAGCTTTTCGAGGCCGAGTGGACGTCCTCGGCGGACCTCTATCTGCCCGGCGGCCGGGCCCCGCGCCCCGGCGAGCTGTTCCGCAACCCCGCCCTCGCCGCCACCTGGAAGCGGCTGCTCGCCGAGACCGCGGGCGCCGGGGACCGCGAGGCGCGGATCGACGCGGCCCGCGAGGTGTGGCGCTCGGGCTTCGTCGCCGAGGCCCTGGTCCGGCAGGCCGCCCGCCCCACCCTCGACACCAGCGGCGAACGGCACACCGGCACCCTCACCGCCGCCGACCTGGCCGGCTGGTCCGCGGCCTACGAGAGCCCGGTGTCGTACGACTGGAACGGCTGGACCGTGTGTAAGGCGGGCCCCTGGAGCCAGGGCCCCGCCTTCCTCCAGCAGCTCGCCCTGCTGCCGTCCGAGCTGCCCGCGTACGGGTCGCCCGACTACGTCCACCTCCTCGTCGAGGGCTGCAAGCTCGCCATGGCCGACCGCGAGGCCTGGTACGGCGACGCGGCCGAGGTGCCGCTGGCCGACCTGCTCTCCGAGGGCTACAACGCCGAGCGGCGCGCGCTGATCGGCGGCAAGGCCTCCGGCGAGCTGCGGCCCGGCAGCCCCGGCGGGCGCCCGCCCCGGCTGCCCGGGTACGCGCGTGTGGAGGCCGCCGGGAGCGGCGCCTTCGACCCGCTGGGCGCGGGCGAGCCGACGGTCGCGCGGGTCGCCGCCGACGGCCGTACCCGCGGCGACACCTGCCACCTGGACGTCGTCGACCGCTGGGGCAACATGATCGCGGCCACCCCGAGCGGCGGCTGGCTCCAGTCCAACCCCGTCGTCCCCGAGCTGGGCTTCCCGCTCGGCACCCGGCTCCAGATGGCCTGGCTGGAGGAGGGACTGCCGAACTCCCTCACGCCCGGGCGCCGCCCCCGCACCACGCTCACCCCCTCGATCGCCCTGCGCGACGGGGTCCCGGTGCTGGCCTTCGGCACGCCCGGCGGCGACCAGCAGGACCAGTGGCAGCTGCACTTCTTCCTCGCCGTGGCGCTCCGCGACCGGGTGCGCGGCGGCCTCGACCTCCAGGGCGCCATCGACGCCCCGAACTGGCACAACGACAGTTTCCCGAGCTCCTTCTACCCGCGCGGGCACCGGCCCGGGAGCGTGACCGTCGAGGCGGGGACGGACCCCGGAGTGGTCGAGGAGCTGCGGGTGCGCGGCCACGACGTGACGGTCGGACCGGGCTGGTCGGAGGGGAGGCTGTGCGCGGTGGCGCGGGACCCGGAGACCGGGGTGCTGTCGGCGGCGGCGAACCCGCGCGGGATGCAGGGGTACGCGGTGGGGCGCTGACCCCGGCCCCCGGCACCGCCTGTTCGTCGCCAGTCCATGTCCCGTACACCGAACCGGCGGGGATTGTCAGTGACCCGTGTTCTCATGGGAGGCATGATCGAAGCAACGGAGACCATCGACGAGTTTCTCCTGCAGCACGCCGGCGACGTCGAGGACGCGATCCGCAAGGCGGCCCGCACCGAGATACTGCCCCGCTGGCGCCGGCTCGCCGACCACGAGGTCGACCAGAAGAGCGGGCCGCACGACCTGGTGACGGACGCCGACCGGCTCGCCGAGCGGTACCTCACCGGAGCGCTCGGCGCCCTGCTGCCCGGCTCCGTCGTGGTCGGCGAGGAAGCGGTGCACGCGGACCCGTACACCTACGAGGCCCTTCAGGACGACGCGCCGGTGTGGATCGTCGATCCGGTCGACGGCACCCGCCAGTTCGTGCGCGGCGAGGAGGGCTTCTGCACGCTGGTCGCGCTCGCCCACCGGGGCGTCCTGCTCGCCTCCTGGACCTATGCCGCGGCCCGCGACCAACTGGCCACCGCGGTACGGGGGAAGGGCGCCTTCCTCGACGGCGAGCGGCTCGACTCCGGTTCGCCCGCGCCGGATCGGGACCTGCGCATCGCCACCTCCCACCCGGACTACACGACCGACGCGCAGAAGCGCGCGCTGCACGCCCTGTGGGTCGACGGCGTCGCGCCGCGCGCCTGCGGCTCGGCCGGACTGGAGTATCTCGCCGTCGCCCGGGGCGAGTTGGACGCCACCGCGTTCTCCTGGGAGGCCGCCTGGGACCACGCGGCCGGGCTGCTGCTGGTCGAGGAGGCGGGCGGCGCCCACCTCACCCTCTCCGGTGAGCCCTTCCGTATCACCGGCGGCAACGCCCTGCCGTTCACCGCGGCCCGTGACGCGGCCACCGCCCAGCGGGTGGTGGACCTGCTGCGGAACCCGGTCTGGTAACCCCGAGCGAGGGCGGTGTCAGTCCCGCGGCATATCCTGAAGCCGAGTGGCCATCGGCTGACGAAGGGGTCCGAAGGTGCCGTCGATGCTCGATGCGGTCGTGGTGGGGGCGGGGCCGAACGGCCTGACGGCCGCCGTGGAGCTGGCCCGGCGCGGCTTCTCGGTCGCCCTCTTCGAGGCGAAGGAAACCGTCGGCGGCGGCGTCCGCACCGAGGAGCTCACACTCCCCGGGTTCCGCCACGACCCGTGCTCCGCCGCGCACCCGCTCGGCATCAACTCGCCCGCGTTCCGCGCCCTCCCGCTGGAGCGCTACGGCCTGGAGTGGCTGCACCCCGAGCTGCCGATGGCGCACCCCTTCCCGGACGGCCGCGCCGCCGTGCTGGCCCGCTCGGTCGCCGAGACGGCCGCCTCCTTCGGCCCCCGTGACGCGGGCACGTACCGCAGGCTGGTCGAGCCGTTCCTGCCCCGGTGGGACACCCTGGCCCGGGACTTCATGTCCCTGCCGCTGACCGCGCTGCCCCGCGACCCGGTCACCCTCGCCCGCTTCGGCCTGGTCGGGCTGCCGCCCGCGAGTCTGCTGCTGCGCCGCTTCCGCGACGAGCGGGCCAGGACGCTGTTCGCCGGGCTCGTCGCCCATGTCATGGCCCCGCTCAGCGGCTTCGCGACCGGCGCCGTCGGCCTGGTCTTCGCGCTCGCCGCGCACGCCCGCGGCTGGCCGGTCGCCCGCGGCGGCTCCCAGTCCATCTCCGACGCCCTCGCCGCGTACCTCAAGGACCTCGGCGGCGCGATCCACACCGACTACGAGGTCAAGCGCCTCGACGACCTCCCGCCCGCGCGGTCGTACGTCTTCGACACCTCGCCCACCGCCCTCGCCCGCATCGCAGGCCTCGGCAACTACTACCAGGGCTACCGCTACGGCCCCGGCGTCTTCAAGATCGACTACGCGCTGGACGGCCCCGTCCCCTGGACGGCTCCGGAAGCCCGCCGCGCCGGGACCGTGCAGATCGGCGCCGACAGCAAGGAGATCGGCACCGCCCTGCGCGCCGCCTCCCGCGAGGGCCGCGCCCCCGACCGGCCGTTCATGATCACCGTGCAGCCCGGGGTCGTGGACCCGTCCCGCGCCCCCGAGGGCAAGCAGGTGTTCTGGGCCTACGCCCACGTCCCCAACGGCTGGACCGGCGACCTCACGGACGTGATGGAGCGTCAACTGGAGCGGTTCGCCCCCGGGTTCCGTGACCTGGTGCTGGCCCGCGCCACCGCCGGCCCGGCCGAACTCGCCGCGCGCAACGCCAACTACGTCGGCGGCGACATCGGCACCGGAGCGGTCTCCGGCCTCCAGATCCTGCTGCGCCCCAGACTCTCCCTCTCTCCCTACGGCACCCCGCACCCCGCCGTCTTCATCTGCTCGTCGGCCACCCCGCCGGGCCCGGGCGTGCACGGCATGTCCGGGCACAACGCGGCGAAGGCGGTATGGAGGAGGCTGAGACAGTCATGACCCGCATCACGCTCGTCCAGGGCGACATCACCCGGCAGACCGCCGACGCCATCGTCAACGCGGCCAACTCCTCCCTGCTCGGCGGCGGAGGCGTCGACGGCGCCATCCACCGGCGCGGCGGCCCCGCGATCCTGGCGGAGTGCCGCAAGCTCCGCGCCGGCCACTTCGGCAAGGGCCTGCCCACCGGACAGGCGGTCGCCACCACGGCCGGGGAACTCGACGCGCGGTGGGTCATCCACACCGTCGGCCCCGTCCACTCCGCCACCGAGGACCGCTCCGCCCTCCTCGCCTCCTGCTACCGCGAGTCCCTGAAGCGCGCCGACGAACTCGGCGCCCGCACCGTCGCGTTCCCCGCCGTCTCCACCGGCGTCTACGGCTGGCCCATGGACGACGGCGCCCGCATCGCCGTGACCACCGTCCAGGAGACGAACACCACCGTCGAAGAGGTCCGCTTCGTCCTCTTCGACCACCACGCGTACGAGGCGTTCGCCCGCCGGCTGGCCTGAGGCGAGCCGGGCCGGAGGGGTCTGCCCGGCCTTGGGTTGTGGCGACCGTGCCCGCGAGGGGGTTGCCCGGCGTCGGTCCGGGGTGGGCCTGTCTCCTGGGCGGGTGGCGGGTGGCGGGTGGCGGGTGGCCGGTGGCCGGTGGCTGTCGCGTCGGCAGGTACAGGGTGCCGCCCCGTCGTGTGCCCCTCACCCTGGACGGCAGGGAAAGGAGCGGGCCATGCCGGTCGGTGGGCGGGAGGGGTGCGGCGGGTCGCGGTTCGGTGTGGCCCGGTGGCGGGAGCGGACGGCTCGGCTGGTGGTCGCCGCGAAGGCCGCGCACCGGCGGGCGGAGGCCCGGTTCCCGTTCCTCACGCACCTCGCGGACCGCATGGTGTCCGTGAACCTCTTCGACACCGGCACCCGGCTGGCCGCCCAGTGCTTCCTGGCCGCCGTCCCGCTGCTCTTCGTGTTCGCCGCCTACGCCCCGACGGCGGTCCGGGACCAGCTGATCCGTTCCATGCGCTCGGTGTTCGGACTGACCGGTCCGGCCGACGCCCAGCTCCAGCAGCTGATGCAGCCCCAGGCCGAGAACCTGCGGGAGACCACCGGGGTGATCGGCGGGCTGATGGTGCTGATCTCGGCCACCGCCGTCAGCCGGGCCGTGCAACGGCTGTGCAAACGCGCCTGGGAGATCCCCCGGGCCGGCACCCGGATCGCCCCCTGGCGCTGGGTGGCCTGGCTCGGGCTCTGGATCGGTGTACTCCTCCTTCAGGGCGCGCTGCACGACGGCTTCGGCCTGGGCCCCTGGCTGGGCATCCCGGTCACCCTCGCCTGCCAGACCGGCCTGTGGTGGTGGACCCAGCACCTGCTGCTCGGCGGCCGTATCCCCTGGAAACCGCTGCTGCCGGGCGCCCTGATCACGGCGATCGCGCTCACCGCCCTGACCGTGACCGCCCGGCTGTACATGCCGCTGGCGCTCGACCGCACCCTGACCGAGTACGGCTCGCTGGGCTCGGTGTTCGTGCTCCTGACCTGGCTGATCGTGGTCTGCCTCGCGGTCACCGGCAGCGTCAGCTTCGGCGCGGTCCTCGCCCAGGAGCCGTTCCTCGCCCGCCGCCTCGGCAGCCCGCCGCCGCTCCGGGACCGGGACGCGCGGACGGCGGGGGCGGAGAGGGCGGAGGGGGCGGAGGGGGCGGAGGGGACGTCCTGACGCCGGGGCCCGTCGCCCGTTCGGCCCGCCGGGGCGCGCGGCCGGGCGCCGGGACTGAGGCAATGGGGATGACCAGGCATCCCCGTACCCCGGAGGTCGTCTCGTGGCCGAGCCGCCCGCCCCGCAGACCCCCGCCACGGCCGCCGCCGGGGGCGGGACCGGGCCGGACGGGCACCGGGGCCGCACCGCCGGCCGGATCGCACGCACCGTCTCCTCGGCCGTCCTCACCGTGCTGACCTGCGTTCTGGTGCCCGTCGCCCTGCTCGCGGTCTGGGTGCACGACATCGCCCTGGACACCGACCGGTACGTGGCCACCGTCGCCCCGCTGGCGACCGAACCCGCCGTTCAGGACGCGGCCGTGCACCGGATCAGCGAGGCCGTGGGCGCCCATGTGGACGGCCCCCAGGTCGCCGGGGACCTGGCCGGCTGGCTGCAGTCCAAGGGGCTGCCGCCCCGGGCCGCCGACGCGCTCCGGGGCCTCGGCCCGCAGATCGACGCCGCCGTCGACCAGACGGTGACCAAAGTCGCCACGCGGGTGGTGCGGAGCGACGCCTTCGCCGACGTGTGGCGCACCGCCAACCGCGCCGCCCACCAGGCCGTCGACCACGCCCTGACCGGACAGGGCCGGGGCGCCGTCGGGGTCAGCGACGGCACGGTCACCCTCGACCTGGGCACGGCGGTGGACCGGGTGAAGCAGGAACTGGTCGACGCCGGTCTGAAACCCGCCGACAAGATCCCGCAGGTGGACAAGCAACTGGTGCTCTTCCACTCCGACCAGCTGGCCAAGTTCCGCAAGGGCGCGCACCTCCTCGACATCGTCGGGAACTGGTTCCCCGTCCTCGTCGTGCTGCTCGGCGCGGCCGGCGTGTTCCTCGCCCGGGGGCGGCGCCGGGCACTGGCCCGCACCGCGCTGGGCGCCGCCTTCGCCTGCCTGGTGATGGCCGTCGGCCTGGTCGTGGCCCGCCGCTACTACCTGGACCATCTGCCGCCCGAGGTGCAGTCCAAGGCGGCCGCCGCGGACGTCTTCGACACCCTGCTGAGGTTCCTTCGCGTCAGTCTGCGCACGGCCGTCGTGCTGGGCGTGGTCATCGCCCTCGGCGCGTACCTCATCGGCCCGGGACGGCTGCCGGTCGCCCTCCGGGGCACGTCGGAGCGTACGGCGGACTCCGCGGCCCGCTGGGCGGCCGCCCACCATGTCCGCACCGGACGGGCCGGAACCTGGGCCCTTGCCTACCGCCGCTGGATCACCCTCGGCGCCCTGCTGATCGTCGCCCTCGTCTTCGCCCTCTGGAACCACCCGACCGTCCTCACGGTCCTGCTCCTCGCGATCGTGCTCCTCGCCGTCCTCGCCGTCCTGGCCCTGCTCGCGGCAGGCGGCCGCATCCCGGACGACACCGCACCGGCCGCACCCGGCGGTCCCGGCGCACCCGGCGGTCCCGGCATCCGGTAGCCGACGGCCCCGGCCACCGGGACGGCCTCGGCCACCGGGACCTCAGGGCCCGCACGACACCGTGATCCCGCCGCCCCGGCGGCCGGGACTGACAGCCGCGGCCACCGGACCCGAGGGTTCGACCCAGCACAGCCCCATGATCCCTGCGCGGCCGACCCCATATGCCCTCCCGCGCCTGCCCTCCCGCGCCTGCCCTCCCGCGCCTGCCCCGCCCCCGCCCCCCGGCGCCCCGCCCCCCCCGCGCCCTGCGCCGACGCCGCAACACTGGGATGCTGATCACGTGGAGTTCCGACCACGGTCGGCCGGACACGGGTGGTGATCTCTGTGGCCGCGAGGGACGAGAGCACGCGGGGACCGGCGCTCGGGTATGCCGATCCACTGGGGGAGCCGTTTCTGCGTACCCGGCTCGCGGTGCCGGCCAGGCCCGCCACGTTCGTCCGCAGGCCGAGGCTGGCCGCGCACCTCGACCAGGCGCTCGACACACCGCTGACCCTGGTCAACGGGGCGGCCGGCGCGGGCAAGACCCTCCTCGTCGCCGACTGGGCGGCCGGGCTCGGACGGCCGGTCGCGTGGCTCACCACCGAGGCGGGCGACCAGGGCCCCGGCATGTTCTGGGCCTATGTGCTGCACGCCCTGCACTCCGCCGGAACCCCGCTGCCCGCCGGGCTCACCGGCCCCGGGGACGTCGGCGGGGACATCGGCATGGTCGGCAACCGGCTGCTGGCCCGCCTCGCCGACGAGCTGGGCGGACTCGACCGGCCCGCGATCCTGGTCCTCGACGAGTTCGACCGGATGGCCGCCCCGGAGACGGCCGAGCAGCTGGAGTTCGTGCTGCACCACGCAGGGCGGGGACTGCGGCTGATCCTCGTCACCCGCACCGAACCCCTGCTGCCGCTGCACCGCTACCGGGCGGCGGCGGCCATGACCGAGGTCAGGAACGACGAGCTGGCCTTCACCCCCGACGAGGCGGCCGACCTGCTGGTCCGACACGGTCTGCCGCTGTCCGGCGACGCCGCCCGCGCCCTGGTGGAGCGCACCCGGGGCTGGGCGGCCGGGCTGCGCCTGAGCGCCCTCGCCGCCCAGCAGAGCACGGATCCGGAGACGTACCTGAAGGAGTTCGAGGCCGGGCACAGCGTCATCGCCGACTTCCTGCTCGCCGAGGTGCTCACCCGGCAGCCGCCCGGGACCCAGGACCTGCTGCTGCGGGTCAGCGTCCTGGACCGGTTCTGCCCCGAACTGGCCGAGGCGCTGACCGGCCGCCCCGACGCCGGACCGCGCCTGGCCGGGCTGTGCCGCCAGAACGCCTTCGTCGAGGACCTCGGGCACTCCTGGTACCGGCTGCACCCGCTGTTCGGGGAGATCCTCCGGGTCCATCTGCGGGCGCGCTCACCGGGGCTCGAACCGGAACTGCACCGGCGTGCCGCGTGCTGGCTGCGGGCCCACGGCGCCGTCCCGGAGGCGCTGGCCCACGGCGCGGCGGCGGCCGACTGGGAGTTCACCGCCGGTGCCGTCGTCGACGACCTGGCGATCGGCCGGCTCCTCACCGGCCCGCGCGCCGACGACCTCGCCGAGCTGTTCGCCGGGATGGGCCCGGAGGCCACGGGCGCGGCCGTGGAGCTGGTGCGCGCGGCCCGCGAGCTGTCCGGGCACGACCTCGACCGTGGCCTCGCCCACCTCGGCCACGCCGAAACGACCCCGGCCCCGGGGGCTTCGGCCGCCGCGAATCGGCTGAGCCGGGTGCTCCTGGAGTCCCTGGCGGCCCGGCTGACCGGCGCCCCCGCCCGCGCCGAGCAGGCGACGGCGACGGCCGGGGAGCTGCGCCACGAGGTGCCCGCCCGGCTGCTCGCGAAGCATCCGGAAGTGACCGCCCTGCTGCTCAGCCACCTGGGTTCGGCGCGGGTGTGGGCGGGTCACCTCGACGAGGCGCGCGCCGCCCTGGACGAGGTGGCCGGACTGCCCGCCGATGCCGCGACCCAGCTGCCCCGGGAGGACTCCCTCGGGCACCTGGCGCTGCTCGACTACTTCGAGGGCCGCCTCGGCGGCGCGGAGAGCCGGGCGCTGGCCGCGACGGACCTGACCCGGCACCGCGGCGGACGTCCGTTCCCCGGCGCCGGACTCGGCCAGCTGGTGCTCGCCGCCGTGGCCGTGGACCGCGACGAACTGGAGCGGGCCCGGGCCCTGCTGGACGAGGCCGCCGAGTCCGGTCCGGGTTCCGGCGTGCCGGACCCGGTGACCGAGGGCTGCCGCGCCCTGGTCACGGCCCGGCTGCTGCTGGCGCTCGGCGACACCGAGGCCGCCGCGAGCGCGGCGGTCCCGGCCGTACGGACCCGGGTGCCCTCGCCCTGGGTACGGGCGGGCGCGGCCCTGACCGCCGCGGCCGCCCAGCTCGCCGGGGGCCGCTCCGACCGGGCCGCCGAGATACTGGACGGGACGCCCTGCCCCGGCGTGCCCGTGTACACGGCGGAACTGGCGTGGGCGCGGCTCGCCGCCGGCCGGCGCGAGGAGGCGGTCGAGACGGCCGGCCGGCTCTGCGCGGACGGCGGCACCGGTCCCGGGGTCACGGTCCGCGCCACCCTGGTGCGCGCCCGCGCCGCGGCCGAGGCGGGCGACGACGACACCGCCCGCAAACTGCTCGCCAGGGCGCTCCTGGAGGCCCGCCAGGACCGGCTGCGGCGCCCGTTCCTGGACGCCGGCCCACGGATCCGGCACCTCCTGGACCTGCCGCCGCTGCACGGCCTGGCCGCCGGCTGGCTGTACGGCGACGGCACCGGCGCCGATCCCGCGCCCCTGCTCGTCGAGGAGCTCAGCGGACGCGAACGCGAGGTGCTGAGCCGGCTGGCCCAGATGATGTCCACCCAGGAGATCGCCGCCGACCTGTACGTCTCCGTGAACACGGTGAAGACCCACCTCAAGAGCGTCTACCGCAAGCTCGGCGTGGGCCGGCGCGGCGACGCCGTACGCCGGGCCCGCGAGCGCGGACTGCTCTGACCCGCCCGCGGCCCCGGATCCCCGGATCCCCGGTTCACCTGTGCCGGGTGAGGCCGGCCGGCGCCCGCCGGGCGCACGATCGCGGAACAGACCGCAGCACACCGCGGCGGGAGACGGCTCATGCACTACGAGATCCGCGTCGAAGGGACCATGTCGGAGACGCTCACCCAGGCCTTCCCGGAACTGGAGCACGTGACGATGTCCGGCCAGACGGTCCTGTTCGGTCCGGTCATCGACGAGGCACAGCTGTACGGCCTGCTGAACCGCTGTCTGTCGCTGGGGCTGCGGGTCGTGGAGATGCGCCGCCGGCCGGAGTGACGCCGTCGGGTTCCGGCCCGCGCACGATCACCCGCACCGGGTGAGGAAGCCCGGCGTCCGTCGTGCGCACGCTGAGACGGCACTGAGACGGCAGAGCGCGGCCGACCGGCCGATGCCGTGGACGGAGGACACAAATGAGCGCGCAGAACTACCTCGCGTACGACTATCCGCTGCTGAGCGCCTTCTGGACCATGCTGTGGCTCTTCCTGTGGATCATGTGGCTCGTCCTGCTGTTCCGCGTCATCGTGGACATCTTCCGGGACGACACGATGGGCGGCTGGGCGAAGGCCGGCTGGCTGGCCCTCTGCATCGTGGTCCCCTTCCTGGGCGTCCTCGTCTATGTGATCGCCCGCGGCAAGGGCATGGGACAGCGGGAGATCACCCAGGCCCGCGACCAGCAGAAGGCGTTCGAGTCGTACATCCGGCAGACCGCCCAGGGCGGTACCGGCCCGACCAGCAGCGTCGACGAACTGGCCAAGCTCTCCGAGCTGAAGTCCCGCGGTGACATCTCCGACGAGGAGTTCCGCAAGGCCAAGCAACTGGTCCTCAGCGAGGCCGGACCGGCCGGACGTCCCGGCTCGGTGCCCACCGCCCACGGGCGCTGAGCACCCCCTCCGAGAACGAATCGAGGCAGCCGTATGACCGCCACACACCCCGCGCACCACCCGCGCCAGCACACCGCCAAGATGCAGTGGGCCGGAGGGCTGACGGCCTTCGCCGCCGTCATGCTGATGCTCGCCGGACTGCTCGCCGTGTTCCGGGGCATCATGGCGATCGCCCAGGACGACGTCTTCGTCACGACCCCCAACTACGTGTTCAAGTTCGACCTCACCAGCTGGGGCTGGATCCACCTGGTCCTGGGTGTGATCGCGGTGGCCGTCAGCATCGGCCTGTTCCAGCCGGCCGCGTGGGCGCGCGGCGCCGGCGTGGCGATCGCCGCGCTGGTGATCATCGCCAACTTCCTGTCCCTGCCGTACTACCCGGTCTGGTCCGTCGTGATGATCGCGCTGTCCGGATTCATCATCTGGGCGCTGTGCGTGGCCCGCGGCGACGACTCCACGGACACGGCCTGATCCTCCGGGGCCCGGAGCCGCCCGCGTGTACCGCGCGGGCGGCTCCGGCCTAGACCGCGTAGGCGGGGACCAGATGGGTCTCGGCCGCGTGGCGGAACGTCGGGAACAGGGGGTGGCGGTCGCCGGCCCGGATGGCCAGGACGACCTGGACGGGGTCCGCGTCCTCGATCGGGACGACGGCGATGTCCGGCCGCAGACTGCCCCGGAACCCGGCCGGCGCCAGGGACACCAGCTCGCCGCTCGCGACCAGTTCCAGCTTGTCCTCCAACGTGTCCACCAGGGCGCCCAGGTTGGTGTGGCCGGGTGGGTGCGCCCCGGCGCGGTCGGCGCCCGTGAAGCGGGGGAGCGGCTCGTCGGCGAAGTCGGCGAGGGTGACCGACTCCTTGCCGGCCAGCCGGTGGCCGAGCGGCACCAGGAGCACCCGCGGCTCGTCGTAGAGGACCGTGATGTCCAGGCCGTCGGAGATGCACAGGAGCCGGGTCACCACCACGTCCACCCGGTGGTCCAGCAGCGCGGCGCGCGGTTCGCTCCAGTCCACGTGCAGGGTGCGGACGTCGGCGTCCGGGTGGCGCCGGCGCAGTTCCCGGACGGCCGGGGTGACGATCTGATGGGTGGTGTAACCGACGGTGAACGGGCCCTGCCCGGCGGCCGAGCGCGCGCTGGCGGCGGCCCGTCCCGCGGTCCGCAGCAGCTCCCGCGCCTGCGGCAGGAAGACCTCCCCGGCCTCGGTGAGCCGCGTCCCGCGCGAGGTGCGGTCGAGCAGCCGGGCGCCCAACTGCTGCTCCAGGCGCCGGATCTGACGGCTCAGCGAGGGCTGGGCGAGGTGCAGCGCGTCGGCCGCGCGACCGAAGTGCAACTCCTGGGCGACCACGGTGAAGTAGCGCACCAGGCGCAGCTCCAGGTCCACCGGAGGCACGGGGGATACGGGAGGTGGGGTCACCCGTCGACTGTAACTCCCGTCCGCCGCGGTGAGCTGCGGTCATGACCGGACGGGCATCACCCGGTGCGGAACAGGTCTTGGACCCGGGATCGGGGCCGGGCGCACGCTGAGGTCGTCCCAGAACTCGCACTCTTCACGAGGTGATCTGTCATGCGTGTGTTCGTCACCGGCGCCACCGGGTTCATCGGCAGCGCGGTGGTCCGCGAACTGCTCGGCGCCGGGCACCAGGTGCTCGGCCTCGCCCGCTCGGACGCGGCCGAGGCGGCCCTGAAGGAGGTGGGAGCGGAGGCCCACCGGGGCGACCTGAACGACGTCGGCGGGCTGCGGGTCGCGGCGGACTCGGCGGACGGCGTGGTCCACACGGGCTTCGTCCACGACTTCTCCGACCTGCACGGCGCCCTGCGCACCGAACTCGCGGCCCTGGCGGCCTTCGGCGACGCGCTCGCCGGCTCCGGCCGCCCGCTCGTCATCAGCTCCGTGACCGGCCTGCTCACCCCGGGCCGGATCGGCACCGAGGCGGACGGGACCGACCCCGCCGCGCCCGGCGCGCACCGGGGCGAGTCGGAACGGGCCGCCCTGGCGCTGGCCGAGCGGGGGGTACGGGTCTCCGCGATCCGGCTCCCTCAGGTGCACGGGGCCGGCGACCACGCCTTCGTCCCCTGTCTGATCGGCGTCGCCCGCGACAAGCGGGTCGCCGCCTACATCGGCGACGGCACCGACCGCTGGTCGTCCGTGCACCGTCTCGACGCCGCCACCCTCTACCGCAAGGCCCTGGAGGCGGCCCCGGCCGGGGCCGTGCTGCACGCGACCGCGGACGACGGCGTTCCGCTGCGGTCCATCACCGAGATCATCGGCCGCCGCCTCGACGTGCCGGTCGTCTCCCTCGCCCGGGAGGAGGCGGCCGCCCACTTCGGCTGGATGGCGGCCTTCGTCGGCAACGACAACCCCACGTCGAGCGCCGCGACCCGCGAGCGCTACGACTGGCGGCCCGCGCAGCCCGGGCTGCTGGCCGACCTCGACCAGGACCACTACTTCACCCAGGAGTCGTAGGGTTCTCGCAGGAGCCGTGGCGGCCCGGAGGTCAGCGCACCTTCGTGTCGGATTTTCGCCAGCATCGGCCGCCGCGGTGGCCGATGCTGGAGTCATGCAGAAAGCGATGCACCTCGACCGCGAGCACTGCGTACGGGCCGTGCAGTCGAAGGACGCGCGGTTCGACGGCTGGTTCTTCACGGCGGTCCTGACCACGCGGATCTACTGCCGGCCCAGCTGCCCGGTGGTACCGCCCAAGCCGGAGAACATGACGTTCTATCCGAGCGCGGCCGCCTGCCAGCAGGCCGGCTTCCGGGCCTGCAAGCGCTGCCGTCCCGACACCAGCCCCGGCTCCCCGGAGTGGAACCAGCGCGCCGACCTGGTCGCCCGCGCCATGCGGCTGATCGCCGACGGGGTCGTGGACCGCGAGGGCGTGCCCGGCCTCGCCGCCCGCCTCGGCTACAGCCCGCGCCAGGTCGAACGCCAGCTGCTCGCCGAACTCGGTGCCGGTCCGCTGGCCGTCGCCCGCGCCCAACGCGCCCAGACCGCCCGCCTGTTGATCGAGACGACCGCCCTGCCGATGGCCGAGATCGCCTTCGCGGCCGGTTTCTCCTCGATCCGCACCTTCAACGACACCGTCCGCGAGGTCTTCGCGCTCGCCCCGAGCGAACTGCGCGCCAGGGCCCCGAAGAAGGCCGCGAGCGCCCCCGGCGCGCTGACCCTCCGGCTGCCCTTCCGCGCCCCCCTCAACCCGGACAACCTCTTCGGCCACCTCGCGGCCACCGCCGTACCCGGCGTCGAGGAGTGGCGGGACGGCGCCTACCGGCGGACCCTGCGGCTGCCGTACGGCCACGGCATCGTCGGCCTCACCCCGAAGCCCGACCACATCGCCTGCCGGCTCACCCTCAGCGACCTGCGGGACCTGCCCGTCGCGATCAGCCGCTGCCGCCGCATGCTCGACCTCGACGCCGACCCGGTCGCCGTCGACGACCAGTTGCGCGCGGACCCCTTCCTGGCGCCGCTGGTGGACAAGGCGCCGGGGCGGCGGGTGCCGCGCACGGTCGACGAGGCCGAGTTCGCGGTCCGGGCCGTGCTCGGCCAGCAGGTCTCCACGGCCGCCGCCCGCACCCACGCGGCCCGCCTGGTCACCGCCCACGGCACCCCCGTGGACGACCCCGAGGGCGGACTCACCCACCTCTTCCCGACCCCCGAGGCGCTCGCGCAGGTGTCCCCGGACTCCCTGGCGATGCCCCGCACCCGCCGCACCACCTTCACCACGCTGGTCGGTCAACTGGCCGACGGCACCCTCCACCTGGGAGTGGAGAGCGACTGGGCGGAGGCCCGCGCCAAGCTCCTCGCCCTGCCCGGCTTCGGCCCCTGGACCGTCGACGTCATCGCCATGCGCGCGCTCGGCGATCCCGACGCGTTCCTCCCCACCGACCTCGGCATCCGCCGTGCCGCCCAGGAACTCGGCCTGCCCGGCACCCCGGCCGCCCTCACCGCCCGCGCGGCGGCCTGGCGCCCGTGGCGCGCGTACGCCGTCCAGTACCTGTGGGCGACCGACAGCCACCCGATCAACTTCCTGCCCGTGTAAGGATCTTGTCGTGAAGAACCACACCGTGACCGACAGTCCGTACGGTCCCCTCACCCTGGTGGCCGAGGACGGCACCCTCTGCGGCCTCTACATGGTCGAACAGCGCCACCGCCCACCGGAGGAGACCTTCGGCTCCCGCGACGACGACCTGTTCACCGAGACCGAGGAGCAGCTCTCCGCCTACTTCGCGGGCGAGTTGAAGGAGTTCACCCTCGAACTGCGCCTGAACGGCACCCCGTTCCAGCGCAGCGTCTGGGAACAGCTGCTGCTGATCCCCTACGGGGAGACCCGGTCGTACGGTGAACTCGCCGAGGCCCTGGGCAATCCGCAGGCCTCCCGCGCCGTCGGCCTCGCCAACGGCAAGAACCCGATCGGCATCATCGTCCCCTGCCACCGCGTGATCGGCGCCAACGGCAGCCTCACCGGCTACGGCGGCGGCCTGCCCCGCAAGCAGCGCCTGCTGGACTTCGAAACGGGCGCGGGCCTCTTCTAGCGGGCCGCCGCGTCCGGCGGCCGGCCGCTACCCGTTCCGCAGACCCGCCAGCAGCTCGGGCAGCGCGGTGCCGATGGGCTCGCGGATCACCTCGTCCGCGAGTTCGTCGTACGGCGTCGGCTCGGCGTTGACGATGACCAGCCGGGCGCCGTGGTCGGCGGCCACACCCGCGAGGCCCGCGGCGGGCTGCACCTGGAGGCTGCTGCCGACGGCGACGAACACCTGGCACGCCTTGGTGATGGCGACCGCCTCCCCGAGCACCACCGGATCCAGCCGCTCGCCGAAGAAGACGGTCGCGGACTTGAGAATGCCGCCGCACTCCAGGCACGGCGGGTCCGCCTCGCCGGCCTCGACGCGGGCCAGGGCGTCCCGCATCGGACCGCGCGCGTGGCACGCGGTGCACAGGAAACTCCGTGCGCTGCCGTGCAGTTCGAGCACCTTGCGGGCGGGCAGCCCGGCGAGCTGGTGCAGCCCGTCCACGTTCTGCGTGATGACCCGCACCGGAACCCCGGACCTCTCCAGCTCGGCCACCGCCCGGTGCGCGGCGTTCGGCTCCGCCAGCAGTGCACGGGTCTTCCGCCGCAGCTGCCACGAGCGCCGCCGGATCTCCGGATCGCTCATGTAGTACTCGTACGTGACGAGCTTCTCGGCCTCGGGATCCTTGCGCCACACGCCGTTCGGGCCGCGGTAGTCCGGGATCCCGGAGTCGGTGGAGATACCGGCGCCGCTGAGCAGGGCGACGAGGGGCTTGGTCATGTGTTCGAGGGTAGGGCGGGGTGCGGGCGGGCGGCGAACGGATATCGCCGCCCTGGGAGCATCACTCGAAGGAGTGAGTCTGGTCCGGGCGGCGGCTCAGCCCACTCGGTCGCCGTTCTCCAGTTCCGCGGCGCCCGAGCCCTCGGCCAGCACGTCCAGGGCGACCAGCACGCGTCGGCCGAGCGCGCCCGGGAGGTAGTCGTGGATCTCCTCGCGGGACACCAGCCGCCAGGACAGCAGCTCCTCCTCCTGGAGCCTGATCGCCCCGAGGTCCGTGTCGGTGAGGACGCCGCCGTCGTACACGTAGGCCACGACGGGCGGCCGGCCGGTGCCGTGCACCCAGTCCACCGTGAGCAGCCGGCCCGGCTCCCGGTCCAGGCCGATCTCCTCCAGGGTCTCCCGGCGGGCGCCCTGGCGCGGGGTCTCCCCGTCGTCGGACTCGATGGTGCCGCCCGGCAGCGCCCAGCCCTCCCGGTAGTTGGGCTCGACGAGCAGCACCCGCCCCTCGGCGTCCCGGAAGAGCGCGGCGGCCCCGGCGAGGATGCGGGGGAGACTCGCGATGTACGCGGCGTAGGTGTCGGTGGTGGTCACTCAGGAAGGGTAACCAGCCCGCGCCCCGCGCCCGTCCGGGCGAGCCGCGCGGTGCGCTCCGCCAGGTCGCTGATGCGGGCCCCGTCGAAGCCGAAGACCGCGCTGCGGACCGTGTCCTCCAGTGGGTCCCGCCAGCGCGCCGGGATGGCCGCCGCGCCGGTCAGCACCCCGGCCACCGAGCCCGCCGTCGCGCCGTTGGAGTCGGTGTCCAGGCCGCCGCGCACGGTGAGCGTGACGGTCCGGGTGAAGTCGCCGTCGCCGTGGAGCAGGCCCGCGGTGAGCACGGCCGCGTTCGGGACCGTGTGGATCCAGCCGAGGCCGGCCGTCTCCCCGGCGAGGGTGTCGAGGGTGTCCTCCCAGCCCACCCGGGCCTCGTACAGGGCGACCACCCGGCGCACGGTCCGGGCCAGACGGCAGCTCGCCGGTACGACGGTGAGCGCGGTCTCGATCGCGTCCCGCACGCTCGGCGCGGTGAACGCCGCCGAGATCAGCGCGGCCGCCCACATCGCCCCGTACACCCCGTTCCCGGAGTGCGAGAGCACCGCGTCCCGGCGGGCCAGGGCCGCGGCCCGGCGCGGGTCGGCCGGGCAGGTCCAGCCGAAGACGTCGGCGCGGATCAGCGCCCCGATCCACTCCTGGAAGGGGTTGTCACAGGTGGCGGTGAGCGGTGGCTTCAGCCCGTTGGCGAGGTTGCGGTAGGCGGCCCGCTCCGCCGTGAACGTCTGGAGGTACGGCAGCCGGAGCAGCCACAGCTCGCCGACCTGCTCGGTGCTGAAGCCGAAGCCGTGGGTCTCCAGGAGGTGCAGGCCGAGGACGGCGTAGTCGACGTCGTCGTCCCGGCAGCTGCCGTGGATCCGGCCGCGTACGCACTGGCGCCACTCGGGGCGCAGGGCGAGGGCGTCGGTCTCGGCGGCGGGCTCGGGGAGGTAGTCGGTGAGGGGGAGGGCACCGGCCCGCCGCAGATAGCCGTCGATGCGCTCGCGCGTCCACACCTCGCCGCGCTCGACCGGTTTGCCGAGCATGTTGCCCGCGATCCGGCCGAGCCAGCCGCCGAGCACGCGGTCGGCGAGCTCCCGGTCCGCGAGTCCGGACCTCGGGTTGCCCGTCGCTCCTGACCCCAGGTCGCCCATGGCTGTGGTCTACCCGTTTTCCCAGGTGGTTCCCAGCCCCTTCCCAGGGTTCGGGCGGGGAATGACGGGGAGGGCGTCCTCCGGTTAAGGTCACAGCGGCGCGACTGGCCTTGATGTGCGCGAGGCCCGGAGAGCAAGGGGATACAGGTGACACAGCGCGTGCTCATCGCCGCGGACAAGTTCAAGGGCTCGCTGACGGCCGTACAGGTCGCCGAGCGGGTCACGGCGGGGCTGCGGCGGGTGGTGCCCGGCCTCGACGTGGAGGCGCTGCCCGTCGCGGACGGCGGGGACGGCACGGTGGCCGCGGCGGTCGCCGCCGGGTTCGAGCGCCACGAGAGAGACGTCGCCGGGCCGCTCGGGCAGGAGGTCACCGCCGCGTTCGCGCTGCGCGGCGACACCGCGGTGGTGGAGATGGCCGAGGCGAGCGGGCTGCAGCGGCTGCCCCGCGGTGTCTTCGCGCCCCTCACGGCCTCCACCTACGGCTCCGGAGAGCTGCTGCGGGCCGCGCTGGACGCGGGTGCCCGCACGATCGTCTTCGGTGTCGGCGGCAGCGCCACCACCGACGGCGGCGCCGGCATGCTGTCGGCGCTCGGGGCGCGCTTCCTGGACGAGGACGGCGAACCGGTCCCGCCGGGCGGCGGCGGTCTCGCCGACCTGGCCCGCGCGGACCTGTCCGGCCTCGACCCGCGGCTCGCCTCCGTCGACCTGATCCTCGCCAGCGACGTCGACAACCCGCTGACCGGCCCGAAGGGCGCGGCGGCCGTCTACGGCCCGCAGAAGGGCGCCTCGCCCGACGACGTGGAACTCCTGGACGCCGCGCTGGCCACCTTCGCGAAGGTCCTGGAGGCCGAGGTCGGCCCGCGGGCCGCCGGGTACGCGTCCTCGCCGGGCGCCGGCGCGGCCGGCGGCATCGGCTACGGCGCGCTCCTCCTCGGCGCCCGCTTCCGCGCCGGCATCGAGGTCATGCTCGACGTGCTGGGCTTCGCGCCCGCGCTGGAGCGGGCCACGCTGGTGATCACCGGTGAGGGCTCGTTGGACGAGCAGACGCTGCACGGGAAGGCACCGGCCGGGGTGGCCGCGGCCGCCCGCGCCGCCGACAAGGAGGTCGTGGCGGTCTGCGGCCGCCTCGCCCTGCCGCCGGAGGCGATCGGCAGGGCCGGGATCCGGCGTGCGTACCCGCTGACCGAGATCGAGCCGGACGTGGTGAAGTGCATCGCCGACGCCGGCCCGATCCTGGAACGGGTGGCGGAGCAGATCGGCCGGGATTTCCTGAGCTGAGGGCGGCCTAGACCGGCGTCAGGACGCCCGTCGAGTCACGGTAGTAGTTGCCGCTCGTGAGGCCCCACACCTTGTGCTTGTTGTGGAGCCACTGGAAGGCGATGTCGTGCACGATCTCCGCGGGGCGCTCCCAGACCGCGGAGTGCCCCGCACCCTCCAGCTCGAACATCAGCTTCTCGGGCCCGCCGATGGCCTGGTAGAGGGCCGGTACGGAGAAGCGCAGCGGCGGGGGGACGGGGACGTTCGGCGCGGTGTTGGCCGTCTTGTCCAGCTCCCCGTAGACGATGACGACGGGAACCCGGTCACCGAGGACGTAGTTGCCCAGCGGGTCCTGGTAGGGCACCGTCTCGTTGGTCCAGCCTCAGAAGTAGGAGTTGCGGAACCGGTGGATGCCCTCGTACACGCCGGGTGACAGCACCTTGCCCCAGGTGCTGCCGACGGGGTCGTTCGCCATCATCGCGGCCCACACCTTGTTCTCCATGCCGGGCTCGCGTTGCGGCGGGGTGCCCTGCTCCTTGTCCCAGGCGTTCACGAAGCCCGTCCTGTCGCTGACGAACATGGGGAAGCCGTACAGGGTGGGCGGGTCGGAGACGGGCAGCGAGGTGCCCGGCGGAAGGGCGAAGGGATCCGCGGGATCGCCCGACCACCGCCCTGCGGGCGGGAAGATGGGGGCGAGCAGGAACAGGCTCTTGACGTCCTCCGGGTGCTGCAGGGTGTAGGGGCCCATGGAGGGTGCCGCGGCGGACCAGCCGACGAAGTCCATGGGCTTGTCCCGGCCGGGCAGCGACCTGATGAAGTGGATCACGGTGGCCAGCTCCGCGCATTCGCTCCCCGTGTTGCCCAGCTGGTGCGGGTACAGGGGCGGGCCGGTGTACGGGGGTGACAGCGGGTTGGGGGACAGGACGCCGCGCTGCGTGGGGTTGGCGTTGCGGGGCTCGTCCATCTTCGGGCGGGGGGACCGGCCGTTGCCCTGCAGGTCCATCATGAAGACGTCGTAGTGGTGCCTGGCCAGGTCCTGTGCCCAGTTGTAGTCGATGGCGGACCCGGGGACCGTGAGGTCGTACCCGGCGAGAACGGGCACGCTCCGGCCGTGGAGCATCAGCACCACCTCGTGCGGCTGGTTGCCCTGGGTGCCGTCGTACTCCCTGACGAAGAGCTTCACGGTGTCGCCCTCGTTCGCCGGAAGCGTCGAGACGTGCGGGACCGAGTAGTCCTTGGGGGTGAGCGCGGTCATGGCTGTCCTCCGATCCGTAAGACGGGAGCGATCCCCATCCCCGAATGGGGACAAATCTCCGTAAATTTCACCCCAATTCCACCGTCCTCTTCTGTCTCGCCCTGCGCAACTCGGCCCCTGGCAGGGGTGGTTGACCGGTCAAAGGGCAACGCCGTACGCCCTTGAACGCGAAACGGGTGTGGCCCGAGCCTTCGAGGCTCGGGCCACACCCGTCGGTGTCGTGGCGGGGGTCAGGGCAGCTGGGCCGCCCGCGCCTCGCGGCGGTTGTCGCGGATGTTGTTCACCCGGCGGGCCGTGGCGAACAGCGGGATCACCGCGCCCATCACCAGCTGCAGCGCGCAGCCGGTCTGGAGGAGCAGCTGGCCGGCCGGGGCGTCGAAGGCCCAGGCCGCCAGGAGACCCATGGACAGGACGATCCAGGAGAGCATCGCGCCGGCGAGCGGGCCGCGCGGCTTCGGGTACTCGACCCGGCTCACCATCAGCCAGGCGGTGCCGAGGATCGCGAGCAGCGTCGCGAAGAACGGCAGCTCCAGCAGGACGATCGAGACGACCGTCAGCGCGCCGAAGGGGCTCGGCATGCCCTGGAACATGCCGTTCGGCGGGGTCACGCAGGAGAACCGCGCGAGTCTCAGCACCACGGCGAGCAGCACGACGACGGCTCCGACCGCGGCCACCTTCTGGTACGCGTCGTCCGCCACCATGCCGTAGACGAGGACGAAGTACGCCGGGGCCAGGCCGAAGCTGACCAGGTCGGAGAGGTTGTCCAGCTCCGCGCCCATGGGGGAGGAGCGCAGCTTCCTCGCCACCAGGCCGTCGAACAGGTCGAAGACGGCCGCGCAGAGCATGAGGATGACCGCGGTCGCGGCGCTGTGGCGCGCCATGCCCGCGGACTGGTCGTCCCCGGTGAGGTGCGGGATCAGGATGCCGGTGGTGGTGAAGTACACCGCCATGAAGCCGCAGGTCGCGTTGCCGAGCGTCAGGGTGTCCGCTATCGACAGGCGGAGAGAGAGCGGCATCTCCTCCTCGTCGTCGCCGATCTCGTCGGCCTCGGGCACCCAGCCCGCCTGGGTCTCAGGATCAATCACGGTCAATGCGAGTCACCCCAGCCACGGTCTTCTGGCCGACCTCGACCGCGACCTCCACGCCCTCCGGCAGGTAGATGTCGACGCGCGAGCCGAAGCGGATCAGACCGATGCGGTCGCCCTGCTCGACCTTCGTGCCCTGCGGGACGTAGGGCACGATGCGACGGGCCACCGCGCCGGCGATCTGGATCATCTCGATGTCGCCGAGTTCGGTGTCGAAATGCCAGACTACGCGCTCGTTGTTCTCGCTCTCCTTGTTGAAGGCGGGAACGAAGCCACCGGGGACGTGCTCCACCGACGTCACCGTGCCCGACAGGGGCGCGCGGTTGACGTGGACGTTGAGCGGGCTCATGAAGATCGCGACGCGGGTCCGGCCGTCCTTCCACGGCATGATGCTCTGCACCACACCGTCGGCGGGCGAGATGACACGGCCCTGGGCGATCTCACGCTCGGGGTCGCGGAAGAACCACAGCATGCCCGCCGCGAGCGCGGTGGCGGGCACGGCGACGGCCTTGGCGGCACCGGAGCGACGGGCGCGGAGCAGGCTGACGGCTGCGGTGGCGACGGTCGGGAGAAGCCACGGCGATGCTCCGCGCGCGAGGCGTACGCCGGCCAGGCTGTCTCGATGTGCAGAGGTTTGGCTGTGGGGCATGGATGACCTTCGTAGCGGATGATGCCGCGCTCTAAAGGGGGACGGCGGCTTTCCGGGGATCGTACCGGTCGCGGGCTACAACTGGGCAAGCCAGGAAGCCGAGTCGGCGGCCGAAGACCGTTGACGGGGTGTGATCTTCTTCTCGAAGAAAACACCCCGTATCCGGACAATCAGCCCTGGAATCGATACTCTTCGAGCAACCTGCGCCCGATGATCATTTTCTGGATCTCGGCGGTACCTTCGCCGATCAGCAGCATCGGCGCCTCGCGGTAGAGACGCTCGATCTCGTACTCCTTGGAGAAGCCGTAGCCGCCGTGGATCCGGAAGGCATCCTCCACGACCTCCTTGCAGTACTCGGAGGCGAGGTACTTCGCCATCCCCGCCTCCAGGTCGTTTCGCTCCCCGGAGTCCTTTTTGCGTGCGGCGTTGACCATCATGGCATGCGCGGCCTCGACCTTGGTGGCCATCTCCGCCAGCTTGAACTGGATGGCCTGGTGCTGGGCGATCGCCTTGCCGAAAGTGTGACGCTGCTGGGCGTACTGGACACCCAGCTCGAACGCACGCTGGGCTACACCGCAGCCACGGGCCGCCACGTTGACGCGGCCGACCTCGACTCCGTCCATCATTTGGTAAAAACCTCGGCCCGTGACGCCGCCGAGCACCCGATTGGCCGGAATCCGCAGCCCGTCCATGATCAGCTCGGTGGTGTCGACACCCTTGTAGCCCATCTTGTCGATCTTGCCCGGGATGGTGAGGCCGGGGCGGACCTCGCCGAAGCCGGGCTCCTTCTCGACCAGGAAGGTCGTCATCGACTTGTGCGGGGCCGTACCCTCGGGGTGGCCTTCGTCACTCCGTACGAGGACGGCCACGAGCGAGGACGTGCCGCCGTTCGTCAGCCACATCTTCTGGCCGTTCAGGACGTACTCCTCGCCGTCCTTCACCGCCTTCGACGTGATCGCCGACACGTCCGAGCCGAGACCCGGCTCCGACATCGAGAACGCGCCCCGGATGTCGCCGGCCGCCATGCGCGGCAGGAAGTGGTCCTTCTGCTCCTGCGTGCCGTGCTGCTTGAGCATGTACGCCACGATGAAGTGCGTGTTGATGATCCCGGAGACGGACATCCAGCCCCGGGCGATCTCCTCCACGCACAGGGCGTAGGTGAGGAGGGACTCGCCCAGGCCGCCGTACTCCTCGGGGATCATCAGGCCGAACAGGCCGAGCTCCTTGAGGCCGTCGACGATCTGCTGCGGGTACTCGTCGCGGTGCTCCAGCTCGGTGGCGACCGGGATGATCTCCTTGTCCACGAAGTCGCGGACGGTGGAGAGGATCTCCTGCTGGATGTCGGTCAGACCGGCGGTCTGGGCGAGACGGGCCATCGCTTACTTCCCCTGTTCCTTCAGCTCGGGGCGGCCCGGCTGCTCGCCGCCACGCTCCTTGATGTACGTCTCGGTCGGCACCATCACCTTGCGGCGGAAGATGCACACCAGCGTGCCGTCCTGCTTGTAGCCCTTGGTCTCGACGTAGACGATCCCGCGGTCGTTCTTCGACTTCGAGGGCCACTTGTCGAGCACGGTCGTCTGGCCGTAGATCGTGTCGCCGTGGAAGGTCGGCGCCACGTGCTTCAGCGACTCGATCTCCAGGTTGGCGATCGCCTTGCCCGAGATGTCCGGCACGGACATGCCCAGCAGCAGCGAGTAGATGTAGTTCCCGACCACCACGTTCTTGCCGAAGTCCGTCGTCTTCTCGGCGTAGTTGGTGTCCATGTGGAGCGGGTGGTGGTTCATGGTGAGGAGACAGAACAGGTGGTCGTCGTACTCCGTGACCGTCTTCCCGGGCCAGTGCTTGTACGTCGCCCCGACCTCGAACTCCTCGTACGTGCGTCCGAACTGCATCGCGGTCACGCCTCCGGGATCTCGAACTTCGACGTGCGCTGCATGCCGGCGGCCCGGCCCTTGCCGGAGATGACCAGGGCCATCTTGCGGCTGGCCTCGTCGATCATCTCGTCGCCGAGCATCGCGGAGCCCTTCTTGCCGCCCGCCTCGGACGTGTAGTAGTCGTACGCGTCCAGGATCAGCTCGGCGTGGTCGTAGTCCTCCTGGGACGGCGAGAAGATCTCGTTGGACGCCTCGACCTGGCCCGGGTGCAGCACCCACTTGCCGTCGAAGCCGAGCGCGGCGGCGCGCCGGGCGACCTCGCGGTAGCCGTCGATGTTGCGGATCTGCAGGTAGGGGCCGTCGATCGCCTGGAGGTTGTTGGCGCGGGCGGCCATCAGGATCTTCATCAGGATGTAGTGGTAGGCGTCCGCCGGGTAGCCGGGCGGCTGCTCGCCCACGACCAGCGACTTCATGTTGATGGACGCCATGAAGTCGGCCGGGCCGAAGATGATCGTCTCGACGCGCGGGGAGGCCGTCGCGATCTCGTTGACGTTGTTCAGGCCCTGCGCGTTCTCGATCTGCGCCTCGATGCCGATCTTGCCGACCTCGAAGCCCATCGTCTTCTCGATCTGGGTCAGGAGGAGATCCAGGGCGACCACCTGCTGGGCCGTCTGCACCTTCGGCAGCATGATGCAGTCCAGGTTCTGGCCGGCGCCCTCGACGACCGTGACGACATCGCGGTACGTCCACTCGGTCGTCCAGTCGTTGACGCGCACCACGCGCGTCTTGCCGGTCCAGTCGCCCTCGTTCAGGAACTTGACGATGGTGTGCCGCGCCCCGGGCTTGGCGAGCGGCGCGCACGCGTCCTCCAGGTCCAGGAAGACCTGGTCCGCCGGGAGACCCTGCGCCTTCTCCAGGAAGCGGGGGTTCGAGCCGGGCACGGCCAGGCAGGAGCGCCGCGGGCGGAGCCGGTTGACGGGCGTGGTCATGCGGGGACCTCCAGGGGGTCGAGCTTGTTCGCTTTCCGGATCTCGTCGACGATGCGGCCGATGATTCCGGTGATGTCGAAGTCCTTCGGGGTGAACACCGCGGCCACTCCGGCTTCCCGCAGCTGCTCGGCATCCCCGTTCGGGATGATGCCACCGGCGATCACGGGTATATCTGTGGCACCGGCCACACGGAGTCGTTCCAGGACATCCGGGACCAGCTGCGCGTGCGACCCGGAGAGGATCGACAGACCGACCGCGTGCACGTCCTCGGCCAGCGCCGCGTCCACGATCTGCTCGGGGGTGAGCCGGATGCCCTGGTACACCACCTCGAAGCCGGCGTCCCGGGCGCGCACCGCGATCTGCTCGGCACCGTTGGAGTGGCCGTCGAGACCGGGCTTGCCGACCAGGAAGCGGAGCTTGCCGCTGCCCAGGTCGCGGGCGGTGGCGTCCACCCTGGCCCGCACCCCGGCGAGCGCCGAGCCCGGCTCGACGGGGACCGCGATCGGCGCCGAGGAGACCCCGGTGGGCGCCCGGAACTCGCCGAACACCTCGCGCAGCGCCCCGGCCCACTCGCCGGTCGTCACGCCCGCACGGGCGCACTCCAGGGTGGCCTCCATGAGGTTGCCGGTGCCCTTGGCGGCCTCCTTCAGCCGCTCCAGGGCCTTGCAGGGCCGCGGGTGGTTGAACGGCGGCTGGTAGCGCGTGTCGCGCCAGCGCCCGATCGCCGTCACGACCCTCGCCTCGACCGCCGGGTCCACCGTCTGGATCGCGGTGTCCAGGTCGGCGGTGAGCGGGTTCGGCTCGGTGGTCTCGAAGATGTTGACGCCGACGATCTTCTCCTGGCCCGACTCGATCCGGGCCCGGCGCTCGGCGTGCGAGGAGACCAGCTGCGACTTCAGGTAGCCCGACTCGACGGCGGCCATCGCGCCGCCCATCTCCTGGATCCGGTCGATCTCGGCGAGGGAGTCCTCGACCAGCTGGGCGACCTTCTTCTCGATGACGTGCGAGCCCTCGAAGATGTCCTCGTACTCCAGCAGGTCGCTCTCGTGCGCCAGCACCTGCTGGATGCGCAGCGACCACTGCTGGTCCCAGGGCGTCGGCAGGCCGAGCGCCTCGTTCCAGGCCGGGAGCTGCACGGCACGCGCGCGTGCGTCCTTCGACAGCGTCACCGCGAGCATCTCGAGCACGATCCGCTGGACGTTGTTCTCCGGCTGCGCCTCGGTCAGGCCGAGCGAGTTGACCTGGACGCCGTACCGGAAGCGGCGCTGCTTGGCGTTCTCGATGCCGTACCGCTCACGGGTGATCTGGTCCCAGATACGGCCGAACGCCCGCATCTTGCACATCTCCTCGACGAAGCGGACGCCCGCGTTCACGAAGAAGGAGATACGGGCGACGACATCGCCCATCCGCTCCTGCGGCACCTGGCCGCTGTCGCGCACGGCGTCGAGGACCGCGATGGCGGTGGACATCGCGTACGCGATCTCCTGGACCGGCGTGGCGCCCGCCTCCTGGAGGTGGTAGCTGCAGATGTTGATCGGGTTCCACTTCGGCATGTGGGAGACCGTGTACGCGATCATGTCCGTCGTCAGGCGGAGCGAGGGCCCCGGCGGGAAGACGTGCGTCCCCCGGGACAGGTACTCCTTGACGATGTCGTTCTGGGTCGTGCCCTGGAGCTTGGTGATGTCCGCGCCCTGCTCCTCCGCGACGACCTGGTAGAGCGCCAGCAGCCACATGGCGGTGGCGTTGATCGTCATCGAGGTGTTCATCTGCTCCAGGGGGATGTCCTGGAACAGCCGGCGCATGTCACCGAGGTGCGAGACGGGCACGCCCACCCGGCCGACCTCGCCGCGGGCGAGGATGTGGTCGGGGTCGTAGCCGGTCTGCGTCGGCAGGTCGAACGCCACCGACAGACCTGTCTGGCCCTTGGCGAGGTTGCGCCGGTACAGCTCGTTGGACGCCTCGGCCGTGGAGTGCCCGGCGTACGTGCGCATGAGCCACGGCCGGTCCTTCTCCCGCGTGCCTTCGGCATTCTGACGCTCAGTCATCTATGACCTCGGGTGTCTCAGATGTTGCGGAAGCGGTTGATGGCGTCGAGGTGCTTGGCCCGCATCTCCTCGTCACGCACCCCGAGACCCTCCCCGGGGGCGAGGCAGAGCACGCCGACCTTGCCCTGGTGGAGGTTGCGGTGCACGTCGTAGGCGGCCTGGCCGGTCTCCTCCAGGGAGTAGGTCCTCGACAGCGTCGGGTGGATCTTGCCCTTCGCGATCAGCCGGTTGGCCTCCCAGGCCTCGCGGTAGTTGGCGAAGTGCGAGCCGATGATCCGCTTCAGGGACATCCACAGGTAGCGGTTGTCGTACTCGTGCATGTAGCCCGAGGTGGAGGCGCAGGTGGTGATGGTGCCGCCCTTGCGGGTGACGAAGACCGAGGCGCCGAAGGTCTCGCGGCCGGGGTGCTCGAAGACGATGTCGATGTCCTCGCCGCCGGTGAACTCGCGGATGCGCTTGCCGAAGCGCTTCCACTCGCGCGGGTCCTGCTCCCGCTCGTTCTTCCAGAACTTGTAGTCCTCGGCGTTGCGGTCGATGATCGCCTCGGCGCCCATCGCGCGGCAGATGTCCGCCTTCTGCGGCGAGGACACGACGCAGATGGGGTTGGCGCCGCCCGCGAGCGCGAACTGCGTGGCGTACGAGCCGAGTCCGCCGCTCGCGCCCCAGATCAGCACGTTGTCGCCCTGCTTCATGCCGGCGCCGTTGCGGGAGACCAGCTGCCGGTAGGCGGTGGAGTTGACCAGGCCCGGGGCGGCGGCCTCCTCCCAGCTGAGGTGGTTCGGCTTCGGCATCAGCTGGTTGGACTTGACCAGCGCGATCTCGGCGAGCCCGCCGAAGTTGGTCTCGAAGCCCCAGATGCGCTGCTCGGGGTCGAGCATCGTGTCGTTGTGGCCGTCGCTGGACTCCAGCTCCACGCTGAGGCAGTGCGCGACGACCTCGTCACCCGGCTTCCAGGCGTTGACGCCCGGGCCGGTGCGCAGGACGACGCCCGCGAGGTCGGAGCCGATGATGTGGTACGGCAGGTCGTGGCGCTTGGTCAGCTCGCTGAGGCGGCCGTAGCGCTCCAGGAAGCCGAAGGTCGACAGCGGCTCGAAGATCGACGTCCACACCGAGTTGTAGTTGACACTCGATGCCATGACGGCGACCAGGGCCTCGCCCGGGCCCAGCTCGGGCAGAGCCACCTCGTCGAGGTGGATGGACTTGCGCGGGTCCTTGTCGCGGGTCTCCAGACCGGCGAACATCTCCGTCTCGTCCTTGTGCACGGTGATCGCGCGGTACGACTCGGGGAGCGGCAGGGCGGCGAAGTCGGCCGGCGTCGAGTCCGGCGACTGGATCGCGTCCAGAATGGCCTGAGTGGTCACGGTGTTGCCTCCGGCGATGCTTGCGCCCCTTGAGGGAAGGGGCGCTGAGGGTTACGTCGGTGCTGCTGAGGGTTTTGGGAAAGATGCCGTCGGTTCGGCGGGGTGGTGCTGTGGCAGCGCTTTGTGGCGCGGGAGGTTGCCTGTGACGCAGGCGTCCGGCGGGGGAGCTGGTGGGCTCACCGGGACAGGCCGGACTCCATCAACGTATGACACCGCGTGTCAGGCCGCAAGGCACTGAGTGCCATGACTTCGCCTCAGATGAAATCTTTACGTAACAAATGAGCGATGATCGATCGAACGGCCGCGGAAAGGCGCCTGAAAAGGTGCTCTGACATGCCAAAACGGCCACCCGGGCGGGTGGCCGTCATCACAGCGGCGGAGTGTCCGAGGACACTCCGGGAAGGGGGCTCAGCGCTCCTTGAGCGCCTGTTCGATGGTCCGCATGACCTCGTCCAGCGGGGCGTCGGTACGGGCCACGGTCACCAGTACCTCCCCCTGCGAGGCGACCGAGGCCGACGCCGGCCGGCGGGGCTCGGTCTCCCGGCCCGCGCCGATCCCGTTCCCGAAGGTCTTCCGCACGATCGCGAAGGCATGGTCCAGCTGCGTCTCCACGTCCCCCTGTCCGCCCGCCCGCAGCCAGCGCCGCAGCACATGGTTGTGGGCGGTGACCACAGCCGACGCCGCGACCTCGGCCAGCAGCGGGTCGTCGTTGGCGTCGTCCGCGTGGGCGTGCTCGTCGAAGTGGCCCAGGAGGTAGCGGGTGAAGAGGCGCTCGTAGCGGGCCACCGAGGCGATCTCGGCCTCGCGGAGGGTGGGTACCTCGCGCGTGAGCTTGTAGCGGGCGACCGAGATCTCCGGCCGGGCCGCGTACATCTTCATGACTTCCTTGATGCCGCGGCACACGGTGTCGAGCGGGTGCTCGTGCGCGGGGGCCGCGTTCAGCACCGCCTCGGCGCGGATCAGGGTGTCGTCGTGGTCGGGGAAGATCGCCTCTTCCTTGGAGCGGAAGTGACGGAAGAAGGTGCGGCGGGCGACCCCGGCCGCGGCCGCGATCTCGTCGACGGTGGTCGCCTCGTACCCCTTGGTCGCGAAGAGTTCCATCGCGGCGGCCGCCAGTTCCCGGCGCATCTTGAGCCGCTGGGCCGCCGCGCGGCTGCCCGCGGCACTCTCCGGCGCGTCGGGCGTGGCTGGTGTTCGTGAGGACCTGGCGGGCTGGGGCATGACCCGAACGTACTGCATGTGCGCAGCTTGATGCGCATGTCCGGGGTTTCCCCCGCCCGCGAGGGGCGGGGGAGCGCCGGGCCGGGCGGGCGGGAGCTGGCTGCCCGGGTCGAGCAGTCCGCCCCAGTCGTTCTCGTCCCGGAACCAGTCGCCGACGCCGTCAGCGGCGGGCATATTCGCGGAAGCCACGGCCGGTCTTGCGGCCGAGGCAGCCTGCGGCCACCAGGTGCTCCAGGAGCGGCGCGGGCGCCAGGCCCGGGTCGCGGAACTCCCGGTGCAGCACCTTCTCGATCGCGAGCGAGACGTCCAGGCCGACCACGTCGAGGAGTTCGAACGGGCCCATCGGGTAGCCGCCGCCGAGCTTCATCGCCGCGTCGATGTCGTCCAGCGACGCGTAGTGCTCCTCGACCATCTTGATCGCGTTGTTCAGGTACGGGAACAGCAGCGCGTTCACGATGAAACCGGCCCGGTCACCGCAGTCGACCGCGTGCTTGCGGATCTTCGCGCAGACCTCGCGGACGGTCGCGTGGACGTCCTCGGTGGTCAGCACGGTACGGACCACCTCGACCAGCTTCATGGCCGGCGCCGGGTTGAAGAAGTGCATGCCGATCACGTCCTGGGGACGCGAGGTGGCGCGGGCGCAGGCGACGACCGGCAGCGAGGAGGTGGTGGTGGCCAGGACCGCGCCCGGCTTGCAGACCTTGTCCAGGGTGGCGAACAGCTGCTGCTTGACCTCCAGGTCCTCGGCGACGGCCTCGACGGCCAGGTCGACGTCGGAGAAGGCGTCGTACGAGCCCGCCGGGGTGATCAGGTCCAGGGTCTGCGCGGCGGCCTCGGCGGTCATCCGGCCCTTGCCGACCGAGCGGTCCAGGGACTTGCCGATGCGGGCCTTGGCGGCCTGGGCCTTCTCCTCGCTGCGGGCGGCGAGGACGACCTCGTACCCGGCCTTGGCGAAGACCTCGGCGATGCCGGAGGCCATGGTGCCGGAGCCGGCGACACCGACCGAGCGGACCGTACGGCCCGGGGTGAGCTGGGCGCCGTCCAGCGGGGTCTGGGCGTCGCGGACGACGTTCGCGCTGCCCGGGGCCTCGTAGCTGTAGAAGCCGCGGCCCGACTTGCGGCCGGTCAGGCCCGCCTCGCTGAGCTGCTTGAGGATGGGGGCCGGGGCGTGCAGCCGGTCACGGGACTCGGCGTACATGGCCTCCAGGACCGTGCGCGCGGTGTCGATGCCGATCAGGTCGAGCAGCGCCAGCGGGCCCATCGGCAGGCCGCAGCCGAGCCGCATGGCCGCGTCGATGTCCTCGCGGGAGGCGTACTTCGCCTCGTACATCGCGGCGGCCTGGTTGAGGTAGCCGAACAGCAGCCCGTCCGCGACGAACCCGGGGCGGTCGCCGACCGCGACCGGCTCCTTGCCCAGTTCGAGGGCGAGGTCCGTGACGGTGGCGACGGCGCTCGGCGCGGTGAGCACCGAGGAGACCACCTCGACCAGCTTCATCGCCGGGGCCGGGTTGAAGAAGTGCAGGCCGAGGACGCGCTCGGGGCGCGCCGAGTCGGCGGCCAGCCGGGTCACGGAGAGCGCGTTGGTGCCGGTGGCGAGGATGGTCTCCGGGCGGACGATGCCGTCCAGCTCCCGGAAGATCTGGTGCTTGATGTCGTACGACTCCGGGGCCACCTCGATGACCAGGTCGGCGTCGGCGGCGGCCGTGAGGTCGGTGCCCATGCGGACCCGGGCGAGGACGTCGGCGCGCTCCTGCTCGGTGAGCCGGCCGCGCTCCACGGACCGGGCCGTGGAGGCCTCCAGGGCGGCGAGGGAGCGGGCGGCCTGGGCCTCGCTGACGTCGATGCCGATCACGTCGCGGCCGGCCGTCGCGAGGACCTCGGTGATACCGGTGCCCATGGTGCCGAGGCCGACGACGGCGACGGTCCTGAGCGGGGACAGGGAAGGGTCGGACTGGGGAGTGGCCATCGCGGGACTCCAGGAATGAGGGTGACGACTGGAAACGCGCCCGGGTGCGCCGAGGGGCGCACCGGGTGCACGGAGAGCTGCGTGAATGCGGGTGGTGCCGGGCTGCGAACGCACACGCCCGGTGCTGCCGCCGGGGGCGCGCACACGCCCGGGAGCGGCGGATTCCGACCGGCCCTGTCCCGGAGCCGTGCCGTACTGCGGTACCGAGGTACCGAACCGACCTGATGCTCACCGCGGTTGCGTCACCAAACCGATGTGAGCGTGAGTGCGAGTGGGTGACTCGCTCGATTGAGCTTAACCGGCGGGTAACGAGCGCGCCAGCCCCCCGACTTTGTGATGTACGTCCCCCCGTCCCCGCGACCCCTCTACGCTGGGCTTCGTGGACGAAGAGTTGCGATCACTCACGGAGCGTCTGCGCCAGGAGTCGCAGGGAACGGCCGCCTACGGACGGCTCCTGGCCACCGAGGACCACGACGAGTTGGCGGAGGTGCTCACCGCGGCCGGACAGCCCCTGTGGGCCAGGGAGTTGGCGGCGTACCGGCTGGGGACGGCCGGTGACCGGCGGGCCTTCGAGACCCTGGTCCTCCTCCTGAACCACCGTGACCCACCCCGCTGCGCCTCCGCCGCCTACGCCCTCTCCCGCCTCCAGGACCCGCGGACCGCCCGCGCGGCCGCCGCCCTGGCCACCAACGAACTCCGCGTCGCCTACGCCCTGCACCCGGTCCGTCTCCTGGTCGAACTCCGCGCCCCGGAGTCCGTCCCGGCCCTGATCACCACCCTGGAACGCCGGCTGCGCCCCCACGACCCCTACCGCCGGGTCGCCCTCGCCTGTGTCGAAGGCCTCGGCACCCTGGCCGACCCCCGGGCCCGCCGCGTCCTGAGCGAGGCGCTGGCCCACCCCACCCTCGCCCAGGCGGCGGTCCAGGCCCTGGCCCGCATCCCTAAGCCGCGGTGACGCCGAACTCCCTGACGTACCGCACCTCGGGCACGGCCACCCCGTCGACCTCGTACGGCTCCTCGGTGCCGTCGGCCCGGAAGCCCGCGAGCTCGTAGAAGCGCCGGGCGCGCGCGTTCCCCTTCAGTACCCACAGGTACAGGCGCGCGTGCCGGGCGCACTGTTCGAGGACCGTGGCCAGCAGCGTCCGCCCGGCCCCCGTCCCGACGTGGGCCGGGTCGACGTAGATCGCGTACAACTCGGCCGCGCCGGTGCGCACTTCGCCGTCCCGGTACGGCCCGTGCGCCGCCCACCCGACGATCGTGCCGGCCTTCTCGGCGACCAGGTCCGTCACCCCGTCCTCGCCGTCGCGGAAGCGGGCCCGCCGCCGCTCGGCGTCCCGCTCGACGCTGAGCCCGTCCAGGAACGGCTGCGGCATGAGCCCCGCGTACGCGTACTGCCAGCCCCGGACACGTATCTCGGAGACCCGGTCGCAGTCGTCGAGGGCCATCGGGCGGATGCGGAGGGAGTCGTCGTTCATGACGGCACCCTAGACAGCGGACGGCCCCGGCAGCCCCGGTTTTCCGGGGTGCCGGGGCCGTCGGCGGGCTCTCAGCCGCGGAAGCCCAGCAGTCCGTGCAGGGTCGAGCCACGGGACGACGTGGAAGCCGCCTTCGTGGTCAGGGGCTTCGGGTCGGGGCTCTTCCCGCAGACCGCGTCGGCGGTGCCGGTGCCGCGCGGGACCGTGCCGTCGGTCAGGTAGGTGGCGAGGTACTTGTCCAGGCAGGTGTTGCCGCTGAGGGTGACGCCGTGGTTGCCGCCGCCCTGTTCGACGACCAGGCTGGAGCGGGCCAGCAGGCGGTGGACGGTGACGCCGCCCTGGTAGGGGGTGGCCGCGTCGTCCGTGGCCTGGAAGAGGAGGGCCGCGGGGAGCTTGCCGTTGGCGATGTTCGTCGGCTTCAGCGACTTCGTCGGCCAGTAGACGCACGCCGCGTTGTACCAGGCGTTGTTCCAGGTCATGAACGGCGCCTTCTGGTACGCCGCCCAGTTGTCCTTGCTCCACTGGTTCCAGTCGCGCGGCCAGGAGGAGTCCCGGCACTGGACGGCCGCGTAGACGCTGTAGCCGTTCTCGCCCGAGGCGTCCACGGCGGCGAAGTTCTTGTACGCCTCGACCAGCGCCGTCGTCTTCTTGCCATTGACGTACGACGAGAACGCCTCGGCCAGGTAGGGCCAGTAGCCGTTGTAGTAGCCGCCCGGGATGAAGGTGTCCTCCAGTTCGGAGGCGCCCACCTTGCCGCCGGCCGGTTTCTTCGCCAGCGCGGCCCGCATCGCGTACCACTTGGCCTCGACCTGCTCCGGGTCGGTGCCCAGCTTGTAGGTCGCGTGGTATTTGGCGATCCACGCCATCAGGGCGCGGTGGCGGTCGTTGAAGGCGTAGTCCTGGCTCAGGTTGTCCTCGTACCAGACACCCGTCGGGTCCACGATCGAGTCCAGGACCAGGCGGTGGATCCGGTCCGGGTGCAGCTTGGCGTAGACCGCGCCCAGGTAGGTGCCGTAGGAGTAGCCGAAGTAGCTGATCCGGCGGGCCCCGAGGGCCAGCCGGACGGATTCGAGGTCCTGTGCGGCGCTGACCGTGTCGAGGTACGGCAGCAGGCTCGCGTACCTCCTGCCGCAGGCCGCCGCGAACGACTTCACCCGCTTGAGGTTCGCCTGTTCCAGGGCGGGCGTGGCCGGGACCGAGTCGGGGCGCACCGGCTTGAAGTAGCCGGGGGCGCAGTCGATCGCGGGGCTGCTGCGGCCGACCCCGCGCGGGTCGAAGCCGATGACGTCGTAGCGGGCGGCCACCTTCTTGGGCAGCGCGGAGGCCACGAATCCGGCCAGGCCCAGCCCGCTGCCGCCGGGGCCGCCGGGGTTGACCAGCAGGGGACCCTGCGAGGCGGTCGCGGTGTGCGGGACGCGGGTGAGGGCGAGGGTGAGCTGCTTCCCGGCCGGGTCGCGGTGGTCGAGGGGCACCTTGACCGAGCCGCACTGCAGCGTCGGGTAGTCGGTGGTGCCGCACTTCTTCCAGGTCACCGGGGACACCTGGAGGGGGGCTCGGGCGGCGGCGCTCGCGGGCAGCGCGGTGACCGACCCGGCCACGACAGCGGCGGCGGCGCACAGCACGGCTGCGCGTGTTCGCATGGGGTCCTCCCAGGACGGAGGGATCGCGGACCGCACGTGTCACGGTCCTCGCCGCATCGTCCCGGAGTCGGGCCCCGGAAGAACGTGTTCAGACGATTATTGACCCAATTGGGCCGAGGGTTGCGCTCGAACGCCCTCCCGGGCGACCGCGCTCAGAGCAGCGTCAGCTGGGTCGGCTCCGCCGGTTCGGGCTCGTCCGCCGCCGGCACCGGGACGCGGCGGGGCGTGCCCCCGCTGCCGGGGCCGATGCCGTACTCCTGGGCCAGCTCGTGCACCTGACGGGTGATCCGGCGCTGGTACCACTTGGGCGCGTAGGCGCCCTCCGCGTACAGCCGCTCGTAGCGCCGCACGAGATGCGGGTGGTGGGCCGCCAGCCAGCTCATGAACCACTCGCGGGCACCGGGGCGCAGGTGCAGCACCAGGGGTGTCACGGAGGTGGCCCCGGCCGCCGCGATCGCCCGCACGGTGGCCCGGAGTTGGGCCGGGTGGTCGCCCAGGAAGGGGATCACCGGCGCCATCAGGACCCCGCAGCCGATGCCGGCCCCGGCGAGGGCCCGGACGACCTCCAGGCGGCGCTCGGGGGCCGGGGTGCCCGGCTCCACCGTCCGCCACAGCTCGGGGTCGACGAAGCCGACCGAGACCGAGATCCCGACGTCCGTGACGTCCGCCGCCCGGCGCAGCAGGTCGAGGTCGCGCAGGATCAGGGTGCCCTTGGTGAGGATCGAGAACGGGTTCGCGTGGTCGGCGAGGGCGGAGATGATCCCCGGCATCAGCCGGTAGCGGCCCTCCGCGCGCTGGTAGCAGTCGACGTTGGTGCCCATCGCGATGTGGTCGCCCAGCCAGCGCCGCGAGCCCAGCTGGCGGCGGAGCAGCTCCGGCGCGTTCGTCTTGACCACGATCTGGGTGTCGAACCCGATCCCGGTGTCCAGGTCCAGATAGCTGTGGGTCTTGCGGGCGAAGCAGTACACGCAGGCGTGCGTGCAGCCACGGTACGGGTTCACCGTCCATTCGAACGGCATCCGCGAGGCGCCCGGCACCCGGTTGATGATCGACCGCGCCCGTACCTCGTGGAAGGTGATCCCACGGAACTCGGGCGTGTCGAAGGTGCGGGTCGTCACCGCGTCCGCACCGAACAGCGCGGTCGTGGCCCGGCCGTGTCCGGCCTCCTCGGTGAGGTTCTCCCAGCGCATTGACGCCTCCTCGGTAGCACTGCCCACAGAATAGAACATCTGTTCCCATGATCGTGCGAACGATCTGTGGAGACCGCGCGGACGCCGATTCCGATCCCTTTTCCGATCGCTTGGGGACCCCGATTTGGGCGGCCGGACCCCGGGGTGGTTGGCTTGGCGCAACCCCGAGAACTCAGGTGCTGGAGGAAAGCGATGGCGCAGGTCGAGGCCACTACGGAGCGGGTCGTCGCCGCGGACGCGGAGAAGGTGTTCGACACCGTCGCCGACTACAGCGGTACGCGCGCGAACCTGCTCACCGAGCACTTCAGCGAGTACGAGGTGCGCGAGGGCGGCGACGGCGAGGGCACCCTCGTCCACTGGAAGCTCCAGGCCACCAGCAAGCGTGTGCGGGACTGCCTCCTGGAGGTCAGCGAGCCCACCGACGGAGAGCTGGTCGAGAAGGACCGCAACTCCTCCATGGTCACCACGTGGCGCGTCACCCCGGCCGGCGAGGGCAAGTCCCGGGTCGTCGTCCACACCACCTGGCAGGGCGCCGGCGGCATCGGCGGCTTCTTCGAGAAGACCTTCGCGCCCAAGGGCCTCGGCCGTATCTACGACGGGATCCTCGACAAGCTCGCCGCCGAGGTCGAGAAGTAACCTCGCGGTGAACAGGGGGCGTTGGCCCCCTCACCGGTTCGAGTGGATCTCCACGTCGTACGGAGTCGTGCCGTAACTCGTCGTGCTTGCTCGTAGTTGTCGCCTTACGGCGGGAATTGTGCGCAGGTGCGACGAGGGGAGCGGTACATGGGCGGAACGACGCTGGTGGAGTACGAGGAACCGGCCATGGCGCCTGCGGACGCCCCGGTGCCGGTACCCGCCACGGCCCCCGAACTCGGGCCGCGGCGCACCTGGTTGGTGTTCTGCGGGCTGATGCTCGCGCTGCTCCTCGCCGCGCTGGACCAGATGATCGTGGCCACCGCGCTGCCGAAGGTCGTCGGCGAGCTGCACGGCCTCGACAAGATGTCCTGGGCGATCACCGCCTATCTGCTCACCGCCACCGTCGGCCTCCCCGTCTACGGCAAGCTCGGGGACCTCATCGGCCGCAAGGGCGTCTTCCAGTTCGCGATCCTCGTCTTCGTCGTCGGCTCCGGGCTCGCCGGCCGCGCCGGGAGCATGGACCAGCTGATCGCGTTCCGCGCCGTCCAGGGCATCGGCGCGGGCGGGCTGATGATCGGCGTGCAGGCGATCATCGCGGACATCGTGCCGCCCCGGCGGCGCGGCCGCTTCATGGGCCTGATCGGCGCCGCCTTCGGCCTCGCCTCCGTCGCCGGGCCGCTGCTCGGCGGCTACTTCACCGACCACCTCTCCTGGCGCTGGTGCTTCTACGTCAACGTCCCCTTCGGGCTGGTCACCCTGGCCGTCATCACCGCCGTACTGAAACTCCCCAAACCCCGGGCCCGCGGCCGCTTCGACGTGCTGGGCGCGCTGCTGCTCGCCGCCGCCTCCACCTGCCTCGTCCTGCTGACCAGTTGGGGCGGGACGGAGTACGCGTGGGGCTCGCACGTCATCCTCGGGCTCGGCGCGGGGGCGGTGGTCGCCACCGGGCTGTTCCTCGTCGTCGAGCACCACGCGGTCGAACCGATCATCCCGCTGCGGCTGTTCCGGGACTCCGTCTTCAACGTCACCGGACTGGTCGGACTGGTCGTCGGCGTCGCCCTGTTCGGCGCCGCCAGCTATCTGCCGACCTTCCTCCAGATGGTCGACGGCGCCTCCGCGACCGAGTCCGGGCTGCTGATGCTGCCCATGATGGGCGGGATCGTCGGCGCCTCGATCGTCGCCGGGCAGCTCATCAGCCACACCGGGCACTACCGGATCTACCCGGTCCTCGGCGGGGGACTGTCGGTCGTCGGCATGTGGCTGCTCTCCCGGCTCGAAGTCGGCACGCCCCGCTGGCAGTACAGCATCTGGATGGCCGTGCTCGGCGCCGGGATCGGCCTGGTGATGCCGGTGCTCGTCCTCGCCGTCCAGAACTCCGTACCGCCCGCCGACCTCGGCACCGCCACCAGCGCCAACAACTACTTCCGGCAGATCGGCGGCAGCGTCGGCGCCGCCGTCTTCGGGACCCTCTTCGCCGGCCGGCTCACCGACGCCCTGCACCGACACCTCCCCGCCCGCGCCGGCGCCCGCCTGCCCGACCCCGAGTCCCTCACCCCGCAGCTCGTCCACGCGCTGCCCCCGGCGCTGCGCGACGCCTACATCCGCGCCTACGCCGACGCGATGCCCCGGATCTTCCTCTACCTGGTCCCGGTGCTCGTCCTCGGCCTGCTCGTGGCCTGCTTCCTCAAGGAGAAACCGCTGGTGTCCCACCCCACCGCCGAAACCGAGTCCGTTCCCGTGAACGCACCGATCCCGCAAGCCCGTTCGCCACACATGGGCGCCGGGATCCCCGTCTGCGGCACCGTGCAGCACCCCGACGGGACCGTGGTGCCGCGCGCCGCGCTCACCCTCATCGACGCCGTCGGCCGCCAGATCGGCCGGGGCGCCAGCGCCGACGACGGCCGCTACGCGCTGGCCACGCCCGGCTCCGGGTCCTACGTCCTGATCGCCGCCGCCGGCGGGCACCAGCCGCAGGCCGTCACCGTGACCGTCGGCGAGCGGCCCGTCGAACTGGACGTGGTCCTCGGCGGCGCCGGACGCCTCGCGGGCAGTGTGCTCACCGCCGACGGCACCCCCGTACGGGACGCCACCGTCACCCTCACCAACGTGCACGGCGAGGTCGTCGCCAGCACCCGCAGCGGGCGTGAGGGCGGCTATGTCATCAGCGAGCTGGTGGCCGGCGAGTACACCCTCGCCGCCAGCGCCCCCGCCTTCCGCCCGGCCGCCCTCCCGGTCACCGTCCAGGCCTCCCGGGAGACCCGGCAGGACGTCGAACTCGCGGGCGGCGCCGTGCTGAAGGGCACCGTCCGGGCCGGCGGCGGGCGGCCCGTGGAGGACGCCCGGGTGACGCTGCTGGACGCCGCCGGGAACGTGGTGGACACCCTGACCACCGGCGCGGACGGAACGTTCCGGTTCGTCGACCTCTCCTCCGGCGAGTACACCGTCATCGCCGCCGGCTACCCGCCGGTCGCCACGGTTCTCCAGGTCGCGGGCGGCGGCCGCACCGAACGGGATCTCCAGCTCGGCCACGAGGACTGAGAGAGGACGGGACGGGAACCGAGTGCGCACCGCCGCGGGGCGCGGACCTGCGCGCCGGTGCGATCCGGTGAAACCAATTCCAGGATTGCCACACATCGCAACCGGCCCCCACCGTACGGTAGTGGCGGGCGGCACAGATCTTTTGCGGAGCCGTGGGGAGAGAGGGCCTGGGCCATGGACCATGGCGGCGAGCGGGACGCACCTCCCAGCCTCGGTGCTGGGGACGGCGCGGCAGGCCGCATCCCCCTGGCCGTGGTCGTCGTCGACCGCGAAGGCCAGGTCTCCCACTGGAGCACCGGCGCCCGGCGGCTCTTCGGCGCCGCCAGGGAGGAGGCCGTCGGCCGCTCCGTGCTCGATCTGCTGCCCGTCTCCGGGGCGCTCCCCGAAGAGGACGAGATCACCCCGTACGGGGCCTACGCCGCGTACGACGGACTCGGCCCCGACCTGGAGTCCTCCCTCGACGGACGGCTGAACTTCCCGGCTGCGGGCCGCGCCCGGCTCACCGTCCCCGACCGCGACCGCGTCGATGTGCTCTGGTGGGCGTATCCGCTGGTCGGCCCGGGCGACGAGCGGCTGCTGGTGCTCGCCGCCGACACCGAACGGCTGCGCCGGACCGGCCAGGACGAGGACATGGCCTTCGAGCGCGTCGCGCCCGGATTCGCCCTGCACACCGACTTCCCGGGCGCCGAGGAACTCGCCCGCCGGCTCCCCGAGATCCTGCCCAGCATGAGCGTCGACGAGAGCGCCCGGATCGTCGCCCAGATCCTCGAACTCGGCTACCCCATCCTGGAGTTCAGCCAGAACGACCGGGTCCCGGTCACCCCCGACTGGGGCGTCGCCCGGCGCGCCGAGCGCAAGGCCCGCCGGGAGCGCGCCGCCGCCGTGGCCGCCCAGGGGCTGCCGCTGCCCGACGAACTCGCCGAGGACGAGGGCGAGGACCTGGAGTACGTCGCCGTACGCGAGCGCCTCGAGTTCCTCAACGAGGTCAGCGGGAAGATCGGCACCTCGCTCGACCTGTCCCGGACCATCGTCGAGGTCAGCAGAGCCGTCGTACCCCGCTTCACCGACGTCGCCGGCACCTACCTCCGCGAACAGGTCGTCGCCGGCGAGGGGTTCCCGGACGGGGTGCCGGACACCACCACCATGTGGCACCGGGTCGCCCTCGAACACACCGACGAACCCGGCCGCTGGGACGACGTCGTCCCGGTCGGCGAGGCCATGCCCTTTCCGGCGCACACCCCGTTCTTCCAGTGCATGACCAGCGGCGAACCGGTCCTGGTACCCCGGATCAGCGAGGAGATGGGCCATGCCATCGCCTCCCAGTTCGAGAAGCGCGACATCCGGCCGCTGATCACCGGCCGCTCGATGCTGGTCGTCCCGCTCAAGGCACGCAATGTCGTGCTCGGCTTCATGATCCTGCTGCGCCACCCCGAGCGCGAGATGTTCAACGACATGGACCGGGTCACCGGCGCCGAACTCGCCGCCCGGGCCGGACTCGTGCTCGACAACGCCCGTATGTACACCTTCCAGGAGAGCGTCGCCGAGACCCTCCAGGACAGCATGCTGCCGCATATCCCGCCGCGCATGGCGGGCTGTGACATCGCCACCCGCTATCTGCCCGGCACTCTGCTCGGACGGGTCGGCGGCGACTGGTTCGACTCCGTGAAACTCCCGGGCGCCCGCACCGCCCTGGTCGTCGGCGACGTCATGGGCCACGGCCTCAACTCGGCCGCGATGATGGGCCAGTTGCGCACGGCCGTCCAGACCATGGCGGCCCTGGACCTGCCGCCCGCCCAGCTCCTGCGCAACCTCGACGACCTGGCCCAGCGCCTCGGCGACGGCTATCTCGCCACCTGCCTCTACGCGGTCTACGACCCGATCGAGGGCGAACTGCACCTCGCCAACGCCGGCCACATCCCACCCGTGCTGGTGCGAGCCGTCGACGCGCGCAGCGAACTCCTCGACCTGCCCACCGGGGCACCCATCGGCGTCGGCGGGGTCGCCTTCGAGTCGCTCAGGGTGCGCGTGGAGCCCGGCGACCGCCTGGTGATGTGCACCGACGGGCTCGTCGAGATGCGCGGCGAGGACATCGGCGTCGGCCTCGCCACCCTCTGCGAGTCCGCCGCCCACCCGGCCGCCTCCATGGACGACGCCTGCGACACCATCATCCGCGCCCTCAACACCCGCGGCGGCCGCAAGGACGACGTCGCCCTGCTGATGGCCCGGCTCAACGGCATCGAGCCCGAGGACGTCGCCGAATGGCGGCTCGCACTCGACCCCGCCGAGGTCCGCCGCGCCCGCGCCGCCGTCCGCGAGCAACTGCACGACTGGGGCCTGGCCCGGCTCGCCGACCCCGCCGAACTGATGGTCAGCGAGCTGGTCACCAACGCGATACGGCACTCGCACAGCCGCCCGGTCCAGCTCCGGCTGATCCGCGGCGAGACCCTGCTGTGCGAGGTCGATGACGACGACCACACCCTGCCCACCCTGCTCGGCACGGACCCCGGCGCCGAGACCGGACGCGGACTGCGCGTGGTCAGCACCCTCGCCCGGGAGTGGGGCACCAGCCGTACCTCCGCCGGAAAGACGGTGTGGTTCGAGCTCACCTCACGGCGCCGCTGATCACGGCAGGGGGCGCGTTCCCACGAAAGTGGGGTGAAGGAACGCGCCGGGCGCTTGTGGCCGAAACCTGCGCAGGGTAGACCGTACTGGCTCGTCACTTACGGCGGGTCATATGCGGCTGCACCCTGGGGAGTTGGACATGAGCGTGACGAGTCGATACCGGGATGCCTGGGAGGGGTTCTGGCGCGAGGCGCCGGACGAGCCGGGGGCGGTGTTCTGGGACGCCGAACCGGGCGTGACCGCCGCGGTCCACGTCTCCCTCTTCGAGCCCCACCTCACCGATCCCGGCCTGCCCCTGGTCGACCTGGGCTGCGGCAACGGCACCCAGACCCGCTTCCTCGCCGGCCGCTTCCCGCGCGTCCTGGGCGTCGACATCGCCGAGGCCGCCCTGGAGCACGCCCGGCACGCCGACCCCGCCGAGGTGGTCCGCTACCGGGTCCTCGACGCGGCCGAGAAGACCGAGGCCGAGGCGCTGCACGCCGAGCTCGGCGACGCCAACGTCTATATGCGGGGCGTCCTGCACCAGTGCGAGCCCGACGACCGGCAGCCGCTGACCGACGCCATAGCCACCCTCGTCGGCACCCGCGGCCGGGTCTTCCTCGTGGAGCTCTCCGAGGCCGCCCGGCCCGTCCTCGGCGGCCTCGCCCAGAGCCCGGCCGGCCCGCCGCCCAAGCTCGCCCCGATCTTCCGGCACGGCATAGCCCCCGGCGAGGTCGCCGACGACGCGGTGCCGGAGTACCTGCGCAACGCCGGCCTGAGCGTCCTCGCCGACGGCGAACTCCCCTTGACCACCACCGAGTTCACCCCGGACGGGGAACCGATCGTGCTGCCCTCGAAGTGGGTGCTGGCCGGCCGGGAGAACTGACGGAACGGGCACTGGGGTCCGCCGGTCCCCGGCAGGGCAGACCCCGGCGCCCGGCCCGCCGCACGGGTCCAAACCGTCACCTGGACGGTCGCAGACCCGCCTGTCGCACCATGGCCGCCCCGGCCCGCGACGCGTAACGTGGCGGACCATGAAGATCCTCATCAGCGCCGACATGGAGGGCGCCACCGGGGTGACCTGGCCCGGCGACGTACTGCCCGGGACACCGCAGTGGGAGCGGTGCCGGCCGATGTTCACCTCCGACGTCAACGCCGCCGTCCTCGGCTTCTTCGACGGCGGCGCCGACGAGGTCCTCATCAACGAGGCCCACTGGAGCATGCGCAACCTGCTCCTGGAGCAGCTCGACGAACGCGCCGAGATGATCACCGGCCGCCACAAGACCCTCTCCATGGTCGAGGGCGTGCAGCACGGCGACATCGACGGCATCGCCTTCATCGGCTACCACACCGGCGCCGGCATGGAGGGCGTCCTCGCCCACACCTACCTCCCCAACTCCGTCACCGGCGTCTGGCTCAACGACGTCCGCGCCAGCGAGGGCCTGCTCAACGCGCATGTCGTCGCCGAGTACGGCGTCCCCGTCGTCCTCTTCACCGGCGACGACCTGGCCTGCGAGGACGCCCTCGGCTACGCGCCCGAGGCTCTCAAGGTCGCCGTCAAGGACCATGTGTCGAGGTACGCGGCGGTGTGCCGGACACCCGCACGGACCGCCGGCGACATCCGCGCCGCCGCCAAGGACGCGGCCCGGCTCGCGGTACGGCACGAGCCCGTGACCGGCGGGCCGTTCACCGTCGCCCTGGAGTTCGACGCCGAGCACCTCGCCCTCTCCGCCACCGTCGTCCCCGGCGTCGAGCGGACCGGCGAGCGCAAGGTCGCGTACACCAGCGCGACCATGTACGAGGGCATCCGCACCTTCAAGGCGGTCACCACGATCGTCTCGGCCGCGGTGGAGGAGCAGTATGGCTGACGAGCAGGCACTCGACGAGGTCGTCCGGTTCACGTCCGACCTGATCCGGATCGACACCAGCAACTTCGGCGACGGCGCCTGCCGGGAGCGGCCCGCCGCCGAGTACGCGGCCGGGCAGCTGGCCGGGGCGGGCCTGGAACCGGTCCTGCTGGAGCGCACCGAGGGCCGTACCAACGTCGTCGCGCGCATCGCCGGCACCGACCCGGGCGCGGACGCGCTCCTGGTCCACGGCCATCTCGACGTGGTGCCCGCGCAGGCCGCCGACTGGAGCGTCGACCCCTTCTCGGGGGAGATCCGCGACGGTGTGGTGTGGGGCCGGGGCGCCGTCGACATGAAGAACATGGACGCGATGATCCTGGCGGTGGTGCGGTCCTGGGCCAGGGAGGGGGTCCGGCCGCGCCGGGACGTCGTCGTCGCGTTCACCGCCGACGAGGAGGCCAGCGCCGTCGACGGCTCCGGCTTCCTCGCCGACCACCACCCCGAGCTGTTCGAGGGCTGCACCGAGGGCGTCAGCGAGTCCGGTGCCTTCACCTTCCACGACGGCACCGGACGCCGGCTGTACCCCATCGCCGCCGGGGAACGCGGCACCGGCTGGGTCAAGCTCACCGCGCGCGGCCGGGCCGGACACGGCTCCAAGGTCAACAAGGAGAACGCGGTCACCCGCCTCGCCGCCGCCGTCACCCGTATCGGCGAGCACGAGTGGCCGCTCCGCCTCACCCCGACCGTCCGGGCGGCCCTCACCGAACTCGCCGCGCTCTACGGCATCGAGGCGAGGCTGGACCAGGCCGACGTGCTCCTGGAGAAGCTCGGCCCGGCCGCCAAGCTGGTCGAGGCCACCGTCCGCAACAGCGCCAACCCGTCCATGCTGAACGCCGGTTACAAGGTCAACGTCATCCCCGGCGAGGCCGTCGCCTTCGTCGACGGACGTTTTCTCCCCGGCACCGAGGACGAGTTCCGCGCCACCCTCGACAAGCTCACCGGGCCCGACGTCGACTGGGAGTTCCACCACCACGGGGTCGCCCTGGAGGCACCGCTGGACACCCCGACGTACGCCCGGATGCGCGCCGCCGTCCAGGAGTTCGCCCCCGAGGGGCACGTCGTGCCGTACTGCATGTCCGGCGGCACCGACGCCAAGCAGTTCTCCCGGCTCGGCATCACCGGCTACGGCTTCGCCCCGCTGAAGCTGCCCGAGGGCCTGGACTACCAGGCGCTCTTCCACGGCGTCGACGAACGCGTCCCCGTCGAGGCCCTCCACTTCGGGGTCCGGGTCCTCGACCGCTTCCTGCGCACGGCCTAGGAGACCCGATGGAGACGAAGCCGTACGGCTCCTGGCCCTCACCCGTCGACGCGGCCCTGGCCGCCGCCCACGACGGCCACCCCGAATGGGTGGGCTTCGTCGGCGACGAGACCTGGTGGACCGAACCCCGTCCGGCGGAGGGCGGCCGCCGGACCCTGGTGCGCGGGACCACCGGCGAGTCCGCGCTGCCCGCGCCGTGGAACGTCCGCAGCCGGGTCGTCGAGTACGGCGGACACCCCTGGGCCGGTACCGTGCGCGCCGACGGACGGCAGCTCCTGGTCTTCGTCCACTTCGACGACCAGCGGCTGTACGCGTACGAGCCCGGCGGCGAGCCCCGCCCGCTCACCCCGCCCGGACCACGCTGGGCACAGCCGCAGTTGCTGCCGGACCGGCACGAAGTCTGGTGCGTCCTGGAGGAGTCCACCGGGGACGGACCCGACGAGGTGCGCCGGGTGCTCGCCGCCGTACCGCTGGACGGCTCGGCCGCCGGTGACCGGGCCGCCGTACGCGAACTCACCGACGGCCGGCACCGGTTCGTGACCGGACCCCGGATCTCGCACGACGGCCGCCGGGCCGCCTGGCTGGCCTGGGACCACCCCCGGATGCCGTGGGACGGCACGGAACTGCTCGTCGGCGAGGTGGGCGAGGACGGTGTCCTGCACGCGGTCCGCACGGTGGCCGGCGGCCCGGAGGAGGCCGTCGCCCAGGTGGAGTGGTCGGCGGACGACCGGCTGCTGTACGCGAGCGACCGCAGCGGCTGGTGGAACCTCTACCGGGACGGCACCCCCCTCTGCCCGCGCGCGGAGGAGTTCGCCGGGCCGCTCTGGCAGCTCGGCCAGCGCTGGTTCGCCCCGCTGGACAACGGGCTGATCGCCGTCGTCCACGGCCGTGGCTCGACCGCGCTCGGGATACTGGACCCGGAATCCGGCGAGGTCGCCGACGCCGCCGGGCCGTGGACCGAGTTCGCGCCCACCCTCGCGGTGCACGGCAGCCGCGTCCTCGCGGTCGGCGCGAGCCCGCGCACCGCCTACGAGGTGATCGAACTCGACACCGCGAGCGGCCGCGCCCGGGTCGTCGGCGCCCCGCACCAGGACGCGGTCGACCCCGCCCACTACCCCGGACCACAGGTCCGCACCTTCGCCGGGCCCGGCGGCCGCGAGGTGTACGCACACGTCTACCCGCCCCACCACCCGGGCCACTGCGCGCCCGCCGGCGAGCTGCCGCCGTACGTCGTCTGGGCGCACGGCGGCCCCACCAGCCGGGTGCCCCTCGTCCTCGACCTGGCGATCGCCTACTTCACCTCCCGGGGCATCGGGGTCGCCGAGGTCAACTACGGCGGCTCGACCGGGTACGGCCGGGAGTACCGGAACCGGCTGCGCGGGCAGTGGGGCGTGGTCGACGTCGAGGACTGCGCGGCCGTCGCGCTCGCCCTCGCCGCCGAGGGCACCGCCGACCGGGCCAGGCTCGCGATCCGGGGCGGCAGCGCCGGCGGCTGGACCGCCGCCGCCTCCCTGACCGGCACCGACGTGTACGCCTGCGGCACCATCGCCTACCCCGTCCTGGACCTGTCCACCTGGGGTCCGGGGGAGACCCACGACTTCGAGTCCCGCTACCTGGAATCCCTGATCGGGCCGCGAGCCGAGGTGCCCGAGCGCTACACCGAGCGGTCGCCCGTCGCGCACGCCGACCGGCTCACGGTGCCCTTCCTGCTGCTCCAGGGCCTGGACGACGTGATCTGCCCGCCCGCGCAGTGCGAACGCCTCCTCGCCCGGCTCGACGGACGGCGCGTGCCGCACGCGTACCTGACCTTCGAGGGCGAGGGCCACGGCTTCCGCCGGGCCGAGACCCTGGTGCGCGCGCTGGAGGCCGAGCTCGCCCTGTACGCTCAGGTGTTCGGGCTGGACGTGCCCGGGATCCCCGAGCTGGAGCTGGTGAAGTGACCGAACCGACACGGCCGGCGCGGCTCGCCGCCGGAGCGCGGGTCGCCGTGGTGGCGCCCAGCGGGCCGGTGGTGGAGGAACGGCTCCAGGCGGGTCTGGACATCCTGCGCGGCTGGGACCTCGACCCGGTGGTGGCACCCCATGTGCTCGCCAGGGACGGGCGGCTCGGGTACCTCGCGGGCTCCGACGCCGACCGTGCCGCCGACCTCCAGCGGGCCTGGTGCGACCCGTCGGTCTCCGCCGTGCTCTGTGCCCGCGGCGGCTACGGCGCCCAGCGCCTGGTCGACCTGCTCGACTGGGAGGCCATGCGGGCGGCCGGGCCGAAGGTGTTCGTCGGCTTCAGCGACGCCACCGTGCTGCACGAGGCGTTCGCGACCCGGCTCGGGCTCGCCACCCTGTACGGGCCGGTGGCCGCGGGCGCCGACTTCGTCAAGAGCGCCGAGGCGCAGGAGCACCTGCGGGCCACCCTGTTCGCCCCGGAGACGGTCCGCACGATCACCGGCCGGGGCACGGCACTGGTGCCCGGCCGGGCCCGGGGCGTCACCGTCGGCGGCTGCCTGCGGCTGCTCGCCACCGGCCTCGGCACCCCGCACACCCACCCCGGCGCCCGCGGCGGACTGCTCCTCCTGGAGGACGTCGGCGAGCAGCCGTACAGCCTCGACCGCAGCATCACGCAGCTGCTGCGGTCCGGCCGGCTGGACGGCGTCGCCGGGATCCTGCTCGGCTCCTGGGACCGGTGCGGGCCGTACGAGGACGTACGGGCGATGCTCGCCGACCGGCTCGGCGGCCTGGGCGTGCCGGTGCTGGAGGAGTTCGGTTTCGGCCACTGCGAGGCCGCCCTGACCATGCCGCTTGGCGTACCGGCCGAGCTGGACGCGGACGCGGGCACGCTGACCCTGCCGGATCCGGCGCTGCGCTGAGGCCGTCTGCGGTGGGCCGCTCGCCGTGCGCGGCGGGGGCCCCGGGCGCACTCTGGTCGTATGAGCCCGAAGACCTCGGAGAGCCGGGAGCGGACCGGTGGGCGGCGCGGGGTGCTGATGACCCCCGGCCGGATCGCGGTGCTCGTGCTGGGGATCCTCGGCCTCGTCTTCATCTTCGGGAACACCCGGGCGACCCGGATCCGGCTGCTGGTCCCCGTGGTCACCACACCCCTGTGGATCGCGCTGCTCGCCACCGGTCTCATCGGCGCCCTGTGCGGCTCCTATTTCACGCGCCGCCGCCGGTGACCCGGCGTTAGGGTGGCCGGATGCCGCACATCGCCTCCCGCTACCTCGCCGAGGGCCCCCGCGTGGGCATCCGCCCCTACACCTACGAGGACGGGGCCGAGTTCATCGCCCGGTCCAGGGAGAGCAAGGACCTGCACCAGCCGTGGCTGTTCCCGCCCACCACGGACGCGGCCTACGCCGGCTACGCGGGACGGCTGATCGAGGACCGCAGCAAGGCCGGGTTCCTGGTCTGCGAGAAGGACGCCGGTGAACACGGGGGTGCCCTCGCCGGGTTCATCAACATCAACAACATCGTCGAGGGCGGCTTCCAGTGCGGTGCCCTCGGCTACGGCGTCTTCGCGCACGCGGCCGGGCGCGGCCTGATGCGGGAGGCCATGGGACTGGTCGTCGGCCACGCCTTCGGCCCGATGCGGCTGCACCGGCTGGAGATCAACGTCCAGCCCGGGAACACCGCGTCCATCGCGCTCGCCCGCGGCGCCGGGTTCCGGCTGGAGGGCTTCTCGCCCGACATGATCTACATCGACGGCGCCTGGCGGGACCACGAACGGTGGGCGATCACCGCGGAGATGCGCGCCGCCGGCTGACCTTTGCGCAATCCTGACCGGCAGCGCCCCTGGCCGACTCACCCCGCTGCGGGTTCCATGGTGATCGTGACGAGGATCCGACGTGAGGTACTGACCCTGCCCGCGGCGGAGTTGGGCCCGGACAACCCGCTGCCCCCGCTCCGCCCCCTCGAAGAACTCCACCGGGTCGACGACCGCGACCGGGAGGACCTGCCACGGGACACCGCCCGGCAGATCGGCTACGAACCGCTGCGCAGCCTCCTGCCGGTACGCATCCGCGACGGCTACGGCAGAACCCGGGCACCCCGGGCCCTCGACGCCCTCGTCATCGAGAACGACCGGCTGCGCGCCACCGTCCTGCCCGGCCTCGGCGGCCGGGTCGCCTCCCTCGTCCACCTGCCCACCGGCCGCGAACTCCTCTACCGCAACCCGGTGTTCCAGCCCGCCGACCTCGCGCTCAACGGCGCCTGGTACGCGGGCGGCATCGAATGGAACATCGGCGCCACCGGGCACACCGCCCTCTCCTGCGCCCCGCTGCACGCGGCCCGCGTCCCCGCCCCCGACGGACGGGGGCACCACCCACGCCGTTCAGGCAGTGGGGGAGAGATGCTCCGCCTCTGGGAGTGGGAGCGGCTGCGCGACCTGCCCTTCCAGGTCGACCTCTGGCTCCCGGACGGCTCCGACTTCCTCTACGTCGGCGTCCGCGTCCGCAACCCGCACGAACACCCGGTACCGGCCTACTGGTGGTCCAACACGGCCGTACCGGAGGACCGCCGGGTGGTGGTCCCGGCCACGGAGGCCTGGGAGTTCGGGCCCGAGCGACGGCTGCGGAGGGCGCCCGTTCCGTCGTACGACACCCAACCCCCGTACGCCACCGACTGGTTCTACGACATCCCGGACGGCCGGCGCCGCTGGATCGCCGCGCTGGACACCGACGGGTACGGGCTGGTGCAGACCTCGACCGGCGAACTGCGCGGCCGTAAGCAGTTCGTGTGGGGCTCGGGTCCCGGTGGCCGGCGCTGGCAGGAGTGGCTCACCGAACCCGGCAGCGGCGGCTACCGCGAGATCCAGGCCGGTCTCGCCCGTACCCAGCTGGAGCACGTCCGCATCGAGGCGGAGAGCGAGGTGTCCTGGCTGGAGGCCTACGGGCCGCTGACGGCGGCGCCGGAGCGGGTCGAGGAGGAGCTGGAACTCGCCCTGCCCCGGGCCGGGTTCGAGGCCGCCCGGGCCGCCTGGCAGCCGTACGCCGACACCGAACCCGGCGAGATCCTCGCCACCGGGTCCGGCTGGGGCGCGCTCGAAGTGCTGCGCGGCGACTGGAAGTTGCCCGGCACCCCGTTCGCCGGGTCGACCCTCGGCGAGGACCAGGCGCCCTGGGCGGAGCTGCTGCGCACCGGCACCCTGCCCGAGCCCCGCCGGGTCAGGCCGCCCGGCCCGACCCTGGTCGCCCCGCACTGGCGGGACATGCTGGAGACGGCCCCCGCCACCCCGCACACCGAGTACCACCTAGGCATCGCCCAGTGGCACGCCGGCGACCGGGCCCAGGCCGTCCGCAGCTGGGAGCGCGCGCTCCCGCTCGCCCCGTCCCTGTGGCCGCTGCTGCGCTGTCTCGCCGTCGCCGACCAGGAGTACGGGCACCACGAGCGGGCCGCCGAGCGGTACGCCGACGCCTTCGACGACCTGTGCCGGGAGCGCCGCGACGACGGTGAGGCCTGGACGGCGGCCTGCGCGGCGCTCGGTCGAGAGGCCCTCGAAGCGCTGCTGCGGGTACGACGGGTCGCGGACGCCCGCGTGGTGTGGGAGGCGCTGCTGCCCGCGACCCGGGAGCGGGGCCGATTCCGGCTCCTGGAGGCCGAGTTGCTGCTCGCGGAAGGGCGGCGGGCCGAGGCCGCAGCGGTGTTCGAGGCCGGGTTCGAGGTCGCCGACCTGCGGGAGGGGACCGATCCGGTCGGCCGGGTCTGGCAGCGGCTCGGTGACGAGCCGCTGCCCGGTCGCTACGACTTCCGGATGCGGCCGCGGACCCCCTGATCAGTCGTGGTTCTGGTCGACGTACTCGAAGATCGAGCCGTCCGGGTGCATCGCGAGCAGGGTGCGGCCGACGGGCGTGGGCACCGGACCCAGGAGGATCCGGGCGCCGAGCCCGTCGAGCAGCCGGTGGGCCTCCTCCACGTCCTTCACCGCGATCGTCGCGGCCACCTTGCGCAGCACCTCCAGCTCCGACTCCGGGCCGCTCATCACCAGGAAGGAGCCGACCGCAGCGACCTGGACCCCGCCACGTTCGAAACGGAGGGCTCTGCCGCCGGTGAGGCGTTCGTAGAACGGGATCGCGGTCTCGATGTCGTCGACGCAGATGCGCAGAGAGGCGCCCAGAATCTCCATGCGACGAGCCTAGTTGGGGCGGCACGGGATGGCGTCACCTCCGGTGATCCCCTGTTACGGCTTTTCGCGCCCGGGTACCCGGGCGGTATGGAGCACATCGAACATCTGGAGCATCTGGACAAGGAGCTCGTCGACGAACTGGCGCAGGTCGCGCGCGAGACCGTACGGGACGAGCTGCGCGAGCAGAGCCGGAAGCGGCGGCGGGCGGCGGTGTTGTACGGCGCGTCCGGTGCGGTTGCCTTGTACGCCGGGGGTGCGGTGGCGCTGGCCGTGGTGCTGGCGTGGGCGATCGTGCTGCCGGGGTGGGCCGCGGCGCTGGTCACGGCGGTGATCCTGGGCGTGGTGGCCTTCGCGTTGCGGGAGGCGGCACGGCCGAAGAGGGCGCATGCGCCGCATCGGGTGGTCGGAGGGACGGCACCGGTGGCTCCGCCGAGTGGGATGGGGATGCCCTATCCCCCCATGCCGTCGGAGCCTCCCGGTTGGGATCACGAGGGGCCGCATCATCGGGCGTGAGAGCGGAGCGCCGTTGCTTTCGGCGGGCGGCGTTTGAAGGGGCCGCCTACGGTTACCTGGGAGGGCCCTGGACCTCGTCGTGTTTCCGGAGGCGTGCTGTGAGTCGTCGACCCCGGATAGTGATCGTCGGTGCCGGGTTCGCCGGGTATCGCGCGGCCCGCACGCTTGCGCGGCTGGCCCGGGACCGGGCCGAGATCGTCGTGCTCAACCCGACCGACTACTTCCTGTATCTGCCGCTGCTGCCACAGGTGGCCGCGGGGATCCTGGAGCCCCGGCGGATCGCCGTGCCGCTCTCCGGTGAGCTGCGCGGGGTGCGGGTGGTGCTCGGGGAAGCGGATCATGTCGACCTGGACCGCCAGGCCGTGCACTACACCGACCCCGAGGGCGCCGGTGGCGGTCTCGGCTATGAGCGACTGGTGCTGTCGGTCGGGAGTGTCAACAAGTTGTTGCCGGTTCCCGGTGTCGCGGAGCACGCGCACGGCTTCCGGGGGCTGCCCGAGGCGCTGTATCTGCGCGACCACGTGATCCGGCAGATCGAGCTGGCCGCCGTCGCCGGTGATCCGGGGCTCGCCGCCGCGCGGTGCACCTTCGTGGTGGTCGGCGCCGGGTACACCGGCACCGAGGTCGCCGCCCAGCTGCGGATGCTCACCGTCGACCTGGCCCGCCGGATCCGGCTGCCGCACGGGGTGCGGCCGCGCTGGCTGCTGCTGGACACGGCGCCCCGGGTGCTGCCCGGGATGGACGAGAAGCTGTCCCGGACGGCCGACCGGGTGCTGCGCCGCCGGGGGGTCGAGGTGCGGACCGGGACCTCCGTGAAGGAGGCCGCCCGGGACGGGGTGCTGCTCTCCGACGGGGAGTTCGTCGCGTCCCGGACCCTGGTGTGGTGTGTGGGGGTGCGGCCCGATCCGCTGGTGGAGGGGACCGGGCGGCCGCTGGAACAGGGGCGGCTGATCGTCGATCCGTACCTCCAGGTGCCCGGCTGCCCCGACGTGTTCGCCTGCGGGGACGCGGCCGCCGTCCCCGACCTGGTGCGTCCCGGCGCGTTCACACCGATGACCGCCCAGCACGCCTGGCGGCAAGGGCGGGTGGCCGGCGAGAACGTGGCCGCCTCGCTCGGCGTCGGACGGCGCCGGCGCCCCTACCGCCATCGTGACCTGGGGTTCGTCGTCGACCTCGGGGGCGTCCAGGCCGCCGCCGACCCGCTCGGGGTACCGCTGTCCGGGCTGCCCGCCGGGCTGGTGACCCGCGGCTACCACCTGGCGGCGATGCCCTCGGGCCGGGTCCGGGTCGCCGCCGACTGGCTGCTGGACGCCGTGCTGCCGCGCCAGGGCGTCCAGCTGGGCCTCGTACGGTCCTGGTCGGTGCCCCTGGACACGGCCTCGCCCGAGCTGCCCGCGGCCCCCCGATCCGTTACCGACACTCCCTCGGAAGGAGCCTCATGAACACCGCCGAACTCGTCGAACTCGCCCAGCAGTTGCGCGTGGACAGCGTGCGGGCGGCCGCCGCGGCCGAGTCCGGGCATCCGACCTCGTCGATGTCGGCCGCCGACCTGATGGCGGTGCTGTTCGCCCACCATCTGCGCTACGACTTCGACCGCCCCGCCCACCCCGGCAACGACCGCCTCATCCTCTCCAAGGGCCATGCCTCGCCGCTGCTGTACGCCGCGTACAAGGCGGTCGGTGCCCTTGAGGACGCGGAACTGCTCACCTTCCGCAGGCTCGGCAGCCACCTGGAGGGACACCCGACCCCGCGCCGGCTGCCGTGGGTGGAGACCGCCACCGGCTCCCTCGGCCAGGGCCTGCCCGTGGGCGTCGGCGTCGCGCTGTCCGGGAAACGGCTGGAGCACGGCCGCTACCGGGTCTGGGTGCTGTGCGGGGACAGCGAGCTGGCGGAGGGCTCCGTGTGGGAGGCCGCCGAGCACGCCGGGTACGAGCACCTCGACAACCTCACCGCGATCGTGGACGTCAACCGGCTCGGCCAGCGCGGCCCCACCCGGCACGGCCACGACCTCGACGCCTACGCCCGGCGCTTCCAGGCCTTCGGCTGGCACACCGTGCAGATCGACGGCCATGACGTGGACGCCGTCGACCGGGCCTACGGCGAGGCCGTGGCCACCGCGGGACAGCCCACCGTGATCCTCGCCCGCACCCGCAAGGGCCGGGGCGTCGCCGCCGTCGAGGACCGCGAGGGCATGCACGGCAAGCCGCTGCCGAACCCGCAGGAGGCCATCGCCGAACTGGGCGGCCCGCGTGACCTCAAGGTCCATGTGAAGGAACCGCCGGCCGCCCGCGCGCTGCACTCCGTGCCCACCGGCCCGCTCGAACTGCCCCGCTACGACAAGGGGGACCGGGTCGCCACCCGCGACGCCTTCGGCAAGGCGCTGGTCGCGCTCGGCCACGCCCGCGCCGACGTGCTCGCGCTGGACGGCGAGGTCGGCGACTCCACCCGTACCGAGCTCTTCGGCAAGGAACACCCGGACCGCTACTTCGAGTTCTACATCGCCGAACAGCAACTCGTGGCCGCCGCCGTCGGCATGGCCACCCGCGGCTGGGTGCCGTACGCGGCCACCTTCGCCGCGTTCCTCAGCCGGGCCCACGACTTCGTGCGCATGGCCTCGATCAGCGGCAGCGGCATCAACCTGGTCGGCTCGCACGCGGGCGTGGCCATCGGACAGGACGGGCCCTCCCAGATGGGCCTGGAGGACCTCGCGATGTTCCGCTCGCTGTACGGCTCGACCGTGCTGTACCCGTGCGACGCCAACCAGACCGCCCGGCTCGTCGCGACCATGGCCGGGCTCGACGGCATCCGCTATCTGCGCACCTCGCGCGGGGCGGGCCCGGTGATCTACGGCGCGGACGAGGAGTTCCCGGTCGGCGGCAGCAAGGTGCTGCGCGCCTCCGAGGAGGACCGGCTGACGGTGGTCGCCGCGGGGGTCACCCTGCACGAGGCGCTGAAGGCCGCCGACGCGCTCGCCGAGGACGGCATCCCGGTCCGGGTCGTCGACCTGTACTCCGTCAAGCCCGTCGACCGGCAGACCCTGCGCCGCGCCGCCGAGGAGACCGGCTGCCTGCTCACCGTCGAGGACCATCACGAGGAGGGCGGGCTCGGCGACGCGGTCGCGGAGGCGTTCGCCGACGGCAGGCCGGTACCGCGTCTGGTCCGGCTCGCCGTCCGGATCATGCCGGGCTCGGCCGCGCCCGACCAGCAGCTGCACGCCGCCGGCATCGACGCCGATGCGATCGCGGCGGCCGGACGGCTGCTGGTCGAGGAGGCGATCGTGCGCTGACCGGCGACGTGACCTGAAGGAGGAGCGATGACCGCACAGGCCGGACTCCGGTACGTGTACGCCGTCTGCCGCCCCTTCGCGGCGGCCCTCCAGGCCCAGTGCACGGGCGTGGCCGGCACCCCGCCGGGCCTGCTCAGGCACCACGGCCTGGTCGCCGTCGTGAGTACGGTCCCGGAGCGCGACTTCGCCGCGGAGCCGCTGCGCGCACGGCTGGCGGACCCGGAGTGGCTGGCCGCGACCACCCGCGCCCACCAGGGGGTGGTCGACGCGCTCACCACGGTCACCACGCCCCTGCCGCTCGGGCTCGCCACGGTCTTCCGGGACGACAGTGCCGTACGGGTCATGATGGAGGCCCGCGAGGCCGAGTTCCTGCGCACCCTCGACCGGCTCGACGGACGGGTCGAGTGGGGCGTGACCCTGTACGCCGAGCCGACCGGGAACGCGTCCGAGAACGCACCCCGGCCCGCCGAGGAATTCGCCCGCATTCTGCACGAGCGGTTTTCCCGACGGGCCGAGGATTCCCGGCTGCACCGTCCGCACGACGTGCCGTATTCCGGTGCTCCCGGGCGGAGCCTGCTCGACGCGGCTTATCTGGTGCCGCGCGCGGATTCCGAGGAATTCGTGGAGCTGGTCGACCGCGCGAAGGGCGAGAAACAGGGAATTCGGGTGGAACTCGCCGGACCCTGGGCGGCCTACTCGTTCACGGAACCGGGCGAGCCGGACTGACCGGCCCGGCGCGGCGCCGGTCGCCTCACCACCGGTACCAGCGGCCCCGGCCGCCCGCGCTGGTCGTGCCGCGCGCCAGGAATCCGAGGAGCCACAGCACGAGTACGGCGAGCGCGATCCACCAGAGTACGTTCACCGCAAATCCGGCACCGAAGAGAATCAGGACCAGAAGCAGTACGAGAAGAATGGCAACCATAATGTGAACCTCCTGCGGATCGGGTTTCCCGAAATCCGCGGATCACGCTCACTTGCGGCAGAGAATCTCTCCGTGCAGGACGGCGAACCAGCCGTCCTCCCGCCCTGCCCACTCCCGCCAGGCCGCCGAGATCTCCGCCAGCTGCCCGGTGGTCGCGTGGCCGCCCTCCGTGGCCAGCCCGGCGTAGGAGGAGGCGACCGTGCGGTCCGCCCACAGCCCGCCCCACCACGCCCGCTCCTCGGCCGTGCTGTACGTCCAGGTCCCGGAGGTGGCCGTGATGTCGGTCAGCCCCGCCGCCAGCGCCCAGGACCGCAGCCGCCGCCCGGCGTCCGGCTCGCCCCCGTTCGCCCGGGCCACCCGCCGGTACAGTTCCGACCAGTCGTCCAGGCCGGGCACCGCCGGGTACCAGGTCATCGCCGCGTAGTCCGAGTCGCGTACGGCGATGAAGCCGCCGGGCTTGGTGACCCGGCGCATCTCGCGCAGCGCCTGCACCGGGTCGCCCACGTGCTGGAGCACCTGGTGGGCGTGGACCACGCAGAAGGTGTCGTCCGGGTAGTCCAGCGCGTGCACGTCGGCGACCGCGAAGTCCACGTTCGTCAGGCCGCGCCCGGCGGCGGTGGCGCGGGCCTGCTCCAGGACGCCCGGTGCGTGGTCCACACCGGTGACCCGGCCCTCGGGGACCAGCGCCGCCAGGTCCGCGGTGATCGTCCCCGGGCCGCAGCCGATGTCCAGGATCCGCATGTGGGGCTTGAGCGAACCCAGCAGATAGCCGGCCGAGTTGGCGGCGGTGCGCCAGGTGTGGGAACGCAGCACCGACTCGTGGTGCCCGTGCGTGTAGACGGCGGTCTCCTGTGGCTTCGACATGGCTCAACCCCTTCGCGTCACACCGGCGGACGGGGCCGGACGACCCCGTCCCGCGGTAGCCGCAACGCTACGCCCGCATGCCGAATAATGAGACCCGCGTTTTACGATGTGGACTGACGGTTGGTCACCTCAGGGCAGCGGCCGGTACACGGTCAGTGCCTCCGGCAGCTTCTCCACCGTCATCTCGCCCTTCACGTCGGTGACTTCACCGTCGAAGGCGAGCGGGGTCCCGGTCGCGAGGCCGGTCAGACGCAGCCTTCGCACCTTCACCTCCGCCAGTGCGGGGGACCGGGGGAGCGGGCCCGCGAGGGCGGCGGAGAGGAGCCGGAGCGCCGGGTGCCGGCCGCCGTGCACCACCCGGACGTCGAGCAGTCCGTCCGCCAGGTCGGTGCGGCGGCCCGGGGCCAGGCCCATCCGGTGGTAGATGCAGTTCCCGACGAACAGCAGCCACAACGGGTGTGCCTCGCCGCCGAGTTCGACTTGCAGCGGATGCCGGTCCGTGCGCAGCACGCGCAGCGCGGCCAGCACCTCGGCGGGCCGGCCGCCGATGCGGTGCGCCCAGCGCTCCCGCTCACGCACCAGCTCCGGGTAGACGCCCAGGCTGAGCGTGTTGAGGAAGACACCCTCCCGGTCCTGGGCGGCGAAGCGGCCGACGTCCACCCGGACCGCCTCGCCCTCGCGCACCGCACGGCCCAGATCCCGGCCGTCCTCCACGCTCAGGTCGTAGGCGAAGTGGTTGAGGGTGCCGCCGGGCAGCACCGCCAGCGGCAGCCCGTGGCGCAGGGCGACCCCGGCGGCCGCGTTCACCGTGCCGTCGCCGCCGCACACGCCGAGCGCCCGGGCCCGGGTCGCCGCCTTCTCCAACTCGGCGCCCACGTCCGCCGGTTCGCACTCCACGAGCTCCGCGTCCGGCAGCTCGTCGCGCAGCACCCGCACCCGGTCGGCGCTGCCCGAGGCCCGGTTGGCGACGACCACCAGACCCTCCCCGCCGGGCAGCGCCGGGGCGCTCGCGCGGGGCCGGGGCGGCGGACCGGTCTGGGCCCGGGTCGGCACCAGCGCCCGTACGGCGAACGCGGCGCCCGCGCCGAGCACCGCGCCCGCGAGCACGTCGCTCGGGAAGTGCACCCCCGTGTAGACCCGGGACATGGCGACGGAGAACGCCACCGGAGCCACCACCGCGCCCCAGGCCGGGGACTCCAGGGCGACACCGGTCGCGAAGGCGGCCGCCGACGCGGCGTGACCGGAGGGGAAGGACGTCGTGATCGGCTGCCGCTTCAGGTGCCGCACCGTCGGCACCGGGTCCAGGAGCGGCCGGGGGCGGCGCACCGAGCGCTTGCCGAGGGTGTTGACGGTCAGGGAGGCCAGGGCGAGCGAGGCCAGGCCGCGGACGGCGGCCCGGCGGGCGCGCGGGGTACGGGACGCGGCCACCGCGGCGGCCGCGGCGCACCACAGCACCCCGTGGTTGGCGCTCCGGCTCAGCCGGGGCAGCACCGGCCCGGCGAACGGCCAGTGCCGCTCGGCGGCCACCTCGAACAACCGGCTGTCGAGGGCGAGCAGCCGGTCGCGCAGCGCGTGCCGGCCGGGCTTCGGGACGGTCAGGTCGAAGTCTGGGTTCATGCGGGTGCGGTTACCCTGAAGTGGCCGTTTCCTGCCGGATACGCGGTGCGGTCGAGTGAGAGGAACCCTCCGGATGCGCCTGCTCCTCATACGTCACGGGCAGACCCCGACCAATGTCGAGTTCCTCCTCGACACCGCCGTACCCGGCCCCGGGCTCACCGCGCTCGGCGAGCGGCAGGCCGCGGCGCTGCCCGCGGCGCTCGCCGAGGAGGACATCGAGGCCCTCTACGTCTCCACCCTGATCCGCACCCAGCGCACCGCCGCCCCGCTGGCCGCCGCCCGCGGCCTCGACCCGATCGTCCGCGACGGCATCCGCGAGGTCTTCGCGGGCGACCTGGAGATGCTGCCCGGCCACTCCGAGCACGGCGAGGAGTACATGCGGACCGTGTTCGCCTGGGCCGGCGGCGACACGGGGCTGCGCATGCCCGGCGGCGAGACCGGGGCGGAGGTCCTGGCCCGCTACGACGCGGTGGTCGCCGAGGCGGCCGCGAGCGGCGCCGGGACGGTCGCCATGATCAGCCACGGCGCGGTCATCCGCCTCTGGACGGCGGCCCGCGCGGCCAACGTCGACGTCCCCTACGCCGCCTCCCGCCCCCTCGACAACACCGGCGTCGTGATCCTGGACGGCACCCCGCAGGACGGCTGGAAGGCGCTGTCCTGGGAAGGGGCGGTGGTGGAGCCGACGGGGGTGAGCGGGCCGACGGGGGAACGGGTGGATTCGGTGACGGAGTGATGCCGGGTGCGGCCCGGTGGGGGCTGGTCGCGCAGTTCCCCGCGCCCCTGAAGGGGCGCTGCGGCAACGCGCCCTGAAGGGGCGCGGGGAACTGCGCGAGCAACCACCACGCACCCGCGGCCGAGGACGGCGGGTCGATAACGGTTTGCCCCATGCCGGGCAGGCCCCGCAGAATCGCTGACCATGGGACATCTGGAAGCCGCGCACCTCGAGTACTACCTCCCCGACGGGAGGGCGCTGCTCGGCGACGTGTCCTTCCGGGTGGGCGAGGGCGCGGCCGTCGCGCTGGTCGGCCCCAACGGCGCCGGCAAGACCACCCTGCTCCGGCTGATCTCGGGCGAACTGAAGCCGCACGGCGGCACCGTCACCGTGAGCGGCGGCCTCGGCGTCATGCGCCAGTTCGTGGGCTCCGTACGCGACGAGACGACCGTACGCGACCTGCTGGTCTCCGTCGCGCCGCCCCGGATCCGGGAGGCCGCGCAGAGCGTCGACAAGGCCGAGCACGCCCTCATGACCGTCGACGACGAGGCCGCCCAGCTGCGGTACGCGCAGGCCCTCGCCGACTGGGCCGAGGTGCGCGGCTACGAGCACGAGACCCTCTGGGACATGTGCACGACGGCCGCGCTCGGGGTGCCGTACGAGAAGGCCCAGTGGCGGCAGGTGCGCACGCTCTCCGGCGGCGAGCAGAAGCGGCTGGTGCTGGAGGCCCTGTTCCGGGGCGCCGACGAGGTGCTGCTGCTCGACGAGCCGGACAACTACCTCGACGTCCCCGGCAAGCGCTGGCTGGAACAGCAGCTGAAGGAGACCCGCAAGACGGTCCTGTTCGTCTCCCACGACCGTGAGCTCCTCGCCCGCGCCGCCGAGAAGATCGTCTCCGTGGAGCCCTCACCGACCGGCGCCGACGCCTGGGTGCACGGCGCCGGCTTCGCCACCTACCACGAGGCCCGGCGCGAACGCTTCGCCCGCTTCGAGGAGTTGCGCCGCCGCTGGGACGAGAAGCACGCCCAGCTGAAGAAGCTGGTGCTGAACCTCCGGCAGGCGGCCGCCGTATCGCACGAGATGGCGTCCCGGTACGCGGCCGCGCAGACCCGGCTGCGCAAGTTCGAGGAGGCCGGCCCGCCGCCGGAGCCGCCGCGCGAGCAGGACATCAGGATGCGCATCAAGGGCGGCCGTACCGGCGTCCGGGCCGTCACCTGCGCGGGACTCGAACTGACCGGCCTGATGAAACCCTTCGACCTGGAGGTCTTCTACGGCGAACGGGTCGCCGTGCTCGGCTCCAACGGCTCCGGCAAGTCGCACTTCCTGCGGCTGCTGGCCGGCGAGGACGTGACGCACACGGGGGAGTGGAAGCTGGGCGCGCGTGTGGTGCCCGGGCACTTCGCCCAGACCCACGCCCACCCCGAGCTGCGGGGCCGTACGCTCCTGGACATCCTCTGGACGGAACACTCCCAGGACCGCGGCGCGGCGATGTCCCGGCTCCGCCGCTACGAGCTCACCCAGCAGGCCGAACAGACCTTCGATCGACTGTCGGGCGGGCAGCAGGCCCGGTTCCAGATCCTGCTGCTGGAGCTCCAGGGCGTCACGGCACTGCTCCTCGACGAGCCGACCGACAACCTCGACCTGGAGTCCGCCGAAGCGCTCCAGGAGGGTCTGGAGGCCTTCGACGGCACGGTCCTCGCCGTCACCCACGACCGCTGGTTCGCCCGCTCCTTCGACCGCTACCTGGTCTTCGGCAGCGACGGCCGGGTCCGCGAGACCCCGGAACCGGTGTGGGACGAGCGCCGGGTGGAGCGCGTCCGGTAGGGAGGCTCGCGGGCCCGGATGTTCGTACAGTGGATGCAGGGATCCGGACCGCCGGGACGGACACGACGAGCGGGGTACCACCATGACTGGAGTCGACCCCAGCCGGCTGGACGACCAGCAGCTCATGAAGGAGCTGGAGAACATCCACCGGACGCGCCACGACACCCTGCTGTACGGCTCCAACGACGCGCTGCGCGCCCACAACGAGCGCATGGCCCAGCTGGAGGGCGAGTACCTGCGCCGCAATCCGCGCCGCCTCGTCGCGGCCGGCCGCACCCGGGAGGGCGCCCGCGAGCGCGGCTGCGCCGAGACGGCCACACCGGGGGCCTCCGCGAGCTGAGGCCCCCGGCGGCGCGGGGGTACCTCGCCGGCGTCCCGGCTCACTTCTCGCCGAGCACCGCCTCGGCCAGCGCGAACAGGCTGTCGTAACGCTTCGCGCGTGGCAGCCGGGACACCCGCCGGACCAGGGCGTCGGACGCGTTGCCGCGGCGCAGCACGTCGGCCAGCTCCCTGGGCTGTGCCGGGAAGTCGTGCCGGGTCAGGGACCGGGCCAGCTCCAGCCGCACCGTCGCCGGTGACGGCTGCGCGCTGGTCCACGGCCGGATCGGGGCGCGGAAGACCTCCGGATCGTCCTCCGCGGGCGGCTCGGGGTCGTTCCAGTCCTCCGTGCGGGTCGGATGCCCGGACCTGAGCAGTTCCCGCAGCTCGTGTTTCATCTCGTCGTCCCGGTGGACGCTCAGCCGGTCACTGCCTCGCTGCATGTCTCCCTCCAGGTGCTTCGGGGGTGCCGGACGCGTACCCGGGGAGCGCGGGCCGACACGGGGATCGGTCACCCGAAAGTGCGGGGGTGTCCCGCGAATGGGGGTCGGCCGCGCGCGGCACGGTGCGGGGCGGGCTGTGATGGCTGCGGGGGCACGAGCCGCCTGTCCCGCAGCCGTACGTCTCAAGGAGCCCACCTCATGCGCCGCACCGTTCGCGCCCTGTCCGTCGCCGTCCTGGCGGGTGCCGCGTGCGGCGCCGCCGGCCCGGCCGCCGCCCGGCCCGGGACCACCGTCACCGTCTCCGTGACCTGCGGGGACCGGGCCGAGGTCTATACGGAAGGCGGTACGACGAGTGCTGCCGGTCGGGACCCGGCCTCGGCCCCCGACGGGGCCTGCCCGGCGGCGGGCGGGGAGCAGCCGCAGCAGCCCGGGACCGTGCCCTTCCCGGTCACCGGGGGCGACGACGCCGGCGCGCTGCCGCCGGTCGTGGGCGGCGACCTCCCGCCGGGCCCGGACACCGCGGTGCCGCCGGGCGACGGCGGCGGCACGGCTCCGCGCGGGGACGCGGGTACGGCTCCGCGCGGGGACGCGGGTACGGCTTCACGCGGGGACGCCGGTACGGCTTCACGCGGGGACGCCGGTGTGTCTCCGCATGGTGACGGCGGTGTGCCTCCGCGGGGCGACGAGGGGACGGGCGCCCACTACGGGGACGACGACGGCACGGCGTCGCGGGGTGACGAGGGCACGGGCGCCCACCACGGGGACGACGGCACGGCCTCCCGGGGCGACGACGGCACGGCCTCGCACGGGGACGGCGGCACCGGGGGTCACGGGGACGACGGCACGGTGCCGTGGAAGAACGACGAGCGGCCGTGTGCGGCGGAGGGGCAGGCACAGAAGTCGTGCGGCGGGGATGAGCAGGAGTGCGACGGAGGGCGCGGCGGCGGTGACACGTCCTGTGCCCCGCCGGGCGTGCAGCACGGGGTGGAGGCCGGGGAAGGGGGCGCCTTCACCGAGTCGGTGCCCGCCCTGGCCGCCGGCGGGCTGCTGATCGCGGCCGCGTGCGGCGGCGCCGCGTACCGGCTGTGGGGCGGTAGGTTCCGCGCGGACGGCTGACCCGGTCACCGCAGCCGGCGACGGAGCACGGCCCGGACCGGACAGCGGCACACGGCGGCACCACGGACTGCGCGGAGGCGGACATGCGGCGGACGGACCCCGAGGGCCACGGACCTGCCCACCACTCCCTTCCGCAGGGCCACGGCCCGGTCCGCTACGGCCCGCCCCTGCCCGACGACGGCCTGCCGGTGCTGCCCGAACTCTCCGCGGCGCTGGCCGCCGCCGCGCACCGGGGCGACGAGGAGCCGGTCGGCGGCGGACCGGCGCTGCTGGAGGCCGCCTGCGGCTACTGGGAGCGCCGCGGGCTGCCCGTCGGGCCCGACCGGGTCACCGCGGGACCCGGCGCCCCCGCCCTGCTGCTCGCGCTCACCGCCGCGCTCGGCGGCGACGTCCTGGTGCCGCGGCCCTGCGCCGCCTGGTGGGCGCCGTACGCCCGGCTGCTGGGCCGCCCGGTCTTCCATGTGGCGACCCCGGCCGAGTCCGGGGGCGTACCCGACCCGTACGCGCTGCTGGAGACCGTGCGCCGGGTCCGGGAAGAGGGCGGCGATCCCCGGCTGCTCGTGCTGTCCGTCGCCGACGACCCCACCGCCACCGTCGCCCCGCCCGAACTGCTGCACGAGACCGTGGAGGCCGCCACCGGCGAGGGACTGCACCTGGTCAGCGACGAGACCTGGCGCGACACCCTGCACGCCCCGCACGCCACCGTGCTGCTCAGCCCCGCCGAGATGGTCCCGGACCAGGTCACCGTCGTCACCGACCTGGCGGGCGCGCTGCTGCCGGCCGGCTGGCCCGCCGCCGTCGCCCGGTTCCCGGCGGGCGACACCGGTACGGCCCTGCACGCGCGCGTGCTCGACGTCCTCACCGCCCTCGGCGCCCGCCTCGCCGGACCGGTCGCGGTGGCCGCCGCGCACGCGCTCGACGAACCCGGGCCCGTCACCGCCCGCCGTGAGGCCGCCGTACGCCTGCACGCGCGCGTGGCCGCCGCCGTGCACGGCGCGGTGGTCGCCGCGGGCGGTCTGGCCCGGCCCCCGCAGGCCGGCCGGCACCTCTACGCCGACCTGGAGCCGCTGCGTGCCGCGCTCGGTGCCCAGGGGGTCGGCGACGCACAGGAGTTGGAGGAGTTCCTCACCGCCCGGCTCGGCATGCCCGCGCCCGGCGGCCACCGTTTCGGCGACGACCTCCAGGCGTTGCGCGTACGGCTCGCCACCGGCCCGCTGCTGGGCGACACCGACACCGAACGCCTGGAATGCCTCACGTCCCCCGCACCGTTGGAACTGCCACACGTGCAACGCGCGTTGATGTCCTTGGGGTCGGCACTCGACGACCTCCGCGACGACGCTCAGCGATGGGAGCCTCCTCGATGACGCAGCAGACGCATGAGTCAGGGTCGGCCACGGCGACCGCCACGACGACCCGGGACGCGGTGACCCACGCCGCCCCGACTCCCTCCGCGCCTCCGTTCCCGCCGCTCGCCGACCCCCGCCCGCTGGGTGAACTCCGGGTCTGGCCACGGACCTTCCACGACCGACTGACCGCCCCCCTGCCCGGCCTCAAGGCCATGGCCCGCTTCGCCCGCGAGGGCTCCGTCCGCCCCGGCCGCGAGGGTCTCGCCGACGTCCCCCGACTCCCTTACGCCCCCGGCCCGTTGCCGCGCGTCGCGCCCGACACCGTCGCCGTCACCTGGGCGGGACACGCCAGTTGGGTCGTCCGGACAGGCGGCCTGACCGTCCTCACCGACCCCGTCTGGTCCCGCCGCATCATCGGCACCCCCGCCCGCGTCACCCCGGTCGGCGTCCCCTGGGAGACGCTGCCGCACATCGACGCGGTCGTCATCAGCCACAACCACTACGACCACCTGGACGCCCCCACCCTGCGCCGGCTCCCGCGCGACACCCCCGTCTTCGCCCCGGCCGGACTCGGCCGCTGGTTCCGGCGCCGCCGCTTCACCACCGTCACCGAGCTGGACTGGTGGGAGGCGGCCGAACTCTCCGGCGTCCGCTTCGACTTCGTCCCCGCCCACCACTGGTCCAAGCGCAGCCTCACCGACACCTGCCACAGCCTCTGGGGCGGCTGGGTCCTCACCGCCCCCGACGGCGGCCGCCTCTACTTCGCCGGCGACACCGGCTACGGCCACTGGTTCTCCCGCATCGGCCGCCGCTACCCCGGCATCGACCTCGCCCTCATGCCCATCGGCGCCTACGACCCCCGCTGGTGGCTCAGCGACGTCCACCTCGACCCGGAGGAAGCGGTCCGCGCGACGGAGGATCTGGGGGCGAGGCGCATGGCCCCCATGCACTGGGGCACCTTCATCCTCTCGGCAGAACCGGTCCTCGAACCCCTCACCCGGGTACGCGCGGCCTGGCAGCGCGCGGGCCGGGACCGGGAGGACCTGTGGGACCTGCCGGTGGGAGCGTCGAGGGTCCTGGAGCGGACTTCACTCGAAAGCGCCATCGACTGAAGCGCCCCGACAGGGGCGCTGGGGGTCCCCCCGGCCGAAGGCTGGGGGAGGAACTGCGCGACCAGCCACAACGCACCCGCAGCTACCCACGCACCGCACCACCCCGAACTCGGCGCACCACACTCGGCGCCACACCGATCACCACCGTCAGCCCCACCGCCACCACAACCCCCTCCCACGGCTCCGGGAACAGCGACCCGCCCAGAATCCCGATCACCTGGTACGTGGCCGCCCACGCCAGACACGCGGGCCCGTTCCCCCGCGCGAACCGCCTGAGCGGCCACTCCGCCAGCAGACACGCCAGCATCACCGGTATCCGCCCGGCCGGCACCAGCCGGGACAGCACCAGCACGGCGACCCCGTGCTCCGCCAGTTTCGACTGCGCCTGCGACAGCCGCTCCTCCGGCGCCCGCGCCCGGATCGCCGCCAGCCACCGCGACCCGTTCTTCGACCCCATCCCGCGCCGCCCGAGCCAGTACAGCGCCGCGTCCCCGAGGAAGGCGGCCAGCGACGCCGTCACGAACACCAGGGCCAGCGCGAACGGCGCCGTCTGGTGAAACGCCACCACCGCCGCCGAACTCACCAGCGCCCCCGTCGGCACCACCGGCAGCAACGCCCCGATCAGCACCAGCAGGAACAGCGTCGGATACCCGATCGCCTGCTGCGTCGACTCGGTCGACGACGAGGTCGCCGCCGTGGACCCGGCGGCGGCCGCCAGCACCAGCAGCGGTCTCACCGTGCGACCTCCAGCCGCACACCCTCCCCGTGGCCGAGCCGGTGCACCGCCACCTGCGGCGCGTACTCCGCCGCGAGGCGCACGAACTCCTCGCCCGGCGCATGGAACTCGTGCGGGCGCACCGCGTCCATGCCGATCGGCCAGTACGTCCCGTAGTGCACCGGCACCGCGCTGCGCGGCGCCAGGGCGGCCAGCGCCCGTGCCGCCCGCCCGGCGTCCAGGTGCCCCTCCCCGAGATACGGCCCCCACCCGCCGACCGGCAGCAGGGCCACGTCCACCGGGCCCACCGCCCCGGCCATCTCGTCGAACAGCCCGGTGTCCCCGGCGAAGTACGTCCGGGCCGCGCCCTCCACGACGTACCCGAGGGCGGGGGAGCGGTGCGGGCCGACCGGCAGCCGGCGCCCGTCGTGCCGCGCGGGGACGGCCCGTACGACGAGGGGGCCGACGTGTATCTCGTCCCCGACGCCCATCTCGGTGATCCGCAGCTGACGGAGCCTGCGGAGCGCGGGCACCGCCCGTGGTGCGCCCCGGGGCACGAGCAGGCGCGTGCCCGGGGCGAGCCCGGCGAGCGAGGGGACGTGCAGATGGTCGGCGTGCAGGTGGGAGACGAGCGCGAGGTCGGCGCGGCGGGCCTCGGACGGCGGCGGGGCGCCCCGGCGCCGACGCAGATGCGCGAGCCGGCGCGCGAACAGAGGATCGGTGAGCACGCGTACGCCCGAATCCTCGATCGTGCAGGTGGCGTGACCCCACCAGGTGATCTCCACCGGCACCTTCTTTGCCTCCTTCGCGCGACTCCCCGAAGCCTACGTGCAGGAGTAGGGTCGGCGGCGAAACCCGGAGGTGAGGGGGACGCCATGGGACAGCTGCGGGGTGCCTCCGGCGGGCTCGGGCCGGTGCGCGTGACCGCCATCGCGAGTCTGACGCCCCTGGAGGAACTGGAGATCGACCCCTTCCTGGTCGACTCCCGCAGCCAGCACGCGATGTGTGCGCGCTGGGCCGTGGAACACGGATACGTCATCGCTCGTGAACTCCTGGTCCGCGGCCTGCGGCACGACCACAGCGCCCTGTGGGCGGGGGTCCGGCCCGGCCTCGACGTCTTCGTCGCCCCCAGCAGACGGGTCCTGGAGAGCGCGCTGTCGTCGGTGGAGGAGTTCACGGCGGAGTGCGCGAGACGCGGGGTGCGGGTGGAGACGGTGGGCCGGGCCGAGCCCTGCTACGACGCCCAGATGAAGGCCAGGGTCCACCGCAGGCTGTCGATGCCGACGGCCGGCTACGACGGGAGATGAGCCCGCTCGCGCCCCGCGGCCGCAGGACGCCGTATGACAGTGTTGACGGCAGCAGATCCGCGGCCGGCGCGGGTCGCGGACGTGAGGTCGGTGGCGCGTGCGGTGGCGGCGGGTCGTCAGTCAGCTCGGGCGGAGCGTCGCGGTCTGGGCGGTGTCCACCGTCACCATGCTGGTCCTCGCCGGGATCCTGCCCGACTTCCAGCTCCAGTCCCCCGACGGTGACAGCGCCACCCGCATCGCCATGACAGCGGCCCTCGGCGCCGGTGTCTTCGGTGTGCTCTCCGCCGTCGTATGGCCCCTTCTCGTACGGCTGCTGCTGCTCGTGCCCGCGCTCGTCCTCGGTCTGCTGGTCTTCTTCCTCAACGGCTCCCTGCTGCTCGTCGCCCTGCGCGTCAACCCCTCCGGGCAGAGCGAGGCGGCGCCGGAGACCGCCGTGATCGTCGCCGCCGTGATGTCCGCCGTCGCCTCCGCCACCGGCGGTGCGCTCGCCGTCCGCGACGACGACGCCTACCGGCGCCGGCTCTCCCGCCTCGCCACCCGCCGCCGCAAGTTCCACCCGCCGTGCCCGGCCGCCCCCGGCACCGTCTTCCTCCAGCTCGACGGCGTCGGCCACGACGTCCTCACCGCCGCCGTCGCCAAGGGCCTGATGCCGACCGTGGCCGGCTGGCTGGGCGCGGGGGAGGAGCAGCCCACCCACCGGCTCACCCCCTGGCGCACCGACTGGTCCAGCCAGACCGGCGCCAGCCAGCTCGGCATCCTGCACGGCTCGAACTTCGACGTCCCCGCCTTCCGCTGGTACGAGAAGGAGCACCGGGAGGTGATGGTCTGCAACCGGCCGTCCAGCGCCGCCGAACTCCAGCGCCGGGCCGTCGAGCGGACCGCCGACGGCGGCCTGCTCACCCTGGACGGCGCCAGCCGCGGCAACCTCTTCAGCGGCGGCGCCGACGAACAGGCCCTCGTGCTGTCCATCGCCACCCGGCGCCGGGGCCGGGAGAACCGTTCCCGCGCCGGTTACTTCGCCTACTTCTCCGACCCCGCCAACGCCGTGCGCACCGCGCTCTCCTTCTTCGCCGAGGTCGGCCGCGAGCTCCGCGAGTCCACCACGGCCAGGATGCGCAAGCAGCGGCCACGCGTCGCACGCGGCGGCCTCTACCCCTTCGTCCGGGCCTTCGCGACCGTCGTCGAACGGGACGTCGTCGTGGCCGCCGTCATGGGCGACCTGCTCGTCGGCCGCAGCGCCGTCTACGCCGACCTCGTCGCCTACGACGAGGTGGCCCACCACTCGGGGCCGCGCAGCCGGGACACCGAGAAGGTGCTGCAACGCCTGGACCGCGCCCTCGCCCTGATCGAGAAGGCCGCCGAGCACGCCCCGCGGCCGTACAGGATCGTCGTCCTCTCCGACCACGGCCAGAGCCCCGGCGAGACCTTCCACACCCGCTACGGCCTCACCCTCGGCGACCTGGTCCGGGCCGGCTGCGGGCTGCACGTACCGCGGCGGGCCGAGCGGACCCACAGCGGTACGGAGGCCCGGGCCGCCGTCCGCGCGGCCCTGCGCCGGCCTGTCGAGGAGGGCGGCGAGAAGCACCGGCCGACCCGCGGCTCCGAGCCGGTCGTGCTCGCCTCCGGCAACCTCGGCCTGGTCTCCTTCCCGGACGTGCCGCACCGGATGACCAAGGAGGAGATCGACGCCCGCCACCCGGCGCTGCTCACCACCCTCGCCAACCATCCCGGCGTCGGGTTCCTGCTGGTGCGCAGCGAGGAGCACGGCGGGCTGGTGCTCGGCGCGTACGGGGCGGAGATACCGCTCGACCGGCTCGACGCCTGTCCGGGGCCGCTGGGCGTGTTCGGCGCGGGCGCCGCCGATGCCGTCCGGCGGACCCACTCCTTCCCGCACACCGCCGACATCATGGTCAACTCGTGGTACGACCCGGACTCCGGCGAAGTGCTGGCCTTCGAGGAGCAGATCGGGTCGCACGGGGGGTTGGGGGGCGCGCAGGGGAGGCCGTTCCTGTTGTCGCCGGTCGACTTCTCGGCGCCGACGGGCGAGGGAGAGGAGCTGGTCGGTGCGGAGGCCGTGCATCGGGTGCTGCGGGGGTGGCTCCGGGAGGTGGACGGGCCGCAGGTTCCGGTGACCGAGGAAGAGGAGAAGGCCGCGTAGTTCGTTCGCTGCGGGCCGGTGGGGGCTGGGCGCGCAGTTCCTCCCCCAGCCTTCGGCCGGGGGACCCCCAGCGCCCCTGACGGGGCGCTTCGCCCAGCCGCGGATAAATGGGCTGCGTTCCTCCTGCCCGCGACACAGACTGTTCGAGTCGTCACGCCTCCGAACGCTTCCCAAGGAGACGCCTCTTGCAGGCAGCCGTCACTGTCACGCCCTCCCGTCTTCCCGAGCTGCTGCTCGGTCTCGCCACCGTGCGGCCCGTGTTCGTCTGGGGCGCGCCCGGTATCGGAAAGTCCTCGCTGGTGCGGGAGTTCGCCGAGTCGCTCGGGCTGGAGTGCGTGAGTCTGCTCGGTACGCAGCTCGCGCCCGAGGACCTGATCGGCGTCCCGCAGATCCGGGACGGGCGGTCGGTCTTCTGCCCGCCGGAGGCGATCGCCCGGGACGAGCCGTACTGTCTGTTCCTGGACGAGCTGAACGCGGCCACGCCGGATGTGCAGAAGGCGTTCTACTCGCTGATCCTGGACCGGCGGGTCGGCAACTACGAGCTGCCGAAGGGGTCGATCGTGATCGGCGCCGGCAACCGGGCCACCGACAACGCGCTGGCCCGGCCCATCGCCTCCGCGCTCGTCAACCGGCTGGCCCACGTCCATCTGGAGGCCTCCGCGCACGACTGGCTCGCCTGGGCCGGCGCCCACGGGATCCACCCGTGGATCGTGGACCACCTCACCGACCGGCCGGACCACCTGTGGTCCAAGCCGCCGAAGACCGAGGAGGCGTTCTCCACCCCTCGGTCCTGGCACATGCTCTCCGACGCCCTGCACTCCTTCGGGCACGGCCTCGACGAGGGAACGCTGAAGGTCCTCGCGCACGGCACGCTGACGCCCGCGCACGCGACCGCCTTCTGCGGCTACGTCAAGATCGTGCGCAGCCGGTTCGGGATCGAGGCCATCCTCAAGGGGGACGCGGGCTGGCCGCACCGGATCGAGGACCGCGACCTGCTGTACTACCTCGCCGAGTCGTTCCGCGGGCGGCTGGTCAAGGACCTGCCCGCCGCCAAGGAGCACATGTCGGCGAACGGCCGGCAGACCGCGTACCGGGCCAAGTCGCTGCTGGTGCAGCTCGCCGAGATCTCCGTCGAGGTCGCCCAGACCGTCATCGCCTCCGACGCCGACGGCAACCCCGTGCTGCCCGCCTGGTTCCTGGTCGAGGCGGCCCGGGACATGCCCCGCCTGGTCGAGGCCCGGCGATGAGCCGGGCCGCCGCCGGCAAAGGGCAGAAGAAGGAGCAGAAGAAAGAGCAGAAGAAGGACCCGGCCGCGGAGAACTTCGCGGCCGGGGTCGAGCTGCTGCGCGCCAACCCGGCGCTGCGGGCCGTCGAGTTCACCATCTGCCGGCACGAGAAGTGCGAACTCGCGCCCCGCGACGGGCTGGTGCGCGCCGACTCGGACGGCGTGCTGCACGCGCACGCCACCCGGCGCGCCGAACCGGCCGAGTGGGCCTGGGCGTTGGCCCACTGCACCATCCATCTCGGCTTCGGGCACCTCCCGGCCGCCACCGGACCGCGCAGCCAGCCCGACCGCTACGAACTGGCCGCCCGCTGCACCGTCGTCAACCGGTTCCTGGGGACCTTCCCGGTCGGCGAGGCGCCGGACCACCTGCCCGCGTCCTACCCGGAGGGCGACGAGGAGCGGCTCGCCGCCGGCTGGCGGCGCCTCGGCTCCGTCCCGGCCGCCTACGAACGCGGTGGCACAGGCGGCGGCGAACCGGACCAGCTGCTGCTCTCCTGGAGCAAGTGGGCCGGCCAGGTCCCCGACTGGCAGCTGGCGTTCGCGCACGCGCTGACCCGCACCATGTCCCGCGCCATGGACCTGGCCGGCGGCCGCCGCACCTCCATGTCCGGCCCGCCGACCCCGCGGCGCCCCTGGGAGCGGGCGCTGGACTGGTTCGTCTCCTCCTATCCGCTGCTCGGCGGTATCGCGGCCGGCATCAAGCTGGTCGCCGACGCCGAACTGGCCCGCGCCCACGACATCGCGATCGCCGCCGTCAACCCGGAGGCGGGCGAGATCTACGTCAACCCGCTGCGCACCCTGGACGAAGAGGAGTGGCGGTTCGTCCTCGCCCACGAGATGCTGCACGCCGCCCTGCGCCACGGCGACCGCCTCGGCGGCCGTGATCACTTCCTCTTCAACATCGCCTGCGACTACGTCATCAACGGCTGGCTGGTCGAGATGCGCGTCGGCACCATGCCCGAAGGGCTGCTGTACGACCCGGAGTTGAAGGACCTCTCGGCCGAGGAGGTGTACGACCGGATCGCCGTCGACCTGCGCCGGATGCGCCGGCTGGCCACCCTGCGCGGCAAGGGGCGCGGTGATGTGCTGGGCGCGCCGATCAGACCGCCCGGCGCGTATGTCGACCTCGACGAGTTCTACCGCCGGGGGCTGGGCAACGGCCTGGAACTGCACCGGACGCAGGAGCGGGGCTTCCTGCCCGGCGGGCTGGTCGAGGAGATCCGGGCGCTCAGTCATCCGCCGCTGCCCTGGGACGCGCGACTGGCCCGCTGGTTCGACGAGTTCGTACCCAGCCCGGTGGCCGTACGGTCGTACGCCCGCCCCTCCCGCCGGCAGTCCGCCACCCCGGACATCCCGCGCGCGGGCCGGTACTTCCCGCCCGAGGAGGTGGCCCGCTGCACCTTCGGGGTGGTCCTCGACACCTCCGGCTCCATGGACCGCACCCTGCTCGGCAAGGCCCTCGGCGCGATCGCCTCCTACGCCGGGGCGCGTGACGTACCGGCCGCCCGGGTCGTCTTCTGCGACGCGGCCCCGTACGACGCCGGATACCTGCCGGCGACCGAGATCGCGGGCCGGGTCCGGGTGCACGGCCGTGGCGGCACCGTCCTGCAGCCCGGCATCGACCTGCTGCAGCGCGCGGACGACTTCCCGCCGAACGCACCGGTCTTGGTGATCACCGACGGCTGGTGCGACGTCCTGCGGGTGCGACGCGAGCACGCGTATCTGATCCCGGACGGCCGTCGCCTGCCGTTCACTCCCCGTGGGCCGGTCTTCCGGGTGCGGTGAGCCCGGATGTGATCGGATGGGAGGCAGCGAATCCGGTTCGATCGCCTGCAGTCGCCTGCATATGCCGAAAGGAACAACCGTGGCCACCACGCGCACCGCACACACCGTCTGGGAAGGCAGTCTCCTGGAGGGCAACGGTGTCATCACCTTCGACTCCTCCGGTATCGGCCAGCAGCCGGTCACCTGGGCCTCGCGCTCGCAGGAGGCGAACGGCAAGACCAGCCCCGAGGAGCTGATCGCGGCCGCCCACTCCAGCTGCTTCTCCATGGCCCTCTCGCACGCCCTGGCCGGCGCCGGTACCCCGCCCACCAAGCTGGTGACCAGCGCCGACGTCGGCTTCCAGCCGGGCGAGGGCATCACCGGGATCCACCTGACCGTCGAGGGCACGGTCCCCGGCCTGGACCAGGAGGGCTTCGTCGCCGCCGCGGAGGAGGCCAAGAAGAACTGCCCGGTCAGCCAGGCCCTGGCCGGCACCACCATCACCCTGGACGCCAAGCTCGCCTGACCGCCGTCCCCCTTCGGATGCCGCGCCCCGTCCTCGGGGCGCGGCTTCGTTGTTCACGGGGTACCCGGCATTGACAACGGCCCGCTCAGGTTTTGATCTGGAGTCGGGGAAGTGCCCGGGCGGAAGGGGACGGACATGGCACGTGCGGTCGGAATCGATCTCGGTACGACGAACTCGGTGGTGGCCGTCCTGGAGGGCGGTGAGCCCACCGTCGTCGCCAACGCCGAGGGCGCGCGCACCACCCCCTCGGTGGTGGCCTTCGCGAAGAACGGCGAGGTGCTGGTCGGCGAGGTCGCCAAGCGGCAGGCGGTGACCAACGTGGACCGCACCGCACGCTCGGTGAAACGGCACATGGGCGACGCGGACTGGCGCTTCCCGGAGAGCGGGTCCGTCGACGGCGCCCGGCTGCGGGCCCAGGAACTGTCGGCGCGGGTGCTGCAGAAACTCAAGCGGGACACCGAGGCCTACCTCGGCGAGGACGTCACCGACGCGGTGATCACCGTACCCGCGTACTTCGACGACGCGCAGCGGCAGGCCACCAAGGAGGCCGGGGAGATCGCCGGTCTGAAGGTGCTGCGGATCATCAACGAGCCGACCGCCGCGGCCCTCGCCTACGGCCTGGACCGGGGCGAGGAGCAGACCGTGCTCGTCTTCGACCTCGGCGGCGGCACCTTCGACGTCTCTCTCCTGGAGATCGGCGACGGCGTGATCGAGGTCAAGGCGACCAACGGCGACACGCGTCTGGGCGGCGACGACTGGGACCAGCGGGTCGTCGAGCACCTCGTCAAACGGTTCAAGGGGCAGTACGGCGTCGATCTCGGCAACGACAGGATGGCGCTGCAACGGCTGCGCGAGGGTGCCGAGAAGGCCAAGATCGAGCTGTCCTCGTCGACGGAGACGTCGATCAACCTGCCGTACATCACCGCCTCCGCCGAGGGGCCGCTGCACCTGGAGGAGAAGCTGACGCGGGCTCAGTTCCAGGAGCTGACCGCGGACTTGCTGGACCGCTGCAAGAAGCCCTTCCATCAGGCCGTCAAGGACGCGGGCGTGCGGCTGTCCGCGATCGACCACGTCATCCTGGTCGGCGGCTCCACCCGGATGCCTGCCGTCACCGACCTGGTGAAGGAACTCACCGGCAAGGACCCGCACAAGGGCGTCAACCCGGACGAGGTCGTCGCGGTCGGGGCGGCCCTGCAGGCGGGTGTGATCCGCGGCGACGTCAAGGACGTGCTGCTCCTCGACGTCACCCCGCTGTCCCTGGGCATCGAGACCAAGGGCGGCATCATGACCAGGCTCATCGAGCGCAACACCACGATCCCCACCCGGCGTTCGGAGATCTTCACCACCGCCGCCGACAACCAGCCCTCGGTCGGCATCCAGGTCTACCAGGGCGAGCGGGAGATCGCCGCGTACAACAAGAAGCTCGGCGTCTTCGACCTCACCGGTCTGCCGCCGGCGCCGCGCGGTGTCCCGCAGATCGAGGTCGCCTTCGACATCGACGCGAACGGGATCATGCACGTCTCGGCGAAGGACCTCGCCACCGGCCGCGAGCAGAAGATGACCGTGACCGGCGGCTCCGCGCTCCCCAAGGACGACATCGACCGCATGATGCGGGAGGCCGAGCAGTACGCCGAGGAGGACCGCAACCGCCGTGAGGCCGCGGAGACCCGCAACCAGGCCGAGCAACTCGTCTACCAGACCGAGAAGTTCGTCCGCGAGAACGAGGAGCGGGTGCCGGCGGAGGTGAGGGCCGACGTGGAGGGCGCGGTGGCCGAGCTGAAGGCGCTGCTGGAGCGGAACGCCGACACCGCCGAACTCCGGGGCGGGGTGGAGAAGCTGGCCACGGTGAGCCAGCGGATGGGCCAGGCCATGTACGCGTCGGCCGCCGGCGGTCCGGCCGAGGAACAGCGGGCCTCCGAAGCCGACGAGGAGGGTGTGGTGGACGCGGAGATCGTGGACGACGAGAGGGGTGCGGCCGGCTGAGGCGGGTCAGCGGCGGGTTGTTTCCCAGCCACGGCGGTCTGGCCTTGGGCCCAGTTGTTTCGGGTCTCTTGTCCGGTAGACCACGTAGGGGCGGAAGAGGTACGGCAGTGGGGCGCTGAACATGTGGACGAGGCGGGTGTAGGGGACCAGGGCGATGAGGATCATGCCGACGACGGCGTGGATCTGGTAGAGGACCGGGACGTCCGCCATCAGGGCCGTCCGGGGCTGGAGGGTGAAGAGGCTGCGGGCCCAGGGGGCGATGGTCTCGCGGTAGTCGTAGCCGTCGCCGGAGGCGTGGGTGAGTTTCGCGGTCATGCCCAGCACGATGGCGGCGACCAGGAAGAGGTACATGACCTTGTCGTTGGTCGTGGTGGCGCGGAGGACGGGGGCGCGGGTGCGGCGGCGGTAGAGGAGGAGGGCCAGGCCGGCCACGGTGAGGGCGCCCGCGAACGTGCCGCCGTAGAGGGAGAACAGGTGGTAGGTGTGTTCGCCGACGCCGGCGGCGGCCGTCCAGGACGTGGGGACGAACAGGCCGACGAGGTGGCCGGCGAGGACGAAGAGGATGCCGTAGTGGAAGGCCGGGGAGGCGATGTTGAGGAGCTTCGACTCGTAGACCTGGGAGGAGCGGGTGGTCCAGCCGTACTTGTCGTAGCGGTAGCGCCAGACCAGGCCGGCCACGAGGAGGGCGAAGGCGATGTAGGGCAGGGCGCCCCACAGGAGGGTGGTCATCGGCGTGCTCCGGTGGGGGCCGGCGGCAGCGTGGCGCAGACCGCGTCCAGGACGGACGCGTAGGGCGTGCCGAAGTCCGCGAGCCGGCAGCGGAGCTGCTCCAGGCAGTCGCGGTGCTCGGTGAGCAGGTCCGTGTTGCCGGTGCGGGCCGTGAACTCCAGGACCGCGGGCAGGAAGTCCGGCAGTTCCTCGCCGGTGAACTCCATGCCGTACGCCTTGTAGAGGTCCTTGAACCGGACCAGGGACATGCCCCGGCGGCGGGTGTCGCCGTCCTGCCACCAGCTGAGGTAGAGGCTGTGCCGGTTCTTGAAGTCGAAGACCTGTACGTAGTGCGCGGCCAGCTCCTGCGGTGGGGTCACCGTCGCGTGGTCGGTGAACTCCCGCAGTTGCGGGGCGGCTTCGCGCAGCAGCGGCAGCCGGGCGACGAAGTCGTCGTCCGGGTACGTGAGACAGAGCGCCGCCGCCTGGTAGAACACCGCGTCCGAGGGCATCAGTCCTCCTTCGCCTCGTCGGAAGTGTCGGAGGTCTGCCGTCTGCGCAGCACGTGGAAGTTCTCCACCGACACCAGAGGGAGCAGTTTCCGGCCCGAGTCCTGGCCGAAGGGTCCGTCGCCGCCCATACCCGGGCCGCCGTCGTAGTCCAGGCTGCACCCCTCGGGCAGCGCGGACTCCTCCAGGCGGCGGGCGTCGCCGACCGCCGCCGTGGGGATGACATAGCGGTCCTCGTACTTGGCGATCGCGAGCAGCCGGTACATCGCCTCGATCTCCTCCGGCGCCATCCCCACGGCGGCGCCGATCGCCGCGTCCGGCTCCTCGCCGAGGTTGAGCGCCCGCATGTGGGAGCGCATCGCGGCCAGCTTCTCCAGGGACGCCCGCACCGGGACGGTGTCACCGGCGGTGAACATCTCGGCGAGGTACTCCAGGGGGATGCGCAGGGTGTCGATCGCGGCGAAGAGGTTTCCGGCGTCCTCGCCGTCGTGGCCGGTCTCCGAGAGCGCCTCCACGACCGGGGACAGCGGCGGGATGTACCAGACCATCGGCAGGGTGCGGTACTCCGGATGCAGCGGCAGCGCCACCCGGTACTTGCTGATCAGGCGGTGCACGGGGGAGCGGCGGGCCGCCTCCATCCAGTCGTACGGGATGCCCGCCGCCTCGCAGGCGACCTGCACCCCCGGATCCTCCGGGTCGAGGAAGACCCCCAACTGGGCCTCGTACAGCGCCTTCTCGTCCTTGGTCTCGGCCGCCGCCGTCACCTTGTCGGCGTCGTAGAGGATCACCCCGAGATAGCGCAGCCGGCCCACGCAGGTCTCCGAGCAGACCGTCGGCAGGCCCACTTCCAGGCGCGGGTAGCACAGCGTGCACTTCTCGGCCTTGCCGGTGGCGTGGTTGAAGTAGACCTTCTTGTACGGGCATCCGGTCACGCACATCCGCCAGCCCCGGCACTGGTCCTGGTCGACCAGGACGATGCCGTCCTCCGCCCGCTTGTACATCGCACCGGACGGGCAGGACGCCACGCAGGACGGGTTCAGGCAGTGCTCGCAGATGCGGGGAAGGTAGAACATGAAGGTCTGCTCGAACTCGAACTTCACCTTGTCGGCGGCCTGTTGCCGGGTGCGTTCGACCATCGGGTCCAGGTCGCCGTAGGCGGGGGCGCCGGCCAGGTTGTCGTCCCAGTTCGAGGACCACTCGATCTTCATCGGCTTGCCGTCGAGCTGCGAGACCGGGCGGGCCACCGGGTAGTCGTCGCCGAGCGGGGCGTCGGTGAGGTTCTTGTAGTCGTACGTCCAGGGCTCGTAGTAGTCCTTGATCTCCGGGAGCCTGGGGTTGGAGAAGATCCCGGCGAGCTTGTGCAGCCGCCCGCCCGCCTTGAGCCTCAGTGCCCCGCGCCGGTTCAGCTCCCAGCCGCCGCGCCAGGTCTCCTGGTCCTCGTAGCGGCGCGGATAGCCCTGGCCGGGCCGGGTCTCGACGTTGTTGAACCAGACGTACTCCATGCCCCGCCGGTTGGTCCACGCCTGCTTGCAGGTGACCGAACAGGTGTGGCAGCCGATGCACTTGTCGAGGTTCATCACCATCGCGATCTGGGCCATGGGACGCATCAGTACTCGACCTCCTGGCCGCGACGGCGGATCACCGTCACCTCGTCACGCTGGTTGCCCGTGGGGCCCAGATAGTTGAAGGCCCAGGACAGCTGGGCGTAACCGCCGATCAGGTGGGACGGCTTGAGGATGAGGCGGGTGAGGGTGTTGTGGATGCCGCCGCGCCTGCCGGTGGTCTCCGTCTTCGGGACGGCCACCGTGCGTTCCTGCGCGTGGTGCATGTACACCGTGCCGGCCGGCATCCGGTGCGAGACCACCGCGCGGGCCGTCACCACGCCGTTGCGGTTGACCGCCTCGACCCAGTCGTTGTCCTGCACCCCGATGGCGTCCGCGTCCTGCGGGGACATCCAGATGTTCTGGCCGCCCCGGGAGAGCGCGAGCATGAACAGGTTGTCCTGGTACTCGGAGTGGATCGACCACTTGTTGTGCGGGGTGAGGTAACGGACCGTCACCTCACGCTGTCCGTCGGGGCCGAGCCGCGGTTCGCCGAAGAGCCGGTGCATGTCGAGCGGCGGCCGGTAGATCGGCAGCGCCTCGCCGAGTTCGTGCATCCAGTCGTGGTCGAGGAAGAAGTGCTGGCGGCCGGTGAGGGTGTGCCAGGGCTTGAGCTGCTCGGTGTTGAGGGTGAACGCCGTGTAGCGCCGGCCGCCGGACTCGCTGCCCGACCACTCCGGCGAGGTGATCACCGGGACCGGGGCCGCCTGGGTGTCGGCGTAGGTGACCCGCTTGCCCTCGTGCTCGGCGGCGAGGTGCGCCATCCGCTGCCCGGTGCGCCGCTCCAGTGTGCGGAAACCCTGGGTGGCGAGCCGGCCGTTGGTGGTGCCGGACAGCGCCAGGATGGCGTCGGCCGCCTTCACCGCGGTGTCCAGGGACGGGCGGCCCTGGTAGCCGACGCCGTTCGACTCCCGCAGCCGCGCCACCTCTTCGTCCGGCTTCAGGGTGATCCCCTTGGCAGGCAGGCCCAGTTGTTCCACCAGCGGCCCCAGCGCCGCGAACTTGGCGCCGATCGCGGTGTAGTCCCGCTCGACCACGGTCAGGTTCGGCATGGTCTCGCCCGGGACCGGATCGCACTCCCCGCGCTTCCAGTCCCGCACCACCCCACCGGGCTGGGCGATCTCCCCCGGGGTGTCGTGCTGCAGCGGCGTGGCCACCAGGTCCCGGCGCACCCCGAGATGGTCCACGGCCAGCTCGCTCAGCCGCTCCGCGAGCGCCTTGAAGGTGTCGAAGTCGGTGCGCGCCTGCCAGGGCGGGTCCACGGCCGGGGTGAAGGAGTGCACGTAGGGGTGCATGTCCGTCGACGACAGGTCGTGCTTCTCGTACCAGGTGGCGGCGGGCAGCACGACGTCCGACAGCAGGGTCGAGGAGGTCTGCCGGAAGTCCAGGGAGAGGAGGAGATCGAGCTTGCCCTCGGGTGCCTCCTCGCGCCACGTCACGTCCCGGGGGCGCTCGTCCGGGGCCGCCTCCTCGGCGCGCAGCGAGGAGTGCGTGCCCAGCAGGTGCCTGGTGAAGTACTCGGCGCCCTTCGCCGACGAGCCGAGGAGGTTGGCCCGCCAGAGGGTCAGCACGCGCGGCCAGTTCGCCGGGGCGTCCGGGTCCTCGCACGCGAACTTCAGTGTCCCCGTGCGGAGTTCGGCCACCGCCTTGGCCACCGGGTCGCCGAACACCGCACCCAGTTCCAGGGGGTTGCGGTCGAAGGTCGGGTACGAGGGCATCCAGCCCGTGCGGGCCGACAGGGCGAGGCAGTCCGCGCCGGTCATACCCGCGAACCGGCCCTCGCCGAGCGGCGAGGCCAGGACGTCGGCGCCGAAACGGTCGTAGCGCCACTGGTCGGTGTTGAGGAACCAGTAGGCCGTGCCGATCATCTGGCGCGGCGGCCGGGACCAGTCGTTGGCGGAGGCCAGCGAGGCCCAGCCGGTCACCGGACGGCACTTCTCCTGGCCGACGTAGTGCGCCCAGCCGCCGCCGTTGCGGCCCTGGCAGCCGGTCAGCTGGAGGAGGGACAGGAAGGCGCGGTAGATGGTCTCCGAGTGGAACCAGTGGTTGGTGCCGGCACCCATCAGGATCATGCAGCGGCCCTTGGAGCGCTCGGCGGTCCGCGCGAACTCCCGTGCGATCTTGACGCACTTGGCGGCCGGGACCGAGGTGTGCCGCTCCTGCCAGGCGGGGGTGCCCGGAGTGCTCGCGTCCTCGTAGTGGGTGGGCCAGCCGCCGCCCGGCAGGCCGTGCCGCCACACCCCGTACTGCGCGAGCAGCAGGTCGTAGACGGTCGTCACCAGGGGGCCGTCCGGCCCGCCCAGCCGGGTCGCGGGCACCCCGCGCCGCAGCACCTCGCCACGCCCCTGGCCGTGCTCGCCGCCCTCCGTGTCGAAGCGCGGCAGCAGCACCTCGACCCCGCTCGCGACCCCACTGCCGTACAGGCTCAACTGTGGTTCGACGGCGCCGAGTTCGAGGTTCCAGCGGCCCTCGCCGGTGTCGGTCCAGCGGAAGCCGAGGGAGCCGTTGGGGACGACCGCGCGGCCGGAGGCGGCGTCCAGGACGACCGTCTTCCACTCGGCGCCCTCGCCCCGCTGCCCGAGGTCGGCGGCGCGCAGGAACTTGCCGGGCACATACGCGCCGTCCCGTTCGGTGAGGGTCACCAGGAACGGCAGGTCGGTGAACTTCCGTACGTAGTCCGTGAAGAACGGCGTCTCACGGTCGACGAAGAACTCCTTCAGGACGACGTGGCCCATCGCGAGGGCCAGCGCGCCGTCCGTGCCGGGGTGCGGGTGCAGCCACTCGTCGGCGAACTTGGCGTTGTCCGCGTAGTCGGGGGCGACCACGACCACCTTCTGGCCGCGGTAGCGGGCCTCCGCCATCCAGTGCGCGTCCGGGGTGCGGGTCACCGGGACGTTCGAGCCCCACATCATCAGGTAGGCCGCGTCCCACCAGTCGCCGGACTCCGGCACGTCCGTCTGGTCGCCGAAGACCTGCGGGGAGGCCACCGGGAGGTCCGCGTACCAGTCGTAGAACGAGAGCATCGGGGCGCCGATGAGGGAGTGGTAGCGGGCGCCCGCCGCGTGCGACACCATCGACATCGCGGGGATGGGGGAGAAGCCGGCGATGCGGTCCGGGCCGTGGGCCTTGATGGTGTGCACCTGGGCGGCGGCGACGATCTCCACCGCCTCGTCCCAGGTCGCCCGCACCAGGCCGCCCTTGCCGCGCGCCCGCTGGTAACGGCGGCGGCGCTCGGGGTCGTTCTGGAGGTCCGCCCAGGCGGCCACGGGATCCCGCAGCCGGCTCTTCGCCTCCCGGTACATCTCAAGGAGCACGCCCCGGACATACGGGTAGCGCACCCGCGTCGGCGAGTACGTGTACCAGGAGAACGCGGCGCCGCGCGGGCAGCCGCGGGGTTCGTACTCGGGGCGGTCGGGGCCGACCGACGGGTAGTCCGTCTCCTGGGTCTCCCAGGTGATGATCCCGTCCTTGACGTACACCTTCCAGCGACAGGAACCCGTGCAGTTCACCCCGTGGGTGGACTGCACGACCTTGTCGTGGCTCCAGCGGTCCCGGTAGAAGGCGTCCGCCTCCCGGCCGCCGGTCAGGGCCACGCTGTGCAGGTCGGGTGCGGGCGTGCCGGGCCGGAAGAACCGGGCGGCGCCCAGCAGCGCCGCGCCCGGCTCCTTGGGCGGTGTCTCGGTGTCGGTCACCTGCGCTCCCTTGCTCACCCTTCGCTTCGACGCTAGGGGCGGGCGCGGGAACGCACCTGTTCAGGGCACCCGGACGGGTCAGACCTTGAGGGCGACCCCGCCGTACACCGGCACGATGCCCTCCTGCTGGAGCGCCACGTCCTGCGGGTCCGGACGCCAGCCGGAGACCGGGATCACGCCGGGGCCGAGCAGTTCCAGGCCGTCGAAGAAGCGGGCGAACGCGGGCAGCGAACGCGGGTGGAAGGGGGTGCCGCTGCGCCGGAAGTTCTCGGCCGCCTGCGCGATCGCCTCGGGGCTGAGGTCCGGGGTGACCTGGGAGAGGATCAGATGGCTGCCGGGGGCGAGCGCGTCGACGTACCGCTTCAGCAGGCCGTACACGTCGTCGCCGGCCGGGTCGTCGTCGAGGTAGTGGGTCAGCGCCACCAGCGACAGCGCGACCGGCTCCTTGAAGTCCAGCGACTCGGCGGCCCGGGCCAGCAGGGTGTCGACGTCCCGGACGTCGGCGTGCACATACGAGGTGCTGCCCTCGGGCGTGCCCCGCAGCAGGGCCTCGGCGTGCCGCAGCACGATCGGGTCGTTGTCCGCGTACACCACCTTCGACTCCGCCGCCACGCCCTGCGCCACCTGGTGCAGATTGGGCTCGGTGGGGATGCCGGTGCCGATGTCCAGGAACTGGCGGGTACCGGACTCGGCGGCGGTCCGCACGGCCCGCTGCATGAACCGGCGGTTGGCGCGCGCCCCGCGCAGCACCGTGCCGTCCACGGCGAGGATCTTCCGGGCGAGTTCCTCGTCCACCGGGTAGTTGTCCTTGCCGCCCAGCCACCAGTCGTACACCCGCGCCGGATGCGGCCGGCTCGTGTCGACGGCGGTGGGCGCGGGCTCGGGTGCGGTCACGGTGTGTGCTCTCCTCTGGTCCTCTGGTTCTCAGATTTTGTCGCGGTACTCGCGCAGCAGGTCCTCGGTCCGCTGGGCCGAGGCGGCCCGGGCCGTCATGTGGTCCAGGACCTCCAGATGGGCCCCGACCTCGTCCCGCGAGTCCAGGTACAGGGCGCCGGTCAGGTACTCGGTGAAGACCATGTCCGGCAGTTCGGGCTCGGCGAACCGGAAGAGGGTGAACGGCGCGTACGTCCCCGGGTGCGGGCCGCTCGCGAACTCGGCTATCTGCAGGGTGATCCGGTCCCGTTCGACGTAGGAGAGCAGCTTGTCCACCTGCTCGCGCATCACGCCGCAGTCGATGCTGACCGGGCGCCGCAGCACCGTCTCGTCCATGATCACCCACAGGTGGGGCGGATCGTCCTGCTCCAGCAGCCGCTGCCGGGTCATGCGCAGCGCCACATGCCGCTCGACGGCCGCCGGGTCGGCGTGCCCGATCGTCCCGGCCTCCATCACGGCCCGCGCGTACGCCTCGGTCTGCAACAGGCCGGGGAAGAAGTGCGGTTCGTACGAGCGCACCACCCGGGCCGCGCCCTCCAGGCTCACGTACAGGCTGAACCAGTCCGGCAGCACATCGTGGAACCGCTGCCACCAGCCCGGCTGGTTGGCCTCCTCGGCCAGCCGCACGAACGCGCCCTGCTCCTCCTCGGCCACCCCGTACGTCTCCAGCAGCACCTGGACGTACGGGATCTTCAGCGCGACCTCGGCCATCTCCATGCGCCGTACGGTCGCCTGCGCCACCCGCAGGACCCGCGCGGCCTCGTCCCGGCCCAGGCCCGCCGCCTCGCGCAGCTCCTGCAACCGCTTGCCGAGCACGACCTGACCAACCGTGGGCGCAGCACGCCGCTCACTCACGCCACGCCTCCCCTACGTGCACAAGTACGCGTGCAGTCTGACACGCGATGCCGCCGTCGCACACGTTGTCGAGGCAGACTCCTGTGTCTACGCGCGGAGCACCCTTTGCGTCAACCCACCAGCGCGTGCAGGTACTTGGCCGTCGCCGGGTCCGCCGGCAGGAACGTCTCGATGGCCAGCTCGGCGACCGTCACGTCCATCGGCGTGTTGAACGTCGAGATCGACGACACGAACGACAGCACCCGCCCCTCGTGCTCGATCCGCAGCGGCAGCGCGAACCAGGCGACGGGTTCGGCGGGTCGCCCGTCTCCCTCGTCTCCCTCGCCGCCCCCGTCGCCCTCGCCGTCCTCCGGCCCCGGCGGCGCCGGATAGGCGGCGACCTCCTCGTACAACTCCCGCAGCGCGGCCGAGCGGTGCAGCGCGATCTGCCGTTCCATCTGCTCCAGCAGATGCCCGCGCCACGCGCGCAGGTTGCGGATCCGCGGTGCCAGGCCCTCCGGATGCAGGGTCAGCCGCATCGCGTTCGGCGCGGGCGCGAGCAGCGACTCCGGTACGCCCTCCAGGAGCAGCGCGATGCCCCGGTTGGCGGCGACCACCGTGTACGTGGCGTCCACGACCAGCGCCGGATACGGCTCGTAGCCCCGGATCAGCCGCTCCATACCGTCCCGCAGCGCGGCCAGCGCCGGGTCGTCCAGCGGGGTCTCCGGGTAGTGCGGGGCGTAACCGGCCGCCAGCAGCTGGGGGTCCCCCCAGGCCCTTAAGGCACTGGGGGAGCGTTGCGCTCCCGGACCGGGACGTCCAGGTGCTCGGCCAGCCGCAGCACCATCTCCTCGCTCGGCCGCGAACGGCCCGTCTCGACGAAGCTGATGTGCCGGGCCGAGGAGTCGGCACGCAGTGCCAGCTCCAGCTGGCTCACCCGCCGCCGCTCCCGCCACGCGCGCAGCAGCGGGCCGACGCCCCTGCCGTCGGGGGCGGTCGGGGAGGGGGTGGCGGGGCCGGACGCGGCGGTGGTCATGGACGCGACGGTAGTCGAGCGCGGTGTCTTCGGCGACGCGCTGGTGACGGCGTGCGCAGGACGCCCGGAGGGCCCGTCCATGGCAGGCTGACCCCGTATACGCCCCCGCCGGACCAGGGAAGGAAGCCGCACCATGGCCGTCGCACCGCTGTCGCAGCAGGAGATCGAGGACCGGTTGACGGAGCTGCCGGGGTGGTCGCTGGACGGCGACCGGCTCGCCCGCGCCTACCGCCTCGACTCGCACTTCGCCGCCACCGCACTGGTCGTGCACATCGCCCGCATCCAGGACGAGCTCGACCACCACTCCGACCTCACCCTCGGCTACCACACCGTCACCCTCACCGTGAACACCCACAGCGTCGGCGGCGCCGTCACCGCGCTGGACTTCGAACTCGCCCGCAGGGTGGAGGACATCGCCCCAGGTCACGGCGCACACTGAGCCGTGTGCTCGACTACGACAAGGAAGCCGAGGCCTACGACGCGTCGCGCGGCGGCGAGGCCCGCGCCGAGGCGGCCGCCGCCGCCGTCCTCAGCCTGATCCCCGACGGCCCCACTGGCCGTGGCGGCCCCACAGGCCCAGGGAGCCTCAGCAGCTCCGCGGACCCTGGCAACTCCACAGGCCCAGGGAGCCTCAGCAGCTCCGCGGACCCTGGCAACTCCGCAGACCCCGGGAGCCTTGGCAGCTCCGCAAGCTCGGGTAGCCCCGGTAGCCCCGGTAGCCCCGGTAGCCCCGGTAGCCCCGGTAGCCCCGCAGGACCCGTCGGCCCCGATCGCCCCGGTCGTCTCCTTGACCTCGCCTGTGGCACCGGCATCGTCACCCGTCGGCTCGCCGCGGCTCGGCCGGCCCTCCAGGTCGTCGGAGCGGATCGCGCACCCGCCATGGCGCGGCGGGCGGCGGCCCGGCTGCCGGGCGCGATCGCGTTGGCCGACAGCCGTCAACTCCCTTTCTCGGACGGCACGTTCGACGCCGTGACCACCGTCTGGCTGCTCCACCTCATAGCGGACACCGGCGAGGTCCGGGCGATCGTCTCCGAGTGCGCGCGCGTGCTGCGCCCCGGCGGGGTGTACGTCACGACCGTGGACAAGGCGGCCGCCCACGACGTCGGCAGCGACATCGACGCGGTCCTCGCACCGCGCCCGCGCCGCCCGGTCAGCGACGCGGCCGACGCCGTGACGGCACACGCGGCCGCCCACGGCCTGCTCCCCGCCGGGCAGGCCGTCTTCACCGGCCGCGGCCAGGGCCGCAGCCCCCGCTCCACCATCGCCGACCTGCGGCGCGGCTGGTTCACGGTGCTGCGGCCCGGCGACCCCCGCGCCGAGGAGTTCGCCGCCCGGCTGGCGGCCCTGCCCGACCAGGACCGCCGCCGCCCCGACCCCCGCTTCGCCGTCCGGGCGTTCAGGAAACCGGCGGCCGGCTGAAGTCCATCGTCCAGTTGGTCACCCAGGTCTCCCCGCCGTCCACCGAGAACGCCTGCTCCCAGCGCGCGCCGGTGGGGGAGACCCCCGACCACACGAACCGCACCCGGACGTCCTTGCCGTCGTGAGTGTCGTCGCCGTAGAACTCCCCCCGGTCGCCGTCGAACCGCCCGACGACCGGTGGGAACAGCTTTCCGCTCCGGCTCGCCGCCCAGTTCAGCGACCACGCGTGGGTCTCCCGGTCGAAGAGCCGCAGGGTGGCGCCCTTCGCGCCCAGGGCCGGCATGTCGATCTCGTCGATGTTCGCGGCACCGTCGAACAGCGGCCGGCAGTGGCAGACGGCGGGGAACTCCGTCCAGTCGCCGTCCGGGGCCAGGAAGTCGGTGCGGCGGCGGTTGCGCACCTCCCAGTCGCCGTGCAGGAAGTCGAAGTCGTGCGGGCTGCTCATCGGTGGTCTCCTGTGGTTCCCTCGGGCAGTGAGTCGGCCAAGTAGGCGTCCAGGTCCGGGACTTCGGGCGCGAGCAGATGCCGTACCCAGGCGTCCCGTTCGTGCCGGATCGGCGGCAGCTCCCACACGCAGCCGATCCACGGCAGGTCGGGTCTGATGAAGTGGGTCGGGTCCGTGTCCGGGCAGCCGAGCACCGGCTGGCCCGCCGAAGCGCCCTTGAAGTGCAGCACGTTGTCCCAGACCCAGCTGTAGGCGTTGAGGTAGGCGCCGGTGTCCCCGCCCCGGTGCAGCACCACGAAGGTCGCGGGCGGGGTGCCGTCCGGCTCCGGCAGCAGCTCGGGCAGGATCGCGTAGGCGGCCCTCTCCACCTCGGGCGCGATGCCCGCGGGGTCGGAGGTGACGTGGTACCGCTTGACGCGCCGGCCGGCCACCTCGATCGGGGGCGGAACGGTCAGCAGCTTTTCCGTGAAGCTCATGGACCGGACGCTAGGCCCGCTCCACTGACACCTTCTGTCAGTGGAAACCGGCATCCTGGGGCGATGAGGTCCAGCCGGCTCGTCTCGATCCTCCTCCTGCTCCAGACCCGGGGCCGGATGACCGCCGCCCAGCTCGCCGAGGAGCTGGAGGTGTCCGTCCGCACGGTCTACCGGGACGTCGAGGCGCTGGGCGCGGCCGGTGTCCCGCTGTACGGCGACGCGGGCCACGCCGGCGGCTACCGCCTCCTCGACGGCTGGCGCACCCGGCTCACCGGCCTCACCACGGGGGAGGCCGAGGCCCTCTTCCTGGCCGGTGCCCCCGGCCCCGCCGCCGACCTCGGGCTCGGCCCGGTCCTTGCCGCCGCCCAGCTCAAGGTCCGCGCCGCCCTGCCGCCGGAGCTGCGCGCCCACGCCGACCGGATCAGCGGCCGCTTCCACCTCGACGCCCCCGGCTGGTACGCGGACGGCGAGGAGGCGCCGTACCTCCCGGCGGTCGCCGACGCGGTCTGGAACAGCCGTGTCCTGCACGTCCGTTACCGCCGCTGGGCCGAACCGACCGACGCGGACCGCCGCCTGGAACCGTACGGACTCGTCCTGAAGGCCGGCCGCTGGTACGTCGTCGCGGGCCCGGGCCCGCGCACCTTCCGCGTCGACCAGATCCTCGAACTCACCGTCCCGGGTGCGGAGTTCACCCGCCCCGACGACTTCGACCTGGCCGCGTACTGGACGGCCTACCAACGCGATTTCCACGACCGGCTGTTCAGCGCCGAGGCACTGGTCCGGCTGGCGCCCGGGGTGACCCTCCCGAGAGCGGAACCGGTCGGGACGACCGCGGCCCTCCCGCGAGCGACGCCGGCCGGGACGGCCGACGCCTGGACGCTCGCCCGGGTCCCCGTCGAGTCGGCCGACCGCGCCGTAGCCGAATTCCTCCGCCTGGGCACGGACATCGAGGTCCTGGGCCCGCCCGAGCTGCGCGAACGTATCGCCCGGACGGTCGCCGAACTGGCCGAAAGATACGGCAACGCCGAGCCGGACGGCGGCCACTGAGAGGGGAATCCGTCCGCCCCGCCCGGGAGGTACCCCCGTGCAGCACCCGCATCGCAGACGCCGTTCCGCCGCGCTGTCGGCACTGACCGCCGCGGCCGCCCTGATCGCCGCCGGCCTCACCGCCCTCACCACGACGACCCCCGCCGAAGCGGCCACCGCCCGCCAGGTCGAAGCCCTGGACCGGGGCGTGGTCAGCGTCCACACCGACGCCGGCAACCTGGTCAGCTGGCGCTGGCTGGGCACCGACCCCGACGACGTCTCCTTCAACGTCTACCGCGCCGGCACCAAGGTCAACTCGACCCCGGTCACCGGCTCCACGAACTACTTCCACTCCGGCGCCCCGGCCCAGGCCGACTACACCGTCCGCGCGATCGTGAACGGCGTCGAACAGGCCGACTCGGTCCACGCGATCCAGTTCCGCGCCGGCTACAAGGACGTCCCGATCACACCGCCCGCCGGCGGCACCACCCCCGACGGCGTCTCCTACACCTACGAGGCCAACGACGCCTCCGTCGGCGACCTCGACGGCGACGGCCAGCTGGACTTCGTCCTCAAGTGGCAGCCCACCAACGCCAAGGACAACTCCCAGTCCGGCTACACCGGCGACACCGTCCTCGACGGAGTCAAACTCGACGGCACCCGCCTGTGGCGCATCGACCTGGGCCGGAACATCCGCTCCGGCGCCCACTACACCCAGTTCCAGGTGTACGACTACGACGGCGACGGCAAGGCCGAGGTCGCCATGAAGACGGCGGACGGCACGGTCGACGGCACCGGAGCCGTGATCGGCAGCGCCTCGGCCGACTACCGCAACTCCAGCGGCTACATCCTCTCCGGCCCCGAGTACCTGACCATGTTCAACGGCCAGACCGGCAAGGCGATGGGCACCGTCGACTACGTCCCCGCACGTGGCACGGTCTCCTCCTGGGGCGACTCCTACGGCAACCGCGTCGACCGCTTCCTCGCCGGCACGGCCTACCTGGACGGCGCCCGGCCCTCCCTGATCATGGCGCGCGGTTACTACACCCGCACGGTCATCGCCGCCTGGGACTGGCGGAACGGCGCCTTCACCCGCCGCTGGACCTTCGACACCAACTCCTCCACCAACACCGGCAAGGGCTACGACGGCCAGGGCAACCACCAGCTCGCCGTCGCGGACGTCGACGGCGACGGCAAGGACGAGATCGTGTACGGCTCGATGGCCGTCGACGACAACGGCTACGGCCTCTGGACCACCAAGAACGGCCACGGCGACGCCCTGCACGTCGGCGACCTCGACCCCTCCCGCCCCGGCCTGGAGGAGTTCAAGGTCGACGAGGACAGCTCCAAGCCGTCCTCCTGGATGGCCGACGCCAGGACCGGCGAGATCCTCTGGTCCACCGACCCCAACGGCGACAACGGCCGCGGTGTCTCCGGCGACATCTGGGCGGGCAGCGCGGGCGCCGAGTCCTGGTCCTCGCACGCCGACGGGGTCCGCAACCCGCAGGGCACCATCGTCGCCACCCGCAAACCCTCCAGCACCAACTTCCTCTCCTGGTGGGACGGCGACCCGGTCCGCGAACTCCTCGACGACACCCACATCGACAAGTACGGCACCTCCGCCGACACCCGTCTGCTGACTGGCTCGGGTGTCCACTCCAACAACGGCACCAAGGCGACCCCGTCCCTCTCCGGCGACATCCTCGGCGACTGGCGCGAGGAGGTCGTCTGGCCCACGACCGACAACACCGCCCTCCGCATCTACTCCACCCCCTACGAGACCAGCACCAAGATCACCACCCTCCTCCACGACACCCAGTACCGCACCGCCCTCGCCTGGCAGAACACGGCCTACAACCAGCCCCCGCACCCGAGCTTCTTCATCGGCGACGGGATGACGACGGCACCTCGGCCGTCGGTGTACACACCCTGAAACGAAGAGGGCGCGTGCCCGGTGCGGCACGCGCCCTCGGTTGTCAGGCGGCCGTGCAGGTCTGGTCGCCCAGCTTGAAGGTGGTGGGTTCGGTGTTGGTGCCGGTCCAGGTGCCGGTGAAGCCGAAGGACACCGAGGAGCCGGCGGCAACCGTGCCGTTCCAGCTGACGTTCTTGGCGGTCACGGCCGCGCCGGACTGGGTCCAGTCGGCGTTCCAGAGCTGGCCGACGGTCTGGCCGTTCGGGAAGGACCAGCCGAGGGACCAGCTGCTCCAGGACGCGGTACCGGTGTTGGTGAGCCGGACGTCCGCCTGGAAGCCGCCCGTCCACTGGTTGGTGATGGTGTAGGCGACCGTGCAGGCGCCGGTCGGGGTCGGATCCGTGCCGCCCCCGCCGCCCCCGTCGTCGCCTCCGGCGGTGTCGCCGTAGATCACGCCCCGGCCGTTCGTCGAGAGGTACACCCTGCCGTAGATCCGCGGGTCACCCGTGATGGCCGCGCCCGTCCAGCCCCACTGGTGGGCGTCGTCGTTGATCCGGGTCCAGGTCGCGCCCGCGTCCGTGGAGCGGAAGATGCCGCGGATGCCGCCGATCTTCGCGCTGGTGTAGAGGGTCTGGTACGACGCTCCGGTCGCCGCCTTGCCGAAGCCGATCGTGTCGGCCTGGTCGACGTTCGCGAGCTCGGTGAAGGTCGTGCCGCCGTTCGTCGAGTGCCAGAGGCCGTACGCGCCGCCCGTCGCACCGCCCGCCAGCCATACGTCGCCCTTCGTCCCCGGCAGCGCCTTGAACCGCACGCTGTCGCCGCTCGGCAAACCGGTCGCGGCGGACGCCGTGAAGGTCGCTCCGCCGTCCGAACTGACGTAGAACGTGCCGGACTTGAAGCCGTAGAAGGTCTTGGGGTCGACACGGTCGGACTCCACGGCCGCGCCCGCCGGGATGCCGCTCGACGCCGACCAGGACGAGCCGAAGCCCGTGGTGTACTGCACGCCCGAGCCCGCCGGGCTCCACACGAACCGGCTTCCGTCGGAGCCCGCGGCGACCGTGCCGCCACCGCTCACCCCCGAAGGATCCGTCCCCGCGAACCAGTTGGCCCCGTTGTCCGTCGAGAACGCGATGTGCGGGCCGGAGTCCAGATTGCCCACGCGGACCACCGTGTTCGGGTTCGACTCCGCGAAGTCCAGGCTCGTGGTCGTCGTGAACGTCGGGGACGTGTACATCATCGACGGGACCTTGGTGAGGTCCGTGTGCCGGAAGCCGCCGATGTCACCCAGCGCGCTGAAGAGCCGCGCCCCGCCGGACGGGGGAGCGGCCAGGTCGTCGACCGAGGTCTCCTCCAGCCCCTGCACCATGGGCTTCACCGTGAACTGGCCGCCGCTGTCCCACTTCGTGAGGTCCTCGGTGCCGTAGAGCGTCGCCCCCGTCCCGTACATCATCCGGTCCGAGTTGAACGGGTCGATCTCCAGCGACTCCGTCATCCACCCCAGTTTCGGGGTCTGTTCGGGCGGTGACGGGTTCGCGCCGAAGGTCAGCCAGGGGGAGGACGAGACGTCGATCGTGTAGCGGTTCGAGCGGTTCGGGTACGACGTGTAGTCCCAGGCCTTCGTCCAGGTCGCCCCGCTGTCCGTGGAGCGGAAGAGCTGGGTGTCCGGCCACCAGGAGCTGTAGGCCGTCGCCATCACCGTCCCGGGATGCTGCCGGTCCACCGTCAGGCCGCTGAACCCGTAGTAGGTGTCGGCCTCCGCGACCGGGCTGATGTTCGTCCAGGTGCCGGTCGCCGTCGCGTACCGCCACAGCTGGCCCTTGCCACCGTCGTACGGCCCGCCCTTGTCGCTGTACGCGAGATACAGGTAGCCGTTCTTCGCGTCCAGCACGCCCTTGTGGGCGAGGTACCCGGTGGGCTGGCCGGCCAGCCGGGTCCAGGTCGCGCCCGCGTCCGTCGAGCGGTACACCGCGTTGTCCTTGTCGGCGACCCCGACGTAGATCGTCTTCGTCGCCGTGCCCGCCGTCCCCGTCGACTCGTCGAAGGTGACCCACACGATGCCCTGGTTGTCCGAGGCGTAGCCGGTGGTGTCGGTCGAATCCTGCACGTAGTTACCGACGTTGGGGAAGTTCGTGACCTGCGACCAGGTCACCCCCGAGTCCGTCGACCGCCACAGCCCCTTGCCGCTCGGCGCGCCCAGGTACAGCACGCTGTCCTTGTTCGGATCGATCGCCAGCCGCTCGCCCATGCCCCGGCCCGGCATGTTTCCGCCCAGCTTGAAGGGCAGATCGGTCTTCTGCCAGCTGGCGCCCCGGTCGGCGGAGCGCAGCACCGCGCCGTTCGTCGGGTCCCAGCCGTTGGTGTACGTCCCGACGGCCGCGTACACCTTGTCCGGGGCGACCGGGTCGGAGGCCAGGCTCACCACACCCGTGTGCCCCCACTCGTCCCAGCCGACCGAGTCCAGCAGCGGCGTCCAGGTCTTCGTCGACTCCGACCAGCGGTAGGCACCGCCGATGTCGGTGCGGGCGTACGCGAGGTTCTTCTCGGAGCGGTTGAAGACGATCCCGGGGACGAATCCACCGCCGTCGATCCGGGCGTTGTTCCAGGTGTAGGTGTCGGCGGCGAGCGCCGCCTGAGGGGCGGCGGCGAGCGCGGGCGGGGTGCCCGCGAGCAGACCGGCCGCGAGAGCCAGCACGGCCGTGAGGATGCGGGTTCTTCGCACGGGGTTCCTTTCCAGGAGGGCAAGCGCTTTCTGCCGGGTGTGAGAGATGCCGGGCGACCCCCAGTGCGGGTGGGGATCGCCCGGCGGTCGGTCCCACCGTCAGGTGGCGGGACCACGCACGCGGAACTCTTTCGGACGGTTCCTGGGGGAGGAACTGCGCGACCAGCCGAAACGGACCCGCAGCCGACACACGGCCCACCCTGCGGAGCGCCCGGCGGGGGCTATTCGAGAAGTTCCGCGTACGACCCCATGGCCAAGGCGATGTCCGCCTGGGCCCAGAACCGGTGATACGTGAAGACAGGCGCGGCCCCGCCCGCCAGATAGCTCTCGATCTTCGACCACGCGGGATCGCTCTTGTAGAAGCTCCGCAGCGACGCGAACGTCGACGACGAGTTGATCGCGTCCCCGTTCGGCATCTTCCCGGACCACCCGCTCGGCACGTACACCGTGTCGTCGAACCGGTTGTAGTCGGCCCGCGTCTCCGGCACCGCGATCCCCAGGCTGTCCTGGTAGTGGCCCCACATGCCGTCGAGCAGCGCCTTGGCCGTCGACTTCGCCGTCGCGTCACCGGACTTGGCGGCGTAGTACGTCAACGTCTTGGCGTACGCGGCCGCCACGCCCACGTCGTTCGTGTAGTCGGCGACGGTGACATGAAGTCCACTGTTGGATCCGGGACTTGACGCGTTCCAGGTGTCGGGCTGGCCCGACCACTGAAGCGTCGAGGGGATCTGGTACGTGCCGTCCGGGTTGACGGTCGTCTTGGACAGCGCCCAGGCCACCCACTTGTCGAGGATCGCCTTGGCCGTCGCGTTCCCGGTCTGCTGGTAGTACTCGGCGACCCGCTCCATCGACCAGGCCTGGAAGCCGAACCACTGGTTGGACGGCGGGTCGTGGTACACCGGCTCCCAGTCGTAGTACATGCCGTAGAACGTCGACGTACCGGACGGCGGGCTCGCGTACCGCCCCTGCCAGCTGTTGGTCGCGCCACCGGCGATCGCGCCCTCGGACGACTGCAGCCAGCGGTAGAACTCCAGCTGCCGGGTCAGGGACGTGCCCCAATCGGTCGCCCCGGTAGCCGACTTGGGCTTCAGGTCGGCGTACGAGCTGAGCGCGTACGCGGCGAGCGGGTTCTGGTAGCCGCCGTGCACATGGCTCGACCCGATCCGCCAGGCCCAGCCCGCGCTGGTGTCGGTCGCCCCGCCCCACGCGTAGTACCAGGACAGCAGATAGTCCGAGGCGTCCTTGCCGGTGCCGGCCGCGCAGGTCGTCGGCCCCACACAGTTGCCGATCTTCTTGAAGTACTTGTCGTACATGGCGTAGCGCAGATAGTCGCCCATCTTCGCCGCCTTGCCGACGGTCGCGGAGACGTCGCCGCCCTTGCCCTGCTGCTTGGCCCACACGTCCGCCCAGTACGCGGCCTGCACCGCACGCGCGTCGGCGTCCGGGGCGTCCGTGTACTTCCACTGCTTGGCGTAGGACGAGTCGCCCGTGAACAGGTCCAGGTAGCCGTTGGTGCCGCCGTACTTGAAGGCGTCGCAGGTCGGCTGCGGAACCGTCTCCCACACCGACTCCTGCGCACCGCGCTGGAAGGTGTTGATGTACGACGGACCGTCGGCCGTCGGCCCCGCCTCGCAGCCGCCGCCCGGCGTGTCACCGTAGCCGTACACGTTGTCGACGTCCTGCAGCCAGTGCATGCCGTAGACGTCGTCCGTGCCGTACGCGGACTTCAGTTCGGCGGCGATCGGGTCCGAGCCCACCGGCACCGAGGTGTCCAGCTTCGCCGGGTACTCGTTCGGGGTGTCCAGCTCGGGTGCGTAGGTGGCCGGTTTGGACGCGTTGTAGAAGGAGTTGGTCGGCTGGTCGGCGTGGGTGGGGATCATGTACTTCTCCATGAGGGCCCACGCGCCGTTGAACTTGGACCAGTCACCGGTGACCTTGCCGTACATGGCCTGCAGCCAGAGAAGGTAGCTGTACGCCTCGGAGGTGGTCTCGTGGCCCTGGTCGGGGGCCTCGACGATCAGCGTCTCGACCGAGTGGTAGGGGATGCCCTCGGGGGAGAAGTAGCCGTTCGCCGGGTTGGTGATCTTCCCGTAGAGATCCAGGAAGCGCGCGTCGTACGCCTTCGAGGCGGCCAGTTCCGTCACGGTGACCGTCGCGCCGGTGTAGCCGGTCGCGGACGCCGTGAAGGTCGCGGTGCCGGTGCCGGAGGAGTCCGCCGCGATGGTCACGTTCTGCGCGGTGCTCCAGTTGGACGGCGTGAACGTCAGCGACGAACCGGCGCTCACCGAAAGGCCGGTGTTGCCGCTCGCGCGGGCCACGGACACCGTCACATTCGCGCTCGGCTGCTTCGACAGGCTCACCCCGAAGGTGCCCGTCGCACCCTGCTGGATGCCCAGCTGGGTCGGCGAGGCCACCAGCGCGGGGCCCGAGGCGACCGTGATGCCCACCGGCGTCGAGGACGCGGACGCGCCCAGGCTGTCGTACGCCTTCGCCACCAGGGAATGACTGCCCACGGTCAAACTGGAGACCGAGAGCGAGTACGGCGACGACGTGTCGGTCCCCAGCAGGGTGGTGTCGTCGTAGAACTCCATCTTGCTGATCGTCGCGCCGTCGGCCGCCGCCGCGGTCGCCGCCAGCGGCACCGCGTCGCCCTGGGTGTACACCGCGCCCGCGGTCGGACTGGTCAGCACGGTGACCGGCGGCTGGTGCGCGCCGGCGCAGGTGGTGCCGTTGATCGCGAAGCTCGTCGGCGCCGTGTTGCCGCCGGTGTACGAGAACTGCGCGCCCGTCGACACGGCGGCGCCCGCCGCGATCGTGCCGTTGTACGACGCGTTCTGCACCGTGACCGAGGTGCCGGACTGGGACCAGGTGCCGTTCCAGCCGTTCGACAGCTTCTGGTTGCCCGTGTACGCGTACGTCAGCGTCCAGCCGCTGATCGCGTCCGTACCGCGGTTGGTGATCGTGAGGTCGGCGGTGAAGCCGGTGCCCCAGTCGTTGGTCTTGTAGTCGACGCTGCACTGGACCGTCGCCGCCTGGGCGGGAGTCGTTCCGGTGGCGAGCATCGACAGCGGCAGGGCGAGGGCGGCGACGACCGCCGTCCACAGGCGGCGCACGGCTCTGCGCCGCCGCCCGGTACCTCCGGGATGTGCGGGATGCATGTGCTGGTTCCTCCTTGCGCTTGCGGCTCGGGGGAGAAGTCAAGGCTTGAACCAGTGGGAGCGCTCCCATAGTGGAGACGTGGCATGGTGCGGTCAAGGCAGTTGAAGAGTCGAAAAGATTCGACGAAGCCCCCTGGAGAAAAGTCAAGCAACTCCCCTGTTCTTTGCAGTCGCTTGGCGCTACCTTCCTTCGCACCAGTGGGAGCGATTCCGTTCAGTCGACGCGTCCGTCACGACGCGCCCGAGCTGCAAGGAGTCGCTCATGCGACACCCCCCGCGTTCAGTTCTTTTAGCCGTCGCCGGTGCGGTCGCCCTCGTCGGGTCCGCGCTGGTACCGGTGGTGTCGGCGTCCGGTGCGACGCCGGCGTGCACGGTGCAGTACACGGTCACCGGCCAGTGGGACACCGGCTTCCAGGGCTCCGTGACCATCACCAACAACATGGCCGCGATGAGCAGTTGGAGCCTGGGCTTCGACTTCGCGAACGGCCAGAAGGTCACCCAGGGCTGGAGCGCCAAGTGGTCCCAGTCCGGTACGACGGTCACCGCCGCGAACGAGAGCTGGAACGGCTCCCTCGCCACCGGCGCGAGCGTCAGCGCCGGGTTCCTCGGCTCCTGGTCGGGGAGCAACGCCGTACCGACGGCCTTCAGGCTCAACGGCACCACCTGCAACGTGGACTCGGAGCCGACCCCGACTCCGACGCCCACCGAGCCGCCCGCCACCGGGTCGGCCCCGGCCCTGCACGTCTCCGGCACCAAGCTGGTGGACGCCGAGGGCACCGCCCACCGCCTGCTCGGGGTGAACCGCTCCGGCGGCGAGTTCATGTGCGTGCAGGGCTACGGGATCTGGGACGGCCCGGTCGACGACGCGGCGATCAAGGCGATCGCCGACTGGAAGGCCAATGCCGTCCGCATCCCGCTCAACGAGGAGTGCTGGCTCGGCCTGTCCAACGTCAAGTCCGAGTACGGCGGCGCCAATTACATCAACGCCGTCAAGGACCTGGTGGCCCGCGTCGAGTCGTTCGGCATGACACCGATCCTGGAACTCCACTGGTCCTACGGCCAGTACACCGGCAACTCGGCGGGCTGCTCCGACGTGCACGCCACCTGCCAGAAGCCGATGCCGGACGCCCAGTACACCCCGTCGTTCTGGTCCTCGGTGGCCGGTACCTTCAAGGACGACCCGGCGGCCGTGTTCGACCTGTTCAACGAGCCGTACCCGGACCGGGCGACCTCGACGACCACCCAGGCCTGGGAGTGCTGGCGCGACGGCGGCACCTGCTCCGGGATCGGGTACCAGGTCGCCGGCATGCAGGACCTGGTGGACGGCATCCGGGGCGCCGGCGCGAAGAACGTCATCATGATCGGCGGGCTCGCGTACTCCAACGACCTCAGCCAGTGGCTGACGTACCGGCCCACCGACCCGGCCGGCAATCTCGTCGCCGCGTACCACGTCTACAACTTCAACACCTGCGCCAGTGAGAGCTGCTGGAACTCCACCCTGGCCCCGGTCGCGGCCCAAGTACCGCTGGTCGCCGGGGAGATCGGCGAGAACACCTGCTCGCATGCCTTCGTGGACCAGGTCATGAAGTGGTTCGACGACCGCGGTCTCTCCTACCTGGGCTGGACCTGGAACACCTGGGACTGCTCCTCCGGCCCCTCCCTGATCTCCGACTACAGCGGTACGCCCACGGCGTACGGCGCCGGACTGCGCGACCACCTGCGGGCGATCAACCCGTAGGCACGCCCACCGAAGAAGGCACGCCCACCGAAGGCACGCCCACCGAAGAAGAAGGAACCCGCACTCATGAGTCGTACCAGAACAGCGGTACTCGCCGCCCTGGCGCTCGTCGCCGGGGTGTCCGGGCCCGCGGTCGCCGTGACCCCGTCCTCCGAGGCGGCGATCTCCGCGATCCCCTGCACCGTCGACTACAAGATCCAGAACGACTGGGGCTCCGGTTTCACCGCCGCCGTCACCGTCACCAACAACTCGGCCGCGAAGTCGAGTTGGGCGGTGAAGTGGTCGTACGCCGGGAACCAGCAGGTGACCAGCTACTGGAACAGCAAGATCGCGCAGAGCGGCACCGCCGTGACCGCGAGCAACGAGACCTACAACGGCACCCTGGCGACCGGCGGTTCGGTCAGCTTCGGGTTCAACGGGTCGTACAGCGGGACGAACGCGATCCCGACCGCCTTCACCCTCGACGGCGTCACCTGCAACGTCGACGACGGCAGCGGCAGTGGCGGGGGCAACGGTGGCGGCTCCGGGACCCGGGTCGACAACCCGTACTCCGGCGCCAAGGTGTACGTGAACCCGGAATGGTCGGCGAAGGCCGCAGCCGAGACGGGCGGCAGCCGGATCTCCAACCAGCCCACCGGCGTCTGGCTCGACCGGATCGCCGCGATCAACGGCACCAGCACCAGCATGGGGCTCCGCGCCCACCTCGACGCGGCGCTCGCCCAGAAGGGCAGCGGCGAGGAAGTCGTCCAGCTGGTCGTCTACGACCTTCCGGGCCGGGACTGCGCGGCCCTCGCCTCCAACGGCGAACTCGGCGCGACGGAGATCGACAAGTACAAGACGCAGTTCATCGACCCGATCGCGGCGATCCTCTCCGACAGCAAGTACGCCTCGCTGCGGATCGTCACCACCATCGAGATCGACTCGCTGCCCAACCTGGTCACCAACACCGGCAGCCGGGCCACCGCCACCGCCAACTGCGACACCATGCTGGCCAACGGCAACTACGTGAAGGGCGTCGGCTACGCGCTCGCCAAGCTCGGCGCGATCCCGAACGTCTACAACTACCTCGACGCCGGCCACCACGGCTGGCTCGGCTGGGACGACAACTTCGCCCCGGCGGCCACCCTGTTCAAGCAGGCGGCCACCAGCGAGGGCGCGACCGTCGACGACGTGGCCGGGTTCATCACCAACACGGCCAACTACAGCGCCCTGAAGGAGAACAACTTCACCATCAACGACTCGGTGAACGGCACCTCCGTCCGCCAGTCCAAGTGGGTCGACTGGAACCGCTACGTCGACGAACTCTCCTTCGCGCAGGCCTTCCGCACCCAGCTGGTCTCGGTCGGCTTCAACTCCGGTATCGGCATGCTGATCGACACCTCCCGCAACGGCTGGGGCGGCAGCGCCCGTCCGGCCGGCCCCGGCCCGACGACCAGCGTGGACGCGTACGTCGACGGCGGCCGCTACGACCGCCGGATCCACGTCGGCAACTGGTGCAACCAGGCCGGAGCCGGCCTCGGCGAGCGCCCGCAGGCCAGCCCGGCGACCGGGATCGACGCGTACGTGTGGATGAAGCCGCCGGGGGAGTCCGACGGGTCCAGCAGCGCCATCCCGAACGACGAGGGCAAGGGCTTCGACCAGATGTGCGACCCGACGTACACGGGTAACGCCCGTAACGGGAACAGCATGTCGGGTGCGCTGCCTAACGCGCCGCTGTCCGGGCACTGGTTCTCGGCGCAGTTCCAGCAGCTGATGGCGAACGCGTACCCGCCGTTGTCGTGACGGTTCGGTGAGGTGAGATCGAGGCTGCGGGCCGTGTGTGGCTGGTCGCGCAGTTCCCCGCGCCCCTACGGGGGCGCGGTTCCGCCGGGGTCAGTCCTTCAGGCCCCGGCGGACCGAGATCTCTACTGGTGAGTGGTTGCCGTCCGGGCGGTCCAGCTCCAGCGGTGCGTTCAGGTACAGCGGGGGCTGGGCCAGGAAACGGGGGCGGGTGCCGTGGTTCGGCTGGGCGGCGTGGACCAGGAAGGGGTGACAGAGGTAGACGTCGCCCGGGCGCCCGGTGGCGTAGGCGAGTGGGCGGTGCGCGGAGGCCGCGTCGAGCTTCGGACCGAGTTCCTGGAGGGTGGCGCCCCGCTCGCCGTACGGCTCCAGGATCCGTGGCACGTCCAGGTGCGAGCCGACCCGGATGCGGGTCGGCGCGTCCTCCTCGGTCACCTCGCTGAACAGGAACAGCATCAGCAGCGCCCGCTCACGGGACCACAGGTTGGCGTACCAGTCGGTGGCGCCCTCCGGCATGAAACTGGTGTCGATGTGCCAGCCCGCGTCGTCCGGCTCCTCCTCGTGCGGGAACCGCAGCGGGAAGGCGCCCAGCGAATAGCGCGGATCCCAGCGCCGCTCACCGACCAGCAGGTCGAACGCGTCGTGCAGGGCCTGGGAGTTGGGGGCGGCGGCGAACGGGCCGTCCGCCTTGCCGCCCACCCAGACCACCGGATCCTTCCAGGTGCCCGGGTCCTCGGGGTCGTATCCCGTCTCCCGCCAGAGCAGCCGGGCGCACCCCTCGGCGACGCGCGCCGGGAACGCGCCCTCGATCTTCACGAAACCGTCGGTCAGGAAGCGCTCGACCAGCTCGTCGTCCATGCGGCCATCGTGGCCCCGCCGCCTTGCCGTACGCATCCTGTTTTTTGCCGCACCGGCAACAGGACTGGCCTCCGGCCGGTGCGTCGGCGCACGCTGACGGCACCCGGACGAGAGGCTGAGCCCATGGCGCACGACCACCACCAGCACACCGAGACCAAGACCCACACCCACACCCACGATCACTCCCACACGGACATCGACTGGGCCGAGATGGCCCCTCACCTGGAGTCGCAGGCGGAACTCTTCGCCCCCCTCTACGAGAACGCCCTGGGCTGGCTCGGCAAGGAGGTCACCGAGCCGGGGCTGATCGTCGACCTGGGCAGCGGGCCCGGCGTGGTGTCGTGTCTGTTCGCCGAGGCCTTCCCGGGGGCGCGGGTGCTGGCCGTGGACGGCAGCGAACCGCTCCTCGACCGGGCCAGGGCCCGTGCCGAGCGACAGGGCGTGGCCGACCGCTTCGATGTGCTCGCCGGTGAACTTCCGGGCGTGCTGGACGAGTTGGACTACCCGGCGGATCTGCTCTGGGCCGGGCACAGCCTGCACCACCTCGGCGACCAGCGGGCCGCGCTCACCGCCTTCGCCGAGCGGCTGGCCCCCGGCGGCACGCTGGCCATCCTGGAGGGCGGCCTGCCCAGCCGTTTCCTGCCCCGGGACATCGGCATCGGCCGGCCCGGGCTGCAGGCGCGGCTGGACGCGCTGCTGGAGGGCTGGTTCGAGCAGATGCGTACCGACCTGCCCGGCTCGGTCACCGAGGCCGAGGACTGGCCCGCGCTGCTCGGCTCCGCCGGGCTCAAGCACACCCGCAGCCGCAGCTTCCTCATCGACCTGCCCGCCCCGGCCTCCGACCGGGCCCGTGCCTACGCCACCGAGATCTTCTCCCGGCTGCGGGACACGGTCGGCGAGGCCCTCGACACCGACGACCGCGCCACCCTGGACCGGCTCCTCGACCCGGCCGACCCGGCGAGCCTGCAACGCAGGTCGGACCTGTTCGTCCTCGGGGCCCGGACGGTGCACACGGCCGTGCGGCCCGCTTGACCGGTCGGCTGGAAGTGCCGTGGTGGCCCTCGTGCGTCTGCGGCGCCGTCGTGGCTGGTCGCGCCCACGCGGCGGTAGCCGCATAGGCAATACAGCCCCGCGCCCCTGACGGGGCGCTTTGCTCAGCAGCGGCGTGCGTACACGCTCACCCGCCCCCCGTGCACCGAACGCGTCCCGCACTCCTCGAACCGTTCGGCGAGGATCCTGCGCTTCGCCACCTCGCCGGGTGTCGTGTCCAGTGGCTGCCCCGCCGGATCCCGCAGGACGACGATCCGGTGGGCGGTGCGCAGCCGGGCGCGGATCATGGACGGGCCGACCTCCGTGCCGTACAGCGTGCCGGAGGCCTCCGGGGTGCGGTTGAGGGCGAGGTCGCGCAGGCCGCGTACGGTGCTCGGGTCGGCGAGGGACCACACTCGGCGGCGGGCGGGCAGGTAGAGGATGCCGTCGGCGCCCTCGCCCGCCGTGCGGACGGCCGCGTCGATGGCGGTGGCGTCGTCGATGCGGCTGCCGGGGGTGCGCAGCTGCACGGAGACGGGGAGCAGCACGACGATCGCCGCCGCGGTGGCGAGCAGCGCGGCTGCCCGGCGGGTGCCGCCGGCCCGGGTCAGCCGGTCCAGCGCGGCGCCGATCAGCAGGGCGGTGCCGGCCTGGCCGTAGAGGACGTACCGGTCGACGTACAACGGCTTGACCAGCGACACCAGCATCAGCAGGCCGGCCGGGAGCACGGCCAGCGGCAGGGCCAGACGGACGACGGGCCTGGGCAGGAACGGCGCGGCGGCGCACCCGGGCACCGCCACCGCGGCGATCCCCAGCAGCGCCCCGGTCCCCAGCCCGCCGATCCACGCCACCTGCGCCGACTGCCGCATGCTGAGCACGGCGAGGGGCGCCAGCGCGCCGACGACCACGCACGCCGTCCTCGCCCAGGCGCGCCGCGCCTCGCGCGGTACGGCCACGGCGTGCGCGGCGAGCACCAGCACCGCGAACTCGTGCAGCAGGCAGGCGGTCAGCAGGACGGCGCCGTATCCGGCCCAGGCCCGGGTCCGGGCCCGGGTGGTGCGGGCGGTCCGGGTGTCCACGGCCCGGATCAGCAGGTACGACGACCACACCACCAGCGCGCAGACCAGCGCGTACGACCTGCCCTCCTGCGCGTACCGCTGGACCGGCGGCAGCACCGCGAACGCCAGGCCGGCGAGCAGCCCGGTCCGTGGTCCCGCCAGCCGGGTGCCGAGCAGGGTGAGCAGGCCGGCCGTGACGGCGGTGGCCAGGACGGCGGGCAGCCGCAGCAGGACGAGCGGGTCGGCGCCTGCGAAGAGGCGGAACAGGGCGTGGGTGAGGAAGTAGTAGAGGCCGTGGACGGCGTCGGCCCGCTCCAGGGCGTGCGCCAGGTCGGGGGGCCGGCGCTGTGCCATGTCATATGTCACCACCTCGTCCCGCCAGATGCTGCCGCCGCGTCGCAGGCCCCACAGGCCCAGCGCCAGTGAGAGGGCGACCGGGCCCAGGGCGTGGACCGGGCGGTGCCGGGCGGGAGCCGGGGCGGCCGGGAGTGCGGTGCGCGGGGCGTGGAGGGTGGCGATGACGGGCTCCGGTGCAGGTCGGGGGCGGGTGCACCGGCGAGTTCAGCGGTCGTCGGATTGATGGGCAGCCCCGAACCGGCCTCGCTATCAATTCCGGTTAGGTTGGGGCGGGTTGCTGTCGACGGGGGAGACGTGGATGGGGCGCAGGGAGAAACCGCTGGATCCGGCGGCGGGGGCGGTGCAGCGGTTCGCCTTCGAGCTGCGCAAACTGCGGGACGAGGCGGGTACGCCGACCTATCGGGCGATGGGGCTGCGGGCCGGGTACTCGGGCCCCACGCTCTCCGCGGCGGCCGCCGGGGAACGGCTGCCCACCCTGCCGGTGGCGATCGCGTACGCCGTCGCGTGCGACGGCGATCCCGAGGAGTGGGAGCGGCGCTGGCGGGCGGCCGCCGCCGAGGCCGCGGGCGCCGAGGCCGCCGAGGACGACGAGCGCGGTCCCTATCCGGGGCTCGCCCGGTTCGAGACGGGCGACCGGGAGCACTTCCACGGCCGGGACGACCTGGTCGCCGACCTGGTCGCGCACACCCGGCGTTTCCGGTTCGGCGCGGTGGTCGGCGCCTCGGGCAGCGGCAAGTCCTCACTGCTGCGGGCCGGACTGGTCCCCGCGCTGCGGGAGTCGGCGGACGCGGAGCACGGGCCCGCCGCGATCCGGATCCTCACCCCGGGCGCCCGTCCCGCCCGCGTCCACGAGGCCCTGCTCACCCCGCACGACGCGCCCGGCGACACGCTGCTCGTCGTCGACCAGTTCGAGGAGGTCTTCGCGCTCTGCGCCGACCCCGCCGAACGCGAGCTGTTCATCGGCCGGTTGCTGGCCGCCGACCCCCGGCTGCGCGTACTGCTCGCCGTACGCGCCGACTTCTACGCCCACTGCGCCGAACACCCCGGACTCGCCGAGGCGTTGCGCGAGACCACGCTGCTGGTCGGGCCGATGCCGCCGCACCGGCTGCGGGAGGCGGTGGTCCGGCCCGCCGCCGCCCGGCAGCACGTCGTCGAACGCGCCCTGACCGCCCGGATCGTCGCCGACGTCAGCGGAGAGCCCGGTGGACTCCCGCTGATGGCCCACGCCCTGCGCGAGGTCTGGCGCCGGCGCACCGCCAAGACCCTCACCCTCGCCGCGTACGAGGCGGTCGGCGGGGTCCGGGGCGCCGTCGCCCACACCGCCGAGGAACTCCACGGCCGTTGCACCCCGGCCGAGGCCGCCGCCCTCCGCGCCCTGCTGCTGCGTCTGGTCAACCCCGGCGACGGCACCGGCGACACCCGCCGCCCGGCCCGTCGCGCCGAACTCGGCACCGGCCCCGTCACCGCCCGCGTTCTCGAACGGCTCGTCCGGGCCCGGCTGCTGACCGTCGACGGCGATACGGTCGACCTCGCCCACGAGGCCCTGCTCGCCGCCTGGCCCCGGCTGCGCGGCTGGATCGACGCCGACCGCGAACGCCTGCGCGCCCACCGCCGGCTCACCGAGGCGGCGGCCGCCTGGGCGGAGCTGGGGAGGGACGCGGGGGCGCTGTACCGGGGGGTGCGGCTGACCGAGGCCCGGGAGGCGTTCGCCGACGAGGGGCCGTATCAAGGGGAGTTGAGTCCGCCGGAGCGGGAGTTCCTGGCGGCGAGCGTCGCGTCGTACGACCACGGACGGCGGGCCGCCGTCCGGGCGGGGCGCCGGCTGCGGGCGCTGACCGGCGCGCTCGCGGTGCTGCTGTGTCTGGCCCTGGCGGCGGGTGCCGTGGCCTGGCGGCAGAGCGGGGTCAGCGCCCGGCAGCGGGACCAGGCCGAGGCCCGCCGGGTGGCCGCCCTCGTGGACGGCCTGCGCACATCCGAACCGCGCACGGCGATGCGGCTGGCCCTGGCCGCCTGGCGCACCGCCGATCTGCCGGAGACCCGGCAGGCACTGCGTTCGGCCGTCGCGCAGAGCGAGCTGGACGTGTTCACGCAGCCCGAGGAGGGCGGCCGGGCGCTGAATGCGCCCGCCTGGCTCAGCACGGACGGGCGGATCCTGACGGTGGTGGCCCACGACCGGGCCGTGCAGTGGGATGTCCGCACCCACCGGCGCCTCCGCTCGGTGGACCGGCCCGGTCTGTCCGAGAGCGTGGTCGCGGTCAGCGACGACGGCCGGCTGATCGCCTACCGGGCGCCCGGCGGCTCCGGCACGGTGGTCCGTTCGCTCGCCGACGGCCGTACCCGGCGGCTGGCGACCGGTCCCTGGCGGGACACCGAGGGGGAGTTCGGGCCGAGCGGACACACCTTCCTCGTCCGGCGCCCGGCCCACGACCCCGGCGGCGGCCGCGCCACCCTGGAGCTGTGGGACGTGGACCGGCAACGCCCGCTGCACCGCTCCCCGGACGGCGCGGACGACGGCCCGCTGCCGCCGCTCAGTCCCGACGAGCGCCATCTCGCCTGGTGCGGACAGGACGGAACCCGGCTGCGGGTCCTCGACCTCGCCACCGGCCGCCCGCTCGGCACCCGCCCGCCCCGGGACACCGAGAAGCTGCTCTGCCAGGGGGAGGAGGTGCTCTTCACCCCGGACGGCGACGCCGTGGCGGCCGCCACCCCCGAGGGTGTCGTGACCTGGGACTTCCGCACGGGCCGGGAACGCCCACGGCTGCCGCTCGCCGACGGCGCGCAGTCCGTCGTCTTCCGGGGCGCCTACGCCCTGACCTGGACCTCCGGCTCCTTCGCCCTGTGGCGCACGGACCTCCCGGCCCCCGCCGACGACAGCGTCCGCACGCCCCTGCTCACCTTCCCGGCGGCCGGTTCGTCCGTCGGCGCGCTCCGGCTGGACCCGGCGGCGGGCGTCCTGCGCTACCTCGAAGGCGGCCGGACCAGCACCGTGCACACCCTCTCCCCGCACGGGCTGCTGGGGGCGGCCTGGCAGCGGAAGCCGGCGGACCGGGCCGCGTTCGACACCCGCGGCAGGCCGGTGGCGGCCCGTCGGCCGCCGGTCGTCCACGGGGAGCAGACGCTCGCGGCCGACGCCACCGGCCGGACCGCGCTCACCCACGAGGGCGGGCTGCTGGACGTCCTCACCGGCAGGCGGCGGACGGGCGGAGTGACCGGCGAGGACCTGCTGCGCACCGCCGTCTTCAGCCCCGACGGCCGCCTGCTCGCCGCCGAGGACATGAACGGCCGCCTCACCCTGTGGGACGCGCGCACCTGGCGTCGGCTCGCGGTGCTCAGGCCGGCCGGTGCCACCGTGGTCGAGTCGGCGCCGGCCTTCTCCGCCGACGGGTCGTTGTTCGCGGCGAGCACCGCCGACGGTTTCGTGCAGGTGTGGGAGACGGACCGCACCCGGCTGTCCCCGGCGACGGTACCGGCCGGTGACGGCCCGGTGCTCGCCCTCGGATTCACCTCCGGAGCAAGGGAGTTGCGCATCGCCACCCCTCATCTCGCCGACCGGGGCGTCCCGTTGCGGCCCGAGGAGGGCGCGGCCGAGTTGTGCGACCGGGCGGGCGGCGGTCCGACGCGGGCGGAATGGCGGCGGTACCTGCCCTCCGTGCCGTACGGCGACACCTGCGGTGCTTGACATCGAGAGCGCTCCAAGTGATGGACTCCCGTCGATCACCGAACGAGCCACAGGGGGACCTCATGACCGACTCTCCGGTCGCACTCATCACCGGCGGCGGCAGCGGTATCGGCGCCGCCGTCGCCCGCCAACTGCTGGACGCCGGGCACCGGGTGGCCGTCACCGGCCGGGGCGAGCAGCGGCTGCGCGCCTTCGCCGAAGAACTCGGCTCTCCGGAAGGGCTGTTGACGATCGTCGGCAACACCGCCGAGTACGCCGACGTCCAGGCGGCCGTCGACGGCACGCTCAAGGCGTTCGGCCGGCTGGACACCGTGGTGGCCAACGCCGGTTTCGCCACCCATGACACCGTCGCCGAGGGCGACCCGGCGGGCTGGGCCGAGATGGTCCTCACCAACGTCCTCGGGCCCGCCCTGCTGATCCGTGCCTCGGTCGACGCCCTGAAGGAGACCCGGGGCCGGATCGTCCTGGTGGGCAGCGTCGCCGGGTTCGTGAACACGCCCGGCAACCTGTACGGCGCCACCAAGTGGGCGGTCACCGGGCTGGCGGAGAACACCCGCCGCCAGGTCACCGACTTCGGCATCGGCGTCACGCTGGTCGCGCCGGGCCGGGTGGAGACCCCGTTCTGGGACGGGAACGGCCTGCCGCCCGGTCACCTGCTGACCGCCGGCCAGATCGCCGACTCGGTGGTGTGGGCCATCCGGCAGCCCGCCGGGGTGGACGTCAACACCATCGTCGTACGACCGCTGGGACAGCCCAACTGACCTGCCCCGACGGCCCGGTACCGTGCGGTACCGGGCCGCCCGCCCTCCCCGGGCCGGTGGGCGGCGGGGGAACCGCCGCGGTCAGTTGTTGGCGAGGAACTGCTTCGCCAGCGAGTCACCGAGGGACACAGCCGCGCTGTGGCTCTCGATGGGGGAGACCTTGGAGTTCTTGAAGAGGATGTAGGTGACGCCGGAGTCGGCGCCGCCGGTCGCCGGGTCGGGGTCGATGCCGAGCGCCTTGGCGGTGGCGTACGAGGCCTCGCCGATGATCTTCGTGGGGCCGGTGTCGCCGACCACCGCGTACTCGACCTTGTTGTTGTAGATCACGGCCACCACCCCGCCGCCCTTGATGCCGGCGCCGGAGTAGTTCCAGATGCTGCTGGAGCTGGGGACCACGACATACGGCAGCGACTCGGCCTTGAGCGCCTTGCCGTCGGACTGGTGGAACGCGGTGTCGTCCTGGTACCAGGGGTCGCGGTCCTCGTTGCAGTTGGTGGTGCGCTGGCCGTCGCAGTCGATGTCCATGTCGGCCTTCCAGAAGACCGCGCCGTTCTTGCCGCAGACCGGGACCGTGGCCGAGGTCTCGTCGTCGGTCTTGTACTTGCCGTTCGATATCTGGGAGCAGGACGTCACCTTGGCGAGCAGGTCCGCCGCGCTGACCGAGCCCTCCTGGGCGGACTTGGGGGTGGCGCCGGACGCGCTCGCGGGGAGCACTCCGGCGGCCAGCAGTGCGGCCCCGGAGGCCGCGGCAAGGGTCAGTGTTCGGATGCGCACTGTGGGGGGTCCCCTTCTGTTAGGAAAGTTTCCTGACCGGGTGCCGTACAAGGTGGACCCGGCTGCATGTCCGCGTCAACCCCTGGGCTGTGAACTCGGGTTTTTGTCGTGCATTGCGACGATATGGCGCCAGGGCAACACTGGTGGGGCAGGACATTCCGAACATTTACACAGGAGCTGTGTGGGTGTGGGGAAGTGGCTCCGGTGGCTCCTGGGAGGCGAGGGGTCATGTTCGTACGGACGGTGTACGTCACCGGCGACCCGGCGCGGGTCGAAGCCGCCGTCAGGGCGCTGAACAGCGAAGGGCGCAGTCTGCTGGAGGAACGTCCCGAGTACCGGGGCGCGGGCGTCTTCGTCGACCGCGATCTGGGCAAACTGCTCGCGGTGAGCTGGTGGGGCTCCGAGGAGGCCCGGCGCAACAGCGACCAGGTGATGAGCGAGCGGCGCGGGCCGATGCTGGAGCCGTTCGCGGGCACCGTCTCCGTCGAGAACTACGAGGTGGCCGTCTTCCACTCGGTGCAGCCGCCGCGGGCGGGCGGCGGAATGCGGTCCACCAGGGTGGAGTTCGACCCGGCCGATGCCGATCTGTTCGCCGAGACGTTCCGCTCCTCGGCGATACCCCGGCTGGAGGCGTTGCCCGGTTTCGCGCGGTGCTCCGTCTTCCTCGACCGGCGGCGCGGCCGGGGCATGGTCGGCTCGCTCTTCGTGGACCGCGCCTCGATGGCCGCCTCGCGCGGCGGCCAGGCGGCCGCCCGGCGCGCGGACGCCGCCAAGGCGCATGTGACCGTGGTCGGCCTGGAGGAGTTCGAGGTCGTGCACGCGGACGTGCACCCCGACTGACCCGCCCCGCCCCCGAGCCGGGAACGCGAACGGCCGTCCCGCCGCTGGTGCGGCGGGACGGCCGTTCGCCGGGCGGACTCCCGCTCAGCCGACGTCGAAGGTGGCCGGGTCCGGGCCCAGCCGCCGGTCCTCGTTGAGCGCGCTGATCGCCGCGAGGTCCTCGGTGTCCAGGCTGAAGTCGAACACCTGGATGTTCTCCTTGATCCGGGACGGCGTCACGGACTTCGGGATCACGACGTTGCCGAGCTGGATGTGCCAGCGCAGCACGACCTGGGCCGGGGTGCGGTTGTGCTTCTGCGCGATCGCGACGATCGCCGGCACCTCGAGGAGGCCCTTGCCCGAACCCAGCGGCGACCAGGCCTCGGTGGCGATGCCCTGCTCGTCGTGGAACTCCCGGGCCGCGTGCTGCTGCAGATGCGGGTGCAGCTCGATCTGGTTGACGGCCGGGATGACCGAGGTCTCCGTGAGCAGCCGCTCCAGGTGCTCCGGAAGGAAGTTGGAGACACCGATCGCCTTGACCCGGCCGTCGGCGTACAGCTTCTCGAACGCCTTGTACGAGTCGACGTACTTGCCCCGGGCCGGCAGCGGCCAGTGGATGAGGTACAGGTCCAGGTAGTCCAGACCCAGCTTCGCCAGCGACGCGTCGAAGGCGCGCAGGGTGGCGTCGTACCCGTGGTCGGCGTTCCAGAGCTTGGTGGTGACGAAGATGTCCTCGCGCGGGACGCCGGAGGCGGCGATCGCCTTGCCGGTGCCCTCTTCGTTGCCGTAGATCGCCGCTGTGTCGATGCTGCGGTACCCGGCCTCCAGCGCCGTGGCGACAGCCCGCTCGGCCTCGTCGTCCGGCACCTGCCACACGCCGAAGCCCAGCTGGGGCATCTCGACGCCGTTGTTGAGGATTTTCGGGGGGACCTTGCTGCTCACGAGCTCTCGATCCTTAGGTTGTCGACAGGTGGTACTCCCATCGTCAACGATCACCGGCCAGGATGCATTCCTGACCGTGGAATCCGCCGGAACTGACCGATGGGTCAGCGCCTGTCGGCGGAGATTGGCCGGAAATGCATCCGACCTTATCGGTCCGGACCATTGACCGCGGCCCGTTCCTGCCGGGACTCTGGTTCGCACCGTCGGACGTATCGCTGAACCCGGTACAGAGATGTGAACCACTCTCTGGGTTTTCCAGCAGATCCCTGTGAACGCGGCCCCCTGTCTGCGCTCTGAGACCCCCCAACCTCAGGAAAGCAGGTACGTACACCATGAACGAGACGACCTCCGAGGACCGTCAGCCGGAACCCACCGTTCTACAGACATCGGATGAAAAGGTCTGGCGAAGCCCTGGTTACCAGGTGGTGGAGACCGCCCTGGAAGTGACCGGCTACGCCCTCGGCGACCGCTGACCCGCACCATGACCCTCACCACCGTCCACGCCGGGACGGCCGCCGACCGCTGGCCGGTCCCCGAGTTCACCGAACGACTGCGCGCCGTCACCGCCGACCGCTACCACGACCGGCACCCCTTCAACCTGCGCATGCACCGGGGTGAACTGACCCCGGCGGAGCTGCGCCGCTGGATCACCAACCGCTTCCACTACCAGCGGCACATCCCTGTCAAGGACGCCCTGATCCTCGCCAAGTTCGACCGGCCCGCACTGCGCCGCGCCTGGCTGCGCCGCATCCGCGACCACGACGGAACCGCCGACGGCGAGGGCGGCATCGAGCGCTGGCTGCGCCTCGGCGAGGCGGCCGGCCTCGGCCGCGACCAACTCTGGGACAGCGCCCGGGTGCTGCCCGGGGTGCGCTTCGCGGTCGAGGGATACGTCACCTTCTGCCGGCTGCGCCCCGCACTGGACGCGGTCGCCGCCTCCCTCACGGAACTGTCCGCACCCGGCCTGATGCGCACCCGCGTCACCGCCTTCGAACACCACTACCCGTGGATCGACCCGGCCGGCCTCGCCTACTTCCGCACCCGCGTCGACCAGGGCGCCCGGGACGGCGAGGAGGCCCTCGCCCTGGTCCTGGAGTGGGCCCGCACCCGCGCGGAACAGCAGCGCGCACTCGCCGCCCTCGCCTACAAGTGCGAGGTGCTCTGGGCCCTTCTGGACGCCGTGGACCGGGGGGACACCCGGGGCTGGAGCGACACCCCGGACGGAGGCGGGCCATGACCTGGCGGCCCGTCCTCGCCCGCACGGCCGTCCTCCGGCACGACCGGGTGCGCGGCACCGATCTGTTGCTGCTGCCCGAGCGCGTGGTCGTGCTGCACGGCCGGGCGGGCGGGGTGCTCCGGCTCTGCGACGGCAGCCGGGCGGTGCCGGACATCGTCGCCGAACTGACCGCGGTGTTCCCGGACGCCCCGGTCGCCACCGAAGTCCCCGAGTTCCTCTCGGCGTTGCGGAGGGAGGGCTGGCTGCGATGACAGCCGCCGCGGAACCGCCTGAACCACGCGAACCACCCGAGCCGCCGGCGGCGCGTGAACCACCGGAACCGCCCGAATCACCGGAGCCGCCCGAACTGTCCGCGCCACCCGAACTGCCTGCGCCCCCCGAGCCGCCCTGGGCGTTGCTCGCCGAGCTCACCCACGCCTGCCCGCTGCGCTGCGGCTATTGCTCGAACCCCGTCCGACTGATCAGTCGGTCAGTCGAGCTGACGTCCGGGGAATGGGCGGAGGTGTTCCGGAGCGCCGGTGAGCTGGGCGTCGTCCAGACCCACCTGTCCGGCGGCGAACCGCTGCTCCGGCGCGATCTTCCGGAGCTGGTCGTCGCCGCCGACCGCGCGGGCCTGCACACCCAGTTGGTCACCAGCGGGATCGGGCTCGGCGAGCGGCGGCTGGCCGGACTCGTCGGCGCCGGACTGCGCGGGGTGCAGCTGTCCGTGCAGCACGCGGAGCCGACGGCCGCCGAACGCATCGCGGGCGCCCGCTCGTTCGCGGCCAAGGAGCGCGCCGCCCGGCTGATCCGGGCGACGGGACTCCCGTTCGGGCTGAACATCGTCCTGCACCGGGGCAACCTCGACGCCGTCGAGGACCTGATCGCGCTCGGAGTGTCCTGGGGCGCGGACCGGATCGAGCTGGCCAACACCCAGTACCACGGCTGGGCCGCCCGCAACCGGGCCGCCCTGCTGCCGTTGCCCGGCCAGGCGGAGCGGGCCAGGGCGACGGTCCTGCGCTGGCGCGAACGCCTCGACGAACCGGAGTTGATCTGGGTCGCCCCCGATCTCCTCACCGGCACCGCGAAGCCCTGCATGGGCGGCTGGGGCCGGATCTCGCTCACCGTGACCCCCGACGGCACGGTCCTGCCCTGCCCGGCCGCGGCCACCCTGCCCGGCCTCGACCCACCGAACGTACGGGAGCGCGAACTCGCCTGGATCTGGCGGGAGTCGAAGGCCTTCAACGCCTACCGGGGCGAGTCCTGGATGCGCGAGCCCTGCCGGGGCTGCGCCCTGCGCACCACCGACTTCGGCGGCTGCCGCTGCCAGGCGTACGCGCTCACCGGCGACGCCCGCAACGCCGACCCGGCCTGCCGGCACGCCCCCGCCCACCACCTCGTACCCCTGCGGCGGACCTCCGCTGCCGCCGCCCACCGAGAAGGAGGACCATGAAACGCCTGCGAGCCGCCGCGCTCACGGCCGTCGCACTCACCACTGCCACCCTGACCGCGCTCCCCGCGGCCGTACCCACGCCCGCCGTCGCCGCACCCGCCGTCGCCGCCGCGTCCAGACCGGCCGCCGCCCCCGACTGGTCCACCGCGGTCGTCGACTCCACCATGGCCCGCTACACCCCGGCCACCATCGGCGGCTGGTCCTACCCGGTCGGCCTCTACCTCTACGGCCAGTACCTCACCTACAGACGCACCCACGACCCCCGCTACCTCACCTACATCAAGAGCTACGTCGACCGGTTCGTGAAGAGCGACGGCTCGATCGACCAGTCCTTCAACAGCCTGGACAGCATGCAGGCCGGCCGCCTCCTGGTGATCCTGCACCACGAGACCGGCCAGGACCGCTACCGCAAGGCGGCGAAGAAGATCCGCGACCGCCTGAACACCTACCCGCGCACCGCTGACGGCGGCTTCTGGCACGCGGACAACTCCAGCCGCGCGCACCAGCTCTGGGCGGACGGCGTCTACATGGTGAACCCGTTCCTCGTCGAGTACGGCAAGGAGTTCGGGGACAGCGCGTACACCGACGACGAGGCGGCCAAGCAGCTCGCCGTCTACGGCGGCCACCTCCAGGTCGCGAACGGCCTGCTCAAGCACGCCTACGACGAGTCGAAGACGGCGAGTTGGGCGGATCCGGCGACCGGGCTCGCGCCCGAGCACTGGTGCCGTGCCGTCGGCTGGTACGCGATGGCGATCGTGAACGTGCTGGACGCGGTCCCCGCGAACCAGCCCCGGCGTCCCCAACTCCTTTCCATCCTCCGCAAGCTGGCGGCGGGACTGGAGAAGTACCAGGACCCGGCGACCGGCCGCTGGTTCCAGGTGATCGACAAGGGCGGCCGGAGCGACAACTGGACCGAGACCTCCTGCTCCAGCATGTTCACCTACGCCCTCTCGCGCGGCGCCCAGCAGCACTACCTCGATGCGCACTACGCGGACGTGGCCCGCCGGGGCTACCAGGGCGTGCTCGCGAAGCTGTCGGTCGGCGCGGACGGCCGCACCGAGCTGGCCGACATCTCCGTCGGCACCAACGTCGGCGACTACGCGTACTACACCGCCCGCACCCGGGCCACCAACGACTTCCACGGCCTCGGGGCCTTCCTGATCATGAACGAGCAACTGCGAGGTGATGCAGCGTCATGAGCACAACATCCAGAAGGGCGGTGCTCGGCGCCGCGCTCGCCGGTGCCGCGGGAGCGGCCGTCGGGCTGCCCGCGACCACCGCACACGCCGCGTCCTGGCAGCTCAAGTGGCAGCCGTCGGCGAGCGGTGACGGACTCGGCGCCTTCGAGACCGTCGAGGACGACCGCGCCGACTCCCACCCCGCCGGCCACCCGCACATCTTCGCCACCGGCAACAACTGGCGCTTCAACATGCACACGGTCGACCGCGACACCTCGACCGACCGCCAGCGCCAGGAGGTCACCGGCCTGCGCACGAGTTCCAGCAGCTACCTCAAGTGGAACGAGGGCCAGACCTGGCGGGTCACCTACTCGATGTACATCCCGAGCTCGCTGAAGGCGACCACCACCTTCACCCACATCATGCAGATGAAGCAGCCCGGCAGCGGCAGCTCGCCGATCGTCGTGCAGTCGCTGCGGCGCGTGAACGGCAAGCAGACCATAGAGCTGAAGCTCGCCATCGACGACATCCTGGTCGGCCGCACCGACCTGGACCCGCTGCACGACAGCTGGACCGACGTCGACTTCCAGATCAAGGTCGGCAACGGCTCGGCGGGTTCGGTCCGCTGGATCCTCAAGTCCGGCGGTTCGACCGTGATCGACGCCTCCAAGACCGGCGTCGACACCTTCCTGGCCGACCGGGTCCGCCCGAAGTGGGGCATCTACCGCTCCCTCGGCGACACCTCCGGCTCCCTGCAGGACACCTACCTCCTGCTCACCAACCTCCGTGGCTATCAACTGGTGTGAGGCACCGTCACATGAAACCCCCCACCGCTCCACGGCACCGCGCTGCCGCGATCGTCCTCTTCGTCCTCGCCGTCGTGCTGGGACTCTCCCACCCGGCGGCCCTCGCCGCCCCGCCCGCCGCTCCGCACCCCGCCGCCGTCTTCGACGTGCGGGACTACGGCGCCAAGGGCGACGGCTCGGCCAACGACTCCCCGGCCGTCGACAAGGCCGTCACGGCGGCGAACGCGGCGGGCGGCGGCACGGTCCGCTTCACCGCCGGCACCTACAAGTCCAAGAACACCATTCACATGAAGAGCCATGTGACGCTCCAGCTCGACAAGGGCGCCACCCTCCAGGGCTCCAGCGCCGACACCTACGACAAGGCTGAGTCCAACCCGTACGACGCCTACCAGGACTACGGCCACAGCCACTTCCACGACGCGATGATCTACGGCGACAGACTCACCGACATCGGCTTCGTCGGCCAGGGCGTCATCGACGGCGCCGGCAACCTCATCACCGGCAACCCGAAGACCGGCGAGGCCGACAAGATCATCTCGCTGACCCGGTGCGACGGCCTGCGCATCGGCGACGGTCTCACGCTCCGCCGGGGCGGTCACTTCGCGGCCCTGATCAACGGCTGCAAGAACGTGACCTCCGACCACCTGACCATCGACACCGCGAGCGACCGCGACGGCTGGAACGTCATCTCCACGACGAACGCCACGATCACCAACGCCACCATCCACGCCAACGACGACGCCCTGGTCTTCAAGAGCGACTACGCGCTCGGCGCCAAGCTCCCCAACGGGCATGTCCGGGTGAGCGGTTCGACGCTCGGCGCCAAGTGCTGCAACGCCCTGATGTTCGGCTCCGAGACCTGCGGCGACTTCTCGGACTACCAGTTCGAGAACATCCGCATCGACGGCGCCGACAAGTCCGGCCTCGGCATGGTCTCGATGGACGGCGCGAAGATCTCCGACGTCCACTACCGCGACATCACGATGACGAACGTCCACTCGCCGATCATGGAGAAGATCGGCACGAGGAAACGCTGCGGGAACAGCCCGGGTGTCGGATCGATCAGTGACGTCACGTACGACGACATCACCGCCACCGGCAACAGCCCCTCCTTCAGCCCGACCCTGTGGGGCGAGGGCGGCCACCGCATCAGCGGGATCACCTTCAACCACGTCAACATCACCGTCCCCGGCGGCAACGGCACCATGTCCACCGGCGTGCCCAGCAACGACCCGAACGACTACAACCCCAAGGCCATCGGCACCCGGCCCGCCTACGGCTGGTACCTGCACAACGCCGACCACGTCCAGTTCACCGACAGCGGTGTGAAGTTCGCGTCGGACGACGGCCGCCCGGCCCTCATCGCCAACGCGGCGAACGACATCCGCCTCACCCGGTTCACCGCGCAGAAGGGCGGCGACTCGCCGTACGACATCGGCCTCCAGGATGTCACCGGAGCCTGTCTGACGGACAGTCACAACACCTCCGGCGGCGCACTGCGCGTCTCCGGCAGTCAGGACTGCACGGCGGCAGCGACCCCGCTCGACCTGGAGAACCCCCGCCAGGACTTCCTCCGCAACTCGGTCGGCGGCCTCTTCCTGCACTGGGGCCTGCGCACCGCCCCCGCCCACACCAGCTGCACCGCCTGGGAGAACGACGTCACCAGCGGCGGCTGGACCCCCGACTACTGGGTGAACGAGGCGCAGAAGCTGCACACCCAGTACCTGGTCCTCGCCACCTTCCACAGCCGCCTCGGCTACGCCCGCCCCTGGCCCTCCAAGATCCCCGGCTCCTGCGCCACCAAGCGGGACTTCCTCGGCGAGCTGATCACCGCCGCCAAGGCCAAGGGCCTGAAGGTCATCCTCTACATGACCAACGACCCCCAGTGGCACGACGAGGGCGGCCACGAGTGGCTCGACTCGGCCGCCTACTCCGCCTACAAGGGCAAGAACGTCGACCTGACCACCAACGACGGCTTCGGCCAGTTCAGTTACGACAACTTCTTCGAGGTCATGGACCGCTATCCCGACCTCGGCGGCTTCTGGATCGACAACGACAACGCGTACTGGGAGAGCCACGACCTCTACCAGCAGATCTACCAGAAGCGCCCGAACTACACCCTCAGCAACAACAACGAAGACACGCCGATCATGGACATGATCAGCAACGAGCAGAAGACCGGCATGACTCCGGCCTACGACTATCCGCAGGCCGTCTACACGGCCCAACCCCGCCTCACCGAGGCCGACTTCAAGCTGCCCTCGACCGGCGCCTGGTGGTACGACGGCTCCAACCCGTCCGTCGACCGCATGCTCACCCTGGGCCGGCTCGTCACCAACGCGGGCTCCTCGGTGAAGGCGCTGATGGCGGAGACCGCCCAGGTCAACGGCAAGTTCCCGAGCAACCAGGCCGCCTTCAACACCTTCGCGAACAGCTACCTCGACCCCATCTGGGAGTCCCTGGGCGGCACCGAGGGCGGCGGCTACATGTACGGCGGCCTCAAGCCCGGCTTCTGGAACGACGGCGCCCACGGCGTCACGACCGTCGCCAGGAGCGATCCGAACCGCCAGTACATCCACGTCCTGACCCCGCCCAGCACCACCACCCTGCGCATCCGCGACAACGGCTACCGCATCGCCTCCGTCACCGACCTCCGCACCGGCAAGGCGGTTTCGTGGTCACAGTCCGGCGGAGTGCTCACCCTGACCGGGCTCGGCGACTGGGACCCGTACGACACCGTCTTCAAGGTCACCACCGCCGGCCGCCAGGGCATCCTCTCCGGTGTCAAGGTGACCGCGAGCGCCACCGCGAGCGGCCACGCCGGATCGGCCGCCGGTGACGGCGACTACCTCACCTACTGGGACAACAACAAGACGCTCCCCGTGAACCTCACCTTCGACCTCGGCTCGGCCAAGAAGGTGCAGTACCTCGGGCTCAACCAGCGCGAGGACTCCGTCGCCTACGCCCGCTCGGACACCGAGCAGTCGGCGCGGATCAAGGACTACAAGGTCTACCTCAGCGACGACGGCACGAACTGGGGGAGCGCGGTCAAGTCCGGGCAGCTGCCCAGCCGCCGTGGCATCCAGGGCATCGACCTGACCGCCACCACCGCCCGCTACGTCCGCCTCGAAGTCGACAGCACCTGGGCCGCCGCCACCGACACCACCCGGTACAAGCGGCTGCGGATCGACGAGGCGTGGATCGGGACGTCGTACGCCACACCCGCGAACGGGGGACAGAAGTGAAACGCGTCAGATCGCTCACGGCCGCGGTGGCCGGTCTGCTCGTGGCGGCCGCCGTGCCGCTCCTGAGCACCGCCGCCCAGCCGGCCGCCGCCTCCGACAACGGCCAGGCGGCCCGCCCCGCCATGGGCTGGAGCAGTTGGAGCTTCGTGCGCCGCCAGCCCACCGAGGCGAAGATCGAGGCCCAGGCCGACGCACTGGCCTCCAGCGGCCTGAAGGACCACGGCTTCGTGTACGTCAACCTCGACGACTTCTGGCAGAAGTGCGACAGCAACGGCTTCGTCGTCGACTCCTACGGCCGCTGGACCGCCGACACCGCCAAGTTCCCCTCCGGCATCAAGGCGGTCGCCGACTACGTCCACTCCAAGGGCCTGAAGTTCGGCTTCTACGTCACGCCCGGCATCGCGAAGAACGCCGTCCTGAAGAACACCCCGATCGAGGGCACGTCGTACCACGCGAAGGACATCGCGGACACCTCGAAGACGGAGAAGAACTACAACTGCAAGAACATGTACTACATCGACTACGGGAAGCCCGGCGCGCAGGAGTTCGTCAACTCCTGGGCGAAGCAGTTCGCTTCCTGGGGTGTCGACTACCTGAAGATCGACGGCGTGGGCAGCCAGGACGTCCCCGACGTCCAGGCCTGGGACAAGGCGCTGCGGGCGAGCGGACGGCCCATCACCTTCGCCCTCTCCAACAACCTGCCGATCGCCGACGCCAGCACCTGGCGCGGGCTCGCCAACAGCTGGCGCACCCAGGGCGACGTGGAGTGCTACTGCGGGCCCGGTGACAACGGCAGCGGCTACCCGCTGACCGACTGGTCCCATGTCTCCAAGCGGTTCGACTCGGCCGCCTCCTGGCAGCCGTACGCCGGACCCGGCGGCTGGAACGACCTGGACTCGCTGGAGATCGGCAACGGCGACCAGGTGGGCCTCACCGCCGACCAGCGCCGTTCCCACTTCACTCTCTGGTCGATGGCGGCGGCCCCGCTGCTGCTCGGCACCGACCTCACCCACCTCGACTCCGTCGACAAGGCCATGCTCACCAACGACCGGCTGATCGGCGTCGACCAGGACGGCGTGGCCGCGAAGCGGATCGTGAGCAGCGGGGTCAAACAGGTGTGGAGCAAGAAGGAGAGCGACGGCCAGTACGTCGTCGCCCTCTTCAACACCGGGACCTCCGGCAACTCCACGGTGAGCGTGGACTGGTCGCAGGTCGGCTTCACCGGCTCCGGTGATGTCACCGACCTGTGGTCCGGCTCCCACAAGGGCGTGATCGCGAACACCTACAGCGCCACCCTGCGCCCGGGCGAGACCCGCCTGATCCGCGTCAAGCCCGTCAACTCCCTGAAGTCCGCCGCCGCTTCACCGGGCTTCGCGGTCGCCCCCTACGAGTACCTCGGCTGGGGCAGCCCGCAGAACCCGACCTCGGTGATGTCGGCGACCGGCGTCAAGTGGTTCACCCTCGCCTTCGTCCTCTCCGACGGCACCTGCAACCCCAAGTGGGACGGCTCGCGCCCGCTCACCGGCGGCGACGACCAGGCGAAGATCAACGCGATCCGGGCGGCCGGCGGAGACGTGGTCGTCTCGGTCGGCGGCTGGAGCGGCAACAAGCTGGGGGAGAAGTGCTCCAGCGCCTCCGCGCTCGCCGGCGCCTACCAGAAGGTGATCAACGCCTACAAGCTCAAGGCCCTCGACATCGACATCGAGAACACCGAGTGGTCCAACGCGACCGTACGGCAGCGGGTCGTCGACGCGCTCAAGACGGTCAAGGCGAACAACCCGGGCCTGAAGACGGTCATCACCTTCGGGACGACGACCAGCGGTCCCGACTCCACCGGCGCGGACATGATCAAGCGGGCCGCCGACTCCGGTCTGGCGAACGACGTCTGGTGCATCATGCCGTTCGACTTCGGCGGCGGCGCCACGAACATGGGCACCCTCACCACCCAGGCCATGGAAGGCCTCAAGGCCAAGGTCAAGTCGGCCTACGGCTACAGCGACGCCACCGCCTACGCCCACATCGGCCTGTCCTCGATGAACGGCAAGACGGACGACTCCGGGGAACGGGTCCGTGTCGCCGACTTCAAGACCATGCTCGGCTACGCCCAGCAGCACCACATCGGCCGCCTCACCTACTGGGCCGTCAACCGCGACCGGGCCTGCGGCTCGGGCACCGACGGCGACGCCTGCAGCGGTGTGTCGCAGCAGCCGTACGACTACCTCAAGGTCTTCGCCCAGTACACGGGCTGACAGGGAGCAACCCCCATGAATCTCAGGAGAGTTCTGCCCTACGGCCTGGCCGCGGTGCTCGCGCTGCCGCTGGCCGGACTGAGCCAGGGCACCGCCCTCGCCGCCACCGACTACCAGGCCGAGGACGCCACCATCGCGCAGGGCACGGTCGCCACCAACCACACCGGCTACACCGGCACCGGCTTCGTCGACTACACCAACATCAAGGGCTCGTACGTGGAGTTCACGGTGAGCGCGGCCGCCGCCGGCACCTCGTCGCTCACTCTGCGCTTCGCCAACGGCACCGCCACCGACCGGCCGATGGACATCTCCGTCAACGGCACGGTCGTCGCCTCCGCCGTCTCCTTCCCGGCCACCGCCGACTGGAACACCTGGGTGACCAAGTCGGTCAACGTGCCGCTGACCGCGGGCAGCAACAAGATCCGGGCGACCGCCACCACCGCCGACGGCGGCCCCAACCTGGACCGGATCAGCGTCGGCGCCGCGGCCGACACCCAGGCCCCCACCCGCCCCGGCCAGCCGTCCTGCTCCGGCATCGGCGAGGACAGCCTCACCCTCGGCTGGGGCGCGGCCACGGACGACGTGGGCGTGACGGCGTACGACCTCTACGAGCACGGCAACAAGATCGGTGAGGCGCCCGGGAGTTCGACGTCCAAGACCCTCACCGGGCTCACCCCGAACACCACCTACGACCTCACCGTCATCGCCCGGGACGCGGCCGGCAACACCTCGCCGGCCAGCCCCGTCGTCGACTGCACGACCAAACCGAGCAGCGACACCACACCGCCGACCGCGCCCGGCACCCTCACCACGGCCGGCATCACCGCGAACACCGCCGACCTCACCTGGGGCGCGTCCACCGACGACCGCGCGGTGACCGCGTACGACATCCGCAGCGGGGACACCGTCTACCAGACGGTCACCGGCGCCACGACCACCACCCTCACCGGTCTCGCCTGCGACAGCCCCTACACCCTGGACGTCGTCGCCCGGGACGCCGCCGGAAACGTCTCCCCGCCGAGCAACGCCGTCACCTTCACCACCAAGGCCTGCGCCACCGACGGCGGCACCCCCTCCTCCATCGCCACCCTCTCCACCGGCTGGACCATCCCCTGGGGCACCTACTGGATGCCCGACGGCAAGACCGCGCTGGTCACCGAGCGGGACGACTTCCGGGTCTGGAAGGTGACCAAGGACGGCACGAGGACCCAGGTGGGGACCGTCCCGAACGCCGTCACCACCAACGGCGAGGGCGGGCTGCTCGGCGTCGCCGTCGACCCCAAGTGGGAGACCAACCACTACGTCTACTTCATGCACACCGCCTCCGAGGGCAACCGGGTCGTGCGCATGACCTACGACGGCACCAAGCTCAGCGACTACAAGATCCTGCTCCAGGGCATCAAGAAGAACCGCTACCACAACGGCGGACGGCTGCTCTTCGGCCCCGACGGCTATCTCTACGTCTCGACCGGAGAGGCCCAGACCCCCGATCTCGCCCAGGACAAGAACTCCCTGAACGGCAAGATCCTGCGGATGACGACCGACGGCAAGGCGGCTCCCGGCAACCCGTTCGGGAACTACGTCTACAGCCTCGGCCACCGCAACCCCCAGGGCCTCGCCTTCGACCGCAACGGACGGCTGTGGGAGGCCGAGTTCGGCAACAGCTCCAAGGACGAGCTGAACCTCATCAAGCCGGGCGCCAACTACGGCTGGCCGACCTGCGAGGGCACCTGCTCGGTCGCCGGGATGACCAACCCCAAGGCCACCTGGAACGTGTCCGAGGCGTCCCCGAGCGGAATCGCCATCGTCCGCAACGTCGTCTACATGGCGTCCCTGCGCGGCGAGCGGCTGTGGCGGATCCCGATCAACGGCAACGCGGAGACGGTCGGCACGCCGACGGCGTACTACGTCGGCACCTACGGGCGGCTGCGGACCGTGACCAAGGTGCCGGGCGCCGACCAGCTGTGGCTGTCCACCACCAACTGCGACAACAACGGCAACCAGGCGGACGGATCCGACAAGATCTTCCGGATCGACATCAAGTGACGGCCCCGCCGGGCCGTCAGGCCCGGTAGAGGGCCTCGACCTCGTTGGCGTAGGCGTTCTCGATCGCCTTGCGCTTCAGCTTCAACGACGGGGTCAGCAGGCCGTGTTCCTCGGTGAACGGCTGGGCGAGGATACGGAACGTACGGATCGACTCGGCCTGCGAGACCAGGGTGTTGGCGGCCACCACGGCCCGCCGCACCTCGGTCTCCAGGTCGGCGTCCCGCACCAGCTGGGCCGCGGACATCTGCGGCTTGCCGCGCATGGTCAGCCAGTGCTCTACGGCCTCGGTGTCGAGGGTGACCAGGGCGGCGATGTAGGGGCGGTCGTTGCCGACGACGATGCACTGGTTGACCAGCGGATGGTCGCGGACCCGTTCCTCCAGGACACCGGGGGAGACGCTCTTGCCGCCGGAGGTCACCAGGATCTCCTTCTTGCGGCCGGTGATGGTGAGATAGCCGTCCTCGTCGAGGGAGCCGAGGTCACCGGTGGCCAGCCAGCCGTCGTGCAGGGTGGCGTCGGTGGCCTTCTGGTTGTTCAGGTAGCCCTGGAAGACGTTGCCGCCGTTCAGCCAGATCTCGCCGTCGTCCGCGATGTGCACGGTGGTGCCCGGGATGGCCTGGCCGACCGTGCCGTAGCGGGTGCGCTCGGGCGGGTTCGCGGTCGCGGCGGCCGTCGACTCGGTGAGGCCGTAGCCCTCGTAGATGTGCACGCCCGCCCCGGCGAAGAACAGCCCGAGCCTGCGGTCCATGCCCGAGCCGCCGGACATGGCGTTGCGGATCCGGCCGCCCATCGCGGTGCGGACCTTGGAGTAGACGAGCTTGTCGAAGAGCTGGTGCTGCATGCGCAGCCCGGCCGACGGTCCAGGGCCCGTGCCCCAGGCCTTCGCCTCGACCGCGTCCGCGTACTTCACCGCGATCTCCACGGCCTTCTCGAAGGGCCCGCCCTTGCCCTCCTTCTCCGCCTTCCGGCGCGCCGCGTTGAACACCTTCTCGAAGATGTACGGCACGGCCAGGATGAACGTCGGCCGGAACGCGGCCAGGTCGGGCAGCAGCGCGGCCGCGTGCAGCTGCGGCTGGTGGCCGAAGCGGACACCGTGCCGGATCGCGGCCACCTCCACCATGCGCCCGAAGACGTGCGCGAGCGGCAGGAAGAGCAGGGTGGAGACCTCCTCGCCCTTCTTCGCGCGGAACACCGACTCCCAGCGGGCGACGACCGTGTCCGACTCGAACATGAAGTTCCCGTGCGACAGAACACAGCCCTTCGGGCGGCCCGTGGTGCCCGAGGTGTAGATGATCGTGGCGATCGAGTCCGGGGTGACCGCCTGCCGGTGCCGGTGCACGATCTCGTCCTCAAGGTGCGCGCCGGCGTCGTACAGCTCCTGCACCGCGCCCGAGTCCAGCTGCCACAGCTGGCGCAGCTGCGGCAGCCGGTCGATGACGGTGGCGATCGTCATCGCGTGGTCCTCGTGCTCCACGATCGCCGCCGTGCACTCGGCGTCGTACAGCATCCAGAAGCACTGCTCGGCCGACGAGGTCGGATAGACCGGCACCACCTGGGCGCCGATCGTCCACAGCGCGAAGTCGAAGAGCGTCCACTCGTAGCGGGTGCGGGACATGATCGCGACCCGGTCGCCGAACCGGATACCCCGTGCGAGGAGGCCCTTGGCGAGGGCCAGGACCTCGTCGCGGAACTCGGCGGAGGTCACGTCACGCCACTGGCCGAGTTCGTCCTTGCGGCCCAGTGCGACGTGCAGCGGGTCCGTCTGGGCATGCTCGAACACACAATCGGCCAGACCCCCGACCGGCGGCGCCGACGCCAACGGCGGGTTGGTGAACTCGCGCAAACCCCGCTCCCCGCTTCTCGCTCCACAGTGAGGCCAGTGACGCTCCGCACAGCGCCGTGAAAGCTACCCCACCGGAAGACCGTTCGGGAGGGGGTGCGAAAACGAGCATTGCTCTCGTATGGTCGCGCCCGCGCCTGGAAAATACGCTCACATGCGGAAGGGTCGGACAGAATCCCTTACGGTTCAGTAAGTTTCGGCTCCGTAATCTCCACTGAATCTGTACGACCCGATTACGGCCCCCAGCCGGTTACCGACCGGTCAGGAGCCCGGTGTCGACGTGCTCTTCTGAGACAGCGTCGAGGGGGCGGATTCTGTCACTCCGCCCGCCGCCCCGGGTGCCCTCACCAGCACCAGGACCAGCACGCCCGCCACCGTTCCGGCGGCCCCCGGCACCAGCAGACCGGTGTTCAGCCCCGAGGCGAACGCGGTGCGCGGGGTGTGCTCGGCGACCGTCCCGCGCAGCGCCCCGGCACCGCCGCCCGCGAGCGTGTGCGCCGCGCCGTGCGGCAGCGTGCCGGTCATCCGGGAGGTGAGCACGGTCCCGAAGACGGCGACCGCGAGCGCGTACCCCAGCTGCCGGACCGTGTTCACCGCCCCGCCCGCCATCCCGGACCTCCCCCACGCTCGGCCGGGAGACCGCCGAGGCGACGCGTGCAGCGCCGTCGCCATGTCCGGCAGCGCCACCACCACGATCGTCACGTCCAGCAGCAACATGAACGTCCCCAGGCGCACTGCGGTCAGCGGCCCCCATGTGCGCATCTCCGTGCTCCTTCGCTTCGTCGACCGGCCTTCGCTCCGTAGGATGGCCGTATCGCGGCCGATCGGAGTGGAGAAGAGCGGCCGCAAGGCGAAATCCGACGGGGGTTGCCGTGCTGGAGCTGAAATCCGACACGACGGATCTGCTGGACGTACAACTGCTCTGCGCGCTGGAGGTGGACGGCCGCGCCTCCTTCAGCCGGATCGCGGCCGTGCTCGGTGTCTCCGACCAGACGATCGCCCGCCGCTACCGGCGGCTGTGCGCCGAGGCCGGGCTGCGGGTCGTCGCGGTCCGGGACGCCGAACGGCTCGGCCAGGACCAGTGGATGCTCCGGCTGCGCTGCGCGCCCGACAGCGCCACCGTGATCGCCGACGCGCTCGCCAGACGCCCCGACACCGCCTGGATCGGGCTGGCCTCCGGCGGTACCGAGATCGCCTGCATGACCCGGCCGCGCAGCCCCGGCGACCACGACGACCTGCTGCTCGGCAAGCTGCCGCGGACACCGAGCGTGGTGGAGATCCGGGCACAGCAGCTGCTGCACCGCTTCTACGGCGGACCGACCGGGTGGGTGCAGAAGTTCCGGGCGCTGTCCGAGGAGCAGGTGGCCGCGCTGCGGACGGCCGCGCCGGAGGCCGACGGGCCCGCGCGGCTGGAGCCGGAGGACGGGCCGCTGCTCGCCGCGCTGGAGCGGGACGGGCGAGCGACCTACCCGGAGCTTCAGCGGGCCACGGGGCGGTCCGAGTCCGCGGTGAAGCGGCGGCTGGCCGCGCTGATCGGTTCCGGGGCGGTGTACATCGATGTCGAGTACCGGTCGGAGGTGCTGGGGTATCCCAAGGGGGCGCTGCTGTGGATCACGACGGCGCCGTCCGCGATGCACTCCGTGGGGGCGGCGTTGGCGGGGCACGACGAGGTGGCGTTCGCCGCGGCGACGGCGGGGCCGTCCCATGTCGTCGTGACGGCGGTGCTGCGGGACACCGCGCATCTGTACGCGTACCTGAGCGGGCCGTTGGGGCGGTTGGAGGGGGTGCAGCATGTGGAGGCGATGCCGTTTTTGCGGAGGGTGAAGCAGTTGACGTATGTGGGGTCGTATTGAGGGTGCGGGGCGGTGGGGGCTGGTCGCGCCCACGCGGCGGTAGCCGCAAATCGATACAGCCCCGCGCCCCTGACGGGGCGCCTCCGGTCAAGGGCGTCTCAGGTGTGTGCCGCTTGCAAGGATGGCCGCTGCCAATGCGTCTGCCGCCGTCTGTGCCGGTGAGCGTCTGTTGCCGTGGACGAGTACGAAGTCGACCTTGCCCAACTCCGGGAGGCCCGCGCGGTCGGGGACCCGGAACAGGCCCGGGGGGATCAGGCCCCTTGAGTGGGCCATCACGCCGAGGCCTGCCCTTGCGGCCGCGATCAGGCCGTTGAGGCTGCCGCTCGTGCAGACGATGCGCCAGTCGCGGCCCTGGCGTTCCAGGGCTTCCAGGGCCAGGGCGCGGGTGATGCCGGGCGGGGGATAGACGATGAGCGGGACGGGGCGGTCGGGGTCCAGGCGGAGTCGTTCGGCGCCGATCCACACCAGGTCGTCGTGCCAGACCAGTTCGCCCAGGGGGTCCTCGGCGCGGCGCTTGGCGAGGACCAGGTCGAGTTTTCCGGCGGCGAGCTGCTCGTGCAGGGTGCCCGAGAGCTCCACGGTCAGTTCGAGGTCGACCTCGGGGTGGTCGTAGCGGAAGCCCTCCAGGATCTCCGGGAGCCGGGTGAGGACGAAGTCCTCCGAGGCGCCGAAGCGGAGCCGGCCGCGCACCCGTGTCCCGGTGAAGAAGGCCGCCGCCTGGTCGTGCACCTCCAGGATCCGGCGGGCGAACCCGAGCATCGCCTCGCCGTCCTCGGTCAGCTCGACGGAGTGCGTGTCCCGGGAGAAGAGCTGGCGGCCGGCGGCCTCCTCCAGACGGCGTACATGCTGGCTCACCGTGGACTGGCGCAGGCCCAGCCGGCGGGCGGCCTGGGTGAAACTGAGGGTCTGGGCCACCGCCAGGAAGGTGCGCAGATGCGAGGGGTCATACACTCGAACATGTTATCGCGAAACGTGATGGCAGTCAGAGTGGTATGCCCGGTTCCCGATCACCAGCTCGGGGAGGACGATGGAGGGGGCCCTTCCGGCCCCGGCGACACCGCAGTGAGACCCGGCACGACCCCCTGATCGACCCGCAAGTGGAGCACCGTGAAACGCCTGAGCTGGCCCCGTTGGATGCCGATCGACCCGTACGTCCTGCTCCTGCTCGGGACGGTCTGTCTCGCCGCGCTGGTCCCGGCCCGGGGTACGGGCGCGGACGTGGCCTCCGGCGCCTCCACGGCCGCGATCGCCTTCCTCTTCTTCCTGTACGGCGCCCGGCTCTCCACCCGCGAGGCCGTTAACGGGCTGCGGCACTGGCGGCTCCATGTCACGGTCCTGGTCTGCACCTTCGTGATCTTCCCGGTGCTGGGCCTGGCCGCCCGCGGACTGGTGCCGGTCCTGCTCACCCATCCGCTCTACCAGGGCTTCCTCTTCCTGACCCTGGTCCCCTCGACGATCCAGTCGTCGATCGCCTTCACCTCGATCGCGCGCGGGAACGTGCCCGCCGCGATCTGCGCCGGATCCTTCTCCTCGCTCGTGGGCATCGTCCTGACCCCGCTGCTCGCCGCCGCGCTGCTCGGCAACAGCGGGGGCGGGTTCTCCGCCGACTCGATCGTCAAGATCGTGCTCCAGCTGCTGGTGCCGTTCGTCGCGGGGCAGCTGCTGCGCCCCTGGATCGGCGGCTTCGTCGCCCGGCACAAGAAGATCCTCGGCCTGGTCGACCGCGGCTCGATCCTGCTCGTCGTCTACACCGCGTTCAGCGAGGGCATGGTCCGGGGCATCTGGCACCAGGTCAGCGCCGTCCGGCTGGCCGGACTGCTCGCCGTCGAGGCCGTTCTGCTCGCCGTGATGCTCCTGCTGACCTGGTACGGCGCCAAGGCGCTCGGCTTCGGCCGCGGGGACCGCGTCGCGATCCAGTTCGCCGGCTCCAAGAAGTCCCTCGCCTCCGGGCTGCCCATGGCCAGCGTCCTGTTCGGCGCCCATGCCTCACTGGCCGTACTGCCGCTCATGCTCTTCCACCAGATGCAGCTCATGGTGTGCGCGGTCATCGCCAAGCGCCGCGCCCATGACCCGGAGGCCCAGGAGGAGGTCATGCCCCCGCCCGCCCCGGCGGCTGAGCCACGGCCGGCGGTCGGCACCGGGACGCCCGGCCGCTGAACCGTCGGCCGCCGAACGCGTCCAGTTCACGGGCCTGTTGATCCGGATTTCCGGTACGGACGGCTCATGACGGCTAACGTTCCGTCATGACCGCACCCCTGGCGCTCGATCCGGCGCGCACCGCTCTCGTCCTCGTCGACCTGATGGACCGCATCGTCGCGCTGCCCCTGGAGCCCCGCAAGGGCACCGAAGTCCTGCACGCGGCCGAGGAACTGGCCCGCTCCTTCCGCGCGGCCGGCGCCCCCGTGGTGCTGGTGCGCGTCGAGCGCCCCTCGCTCGCCGAGCAGCCGCCGGGCAGCGGACTGGTGGCCGGGCTGAAGAAGGAAGGGGACGTGGAGATCGTCAAGCGTTCCATCGGCGGCTTCCAGGGCACGGAACTCGACGCCCGGCTCCGCGAACTCGGCGTCAGCGGCCTGGTGTTCGGCGGTATCGCCACCAACCTCGGCGTCGAGTCCACCGCCCGCGCCGCCGCCGACCTCGGCTACGACCTGGTCTTCGTCGAGGACGCCATGGCCGCCCTCACCGCCGCCGAGCACGAGGCGTCCGTCCGGCTGGACTTCCCCCGGCTGGGCACGGTCGTGACCGCCGCCGGCGTACGCCTCACCGCAGGCTGACCGCTCAGACCAGCGTCCCGCCGCCGTCCACGACCACCACCGAACCGGTGCTGTACCCCCCACGCATCAGGTACAGATACGCCTCCGCCACATCCGCCGGCTCGCCGACCCGCCCCACCGGCAGCGACTCGGCGGACGACCGGTACAGCCCCTCCCGGTCCGCCTCCGGCAGCTCCCGCCACAGCTCGGTGCGCACCACTCCCGGCGCGACCACGTTGACCCGCAGCGGCGCCAGCTCCACGGCCAGCGCCCGGGTCAGCGACTCCATCGCCCCGCACAGCGCCGACGCGACACTCGAACCGGGCAGCGGCCGCCGCCCCGCCGTCCCCGTGGTCAGCACCACCGACCCGCCCGGACGGATCGACCCGGCGCCGTGCTTCACCGCCGTGTACGCACCCCACAGCCGGGTGTCCAGAAAGCTCCGGGCCGTCGCGATGTCCGTCGCGGCCACGGATCCGAGGAGCAGCGCGTCGCCCGCCGTGTACACCAGGTGGTCGTACGCGCCGACCCGCGCGAAGAAGCCGCGCACCGCGTCCTCGTCCGACGCGTCCAGCACCTGCCCCTCGGCGCCCTCGGGCAGCACCTTCAGCGCCGCGTCCACGTTCTCCCGCCGGCGCGAGGCGACGACCACCCGCGCACCCTCGCGTGCCGCGCCCTCGGCGACCGCGAACCCGATGCCCGCCGTACCCCCGATGACGACGACACGCTGTCCCCGCAGACCCATGGCCGATCTCCTTCCGAAGCTGGTGCTGTGTCCCGTTCGGACGCTTCCAGCCTGCGGTCCGGCGGTGCCGGCCGTCCAAGACCTCTTCGCGCGCCGGCGATACCCTGGAGGCATCGCCACCGTGCGGGAAGGGGTCGCGGTCATGGATCTGGATCTGCGCAAGGTCCGCTATTTCGTGGCGGTCGCCGAACTCCTCCACTTCGGCCGGGCGGCCGAGCGGCTGCACATCGCGCAACCGGTACTGAGCCGTCAGATCCGCGCACTGGAGAAGGACCTGGGCGCCGACCTGTTCGTCCGCGACAGCCACGGCGTGACCCTGACCGAGGGCGGACACCAACTCCTGGACGACGCACGGCAGTTGCTGGCGGTCGCCGACGGCACCCGACGCCGGGTCGTGCAGGCCGCGCGCGGGCGGCGGCGGCTGGTCGTGGGCTTCCGCGCCGGTGTCGTCGTCACCCGGGCGCTGCGCGCCTTCACCGCGGCCCACCCGGACGTCGAGGCCAAAGCCCGCCGGGTGGAGTGGGACGACCAGGAGCGGCTGATCCTCGACGGCACCGTCGACATCGCCTACGTACGGCTGCCGGTCAGGGAGAGCGGACTCGAACTGCGCCCGCTCTACAGCGAGCCCCGGGTGGCCATGCTCCCGGACCGGCACCGGCTCGCCGGGAAGCAGGAGATCTCCCTCGCCGACCTCGACGGCGAGCAGTGGCTGCGCTACAACGATCCCCGGCCCGGCGACCTGCCGCTGCGCACCATCGAGGAGAAGTTCGAGTGCGTGGCCGCCGGCACCGCGATCACGATGGTGCCGCGCTCCGCCGCCGAGCAGTACTCCCGCCCGGACATCGTCTACGTCCCGGTCGTCGACGCCGAACCCGACCGCGTGCTGCTGGCCTGGGCGGCCGGCCGCCGCTCCCCGCTGGTCACCGCGTTCGCCGAGGCGGCGGTGGCCGTGGGGGAACCCGACTGAGGCGGGGCCCCTGCGGCGCAGGGGGCGCTCCCCGCCGGTCGGGGCCCCGCCGCCGTGACGCGGGGGACCGGTCAGCCCTGGGCGGCCGCGGCCCGCAGGGCGATGCGGTCCTCGCCCGCGTACACGTTCATGTTGCTGCCCCGCAGGAAGCCGACGAGGGTCAGACCGGTCTCCGCCGCCAGGTCCACCGCCAGCGAGGACGGCGCGGAGACCGCCGCGAGCACCGGGATGCCCGCCATCACGGCCTTCTGCGCCAGCTCGAAGGAGGCCCGGCCGGAGACCAGGAGGAGGGAGCGGGACAGCGGCAGGTCGCCGTTCTGCAGGGCCCTGCCGACCAGTTTGTCGACCGCGTTGTGGCGGCCCACGTCCTCCCGGATGTCCACCAGCTCGCCGTCCTCCGTGAACAGGGCCGCCGCGTGCAGCCCCCCGGTCCGGTCGAAGACCCGCTGCGCCGCGCGGAGCCGGTCGGGGAGGCTCGCGAGCAGCTCGGGCTCCACCCGGACCGGGGGAGTGTCGGCTATCGGCCAGCGAGCCGTCGTACGCACCGCGTCGAGGCTCGCCTTGCCGCACAGCCCGCAGGACGAGGACGTGTAGACGTTCCGCTCCAGGGTGAAGTCGGGGAGCCTGACGCCCGGCGTGGTCCGTACGTCGACCACGTTGTAGGTGTTGGAGCCGTCGACCGTGGCGCCCGCGCAGTACACGATGTTCTGCAGGTCGTCGGCGGCGGCCAGGACCCCCTCGCTCACCAGGAACCCGGCGGCCAGCGCGAAGTCGTCGCCGGGCGTGCGCATCGTGATGGCGAGGGGTTTCCCGTTGAGTCTGATCTCCAGCGGCTCCTCGGCGACGAGCGTGTCCGGCCGGGTGGAGACCGCTCCATCCCGTATTCGGATCACCTTGCGTCGTTCCGTGACTCGTCCCATGTCCTGATCAGCCCCGGTTCTGTACGTGCTGGTAGCCGAAACGGCCCTTGATGCAGAGATTGCCGTGGGTCACCGGGTTGTCGTGCGGAGAGGTGACCTTCACTATCTCATTGTCCTGCACATGGAGCGTGAGGTTGCAGCCCACACCGCAGTACGCGCACACCGTGGTCGTCTCCGTCTGCCGGGAGGCGTCCCAGGTGCCCGCCGCCCGCATGTCGAACTCCGACTTGAACGACAGCGCCCCGGTGGGGCAGACCTCCACGCAGTTCCCGCAGTAGACACAGGCCGAGTCGGTCAGCGGGGCGTCGTGCTCGACGGCGATCCGGGCGTCGAAGCCGCGCCCGGTGACGGAGATCGCGAAGCTGTTCTGCCACTGGTCGCCGCAGGCGTCCACGCACTTGTAGCAGAGGATGCACTTGTCGTAGTCGCGCACGTACAGATCGTTGTCGACCCTGGGTTCCTCGTCGAGCCGGGCCGCGTCGGGGCCGAAGCGGTCCGGTTTCGCCTCGTACTCCTTGATCCACTCGGCCGCCCTCGGGGTCGTCGACAGGTCCACCGAGGAGGCCAGCAGCTCCAGTACGATCTTGCGGCTGTGCCGGACGCGTTCGGTGCCGGTGCCGACCGCCATCCCCGGCTCGGCCCTGCGGGAGCAGGCGGGTACGAGGGTCCTCGACCCCTCCACCTCCACCACGCACACCCGGCAGGCGTTCTTCGGGCGCAGGGTGTCGCCCTCGCACAGGGTCGGGATGTCCTTCCCGGCCGCCCGGCAGGCGTCCAGGATCGTCGAGCCCTCCGGGACCCGCGCCTGTTCGCCGTCGATGGTGAACTCCAGCAGCCGGCGCGGGATCCCCAGCGGTGTGACGGTCATTCGTACGCCCCCAGACGGTCGATGGCGGATTCCACGGCGTTCCACGCGGTCTGCCCGAGACCGCAGATCGAGGCGTCCCGCATCGCCCGCCCGACCTCGCGCAGCAGGGCGATGTCCCCGGCCGCGTCGGCTCCGGTGCGCGCGACGATCCGGTGCAGCGCCTCCTCCTGCCGGACCGTCCCGACCCGGCAGGGCACGCACTGCCCGCAGGACTCGTCCCGGAAGAACTCGGCTATGCGCAGCAGGAGCCGGGGGAGCGGCACGGTGGTGTCGAAGGCCATCACCACGCCCGAGCCGAGCGTGGTGCCCGCCTCCCGGGTGCCCTCGAAGGTGAGCGGGACGGCGAGTTCGTCCGGTCGTACGAAGCCGCCCGCCGCGCCGCCGAGCAGCACCGCCCGCAAGCCGTCGCGCACTCCGGCCAGTTCGAGGAGCTCGCCGAGGGTGGCGCCGAAGGGGAGTTCGTAGATGCCCGGGCGGGCCACGCTCCCGGACACGCAGAACAGCTTGGGTCCGGTGGACCTCTCCGTCCCGATCGCCGCGTACGCCGGGGCGCCCATGGTCAGGATCGGCAGGACGTTGACCAGCGTCTCCACGTTGTTCTCGACCGTCGGCTTCCCGAACAGCCCCTTCTCCACCGGGAACGGCGGCTTGGAGCGGGGCTCGCCGCGGTAGCCCTCGATGGAGTTGAACAGGGCCGTCTCCTCACCGCAGATGTAGGCGCCCGCCCCGCGCCGGATCTCGATGTCGAAGGCGAAGCCCTGGCCGAGGACGTCGTCGCCGAGGAAGCCCCGGGCGCGCGCCTGGTCGATCGCGTGCTGCACCCGGCGGACCGCCCGCGGGTACTCACCGCGGATGTAGAGGAAGCCCCGGTGCGCGCCGATCGCGTACGCGGCGATCGTCATCGCCTCGACCAGCGCGTACGGATCGCCCTCCATGATCACCCGGTCCTTGAAGGTGCCCGGCTCGGACTCGTCGGCGTTGCAGACGAGGTAGTGCGGACGGTCGGGCTGGGACGCCGTGGCCTGCCACTTGCGGCCGGTGGGGAAGGCGGCGCCGCCGCGCCCGACCAGGCCCGAGTCGGTGACCTCGCGGATGACCCCGGCGGGGCCGAGGCCGAAGGCGTGGCGCAGGGCGGTGTAGCCGCCGTGCGCGCGGTAGTCGTCCAGGGACGCCGGGTCGACCACGCCGACCCGCCTCAGCAGGGTGAGCCCTTCCTGACCGGCCTGGGGCACCGCCATCGCGGCGGGCGGCTCCTCCGGCGCGGAGTCGGGGGCGGTCGCCGCGAGGACGGCCGCGGTCACGGTCGCCGGCGCCGACACCGCCGTGTGCACCGGGTCGCCCGCCCGGACGGCGAGGGCCGCCGGGGCGCGCTCGCACAGGCCCAGGCAGGGGCTGCGCTCCAGGTGCACCCCGGGGCCGAGGCGCTCCTCGACCCCGGCGCACAGGTCCGCGGCCCCGGCCGCCGTGCACGCCAGGTCGGTGCAGACGTGCAGGACGGTCGCGGGGCGGGGCTTCACGGAGAACATCGCGTAGAAGGTGGCGACGCCGTAGGCCTCGGCCGGGGGCACCGTCAGCCGGCGGCACAGGTAGTCGAGGGCGCCCTCGCTGATCCAGCCGATCCGGTCGTTGACCGCGTGCAGCCCCGGCAACAGCAGATCGCGGCGGTCCCGGGCCTCGCGGCCGCCCCGCGCCCACCGCAGATCCTGATCGGAACGGTCGGCGCCCTCCCAGGAGGACTCCGGAGGGCCCAACAGGGCGTCCACGGCGGCCCGTTCCTCGTCCGTCGGTTTGCTGTCGCCGAAGTGCAGGTCCACCTGTGTCACCTCACGATGGTCGCGACCGGGAGCTTGTCGATACGGATCGCCGACGCCTTGAACTCCGCCGTCCCCGCGATCGGGCAGTTCGCCTCGATCGTCAGCTGGTTGGTGTCCACCTCGTCGGGAAAGTGCATGGTCATGAAGGCGAGACCGGGCCGCAGCGCCGTGTCGATCCAGACCGGCGCCACCACCGCGCCCCGCCGCGAGGACACCTGGACCTCCTCGCCGACGACCACCCCGTACCGCTCGGCGTCCTCCGGGCACAGCTCGACGTACTCGCCGCGGCGCAGCGGGGAGGCGTAACCGCCGCTCTGCACACCGGTGTTGTAGGAGTCGAGGCGGCGCCCGGTGGTGAGCCGGATGGGGTACTCCTCGTCGGTGAGATCGACCGGCGGATCGTGCTGGACCAGCCCGAAGGGGGCCGGCATCCCGCGCCTCGCCGGGTCCTTCTCCCACAACCTGCCGTGCAGATAGGTCGGTTCGAGCCGGTCGGTGCTGGGACAGGGCCACTGGATGCCCTGGTGCTCGGCCAGCCGGTCGTACGTCATCCCGTAGTGGTCCGGGGAGACCGACCGCAGCTCGTTCCAGACGGCCTCCGCGTCGGCGTACTTCCAGTCGTGGCCGAGCCGGGCCGCCAGCTCGCAGAGGATGTCGATGTCCTCGCGGGCCTCGCCGGGCGGGGTGACGGCCCGGCGCACCCGCTGGACCCGCCGCTCGCTGTTGGTGGTGGTGCCCTCGGTCTCCGCCCAGCCCGCGGTGGCCGGGAGCACCACGTCCGCCAGCTCGGCCGTCCTCGTGAGGAAGATGTCCTGCACGACGAGGAAGTCCAGGGCCCGCAGCCGTCGTACGGCCTGCTCGCTGTCGGCCTCCGACTGGGCCGGGTTCTCGCCGATGCAGTAGACCGCCTTGAGCGAGCCGTCCTCCATCGCCTCGAACATCTCGGTGAGGTTCAGCCCGTAGTGCGGCTGGATCACCGTGTTCCAGGCCGACTCGAACTTCAGCCGGGTGCCGGGGTCGAGGATGTCCTGGAAGCCGGGCAGGCGGTTGGGGATGGCGCCCATGTCCCCGCCGCCCTGCACGTTGTTCTGGCCGCGCAGCGGCTGCAGCCCGGCACCCCAGCGGCCGACCTGGCCGGTGAGCAGGGAGAGGTTGATCAGGGCGCGGACGTTGTCGGTGCCGTTGTGGTGCTCGGTGATGCCGAGGGTCCAGCACAGCTGGGCGCGCTCGGCGCGGGCGTAGGCGTGCGCCAACTCCCGTATCGCACGGGCCGGTACGCCCGTCACCTTCTCCGCGAGCGAGAGCGTCCAGGGCTCGACGAGCGCCCGGTACTCCTCGAAGCCGGTCGTCGCCCGCTCGATGAACGCCTCGTTGGCGAGCCCCGCGTGGATGACCTCCCGGCCGATCGCGTGCGCCATCGGGATGTCCGTGCCGACGTTCAGCCCGAGCCAGCTCTCCGCCCACTCGGCGGTGGAGGTACGGCGAGGGTCGACCGCGTACATCCGGGCGCCGTTCCTGATCCCCTTCAGCACGTGCTGGAAGAAGATCGGGTGCGCGAAGCGGGCGTTGGAGCCCCACATCACGATGACGTCGGTGTGCTCGATCTCCTCGTACGACGAGGTGCCGCCACCGGAGCCGAAGGCGGCGCTCAGACCCGCCACGCTCGGGGCATGGCAGGTGCGGTTGCAGGAGTCGACGTTGTTGGTGCCCATCACCACCCGGGCGAACTTCTGGGCCACGTAGTTCATCTCGTTGGTGGCGCGGGCGCAGGAGAACATCCCGAACGCGTCGCGGTTGCGGTCCAGGCCGCGGGCCGCCCGGTCCAGGGCCTCCTCCCAGGTCGCCTGCCGGAAGGGTTCGTCACGGGAGTCCCGGATCAGGGGGTGGGTCAGCCGGGTGTAGGTCTTCTGCTGCCGTTTCCTCATGCGGCGCTCCTCGGCGGTCATGCGGCGCTCCTCAGCGCGAGCAGGTCCGAGATGGCGTGCACGGTGCGCAGGGTGGGCACCTCCACGCCGGTGATCTCCGCCAGTTCGACGACGGCCGCGAGCAGGACGTCGAGTTCCAGCGGCTTGCCGCGCTCCAGGTCCTGGAGCGTGGAGGTGCGGTGGTCGCCGACCTTCTCGGCGCCCGCGAGCCGGCGTTCTATGGAGACCCCGACCTCGCAGCCGAGTGCCTCGGCGACGTCCAGCGTCTCGCGCATCATGATCTCGATGACCCGGCGGGTGCCGCCGTGCAGGCACATCTGCCGCATGGTGGCCCGGGCCAGGGCGCTGATCGGGTTGAAGGAGATGTTGCCGAGCAGCTTGAGCCAGATGTCGTTGCGCAGGTCCGGCTCCACCGGGCACTTCAGCCCGCCGGTCTGCATCGCCTCGCTCAGCCGCAGACAGCGCTTGGACACGCTGCGGTCGGGCTCGCCGACGGAGAACCTGGTGCCCTCCAAGTGCCGTACCACGCCCGGGGCTTCGAGTTCGGTGGCCGCGTAGACCACACAGCCGACGGCGCGTTCGGGGGCGAGGACGGCGCTGACGGTGCCGCCCGGGTCGACGCTCTCCACGCGGTGGCCGTCGTGCGGGCCGCCGTGCCGGTGGAAGTACCACCAGGGGATGCCGTTCTGGGCGGCGACCACCGCCGTGCGCTCGGACAGCAGCGGCTCGATCAGCGGCCCGCACGCCGCGTACGAGTTCGCCTTCAGGCCGAGGAAGACATAGTCGACCGGGCCGACCTCGGCCGGGTCGTCGGTGGCGTGGGCGTGCGCGGTGAAGTCGCCGCGCGGGCTCAGCACCCGTACTCCGTACTGCCTCATGGCCGCCAGATGGGGTCCACGGGCGATGAGATGCACATCGGCGCCCGCGCGGTGGAGCGCGGCACCGACGTAGGCGCCGATCGCACCGGCGCCGAGGACTGCGACTTTCACGGAACGCTCCGTTCGGTTTGAGGGATACCGCGGAGGTGGTCGGCGGTAAAGGCTGACCGAATCGTGTCGACGAAATATTGTCTACAGTATGGGGTCGTGGTCGACAAGGGTTCCGGCAGCGACCGTTCGGCGCATTCTGGATACCGCTCACCGCATACGATCGAGTCGTCGGGTTCTCAACTACCTGACGTGGCCGTACCGTTCGGGACTCATGAGCAGCCCCCCTGTCGCACCGCCGGGCTGGAGCCGTTGGCTCGTCCCGCCCGCCGCCCTCTCCGTCCATCTCTCCATCGGCCAGGCCTACGCCTGGAGTGTGTTCAAGCCGTCGCTCGAATCCGCGCTGAACCTGAGCGGCACCCAGAGCGCGCTGCCCTTCCAGCTCGCGATCGTGATGCTCGGCCTGTCCGCCGCGTTCGGCGGCACCCTCGTCGAGCGCAACGGACCGCGCTGGGCCATGACGGTGTCCCTGATCTGCTTCTCCACCGGCTTCCTGATCTCCGCCCTCGGCGCCGAGACCAAGCAGTACTGGCTGATCGTCCTGGGCTACGGCTTCGTCGGCGGCATCGGCCTCGGCATCGGCTACATCTCGCCGGTCTCCACCTTGATCAAGTGGTTCCCGGACCGGCCCGGTATGGCCACCGGCATCGCCATCATGGGCTTCGGCGGCGGCGCGCTGATCGCCTCGCCCTGGTCCGCGCAGATGCTCTCGTCCTTCGGCGGTGACAACGATGGCATCGCGCTCGCCTTCCTGGTGCACGGGCTGTCGTACGCCGTCTTCATGAGCCTCGGCGTGCTGCTGATCCGCGTGCCGCGCACCGAGAAGCCGGTCGAGAACGCGCCGAGCGCCTTCGAGGGCGTGCAGGTCTCCGCGAACAGCGCGATCCGCACCCCGCAGTTCTGGTGCCTGTGGGTCGTGCTCTGCATGAACGTGACCGCGGGCATCGGCATCCTGGAGAAGGCCGCCCCGATGATCACGGACTTCTTCGCCGACAGCTCCACCCCGGTCACGGTGTCCGCGGCGGCCGGGTTCGTGGCGCTGCTGTCCGCCGCCAACATGGCGGGCCGGATCGGCTGGTCCTCCACCTCCGACCTGATCGGCCGCAAAAACATCTACCGGGTGTACCTGGGCGTGGGCGCCCTGATGTACCTGCTCATCGCGCTCTTCGGCGACTCCTCCAAGCCGCTGTTCATCCTCTGCGCGCTGGTGATCCTCTCCTTCTACGGCGGCGGTTTCGCGACCGTCCCCGCCTATCTGAAGGACCTCTTCGGTACCTACCAGGTCGGCGCCATCCACGGCCGGCTGCTCACCGCCTGGTCGTTGGCCGGCGTGCTCGGCCCGCTGATCGTCAACTGGATCGCCGACCACCAGAAGGACGCCGGCAAGCACGGCTCCGACCTGTACACCCTGTCCTTCTCCATCATGATCGGCCTGCTCGTCGTCGGCTTCATAGCCAACGAGCTCGTCCGGCCGGTCGACGCCCGCCATCACATTCCAGCGCCGAGGGAGGCCGCCGATGTCGAACGAGAGCAGCCCGCCCAGTCCTGACCGCCGCTGGCTGATCGCGCTCGCCTGGGTCTGGGTGGGTGCGCCCTTCGCCTACGGGGTGTACGAACTCGTACAGAAAGCGACACAGCTGTTCAACGGGTGAACCGGAAGCATGCTCGGGCGTCCGGGGGTCTGCAAGAAGCCGACAACTCGGACGCCCGTTTCCTGTGGCCTTACGTGCCGTCGTACCCGTGAGTCACTGAACAGACTGGGGGGCCCAGACCGAGGCAACGAGGGGGCTCCACCACCCATGAACGGCTCGCGCATCGCCGCCGTCGGCCACTACCAGCCCGCCAGGGTACTCACCAACGAGGACCTGGCGGACATGGTCGACACCAGTGACGAGTGGATCCGCAGCCGGGTGGGCATCCGCACCCGGCACATCGCCGGACCCGACGAACCCGTCGACGAGCTCGCCGCGCACGCCGCCGCCAAGGCCCTCGCCGCGGCCGGTCTCACCCCCGCGGACATCGACCTGGTCCTGGTCGCCACCTCCACCGCGATCGACCGCTCCCCGAACACCGCCGCCCGGGTCGCCGCCCGGCTCGGCATCCCGGGGCCCGCCGCGATAGACGTCAACGTGGTCTGCGCCGGCTTCACCCACGCGCTCGCCACCGCCGACCACACGGTCCGGGCGGGCGCCGCCACCCGGGCCCTGGTCATCGGCGCCGACAAGATGTCCGAGGTCACGGACTGGACCGACCGCACGACCTGCGTCCTGGTCGGCGACGGAGCGGGCGCGGCCGTGGTCGAGGCCTGCGGGCCGGGCGAGGAGCCCGGGATCGGACCGGTCCTGTGGGGTTCCGTCCCCGAGATGAGCCACGCCGTACGGATCGAGGGCACCCCGCCCCGGTTCGCGCAGGAGGGGCAGAGCGTCTACCGCTGGGCCACCACCCAGCTGCCGCCCATCGCGCGGCGCGCCTGCGAGAAGGCGGGCGTGGATCCCGTCGACCTCGCGGCGGTCGTCCTGCACCAGGCCAACCTGCGGATCATCGAGCCGCTCGCGGCGAAGATCGGCGCGGTCAACGCCGTGGTCGCCCGGGACGTCACCGAATCCGGCAACACCTCGGCCGCGAGCATCCCGCTGGCCCTCTCCAAGCTGGTCGAGCAGGGGCGGATCTCCGGCGGCGACCCGGTGCTGCTGTTCGGCTTCGGCGGCAACCTGTCGTACGCCGGACAGGTCGTGCGCTGTCCCTGAGGTCCGCCGAGGTCTCCGGAGGGGCGCACGCGCCGGTGTGATGCGCCCGACTCCCGCCCCGCCTGGCCTTTGTGCACCGTAGACTGTAGACGAAAGACAATCGATACTGGGATGGACTCTCTGCGCGTCTGACGAGGAGGGGGAGACCGATGTTGTCTGCCGGACTGCCGCAGGGCGCGGTGCCGAAGCTGGAACGCCCCGGCCCGCTCCGCGACCGCGTGTACGAGGCGCTGCTGGAGCTCATCACCACGCGTGCCCTCCAGCCCGGCCAGCACCTCGTCGAGAGCGAACTCGCCGGGCACCTCGGTGTCTCCCGCCAGCCGGTCCGCGAGGCGCTGCAGCGCCTGAACACCGAGGGCTGGGTGGACCTCCGGCCCGCGCAGGGCGCGTTCGTCCACGAGCCGACGGAGGAGGAGGCCGACCAGCTCCTCACCGTCCGCACCCTGCTGGAGGCGGAGGCGGCCCGGCTCGCGGCGGCCAATGCGAACAGCGCCGGGGTGGCCGCCCTGGAATCCCTCTGCGCCGAGGGCGAGAAGGCCGTCGCCGCGGACGACGTGGACGGCGCCGTCGCCCTGAACGCCGCCTTCCACACCAAGATCATGACCCTCGCCGGCAACACCGTCCTCGCCGAACTCGCCGCCCAGGTCGACCGCCGCGTCCGCTGGTACTACACCCCGGTGGCCCGCCAACGCGGCCACCAGTCCTGGATCGAACACCGCGAACTCATCGCCGCGATCACCGCCCGCGACGAGCAACTGGCGACCACCCTGATGCGCGAACACACGGAGCACACCCGGCGGTCGTACCACGAGCGGGCGCAGGGCTGAGCCCGCGCGGGCTCACGACAGCGTGACGAGCGCGATGCTTTCCGCCGTCGCGACGGCCAGCCGGGTGCCGTCGGGGTGGAGGGCGGCTACGGGGGTCGGGACGTCGCCGCCGAAGCACGTGGACTTCGCGGGCACCTCGGCCTCGGGCCACTCCTCGCGTCAGCAGGCCCACGGTCCCCCCGTGGCGAGCCAGTTCGCACCGACGGATAGTCCTGGTCCCGCATGTACGAGTATGGCGTCCAGGCGCGCGCTGCTACTGGCGCAGTAGCCGAGCGCACACGTGGGCAATCCGCGTCAAGGAGCAACTGGACCTCGCCTCGGCCGAGTTGGGTGAGGGGGATGCCTCTGGTCCGGCGGCAGTCGGAGTGCGGCTTCGAGTAACCGGGGCGCTCGGCCAGGGCTCTCAGGTGTTCCTCGTCGGTGGCGCGCCGGACGTGATCGGGGTCGGCGTCCCACTCTCGTCCTCCGGCCACGGGGCACAGTTGGACGTACGGACCCTCTGGCCCATGACATAGCCGATATGGTCGCTGTCCGTGTCGATGACCACGGTGCCGGCTGGCGGGTCTTCGGTGCCATGAACCGGACGCCAGGTCCGCTCTGGGTCCTGGATGACTGCCCGGTCGTCGCCGAGGGCCGGCATGCCGAACTCTGGTTGGACGACGCCGATGACGTCGCCCTCTGCACGAGGGTCCGGCGGTCCCTGCACGAGTCCGCTGTCTAAGGATCCGACGCCCACAACGTCATCGACTCGGCCAGGTGCGCTCTGAACCCCCGTTGATACCTGCACGCTCAGGTTGTCTCGGGTGTTGCTCTAGCGAGATTCGGATCCCGGACTTTTTGGCGCGACGGCTGTTGTCGGATCCAGCGACGCAAAATATTCACGGAAGAGCGCGTGCGGAAACCTGTATCCGCTGTAGTCACGGATCAACAGGTGATGATCACCGGCCTGGTGGAGAAAACGCCGCAGGCGCAACGGAACCCGCCCGTGTGCCAGATGCCAGGTGAAAATTCGAAGAGCCCTGATGGAGGAGGCAACCGCAGAAGACAGCGGTTCGAGGATGAGACGGAGGCCCAGAAACGGTAGTGCGATGACCATACTGGCTACTAGAACCGGGGCGGCGATCCCTGCGGTGCCGTAGTAGTAGGCCTGGAAAGGTCCAGCGATCCGCGCGCCTTCGGTCATCCCGGCGATAAATGATGCTATCGCGACCAGCGGGCAGAGGATCGACGGAATGCCGAGTTCTGGTTCGTCCACGACGGTCGCTCGTACAAAGGCAAGGGCGATCACGACAGCGAGCACGCCAGGGGCGAAGATTGCCAGGAAATCCCTGAACTGGTCTTCGGTGATCCATTGATGCAGATCGATATCGGGACCTCCTCCTCCCTGCGGATCGGAGTTGCTGTAATGCATCATCCAGCTCACTCCAATCCCGGACAACCATTTTCGAAAGCCGGAAATCACCCGCAGGTCGTAGTGGACGACGAAGCACCCCAGCCCGAGGCCGACGAACGGCGAAAATTTCGGACGGCAAGGGGCCTTGAACGCGAGTGTGAGGAGGAGACCCAGTGGGACCAGCCCGGTGGCGAGTGTCACGAGCAGCCCGTATGCCCGGAGGAGAGGGAGAGTGACCGCGCCGGCGGCGATCGTGTTCGCGGCGACCAGGGCTGCCGCTGTCCAGGACTCAGCGGTCCTCTCCGGTTCGGGGACTCCGATGAACGCGCGACGCAGCCGCAGATCCCAGCCGCTGAGCCGTGCCAATTGCGAGAGCCAGCGAACGGTTTGATCGGGTGTGTATCTGTCAGCGGGACGCTTGCGGTGGACAGCCGCGGCGACGAACCCGTCGAGGAGTTGTCGGCGTCTTTCCTCCACGGAGCTTTCCGCTGTAGTTTCGGCGGTGGCCCGCAGGCTGAGAGTCATGATCACCAGCCAGATGGGGGCGTCGAACACCTCCCAGAGGCTCTCATCCGAGGCGAGAGCCTTACGCACAGGAGCGGCCCCTGCGCCCGCGCCACGCAGGTAGGTCTCCACTTTCTGACGTGTGAGCGGCTGGATCTCGGCGGCGGCGTTCAGCGCCAGCGGGCGACGCAGCCAGGCGAATTCGCTGGTGCGGCTGACAACGGCGATCGGAACGCTCCGATATTGCCTACAAAGGCTGTTCAGCCAGGTGACGCAGGCCGCCCGGTGATGTTCGGGCACCTCGTCCAGACCGTCGAAGAGCAGGGCGAGCCCGTCGTCCTTGAGCCACTTGCGTGCCACACCGGGCCGGATCTGATACTCGACGTGCAGCCAGGACACCAGCCACGCTGCTGGATCCCTCTCCTGAACGACCTCGCCGGCGAGGTTCCGATGGCGCCGCCAGAAGCGGCGGTGCCGCAACTGGCGTGGGCGACGTCCGATCACCCTCGATCGCCAGTCCGTGAGATCGATGAGGACCGGGAGCGGCGGCGCATCGTCACCGAGGTCACGTCGGGCCGCGCCCACCAGGTCCGTGGCGAGTTCCAACAGCATCGTGGTCTTCCCCGCGCCGCGAGCGCCGAGCAAGAGCAAGGAGTGCTGGGACTCCTGCCAGGCCTGGACGATCCCGCCCGTCAGACGCTGACTGGCCCGGCCTTCGCGGCGCAGGAGTACTTCTGGGCGAACGGCGAGTTCGGCCGGCAGTTCGTCCAGGTCCAGCTCGATCCTGGCGAGTTCGCTGAGGGAACCGCGCAGGCCTTTCTCGATACGGCGTTCCACTCGGGCCAGCGATGTCTCAAAGTGACGCGGAGCCGCCCTGCGAGGACGCTCCTGGCGCAAGGTGACACTACGGATGACGTCGGCCAAGATCACCGCCCCGTAGAACCTTCCACCGGTGATCTGATTGACGGCGTCGGCAGTCCGGGGCTGCGGCTTCCAGGTGACGTAAGAACACCCCCATCGTGCGGCCAACGCGGCGATGGTCATCCCCAGAGCGCCTGCAGCCCCCCACCGCATACCGGGATCCCTCACCACGCCTGGGAGGACCACGCCGCCACAGATCCAGGTAACCCCTGCGAAGACACCGACTGCGGTAAGCCCGACTGTCAGCCATGCGACGACGGGTTTCACCGAGTCAGAGACGACGGCTGTCCTCAGATCGCCGGGGCCTGCCCTTTTCCCTCAGTGCCCTCAGCGTCCGGCGCAGGAGGGAGGGTTGTACCTATGTTGATCGTGCCGAAGCTCCCACCCTGAAACACTGGCCCACTCTGGGTTCCGCCACTGATCAGGTTGCTGACTGAAACGGAATCGCCCCGGCCAACCTCTTCTTGCTGCTGGAGAACCATCACTAGCTCCCGAAGCCGAGTGGCGAATTCCCCATCCGCTTCGGCCGCGTCCGCAACGGCAAGGGCGGCCCTCCGCTCGGTCCGCTCGGTCACCGCGCCCGTCTCCGCCTGTTCCGTCAGCCGATCCAGCACAGGATCCGCGCCCAGCTTCTCCTGAATCAGTTCATGCAGGCGATCCATCCCCTCATCAAGAGCATGATTCACCTCCTCGTCCGCGCGCCGACCGACCCGACCGGCCTTGCGGACCAGGTACGCCACCGCAGCGGCCGCGACAAGTTCCAGACCCGTCACAGCAACACCCTTTCCGTCGACTCGGACAGGATCCATCATGAAGCCATGCCAGAGATACGGGCAGTGATGTCGCGAATTCCGGGAAAAGAACGTGCATGCGAGCCAGGGATGCGGTAGCGGCTCAACCACCGCAACCTCAGCCGTCAAAGATCTCTGGAGATCTTCAATCGTCGGGGCTACGGGGCGGTCGGAGGACGCGTCCGGTCCTGGCCGCGAGACCCTCAATGAGACCGGCCGGTACCGCATCCGTTTCAGCCGCGTCTTCACCACCGCGGTGAACTGGTCGAGATGGTGTTCGGTGAGGTTGGCCGGCGACCTCTTCAGGTGCGACCGCACCCCCCTCGACCGGGTTGCACGCGGGAACGTACGACGGCAGTTGGTGGACGGTGAGCGTGTTTGGGCGTCGATCAGTGCCTGCACGGTGCAGCTGACGTGGGTGTTGAGGCAGTCCCGCACCAGCACGATCGGCTCGCCGAGCTGTTGATGTGCGGTGTCCGGCAGGCGGGCAGAGTCCGTCAGGGTGAAGCCCTTGTGCCGGCCCCTGGCGGGACCACGGTCCAGGTGGATGCGGTAGATCAGCCGTGACCGCTGACCCTGCCTTGACGCAGATCAGTGCGGCCATCGGCGGCGCACGATCTCGGCGATCCTCCCCAGCGTCCAGCACTGGTCGCTGAAGCCGCAGGCAGCTGGCCCAACTTCCAACGCCGCCTCCAACGCACGCAGTTGACGGGGCGCTGAGCTTGCAATGGGCGCCGCCGGGATCCTTGGAGGCCAGAGCCCAGCGCCAGCGGTTCGCCGACAGCTGCGGCACCCTGAACCGCCGGGCCTGTTCCTCGGCTGTCAGCCCGCCGCCATCGACATACCTCATCCCCCCGGCACAGCGCGGATCACACCAACGTCACGGCCGGACTCACCCCCCACCAGCAAAGATCTCCAGCATGGGCGGCAGAATTTGGCGACAGGTAACCGACGTCCGGCAACCAGCGACGAAGCCCCGGAGTCCCCAAGCGGCACTCAGGCCTTCCGCACGTTCACGACACGCCGAGCGAACTCATCACCAGCAGGCACAGGGTACGTTTCTTGATTCTCCCGTTCGGCTCGCGAACGGCGGAGTGCACCGAGTCCGGAAACGGTTGAGTCCCGGACGTCGATCCGGGACTCAACCAGCCCGCTGCGAAGTGAGACGCCCCCCATAGGGACAGGGGAGGGACTCGTCAGGTCGCCGCCTGCGGTTGGGTCGTCACCACCTTCGCGCCGGTGCCCGTCTCGCGGCCCGGCTGGCGGAGGAGGAGGGCGACGCCTGCTGCGAGCATCGAGATGCCGCCGGCGAGGGCGTAGGCGCCGTTGTAGCCCCAGGCGCCGACGACCATGGAGCCGAGGCCGCCGCCGAAGAGGCCGCTGATGAGTTTGCCGCTGTAGACGAGGCCGTAGTTGGTGGCGTTGTAGTTCTCGCCGAAGTAGTCCGGGGTGAGGGCGGCGAAGAGCGGGTAGAAGGCGCCGCCGCCGAAGCCGGAGAGGAAGGCGAAGAACAGGAACAGCCACTCGCTCTTGATGTCACCGGCCCAGATCACGCCGAACTGGGCGAGGCCGAGGACGACGATGACGAAGACGAGGGTCGGTTTGCGGCCGAGGCGGTCGGAGAGCCAGCCGACCACGCCGCGGCCGATGCCGTTGATGACCGCCATGACGCCCATGGAGGAGGCCGCGACCAGGGGGCCGAAGCCGACGTCCTTCGCGAAGTCCACCTGGAAGGAGATGCCGAAGATCGAGACGCCGGCCGTCATGACGATCGCGATCCACATCAGCGGGAGCATGCCGGTGCGGATCGCCTCCTTCGGGGTGAACTGCCGTACGGCCGGGGGGTTCTTGGCGAGGGCCGTCGCGGTCCTGGTGCCGCCCGTGTGAGTGAGCGGGTCGATGTCGGCCGGCCACCAGTTCTTCGGCGGGTCCTTGAAGAAGAACGCGGTGACCAGGACGACGACCATCACGTAGGCGCCGATCAGGTCCAGGACCCGGTGGTAGTTGGCCGTGTCGAAGGCGTAGTTGAAGATGAAGATGAAGGGGAGCGAGCCGTAGGCGAAACCGCCGTTCACGAAACCCGTGCGGGCGCCCCGGCGTTCGGGGAACCACTTGCCGACCATGTTGATGCAGGTCGCGTAGACGAGGCCGGAGCCGAGGCCGCCGATCACACCGAAACCTATGATCGCCAGCCAGATCTCGCTGATGTGGGAGAGGGCCAGGAAGCCGATCAGGCACATCACGGAGCCGGTGTACATGGCGCGACGGGCGGTCAGGATGCCCTTCTCACGCAGCCAGCCCGCCGGGAAGGCGATGCCGGCCTGGAAGAACACCCAGACGCTCAGGATCCAGAAGGTGTTGGACTGCGTCCAGCCGTGCGCGTGGGACAGGGTGTCCTCCGCGGAGCCGTACGCGTACTCGAAGACGCTGATGGCCATCATGGCGATCCAGGGCAGGTACACCATGATGTTGCGGGAGTGGCCGAGGATGTCCCGGTCGGTCTCGCCGATCCGGTAGACGCGGCCGCGGGCGTCCGTGACCTCGCGGTACGGGCGCCGTCCGGCACCGGTGCTGTTCGTGGCTACAGGGTCTGCCGTCATGTCACGCCATCTCCTCGCCGAGCGGCTGCGGGTTGGGGACGATGCGCCGGGCGCTGGGCCTGCCCGGTGCCTTGAGGAAGAGGGCCAGCACTGCGGAGGCCAGGCCGACGGAGCCCGCGAGCACGAACGCGCCGTCGTAGTCCCACTCGCCGACGACGACCGCGCCCAGACCGGAGCCCACCAGGCCGGAGATCAGCTTGGAGCTGTAGACCATCCCGTAGTTGGTGGCGTTGTTGTTCTCACCGAAGTAGTCCGCCGTCATGGCCGCGAAGAGCGGGAAGATCGCCCCGCCGCCGAACCCGGAGACCATGGAGCAGAACAGGAAGAACGGCATGCTGCCCATCTGGCCGGAGACCAGCACGCCGAACTGTGCCGTGCCGAGCACGATGCAGACGATGATCAGGGTGTTGCGGCGGCCGTAGCGGTCGGAGATCCAGCCGATGACGCCGCGGCCGGTGCCGTTGACGATCGCCTTCAACGACATCGCGGTGGCGACGATCCCGCCCGCGAAGCCCATGTCCTTGCCGAACGGCACCTGGAAGGCGATGCCGAAGATGTTGATCCCGGCCGTGCAGAGCAGACAGAACCACATCATCCACAGGACCGGTGTACGGGCGGCCTCCTTCGGGGTGTACTGCTTGACCGCCGGCGGGTTCTTCTCCAACGCCCGCCGTATCTTGGGATCCTGAGTTGCCGTCAGCGGATCGACGTGCGGCGGCCACCAGTTCTTCGGCGGGTCCTTGAAGAACCAGCCGGCCGACGCCACCACCAGGCACAGCCCGATGCCGACCGAGGAGAGGAGCACCTTGTAGTTGCTCAGGTCGAGGACCGAGGTGAAGAGGAAGACGAAGGGCACGGACCCGTAGGCGAAACCGCCGTTGACGAAGCCCGTCTTGCCGCCCTTGCGCTCCGGGTACCACTTGCCGACCATGTTCACGCAGGTCGCGTAGACGAGACCGGCGCCGATACCGCTGCACATGCCGAAGCCGAAGTAGGCGACGACCACGTTCGGTGCGAACGCCAGCGACACATAGCCCAGCAGCGTGCCGACCGCGCCGATCAGCATGGCCGTACGCGCGGGGAGCCGTCCGCTCTCCCGCAGTTGCCCGGCCGGGAAGGCCACGGCCGCCTGGAAGAACACCCAGACGCCCATCAGCCAGAAGATGTGCCCGCTGCTCCACAGATGCGCCTCGTGGAGCGTGTCCTCCGCCGACGTGAACGCGTACTCGGCGGAGCTGATGCCCATCATGCCCACCCAGGGCAGGATGACCATCCACTTGCGTGTGCGGCCCATGAGATCGACATCGCGTTCGCCGATCCGGTACGTGCGGCCGTTGCGGTCCGTCACCTCCCTGAAAGGGACGGACGTCGATAGATCGATGGATGACATGTCTGCTCAGCACCCCTTGCGTCGAAAGTTCTGGCCAGCGCCCCCTGTCCAATGCCTTTCGTGCGCGCACGGGTCCCGGGGCCGGCCGACGACGCGCTCGCCGGCCGGCCCCTTCCTCGGCTACGTCATGACGCGCCCCCCAGCAGTCCGGCCGCCCGCGCCCAGCGGTACTTGGCGCCGAGCACGGCCACCGGCCGTTCGGTCGTGTACGGGTACGCCACGACCCCCCGCTCGTACAGGTACTGGCAGGCCTCCTCGACCTCGACGTCCCCCGCGAGCGAGGCGACGACCGGCTTCTCGATGCCCCGCTCGCGGAACTCCGCGACCACGCGGGCCGTCAGTTCGGCGAAGACCATCGGCGGGGTGACGATGGTGTGCCAGTAGCCGAGGACGAGCGCGTGGATCCGCGGGTCCTCAAGACCGAGCCGGATCGTCGCCTCGTACGTCGACGGCGGCTCGCCGCCCGTGATGTCCACCGGGTTGCCGGCGGCGCCGAACGGTGGGATGAAGCGCCGGAACGCCTCGTCCAGGTCCGGTGGTATCTCCATCAGGGTCAGCCCGTTGTCCGTGATGGCGTCCGAGAGGAGCACGCCACTGCCGCCCGCGCCGGTGATGATCACGACGTTGTCGCCCTGCGGGGGCGGCAGCACCGGCAGGCCGCGCGCGTACTCCAGCATGTCGTTCAGGCCCGGCGCGCGGATCACGCCCGCCTGCCGCAGGATGTCGTCGTACACCGCGTCGTCGCCCGCGAGCGCGCCCGTGTGCGACCCTGCCGCCTTGGCACCGGCCGCCGTACGGCCCGCCTTGAGGACCACGACCGGCTTCTTCGGTACGGTCGCCCGCGCGGCCTCGACGAAGGCGCGGCCGTCCTTCAGGTCCTCCAGGTGCATCGCGATGCACTCGGTGTGCGGGTCCTCGCCGAACCAGGTCAGCAGGTCGTCCTCGTCCAGGTCCGACTTGTTGCCGAGCCCGACGATCGCCGACACACCGGTCTTCGTGGTGCGGGCGAAGCCGAGGATGGCCATGCCGATGCCGCCCGACTGGGAGGTCAGTGCCACCCCGCCCTTCACGTCGTACGGCGTGCAGAACGTGGCGCACAGGTCCTGCCAGGTGGAGTAGTAGCCGTAGATGTTCGGGCCGAGGAGGCGGATGCCGTACCGCTCGCCGATGGCGACGATCTCGGCCTGGAGCTCCTCCTCGCCGGTCTCCGCGAAACCGGACGGGATCAGGACGGCGTTGGGGATCCTCTTCCGGCCCACCTCCTCCAGTGCCGCCGCGACGAACTTGGCGGGAATGGCGAAGACGGCCACATCCACCTCACCGGGAACGTCCGTGACACTCTTGTACGCCTTGCGGCCCAGAATGTCATCGGCCTTGGGGTTCACCGGATGGATCTCCCCGGCGAAGCCGCCGTCCACGAGGTTGCGCATCACCGAATTGCCGATCTTGCCCTGCTCGTTGGAGGCACCGATCACGGCGACCGAGCGGGGCTGCATCAGCCGGCGCATGGACTCCAGGATCTCCTCGCGCGTGTACTTCCTGCGCTCCGGCGGCTGCTTCTCCGCGAGGATGATGCGGATGTCGGCGGCGACCGCGCCCTCCGGCGTGGCGATCACCGGGTTGAGGTCCACCTCGGCGATCTCCGGGAAGTCCGCGACCAGTTGGGAGACCCGGCGGATCTGCTCGGCGACCGCCCAGCGGTCCACCCCGGCCTGCCCGCGCACCCCGCGCAGCACCTCGGCCGCCTTGATGGAGTCCAGCATCGACAGCGCCTCGTCGGCGGAGACGGGCGCGAGCCGGAAGGTCACGTCCTTCAGCACCTCGACCAGCACCCCGCCGAGCCCGAACGCGACGACCTTCCCGAAGGTCGGGTCGGTGACCGCGCCGACGATCACCTCCGTGCCCTTCGGCAGCAACTCCTGCACCTGGACGCCCTCGATGCGGGCATCGGCGTCGTAGCCGCGCGCGTTCTCGATGATCCGGTGGAAGGCGGCCCGTACGTCCGCCGCGCCCTCGACGCCCACGATCACCCCGCCCGCATCGGTCTTGTGCAGGATGTCCGGCGAGACGATCTTCATGACGACCGGTCCGCCGAAGCGCGCCGCGTACGCCACCGCCTCGTCGACGTCGGTCGCCAGCTCCTCGCCCGGTACGGCGATCCCGTACGCGTCGGCGATCACCTTGCCCTCGGGCGCGGTGAGTGCGGTACGACCCTCGGCCCGCACGGAGTCGAGGAGCGCGCGGACCCGCAGCTCCCGGTCCTCTGCCATCACGTCAGATCACTCCGTTCGACTTGAGCAGGCGCAACTCCTCGTCGCCGAGACCGAGTTCGCCGATGTAGACCGCTGCGTTGTGCTCGCCGAGCAGTGGCGAACTGGTGACGTCGACCGGGGAGTCGGAGAGCTTGAGCGGGCTGCCTACGGTGACGAACTCGCCGCGCTCGGGGTGCGGGACGGTCACCACCATCTCGTTGGCGACCAGCGACTCGTCCTCGATGATCTCCTTGGTGGAGAGGATCGGCCCGCACGGGATGTTGTGGGCGTTGAGCTGCTCCAGGACCTCCCACTTGGGGAGCGTCGAGGACCACTCCTCGATCAGCTGGAACATCTTGCCCAGCTTGGGCAGGCGGGACTCCGGGGTCGCCCACTCGGGGTCGTCCGCGAGTTCCGGCCGGCCGATCAGCTGGGTGATCGGCTGCCAGCCGACGGGCTGCACGATCACGTACACGTAGTCGTTCGGGCCGCCCGGCGCGCACTGGACCGCCCAGCCGGGCTGTCCGCCACCGGAGGCGTTGCCGGAGCGGGGCACCGCGTCGCCGAAGTCCTCGTTCGGGTACTCGGCGAGCCGGCCGTGGGCGAGTCGCTGCTGGTCGCGCAGCTTCACCCGGCAGAGGTTGAGCACGGCGTGCTGCATGGCGACGTTGACGCGCTGGCCGCGGCCGGTGTGCTCGCGCTGGAACAGTGCCGCCAATATCCCGGCTACTGTATGCACTCCGGTGCCCGAGTCGCCGATCTGCGCGCCCGTGGCCAGCGGCGGGCCGTCCTCGAAGCCGGTGGTCGACATCGACCCGCCCATCGCCTGGGCGACGACCTCGTACGCCTTGAAGTTGGTGTACGGCCCGTCTCCGAACCCCTTGATGGAGGCGTACACGATCCGGGGGTTGATCTCCTTGATGCGGTCCCAGGTGAACCCCATCCGGTCGACCGCGCCGGGGCCGAAGTTCTCCACCATCACGTCCGAGCGCCGGATCAGCTCGGTCAGGAGCTCCTTGCCGCGCTCGGTCTTGGTGTTGAGGGTGATGCTCCGCTTGTTGCAGTTGAGCATCGTGAAGTAGAGGGAGTCGACGTCCGGGAGGTCGCGCAGCTGCTTGCGCGTGATGTCACCGGACGGCGCCTCCAGCTTGACCACGTCCGCGCCGAGCCAGGCGAGCAGCTGGGTGGCGGAGGGGCCGGACTGGACATGGGTCATGTCGAGGACGCGAATGCCCTCAAGTGCCTTGGTGGTCATGGGCGTTCCACCTCACTTGTACATGGTCTGGTTCATGGTTCCGGGGGCGTACGCGTCCGGGTCGACCCAGACGTTGATCAGCGACGGCTTGCCCGACTCCCGGGCCCGGCGCAGCGCGGGGCCGATGTCGGCGGGGTCGCGGACCTCCTCGCCGTAACCGCCCAGCATCTGGGCGAACTTGTCGTAGTGGACGTCCCCGAGGGTGTTGCCGACCCGCTCGCGCTCCTTGCCGTACTTGGCGGCCTGGCCGTAACGGATCTGGTTCATCGAGGAGTTGTTGCCGACGATCCCGACGAAGGGGAGGTCGTAGCGGACCAGGGTCTCGAAGTCCCAGCCGGTGAGCGAGAAGGCGCCGTCCCCGAAGAGGGCGACCACCTCCTTGTCGGGGCGGGCCTGCTTGGCGGCGAGCACGAAGGGGACACCGACGCCGAGGGTGCCGAGCGGGCCCGGGTCCATCCAGTGGCCGGGCGACTTGGGCTGTACGACCTGCCCGGAGAAGGTGACGATGTCGCCGCCGTCGCCGATGTAGATCGAGTCCTCGGTGAGGAAGTCGTTGATCTCGCTGACCAGGCGGTAGGGGTGGATGGGGGAGGCGTCCGACCGCAGGCTCGGCAACCGCTTCTCCAGCGCGGTCTGTTCGGCGGCGCGCAGCTCGTCCAGCCACTCCTTGCGCCGGGACGCGCCACCGTTGACGCGCCCCGAGGCGGCCTCGGTCACGGACTTGAGGACGAGCCCCGCGTCGCCCACGATCCCGAGGTCGATGTCCCGGTTCTTGCCGACCGTGCGGTAGTCGAGGTCGATCTGCACGACCGTCGCTTCCGGGGAGAGCCGCTTGCCGTAGCCCATGCGGAAGTCGAAGGGGGTGCCGACGATCACGATGACGTCGGCGTTGGAGAAGGCGTACCGGCGGGAGAGCTGGAAGTGGTGCGGGTCGCCGGGCGGCAGGGTGCCGCGGCCGGCGCCGTTCATGTACGCGGGGATGTTGAGGGTCCGCACCAGCTCGATGGCGTCCGCGGTGCCGCGGGTCGTCCAGACCTGGCTGCCGAGCAGGATGGCCGGTTTCTCGGCGTGCACGAGCAGGTCGGCGAGCTTCTCGATGGCCTCGGGGTCGCCGGCCGAGCGGGTGGCGGCCCGGTAGGCGCCCGCCTTGGGGATGCGGGCCTTCGCGGTGGGGACCTTGGCGTCGAGGACGTCGCGGGGTATCTCCAGGAAGGAGGGTCCGGGCGCGCCGTGGTAGCACTCGCGGAACGCCATCGACACCATGTCGGCGGCGCGTGCGGTGTCCGGGACGGCGGCGGCGAACTTGGTGATCGGCGTCATCATGTCGACGTGCGGCAGGTCCTGCAGGGACCCCATCTTGTGCTGGCTGAGCGCCCCCTGGCCGCCGATCAGCAGCATCGGGGACTCCGCGCGGAAGGCGTTGGCGACTCCGGTGACCGCGTCGGTCGTACCGGGCCCGGCGGTGACGACCGCACAGCCCGGCCTGCCGGTGATGCGCGCGTAGCCGTCGGCGGCATGGGCGGCCACCTGCTCGTGGCGGACGTCGACGACTTCTATGCCCTCGTCGACGCAGCCGTCGTAGATGTCGATGATGTGGCCGCCGCACAGGGTGTAGATGCGGTCGACCCCCTCGGCCTTCAGCGCCTTGGCAACGAGATGACCACCGGAAATCACGTCCTGGGTGTCGTCGGGCATGGCGAAGTCCTGTCCCTTCGTAGGGGGTTGGAACGCTCTCGCGGTACATTGCATACAGTCGACGAATACTGTATGAACCTTGTTATCCCGCATCCGGTGGGTGGTGTCCAGGGGGCGTGCGGCACTTTCAAGACAGGAGCCGAAATGGACCTGTACGAGCACCAGGCAAGGGAACTCTTCGAGGAACACGGCATCGTGGTGCCGAGGGCCGAGGTCACCGACTCGCCCAAGGAGGCCCGCGAGATCGCCCGCCGACTCGGCGGCAAGGTCGTCGTGAAGGCGCAGGTCAAGACCGGCGGCCGGGGCAAGGCGGGCGGCGTGAAGCTGGCCGCCGACCCGGCCGCGGCGGAACTCACGGCACGTCAGATTCTCGGCATGGACATCAAGGGACACACGGTCGGCAAGGTGATGCTGGCCCAACCCGTCGCCATCGAGAGCGAGTTCTACGTCTCCTACGTCCTCGACCGGGCGGCCGGCCACTTCCTCGCCATCGCCTCCGCCGAGGGCGGCATGGAGATCGAGGAAGTGGCCGCGACCCGGCCGGAGGCGGTGCCCCGGGTCCACGTCGACCCCGCGATCGGCGTGACGTCCGCCAAGGCCCAGGAGATCGCCGACGCCGCCGGACTGCCGCCGCAGACCGCCGACGTCCTCGTACGGCTCTGGCAGGTGCTGGTCCGCGAGGACGCCGTGCTCGTCGAGGTGAACCCGCTCGTGCGCACCGAGGAGGGCCGGATCCTGGCCCTCGACGGCAAGGTCACCCTCGACGACAACGCCCGCTTCCGGCAGTCCCGTTGGGGTGCAGAGGAGGGCGAGCACCACGACCCGCTGGAGGCGGCGGCCGCCGCGAAGGGACTCAACTACGTCAAGCTCGACGGCGAGGTCGGCATCATCGGCAACGGCGCGGGCCTGGTCATGTCCACCCTGGACGTGGTCGCAGGCTGCGGCGCACGGCCCGCCAACTTCCTGGACATCGGCGGCGGAGCCTCCGCCCGGATCATGGCCGACGGGCTGTCGGTGATCCTCTCCGACCCGTCCGTGAAGTCGGTGTTCGTCAACGTCTTCGGCGGGATCACGGCCTGCGACGCGGTCGCCGACGGCATCGTCCAGGCCCTGGAGGCCGTCCGGTTGACCAAGCCGCTGGTGGTCCGCCTCGACGGCAACAACGCGGCCCGTGGCCGGGCGATCCTCGACGACCGCGCGCATCCCCTGGTCGAACAGGCCACCACCATGGACGGTGCCGCCCGCCGCGCCGCCGAACTCGCCCACACCGCCTGAGGAGCCGGGACATGGCGATCTATCTCACCAAGGAGAGCAAGGTCCTCGTCCAGGGCATGACCGGCGGCGAGGGCATGAAGCACACCCGGCGCATGCTGGCCGCCGGGACCGACGTCGTCGGCGGGGTCAACCCGCGCAAGGCCGGGCAGAGCGTCGACTTCGACGTCCCCCAGTGCCTTAAGGGCCTGGGAGGTGCCCCCAGTGCCGTCCCGGTCTTCGGCACGGTCGCCGAGGGCATCGCCGCGACCGGCGCCGACGTCACCGTCGTCTTCGTGCCGCCCGCCTTCGCCAAGGCGGCCGTGCTGGAGGCCGCCGACGCCGGGATCGGCCTCGCCGTGGTGATCACCGAGGGCATCCCGGTCCACGACTCGGTGGCCTTCACCTCGTACGCCCGGCGCAACGGCACCCGGATCATCGGCCCCAACTGCCCCGGACTGATCACCCCCGGCCAGTCGAACGCGGGCATCATCCCGGCCGACATCACCAAGCCCGGCCGCATCGGACTCGTCTCCAAGTCCGGCACGCTGACCTACCAACTCATGTACGAGCTGCGGGACATCGGCTTCTCCACCTGCGTGGGCATCGGCGGCGACCCGGTCGTCGGGACGAGCCACATCGACTGCCTGGCCGCGTTCCAGGAGGACCCCGACACCGAACTCGTCGTCCTCATCGGGGAGATCGGCGGCGACGCGGAGGAACGGGCCGCCGCGTACATCAGGGAGCACGTCACCAAGCCGGTCGTCGGCTACATCGCCGGGTTCACCGCGCCCGAGGGCCGCACCATGGGCCACGCGGGCGCCATCGTCTCCGGCTCGGCCGGCACCGCGCGCGCCAAGCAGGAGGCGCTGGAGGCGGTCGGGGTGCGGGTGGGGAGCACACCGACCGAGACGGCCCGGCTGGTGCTCGAACTCCTGGAAACGGGGGGCTGACCATGGACCTCGTCCGCAAGCCCGGCACCGGCTGGGACGACGCCTGGGCACGCTGTCTCGACCTCGCCCCCGAGGCGTTCCGGGACGACCGCGTCCTCAACCTGTGGGCAGGCACCTGGCGGCCCGACGGCCGCCCGCTCCCCGCGACCAGCCCCGTCGACGGCAGCCCGATCGCCGGCGCCCCACGTCTGGACCGGGACACCGCGCGCCGGGCCGTCCGCGCCTGCCTCGACCAGCACCGCGCCTGGCGGTACGTCTCGCTGGAAGAGCGCCGGGCCCGAGTGGCCGCCACCCTCGACGCCCTGACCGAACACCGCGAACTCCTCGCTCTCCTCCTCGTCTGGGAGATCGGCAAGCCCTGGCGGCTCGCCCAGGCGGACGTGGACCGCGCGATCGACGGGGTGCGCTGGTATGTCGACGGCATCGGGCCGATGCTCGCCGGGCGGGTCCCGCTGGACGGGCCGGTGTCCAACATCGCCAGCTGGAACTACCCGATGAGCGTGCTCGTTCACGCGGTACTGGTCCAGGCTCTGGCCGGCAACGCGGTGGTGGCGAAGACCCCGACCGACGGCGGGGTCGCCTGCCTCACCCTGGCCTGCGCGCTGGCCGCCCGTGAGGGCCTGCCGGTGACGCTGCTCAGCGGCAGCGGGGGCGAGCTGTCGGAGGCGCTGGTGCGGGCGCCCGAGATCGGCTGCGTCTCCTTCGTCGGCGGCCGGGACACGGGGGCCGCGGTGGCCACCGCCGTCGCCGACCTCGGTAAGCGGCACGTCCTCGAACAGGAGGGACTCAACACCTGGGGCATCTGGAACCTCACCGACTGGGAGGCGTTCACCGCCGTCGTCCCCAAGCTCTTCGACTACGGCAAACAGCGCTGCACCGCCTACCCGCGCTTCGTCGTCCAGCGCGAGCTGTTCGACGAGTTCCTCACGGCCTACCTCCCGGCGGTGCGCGCACTGCGGGTCGGCCACCCGCTCGCGGTCGCCGACCCCGCCGACCCGCTGCCCGAACTGGACTTCGGGCCGGTCATCAACGCGGCGAAGGCCAAGGACCTGACCGACCAGGTGGCCGAGGCCGTGGACCGCGGTGCCGTCCCGCTGCACCGCGGCAGCCCGGCCGACGCGCTCTTCCTGCCCGGCCAGGACACGTCGTCGTACGTTCACCCGGTCACCCTCCTCAACCCGCCCCCCTCCTCCCCGCTCCACCACGCGGAACCCTTCGGCCCGGTCGACACGATCGTCCTGGTCGACACCGAGGCCGAACTGCTGGCCGCCATGAACGCCTCCAACGGCGCGCTGGTCGCCACCCTCTCCACCGACGACGAGGCCACCTTCGCGCGCCTGGCCCCGCAGATCCGCGCCTTCAAGGTCGGCCACGGCAAGCCACGCTCCCGCGGCGACCGCGACGAGCTCTTCGGCGGCTTCGGCGCGTCCTGGCGGGGCGCCTTCGTCGGCGGGGAACTGCTGGTGCGGGCGGTGACCAACGGGCCGGCGGGGGAGCGGCTGCCGGGGAACTTCCCGGAGTACCAGCTCATGCCATGACGGCGGTGAGTACCGGGGCGACGACCTCCTCGGCGAGAGCGCGCACCACGCCCTGCGGATAGGGGCGCGGCAGGCTCAGCACGATGTGGTTCATGCCCGTGCGGACCAGGGCGAGGACCGTGGCCCGGGTCGCCGCCGGGTCGTCGTACGACACCAGGACCTGGACCGAGCGGACGATCTCCGCCGGATCCCGGCCCAGTTCGGCGCAGTGCGCGTCCAGCACCCTGGTCCGCCCGGCGACGAACTCCACGCTGTTGTGCGGCGGCCCGGGCACGTTCCAGACATCCGCGTGCTCGGCCGCCAGCCGCAGCAGCCGGGTGCCCCAGCCGCCGATCAGCAGCGGGGGCCCCGGGCGCTGCACCGGCCCGGGCTCGTTCCGGGTCCCCCTGAGCCGGTAGAACGCGCCGTCGAAGTCGAAGACGTCCCGGGTCCACATCAGCTTCAGGATGCGTACGGTCTCGTCGAGCCGGGCGATGCCCTCGGCGGGCGGCACCAGCGTGAGGCCGTACGCCTCGTACTCCGCGACCGCCGGATTCGGGCCCGGGATCCCGCCGGCCCCCGGCGGCTGGTGCGTCCCGCCGACGCCCAGGCCCAGCACCAGCCGGCCGCCCGAGACCACGTCCACGGTCGAGGCCATCTTGCCGAGCAGCGCGGGCGGCCGGATCCGGTTGCTGGTCACCAGCAGACCGAGCCGCAGCCGCTCCGTCTGCGCGGCCAGGGCGGCCAGTAGCGTCCAGCCCTCGTGGACGGCACCGTCCTTCGGCCCGGCCACCGGCAGCAGGTGGTCCCAGAGCCAGGCGTCCGCGATCTCCGGTATCGCGTCGGCCTCCTGCCAGACGCGGCGGATGTCCTCGTAGGGAACGTGCATGGGTGTGGTCTTGATGCCGAAACGCACGGTCGGCACCGTCGTCGCAGTCGTCGCAGTCGTCGTCATGACCGTCAGCGTAGTAAATCATCAGGTCTACTGACGATCAGTTTTCGATATCGTCTACGACATGGTCAGCGACCCCCTCGAATCCCGGCTCGGCTACCTCCTCAAGCACGTCCAGGCGGAGCTGGCCCGGACCTCGGCCGAGACCCTCGCGCCGTACGGCGTGGACGGGCACGAACTGGCGGTGCTCGTGGTGCTGGCCGGAGCCGAGCCGCTGTCCCAGATCGAGGTGGCCGGGCGGCTCGGAGTGGACCGCACGACGATGGTCGCCCTGCTCGACGGCCTGGAACGGCGCGGACTGGTCGTCCGCCGGCGCAGCCCGCAGGACCGGCGGCGCAACATCGTCGAACTGACGGACACCGGACACGAGCGGATGGCGCGGGCCGAGGAGGCCCGGCTGGCCGCCGAGCGCCGCTTCCTCGCCCCGCTGGACGAGGAGACGGCCGCGACCCTCGTCCGCGCCCTGCGCGCGCTGCTCCCCGTCCGGTAACGGCCGGATCACGGGTGGTGACACCTCGCCGACCTGCGGATACACCGACGGAAACGCAGGTGAAGGGCACTCCGAAAGCTTGGTATTGTTGTCCATGTCGCCGCGGGGAACACCCCCGGTCAGGCGGCAGACACCTAGTCCGGGTGGCGGAATGGCAGACGCGCTAGCTTGAGGTGCTAGTGCCCTTTATCGGGCGTGGGGGTTCAAGTCCCCCCTCGGACACAGATCATCACACTACTCATGCGGGTCGAGCTGAGCCTCGGCCCGCATGAGGTGTTTTGTGCCCGGGGTCATCCCTGGTGGTGGGCCGTGTAGACGGTGGCGGTCATCGACGCGGTGACGGGGCCGGTGCCGAGGCGGTCCGTCATTTTCCGGGTGACGGCGAGCTGGAGGGCCTGGGCGTCCTCGCGGGCCTGGACGGCGGCGCTGACCGGTGTGCCGGTGAGGAATCCGGTGGCGACGGAGGCTGCCGACTCCGCGACGCCTTCCAGGGTGACCTCCTCGGCGGTCGCCAGGGCCAGTCCGGCGGCGGCCAGGTCCGCGGCGACCACGGCCGGATCGGCGTAGCCGTGGGGCACGTCCGGCAGGAACGTGGGCGCTCCGCCGGGCATGGACTGCTCCAGGGCGGCCTGGAAGGCGGCCCCGAAACCGTGCGTGGCCAGCGGGCCCCAGCTGTTGAACAGGAACCGCCCCCGCGGGGCCAGGACCCTGCGCACCTCGGCGTAGGCGGCGGCCCTGTCGGGGAAGAACATCACCCCGAACTGGCACAGGACGAGCTCGAAGCCGCCGTCCTCGAACGGCAGCTCCTGGGCGTCCGCCTGCCGCCAGTGCGCGCGTGGCTCCCGTGCCGATCCGGCGATGACCATCGCTTCGTTGAGATCGGTCGCCGTCACCGAGGCCGTGGGCACCGCATCGAGCAGGGCCGAGGTCAGCGCCCCGGTCCCGGCGGCGAGTTCGAGGACCGTCCGGGGCCGCAGCGCTGCCGCCCTGGCCGCCAGATCGGCGGCGAAGGGACGGAAGAAGACCGGCACCAGGTGACGGTCGTAGGCCTCGGGCATGGACCGTGTCCACCGCCGGTTCGCATCGTCTGCGGTCACCCGGCAGACACTAGCCCCGTGCGGGGTCCGGCGGGCGGATCAGCGGAGTCCGGCGAAGAGGTCGTTCTCGGGCACGGCCGCGCCGGTGGTGTCCCGGACCCGGACGAAGGTCTCGACACCCATCAGCTCGGTGAACCTCTCCCGGCCCATCTTCAGGAAGAAGATGTTCTCGCCCTGGCTGGCGTGCGCGGCCAGCGCGTCGAACTTCTGGCCGCCGAACGCGGTGGTGTCCACCCAGGTCGTGATCTCCTCGTCGGGAAGTCCGATCTCGGCCAGCGCGGCGGCCTCCTCGGGGTCCGGCTCCGGTACGTCCGCACCGAACTCGCGCATGGTCTCCCCGAACCGCTGCATCATCGAGCGGGGTGCCGTCGTCCAGTAGACCTTGGGTGTCGGCTCGGTCATCTCCAGCGCCGCCATCGTGATGCGGTTGGCCTGGATGTGGTCGGGGTGGCCGTAGAAGCCGTTCTCGTCATAGGTGACGACCACATCGGGGCGGTAGCGCCGCAGGAGTTCCGCGAGCCGGGCGGCGCCCTCCGCCACGGGTGTCCGCCAGAAGGAGCCGGGGGCGTCGTTGGCCGGCCAGCCCATCATTCCGGAGTCCGCGTAGTCCAGCGTCTCCAGATGGCTGATCTTGAGGACTTCGCAGCTGGTCTCCAGTTCCTGACGCCGCATCGAGGCGACGGCCGCCGGATCGTGCCCGGGTTCGCCAGGCTTCACGCCCCCGGGTCCGTCACCGCAACTGCCGTCGGTACACGTCACGAGGACCGTGCGGATGCCCTCCGCCGCATACCGCGCGAGGACACCGCCCGTCCCGGTGGCCTCGTCGTCGGGGTGGGCGTGTACCGCCATGAGCGTCAAGGGCCGGTCATTCATCAAACAGTCCTCCTGTGTACAACGGCCTGGGTCGAAAGGCCGGGGGCCGAGTCCGGGACGGGCTCCCCCGGCCGGTGCAACAGCGCCGGGCGGACGGGCTGTTCCCGTCGTACAGGGGAACAGCCCCGCGGGTCGAACAATCAGTAAATTGCGATGATTGCGCCGGAATTTGCATCAACGGAGAACTGCGACACTGGCAGCGGTTTCGCACTGGGGTGGACTGGCCCCGGGGAGTTGCTCCGCCGTCGTACGGGATCTTGCGGGCTCAATTTTCATTGTTGCAATACTTCGTTCAGTTCTTGCGTGAGTCGATCGCGAACATTACGGTCCCCTTCGCGTCTTCACTCCCGCCTCCCGCCCCTCCCTGGCGGCGTCAGTGGAACGTTTCCGGCATTGTTCGCGAAAGGAGTGGTAAGTGCTCCCCTCCATACGAGATCTGAGACGAACCCTGGTCTGGGCGGTCAGCGCCGCGATGCTGGCCGTGGTCGGCGTCTGCACGCTGGCCGTCGCACCCGCGGTGGCGGCGGCCGCCGCCACCGGCGGCAGCGGCGCGAGCCTGCCGTACGTCGAGGTGCAGGCGGAGAACTCCGCCACCAACGGCACCACCATCGGCCCGAGTTACACCCAGGGCCAGCTGGCCGACGAGGCGTCGTACCGCAAGGCGACGACGCTGCAGGGCACCGGCCAGTACGTCACGTTCACCACGCCGGTGGCGACCAACTCGATCAACTTCCGGTACAGCATCCCCGACACCTCGGGCGGCTCGGTCTACACCGCCGCGCTGTCCCTCTACATCAACGGCGTCAAGCAGCCCGACTTCACCCTGACCAACGCCTACAGCTGGTACTACGGCAGCTACCCGTTCACCAACACCCCGGGCAGTAACCCGCACCACTTCTACGACGAGGCGCACCGCCTGTTCGCCACCAGCTATCCGGCGGGCACCACCTTCAAGCTGCAGGTCGACTCCGGCGACAACGCCTCCTCCTACACGATCGACTTCGCCGACTTCGAGCAGGTCGGCGCCGCCCTGACGGCCCCGTCGGGCGCCGTGTCGGTGACCGGCAAGGGCGCCGACGCGACCGGTGCCACCGACGCGACCGGCGCGTTCAACGCCGCGATCAGCGCGGCAGGCCCCGGCGGCACCGTGTGGATCCCGCCGGGCACCTACAACATCCCCGGCCACATCAGCGTCAACAACGTCACGATCGCCGGCGCCGGCATGTGGTACTCGACCGTCACCGGCACGGCCCCCGGCTTCTACGGCAACTCCGCGCCCTCCGCGAGCACGGGCGTGCACCTCCAGAACTTCGCGATCTTCGGCGATGTGCGGGAGCGCAACGACAGCGCCCAGGTCAACGGCATCGGCGGCGCGATGAGCAACTCGACCGTCTCCAGTGTCTGGATCGACCACATGAAGGTCGGTGCCTGGATGGACGGGCCGATGGACGGGCTGACGTTCAGCGGTGTGCGCATCCGTGACACCACCGCGGACGGCATCAACTTCCACGGCGCCGTCACCGACTCCAAGGTGACCAACAGCGACATCCGCAACACCGGCGACGACGGAATCGCCACCTGGGCGGACTCCGGTATCGGCGCCGACGCCAACGACACGATCTCCGACAACACGGTCTCCCTGCAGATCCTCGCCAACGGCATCGCGATCTACGGCGGCCACGACAACACCGTCAGCGGCAACCGGGTGGTGGACTCCGGCATCACCCAGGGCGGCGGCATCCACGTGGGGCAGCGCTTCTCGTCGACGCCGGTCGGCACCACCACCATCTCCGGCAACACCCTGGTCCGCGACGGCAGCCTCGACCCGAACTGGCAGTTCGGCGTGGGAGCGTTGTGGTTCGACGGCAGCCAGGGCGCGATCACCGGCCCGGTCAACGTGACCAACGCGCTGATCCAGCAGAGTCCGTACGAGGCCGTCCAGTGGGTCGAGGGCACCATCAGCGGCGTCAATCTCACCGACGTGACCATCGCCGGCACCGGCACCTTCGCCCTGCAGGAACAGACCGGCGGCGCCGCGAAGTTCACCAACGTCACGGCCACCGGAGTCGGTTACTCCTCCCCGGTGTACAGCTGCTCGGCCGGGAGCTTCACGGTGACCGACGGCGGCGGCAACTCCGGTATCGGCGGCACCCCGTACTGCGGAGGGTGGCCGGCCCCGGTCTACCCGCCCTACCCGTCCGAAGGCGTGACGGCCACCCCGGGCGCCCTCAACTTCGGCTCCATTCCCACCGGTTCGACCAGCGACGCGCAGACCGTGACCGTCTCCAACCCGACCGGCAGCGCCGCGTCCGTCTCCTCGGTCTCCACCAGCGGCGACTACTCCCAGACCAACACCTGCGGCTCGTCGATACCGGCGAACGGCTCGTGCACCGTCGGCGTGAAGTTCACGCCGACGGCGACCGGCGGCCGGAGCGGCACCCTCACCGTCACCGCGGGCGGGATCACCGACACCGTCGCCCTCTCCGGCACCGGCACCGCGCCGGGCCCGGTGCTGAGCACCGATCCGGCGAGCCTGTCCTTCGCCGCCACGGTGGTCGGCTCCTCGGCCACCGCGCAGACGGTCAAGGTGACGAACTCGGGCACCACGTCGGCGACCCTCTCGGGCGTCTCGGCGACCGGTGACTTCAGCCAGACCAACAACTGCGCCACCCTCGCGGTCGGGGCGTCCTGCACGGTGACCGTCGGGTTCAAGCCCACCACGGGCGGCCCACGCACCGGCAACCTGACCGTCACCAGCAACGCCAACAACAGCCCGACCGTCGTGACCCTGGCCGGCAGCGGCATCGACAGCACCACGAACATCGCCGCCGGACGGCCGGCCACGGCGAGTTCCGGCACCAGCCCGTACGTCGCCTCGAACCTCACCGACCCGGACGCCGCCACCTACTGGGAGGGCACGAACGGTTCGTTCCCGCAGTGGGCCCAGGTCGACCTCGGCCAGAACTACGGCGTCGGCAAGGTCGTGCTCAAGCTCCCGCCGGCGACGGCGTGGTCGGCCCGCACCCAGACACTGTCGGTGCAGGGATCCACGGACGGCTCCAGCTTCTCCACGATCAAGGCGTCGGCCGGCTACACCTTCGACCCGAACGCCAACGGCAACACCGTGACCATCATCTTCAGCGCCGCGACGGCGCGCTATGTCCGGGTCGACATCACCGCCAACACGGGCTGGAACGCGGCCCAGTTGTCGGACTTCGAGGTGTTCCCCGGCGACGGCGGCTCCTCGCCGGCGACCCTGTCGGCGAACCCGACGTCACTGTCGTATCCCACCCAGGCGCTCAACACCGCCAGCGGCGCGCGGACGGTCACGGTGACCAACACCGGAACCGCGGCCGCGACCGTCTCCGGCGTCACCGTCACCGGTGACTTCTCGCAGACCAACACCTGCGGGACGTCGATCGCGGCGGGGGCCTCCTGCACGGTCGCCGTCACCTTCACCCCCACCGCGTCCGGCACCCGCACCGGCGATCTCAGCATCGCCGGCAACGCGTCGAACGGCACGACCACGGTCGCACTGACCGGCACCGGTGCCGGCGCGGTGAGCAGGAACCTGGCGGCGGGCGCGGCCACCACCGAGTCCAGCCACACCGACGTCTACCCGTCGTCGAACGTGACGGACGGCAACCAGGGCACCTACTGGGAGAGCGCCAACAACGCCTTCCCGCAGTGGGTCCAGGTCGACCTCGGCTCCGCGCAGAGCGTGAGCCGTGTCGTCCTCCAGCTCCCCGCGACCTGGGGCGCCCGCAGCGAGACGCTGTCCCTGGCGGGCAGCACCGACGGCTCCTCCTTCAGCACCGTCAAGTCGTCGGCCGCGTACATCTTCGACCCCACCACCAACAACACGGTCACCCTCACGTTCACCGCGACCACCCAGCGGTACCTCCGGGTGACCATCACGGCGAACAACGGCTGGCCGGCCGGTCAGATCTCCGAACTCCAGGCCTGGAGCACCTGATCAAATCGGCTCAGGCCAGGTCAGAACCGGTCTGAGCCGATGGTGCCGCCGAGTGCGCCGCCCGCGCTCGGCGGCACCGGCCACCGCCCGCGCGGTGGGAACCGCGGGCGGCACCGGGACCGCGCTCGCCCGGCCGCGTCGGCGGCCGGTCCGCCGGGCGGCGTGGTCGGCAGGATCACCGTCGGCTCCCTATAGTTCGTCGCATGAGTCGCTGGCATGAGCTGACCGGGGGGACGTCCGGGCGGGAGTACGCGGCACGGTTCGCGGCCGTGGCCCGTGGCGGCAAGGACGTGCACGGAGAGGCGCGGTTCTGCGCGGCGCTGGTGCCCGCCGGGGCCCGGGTGCTGGACGCCGGATGCGGTACCGGACGGGTCATGATCCGGCTCGCGGAGCTCGGATACGACTGCGTCGGGGTGGATCTCGACGCGTCGATGCTGGCGGTGGCGCGGGAGCAGGCGCCGGAACTGCCCTGGTTCCAGGCCGATCTGGCCGCGTTCGAGCCCCGCCGGCTCGGGATCGCGGCGGACTTCGATCTCGTGGTGGCCGCGGGCAACATCCTCCCGCTGCTCGCGGCCGGCACCGAGGCCGCGGTGGTCCGGCGCCTGGCCGCCGTCCTGCGGCCGGGCGGTCTGCTGGTCGCCGGGTTCGGCCTGGACGAGGCCCATCTGCCGGTCCCGCCGGGCATCGCCCTGCCGGAGTACGACGACTGCTGCGCGGCGGCCGGCCTCACCCTCGTCGACCGCTTCGCCACCTGGGACGCCGACCCCTACGAAGGCGGCGGCTACGCCGTCAGCGTCCACCGCGGCCCGACCGCTTGATCATCCCCTCAGGCAGGACCAGGGCGGCCGCCGTGAACCGCCGGTGAAAATCCCGTGGAAGCGGTGTCGGTGGCGCCGCTTATGCTGCACCGGAATGATCACGCGGAACCTGGGGAGGGCGCGGCATGTTCGACAAGCTGTTCGGCAGGGGCGGGGGCAGACCGGCGGCGGATCCGCATGCACTACCCGCTCCCCGCAGGCAGAGAAACGGGCTGTACACGCTGCACGCGCTCGGGGACACCCGGGTGTCCGCGCTGCTGGAGGCCGCCACCGCGGGCGACTGGGAGCTGGTGAAGGCGGCGCTCGCCCCCTTCGACCTCGGCCGCGACGACCGGGTCCTCGGTGAGCTGGCCGACCTCGACGGGGTGCAGGAGTGGATCGGCGCGGCCGTCGAGGAGGACGAGGAGCACCGGGCGACCGCCCTGCTGATATCCGGGGCGCGCCACATCAGCTGGGGCTGGGAGGCACGCACCCGCGCACGCGCCGTGGACGTCACCCGGGAGCAGTGGCGGGTCTTCCACGAACGACTCGACATCGCCGAGGACCAGCTGCTGCGGGCGGCCGAGTCGCGGCCGGAGTGGGTCACGCCGTGGCGCCGCCTGCTCACCTCCGGGCGCGGCATGTCGCTGGGCCCCGCCGTCAACGAGACGCGGCTCGCCGCCGCTCTGCGCCGCGACCCGCTGGACCTGGCGACCCACATCGAGTGGGTGTCGCAGTTGCAGCCCCGGTGGGGCGGCAAGCCCGGTGAGGCACTGGCGTTCGCCCGGGAGGCGTTCGCCGGAGCGCCCGACGGCCATCGCCTCGGCTGTGTCGTCGCCATGGCCCATATCGAGGAGTGGGTGGAGTCGGACAGCGGCACCAGCCTCGACACCCCCGGCACCCAGGAGGAGCTGAGGGAAGCGGCCAGGCGCAGCATCCTGCACCCGGCCCACGAGCGGCGCCCCGGCTGGCAGCAGGACTTCAACATCTTCGCCATGGCCCTCGGGCTGTCCGCCGAGGGCATCGTCGCCCGGCGGGTCTTCCACGAGCTGGCCGGCGCCTACACACCGTGGCCGTGGCAGTACATGGCGAATCCGGAGAAGACGTACGCCCGCTACCGGCGCACCGCCTGACCTCCGCCACCGGCGCACTGCCTGACCCCCGCCACCGGCGCACCGCCTCACCCCGCCACCCAGCCTGGCACCCCACCCGTCACCCTCGAACACCCCACCCCGGACTGCCCGATGACTCTGCCCGACACCCCTCAGAGCCCGGCCGCCGGCGCCGACCGCACCTTCCAGGTGGATCTGCGCGGCCTCGTCGACCTCCTCTCCCACCACCTCTACTCCAGCCCTCGCGTCTACCTGCGCGAACTCCTGCAGAACGCCGTGGACGCGCTGACCGCCCGGCACACCCTCGAACCGGGCGCCGCCGCCGACGCGTTCGGCATCCGCCTGTACGCCGACGGCTCCGTCGTCCGGGTGGCGGACGACGGCGTCGGACTCACCGAGGCCGACGTCCACACCTTCCTCGCCACGATCGGCCGCAGCAGCAAGCGCACCGAGAACATCGCCGAGCAACGCGCCGACTTCATCGGCCAGTTCGGCATCGGCCTGCTCTCCTGCTTCCTGGTCGCCGACGAGATCCACGTCGTCAGCCGCTCCGCCCGTACGCCCGACGCCCCCGCCGTGGAGTGGCGGGGCCGCGGCGACGGCAGCTACACCGTCCGCACCCTGCCCGCCGCCGCCCGCCCCCGGCCCGGCACCACCGTCACGCTGACGCCCCGCGCCGACGCGGGCGAGTGGACCCGGCCGGTCCAAGTACAGGCGCTCGCCCGGCACTTCGGCTCCCTGCTGCGCCATCCGGTGACCTTCGACGACGGCGCGGGCGGCCCCGGCGCTGCCGTCAACCCCGAGCCCGCGCCCTGGGCGCGGACGTATCCCACACCGGGCGCCCGGTCCCGGGCGCTGGCCGCGTACGGCGAGGAGATCTTCGGCTTCACGCCCCTGGACACCATCGACCTGGACCTGCCGGCCGTGGGCCTGAAGGGCATCGCCTGCGTGCTCCCCGAGGCGGTGCCCGCCGGACGCCGGCACGGCCACCGTGTGCACGTCAAGGGCATGCTGCTGTCCGAGCGGGCCGAGGAGATCCTGCCCGAGTGGGCGTTCTTCGTCCGCTGCGTCCTGGACGCCGAGAGCCTGCGCCCGACGGCGTCCCGGGAGTCCCTGTACGAGGACGACACCCTCGCCGCCGTCCGCGACGCCCTCGCCGAACGGCTGCGCGCCTGGATCGCCCGGACCGCCGCCAGCGACCCCGACCTCCTCGGCCGCTTCCTCCAGACCCACCACCTGGCCGTGAAGTCGCTGGCCGTGCACGACGACGAGATCCTGCGGATGCTGCTGCCGTGGCTGCCGTTCGAGACCACCGACGGACACGCCACCCTCGACGAGTTCGCGCGCGCCCACCGCACCGTGCTCGTGACCGCCAGCGTGGAGGAGTTTCGGCAGGTGGCCGCCATCGCCGCGGCCGCCGGGCTGGGCGTCGTCAACGGCGGCTACACCTACGACCGTGAACTGGTCCACCGGCTGCCGGAGATCAGGCCCGAGGTGAGCGTCGCCGACCTCGACCCGGCCACGCTCACCGCCCACCTCGACCCCGTCGACCGGGAGACGGAACTGGCCGCCGCGGCCTACCTCGCCCTGGCCCGCGACGCCCTCGCCGTCTTCGACTGCGACGTCGCGCTGCGCACCTTCCAGCCCGCCTCCGCGCCCGCCCTCCTCCTCGACAGCCGCGAGGCCCGGCACGAGCGCACCCGCTCCCAGCTCGCCCGTGAGCAGCAGGGCGGTGTGTGGGGCGACATCCTCGGCCATCTGCGCCAGGAGGCCCCGCGGGCCCAGCTGATCCTCAACCAGCTCAACCCGCTGGTCCGCACCGCCGTCACCATCGACGAACCCGAACTGGCCCGCACCAGCGCCGAAGCCCTCTACGGGCAGGCCGCGCTGCTCTCCCGGCGCCCGCTCCGGCCCGCCGAGTCGAGCCTCATCAACCGCTCCTTCCTCGACCTCCTCGCCCACGCCCTCCGCAAGGACAGCTGACGATGCCGACCGCACCCCACCCCCAGAACACGGACGAGCTGTACGAGGCGCTCCGGGAGAACGACCGGCGCCCCTACGGCCGTACCCGCACCGTCACCGCCGAGGAACTGGTCGACTCCGCCGAGCAGTTCGCGGAGCCCCGCCCGCTCGTGCACGCGCTCCTCGCACTGCAGAAGGCGTACAACTACGGCTCCGAGCCGAGGAAGTCGCCCGTCGTCTTCGCCCGTGTGCTCACCCTCTTCGACGAGCAGCCCGACGTCTTCGACGAGCGGCTGCGGCACACGCTGTTCTGGCGGTTCAAGTGGGTCGCGGCCGCCCTGGTCGCCCTGCCCGAGATGCCCCTGGCCAGCCTGCGCCAGTGGCTGACCGAGATGCGTGACCGGTACGAGAAGGCCGGCCTCGGACTCCAGCCCTACTACGGGGAGGCGTACCGCCTCGCCGCCCACGTCGGCGAGGACACCGACCTGGCCTTCGAGCTGTGGGCGGGACGCACCCGTACCCGGCTCAGCGACTGCGAGGCCTGCGAGATCTGCGTGCGCGCCGTCCACCATCTCGCGGCGGGCGACGACGAACGGGCACTGCGCACCTGGGAGCCGGTCCTGGCCGGGACGGAGTCCTGCCAGGAGGAGCCCGCCCGCTCCGTCTCGTACGCGCTGCTGCCGCTGCTGCGCGCCGGCCGCACCGACCGGGCCCGCGAGCTGCACCTCACCGGCTACCGCGCCTGCCGCCGCAACCCCGCGATGTCCGGCGAGGTCGGCCGGCACCTGGAGTTCTGCGCGCTCACCGGCAACGAGGCGCGCGGCCTGGAACTCCTCGCGGAGAACCGGAACCTGTTCGACGACGTCGACTCGCCGCTGGACGAACTCGCCTTCCTCACCGGCGTGGAGGTCCTCCTGCGGCGCGTCGAAGCCCTCGGCCACGGCGACCTGCCCGCCGCCGGATACCCGGGCCGCACCTGGACGGTGGCCGGCCTGCGCGCCGAGGTGGGCGGCCGGGCCGACGACCTCGCCGCCCGGTTCGACGCCCGCAACGCGACCACGACCCACACCGACCGGCGCCGGGCCCGCCTCGACCGCGCCCCTCTCCTGGACACCCTCGAACTGACCCTGCGCGCCCGCGCCCTCGACGACGTGGTCCCGGCGGCCGTCCCCGCCACCGCCCGGACCACCACCGCCGTTCCCGAGTCGCTGCCCGAACTCATCCTTCAGGCAAGGGAGTTGGAGGAACAGGGGCATCCGGGCGCGGAGGCCTGCTGGGCGCGGCTGCGCACGCTCGTCGCCGCCCCCGGCTACACCCACCCCGACGACCCGGCCGTGGGACCGCTCGTACGACTGCGCGCGGACCTGCTGGAGGACGAGGCCGGCCGGGCGGGCGAGAAGGAGAAGTTCGACGAGGCGGCCGACCTCTACGAGACGGCGGCGGGCCTGTACGACGAGGCCGCGCAGCCGGGGCACGCGGTGTTCGTCCGCGCCTGTGCCCTGTTCGCCGCGGCGCAGGCCGCCCCGGAGGACGTTCAGGAGGGCGCCGGCGAAGCCGAGGCGAGGACCGCCGCGCTGACCGACGCCCACGCGTCCATGGTCCGCCTCCACGAGACGGCCACCGGCCTCGCTCCGTACCAGGAGGCCCGGCTGCTGCGACTGCGGGCGACCGTGCTCGGCCTGCGGTTCCAGACGTCGCACGACGAGGAGCACGCCGCGCCCGTCCTCGCCGAGGCGGACCTGCTGCACGCGTTCGCCGTCCGGCACGACGTCACCGGGCAGATCTCCGGAGCCCTGCTGCTACGGGCCGGCACCCTCGCCCTCTCCGGCGACCTGCCCGGCGCGGTCACCGCGAGCGACGCCCTCCTCGACCGGCTCAGGACACACGGCCCGGCCTGGCACCTGCCGCACGCGCTCGGACTGCGGGGGCGGATCCGGCTGGGCCTCAGGGACGCGCAGGCGGCCCACGAGGACCTGGCCGAGGCCCTCCGTCTGGCCGCCGAATGGCCCGCCGACACGGTGGCCACCGCCCGCCTGCACACCGATCTGGCCCGGACCTGCATGCGCCTGGACCGCCCCGACGAGGCGCTGCGGCATCTGACCCGCTCCGCGGAGCTGGAGCTGCGCCACGGCAGCCGATTCGACGCGTTCTGCACCTACAGCAACGCGGCCCAGCTCACCCTCGACCTGGGCCGCGTCGAGGACTGCATCGCCCTGCTCGACTCGGTGCTGGCCGAACCGGACGTCACCGCCGGGGAGCTGGACGACCGGCTCGTCGCCCAGCTGCGCCTGGCCCGCGCCCGCGCACTGCACGCGGGGGAGGACCTCAAGGCAGCCACGGCGGAGTACGCCGCCCTCGCGGCCGAGTCGGCCGGCTGGGACGACGACCCCGGCAGCCACGCCATGATCGCCGCGGAGACCGCCATGCTCCTCGCCGAGGCCGGCGAGTTCGGCCCGGCCCGCGAGGCCGTCGACCAGGCCCTCGCCGCGCACGCCCGGGACCCGCGCTACGAGCAGCTCAGCAGCTGCCTGCGCGAAGTCGCCCGCCTCCGGACCCAGCAGCAGGGCGCCGAGGGCCTGGCCGACGCGCTCGCTCTGCTCGCCGACGCGGGCCGGGTCGCCGACGAGGCCCGCGCCGCGGGGTACCGGGCCGGCGGCCGCGACCTGGACAGCGCCCTCGCCTATGAACACGGGCGGGTCAACGCCTACGCCAAGGAGTACGAGACCTCCCTGACCGCCCTGGACAAGGCGCTCACCCTCGTCGGCGAACCCGAATCCGACTCCCACGACCGGGACCACGTCGGCGAATGGGCCGAGTGCGTCCGGCTCGCGGCCGTCGTGGAGGGCCTCTACCTGGAACGCCCCGAGCCCGCCCTCGCCCGCCTGGACGGAGCGGTCTCCCGGCTCACCGCCCTGGGCCACCCCGAGGAGACCGAGCCGCTGACCGCCCTGGCGGCCCGACTGCGCGACGAGGCGTGACCCGGCGGGCGTGGCGCGGCCCGGGCCCACGGCCGGTCCGCGCCACGCCCCGGTCCGGGCGGTGCCCTCACCAGGTCACGGGCAGCTCGCTGACCCCGCCGGTGAGGGTGGTGCGCACCTGGAGGTCGTCGACGTCCTTGGCCAGCCGCAGCCCGGGCAGACGCTCGGCCACGGCGGCGAACACGATGCGCAGCTCCGTGCGGGCCAGGCTCGCCCCGATGCAGAAGTGCGGGCCGTGGCCGAATCCGAGGTGGTTGCGTTCCGGACGGTCGGGGTCGAAGGTCTCGGCGTCGGTGTAGACGGACGCGTCGCGGTTGGCCGAGTTGATGGAGAGGATCACGGCGTCGCCGCTGCGGATGGTGACCCCGGCGACGTCGACGTCGGTGTGGGCGTAGCGCAGCAGACCGAGGTCGCCGGGTGCGCCGAGGCGCATGATCTCCTCGACGGTGGCGTTGACCCGGCCGGCCGGGTCGGCGGTCAGCGCCCGCCACTGGTCGGGGCGGGTGAGCAGGAAGAGCGTGCCCAGCCCGATGCGGTTGACGGTGGTCTCGTGGCCGGCGAACAGCAGCCCGACGCAGAGCCTGATCATCTCGGAGTAGTCGAAGTCCGTGTCGGCGCTCTGGGCCCGTACCAGGTCGGAGATGACGTCCTCGCCCGGCCGGGCCCGTTTGGTCTCGGCGAGGGTGACCATGTAGTCGTTGAACTCCTCCCGCGCCCGTTCGGCCTCGTCGCCGATGGCGTAGTCGGCCATGCGCGCCGACAGCGAGGCGAAGTGGTCGCGGTCGGTCTCGGGCACGCCGAGCAGCCGGCAGATGACGGCGACCGGCACCGGGAAGGCCAGTCCGGCGTGCAGGTCGACCACCCCGTCGGGGGCGGCGGCCCGCTCGGCGAGCAGTTGGTCGATACAGCCGTCCACCAGCTGTCGTACGTGATCGGAGAGCATCACCATGCGGCGGGCGGAGAAGGCCGGGGTCAGCAGCCGGCGCATCCGGGTGTGGTCGGCCTCCTCGGTGGCGTAGTCGCCCGAGGGGCCCTCCTGCACCGCGGCGCTCGTGATCCGGGAGGCCCGCTCCGGCTCGGGATGGGAGCGGCCGAGCCGCTTGTCGCCGAGGAGGTCGCGGACCTCCTCGAAACGGGTGACCAGCCAGGCCGGATCCCCGGCCGGAGTGGTGACCGGCGTGATCGGCGCCTGGCGGCGCAGCACCTCGTACAGGGGCGCGAGATCGAGCACGTTCGGCCGTGCGAAGGGTAGTCGGGAACGCTCGGCGGCACCGTTCATGGTCCTCCTCCTGGACCTCGGAACGCGATCTTCCGGCATTTCGACCGTAACACTTTATTGTCAGTGGCTGCCAATAATGTTTCCGGCCAGTCGCCGCGTGGCGTCGGCGTGCTTGGATCGCCCGATGAAGGACGCGACGGTGGACAGTGGCCCGATAGCGCCCCGCCGGGGCCGGCCCCCGGTGAGCGACCGGGACCGGCAGCGGCAGCGCCTCGACATCTCCCGCCAGGCGGTCCGGCTGTTCGCCGCGCAGGGCGTGGCCGCCACCTCCGGCGAGCAGATCGCGCGGGCGGCCGGCGTCTCCGAACGCACCCTGTGGCGCTACTTCGCCGGCAAGGAGAACTGCGCGGAGCCGCTGCTCACCCAGTCGATCGAGGCCTTCCGGACGGTCCTGCGCGCCTGGCCGGCCGGTCTCGGCCTGACCGAGCATCTGCGCGCCGCCTACCGGCCCACGCCCGACGCGCTGTCCGGCGGGGACACCGAGGCGGTGCTCACCGTGATCCGGATGACCCACGACGAACCCGCGCTGCGCGCCGCCTACCTGGTGCTCCGGGAGCGTGCGGAGGAGACGTTCACCGAGGTGCTCGCCGAACGCGCGGGCACCGCCGCCGACCTGCCGGACATCCGGATGCGGGCCGCCACCATCAGCGCCGTGCTCAAAGTGGCCACCGACGACCTCGCACGGGCCGTGGCCCGGGAGGGCGTCACCCCCGAGGTGCTGCGCGCACACCGCGAACAGCTCGCCGACGCGCTCGGCCGGGTCGCCCGAGGGCTGTAGCGCCGTTCGCGGAGCGGTCGTAACTACCGCAAGGACTCGGGCCGTTGTGCCCGGCGCGCCGCCGTCAGTGAACTTCGCGCGCAGAAAGTCCTGTTGGCCTCGTTGACACGCCACAAGCACAGGCGTTTCACTCAACACTCGTGCATGGCAACGTTGTCAGGCCGTGGGAGCGACCCGATGCGCTGCCGCCCGTCGCCGGCGTTCCGGTGTGTCCCGGAGCGCCGACACCTGATGTGCGAGGCACGAACTGCTGCGGAGGCAACCGATGGTGAGACCCCGACGTTCAGCCGCACGACCCCCCACTGGAGCAGGATTCCGCGGGCTCCTGGCCGTGGCCTGCGTCCTGGGCCTGGCAGCCCTGCCGCTCTCGGCGGCCGGCAGCGCCCAGGCCGCGAGCACCGCGAGGCCGGCCCTGGTGACGGATCCCGCGTCCCTGGTCAACCCCCTCATCGGCACCTCCGGTGCCGTGGACACCTTCCCCGGCCCCGACATGCCGGCCGGCATGGTGCAGTGGGGTCCCGACACCACACCGCACCGCCCCGACGGCGGCGGCTACGAGTACGCCGACAGCAAGCTCTCCGGCTTCAGCCTCACCCATGTCTCCGGCCCCGGCTGCCCGGTCGCGGGCGACCTGCCCGTCCTGCCGGTGACCGGCGCGCTCTCGGGCAACCTCGGCAGCACGTCCGTCGGCTTCACCCACGCCGACGAGCAGGCCGCCCTCGGGTCCTACAAGGTCACCGACGCCAACGGGGTCAGAACCGAGCTGACCGACACCACCCGCGCCGGACTGGGCACCTTCACCTTCCCCGCCGGACAGCAGGCGAACCTGCTGTTCAAGCTCAGCGGCGGCGCCACCCAGGTGGACGGCACCCGGGTCCAGGTGGTCAACAGCAAGGAGATCAGCGGCGCGATCGACAGCGGCCACTTCTGCGGCGCGAGCAACCGCTACACGCTGCACTTCGACATCAAGTTCGACCGGCCGTTCACCGCGAGCGGTACCTGGGTCGGCGGCACCATCACCCCCGACGCGAAGTCGCTGAAGGCGGGCAAGGTCAGCCCGGCTCCGCGGAAGTCCACGGCGAAGCCGCTGAAGGAGAAGCACTTCACCGTCCCGGCGAAGCCCGCCCCGACCGTCCACCCGAGCGGTGCCGCGTCCCGGCTGTCCAACCTGTCCAAGGCCGCCCAGCCGCCCACCACCGGCGCGAACGGCATGTACCTCACCTTCGACACCGCCACGAACCCCACGGTCACCGCGAAGGTCGGCATCTCGTACACGAGCGATGCCAACGCGGCGGCCAACCTCGGCGCCGAGATCAGGAACTGGAACATCGGCGCCGTCGAGAAGGCCAACCACGACGCCTGGAACGCGGTGCTGAAGAAGATCCAGGTCGGCGGCGGAACCACCGACCAGCAGACGCAGTTCTACACCGCGTTCTACCACGCCCTGCTGCACCCGAACGTCTTCTCCGACGCCAACGGCGAGTACATGGGCATGGACAACCAGATCCACCAGCTGGCCAAGGGCCAGCGGGCCCAGTACGCCAACTACTCGGGCTGGGACACCTACCGCTCCCAGACCCAGCTGATGGCGATGGTCGAGCCCAAGGTCACCAGCGACGTCGTCACCTCGATGCTCAACGGCTACGACCAGACCGGCCTGCTGCCCAAGTGGGCCTCGAACAACGGCGAGAGCTATGTGATGGTCGGCGACCCGGCCGCCGGCATCATCACCGACGCCTACGCCTTCGGCGCGACGGACTTCGACACCACCAAGGCCCTCGCCGCCCTCCAGCACGAGGCCACCGTCCCCAACAACGACCGCCCCGGCGAGTCCGTGCGGGACGCCAAGGGCTACCTCCCGCTCGACGAGAACGACTACAACTGCTGCAACTTCTACGGCCCGGTCTCCACCCAACTGGAGTACGACAGCGCCGACTACGCCCTCGCAGCCTTCGCGAAGTCGCTCGGAAGGACGGACGTCTACACGAAGTTCGCCACCCGCGCCCAGGACTGGATGAACGTCTTCAACCCGCAGACCGGCTACCTCCAGGCCAAGAACAAGGACGGCCAGTTCGCGGGCGGCTTCACCCCCGGCACCTCCAACGGCTTCGTGGAGGGCACCTCCGCCCAGTACACCCCCATGGTCCCCTTCAACCTGCAACAGCTCATCCAGGCCCGCGGTGGCGCCCAGGCGTACTCGTCCTACCTGGACAGCCTCCTCGACGACATCACCCACCCCGGCAACACCGACGCCGACCTGAGCAACGAGCCCAGCGTGGAGATCCCCTGGGAGTACGACTACACGGGCCAGCCGTGGAAGACCCAGGCGGCCGTCCGCGAGGCCCAGCAGGACCTGTACTTCAACGCCCCGGTCGGTTCCTTCGGCAACGACGACCTGGGCGCCATGAGCTCCTGGTACGTCTGGTCCGAACTCGGCATGTACCCGGAGACCCCGGGCACGGACACCCTGGTGCTCGGCAGCCCGGCGTTCCCGGCGGCCCAGGTGACCCTCGACGGCGGCAAGACGGTACGGATCGGCGCACCGCAGGCCGCGCCCGACGCGCCGTACGTGCAGTCGCTGAACGTCAAGGGCAAGGCGTGGAACACCTCCTGGCTGACGTACCGGCAGTTCAAGGGCGCGGGCACGCTCGACTACACGCTCGGCACCCGGCCGAACACCTCCTGGGCGTCGAGCCCTTCGGCGGTGCCGCCGTCGGACACCACGGGCGGCGGCCGGGTGCTGGCGGCGACCGGCCCGTCCAGCGACGGCCTGGTCCTCCAGCCGGGTGCGAGCGGTGACGGCACCCTCGACCTGACCAACCTCGGCAGCAAGGCCGTCACGGTCGACTGGACGGCGACGGCGCCCTCCGGCGTCACCCTGGACACGGCGTCCGGCTCGCTGACGGTGCCCGCCTCGGGCAGCGCCGAGACCAAGGTCCACGTCACCGCCGGCCCGGACGAGGGCACCTACCAGGTCACCTTCGCCCTCACCGACCACGGCACCGGTGCGGCACTGTCCCCGGCGGTGCTGCGCGTGGCCGTCGCCAAACCCGGCGCGCTGTGGCCGTACGCCACCAACGAGGGCATCTACCCCGACGGCGCCACCTACTCGGGCGGCTTCGACGGCGGTGGCTGGGCCTTCTCCCAAAACGCCCTGGCGGCGGCCGGCGTCACCGGCGGCTCCACCCTCACCGTCGACGGCGTCTCCTACACCTGGCCGACGGCGACGTCCGGCCGGCTCGACAACGTGGAGATGACCGGCCAGACCCTCCCGATGCCGGCCGGCACCTCGGGGGCGTCGCTGGGGCTGCTGGGCGCGGCGGTCAACGCGCCCACCGACGGCAGCGGGGTGTCGGGCACGCTCACCGTCACCTACACCGACGGCACCACCACGCAGGCGACGGTCGGCTTCTCGGACTGGACGCTCAACGGCGGACCGAGCAAGCCGCTGCCGGCCGACACCACGGCCGTCACCACCGCCTACCGGAACACCGGGAGCGGGGGCCGGGACGGCGTGAAGACCTATGTCTTCGCGACGAAGGTCCCGCTGGATCCGTCCAAGCAGGTGGCGTCGGTGACGCTGCCGGTGACCGGCTCCACGGGCACCGACCACCTGTTCGCCTACGGCTTCGGACAGTAACAGCCCCACAGACAGGGCCGGTTCCCGGGCATGCGCCCGGGAACCGGCCCTGCCGCATACCTACGCGGTGCCTCAGCTCAGGCTGAAGTCGTCGGCGTAGACGGCGGACTGGCCGTACCAGCCGTGGACGAAGACGGTCACCGTTCCGCTGCTGCCGGTGGTGAAGCCGACCGACAGCTGGTTCCAGCTGCCGCTGTTCGACCAGGTGCTCGCACTGGCGCCGCCGGAGACCCCGATGTACGCGTACGGTCCCTGCACCCAACCGGAGAGCGTGTAGGTGTGGTTGGGGGAGAGGGTGACCGTCTGGTCGCACTCGCCGGTGCTGCTGGAGCTCGGCGCGACCTGCAGGCTGTGGCTGCCGCCGTGGACCGGGGTCGAGACCACCGCGCTGCCGCTCGCGCAGGTCCAGGGGCTCAGACCGCCGGTCTCGAAGCCCGCGTTGGTCAGTGAGCCCCCGCCGCCTCCGCCGCCACTGGTGGTGACGGTGAGCGTGTACGTCGCGCTGTGGCTGCCGCTCGCGGCGGTGCCGGTGATGGTGATCGGGTAGGAGCCCGCGGCCACGGACGAGCCGACCGTCGCCGTCAGCGTCGAACTGCTCCCGGAGGTCACGGACGCGGGACTGAAGGAGACGCTGACGCCCGAGGGCGCGCCGGAGGCGGAGAGGCCGACGGACTCGGAGCTGCCGGAGGCGACGGCCGTGGCGACGGTCGCGGTCGCCGAACCGCCCTGGGCGACCGAGGCGGAACCCGGCGACAGGGACAGGGAGAAGTCGGTGGTGGTGCCGCCCCCGCCGCCCGAGCTGCCCTCGTAGGGCACGAACGCGTCGGTGAACGCCAGGCTGTTCTGGCTGATCTCACTACAGGTGGACAGCGAGTTGGCGCTGCCGCTGCACGGCTGGTCCCGGTTGGCCGACCAGAACGACAGCCGCCCGACACCGTTCTGCGCGGCGAAGGACTCCACCGTCTGGGCGTCCGCGAGGGTGAAGGTGGACCCGTCGTCGTTCTTGCCGATCATCGGGGTGATGCCGAGGTTGGCGTAGGTGTAACCGGAGTCGACGGACTGCATCTGCGCCAGCGTGGCCCTGGCCGCCGAGACCGCGCCCTGGCCCATCTGGGTGCCGGTGCCCGCGTAGTAGTCCATGGCCATGATGTTGACCACGTCGATCTTGATGCCCGCGCTCTTGGCGGCCTTCAGGATGTTGACGCCGTCGTTGGTCAGCCCGCTGGTGAGCACCGGCAGGGTCATGGAGAAGCGGAGGTTCGGGTTGGACGCCTTGAGGTCCTTCATCGCCTGCATCTGGCGGCCCGCGGCGGCGGTGTCGGCGATCGCGGCGCCCTCGACGTCGAAGTCCAGCTGGGTGACGCCGTAGTCGTTGATGATGGCCTGGTACCCGGCGTCGATGCTGCTCTGCGTGGAGCACGTCCAGGCGAGCGGCTCACCGCTCGCCCCGCCCGAGGAGATGACGACGGAGGCGCCCTCGGACTTCGCCCGGGCGATCTCGGGGTCGGTGTAGGAGTCGTTGCCTATGGGGAGCGTGTCGCCCCAGATCTGGTTGCAGCCGACACCGAGGACGAAGGCCGCCGTGTAGGCCTTCAGGCCGTGCCCGGTGATGGCGGTGTCCAGCAGTCCTTCCTGACTGTTCGACATGTCGACGTAGGGGGCCACGGAGTAGACGCTGCCGGCCGCCGCGTTGCCGGCGGGGGCCAGCGCGACGGTGACGCCGGTGGCCGCGAGGGCCAGAGCACACGCGGAGGCGGCGAGTCTTGCCGGCCTCGGCAATCTTGCCAGGTGCATGACATGACCCCTTTCGGGGAGCCCGGGGTGGGCGGAGGAGGAGGGGAGAGGGGGGAGGGGTGCGAAGAAGGGGCAGGTGGAGAGGGCCGTGAGGGCTTTGGTATATACCAAACAACCGGCCGGAGTCTCCGTCAAGAGGACTAGACCAAGTGTTTACGTGCGGCGGAATGGCCAACTCCTGGCGGCCGGAAGGCTGTTACCGGCCACCCGTGGGCGCTGTTACCGCCGTGTGATCCGCCGGCTGCCAAGGTGGGGACATGCGCGTACTGATCGTGGAGGACCACAGGGATCTCGCGGAGAGCCTTGCGCGGGGGCTGCGCCGGCACGCCATGGACGTCGAACTCGCGCACGACGGCGAGCAGGGGCTCACCCGGGCCGCCAGCGGCGCGTACGACGTCGTCGTCCTGGACCGCGACCTGCCGCTCGTGCACGGCGACGACATCTGCCGTGCCCTCGTCCAGCAGGGCTGCCCGTCCCGGGTCCTGATGCTCACCGCCTCCGGCACCCTCGCCGACCGGGTCGAGGGCCTCGGCCTCGGCGCCGACGACTACCTCGCGAAGCCCTTCTCCTTCGCCGAGTTGATCGCCCGCGTCCAGGCCCTCGACAGACGCGACCAGCCCGCCGTACCCCCGGTCCTCACCCGCGGCGACATCGAACTCGACCCCGCCCGCCGCACCGCGCTCCGCGGCGGACGCAGCCTGGACCTGTCACCCAAGGAGATGGCCGTCCTGGAGGTCCTGCTCGCCGCCGGTGGCGCCGTCGTCTCCGCCGAGGAACTCCTCGAACGCGCCTGGGACCGGGACGCCGACCCGTTCAGCAACACCGTCAAGGTCACCGTCAGCAGGCTGCGCCGCAAGCTCGGGGACCCGCCCGTCATCGAGACACTGCCGCACGTCGGCTACCGGATCTGAAGGCCGCCGCAGGGCGCTGGCCGCACGGTGCGGGCCGTACGGCGCCGGCCGCAGGGTGTCGCGCGTGTTGTTGCGGGGCGGGAGACGGTACGCCAGCCTGTGAACGGAGTAACCCGGATGTGACCCGGCGTGGGGGACCCTGCCGTCGGTGACCCGTGTTTCGTAGGGGGAGCAATGAGAGTACTGGTGGTGGAGGACCACACGGAGCTCGCGGATTCGATCACCAGAGTGCTGCGCCGCGAGGGCCTCGCCGTCGACACCGCCTACGGCGGCCGGACCGCGCTCGACCTCATCCTGGAGGTCGACTACGACGTGGTCATCCTCGACCGCGACCTCCCCGACGTGCACGGCGACGACGTCTGCGCCGAACTCGCCACCGAGGGCGTCCGCACCAAGGTACTCATGCTCACCGCCTCCGCCTCCATCGCCGACCGCGTCGAGGGCCTCGGCCTCGGCGCCGACGACTACCTCGCCAAACCGTTCGCCTGGGCCGAACTCCTCGCCCGCACCCGTGCCCTCGGCCGCCGCGCTCACCCCGTGCGGGAACCCGTCCTCGCCCGCGGCTCCCTCCTGCTCGACCCCGCCCGCCGAACCGCCAGTCACGCCGGCACCCAACTTCCCCTCACCGCGAAGGAGTTCGGCGTGCTCGCCTACCTGCTCGGTGCCGAGGGCCGGACCGTCCCGGCCGACGAGCTGCTCGCCAAGGTGTGGGACGAAGTCACCGACCCCGGCACCACCACCGTCAAGGCCACGGTCAACCGGCTCCGGACCAAACTCGTCGACCGTTCCGTGATCCAGACCGTGCCCGGAGAGGGCTACCGGATCTGACATGGCGACAACCCTGCTGGCCCGTCTCCGAGTTCGCGCCCGTGCCTGGCTGAGCGGCCCCGGCGCCGCCCGGGTGCGAGCCCTGGTCCGCCACCTCACGCCCCGCCGGGTCCGGGTCCGCTTCGCCATGCTCTTCGGGCTGCTGTTCATCGCCTCCGGCGCGGTCCTGCTCGGCATCACCTATCTGCTCGTCAACCGTCCCACCCAGAACGTCGTCACCGCCGTACACGACGAAGGGGTGCCGGGAGACGGTTCGTCACCGGGGACCGTCATCCAGCCCGGCCCGGGTTCCGGGTCCCCGCAGGACCTCACCGCGTGGCTCAACGACCAACTGCGCAGGCAGACCGAGCATCTGCACGATGCCCAGATGCACGACCTCCTCGTGCAGTCCGGCACCGCCCTCGCCATCATGGCGGCGATCTCCATCGTGCTCAGCTGGCTCCTGGCCCGGCGCGTGCTCCGGCCCATGCGCACCCTCAATGCCGGCATCGCCCGGATCTCCGCCAGCAACGTGCACGAGCGCCTCGCCGTCGCGGGCCCCCGCGACGAGATCAGCGAACTCGCCGACAGCATCGACGGGCTCCTCGCCAGGCTCGAAGCAGCCCTGGAGTCCCACAAGCGCTTCGTCGCCAACGCAGCCCACGAGCTGCGCACCCCGCTCACGGTGGAACGCGCCCTCCTGGAGGAGTCCCTCCTCGACCGCGACGCCACCGCCGAGTCGTTCCGCGAGAACTTCGAGCGCCTGCTGCGGATCAGCACCCACCAGGGAGCCTTGCTGGAATCCCTCCTCACCCTGGCCGTCAGCGAACGGGGCGTGGAACGGACCGAGCCCGTCGACCTGGCCGAGATCAACGAGTCCGTGCTGCTCACCCAACTCCCGGAGACCCTGCGGAACGGCGTACGGATCGAGGACCACACCGAGCCGACGCCGGTCGCCGGCGACACCGCGCTCCTGGAGCGGCTGGTCGCGAACCTCGTCCACAACGCGGCCTACTACAACGTTCCCGACGGGACCGTGGACATCACCGTGCGGCGCCACGACCGGCGCGCCGTCCTCACGGTCTCCAACACCGGCCCCGAGGTTCCCAAGGACCGGGTCGACCAGCTCTTCGAACCGTTCCAGCGCATGTACCGCACCGCCGGCGACGGCCACCACGGCCTCGGCCTGTCGATCGTCCGCGCCATCGCCGCCGCCCACGACGCCACCCTCACCGCCCGCGCCAGGCCGGGCGGCGGGCTCGTCGTCGAGGTCTCCTTTCCCCTCCTTGTCAAGGCCGGGGAGCGATACGAGGGTTGGTCACAGCCGCGCACGGCCACCGCGTCCAAGTGACCAGAACGGCGGGTTGGACGACACCGCCCGATAGGTATTGTTCTGATTGACCGGCCCCGGTCGTGAACGGGCTTTGACGACGTTTCACCGGGCTTTTTCGGTCCACGGGTGGGGATTCCCGGGAGCTTCCCGAGCGGAAGCTCCTTGCCTTGCGTTTCCTGCGAAATGGTGCATTGGGCAGCTGCATGCCCATGGAGAGGGAATAGGGGTTAGTCCTAGATATGAGCGAGCGAATCGGTGGCAGCTTTTCCTTGTCCGACAGCCAGGAGGGAATCTGGCACGCGCAGCGCCTGGGAGGCCCCCGCGCGCTCTACAGCGTCGGGCAGGCCGTCGAGATCACAGGCGCGCTGGACGTGCCCGCCTTCGAGGCCGCGCTGCGCCGGACGGTCGAGGAGACGGAGATCCTGGGCGTGCGATTCGCCGAGGACGCGGTCGGCAGCGCACGCGCCGTACCGCACCCCGCTCGACGATGGTCGCTGCGCATCGAGGAGCCGGACGGGGGCGGCCGCGACCCGCGGGCGTGGATGGAAACCCGGATGCGCGAGGAACTCGCCGGCGTGGAAGATCCGCTCGGAGAGCAGCTGTTCTCGTTCGTGCTCTTCCGTCTCGACTCCCATCGGTACTGCTGGTTCCAGGGCTATAACCACCTGCTGCTCGACGGATATGCATGCACACTGATGGCGCGCCGGGTCGCCGAGGTCTATTCTGCCCTCGTCGTGGGCGCGGTATATCCGGAGGCCGAGTTCGTTTCTCTGGCTGAGGCACTTGACGAGGACGCGAGGTACCGGAACTCGCCCGAATTCACCGACGACCGACGGTATCTGCGCGACCGATTCTCCGACCGGCCGGAATTGGCCGGGGTTCCGCGTCTTTCCGGTGTCTCCGGATTCCTCCAGGAATCCGGGGCCGAGGCCGGAGCGGTGCTGCGCGAGACAGGCAGCTTCGCACCCGCCGCGACGGACGCGCTGCGCTCCGCGGCGGACAGCGTCGGCCTGCGCACGTCCCGGCTGCTCGCCGCCGCCTCCGGCGCCTTCGTGAGCGGCATGACGGGTTCGGCCGAAGCACTGCTCAGCCTGCCCATGACCGGGCGCGTGGGTGAGACGGACCTGCGGGCCCGCCTCACCCGGGCGAACATGCTGCCCCTACGGTTCCCGGTCCCGGCCGGGGCGAGCCTCCTCGACCTCGCCCGGGCGGCCGACGGGGCCCTCGGTGAACTGCTCCACCACCAGCGGTACCGGGGCGAGCACCTACGCCGGGACCTGGGCTGGCCGGAGGGCGACCGCCGGCACTTCGGGCCCTACCTGAACATCCTGCCGCGGACGGGGGAGTTGGCCTTCGGCGACTGCCGAGGCGTCGCACGGGACGTGTCGACCCGACTGGTCGAGGACTTCGGGGTGCTGATCGACCGGACGGGCTCCGGGACCGAGATCACCGTCGAGGCGAACGCGGCGCTCTACGACCGGGCATGGGTGCGGGGGGCTCTGCGCTCGCTGGTCGGATTCGTCACGCGGGCGGTCGAGAACCCGACGGCGCCGGTGCGGCGGATCGGAGTGGCGGGCGACGACGAACGTGCCCTGATGATGAGCGGGTGGAGCGGTACGGCGCGGGATGTGGACGCGTCGATGGTGGTGGAGCGGTTCCGTGGGTGGGCGGTGCGGACGCCGGATGCGACTGCGTTGTGGTTCCGGCAACAGGCTTTGTCCTACGGGGAGGTGGATGCGCGGTCGGATGCGTTGGCCCGCGGTTTGGTGGCGCGTGGTGTGGGTCGTGAGTCGCGGGTGGGTTTGTGTCTGCCGCGTGGGGCCGAGATGGTCGTGGCCATGCTGGCGGTGTGGAAGGCGGGTGGGGCGTACGTTCCGTTGGATCCGGAGTACCCGTCCGACCGGCTGGCGTTCATGGTCGCCGACAGTGGTGCCGAACTGGTGCTGGTCGCGGAGGAGACCGTGGACCGGTTGTCGGCGGACGTGGAGACGGCCCTGGTGGGCGAGTTGGGGACCGACTCGGGTGAGCTGCCGGACGTCAGCTCCGATCAACTGGCGTACGTCATCTACACGTCAGGGTCCACCGGTCGTCCGAAGGGTGTCGCGGTCGCGCATGCCTCCGTGGCGCACCTGGCGTCGGTCATGCGTCCCGTCCTGGGCGTGGAACCCGCTGTGACAGCGCTGCAGTTCGCGTCGTTCAGTTTCGACGCGGCGGTGCTGGATGTGGCGGTGACGCTGGCTGCCGGGGGCGCGTTGGCGATCGCTACGGCGGAGGAGCGGCAGGATCCGTCCGCTCTTTCCGTGATGGTCGAGGCGGCCGGTGTGGTCACGGCGAGTGTGGTGCCGTCGTTGTTGGGGGTGCTGGAGCCGGGTTCGGTTCCTGGGGTGGGGAACTGGGTGCTGGGTGCGGAGCGGTTGGAGGCCGGTCTGGCGGCGAGGTGGCGTGCGGGCGCCCGTCTGTGGAACACCTACGGCCCGACGGAGGCCACCGTCATCACCACCGCCGTCCTGTTGGAGGAAGGCATCACCGGTGAGGACGTCCCGCCGGCGATCGGCCGTCCGCTGCCCAACGTCCGTACCTACGTGCTGGATGCGTTCTTGCGGCCTGTTCCGGTGGGTGTGGCGGGGGAGTTGTATATCGCGGGTGTGGGTCTGGCCCGTGGTTATGTCGGTCGTGCGGATCTGACGGCGGAGCGGTTTGTGGCGTGCCCGTTCGGTGATGGCGGGCGGATGTATCGCAGTGGGGATCTGGCCCGGTGGACTTCGGACGGGCAGTTGGAGTTCGTGGGGCGTGCGGATGCGCAGGTGAAGATCCGCGGGTTCCGGGTGGAACTCGGTGAGGTTGAGGCCGTCCTTGCCGCGCACCCGCGGGTCGAGCGGGCCGTGGTGGTGGTTCGTGACGGTCGGCTGGTCGGATACATCGTTGGGGGCGCGGACGGCGAGGAAGTACGGGAGTTCGCGGCCGCCCGGCTGCCGGAGTACATGGTTCCGTCGGTGGTCGTCGTCCTGGACGTGTTCCCGTTGACCGTCAACGGGAAGATCGACCGAGCCGCGCTTCCGGTCCCGGAGACTGCGCTGAGCGCCGGTCGGGCTGCGGCGACGCCCGCCGAGGAGGCGTTCTGCGCCCTGTTCGCCGAGGTGTTGGGGCTGGAGGAAGTCGGGGTCGGAGACAGCTTCTTCGCGCTGGGCGGCGACTCCATCACAGCGATGCTGCTGGTGTCGCGGTCCCGCCGCGAGGGTCTGGTCGTTGGCGCCCGCCAGGTGCACGAGCTGCGGACACCGGCGCAGTTGGCCGCCGTGGCGACGTCGCTCGACGACGTGGCGGACGGCGCGCGCCCGGCGGAGTCCGCCGTCGGCGAGGTACCGCTGACGCCGGTGATGCACGAGGTGCTGGACCGGGTCGGTGCCGAGCACGTTCGCGCCGTCGTCCAGTCGATGGCGGTCGAGGCGCCGGCTGGACTGGACGAGACGGCGCTGCGCGACGCGATGGCAGCCCTGATGAAGCGACATGAAATGTTGCGGGCTCGGTTGTTGGCGGAGTCCGGGGTGTTGGTGGTGCCCGGAGCGGATGCGGTGGATGTGTCCGGGCTGGTGGCTCGGGTGGATGTGGTCGGGGTTGATCCGGCGGTTGTGGTGGGGGAGCAGGTCGAGGCGGCGGTGGGGCGGTTGGATCCTGCGGCCGGGGTGATGGTGCAGGTGGTGTGGCTGGATGCCGGGCCGGATGTGGCGGGCCGGCTGGTCGTGGTGGCCAACCACCTGGTCGTCGACGCAGTGTCCTGGCAGGTGCTCCTGCCGGATCTGTGGTCCGCGTATGCGGCCCTCACCGAGGGACGGTCCGTGGAGTTGGATCCGGTTCCGGTGTCGTTCCGGGCGTGGGCGCGGGAGCTGGCGGCGGAGGCGAGTCGGCCCGAACGGGCGGCCGAGCTGTCGACGTGGCGTGCGGTGGTGGAGGGTCCGCAGGAGTTGTTGACGGATGTTGCGTTGGATCCGCTGGTGGATGTGGGTGCGACGGTTCGCGAGGTGGCGGTGACCGTCCCGGCGGAGGTGACGTCTGCCCTGTTGGCGGGAGTGCCGGCGGCGTTCCATGCCGGGGTGGACGAGGTGCTGTTGGCCGGGCTGGCCGCGGCGGTCGGCGAGTGGGCCGGGTCTGACGGGTTCCTGGTGGATGTCGAGGGGCACGGCCGGTTGCCGTTGTCCGAGGGGATGGATCTGTCGCGGACGGTGGGGTGGTTCACCGCCTCGCATCCGGTGGGATTGGCTGCCGACGTGGGTGCCGATGGTGGTGTGTCGGTGCTCGGGGTGAAGGAGCAGGTGCGGGCGGTACCCGGGGACGGCCTCGGCTACGGCCTCCTGCGGTACGTCAATCCGGACACGGCTGGGGAGCTGGCGGGGCTGCCGTCGGCACAGGTCGGCTTCAACTATCTCGGTCGTGTGGGGACTGGCGACGGCTTTGGGGCGGGGAGTGCGCCGCAGGCTCCGGTGATGCATGCCCTGGAGTTGCTGGGGTTGGTGCGCGAGTCGGCGGAAGGTCCGGTGCTGGAGCTGCGGTTGGCGTTCCCACTGCGGTTGTTGGGAGTGGGTCGGGCGCGGGGGCTGGTGGAGGCGTGGGTTGATGCGCTGACGGGTCTGGTCGCGGATGTGCGGGCGGGGGCGGGTGGTCACTCGCCGTCCGATTTCCCGCTGGTGGCGTTGGACCAGGCCGGGGTGGAGGAGATCGAGGCGGTGGTTCCGGGGCTGGCGGAGGTACTGCCGATCGCTCCGCTTCAGGAGGGTCTGCTGTTCCACTCGCTCTTCGATGAAGACGGTGTGGACGTTTATGTCGAGCAGTTGGTTGTGGCGCTCGATGGTGAGGTGGACGGGGGTCTGCTGCGGGCGTCGTGGCAGGCGTTGGTGGATCGGCATGCGGCGTTGCGGGCTGGTTTCGTGCAGGTTGGGGGCGTTGCGGGTCCGGTGCAGGTGGTGGTTGAGGGGGCCGAACTGCCGTGGCGTGAGGTGGACGTGACGGGTCTGGGTGACGATGCGGCTGATCGGGTGGGTGTCGAGGAGCGGTCGGCGCGGTTCGATCTGGCGGCGCCGCCGTTGCTGCGGGTGGCGCTGGTGCGGGTCGGTGAGCGTCGGTTCCAGATGGTGGTGACGCTGCATCACCTGTTGTTGGATGGTTGGTCGCTCCCGTTGGTGATGCGGGAGTTGTGGGCGATCTACGCGGCCGGCGGCCGGGCGGTCGGACTGGGTGTGCCGGTGTCGGCCCGGCCGTACTGGACGTGGTTGGCCGGTCGGAACATGTCGGTGGCGCTGGAGGCGTGGCGGGCCGAGTTGGCGCCGGTCGAGGAGCCGACGCTCGTCGCGCCCACCCAGCCGAGTGCGACGGCGTCCGTCGTCCTGGACCGAGTGACCGACCACGCAAGTGTCGAACTCGTCAACGGCCTGGAGCGGGTTGCGCGTGGTGCCGGCGTGACGCTCAACACCGTGGTGCAGCTGGCCTGGGGGTTGGTGCTGGGGCAGTTGACGGGTCGTCGTGAGGTGGTGTTCGGGGCGACGGTGGCCGGGCGCCCGGCGGAGCTTCCGGGGATGGAGGCGATGCTCGGTCTGTTCATCAACACGCTGCCGGTACGCGTCGATCTGGATGCGGCCCGGTCGGTGGGTGAGGTGCTGGGGTCGCTTCAGGCGCGGCAGTCGGCGTTGCTGGATCACCAGCATGTCGGGCTGAGCGAAGTACAGCGGACCGCCGGCCCCGGCGCGACCTTCGACACCCTCCTGGCCTTCGAGAACTACCCAGGCGACCTGGACGCCCAGCCCCTCGGCGACGGTCTCACCGTCACAGCCACCGAGCTCCGCGAGTCGACCAACTTCGCGCTGGCGCTGGGGATTACGCCAGACGACGGCCTCGCGATCCGTCTCGACTACCGGGCCGACGTGTTCAGGCGCCGGAGCGCCCTGCGGATGGCCCGCCGCCTGGTCCGGGTGTTGGAGCAGATCGCGGACGATCGGCAACTGCGTCTCAGTGACATTGAGTTGTTGGACGAGTCCGAGCGGACCGCGGTGGTGGAGGAGTGGAACGCCACCGCCCGTCCGACGGAGCCCGGCACGGTGCTGGAGCGGTTCCGTGGGTGGGCGGTGCGGACGCCGGATGCGACTGCGTTGTGGTTCCGGCAACAGGCTTTGTCCTACGGGGAGGTGGATGCGCGGTCGGATGCGTTGGCCCGCGGTTTGGTGGCGCGTGGTGTGGGTCGTGAGTCGCGGGTGGGTTTGTGTCTGCCGCGTGGGGCCGAGATGGTCGTGGCCATGCTGGCGGTGTGGAAGGCGGGTGGGGCGTACGTTCCGTTGGATCCGGAGTATCCGTCCGACCGGCTGGCGTTCATGGTGGCCGACAGTGGCGCCGAATGGGTGGTGGTGACACCCGAGACGGCGGATCGGCTGTCGGAGGGCGTCGACACGGTGCGGCTCGACGAGTTGGAGATCGAGTTCGGCGAGGGGCCGGCGAGCGCCGTGGATCCGGGCCAACTGGCCTATGTCATCTATACGTCGGGGTCGTCGGGGCGTCCGAAGGGTGTGGCGGTGGCGCATGCCTCCGTGGCGAATCTGGCGTCGGTCATGCGTCCGGTGCTCGGTGTGGATGCCGGGGTGACGGCGTTGCAGTTCGCGTCGTTCAGTTTTGATGCGGCGGTGCTGGATGTGGCGGTGACGCTGGCTGCTGGGGGCGCGTTGGCGATCGCTACGGCGGAGGAGCGGCAGGATGCCGGTGCTCTGGCGGCCATGGTCGAGGCTGCCGGGGTTGAGGTGGCGAGTGTGGTGCCGTCGTTGTTGGGGGTGCTGGAGCCGGGTTCGGTTCCAGGAGTGGGGAACTGGGTCTTGGGTGCGGAGCGGCTTGAGGCCGGTCTGGCGGCGAGGTGGCGTGCGGGTGCCCGGGTGTGGAACACGTACGGGCCCACCGAGGCAACCGTCATCACCACCGCCGTCCTGTTGGAGGAGGGCATCACCGGCGAGGATGCCCCGCCGGCCATCGGCCGTCCGCTGCCCAACGTCCGCACCTACGTCCTGGACGCGTTCCTACGGCCCGTCCCCGACGGCGTAACGGGTGACCTCTACGTTGCCGGATCCGGCCTGGCTCGCGGTTACATCAACCGGCCCGACCTGACGGCCGAGCGGTTCGTGGCCTGCCCCTTCGATGACGGCGGGCGGATGTATCGGACGGGGGACCTGGCTCGCTGGACCGCCGACGGACAGTTGGAGTTCGTGGGGCGTGCGGACGCGCAGGTGAAGATCCGCGGGTTCCGCGTGGAGCTCGGTGAGGTCGAGACCGTCCTCGCGGGTCATCCGCTGGTCGAGCGGGCCGCCGTGGTGGCCCGTGACGGTCGGCTGGTCGGATATGTCCTCGGTGACGTGGAAGCCGAGGCGCTGCGGGAGCTGGCCGCTACTCGTCTGCCGGAGTACATGGTCCCGTCGGTGGTCGTCGTCCTCGACGCGTTCCCGTTGACCGTCAACGGGAAGATCGACCGGTACGCCTTGCCTGCCCCCGACCTCGCGTCCGCCGATACGCGTGCCCCGTCGACCGACGCAGAGAAGGTGTTCTGCGCCCTGTTCGCCGAGGTGTTGGGGCTGGAGGCGGCCGGGCTCGGGGACAGCTTCTTCGCGCTGGGCGGCGACTCGATCATGTCGATGCAACTCGCGTCCCGGGCCCGTTCCGCGGGCTGGACCGTGTCGCCGCGCCAGATCTTCGAGGAGAAGACGCCCGAGCGGCTGGCACAGGTGGCCGTGGCCTCGTCCGGCACGGAGAGCGCACGGCGCTCGGACACCGGCGTCGGTGAGGTGCCGCTGACCCCGGTGATGCGCGAGCTGCTGGACCGGGTCGGACCGGAGCGGGTAGGCCGGATCGTCCAGCCGGGTGTGCTGACGGTGCCCCCGGGGCTGGATCGCGAGGCGCTCGTCGATGCCGTGCAGGCCGTGGTGAACCGTCATGAGGTTCTGCGAGCGCGGTTGTTGGCGGAGTCCGGGGTGTTGGTGGTGCCGGAGAGCCCCGCGGTGTCGGTTGACGAGCTGGTGGCTCGGGTGGATGTGGTCGGGGTTGATCCGGCTGTTGTGGTGGGGGAGCAGGTCGAGGCGGCTGTGGGGCGGTTGGATCCTGCGGCCGGGGTGATGGTGCAGGTGGTGTGGCTGGACGCGGGTCCGGATGTGGCGGGCCGACTGGTCGTCGTAGCCAACCACCTGGTCGTCGACACGGTCTCGTGGCAGATCCTGCTGCCTGATCTCGAGCGGGCCCTCACGATGCTCGTCGAGGGGCGGTCAGTGGAGTTGGATCCGGTTCCGGTGTCGTTCCGGGCGTGGGCGCGGGAGTTGGCGGTTGAGGCGGTTCGGCCCGAGCGGGTGGCCGAGTTGGCCGCATGGCGGGCGGTGGTGGAGGGTCCGCAGGAGTTGTTGACGGATGTTGCGTTGGATCCGCTGGTGGATGTGGGTGCGACGGTTCGCGAGGTGGCGGTGACCGTCCCGGCGGAGGTGACGTCTGCCCTGTTGGCGGGGGTGCCGGCGGCGTTCCATGCCGGTGTGGACGAGGTGCTGTTGGCCGGGCTGGCCGCGGCGGTCGGCGAGTGGGCCGGGTCTGACGGGTTCCTGGTGGATGTCGAGGGGCATGGGCGTGAGCCGTTGCCGGGTATCCCGGATCTGTCGCGGACGGTGGGCTGGTTCACGTCCTCGCATCCCGTACGGCTGAGCGCGGGCGCCGATGGTGGTGTGTCGGTGCTCGGGGTGAAGGAGCAGGTGCGGGCGGTACCCGGGGACGGCCTCGGCTACGGGCTGCTTCGCTGGCTGAACCCGGAGACCGTGGACGAGTTGGCGGTTCTGCCGCCGGCGCAGGTCGGCTTCAACTACCTCGGTCGCGTGGGTTCTGCTGAGGGCTTCGGGGCCGGTGGCGCGCCCGACGCTCCGGTGATGCACGCGGTGGAGTTGCTGGGGTTGGTGCGGGAGTCGGCGGAAGGTCCGGTGCTGGAGCTGCGGTTGGCGTACCCGGAGCGGTTGTTGGGTGTCGGTCGGGCGCGGGGATTGGTGGAGGCGTGGGTTGATGCGCTGACGGGTCTGGTCGCGGATGTGCGGGCGGGGGCGGGTGGTCACTCGCCGTCCGATTTCCCGCTGGTGGCGTTGGACCAGGCCGGGGTGGAGGAGATCGAGGCGGTGGTTCCGGGGCTGGCGGAGGTACTGCCGATCGCTCCGCTTCAGGAGGGTCTGCTGTTCCACTCGCTCTTCGATGAAGACGGTGTGGACGTTTATGTCGAGCAGTTGGTTGTGGCGCTCGATGGTGAGGTGGACGGGGGCGTGCTGCGGGCGTCGTGGCAGGCGTTGGTGGATCGGCATGCGGCGTTGCGGGCTGGTTTCGTGCAGGTTGGGGGCGTTGCGGGTCCGGTGCAGGTGGTGGTTGAGGGGGCCGAACTGCCGTGGCGTGAGGTGGACGTGACGGGTCTGGGTGACGATGCGGCTGATCGGGTGGGTGTCGAGGAGCGGTCGGCGCGGTTCGATCTGGCGGCGCCGCCGTTGCTGCGGGTGGCGCTGGTGCGGGTCGGCGACCGTCGTTGCCAGATGGTGATGACGCTCCATCACCTCCTCCTCGACGGTTGGTCGCTCCCGTTGGTGATGCGGGAGTTGTGGGCGATCTACGCGGCCGGCGGCCGGGCGGTCGGACTGGGTGTGCCGGTGTCGGCCCGGCCGTACTGGACGTGGTTGGCCGGTCGCAATACGTCGGCGGCGCTGGAGGCGTGGCGGGCCGAGTTGGTGCCGGTCGAGGAGCCGACGCTCGTCGCGCCCACTGTCGCGGGGACGGACGCCGTGTTGGCTCGGTCGCTGACGTTCGAGGCGCGGGAGGGGCTGGTCGAGGGTCTGGAGCGGGTTGCGCGTGGTGCCGGCGTGACGCTCAACACTGTGGTGCAGCTGGCCTGGGGGTTGGTGCTGGGGCAGTTGACGGGTCGTCGTGAGGTGGTGTTCGGGGCGACGGTGGCCGGGCGCCCGGCGGAGCTTCCGGGGATGGAGGCGATGCTCGGTCTGTTCATCAACACGCTGCCGGTACGCGTCGATCTGGATGCGGCCCGGTCGGTGGGTGAGGTGCTGGGGTCGCTTCAGGCGCGGCAGTCGGCGTTGCTGGATCACCAGCATGTCGGGCTGAGCGAAGTACAGCGGACCGCCGGCCCCGGCGCGACCTTCGACACGCTCCTGGCCTTCGAGAACTACCCGGGCGATCCGGCGGCACAGCCGTCAGTGGCGGGCCTGACGATTTCAGGCGTCGCGTCGCGCGAGTCGACGAGCTTCGCGCTGGCACTGGGCGTCCGGCCCGAGGAGGGGCTGACGCTACGGCTTGACTATCGCCCGGACGCCTTCGACGGCGGCGCCGCCCGGACCCTGATCGACCGCGTGGTGCGCGCGTTGGAGCGGCTCGCGGCGGATCCGGAGGTCCGGCTCGCCGAGCTTGAGCTGTTGGACGAGTCCGAGCGGGCCGCGGTGGTGGAGGAGTGGAACGCCACCGCCCAACCCATGGAGCCCGGCACGGTCCTCCTCCGGTTCCGACGGTGGGCCGTGGAAACTCCGGACGCGACGGCCGTCCGGTCCGGCGAGCAGTCGCTGTCGTACGCCGAGTTGAACGTACGCTCGGACGCTGTCGCTCGCGGTTTGGTGGCGCGGGGTGTGGGGCGTGAGTCGCGGGTGGGGCTGTGCCTGCCGCGCGGAACCGAGATGGTGACCGCGATCCTGGCGGTGTGGAAGGCGGGTGGGGCGTACGTTCCGCTGGATCCGGAGTACCCGTCCGACCGGCTGGCGTTCATGGTGGCCGACAGTGGAGCGGAGTTGGTGCTGGTCGCGGAGGAGACCTCGGACCGGCTGTCGGCCGAGGTGGAGACCGTTCTGCCCGCGGAGCTGGAGATCGAGTTCGGCGAGGGGCCGGAGAGCGCCGTGGATCCGGGCCAACTGGCGTACGTCATCTACACGTCAGGGTCCACCGGTCGTCCGAAGGGTGTGGCGGTGGCGCATGCCTCCGTGGCGCACCTGGCGTCGGTCATGCGTCCCGTCCTGGGCGTGGAACCCGCTGTGACAGCGCTGCAGTTCGCGTCGTTCAGTTTTGATGCGGCGGTGCTGGATGTGGCGGTGACGCTGGCTGCCGGGGGCGCGTTGGCGATCGCTACGGCGGAGGAGCGGCAGGATGCCGGTGCTCTGGCGGCCATGGTCGAGGCTGCCGGGGTTGAGGTGGCGAGTGTGGTGCCGTCGTTGTTGGGGGTGCTGGAGCCGGGTTCGGTTCCAGGAGTGGGGAACTGGGTCTTGGGTGCGGAGCGGCTTGAGGCCGGTCTGGCGGCGAGGTGGCGTGCGGGTGCCCGGGTGTGGAACACGTACGGGCCCACCGAGGCCACTGTCATCACCACTGCCGTCCTGTTGGAGGAAGGCATCACCGGTGATGACGTCCCGCCGGCGATCGGCCGTCCGCTGCCCAACGTCCGTACCTACGTGCTGGATGCGTTCTTGCGGCCTGTTCCGGTGGGTGTGGCGGGGGAGTTGTATATCGCGGGGGTGGGTCTGGCCCGTGGTTATGTCGGTCGTGCGGATCTGACGGCGGAGCGGTTTGTGGCGTGCCCGTTCGGTGATGGCGGGCGGATGTATCGCAGTGGGGATCTGGCCCGGTGGACTTCGGATGGGCAGTTGGAGTTCGTGGGGCGTGCGGATGCGCAGGTGAAGATCCGCGGGTTCCGGGTGGAGCTCGGTGAGGTCGAGGCCGTCCTTGCCGCGCACCCGCGGGTCGAGCGGGCCGTGGTGGTGGTTCGTGACGGCCGCTTGATCGGCTACACCGTCGGTGATGTGGACGCCGAGGACGTACGGGTCTTCGCCGCCACCCGGCTGCCGGAGTACATGGTTCCGTCGGTGGTCGTCGTCCTGGACGCGTTCCCGTTGACCGTCAACGGGAAGATCGACCGAGCCGCGCTGCCCGCGCCTGACCCCAGCTCAGTTGTCACCCGCGCGCCCGCGACGCCCGCCGAGGAGGCGTTCTGCGTCCTGTTCGCCGAGGTGTTGGGGCTGGAGGAAGTCGGGGTCGGAGACGGGTTCTTCGAGTTGGGCGGCGATTCGATCATGTCGATGCAGCTCGCGTCGCGGGCTCGTCGTTCGGGTTGGGTGGTGACGCCTCGGCAGATCTTTGAGGAGAAGACCCCGGAGCGGCTGGCACTGGTGGCGGCCGAGACCGAGGAAGCGACCACGAAGGTCATGGACACGGGTGTCGGTGAGGTGCCGCTGACCCCGGTGATGCGCGAACTGCTGGACCGGGTCGGCCCAGAGGCTGTACGGCAGATCGTCCAGCCGGCGGTCATGGCGGCGCCGGCGGGACTGGACCTTGAGGTGCTTGTCGCCGCCCTGCACGCGGTGATGAACCATCATGAAATCTTGCGGGCTCGGTTGTTGGCGGAGTCCGGGGTGTTGGTGGTGCCCGGAGCGGATGCGGTGGATGTGTCCGGGCTGGTGGCTCGGGTGGATGTGGTCGGGGTTGATCCGGCTGTTGTGGTGGGGGAGCAGGTCGAGGCGGCGGTGGGGCGGTTGGATCCTGCGGCCGGGGTGATGGTGCAGGTGGTGTGGCTGGACGCGGGTCCGGATGTGGCGGGTCGGCTGGTCGTGGTGGCCAACCACCTGGTCGTGGACACCGTTTCGTGGCAGATCCTGCTGCCTGATCTTGAGCGGGCGTGCAAGGCGTTGGCTGAGGGACGTCCTGCGGAGTTGGATCCGGTTCCGGTGTCGTTCCGGGCGTGGGCGCGGGAGCTGGCGGCGGAGGCGAGTCGGCCCGAACGGGCGGCCGAGCTGTCGACGTGGCGTGCGGTGGTGGCGGGTGAAGGTCCGGATGCGCTGTTGACGGATGTTGCGTTGGATCCGCTGGTGGATGTGGGTGCGACGGTTCGCGAGGTGGCGGTGACCGTCCCGGCGGAGGTGACGTCTGCCCTG
>NZ_JBIVDZ010000013.1:0-372279 GCF_044747345.1 Streptomyces sp. NPDC090088 | reverse complement strand
CCGTCCACGTCGTCACGGTCGACGGTCAGGTCATCGGCGAAGTGCCGGTCGCCAGTGGCGTCGGGCACGTACTTCACAGTGACAACGATCCTCAGACTCAAGGTTCCTTCTCCTCAACGGTGTTGGGCGGGTGGGGCGGGTATCACCGGCCGCTGCGCCGCAGCCGCACGCGGTACGAGTAGTGCTCGGGCAGGAAGTGGCTGATGGCGAGTTCGACGGCCTGCCCGGCGACGGTCTGGTAGACGCGGTCGACGCGCAGCAGGGCACGCCCCGGTTCGCAGCCCAGGTGCCGGGCGATGTCCGGGGCGGCCTCGGCGACGGTGATGCTCTGTTCCGCCTCGCCGATCGGTTCCGGCAGCCGCTGGTCGAGCAGGCCGATGACGGTGAGCGCGTTGGGTGTGCCCGGCAGCGTCAACTCGGTGACCGGCTCCAGGAGTCGGCCGACCGAGGGCGGCAGCCAGACCGAGGTGTGGCAGAACGCGACGTCCTCGTGCAGCCGGAGGAACGCCAGCTTGTGCACCCGGTCCGTACGCAGGCCCAGCCGGCCCGCCGCGTCGACGTCGACCCGCCGGTGCAGCGGTGTGACGACGTCCATACGGGTGTCGATGGACAGCCCCATCAGGTCGTCCACCGAGCCGAACTGCCGTAGGTACTGTTCCTCCCGGGGCGTGGTGAACGTCCCGCGTCCCGGCACCCGGTACACCAGCCCCTCCGTGACCAGGTCCTGGAACGCCCGCCGCACCGTCTGCCGGCTCACTCCGTACGTCCCGGCGAGCTCGGCCTCGGTCGGCAGCCGCACCCCGTCCGGGTAGTCGTGCCGCAGCACGGCGGCCCGCAGCTCCCGCGCGAGCCGGAAGTAGGCGCTCTCGCGCTGCTGCTGCTCAGCCATCGAGACCGCCTCTGGCCACCAACTGGGCGGCGATCACGTTCCGTTGGATCTCGTTGGTGCCCTCGCCGACGATCATCAGCGGCGCGTCACGGAAGTACCGCTCCACATCGAACTCGGTGGAGTAGCCGTAGCCGCCGTGGATCCGTACGGCGTCGAGCGCGATCTCCATGGCCGTCTCGGACGCGAACAGCTTGGCCATGCCCGCCTCCATGTCGACCCGCCGTCCGGCGTCGGCCTCCCGGGCGGCGTGGAGGGTCAGCTGGCGGGCGGCCGTGAGCCTGGTCGCCATGTCGGCGAGGCGGTGGCCGATCGCCTGGTGGCGCCAGATGGGCTTGCCGAAGCTCTCGCGCTCCTGCGCGTACCGCAGCGAGTCCTCCAGGGCGGCCCGTCCCACACCCAACGCCCGTGCGGCGACCTGTAGTCGGCCGGTCTCCAGCCCCTTCATCATCTGGGCGAAGCCCTGTCCCTCCCGGCCGCCCAGCAGCGCGTCGACGGGCGTCCGGTAGTCCTCGAAGGACAACTCGCAGCTCTCCACGCCCTTGTAGCCGAGCTTGGGAAGATCACGCGAGACGACCAGACCCGGGCCGTGCTCGGCCAGCAGGATCGAGATGCCCCGGTGGCGCGGCTCGGCGGCGGCATCGGTCTTGCAGAGCAGCGCGATCAGGCCGGCGCGACGGGAGTTGGTGATCCAGGTCTTGGATCCGTTCACGACGTACGCGTCGCCCTCGCGGTGTGCGAGCGTCGTGATCGCCTGGAGATCGGAACCGCCGCCCGGCTCCGTGAGCGCCATGGTCGCTCGCGTCTCGCCGGTGGCCAGCCGGGGCAGATAGCGGCGCTTCTGCTCCGCGGTGCCGTACAGCAGCAGGAGCTTGGCGACGACCGTGTGCCCGCCCATCGCCCCGGCCAGGCTCATCCAGCCCCGCGCGAGCTCCTCGGTGACCAGGACGAAGCAGGGCGTGGAGACGGGGTTGCCGCCGTACTCCTCCGGGATCGCGAGGCCGTAGACGCCGAGTTCCTTCATCCGGTCGATGAGGTTCCCGGGGTAGGTGTCGGCGTGCTCCAGTTCCCGGACGACGGGCCTGACGTCCTTGTCGACGAACTCGCGCACCGTGCGCACGACGAGCCGCTCGTCGTCGGGCAGCAGGTCCAGAGCGCTCATCGGAAGGGTCTCCACATCCGTCGCGGGGGCCGGGTTCTCCGCGCGGCCGACTGATCCACTGTTCAGATTTGTACGGCCAAATCCGCGGCCATGTCAACGACCCCGGTACGGCTACGACCTGTGCCCTTCCGCACTCCCGGGATGTGCCGCGGACCACACCCGCGCCCGGCGTGGGATTTGTACGCAGCGATCCGGGGCCCTCGAAGCGCCACACGAGTGCGACCACTCCGAGCGGCCCCGGATGCGAAGGAAGCTTTCTTCAGGCAGCCGTCAGGCCTCGCGGCTCGGATCGCACAGCACCATGACCGCGCGGGCGACGAGTTCGCCCGCCCCGCCGAGTTCCTGGCGGTAGCGGCCCGTGATGCCGCGTACGGTCTCCGCGAAGGCCGGATCGGCGGCGCGGGCGCGGGCCGGGGCCGGGAGTTCCTGGGCCATCGCGCGGCGCCGGGCGAGAAGCGCGATGATCTCGTCGTCGAGGCGCTCCAGCCGGGCCAGTGACAGGTCCGCCGTCGGGCCGGCAGTGCGGTGCGTCGTCACGAGAGATCTCCGTTCTCCAGGGCGGGAACCCGGTCGCGGTTCCCGTCTGCCTTCATCGCAGTAGGTCCTTCATCACTTTGCCCGTGGCGTTGAGCGGCAACTCCTCGCGGAACTCCACGGACCGGGGCACCTTGAACCCGGCCATGCGCTCGCGGCTCCAGGCGATCAGCTCCGCCTCGGTCACCGGCCCGTGCCGCACCACGAACGCCTTGCCGACCTGCCCCATGCGCGGGTCCGGCACGCCGATCACCGCGACCTGTGCCACGGCGGGGTGCCGCAGCAGGAAGCCCTCGATCTCCGCCGGGTAGGCGTTGAAGCCGCCGACCAGGAACATGTCCTTCTTGCGGCCCACGATCCTCAGGTGTCCCCGGCCGTCCAGGGTGCCGAGGTCGCCGGTGTGCAGCCAGCCGTCCTCGTCCACGGTCTCGGCGGTCGCCTCCGGGTCGTCGAGATATCCGCGCATCACGCTGTAGCCGCGCACCAGCACCTCCCCGTCGTCGGCGACGCGGATCTCCACGCCGTCGCAGGGGGTGCCGACGGTGGTCGCGATGTCCTCGAAGGAGTCGCCGGGGCGGGAGGCGGTCACCGTGCCGGCCTCCGAGAGGCCGTAGCCGGTCATGATCGAGCGGAAGGGGAGTTCCTCGCTGATCCGGCGGATGAGTTCGACGGGGATGTCGGCCGCGCCGGTGACGGCGCAGCGCAGGGAGGACAGGTCCCGGCCGCCCTTGGCCCGGGCCTCCAGGAGGGAGTGGTAGAGGGTCGGCGGGCCCGGCAGCATCGTCACGCGTTCCCGCTCGACCAGGTCGAGCACCCGCTCCACGTCGAAGACCGGTACGGGCAGGATCGTGGCGCCGCGGATCAGGGAGGCGATACAGCCCGCCTTGTAGCCGAAGATGTGGAAGAACGGATTGACGATCAGGTAGCGGTCGCCCGTGCGCAGGTCGGCGAGGTCGCACCACTCCTCGTACAGGCGCAGTGTCTGGGCGTGGGTCATGAGGACGCCCTTGGGACGGCCCGTCGTCCCCGAGGTGAAGACGATGTCCGCCACGTCGTCACCGTCGACGTGCCGTTCGAGGGGCGAACCACTGTCCAGGAAGCCGGACTTGAGGTCGATCACCGGTACGCCGGGCGGTCCGGTGAACTCCAGGCCCAGGAAGCCCTGTTGGACGAGTACGGCCTTGGCTCGGCTGCGGACGACGATGTCGTGCGCCTCGGCCGCCTTGAACCGGGTGTTGACCGGGACGAGCACCCCGCCGGCGGTCAGCAGCCCGAACGCGGCCACGATCCACTCGGCGGAGTTGGGCGCCCAGATCGCCACCCGGTCGCCCCTGCCGACCCCCAGCGCGGCGAAGGCGCCCGCCGCCACCCTCACCCGCTCGGCGAGTTGGGCGAAGGTGAGGCGCAGCGGTCCGTCCACGACCGCCTCGGCGTCACCGAAGCGGTCGGCCGCGCTCAGCACCATCCGGGGGATGGTCTCCCACCTCACGAGAGAAGCCCTCTCCCGCTCACGCCGGGATCAGCCGGGACAGGTTGCCGCCCATGATCTTCGCCTGGTCCGCCGGGTCGAGCCCCTGGATGGCGTCCACGTAGGAGGTCGGCTGGGCCAGGCCCTCCGGATGCGGGTAGTCCGAGCCGAACAGCACCCGGTCGACGCCGATGAGGTCGACCAGCTCGCCCAGGTTCTCCTCGTAGAACGGGCTGACATGGATGCTGTCCTTGACGGCCTGCACCGGGTCGCCGAGGAACTGCTCCGGCATCTTCTTGTGGACGTCGGCGAGTTGGTCGAGGAGCGGGGCCACCCAGGACGAGCCGTTCTCGATGAGGGCGATCTTCAGCTCGGGGAAGCGGAACAGCGCGCCGTGGCAGACCCAGGAGGCCACCGCGTCCTGGATCGGCCGCCACTCGTTCACCTGGCGGAAGGCGTTCGACTTGAACGGCAGCATCTCGGCGGAGGTGCCCTCCCAGTCGTTGGCGTACCGGGAGTACCCGCTGTCGGAGGAGTGCATCGCGACCAGCACCCCGGTCTCCACGACCCGCCTCCAGAACGGGTCGAACTCCTCCATCGCGAAGGACCGCGAGCCGCCGTAGCCGGGCACCGGGGCGGGCCGGACGAGAATCGCCCTCGCGCCGCGCTCCACGGCCCAGTCGAGCTCCGCGATCGCCTTCTCCACGATGGGGAGGGTGATCACCGGGGTGGTGAAGATGCGGTCCTTGTAGTTGAAGGACCAGGTCGCGTGCAGCCACTCGTTGAGCGAGTGGATGACGGCGTGGATGAGCTCCGGGTGGTGGCGCATCCGCTCCTCGATGAGGCTCGCCAGCGTCGGGAACATCAGCGTGCGCTGCACCCCGAGTTCGTCGAGCAGCTCCAGGCGCGGGCCGGGTTCCCGGTAGGCGGGGATCGAGCGCATCGGCTCCCCGAAGATCTCCCGGCGGGACTTGCCGTCCGGGTTGCCGATCCGGAAGTACTCCTCCATCGCACCGGGCCGGGCGACCACCTCGAAGGTGGGGTTCGGGATGTACTCGCTGATCTGGCCGAGGATCGCGATCTTCGTACGGCCGCGGACCTGCACGTACTCGATCGCTCCCGCGTACTGCTTGGGGAGGAACCGGGTCAGCGCCTCCTCGGTCTCGTACAGGTGGTTGTCCGCGTCGAAGAGCGGGTACGGCAGCGCACGCGACATGAGACCCTCCTTTGCGATTTGAGAGAATGCTATTCTCTTCAGGTGCCTACGGCAATGTCCTGACGGAGCCGGAACTTCTGCACCTTGCCGCTCGCCGTCCGCGGGAACTCCGCGACCTGGTGCAACTCCTCCGGCCACTTCTGCCGGGCCAGCCCCGCCCGCTCGAAGTGCGCCCGCATCTCCGCCAGGCCGGGCAGCGGGTGTCCGGGCAGCATCCGCAGGAACCCGGCCGCGTGTTCGCCGAGCCGGGCGTCGGGGGCGGCGACGACCGCGGCCTCCGCGACCCCGGGCATGGCGAGGAGGATCTCCTCGACCTCCAGCGCGCTGATGTTCTCGCCGCCCCGGATGATCAGGTCCGCCTTGCGGCCGGTGATCGTCAGGTACCCGTCCTCGTCCAGCTCGCCGAGGTCGCCGGTGCGGTACCAGCCGTCCTCGTCGAACGCCCGCGCCGTCAGGGCCGGATCGGTGTAGCCGAGGCACAGGTCCGGGCCCCGGCTGAGGATCTCGCCGTCCTCGGCCAGCCGGATCTCGACACCCGGCAGCGTGGCCCCGTCCGTGAACAGCCGCTTGGGCTCCGGGGCGTCGTGCCGGGACGAGGTGATCGAGGGATGCTCGGTGCTGCCGTACGCCCGGAACACCCGGATCCCGAGGCCGGCCAGCCGGGTGGTGACGGCGGCCGGCACGGACGAGCCGCCGAGCCCCGCGTACCGCAGGTACCGCAGGTGCTCCTCGGTGAAGTCGGGGTGGTCGAGGAGGCTGGTGACGTAGTACGGCGCCCCGCCCCCGATGTGCAGCCGGTGGTCCCGCATCAGCCGCAGGGCCCCGGCCGGGTCCCAGACGTCGGTGAGGTGCACGGGGGTGCCGTCCAGGACGGGGATCAGGAACGCGTTCACCATGCCGATGAAGTGACCCACCGGGGCGGCGGTGAGCTGGCGGCCACGGTCCGGCGGGTAGCTCGCGGCGAGCTGGCGGGTCTCGTGGCCCAGGGTCCGGTGGCTGTGCACGACGCCCTTCGGGTCGCGGGTCGTGCCGGAGGTGAAGGCGATCAGGGCGGGGGCGGCCGGGTCGGCCGGAAGCGGCTCCGTGAGCGGTTCGTCGCCGAGCAGCGCGTCGAAGTCCCGGCCCACCACGCCGACCACCGGCACGTCCGCGCACAGCTCCGGCCGGAACTCCAGCCGCCCGAACCGCTCGGCGGTGACGAAGACGCGCGGCCGGACGGCGTCGAGGATGTAGCCGACCTCCTTGCGCCCGTAGAAGTGCACGATCGGCACGACCGCCGCCCCGAGGAGCGCCGAGGCCCAGAACACCGCCGCGGCCTCCATCCAGTTGGGCAGCTGGAAGGCCACCGCGTCGCCCGGCCCCACGCCCCGCTGCCGCAGACCGCCCGCCAGCCGCCGCGCGACCGCTTCGACGTCCCGGAAGGTGCCTTCCCAGGGGCGGACGGCCGAGTGCACCCGGAACTCGGTGTCCGGCGCCGCCGCCAGACCCCGGGTCAGCAGGTCACCGACCGTCTCCTCGGTCCACCAGCCCTCGGCTGCGTAACGCTCGGTCAACTCGACGGGGATCTCTCGCATCTGCGGCTACCTCCACTGCGACGGGCGGCTCTTCGAGGTGTCGGGCTTGCGGCGCTCAGCGGCGCATACGTTATTCTCGCTGTAGGAGAATGCCAATATCGTCAGAGGGGAATCACGTGATCGACCTCGCGCGGGACGACGACGGCCTGGCCGTCCTCACGATCGACCGCCCCCAGGCCCGCAACGCCATCTCGCTCGCCACGATGGACGAGCTGGAGAAGGCGCTGGACGCGGCGGCCGGCGCGCGGGCGCTGGTGATCAGGGGAGCGGGCGACCGGGCGTTCGTCTCCGGCGGAGACCTCAAGGAACTCGCCGCGATCCGCACCGAGGAGGACGCGGCGGCCATGGCCTGGCGGATGCGGGGCCTCTGCGACCGCATCGCCGGCTTTCCCGCCCCCGTCGTCGCCGCGCTCAACGGCCATGCGCTGGGCGGCGGGGCCGAGGTGGCCGTCGCCGCCGACATCCGGGTCGCCGCCGCCGACATCAGGATCGGCTTCACCCAGGTGACCCTCGCGATCATGCCCGCCTGGGGCGGCGCCGAGCGGCTCGCCGCCCTGGTCGGCCGTGGCCGGGCGCTGCTGCTCGCGGGCACCGGCGCCGTCCTCGACGCCGCCGAGGCGGAGCGGGTCGGCCTGGTGGACCGGGTGGTGCCGCGCGCCTCCTTCGAGACGGAATGGCGTTCTGTGGCACGCGCCCTCGCCACCGGACCCGCCGCTGAGATCAAACACGTGCTGGACGACGGCACTTCGGCGGACGACGCGGTGCGCGCCTTCGCCCGGCTGTGGGCCGCCGACGCGCACTGGGAGGCCGCGGACCGGGCGCTCAACCGCCGGAAGTGACCTGCCCGGCCCGGCTTCGGGCGTGCCCGGCCCGGCGTCGGGCGTGCCCGGCCCGGCCTCGGGCGTCTCGTCACGGCGCCATCATCGACGCGGTGACGAGACGCGCGCGACGGTACGGACACGCCGAATGCGTCACATACCCGTCCGGCGTGCGGCCGGACCGGCCCGGGGCTCAGGTGTTGCGGCCCCCGTTCACCCCGATCACCTGCCCGGTGATGTACCCGGCCTCCTCGGATACCAGGAACGAGCAGGCGGCCGCGATGTCCTCCGGGCGCCCCGGACGCCGTACCGGTGTCAGCTCCGCGTGGTGGTCCACGGATCCGCCCAGCAGGCCGCGTTCCTCGGAGGCCCGCAGCATCGGGGTGTCGATGAAGCCGGGCGGGATGGTGTTCACGGTGATGCCGACCGGACCCAGCTCCAGCGCCAGGGACTTGGTGAAGCCGACGAGTCCGGCCTTCGAGGCGACGTAGTGCGCCATGTACGGCTGCCCTGAATGCGTACTGGACGACGAGATGTTCACGATCCGCCCCCAGCCCGCCTCTTTCATGTCGGGCACGACCGCCTGGCAGAGGTAGAACGGGCCGTTGAGGTTCACGGCCATGATCCGGTCCCAGGTCTCGTCGGTGATCTTCAGGAAGGGGCCGAACCCGCTGACGCCCGCGTTGTTGACCAGCGCCAGCACCGGCCCGCCCAGCACGTCCCGGACCCGCTGCACGGCGGCGTTCACCTGCCCCCGGTCGGACACGTCCACGCCCCCGAAGGCGACCGCCTCGTGCCCCTTCTGCCGTGCCTCCTCGGCGACCTGCTCGGCCGCCTCGGCGTTGAGATCGAGCACGGCCGTGGCGAAGCCGTCCTCGGCGAGCCGCTGGGCGATCGCGCGGCCGATACCCGAACCGCCGCCCGTGACGAGTGCCGCGCGCCGCTCGCTCATACGACCGCCTCCTCGCCGAGCAGGGACGTGCGGTGCATCAGCCGGGAGGAGGCGGGACCGTAGGGCAGCGCCCGGTGCAGCATCCCGGTGTTGTCCCAGATGACGAGGTCGCCCTGGCGCCAGCGGTGGCGCAGGGTGAACCGGGGCTGGGTCGCCCAGTCGAGGAGCCGGTCCAGCAGCCTGCGGCCCTCGTCCGGCGGCCGGTCGGTCACCTCGCCGGCCGTCGCCCCGATCAGCAGCGACCTGCGGCCGTTGCGCCGGGTCCACACCAGCGGATGCTCCCGGGCCGGGTTGCGGTCCCAGGCCGCCCGCTCCTTCGGTGACGGGTCCGGTGTCACCAGAAGCTGCGAGGCCGCGAAGCTGTGCACGACGCGCAGGCCGTCCAGTTCCTTCCGCTCCGCCTCCGGCAGCGCCTCGTACGCGGCGAAGGTGTTGGCGAACTCGGTGTCCCCGTCGCCGTCTCCCGACACCTGCCGTGCCGTCAGAAGCGTCGCCCTGCTGGGTATCCGCTGGGTCGTGCCGTCGATGTGCCAGAAGAAGGTGGACTCGCGGTAGGCGGCCAGCGGGCTCTTCGCCGGGTCCCGGGTGATCCGCTGGATCTCGCGGTGCGTCGGGTGGCCGCCCATCGGCAGCGGGACGACCTCGCCGAGCAGCCGGCCGAACGCGACCAGATCGTCGTCGTCGATGTCGGCCTCGCGGTAGATCACCACCCCGCGCCGCTCCAGCGCGGCCAGGCATTCCTCCGCGACGCCCCGGTCGACCAGCCGGTTCCCGGAGAGGCCGGTGATCTCCACACCGGTGGTGGGGGTGAGTTCGGTGACGGTGACGGGCATATGGGTGCGGCCCTTCTTTCGTTGCGGCAAGGTGAGTCCCGATGTGCGAGAGCAAGCTCTCCGCCGTGCTGGTGGGAGCGGTCGAGGGGGCTACGTCACCGCCCCCGCCGCCTTCAGCGCCAGAATCCGTTCCCAGTCCAGCCCCAGCTCCAGCAGGACCTCCTCGGTCTGGGCCGCGAACTCGGGGGCAGGGCCCAGCCGGGGCGCGGTGACGTCGAACTGCACCGGGTTCGCGGCGAGTTCTAGCTCCCCGGCGCGCACGAGGTACTCGTTCGCCCGGACCTGTGCGTCGGAACCGACCTGTAGCGAGTCCTGTACGGGCGCCCACGGCCCGGCCAGCGTCGCGAACCGCTCGGTCCACTCCGCGAGCGTGCCCGTGGCGATCACCTCGCGCAGGATCGCGACGGCCTCCGCCGTGTGCGCGGCGATCAGTTCGGCGCTCGCGAACCGCGGATCCTCCGCCAGTTCGGGCCGGCCGATGTGCCGGCACACGTCCGCCCAGAACTTGCCCGGCTGCATCATCACGAACGCCAGACAGCGGTCGTCGGCCGTGCGGTACAGCCCGGACAGCGGGTTGGTGGGGGAGCCGTGCGCCCCGGTGGGCGGTGCGACCATCGGCCGGTCCAGGCGGAGCGACAGGGCGATCCCGTGTCCCAGGGCCCACACCCCGCTGCCCAGCAACGAGACGTCCACGACGGACGGTTCGCCTGTGCGCTCGCGCCTCAGCAGGGCGGCGGCGATGCCCCCGGCGAGGTTCGTGCCCGAGATGGTGTCCCCGTAGGCCGGGCCGGGCGGCGGGATCATGCCGGGCGTGCCGGGCGGCGTGAGGCTGGCCGCCGTACCGGCGCGGGCCCAGAACGCGGTCATGTCGTACCCGCCCTTGTCCGCCTCCCCGCCGCGCGGACCGAGGGCGCTGCCCCGGGCGTAGACGATCCGCGGGTTGACCTCGCGGATGTCCTCGACGTCGATGCCGAACCTCTGCCGCGCCGACGGAAGGAAGCTGGTGAGGAACACGTCCGCGCGCCGGGCCAGTTCGTACAGCACCTCCCGGCCCTCGGGCCGTGCCATGTCCAGGCCGATGCTGCGCTTGCCGCGGTTGGCGTGCTCGATGTTCGGGTTGGGGTCGCCCTCCACCTTGAAGGTGCCGGTCTGCCGCAGTCCGCGCTGCGGATCGCCGTTGACCGCGTGCTCGACCTTGATCACGTCCGCGCCCCAGTCGGCGAGCACGGCCCCGGCGGACGGGACGAACCCGTACATCGCCACTTCCAGGATCCGTATCCCGGCCAGCGGGCCGTCGCCGCTCATCGGGCCACTTCCCCGCAGGTCCTGCGCTCCATGAACTCCTCCAGACCGTGGACGCGACCACCGGTGGAAACTATGTTCTCGATTTTGAGAACCATACCGGGGAACGGCTGGAAGGGAACCACCCCGGAATCCTGCCACTGCTTCTGTCTCGCCGTGACACAAAGTCGTTACGCGGGACTTCCGGGCATCGTTCGGTGAAAGTATGGTTCTCGCATCCGGAAGGGAGATTCTTGTGATCGGAGTCGTGGGGGCCGGTCGGATGGGCCTGCCCATGGTGCGACGGCTCGCGGAGGCCGGTCACCGGGTACGGGTCGCCGCCCGGTCGGACGCGGCCCGCGGGGCCCTCACCAGGGAACCCGCGGAGATCGTCCCCGGGGTCGCGGAGGTCGGCGAGGGGGCCGACGCCGTGCTGGTGTGCGTCCACACCGACGAGCAGGTGCGCGAGGTCTGCCTCGAAAGCGGGCTGCTCGACGCGATGCCGGCCGGCGGCATCCTCGTCGTCCACACCACCGCGAGTCCGCACACCGTCGAGGCCGTGGCGCACCGGGCCGCGCCCCGCGGCATCGATGTCGTCGACGCCCCGGTCAGCGGCGGGCCGCCGGACGTGGCGGCCGGCCGGATCACCCTCTACGTCGGCGGTGCCCAGGACACGGTCGCCCGGATCCGGCCGGTCCTGCGCGCCTATGGCGACCCGGTGCTGCACGTCGGCCCGCTCGGTGCGGGCCAACGCGTGAAACTCGTCAACAACACCGTCTTCGCCGCCCAGATCGGACTGCTCGCCCACGCCGCCCGGCTCGGCCGCCAACTGGGCCTCGACGAGCGGCTCCTGCTGGACGCCCTCACCCACGGCAGCGCGTCGAGCCGCGCCCTCGCGGGCGTCGTACGACGCGGATCGGTCGCCGAATTCGCGAGCTCCACCGCCGAGTTCCTCGGCAAGGACCTCGACGTCGTGCACACGGTCGCCGGTGAACTCGGTGCCGAACTCGGCGCCCTCGCCCCGGCCCTCGACGCCCTGACGGACGTACTGGCCCCCTCGGGCACCGGCTGACCGAGGCCGGCGCTCGCCGCGCGGGGAACAACCACGGAAGAAAGGACACCGCCCATGGGACGAGTCGAGGGCAAGGTCGCGTTCATCACCGGCGCGGCGCGCGGTCAGGGCCGCAGCCACGCCGTGCGCCTGGCCGAGGAGGGCGCCGACATCATCGCGGTGGACATCTGCCGTGACTTCGAGACGGTCCGCTACCCGATGGCCACCCCCGAGGACCTCAAGGAGACCGTCCGCCTGGTCGAGGAGCAGGGCCGGCGGATCGTCGCCCGCCAGGCGGACGTCCGCGACACCGCCCAGCTGCGCGAGGCGCTGGCGGCGGGCCTGGAGCGGCTCGGCGGTCTGGACATCGTGGTGGCCCAGGCCGGAATCGCCCCGCTGCGCGGCGAACCCAAGATGCAGGCCTGGTGCGACGCCGTCGACGTCGACCTGATCGGCACCATCAACACCATCCAGATCTGCCTGCCGCACCTGCGCGAGGGCGCCTCCGTCATCGCCACCGGCTCGACCGCCGCCCTCATGGACCACGGCATCGTCCAGACCCCGGGCTCCAACCCGGGCGGCGCGGGCTACGCGTTCGCCAAGCGGGCCCTGTCCGAGTACGTCCACGAACTCGCCCGCAACCTCGCCCCGTTGGGGCAGCGCGCCAATGTCCTGCACCCCACCAACGTCGACACGCACATGTTGCAGAACGAGTCGATGTACGAGTCCTTCCGGCCCGACCTCGCCCACCCCACCCGCGAGGACGCCGAGCCGTCCTTCGCCGTGCAGCAGGCCATGCCGATCCCGTACGTCGAACCCCGCGACATCAGCAACGCCCTGCTCTTCCTCGCCTCCGACGAGGCCCGGTACATCACCGGCACCCAGCTGCGGGTGGACGCGGGCGGCTACCTCAAGTGGTACGACTGGCGCCGCTGAACCCACCCAAACCCCAGGTCAACAGGGAGATTAGCGTGAAGGTCCGGGTCGATCCGGAGCGCTGCCAGGGCCATACGCTCTGCGCGATGATCGCTCCGAAGGCATTCCAGCTCGACGACATCGACGGCCACTCCTCGGCCGTGAGCGAAGAGGTCCCGGCCGACCAGGAGGAGCAGGTCCGGGAAGCCGCGCACTCCTGCCCCGAACGGGCCATCCAGCTCTACTGAGCGGGCCGACTTCCCCGAACGCAAGGACAAGGACAGAGCCATGAGCGAGGCCGGCACCGACGACGAACGCAAGAAACACCGGGTGCACTTCGACCGGCACACACCCGAGTACCGAACGCGGTTCGCGGAGATCACCCACGAACTGCACGGCAAGTGCCCCATCGCCTGGACCGACACCCACGGCGGCCACTGGGTCGCCAGCGGCAACCGCGAGGTCTTCGAACTGGCCCGGTCCGCCGAGTTCCTCTCCAACGACCACGACGTCAAGGGCGAACGCCGCGGCTACAAGGGCATCACCATCCCCTCGCCGCCGCGCGCCCGCGAAGCGCAGGGCGGATTCCTGGAGATGGACCCGCCCGAGCAGCGCCACTACCGCCAGACCCTCAACCCCTACCTCTCCCCGGCGGCTGTCGCCCGCTGGATCCCCTTCGTCGACGAGGTGGTCCGTGCCTGCCTCGACGAGCGGATCGAGGAGGGCAGCATCGACTTCGTCGACGACCTCGCCAACATCGTCCCCGCCGTCCTCACCCTCGCGATGATGGGCATCCCGCTGGCGGACTGGACGGTCTACAACGAACCCGCCCACGCCTCCGTCTACACCCCGCCCGACTCCCCGGACATGCCACGCGTGGCGGAGATGAGCCGGAACATGGGCGTGGCGCTGTACACGTCCATCCTGGACGTCCGGCAGCACCCCCGGCCCGGCCTGATCGACGCCCTCGTGCGCGCGGACATCAACGGGAGGACACCGCCCGACGAGGAACTGGTCGGCGTCCTCGCCCTGCTCATCGGGGGCGGCTTCGACACCACGACCGCGCTCACCGCGCACGCGCTGGAGTGGCTGTCCGAGCATCCCGCTGAGCGGGACCGGCTCAGCCGTGAGCGGGCGACCCTGCTGGACTCGGCGACCGAGGAGTTCCTGCGCTACTTCGCCCCCGCCCCGGGCGACGGCCGTACGATCTCCGCCGACTGCGAGATCGCCGGCCAGCGGTTCGAGGAGGGTGAACGCCTGTGGCTGTCCTGGGCGATGGCCAATCGCGACCCGGCCGTCTTCGCCGACCCCGACCGGGTGCACCTGGACCGCAAGGGCAACCGGCACAGCAGCTTCGGCCTCGGCATCCACCGCTGCATCGGCTCGAACGTCGCCCGTACGGTGTTCAAGCGGATGGCGACGGCCGTGCTCGACCGGATGCCGGACTACCGCTGCGACGCCGACGGCACCGTCCACTACGAGACGATCGGCATCATCCAGGGCATGCGCCACCTCCCGGCGACCTTCACCCCCGGCAAGCGCCTCGGCCCCTCCCTCGACGAGACACTGGCGAAACTCCAGCAGCTCTGCGACGAACAGCGCCTCGCCGAACCGGTGACCGTACGCCCGGGCCGGGCGGCCAGGACCGCGGACTGAAGGGGAGCCACCCAGTGACCGCACCCTCGGGACGCCCGCTTCCCCACCTCACCGACCAGAACGCGTTCTTCTGGACCTCGGGGGCGGACGGCCGGCTGCGGATCCAGGAGTGCGCCTCCTGCACCGCCCTGATCCACCCGCCCCAGCCCGTCTGCCGGTACTGCCACGCACAGGAGATGGGCGTCCGGACCGTCTCCGGCCGCGCCACCCTCATCGGCTTCACCGTCAGCCACCGCTTCACCCTCCCCGGCCTGCCGTCGCCGTACGTCGTCGCCCAGGTCGCGCTCGAAGAGGACCCCCGGATCCGGCTCACCACCAACGCCGTCGAGTGCGACCCCGCCGAACTCGCCCTCGGCATGCGCATGGAGGCCGTCTTCGAGCAGGCCGGGGACGACGTGTGGCTGCCGCTCTTCCGCCCGGCCGCAGAGCAGGGGGAACCCGGGCCGCTGCCCACGGACGAGACCGATCCGGGATCGGTGGTATGTCACATACGACCCATGCGGTCCCCGGACAAGTTCGAGGACAAGGTCGCCCTCACCGGCATCGGCGCCTCCCCGCTCGGCCGCCGGCTGATGGTCCCCCCGCTCTCCCTCACCGTCCAGGCCTGCCAGGCCGCGATCGCCGACGCGGGCCTCACCCTCGACGACATCGACGGCCTCGCCACCTACCCCGGCGCCGGACCCTACGGCGGCTTCGCCGAAGGCGGCGTCACCGCTCTGGAGTCCGCCCTCGGCATCCGCCCCACCTGGCACCACGGCGGCGGCGAGACCTTCGGCCCCGGCGGCTCCCTGATCTCCGCGATGCTCGCGATCGCCGGCGGCCTGGCCCGGCACGTGCTCTGCTTCCGTACCCTCTGGGAGGCCAGCTACGCCCAACTCCTCAGACAGGGCCGGATCCCGCAGCCCGGCGGCGCCGACCCCGGCTGGCTCAGGCCCTTCGGCGCCACCTCCGCCGCGCACACCCTCGCCCAGAACGCCCAACGCCACATGCACCGTTACGGCACCACCCGGGAGACCCTCGGCTGGATCGCCCTCAACCAGCGCGCCAACGCCGCCCTCAACCCCACCGCCATCTACCGCGACCCGATGACGATGGACGACTACCTCCAGGCCCGCCCCATCACCACCCCCTTCGGCCTCTACGACTGCGACGTCCCCTGCGACGGAGCCGTGGCCGTCGTCGTCTCCGCCGTCGACACCGCACCCGACCTCGCCAGACCGCCCGTCCGCGTCGAGGCCGTCGGCACCCAGATCACCGAACGCCTGGAGTGGGACCAGAGCACGCTCACCCACGAACCCCAGACCCTCGGCCAGTCCGCCCACCTGTGGACCCGCACCGACCTGCGCCCCGCCGACGTCGACGTGGCCGAGCTGTACGACGGCTTCACCTTCAACTGCCTCTCCTGGATAGAGGCGTTGGGGTTCTGCGGCATCGGCGAGGCCAAGGACTTCCTGGACGGCGGCAAGAACATCGCCCGGGACGGCGTCCTGCCCCTCAACACCCACGGCGGCCAGCTCTCCCACGGCCGCACCCACGGCCTGGGCCTCGTCCACGAGGCGATCGTCCAACTGCGCGGCGACGGCGGCGCACGCCAAGTCCCCGGCGCCCGGGTCGCGGTGGTCAGCTCCGGCGGGCTGACGCCCAGCGGGGTCCTGCTGCTCAGGACGGACACGTGACCGACACCCACCCGGACGTGGTGCAAGGCGCCATGGATATCGACGGCATCTCCCTGTCCTACCGGGCAAGTTGGGTTCCGCGGCCCCGGGCCGTCGTCCTCGCCCTGCACGGCGGCGGCACCGACTCGGCCTACTTCGACTGCCCGGGCCACCCGAGGCTCTCCCTCCTGCGCACCGGCGCCGCCCTCGGCTTCACCGTGGTCGCCCTCGACCGGCCCGGCTACGGCGCCTCCCTGCCGCACGCCCACCGGCTCACCGACCCGGCCCGCCGCGTCGACCTCGCCCACACCGCGCTCGACCACCTGCTCGCCTCCCGCCCGGCCGGCGCGGGCGTGTTCCTCGCGGCCCACTCCGCGGGCAGCGAACTCGCGGTGCGGATGGCCGCCGACGAACGCGGACGACACCTGCTCGGCCTGGAGATCGCGGGCACCGGACGCCACCACCACCCCCGCTCGGTCGGCTTCCTCGAACAGGGCGACGAGCACCTGCGCCGCGCCCGCGCCCGGCTGCGGGAAGCACTCTGGGGCACGGGCCGGCTGTACCCGCCGGACGTCGTCGGCGGCGCCGGCATCGCGGCCGCCTCGCCCGCGTACGAGTCCGCCGCCCGCGGCTGGCGCCACGAGTTCCCCGAACTGGCCGCACGCGTGCGCATCCCCGTGCACTTCACTCTCGGCGACCACGAGGAGGTGTGGAGCTCCGGCTCCGCCGCTCTCGCCGACATCGGCAGCCTCTTCACTTCAGCACCCCGCGTACGCGTCGACGAACAGCCCGACGCCGGGCACAATCTGAGCCTCGGTCACTCGGCCCGGGCCTACCACCTGAGAGTGCTGTCGTTCGCCGAGGAATGCGCGGTGACCCGGGAGGCGGGCCTCGCCGCACCCCCACGACAAGGGAGAGCGGGATGAACCACACCGATGCCGTCGCACTGCTGCTGCGCCTGGTCCTGGGCGTCGTCATGATCGCGCACGGCCTCAACCACTGGCGCGGCGGCGGCCGGATCGCGGGCACCGCCCGCTGGTTCACCGGCCTGGGCCTCACCCACGGCACCCTCCAGGCCTGGCTCAGCGTGGCCACCGAGACCGGCGCCGGGCTCCTCCTGCTCGCAGGCCTCCTCACCCCCCTCGCCTGCGCGGCCGTCATCTCGGTGATGCTGGTGGCGGGGCTGCTCGCACACCGGCCCAACGGCTTCTTCGTCTTCAAAGAGGGCTACGAGTACGTCCTCACCCTCGCCGTCGTCGCCCTGGCACTGGCCGCGCTGGGCCCCGGCAGCGCCTCCCTGGACGACGCGGCCGGCCTCGACCGGGACGGCTGGACGGGCGCGGGCATCGCCCTCGGCGTGGCCGTGGTCGCCACCGCCGGACTCCTCGCCACCTTCTGGCGCCCCCGGCCCGCGCCGGAACCGGCGCCCGCCCCCGAACCCGTTGAGCAGGAGGCCGGCTGATGCGCGTCGGATTCATAGGACTGGGCAGCCAGGGCGCCCCGATGGCCCGCCGGATCGTCGACGCCGGACACGAGACGACTCTCTGGGCCCGCCGCCCCGCCACCCTCCTGCCCTTCGCGGACACCGCGGCCCAGCGCGCCGCCTCCCCGGCCGACCTGGCCGCGGCCAGCGACCTGGTCTGCGTCTGCGTCGTCGACGACGCCGACGTCGAGGAGATCCTCACCGGCGAGCACGGCGTCCTCGCCGGACTGCGCAGGGGCGGGGTGGTCGCCGTGCACAGCACCGTCCACCCCGACACCTGCCGCCGCCTCGCCGACCGCGCCCGCACCCACGGCGTCACACTGATCGACGCCCCGGTCAGCGGCGGCGGCCCGGCGGCCGCCGAGGGACGGCTGGTGCTGATGGTGGGCGGCGAACCCGGCACGGTCGCCTACTGCCGTCCGGTGTTCGCGACCTACGCCGACCCGGTCGTCCACATGGGCCCGCTGGGCACCGGCCAGCTGGCGAAACTCCTCAACAACGTGCTCTTCACCGCCAACCTGGGCACCGCCGCCGACACCCTCGCCCTCGGCCGGGACCTCGCCATCGACCCGGCCGCCCTCGCCCGGGTCCTCGCCCACGGCAGCGCGGCCGGCTTCGCGCTCGACCGGGTCGCGGCGGCCGGCGGCACCCTGGACCGGTTCGCCGGCCACGCCGGACCGCTGCTCCGCAAGGACGTCCGCCTGCTCACCGACGTCACCCGGGCCGCCGGCGCCGAACCGGACATCGTCCTGACGGCCGCCGGTGCCGCCCTCGCCCGCATGAACGGACAACAGGCAACGGACAACGGCCGCCGGCCGGTTCAGGACCGGCGATAGCGGACCCGCCCCCCGATGACGGTCAGCCGCACCAGGTCGGCCGACGGATCCGACAGGGCCTCGGCCAGCGGCACGGCCAGCAGGACGAGATCGGCCGCCACGCCCGGCGCGAGCCGTAGCGGACGCGCGCCGGGGGAGTGGGGCGGTGCCAGGTACGCCGCCAACGCCTCGGCCGTGGTGAGGCGTTCGGCGGGGTTCGCGGTCCGCCCGCCGGGGACCCGGCGCGTGGTGGCCGCCCGGACCACGGACCACGGGTCGAGCGGCCCGTAGGGGGCGTCGCTGGACAGCGCCACCGGGACACCGGCGCGCAGGAACGAGGCACAGCGGTACAGGTCGGCGTGCTCGTGGGGCGGGGTGGCATCGAGGAAGTCGTCGCCGCGGTCGGCGAGGAAGCCGGGCTGGGTGACCACGCTCAGCCCGAGGCGTCGTACGACGGGCACGGCCTCCGCCGGAACCACGGCCGCGTGCTCGACCCGGTCACCGGGCAGCACCCTGGCCTCTGCCAGCGCGGCGAGGAGCAGGGCGAGGGAGACGGCCGTGACCGTGTGCACGGCGACGGGACGGCCCCGCCGGTGCGCGGCACCTATCTCCTCGACCAGCCCACTGAAGTCCGGCAGCCCCGAGTCCGCGAGGACGATCTTCCAGGGGCCGGGCTCCGGGCGGGCCGTCGGCGGAGTGCCGAGCGGCGCCCCGAGCAGCAGCAGCCGTTGGGGCAGGCGCCCGCTGCGCACCTCCTCGGCGAGCCTGCCGACGGAGTCGGGGGTCAGGCGCGGAGTGGCGTCGGTGACGGCCGTGATGCCGTAACCGGCGAGCCGGCGGCCCACCTCCGCCAGGGACGGCGTGGGAGCCTCGGGCAGCCGTTCGCGCAGCCAGTCGTCGGCCCGCCACAACCGCCCCGTCGGCCGTCCGGTGTCGTCGCGCTCGATTCCGGGATGGCGTCCGTGTGCCAGTCCGGCCCGTTCGCCGGCAAGGGAGTTGAGAACCCACAGCGCACCACTTCGGTGCTGCATCCGAACCGGGACGTCAGCCCGCAGTGCGTCGAGTCCGGTGGCGTCCAACGACCCGGCGACCCGTTCGTCGTAGCCGATGCCCCGGACCCAGCCGTGCCGGTCCGGAACGGCCCGGTGCAACGCGGCCCGCACCGCCGGGCGGTCGCGGACGTCCGGGGGACCGCACCGTACGGACGAGACCGCCGCAGCCACCGCGAAGAGGTGCAGGTGATGGTCGGTCAGCCCGGGCAGCAGGGCACCGCCCGCCGCGTCGATCTCCTCCTCTCCGGGAGCCCGTACCGTCCCCGCGCCGAGTTCCTCGACCCGGCCGCCCCGGACCCGCACGGAGCAGCGCCGCCCGTCGACCTCCGCGTCCCGGATCAGCAGCCCGCTCACGGGACCCGGATCCCCAGCTCGCGCAGCACGTCGGCGGTGTCGGCGCCGCTCGCCGGAGCGGCGGCGGCCGGACGGCGCGGACGCGGCGCGGACAGCGGATACGCCGTGCCTCCGGTGTCCACCAGCCAGCCGTCGCCGTGCCCGACCACCCGCGCCTCACCCGCGCCCGACCCGGACAGACAGGCGGTCACCACGTCCGCCATCGACACCTCCCGCACCGCGCCGCCGCCTCCCGGCTGTTCGGACAGGGCGAGCGCGGCGGCGAGCAGACCGGTGAGCGGGTCGGCCACGGCGTCACCGGCGAACACGGGCAGCCCGTCCGCATCCGTGCCGAGGAGTCCGCGGGCGGCGGCCACGTCGTCGCCGAAGCCGACCCGGCCCGAGGCCCGCCCGTACGCCGTGATCGAGATCCAGGTGCAGCCGCGGGCCGCCTCCGCCTCGGCGTCCAGCCCGAACCCCGCCAGAGCGCGGGGCCGGGAGGCCTCGACGACCACGTCCGCCCGGCCGACCAACTCGTGCAGGGCGGTACGGCCACGGGCGTCCGCCGGGTCGAGGGCGACCGAGGCATGCCCCGCGTGCAGCAGGTCGTAGAAGGCGGGATCGCCGAAGCGGGCTCCGTCCGGGCGGGACGGTGTCTCCACCTTGACCACCCTGGCCCCCGCCGTACCCAGCAGATGCGCGCACAGCGGGCCCGCCCACAGCGCGCTGAAGTCCACCACCAGCAGCCCCGCCCCGGCGCGCGGCGCGCCGGGCAGCGGGCAGGCGCGGTCGGGCCGGGACCGGGGCCGCACCGCACCGCCCGCGAGACCGAGGAGTGCCACCCGTTCGTCCAGGTCGGCGCCGTCGTGCGCGGCGAGCCAGTCGGCCAGCCGGCCCGGCAGTGCCCCGGCATCCAGGTCCCGGCCGATCAGCGCGCTCCACAGCAGGGGGTCGTCCGGACGCGCGTCGGACACGGCGGCCCAGCCGTCCCGGGTGGGCAGTAGTCGGCAACTGCCGCCCACGGACAGCCGTCCGCGCCGTCCGCGCCCGCCGAGCGCGGCCCGTTCGGCCAGCAGCCGGGCCCCGTCGAGCCGCGCTCCACCGGCGGCGGCGACGCGATCGGAGAGCCAGGAGGCGAAGGTGGCCGCCGCGCCGGGAGGCAGCAGCGGAGGCCCGTCGGCGTGACCGGTCAGGAGGGGGACACCGCTGCGGGCCCAGTCCTCCGCCACGAGAGCGGGGCTGGTGTGGGCATCCGGCCAGGGACGCGCGGACCGTGTCGCGTCGGACCCGGTCGTACCACCAGTTGCCCCGTCGGCCATGCGGGGATGGTAGATCAGAGAGGTGCCTGCGACCACAGCGATCTCTCTCACCGAACTCGCGGCCGGGGCGGCGGACGCCGACCTGCTGGACGCGCGCGCCGAGCCGTCCCGGCCGCTGACGGTCGTCGACCTGGACCCGGCGACCGCACCCACTGCCGCCGACCTGGAACGGGCCGTCCGCCGGGCCCGGGACAGCGACCGGTTGCTCGTCGGACGCACCGGCCGAGCGGAACCCGCCTGCCCCGACGACCTGTTGAGCGTGCTGGACCTGACCCTGGTACGCGCTCCCCGGGACCACCTCCACACCGCGGACACCGCCGGGCACCCGGCCACGGTCGCGGTCACGGACCCGGCCGCAGAAGCGGAGTTCCTGCGCGCGCGGGCGGCGGAACAACCGCAGGCCGCCCTGGTGCTGCGCCAAGTGCTCGCCATGACCGGCCAGTTGCCGGTGGAGCAGGCCCTCGACCTGGAGTCGCTGGCGTACTCGACACTGCTCGGCGGTGCCGGGTTCGCCGGATGGCTCGCGGCCCGTGGGCCACGGCCCGGGCCGCCGCCCGCGACGCACGACCCCGTGACGGCGCGCCGCGAGGGCGACCTCCTGCGGATCACGCTCGACCGGCCCGAGCGGCGCAACGCGCACGGCGCGGAACTACGGGACGCCCTGGTCGCGGCCCTCGACATCGCCCTCTGGGACGACACCGTGCGCGAGGTGGTCCTGGACGGCAACGGCCCCTGCTTCAGCTCCGGCGGCGACCTCGACGAGTTCGGCACCGCCACGGATCTCGCGACCGCGCACCTGATCCGCACCCGGGCCGGGGCGGCGGCCCGCCTGCACGCCCTCGGCGACCGGCTCACCGCACGGATCCACGGGACCTGCGTCGGCGCGGGCATCGAACTCCCGTCCTTCGCCGCCCGGGTCGTGGCCGCCCCCGGCACCACCGTCCGGCTGCCCGAACTGGCCATGGGCCTGATCCCCGGCGCCGGCGGCACGGTCGGCATCCCGCGCCGGATCGGCCGCTGGCGCACCCTCTACCTGGTCCTCGACGGCCGGGCCGTCCCCGCCGAACGCGCCCTGGCCTGGGGACTGGTGGACCGGGTCGAGGGGTGAGGCGGGGGTGAGCGGCACCGGGGGTGGCGTCAGCCGAGGCAGATGACCAGCAGGCAGAGCTGCGAGGGCGAGGTCGCGGCCGGTGAGGGACTCGCCGCCGGTGTCTGCGTGCTGCCGGTGGCGGTAGCGGTGGGCGTGGCCGTCGGTTCCGACTGCGTGGCGGTGGTGCCGGAGCCGGACGCCGTGGCGACGGACTGCGGCGCGGCGGAGGACGTCGCCGTGGGCCGCGCCGAGGCGACGGTGGCCCGACGGGGCGTCGGCGTGGCGTGGGGGACGCCCGCGGTCTGCTCGTGCGGTGCGTTCGCCGTGGTCGCCCGGGCGGACGGCGTGCCCTCCGGGGCCCGGTGCCGGCCGGTCGGTGTCGACGCGGTGTCCGTGGGATCCGTGGCCTGCCCGCCCGTGACTCCCATGGGCTGGTTGTCCGGAGCCGCGGCCGCCTGGGCCCGGTCCGCGGTGTGCCGGTCGAGGGAGGCGACGGTCAGACCGCCGCCGACCAGGGCGACCGCGGTGGCCACCACGGCCCGCCGCTGGTTCTTCTTCCAGCGGGCCCGCTGCCGCCGCCGCGCCGCCCGGCCGACCGGCGCGGGCGGGGCGGCGTCCGGACCGACGTACGGGTCCTCGGCGGTCTCTTCGACGCTCTCCCGGGCGTACGGGTCGTACGGGTCCGGCTCCGGGTCCTGCCAGGCGCTGTCGGCCGGGGTCCGCCAGACCGTCGCACCGGTACCACGCGGTGCGATGTCCGGGGCGTAGGCGCCGCATCCGGGGCACGCCAGGGCGCCGTTGAGGTGCCGACGGCACGAGGAGCAGTAGTCCATCCGCGGTCTTCCTGACTCGACTGCGCCAGCGGCCTCATGAGCCGTGGCCTGATCTCGTTCGTACGTGGTATCGAACGGCCAGAACGGTAGCGAGCCTTTGGCCGGGCAGTGTGCAGCCTGTGTGTCGCTTCTGCGCAGATGCCGTCACCCACGCCCGAGACCGGCGCCGAGCAGGCACCGCAGGGCCACACTCGGCTGGACTCCCCCCTCTCTGCCGGGAAGCCGGTCGGTCAGCCGATGTCGGCGGTGACGAGGACGCGGACGTCCCACGGACCGAGGTCCACCGCCGTGCCCGCGGCGAGCGGCGTGCCGTCGAGGACGTCGGTGAGGGGCGTCGGGGCGGAGACGCTCGCGGGCTCCCAGCTCCAGTTGTGGACGATGTGCACGCGGCGGCCGTCGGGTGCGGTGCCGGTCGTCGCGGTCACCGTCTCCGGGAGGTCCCGCCAGCCGTGGCGGGCGGCCGGGGCCAGCCACTCGGCCAGGGGCCGGGCGAGGTCGCGGCCGGGCACCGTGCCGACGTATGTCACCCGGCCCGCGCCGTGGGGGCGGGTGGTGACCGCGGGCCACCGGCCGAAGTGAGGGTGGTCGTACGTGACGAGCACCTCGGCGTCGGCGACGGTCAGGCCGTCCGCCCAGCGGGTGGCCATGGCGCCTTCCGGGAGGCGGAGCGGGCCGCCGGGCACGGACCGTACCGGCAGGTCCTGCCCCAGATTGCTGAACTCGTCGTACGACACGCCCGCCGCGTCCGTGAGGCGGCCGGGGGCCGGTTCGGTGCGGGCGCGGCCCTCCTGGTCGGCGTAGCCGGTGCGCGGGCCGAGGACCAGGTGGCCGCCCGCGCGGGCGTAGGCCGCGAGCCGGTCGAGGGTGGCGTCGTCGGCGAGGTACAGCGCGGGCACGACCAGGACCGGGTGCCGGCGCACCGTCTCCTCCGGCGTCTCGCCGTCGTCCAGTTGACGGGCGTGGACGATGCGCACCTGGCGGCCGGCGTCGAAGGCGCCCCGGTGGAAGGCGTCGAAGATGCGGTGGTAGGCGGCCGGGTCCGGATCGCCGTCGGGTGTGGCCAGCGGCGGGTACTTCTGCATCAGCCACTTGCTGGGCGTCGAGTACACCATCGTGAGATCCGCGTCCGGCTCCAGACCGGCGACGAGCCCGCCCGCCGTCTCGAACTCGGCGCCGAGCCGGGAGAGTTCGGCGTAGACCCGGCCGGGCCGGCCGGTGTGCGGCAGGATGCCGCCCCAGTAGGTCTCCGCGCCGAAGTGCAGCGTGTGCCAGTGCCAGTACTCGATCATCCGGGCCCCGCGCCCGACCAGCGCCCAGGCCGCCTGGCGCCACTGGCCGTCGTAGGCGGGCCGGTTGTCCCAGGGGAAGCCGATCGAGCCGGCGTCGGTCTCGGTGACCAGGAACGGTGCCTGCCGAGAGGAGAACATCCAGTCGGCGGTGCGGTACAGGGCCCACACCCCGCGGGTCTTCCACTGCTGCTCGTGGGTCTCGGGGGTGGGGTCGGGGAGCAGCAGACCGTCCTGCATGTCGTAGTACGGGTTGCCCGCGGCGATGTCCAGGCGGTCGGTCAGCTCGTCGTCCTCCACCGCGGGGCGGGTGTAGGAGATGCAGGTGGTGACGAACTGCTCGGGGCGGGCGTACTCGCGGACGATGTCCGCCTGCCAGCCGATGAACTCGGTGACCTGACGGGCCTGGAACTCCCGCCAGGCGATGTCGTACTGGGGCTGCGCGTTGCCGTCCGGGGTCCACAGGTCGGCCCAGGTGGACAGCCGGTGGGACCAGTACACCAGGCCCCACTCGCGGTTGAGGGTCTCGACGTCCCCGTACTTCTCCCGGAGATGATCGACGAACCGCTCGAACACGCCCCGGTTGTGCAGGAGTTCGTTGCCGGGCTCATTGTCGACCTGGAAGCCGATGACCGCCGGGTGGCCGGCGTACCGGGCGACGATCCGGCGGACGACCCGCTCGGCGTGGAACCGGAAGGCGGGGTGCGTGAAGTCGACCTCCTGCCGGGCACCCCAGCCGATCCGCTCACCGGTGCGCCGCTCGCCCGCGATCTCCGGGTACTGGCGGGCGAGCCACGGCGGGACGGCGTACGTCGGGGTGCCCAGGACGACGGCGATCCCGCGCTCGTGGGCGCCGTCGAGCACCGGTTGCAGCCAGTCCAGGTCGAAGCGGCCGTTCTCCGGCTCCCAGGTCGACCAGACCGACTCGCCGACCCGGATGACGGTGACATGGGCGTCGGCCATCAGGTCGAGGTCGGTCTTGAGGCGTTCGGCGGGACGCTCGTACGGCTGGTACTCGTGGTAGTACGCGGCACCGAACAGGACACGGGCAGGCAGAGCCGCCATGAAGGAAACCTCCGAAAGACAGTGACAGCGGGGGAGTCGGGGGAGTTATTGCTTGACGCCGCCGGCCGCCAGGCCGCTCTGCCAGTACCGCTGGAGCAGCAGGAAGGCGGCGACGAGCGGGACGATCGAGAGCAGGGAACCGGTCACGACCAGCGCCAGCATGTCGCTGCTGGCACCGGCCCCGCCGTTCTGGGCCTGCGCGGCCCAGGAGGCCAGGCCCACCGTCACCGGGTACAGGTTCGGGTCGTTGAGCATGATCAGTGGCAGGAAGTAGTTGTTCCAGGTCGCCACGAGCGTGAACAGCAGGACCGTCACCAGACCGGGGCCCAGCAGCCGCAGGGCGATCCGGAAGAAGATGCGGGCCTCGCCGGCCCCGTCGATGCGCGCGGCCTCCAGGATGCTGTCCGGGACGGCGTCGGCCGCGTAGATCCGCATCAGATAGAGGCCGAACGGGTTGACGAGGGACGGCAGGATCACCGCCCAGGGGGTGTTGACCAGGCCCGCCTTGGCGAACAGCAGATAGGTCGGGATGGCCAGCGCGGTGGTCGGGACCATGACGGCACCGAGGACCAGGTTGAAGGTGAACCGGTCGCCCCGGAAACGGAACTTCGCGAATCCGTAGCCGCCGGCCGCCGCGAGCAGCGCGGCGCCGACCGCGCTGACGACGGCGTACAGGACCGTGTTGAGCAGCCAGTGCACGAAGACACCGTCGTCCTGGGTGAGGGTCGCCCTGATGTTGGCCAGGAGTCGCGGGGTGTGCGAGAACCACAGGCCGAAGCTGTTGAAGAGGTCCTGGGTGCTCTTGGTCGAGGCGATCAGCAGCCAGCACAGGGGGAGCAGGAAGTACGCGAGCGCCGCCAGCATGGCGATGGTCAGCGGGGTGCTGCGATGGGTCGTCATGCGGCCCTCCTGAGGCTCTCGCGACCGGCACGGTTCGCCGTGAGCAGCACGCCGTAGGAGGCGATCACGATGACGAGGCCGAGGAGGAAGGACACCGTGGCCGCGTAGTTGACCTGCTGGCCGGTGAACGCGAGGGAGTAGGCGTACAGGTTGGCGGTGTAGGAGCTGCTGATGACGTCCGGGGCGATCTTCATCAGCAGGTTGGGTTCGTTGAAGAGCTGGAAGCTGCCGATCACCGAGAAGAGGAGGGTGAGCAGGAGCGCCGGCCGCAGCGCGGGCAGCTTTACCGACCAGGCGACGCGCCAGGCCCCGGCGCCGTCCACCGCGGCCGCCTCGTACAGCTCCTGCGGGATCGTGCGCAGGGCGGCGTACAGGATGATCATGTTGTAGCCGACGAACTCCCAGGTCACGATGTTCGCCAGGCTGCCCAGCATCCAGCCGTCGCTGAGGAAGTGCGGGGCCGGCAGGTCCAGTTTCCGGCTCAGCTGGGCGAACGGGCCGAAGTCCGGCCCGTACAGATAGCCCCACATGAGCGCGGCGACCACGCTCGGTACGGCGTACGGCACGAAGATGCCCAGCCGGATCACCCGTGCCAGCCGCAGCAGCCCGCTGTCCAGCGCGAGGGCGAACAGCAGGGCCAGCAGCAGCATCACCGGCACCTGGATCACGAAGAACAGCGCCACCCGGCCCACACCGTGCAGGAGTTGGGGATCGCCCAGCGCCTGCGTGTAGTTGTCGAGGCCGACGAACACCGTCCCGCCGATCAGACGGCTCTGGAACAGGCTGAGATAGGCGGCGTAGCCGAGCGGGGCGAGGAAGAGCAGCAGGAACAGCGTCAGGAACGGGGCGACGAAGAGCGGTCCGGCGGCCCGGTGGCGGCGGGTGCCGGTCATCTCAACTCCCCTTGACCGTGAAGCCCTGGCTCTTCGCGTACGTCGTCAGCCGCGACTGCCAGCTGCCGAGCGCGCGGACCGTGTCGGTGTGGTCCGCGAGCGACTTGCCGACGGTCTCGGTCCAGTCGGTGGCCGCCTGGTCCAGGAACGGGGGCCACTGGAAAGACGAGTTGACCGTGGAGCTGATGTCGGCGAAGACCTGGTTGACCTTCTGGCCGCCGTAGAAGGACGGGGCGTCCCCGGTGAACGACGTGTCCGTGAGCAGGGCCTTGGTGGCGGGGAAGAAGAACTGCTCGGTGGCGAACATCCTCGCGCTGTCCGGGTCGCTGTTGAGGAACTGCGCGAACACGGCCGCCGCGATCGGGTTCTTGGTGGAGCGGACGACCGCGGTGGTGGAGCCGCCCCAGTTGCCCGAGCTGGGCTTCGCCGCGTCCCACTGCGGCAGCGGGGCCGCCCGCCACTTGCCGGCCGTGGCCTTGGCGGAGCCGGACAGGAACACCGGCCCCCAGGCGGCGGTGATCCAGGTGGCGTACTTGCCCTTGTTGAGGGCCGCGTACCAGGAGTCGGTGAAGTCCGGCTCGACGCCGATGACCCCTTCCTTCGCGAGCCCGCCCCAGTACGCGCCGAGCTTCTGTGAAACGGCGTCGTCCACGCTGATGGTGATGTCGCTCCTGCCCGAGGTGACATAGGGCTTCGCGCCCGCCTGCCAGAGCAGCCCGTGCCACGCGGCGACCTGGTTGGCGGCGAGGTTGGTCAGATAGACGTCCGGGTCCGCCTTGTGCAGCTTGCGCGCGGCGGCGGCGAACTCGTCCCAGGTGCCCGGCACTTCGATGCCGTGCTTCTCGAAGATGTCGTGCCGGTACAGCATGCCCATCGGGCCGGTGTCCTGCGGTATCGCCCAGATCTCGCCGTTCCCGCCGCTGATCTGGCCCCAAGTCCAGTCCACGAAGGTGGACTTGAGCGCCGAGGCGCCGTACGGCCGCAGGTCGAGCAGGCTGTTGGTGATGGTGAAGGTCGGGATGGCCTGGTACTCGATCTGGACCATGTCCGGTGCGCCGCTGCCGGCCTTCAGCGCCGTACGCAGCTTGGTGTACTGGGGTGTTCCCTGACCGGCGTTGACGATCTTGACCTTGACGGCCGGGTACTTCTTCTCGAAGAGCGCGACCTCCTTGGCGATGTTCGGGACCCAGGTCCAGAACGTCAGCTCGGTCGGGGTCTTCATGGCCTTGTCGATGTCGGCCTGGCTCACGGGCTTGGCCGAGGCGGAGGAACCGCCGCTGTCACCGCCGCCGCAAGCGGTGAGGGCGGCGCCGAGCGATACGGCGCCGGTCGTCGCGAGGAACAGTCTGCGGCTCATGGGGGTGGTGCTGGACGTGGAGGTGAATCCGGGCATGGTGAACTCCCGCCGATGGCGAAGGGACGGCACGCCTGGCGAGGGCGTGCGAGGGTGAGGAGGGGGGAGGGAAGGCGCGGAACCGTGCCGCAGGAGCGGCGCGCGGCGCGCGGGCCTGGGCGCCGGTGCGATGCCGGGCGCGCTCAGGGAGGCGAGGAAAGGCGCGCGATCAGTGCGGCGTCGGTGACGGTGGGGCGGCTCGTGCCGGGATCGCGTGAGGTGGGGTGATGCGGGCCGGACGGTGGGTCAGTTGTCTGTGGTGGTACCTCCGTTCAGGGACGACGGACCGGATGCCGGACCGGACGACGGACCGGATGAGGGGCCCGATGCCGGGCCGCGCCGGCCACGGGCCGGCGTCCTCCGGCCCGGCGGGGGCGCGGTCGAGGCGCGGACGACGAGGTCGACCGGCGGACCGCTCGACGCCAGTGGATCGGCCACCGGGTTCTCGATGGCGTGCACCAGGCGTTTGAGGCCCTCCTGCGCCACGGCGTCGAAGGGCTGGCGCACCGTGGTGAGCGGGGGAGTCACATAAGCCGCGACCGGGATGTCGTCGAAACCGACCACGCTGACGTCCTCCGGCACCCGCCGGCCGGCCTCGGCCAGTGCGCGGATCAGGCCGATCGCCATGTCGTCGTTGGCGCAGAAGACCGCGGTCACCCGGTCGTCGGCGGCGAGTTCACGCCCCGCCGCGTACCCGGAGGCGGCCGACCAGTCGCCCCCGGCGACCGGGGGCACCTCCCTGCCCTCCGCGGTCAGGGCGGCCCGCCAGCCCTCCAGACGGTCCCGGGCGGCGTACCAGCGCTGCGGTCCGGCGAGGTGATGGACCGTCACATGGCCGAGGTCGAGGAGGTGTTCGGTGGCGGTGCGGGCCATCAGGTCCGCGCCGTCCCCTGCGGTCAGCACGGTCGGCGCGGTGACCGGCGGCGGTGCGCCCATGACGAGGACCGGCACGTCGACACGGAGGGACGCATCGCCCTGCTCGTCTATGGGTTCCGAGATCACGATGCCGTCCACGCCCTGGTCGAGGAGCGAGTCCACGGCGCCGGAGAGGCCCGCCGGGTCGCCCTCCACCGTGTTGACCACGCGCAGCGCGTAGCCGGTGTCCCGGACGACCCGCTCGACGCCCATGAGCAGCGAGGCGGGTCCGTACAGGGCCGTGCCCAGGGTCACCACGCCGATCGAGCGGGTGCGTCCGGAGGCCAGTGCCCGGGCGGCGTTGTTGCGCCGGTAGCCGAGCTGTTCGGCGGCGTCGAGCACGCGACGGCGGACGTCCTCGGAGACGTACGGCTCGTCGTTGAAGACCCGGGACACGGTCTTCTGCGAGACACCGGCCAGCCGGGCCACGTCGACACTGCGCGGCGCGGCGGTGCTCTTGCCGCGTCCCGTCCCTGGTGCCATGGCATCTCCTGTGACCGCTTGACGCTTGATCTCCGGACCGCTTGATCGGGGCCCATCATGTCATGCGCGGCCTGGCTGACTGCGCTGTCATGTCTACGCAGTCATGTCTACGCAGTCATGAGGGTGGCGTCAAGAGTCCGGACCGCATCGATCGCAGGGAGTTGGTGGGAAAGCCGGGGCCGTTCGCCGCCCCCGGGGCGTTCCCGCACTACTGCGGACGCGGTAGCCCCTGCTGAATCCGCGGTACGCCGGCGCGGCGGCGCGTACTGCGCGAGGAGGCCGTCGTTTTGCCCACAGCCGGACGACGACGGGACGCGTCCCGCCCGGAGAGCCTGAGCCGGTCGGATCCCCAACAGGAAGCAGGAGGCTCGGATGAGGACGCGTACCGGGTTCGCACTGGCGGCCGTCGCCTCGTGCGTCGCACTCGCGGCGGCCGTGACCGTCGGCCGGGACGGTGGCGGAACCGCGTCGGCGGATACGGTGCCGAAGGGGCCGTACGTGGCGCTCGGCGACTCCTACACCGCGGGCCCGGGCATCCCCGGCCGGCACGGGCGGCCCGCGGGCTGCGAGCGCTCCGACCGGAACTACCCCGCGCTGGTCGCCGCCGGACTCGGCCTGCGGTCCGCCGAGTTCCGGGACGTCAGCTGCAGCGGGGCCGTCACGGCCGACCTGTCCGCGGCGCAGTCCACGGACGACGGCGTCAACCCCGCCCAGCTGTCCGCCCTGACCGCCTCGACACGGCTGGTCACCCTCGGCATCGGAGGCAACGACATCGGCTTCGCCTCGCTGCTCACGACCTGCGTCAAGGACGGCGTGAAGTACCAGCTGGAGGAGCGGATCGCGAGCGGGGCCGCCGACCGGGCGCCGTGCCGCGGCCGGTACGTGTCGGACGGCACCGACGAGATCGAAGGGCGGATCAGCACGGTGGGTGGGCGGCTGTCCGGCGTGCTGGACGACATCAGGCGCCGCGCGCCCGAGGCCCGGGTCTACGTGGTCGGCTATCCGGCGATCCTGCCCGCCGAGGGAACCGACTGCGCCGCGCTCGGGCTGGCGCCGGGCGACGTGGGCTTCCTGCGCGAGACGGAGCACCGGCTGAACGCCGTGCTCCGGCAGCGGGCGCGGGCGGCCGGGGCCGGATACGTCGACACCTACACGCCCTCCGCGGGCCGGGACGCCTGCGCGGACGCCGCCGTGCGCTGGATCGAGCCGCTCCTCCCTGCGGCCCCCGCGGCCCCCGCCCACCCCAACGAGCGCGGCGAGCGCGGCATGGCCGACGCCGTGCTCCGCGCGGTCACGGCGACGGACTGAGGCGCACCCGCAGTCGTACCGGCGCATGACGCCGAGGGCCGGACGCGTACTGCGGTTTCAGTAGGCCGTCCTCCGGATTCAGTAGGGGGCAGTGCCAGCAGCGGCACGACGACGAGGGGGTCCTCGCCAGGACAGCCTGGGTGACCAAGCGAGATCGGATGCGGAGTTCTCTGACGTGGCTACTTTTCTGTATCGACTGGGCCGACTGGCCTTCCGGCGGCGCGGGTACGTCGCCCTGCTGTGGGTGGCCGTCCTGGCCGCCGTAGGACTGGGCGCGCTGCAGGCGCCGGGCGCCGCCGACGAGGAGTTCTCGGCGCCGGGCATCGAGTCCCAGAAGGCGTTCGACCTGATGCAGGAGCGCTTCCCCGGCGCGGCGGCCGACGGCGCCACCGCCCGGGTCGTGTTCGTCGCCCCGCACGGGCAGAAGGTCACCGCCACCGCGAACAAGAAGGCCGTCGAGGAGACGGTGGACGCCCTGGGCGACGGCACCCAGGTGGCCGGCGTCGCGGACCCCTTCACCGCGAAGGCGGTCAGCGCGGACGGCACCACGGCCTACGCGACCGTCACCTACAAGGTGAAGTCCTCCGCCGTCACGGACGCCAGCCGGACGGCGCTGGAGAACGCCGTCGGCCAGGCACGCGACGCGGGCCTCACGGTCGAGACCGGCGGCTCCGCCATGGACAGCGGCGGCGGACCCGGCGGCACCGCCGAGATCATCGGCATCGCGATCGCGGCCGTCGTCCTGCTGGTCACCTTCGGATCGCTGGCCGCCGCCGGACTGCCGCTGCTGACGGCGATCCTCGGCGTCGGTCTCAGCATGTTCACCATCACCGTGCTGGCCGACGCCCTGGGCCTGTCCACCAGCACCGGCACCCTGGCGATGATGCTGGGCCTCGCCGTCGGCATCGACTACGCGCTGTTCGTCGTCTCCCGCTACCGGGAGGAACGCGCCAAGGGCCGGGCTCCGGAGGAGGCGGCGGGCCTCGCGGTCGGCACGGCCGGCTCGGCGGTGGTCTTCGCGGGCCTCACCGTGGTCATCGCCCTGGCCGGCCTGTCCGTCGTCGGCATCCCGATGCTGACCAAGATGGGCCTGACCGCCGCCGGTGCGGTGATCGTCGCCGTCGTCATCGCCCTGACCGTCGTCCCGGCCCTGCTCGGATTCTGGCCGAACGCCGTACTGGCGGGCGCCGCGCGCCGAGGCGAGGGCGGCCGGCGCCGGCTGTTCCGCGCCAGGAAGGCCGGGACGCCCCAGGGCGACAACCGCGGCACCCGCTGGGCCCGCTTCGTACTGCGCCGCCCGGTCCCCGTGCTGCTGCTCGGCGTCGTGGGCCTCGGTGCCCTCGCCGTCCCGATGACCCAGCTCCAGCTCGGCATGCCGGGAGACGAGGCCAAGTCCACCTCCACCACCGAGCGGCGCGCCTACGACGACCTCGCCAAGGGCTTCGGCCCCGGGTTCAACGGCCCGCTGACCATCGTGGTGGACGCCAGGGGCACCGACGACGCCAAGGGCGGGGTGAGCACGGTCCGCGAGCGGATCGCCGCCACGGACGGGGTCGTCTCGGTGTCGCAGCCGCGCTTCAACAAGGCGGGCGACACGGCGGTGTTCACCGCCACCCCGTCCACCAGCCCCACCGACGAGAAGACCAAGACGCTCGTCAAGACGATCCGCGGCGAACGCCCGGCCATCGAGTCGGCGGCCGACGCGTCCTTCGAGGTCACCGGCAACACCGCGCTGAACATCGACATCTCGGGCAAGGTCCAGTCGGCCCTCGTGCCCTACCTCGTCACCGTCGTCGGTCTCGCCGTCGTCCTGCTGCTGGTGGTCTTCCGGTCCCTGCTCGTCCCCCTCAAGGCGGCCCTCGGCTTCCTGCTCTCGGTCCTCGCCGCCCTCGGCGCGGTCGTCCTGGTCTTCCAGCAGGGCCACGGCGCCGGACTGTTCGGGGTGGAGCAGACCGGGCCGATCATGAGCCTGATGCCGATCTTCCTGGTGGGCATCATCTTCGGTCTGGCCATGGACTACGAGGTCTTCCTCGTCTCCCGGATGCGGGAGTCCTATGTGCACGGCGAGTCGGCGAAGGAGGCCGTGGTGTCCGGGTTCCGACACAGCGCCCGGGTCGTGGTGGCCGCCGCCCTCATCATGATCGCGGTGTTCGCCGGGTTCGTCGGCGAGAACGACTCCATGATCAAGATGATCGGGTTCGGCATGGCCACCGCCGTACTCCTGGACGCCTTCGTGGTGCGGATGGCGATCGTGCCCGCGGTCCTCGCCCTGCTCGGCGACCGGGCCTGGTGGCTGCCGAAGTGGCTGGACCGGCTGCTGCCCCGGGTGGACATCGAGGGCGAGGCACTCACCCGGGGTCCGGCCGCCACGGCGTCCGGCGACCAGGATCCGACCGCCGGCGAGCCGGTCGAGGCGGGCGTCTGACCGCTCCCTCCAGTCTCTGTGGGCCGCCCGTGGCGCAGGTCACGGGCGGCCCGCAGGGCCGTTTCACCGCGCACGTCGTCCACCATGGACCCAGGCCCACCATCCGGAGAGAGACATGACCACCAGCTTGGAGCGCGGGACAGGGCGCTTCCGCCGCGTCGTGGACGTGGCCACGGCACTGGCGCTGCTCGGCTGTGTGACATTCGGCGCCCTGCTCCGCTTCCCCGGTTTCCACCAACCCCGGGAGGAGTGGCCCGCCGTCGCCCTCGCGGCCGTCACCTGCCTCGCGCTGCTGCAGGCACGCGACCGCCCGCGCGCCGCCGCCACCGTGGCCATGGCCTGCGCGGCGGCCACCTTCGCCCAGGGCTACCTGCCCACCCCCCTGCTGCTGGCCCCCCTCATGCTGTCCCTGTACTGGGTGGCCGCCCGCACCGACCGGCGGACCGCGCGGATCTTCGGTCTGGCCGCCATGACCGTGGTGGTGATCACCGCCCTGCTCGACAACCCCACGACCGACATGCTGCTGCTGCGCACGGTCGGCCCCGTCCTGTGGCTGCTGCTGCCCATCGTCGGCGGCAGCAGGGCGCGGTTGCGCGCGGCCTACCTGGAGTCCGTGCAGGCCAGGGCCGTGTACGCCGAACGCAATCGCGAGGAGGAGGCCCGGCTGCGGGTCGCCGAGGAACGCATGCGGATCGCCCGTGAGCTGCACGACGTCGTCGCCCACCACATGGCCGTCGCCAACGCCCAGGCCGGCACCGCCCGCCACCTCGTGCCCACCCGGCCCGAGCAGGCGCTGAAACTGCTCGACGAACTGACGGTCACCACGTCCTCCGCGCTGATCGAACTCCGGGCCACGGTGGGCGTGCTCCGGCAGTCCGGCGACCAGGACGGCGAGTCCCTGGAGCCCGCGCCCGGCCTGGACCGGCTGCCCGACCTCGTCTCGACGTACGCGAGCGCCGGACTGGACGTCGCCGTCACCACGGAGGGCGAGCCCCGGCCGCTGTCCCCGGGCGTGGACCTGACGGCGTACCGGATCATCCAGGAAGCCCTCACCAACGTCACCAAGCACGGCACCGGTCAGGGCGCCGACGTCCGGCTCAGCTACGGCCAATCCCGGCTGCTCATCTCGGTCACCAACGATGCCACCGCCACCGCCACCGCTCCGGCGGCCGCCGGCGGCTACGGTCTGATGGGCATGCGGGAACGGGCCCACTCCGTCGGCGGCGACCTGCGCGCCGGACCCCGCCCCCAGGGCGGCTTCGAGGTGAGCACCGCCCTGCCGCTCCACTCCCTCGCACCGGAAGAACTCGAGGCCGCCCCGTGAGTATCCGTGTCCTGCTCGTCGACGACCAGGCCCTGCTGCGCGGCACCTTCCGGCTGCTGATCGACTCCTGCGCGGACCTGGAGGTGGTCGGCGAGGCCGCCGACGGCCGGGAGGCCGTGGAACTGGCCCGCACCCACCACCCCGACATCGTCCTGATGGACATCCGCATGCCCGGCACGGACGGCCTGGCCGCCACCGCCGCCATCTGCGCCGACCCCGACCTCGCCGACACCCGGGTCCTCGTCCTCACCATGTACGAGACCGACGAGTACGTCGCCCGGGCACTGCGCGTCGGCGCCAGCGGCTTCCTCGGCAAGTACGTCACCACCGACACCCTGCTGGCCGGCATCCGCACGGTCGCCGCCGGCGAGGCCCTGCTCTCCCCGGGCGCCACCCGCGCCCTCATCACCCGTTTCCTCTCCGGCCCGGCCCCCGACACCCTGCTGGCACCCCCGGAGCGCCTCGACGACCTCACCCCGCGCGAACGGGAGGTCACCGCGCTCGCCGCCCGCGGCAGGTCCAACGACGAGATCGCCGAGGAACTCGTCCTCAGCGTGCTGACCGTACGCAGCCACATCCAGCGCTCCCTGACGAAGCTGGGCGCCCGCGACCGCGCCCAGCTCGTCGTCATCGCCTACCAGACCGGACTGGTGCGCCCCGAGTCACGACAGCCCTGAGCCGACGGTCCCGTCCGGCGGCGTCGGGGCAAGTCCGCGCCGCCGCTCCAGCCCGCGCCGCCGCTCCAGCCCGCGCCGCCGCTCCAGCCCGTGCCGCCGCTCCAGCCCGTGCCGCCGCTCCAGCCCGTGCCGCCGCTCCAGCCCGCGCCGCCGCCTCAGTCCGTGCCGCCGATCGCGCCGCGTGCCGCGAGCCGGAAGTCCCGCACCGCTCGGTAGAGCGCCTGCTCGCGTGCGGCGGCGAGGGCGGTGTCCTCGTCCTTGCGGTCGGTGTCCCCCGCGTGGGCGTCCCCGACCATCCTCCGCATGACCTGGGAGAGTTCGGCGGAGGCACGGGCGATCCGGTCGGTGGCCTCGGTGAGGGAGGCCGGTCCTTCGAGGGCGACGACCTCGGCGGCCCGGTGGACCTCGCGGGCCAGCGCCACGAAGCGGCGGGTCCTCTCGTCCACGTCGGGCAGGTCGGGTTCGTCGGCCCTCAGCGCGTCGAGGATCGCGTCCATGGCGATGTCGCGGTCATGGAGCGCGCCGAGGTACCCGGCGTACGCGTCCCGGCGGTGCCCGCGGCGCCACTGGTCGTGCTGGGTCCGCGCCTGGGCCCGGCCGTTCACGATCGCGGCACCGAGGGTGGCGAGCGACCCGACGGCGGCACCCAGCACGGCGGCGAGACCTGCGTCCATGGACCCAAGTCTGGCGGGCCCGGCACCCGTTGGGGCAGATGTTCCGGGGGCCGGCGCCGGCGCCGGCGCCGGGGCCGACCAGGTCAGTGCCCGGCGGACTCCGCCTCCGCCGGTTTCCAGCCCCAGGCGGTGAGCATGCCGGCGGACAGCGCGGCGCACTCGTCGGAGGCCAGGTACCGGACCGCCGCGTCGACGGCCGCGTCGTCCACCAGGCCGGTCGCGAGCATCGCCGCACGGCTGCGCTCCCAGGTGTCCGCCCAGAACCGGCTGATGGGACTGCCCGGCAGCAGCGGCGGCACATGGATCTCGGCGGCGACGGACCCGAGCCCCGCCGCGCGCAGCAGATGCGGATACGACGGCACCCAGGAGACATCCGTGCCGATGGTGGCGCGCAGCCCCTGCCACATGGCCCGCATCACCGTGGTGTACGGCGTGTCGGGCGTCCGGTCGCTCGTCAGGTCCACCGCGTCGCCGAGCACCAGCACCCCGCCGGGCTCGACCAGTTCGGCCAGAGCCGAGATCAGGCGCTCGTGCTCGGGCAGGTGCATCAGCACGAACCGCGCGTGGACGAGCCGGAACCGCCCCCGCACGACGCCCGGGGCGGTGACATCGGCCTCCAGCACCTCGAGCCCGGGCCGCTCGCCGAGGAACCGCACGTCGCGGTCCACGGCCAGCACGCTGTCCACGCCGGCCTCCTCCAGCAGCCGCCGGGAGACCGTGCCGGTGCCCGCGCCCACGTCGAGGCAACGCCACCCCGGTCCGGCCCCGAGCGCCCGCAGCCGGGCCAGGGTGAGGTCGTCGTAGGCGAGGGCGCCGACGTCGATGCGCTCGCCCTCGCCCGCCTGCCCGGGACGGAACACCGCCTCGCCGTAGCGACCGCCGCCCGGCGCCGCACCGCGCCGACCGCCGGGGGTCACCTCGCCACCGACAGGGCGCCGAGGGCGCCGAGGGCGCCGAGGGCGCCGAGGACTTCGTCGCACCCGGGGAACCGGAACAGCGGGTCGTCGCAGGATCTCAAGGCCGGACCTCCTCACACGGCGGGGCAGCGCCGGGCGGCCCGTCCCGGGGCCGCCGCCCACCGATCCTCCACGGACGGCCGCCGCAGCGGCCGAGGCGCGCCGGGCCCGGAGCCGAACGGCGCACGGCCCGCGGACGGACGCGCCCTCATGCCGTCCGCCCGGCCGTCAGCCGGCGCGCGGCGCCGTACGCAGGACGCCGACCGCCTGCTCGATCGCGGCCTCGGCGGCCTGGGTCCCGTGCACGGCGTTGAGCATCACGAAGTCGTGGATGACGCCCGGACAGCGCATGGCGGAGACGGGGACACCGGCCTCGCGGCGCCCCCATCGGCGACGCCATGGGGCTGACGCCTCACCAGTCGCGGGCGGCCGCCCGCAGGAGCTCCCGGACCCGGGCCACGTCCGGGTTGGTGCCGGAGCCCGGCCGCTGGACGAGGAAGAGGGTGTTGAGCGGGGGCTCCTCGGGTGCGTGCAGCAGGGTCAGGCGGCCGGAGTCCAGGTACTCCTGGCAGAGCGAGCGGGGCAGCACGCTGTACCCGGCGCCGGCGTTGACCGCGGACAGCACCGCGTACAGGTTCGGCACGGTCACCGCCGCGCGGGCGGTGAGCGGCCTGCCGAAGACCGTCCGCCAGTAGCGCCGTACGAGGGGCAGGTCCTCGGCGTAGGTGACCAGCGGGACGTCACGCAGGGCGGTGCACACATCGCCGTCGCCGGTGTGCCGTGCCCATGCGGGACCGGCGACCAGCACGTACTCCTCGTCGGCCAGCGGCACCGAGGGGAGCGCCCGCCCGCGCGGCCGACGGGTGGCGATCACCAGGTCGTGCCGGCCCGAGCCCATCTCCTCCAGCAGCGGCTCGGGAAGGCCCTGGGCCACCCGCAGCTGGACCCCCTCGGCGACCAGCGGCGCCAGGGCGGGCAGCACCCGCACGCACAGCAGCTCCGAGGGACCCGCGAGATGCACGGGCGCACGCTGTCCGGCGAGCGGACCGCCACCGCCGTCCAGCGCGGCGAGCGCGTCCAGGGGGGCCGCGACCTGACCGGCCAGCTCATGGGCGAGCGGAGCGGGCTCGACCCCGCGCGGCAGCCGCGTGAACAGCTCCCGGCCCGTCTGCTGCTCCAGCGACCGGATCTGCGCGGTCACGGTCGGCTGCGAGAGCCCCAGCAGCGGGGCCGCCGCCGTGAACGAGCCGGAGCGGTAGACGGCCAGGAAGGTGCGCAGCAGGTTCAGGTCCGCGTGCGACGGAAGCGGTCGGTCGGCGTGCCCGGGTTCGTCGACAGGGGGAGCCGGTTGTTCCATACCGGTCAGCGTACCCGCGGAAGACATCGGAGTCCCGATGGGAGAGATCGGTGCTCCTATTGGTGATCCGATGGCACTCGCGCCTACCGTCGGGGACGTCGCCGGTCGCACTCCCCGACAGGCCCTCCTGACACCGCACTCCGACCCGCGCCCCGAGACCCGCTGCCCCTTCGGCCCAAGGAACCCCCATGACCACGCAGAACGCGATCAACTGGCCCGAGAAGTACCTCCCCGGCATGGGCGACAACTTCGTCTCCAACGAGGTGATCGTCCAGGGAGTGACGGCCGCCCGGGTCTGGCACCACCTCACCGACACCTCCACCTGGGAGTCGTACTACGACAACGTCGCCGACATCTCCTTCCCGCAGGGCGGCGGCCCCGAGCTGAAGGACGACCAGGTCTTCCGCTTCGGCACCTTCGGCTTCCCGCCCCTGGACGCCCACGTCGTCGAGTACCAGGCACCGGCGCAGGGCACGCCCGGCCGCCTGTCCTGGACCGCGAAGCAGGACGGCGGGCCGCGGGAGCGGCTGGACGTGCTGCACGCCTGGCTCGTCGAGGACCTGCCCGGCGGCCGGGTACGCGTCCTCACCCAGGAGACGCAGATCGGCGCACCGGCCGCCGCCCTCGCCCAGGAACACCCCAACCCCATGCTCAACGGCCACCAGGCCTGGCTGGACGGCCTGATCCGCGCCGCCTCCGGACGGCTCCACGCCGACGCCTGATCCGTCCGGCCGGGGCGGCGCCGTACAGTGCCGGTGGTCCCACCCTCCGTACGACCACCAGGAGTTGCGACGATGACGCCAGCGGCCGGCCGCCCCGAGGCCCCGATGTACGGCTTTGCCGGGCTCGGTGTGATGGGGCAGCCGATGGCGCTCAACCTCGCCCGGGCCGGCACCCCGCTCGTCGTCTGCCGCGGGTGATGTCGGTGCCGTCGAAGGCCGGCCGTCCGCCGGGCGCGGGCACCGGGCCGAGGATCGCCGAGCCGATGATGGACTTGCCGGAACCGGACTCGCCCACCAGGCCGACGGTCTCGCCGCGCCGTACCGTCAGATCCACCCCGCGTGCGGCCCTCACACCGTCGCCCCGGCGGCCCGCCGCGCGGTAGGTGACGCTGAGGTCGTGCACGTCGAGCAGGGCGGCGCCCCGGGTGTGTTCAGTCGTGGACCGTTTCTCCGATCAGCTCGACGGGCCGGATGCACCGTGCCGACCGCTCCAGGGCCGCGGACCGGGAGATGACGACGGGCTTCTCACGGCAGGCGTCGGTGACGCGCGGGCAGCGGTTCTGGAAGTGGCAGCCCACCGGCCACTCGGGCGGCGGCACCGTGTCCTGCACGGCGGGCAGCGGCTCGCCCGGCACCGTGTGGTGCGGGTCGGAACCGAGCAGGCCGGAGGGGTCCGGCTCAGCCCAGCAGGCCGTGCAGCGAGTCCGCGGTGGCACGGACGAGATCGGTCCAGCCCAGGAGCGTCTCGCGGGACTCCAGGTAGGTGATGGCGGAGACGCTGACACCGCCGATGACCGCGCCCTTGGCGTTGCGGACCGGGGCGCCGACGCAGCGTACGCCGATCTCGTTCTCCTCCTCGTCGACGGCGAAGCCCTGTGCGCGCACCCGGGCGAGTTCGGTGCGCAGGGCGCCCAGGTCGGTGATGGTGTGCTCGGTGCGGGCCGCCAGTCCCACCCGCCCGGTCAGGTCGGCGAGTTCGTCGTCGCCCAGGCCGGAGAGGATGCACTTGCCGATCGACGTGGCGTGCAACGCCAGTTGCATGCCCACCCGCGACGAGGTCTGCACCGGCTTCGGGCTGGCGACCTTGATCAGGCAGGTCGCGGCGTCCCCGGTGCGCACCCCGAGATGCACGGTGGTGCCGACCCGCCTGCCGAGGACCTCCAGTTCGGCGCGCATCACCTGGTCCTCCTCGCAGCCCTGGGTGACGCGGGCGGCGAGGGCTCTCAGCCGTGGCCCGGGACCGTAGCCGCCGGTGCCGTCAGAGGCGAGGAAGGACGTCGCCACCAGGTTGTTCAGGATGCGGTGCGCGCTGGCCTTGGGCACCCCCGCGGCGGCCGCGACCTCGCCGAGCCGGTGCGGGTAGCCGGGTGCCACCGCGGCCTCCAGCAGGTTGAGCGCCTTGTCGGTGGCGTTCCCCGCGAGCGAGCTGCGGCCCCCGCGCCCGCCCGCCTGCGCGTCCTCTGAAGTTTCGACCCCGGCCATTGACAGGCTCCTGTCGCACGGTTTCACGGAACGTTCCACTAGAGGATACGTCATTCCGTGTAACAAAACGCACCGACGCCGTCGGGGCACCCGTCCGTCCTCGGAAGCTTCCCGGCCGGCGCGTAACGTGAACCGGCATGAGAATCACCGTCTCCTCCGACATGGACGAACCCGTCGCCCGGCTCCTCGTCGAGGAGCTGATCCGGCGCGGCCATGACGTACGCACGTACGGCGCGCTGGAGCCCGGGGCGGACCCGCGGTGGGCCGTCTGTTCGCAGGCCGCAGCCCGGGAGGTGGCCGCCGGGGCCGCGGACCAGGCCGTGGTGTGCTGCTGGACCGGCACCGGCGCCTCGATCGCCGCGAACAAGGTGCCGGGCGTGCGTGCGGCCCTGTGCACGGACGCCTACACCGCGGACGGCGCCCGCCGCTGGAACGACGCCAACGTCCTCGCCCTGAGCCTGCGCCTGACCTCGCCGCCGGTGCTCAAGGAGATCCTCGACGCCTGGTTCACGGCGGTGCCGAGCCAGGACGCCGAGGATCTCGGGAACGTGGCCCATGTCGGACGTCTCGACGCGGGCCGGGGGACTGCCTAGGGTCAGTGGGCGCCGAGCCCGCCGCCGCCGAACGAGCCGCTGGAGCCCGGACTCCAGCGCGGCCGGTCCTTCGACGCGCTCGGCCTGGTCTGCTGGTTGCTGAGTTCGTACGGGGTGAGCGCGTGGCCACCCTTGGGAATCAGCGGGATCTCCTCCGACTCGCGGTTCTCCCGGACCTCGCGCACCGCGCCCTCCGGCGGCAGCTTCGGCTGCTCCTCGGGGCGCGGCCGGAGCGACTCGTGGTACTTGACCCGGTTGCCCAGCCAGAAGCCGCCGGCGAGCATCGCCAGCACGGCCACGGCCACCAGGAAGAGCGCGAGACTCATCAGGCCGCTGGGAGCGGCCAGCTGCATCGATGACGTACTCATAGCAAGGGGATACCCCACCCAGAACGGTACGAACCGGACGCGTTTCGTAGCCGGTCGCACACCGTGGGCGACCTCCCGGCGGTGCCGCCGAACGGCCGGAACCCATGCAAGACGCCGTGTTTGCCGTCCCCGCTCCCGGCTACCCGGGGCGGGTGACACAGCAGACTTCCCAGCAGGAGCTGTACCGGTTCCTGGAGGACCGCTTCGCCTGCGCCCAGGCCTGCGCGGAGTGTGCCCGGGTGTGCGCGCTGCGCGCCGGGGTGCTCGACCCCGGCGGCGCCGAGTCCGAGAAGGTGCGCCGCAAGGGCATCATGTGCGCCGAGGTGTGCGAGGCCACGTGCCGGGCGCTGACCGAGGAGAACGGCCGGGGCGAGGCCGATCTGCGCGTCCAGCTCGCCTGGTGCCGGACGGTCTGCCTCGAATGCGCGGTCGCCTTCGAGACCCACCGCGGCGCCGGGACGAGCGCGGCGGCCTGCCGGGAGTGCGCCGCGGCCTGTGCGGACTTCCTCGCGGCCCTCGGCTGACGGCCCGGGGCGCCGGATCCGGCACCCCTTCTCTGCACTCCGCTCGTCATGCCCCCGGCAGCGGGCGGACCGTGAGGATCTGCTCGGCGCGCCCGACGGGGCCGTCGACGTCGTGCAGGACGGTGCTGGTGAGGCCCTGGCCGGAGGGGCCGAAGGTGACCGTGGTGTCCAGTCCCGTCCAGGTGCCGCGCGGCTGGCGGTGCAGGTGCACGGTCAGGTCGACGTTCGGGAACATCCACGCCGTGGGCGGCTGCCGGACGGCGATGCCGTTGGCGGTGTCGACGAGGGCGAGATACGAGGCGAGCGGGCCGGCCTCGACGCCGGCGACCAGGTCGAGCGGGGTGGAGACCCACGCCGTCGTCCGGCCCGGGGTGGGCGGTGCGACCGGGCGGACGTCCACGGAGGCGATGTAGCCGCCGGGCCAGAGGTCGGACATCCGCCACGGGGCCAGCGACTCGGGCGCGGTGAGGCGCTCCCTGGGGCCGCCCGACACGGCGGTGGTGTCCGCGGCGGCCAGGTACCAGGCGCGGGCCCGGACGACCGGGCGGCCGGCGATCCGCACGACCGCTTCGAGAAGCTCGATGGTCCGGCCGGGGCGGACGGTCCCGACCTCGATCTCGCACTCGTCCAGGGCGAGCCGGCCCAGGATGTCGTAGCTGATCCGGGAGAGCAGCAGACCGTTGTCCGGTCCCGCGGCCCGATGCCGGTCGAGGGCGTGCACGACGAGTCCGCCCAGCGGGCTGAAATGCTGCTCGTTCACGTCCCAGGCGCCGCCCGCGTGCGCGGTCGGCTTGTAGCGCCGCTCGTCGATGGCCTCGAAGTAACCACCCCGGGGCCCGGTGGAGTTGGGCAAGGTCCGTCTCCTCTTTCCTGTGCTCAGGACGTTACCGGGATCCGCGCGCCCCGCCACGTGAGAAAGTGCACAGTACAGGTATCCCGTGCCGGTGCGGTGGAACGGCCGCGTGCGGCGGGGGAGCGCCCGGAGGAGCGGCCGACCCGATGCCTGGCATCCGGAACGCGCATTTCCGCCGCCCCGCCCGGCTGCCTAGCGTGACAGGAGTTCCGCGCCGTCCGTCCCCCAGAGGAGCGCCTCCATGAGCCAGCCGCCGCGCCGGATCGTCACCGGTCACGACGGGTCGGGTACCTCCGTGTTCCTCTCCGACGGCGAACCGCCCGTCGTCCGTACCGCTCCCGACGGCGCCGTCTTCTACGAGATGTGGAACACCGACGCCGTGCCGGCGCCCCTCGCCGCCGACGAGGCCGAGCCCACCGAGCGCGACCTGACCGTGCCGCCCGCCCCCGGCGGCACCAAGATCCGGGTCAACGAGTTCCCGCCGGGCTGTGTCTCCCCGACGCACCGCACCCAGACCGTGGACTACGGCATCGTCCTGGACGGCGAGGTCGTCCTCGTCCTCGACGACTCCGAGCGGGTGCTGAGGGCCGGGGACGTGGTGATCCAGCGCGGCACCGACCACCGCTGGGAGAACCGCACCGGCACGGTGGCCCGGATGGCGTTCGTCCTCGTCGACGGCGTCTTCACCGAGCCGCTGCTGAAGGTGCTGGGCCCCGAGGTGCTCGGCTCCCTGCACGGCAGCCCGCTGGCACCCGGCGAGTCCTGAACCCGCCGCCGACCGTCGCAGTGGTGAGGAGAACGCGTACGTGACGTCCGAAGGAAGACGCCTGGCCGGCAAGGTGGCCCTGATCTCGGGAACGGCCCGGGGCCAGGGCCGGGCCGCCGCGCTGCGCTTCGCGGCCGAGGGGGCCCTGGTCGTCGGCGGCGACCTGCGGCACGAGGGCGCGCTGGAGACCCAGCGGCTCATCACGGAGGCCGGCGGCACCGCCCGCACCCCCGCCCGGCTGGACGTCACCGACGAGGACTCCGTCCGGGCCTGGGTGACGGAGGCCGTCCGCGCCTTCGGCCGTGTCGACATCCTCTACGCCAACGCGGGCGCCGTCCGCTTCGGAGCGGTCGACACCCAGCCGTACGAGGACTTCGCCTTCACCCTGCGCGCGGAGCTGGACTCCGTGTGGCTCGCCGCGCATGTCGCCTGGCCGCACCTGGTCCGCAGCCGCGGCTGCGTCCTCACCGTCGGATCGACGGCGGGCCTGACCGGTTCGCTCACCAACCGGCGGACCGCGCACTCCGCCTCCAAGGGCGCCGTCATCGCCCTGACCCGGCAGCTCGCCGCCGAGGGCGCCCCGCACGGGATCCGGGCCAACTGCGTCAGCCCCGGAATGATCGACACCGAGGGCTCGCGGGGCGACCTGCTGGCCGAGGACCACCCCATGCGGACGATCGCCGGGCACATCCCCCTCGGCCGCGTCGGCCGCCCCGACGAGGTCGTCAACGCGGCGGTCTTCCTCGCCTCCGACGAGGCGTCGTACATCACCGGTGCGAACCTGGTCGTCGACGGCGGCTGGTCGACCGTGCTCCCCGGCTGAAACGCCCCCGGCGCCGCCATTCCCAATTTCTGGAACACGTTCTACGGTGTGCGCCGTCAGGACCGCCCTTGGGGAGCCTGGAGGCGCCGTGCACCTCGACCACACGCCCGAGCAGCAGCGGCTGCGCACCGAACTGCGCGCCTACTTCGCCGGCCTGGTGCCGGACAACGCCTACGCCCGCTACGCCGACCCGGCCGCGCAGAAACGCTTCTACCGGGAGACGGTCCGGCGGCTGGGCACGGACGGCTGGCTCGGCGTGGGCTGGCCGAAGGAGTACGGCGGGCGCGGCCTGACCGCGATGGAACAGTTCATCTTCTTCGACGAGGCCGCCCAGGCGGGCGTACCCCTGCCGCTCATGGCCCTGAACACCGTCGGCCCGACGATCATGCAGTTCGGCACCGACGAGCAGAAGGCGTACTTCCTGCCCCGCATCCTCTCCGGCGAGATCGACTTCGCCATCGGCTACAGCGAGCCCGACGCGGGCACCGACCTGGCCGCGCTGAAGACCCGGGCCGTGCGCGACGGCGACGAATACGTCGTCAACGGGCAGAAGATCTGGACCACCAACGGCGACACCGCCGACTGGGTCTGGCTCGCCACCCGTACCGACCCCGAGGCCCCGCCCCACAAGGGCATCACCATGCTCCTGGTGCCGACCACCGACCCCGGCTACTCCTGCACGGTGATCAACACCCTCGCCTCGCACGACACCACGGCCAGCTACTACGAGAACATCCGCGTCCCCGTCTCCCGCCGGGTCGGCGAGGAGAACAAGGGCTGGCGGCTGATCACCAACCAGCTCAACCACGAGCGGGTCACCCTCGCCGCCCACGGCACCATGGCCATCCGCGCCCTGCACGACGTCCAGCGCTGGGCGATGGAGACCAAGCTCGCCGATGGCCGCCGGGTCGTCGACCTGCCCTGGGTGCGCCGCCGCCTCGCCCAGGTCCACACCCGCCTGGACGCCATGAAACTCCTCAACTGGCAGATGGTGACCGCCGTCCAGGAGGGCACCCTCACCCCGCAGGACGCCTCCGCCGTCAAGGTCTACGGCTCGGAGACCCGCCGCGACGCCTACGCCTGGCTGATGGAGATCGCCGCCGCCGCGGGCCCGCTGAAGGAGGGCTCGGCGGGCGCGGTCCTCCACGGAGACCTGGAACGCGGCTACCGCTCGGCGGTCATCTTCACCTTCGGCGGCGGCAACAACGAGATCCAGCGGGAGATCATCTCCTGGATCGGACTGGGGATGCCCCGGGTACGGCGTTAATCTGCCGTCATGGGCGCCGACCCCGGGCTCTTCACCCCGGCCTCCGTGACCTGGCAGCTGCACGGTGACCCGATGATGTGGGTCGCCGGAGTCCGCGCGCTCTATCTGCAGGCCCTGCACCCGCGCGCGGTGCGCGGAGTCATGGAGAACTCGGACTTCCGGCGGGACGCCTGGGGCCGGCTGATGCGGACCGCGAACTTCGTCGGCACGACCACCTACGGCACCACCGAGTCCGCCGAGCGGGCCGGGGCCCGCATCCGGAAGATCCACAGCATGCTGGCCGCCACGGACCCGGACACCGGCGAACGGTACGGCGTGGACGAACCCGAACTGCTGCTGTGGGTGCACTGCGCCGAGATCGACTCGTATCTGCACGTCGTCCGCCGCTCCGGCTTCCCGCTCACCGACGCGCAGGCCGACCGCTACATCGCCGAACACCGGACCAGCGCCCGCCTGGTCGGCCTTGACCCCGCCGCCGCGCCGGGCGACCAGGAAGAGCTGGCCGCCTACTTCGAGAAGGTACGGCCGCGACTCGGCGCGGGAGCGGACGCACGCGCGGTGGACGACTTCCTGCTCCGCCCGCCGACGCACCCGCTCCTGATACCGGCGCGCGAAGTGCTCTGGCGGCGCGTGGCCCAGCTGGCGTACGCCGCTCTGCCGCCGTACGCCCACGAGCTGTACGGCAGACCGGCCCCCCGAGCCGCCGTCGTCACCCGCCGGCTGCGCGCCACCGGCACCCTGCTGCGCTGTGTTCCCGCACGTCTGCGCTGGCAACTCCCGCCCAAACACATCCTGCGCGCCATGGCGAGGCTCGGTCCTGACGCGCGCCCCGCACCGTACAAAGCCGGGCGATAGGGCGCCATACTGGACGAGTTGGGGGTGTACGGCACCGCGCGGCCACGCGGTGCCCGTGACCCCCAGGGGAGGGCGGGCTGGAGGCGACGGGGGGCGACGGCGCGCGATGGCTGACACCAGGCTGGTCCAGGGGCGCTACCGGCTGCTGGACCTGATCGGGCGGGGCGGGATGGGGGAGGTGTGGCGGGCCCGCGACGAGTCCCTGGGCCGGCAGGTCGCAGTGAAGTGCCTCAAGCCGCTCGGCCCGCACCACGACCAGGCGTTCACCCGTGTGCTGCGCGAGCGGTTCCGCCGCGAGGCGAGAGTGGCCGCCGCGCTCTCGCACCGAGGGGTCACCGTCGTCCACGACTTCGGCGAGTCCGACGGCGTCCTCTACCTGGTGATGGAACTGCTCGACGGCCGCAACCTGAGCCAGCTGCTGGAGGACAACAAGCACCATCCGCTGCCCGTGGGCGACGTCGTCGACATCGCCGAACAGGTCGCCGCCGCCCTCGCCTACACCCACCAGCAGGGCATCGTGCACCGCGACCTGAAACCCGCCAACATCATGCGGCTGACCGACGGCACCGTGAAGATCTGCGACTTCGGCATCGCCCGCCTCGGCGCCGACATCGGCTTCACCTCCCGGCTGACCGGCACCGGCATCGCCATGGGCACCCCGCACTACATGTCCCCGGAACAGATCGGCGGCGTGGAGGTCGACCAGCGCAGCGACCTGTACTCGCTGGGCTGCGTCCTGTACGAGATCGCCACCGGGGCGCCGCCGTTCGACCTCGGCGACGCCTGGGCGATCCTCGTCGGCCACCGTGACACCCCGCCCGCCCCACCCCGCGACCAACGCGCCGAACTGCCCGGCTGGTTCGAGCGGATCGTCCTCGACCTGCTGGCCAAGCGACCGGAGCAACGCCCTTACGACGCCAAGGAGCTGGGCCGTCGCATCACCCTCGGGCGGACGACCCCCACCTACGTCCCCACCGTGGTCACCGCACGGCCTCGACTCCGGTCCCCGGAACCGGCGTCGCGCGCACCCGGGCTGCCGTCCTGGACCCGGGGCATGACCACCGGCCACAAGGCGACCGGCGCTCCCCTGCGCACCACCCCGCCCGACCCGAGCGCCGGACTCACCGGCGAGTGGACCGCCCGCCCCGCCACCGGCACCGCACAGCCGCCGCCCGCGCTCGCCGGTCCCGGTCCTGCCGCCGCTTCCGCTCCTGCTCCCGCTTCCGGCCCCGGTTCCGGTCCCGCTTCGGCTTCCGTTCCCGCGACCGTCGCCGCGCTCGCCGGCCGCCACAACGCCGGGCTGAGCCTCGGGCGGCTCGGGCGCTGGGCCGAGGCCGGCGAGGTGCACCGCGGTGTCGCCGCCGAACGTGACCGCCTGCTCGGCGCCGACCACCCCGACACCCTCGCCAGCCGCTACGAGATCGCCTTCACCCTCAGCCGCACCGGCCGCGCCGCCGACGCCCTGCGCGCGTACACCGAGGTCGCCCGGGACCGGGAGCGCGCGCTCGGCGCCGACCACCCGGACACCCTCGCCGCCCGCCAGGAGATCGCCTACGTCCTGGGCCAGTTGGGCCGGCACTTCGAAGCCCACCAGGCGTACACGGCCGTACTCGCCGCCCGGCAGCGGCTGATGGGCCCGGACCACCCCGACACCCTGCGCTGCCGCCACAACCTCGCCTTCAACCTCAGCAGGCTCGGTCGCCTCGAGGACTCCTACCGGATGGCCCGCGACGTGGCCGCCGCCCGCGCCCGGGTACTCGGCCCGGAGCATCCCGACACCCTGGTCACCCGCTACGAAGTCGCTTATGCGCTCGGCCAGTTGGGCCGCTGGGAGGAGGCCCTGGGGACCTACCGCGAGGTCGCGGAGGCCCGCGCCCGCGCCCTCGGCCCCGACCACCCCGACACCCTCGCCGCCCGCTACGAGGTCGGCATCAGCCTCGGCCGCCTCGGCCGCAGCGCGGACGCGCTCGCCCTCTACCGCGCCCTGATCGACGACCGCACCCGGGTGCAGGGCCCCGCCCATCCCGAGACCCTGCGCGCCCGGCACGGCCTCGGCGTCAACCTCGGCCGCCGCGGCCGCTGGGAGGAGGCCCTCGCCGAATCGCGTGACGTCTGCGCCATCCGCGAGCGGGTCCTCGGCCCCGACCACCCCGACACGCTGGTCAGCCGCCGCGAGGTCGCCGTGAGCCTCGGCTGGCTGGGGCGCTGGGCGGACGCGCTCAGCGAGTACCGGCGGGTGGCCGGCGCGCGGGAACGCGTCCTCGGCCCGGACCATCCCGACACCCTGGCCAGCCGCAACGACGAGGCGCACTGTCTGGAGCAGCTGGGGCGGGGCGCGGAGGCCGTGGAGCTGTACCGGCGGGTCGCGGTGCTGCGGCAGCAGCGGGCCTCCGGCGGTCGTTGACCCGCCGGGTCAGGGCCCGGGGGGCTCGCTGGGGCGTCTGTCGCTGGGTGTGGCGGGATTCTGCGGACCGCGCACGGAGTCCAGCAGTGCCTGTCCCTGATTGTCCACCCACTTGGTGAACAGTTGCTGGGAGTAGCCGAAGACGATGGCCCAGGCGATGATCTGCGCCGTCGAGTCGAGGGCGCTGAGCCCCGGCACGAATCCACCCCGCATCAGCAGCAGCCCGAGGACGGCCGTCAGCGCACCGGTGGGCAGTTTCAGCAGCGCGAGGACGACCGGGACGTCGTACGGCAGTGCCGTGCCCCTGATCCGCCGCAGGGCCGCCGCGGAGGCGATCGACGCGGCCACGATGCCGACCACCTCGACGACGAGGTAGTCCGCCGGGCGCGTGATTGCGGCGACCTGTGTGGTGGTCGGCCGGGTCAGGCCGGCGGTCACGCTGCTCGTCGGGCAGACGATGGAGTACCTCTGACCGGTGTGAGGGGTGAAGCAGAGCGGGACCACGTGCTTCCACAGGTAGCCCGCGACGGCGATGGCGACCGCGCCGACGGTCAGGCATACCGTCACGACCTTGACGATCCGTACGAAGCTGCGTACGCGGAGCGTCTCCCTGCGCTTGAGTCGCCGCGCGAGGCTGATCGTCTCGGCGAGGAAGGCGCGGTCGGCGGGGCTCAGCTCGGCGTTCTTCGGATCGTTCAGCTTGCGGGCGATCGCCGCGCTGCGGACGCGGCGGGGGTCACCGGGGGCGAAGTGCTCGTCGATGCGGGCCACGATGTCCGGCAGATGCGCCGTGATGTCGTCGAGCGACGCCATCCAGACCATGAGATTCAGCGCGGAGTCGACATGCGACTGCGCCACGCCCAGGTGGGCGGCCCGCCTCATCATCGGATGCCACTGGTGGCCGATGGTGTCCTTGGCGGCGCGGAGTTCCTCGCGCGCCTTCTCCGCGTAGCGCGGATCCGTGCCGCACGCCTCGCTGTCCGTCCGCGCGTTCGCCGCGACCGCGTCGAGCACGGCTTCCAGCTCGGCGATCCTCGACCGGAGGATCTCCCGTTGCTCCCACGCGCCCAGCTCGCCGCGAGAGGCCCAGAACGGGGCCCGCTCGGCGAACGAGGTGCGCACCCTCGCCGTCCACGCCTTCACCTTTCCCATGCGCGACTTCTCGACGGACCCGCTTGCGGACTTGACGGCGTCTGGTCCAACTGGAGGGAACAAGTCACCACAGAATCGTTTGGCTTCCCCGGTGGATCATCACGTGTTACGAAGAACCATGCCTCCTGCCACCACAGCATCCCGGACCTACGACGCCGTCATCGTCGGCGGCGGACACAACGGCCTCGTCGCGGCCGCCTATCTGGCCCGGGCCGGCCGGTCCGTGCTGGTGCTGGAGCGGCTGGGCCACACCGGCGGCGCCGCCGTCTCGACCCGGCCCTTCGCCGGCGTCGACGCCCGGCTGTCCCGCTACTCCTACCTGGTCAGCCTGTTGCCGAAGAAGATCGTCCGCGATCTCGGCCTGGACTTCCGGGTCCGCGCCAGGACCGTCTCGTCGTACACACCCGTGGAGCGCGACGGCCGGCCGACCGGCCTGCTGGTCGGTGGCGGCGAGCGGCGGATCCGCGAGGCCTTCGAACGGCTGACCGGCGGCAAGAGCGAGTACCAGGCCTGGCAGCGGTTCTACGGCCGGACCGCCCGGGTCGCCGAGCGCGTCTTCCCGACGCTCACCGAACCGCTGCCCTCGCGCGAGGAACTGCGCCGCCGGATCGACGACGAGGAGGCCTGGCGGGAGCTGTTCGAGGAGCCGATCGGGGTAGCGATCGAGGAGAACTTCACCGACGACCTGGTGCGCGGCGTCGTCCTCACCGACGCGCTGATCGGCACCTTCGCCGACGCCCACGACACCTCGCTGCGCCAGAACCGCTGCTTCCTCTACCACGTCATCGGCGGCGGCACCGGCGCCTGGGACGTGCCGGTGGGCGGCATGGGCGCCCTCACCGACGCGCTGGCGGCCGCCGCGCGCTCGGCGGGCGCGGAGCTCGCCACCGGGCACGAGGCGGTCCGGATCGAGACGGACGGCCGCGGCGCCGAGGTCGCGTACCGCACCGCCGACGGCGAGGGGGTGGCCGCCGCCCGGCACGTCCTCGTCAACGCCTCCCCGCAGGAACTCGCCGCCCTCACCGGCGATCCGGCCCCGGAGCCCGCCGAGGGCGCCCAGCTCAAGGTGAACATGCTGCTCAAGCGGCTGCCCAGGCTGCGCGACACCGCCGTCGACCCGCGCGAGGCGTTCTCCGGCACCTTCCACATCGCCGAGGGGTACGGCCAACTGGCCACCGCCCACGCGGAGGCGGCGGCCGGCCTGCTCCCCAGCGCCGCGCCCTCCGAGATCTACTGCCACTCCCTGACCGATCCCACGATCCTCGGCCGGAACCTGGTCGAGCGCGGCTACCAGACCCTCACCCTCTTCGGTCTGCACACCCCCGCCCGGCTCTTCGCCGCCGACAACGACGCCGTGCGCACGGAACTCCTCAAGGCCACCCTCGCCCAGCTCGACGCCCACCTCGCCGAACCGATCACCGACTGCCTCGCCCTGGACGCGGACGGCCGCCCCTGCATCGAGGCGAAGACCCCCCTGGACCTCGAACACGACCTCCGGCTGCCTGGCGGCAACATCTTCCACCGTGACCTCTCCTGGCCCTACGCCCAGGACACCACCGGCCGCTGGGGCGTCGAGACCCGGCACGCCAACGTCCTGCTGTGCGGGGCGGGCGCGGTGCGCGGCGGAGGGGTGAGCGGGGTGCCGGGGCACAACGCGGCGATGGCCGTGCTGAAGGGGGCGGACGGCTGACGCGGGGGACCGGCGCACGCGGTGCTTCCGGCCGGCGGCCCGGGCACCCACGAGAAATCTGACGGAGCATCAGAAAAAGCCTTCCGTCGGCTGCCCGGCTGGGGCATCCTGCGCCCATGCAGACGGAGCTGAGCAAGACCCTGGGAGTCGAGCACGCCGTCTTCGGCTTCACGCCCTTTCCCGCCGTGGCCGCGGCCATCAGCCGGGCCGGCGGCTTCGGAGTGCTCGGCGCGGTCCGCTACACCGCCCCCGACGACCTCAAACGCGACCTCGACTGGATCGAGGCGCACATCGACGGGAAGCCGTACGGGCTCGACGTCGTGATGCCCGCCAAGAAGGTGGAGGGCGTCAGCGAGGCCGACGTCGAGGCGATGATCCCCGAAGGGCACCGGCAGTTCGTCCGCGACACCCTCGCCAAGCACGGCGTGCCCGAACTCGCCGACGGCGAGGCGTCCGGCTGGCGCATCACCGGATGGATGGAGCAGGTCGCCCGCACCCAGCTCGACGTCGCCTTCGACTACCCGATCCGGCTGCTCGCCAACGCCCTCGGCTCCCCGCCCGCCGACGTCGTCGCCCGCGCCCACGACCGGGGTGTCCTGGTCGCCGCGCTCGCCGGCAGCGCCCGGCACGCGGTGAAGCACCAGGAGGCCGGGATCGACGTCGTCGTGGCCCAGGGCTACGAGGCCGGCGGCCACACCGGGGAGATCGCCACCATGGTGCTCACCCCGGAGGTGGTCGACGCCGTCGCCCCGCTGCCCGTGCTGGCGGCGGGCGGGATCGGCAGCGGCCGGCAGGTGGCCGCCGCGCTCAGCCTCGGCGCCCAGGGCGTGTGGCTGGGCTCCCTGTGGCTGACCGTCACCGAGGCCGACCTCTCCTCGCCCGCCGTGACCCGCAAGCTGCTCGCCGCCGGCTCCGGCGACACCGTCCGCTCCCGCGCCCTGACCGGCAAACCGGCCCGCCAGCTGCGCACCGAGTGGACCGACGCCTGGGACGACCCGAGCGGGCCCGGCACCCTCCCCATGCCGCTGCAGGGCCTGCTCGTCGCCGAGGCCCTCACCCGCATCCAGAAGTACGAGGTCGAACCCCTGCTCGGCACCCCCGTCGGCCAGATCGTCGGCCGGATGACCAGCGAGCGCAGCGTCCAGGCCGTCTTCGACGACCTCACCCGGGGCTTCGAACAGGCCGTCGACCACATCAACCGCATCGCCGGAAGGAGCGGCACGTGACCAGCACGCCCCCCGCCGGATTCTGGGCCCAGGCCACCAGCGACCCCGACCGCACGGTGCTCGTCGCACCCGACGGCGCGGAATGGACCGCCGGACGCCTGCTCACGGACACCAACCGCCTCGTCCACGGACTGCGCGCGGCCGGCCTGCGCCGCGGCGACGCCTTCGCGGTCGTCCTGCCCAACGGGCCCGAGTTCTTCACCGCGTACCTCGCCGCCACCCAGGCCGGCTTCTACCTCGTCCCCGTCAACCACCACTTCGTCGCCCCGGAGATCGCCTGGATCGTCGCGGACTCCGGCGCGAAGGTGCTGCTCGCCCACGAGCGGTTCGCCGCCCCCGCCCGCCAGGCCGCCGACGAGGCCGGTCTCCCGGCCACCCACCGGTACGCCGTCGGCGAGGTCGAGGGCTTCCGCCCGTACGCCGATCTCCTCGACGGCCGGCCAGGGTCGGCCCCCGCGGACCGCGAACTCGGCTGGGTCATGAACTACACCTCGGGTACGACGGGCCGCCCCCGCGGCATCCGCCGCCCGCTGCCCGGCAAGCTCCCCGAGGAGGCCTACCTCGGCGGTTTCCTCGGCATCTTCGGCATCCGGCCCTTCGGTGACAACGTCCACCTGGTCTGCTCGCCGCTCTACCACACGGCCGTCCTGCAGTTCGCGGGCGCGTCCCTCCACATAGGCCACCGCCTGGTGATGATGGACAAGTGGACCCCCGAGGAGATGCTCCGCCTGATCGACACCCACCAGTGCACGCACACCCACATGGTCCCCACCCAGTTCCACCGCCTGCTCGCGCTCCCCGACGAGGTGCGCGCACGCTACGACGTCTCCTCCATGCGGCACGCCATCCACGGCGCCGCCCCCTGCCCGGACCACGTCAAGCGGGCGATGCTCGACTGGTGGGGCCCCAGTGTCGAGGAGTACTACGCGGCCAGCGAGGGCGGCGGCGCCTTCGCCACCGCCGAGGACTGGCTGAAGAAGCCCGGCACCGTCGGCAAGGCCTGGCCCATCAGCGAACTCGCGGTCTTCGACGACGACGGCAACCGGCTGCCGGCCGGCGAACTCGGCACCGTCTACATGAAGATGAACACCGGCGGCTTCTCCTACCACAAGGACGAGGCCAAGACGGAGAAGAACCGCATCGGCGACTTCTTCACCGTCGGCGACCTCGGTTACCTCGACGAGGACGGCTACCTCTTCCTCCGCGACCGCAAGATCGACATGATCATCTCCGGCGGGGTCAACATCTACCCCGCCGAGATCGAGTCCGCCCTGCTCGCCCACCCCGCCGTCGCCGACGCCGCCGCCTTCGGCATCCCGCACGACGACTGGGGCGAGGAGGTCAAGGCCGTCGTCGAACCCGCCCCCGGACACGAGCCGGGACCGGACCTCGCCGCCGCCCTCCTCGCCCACTGCGCCGGACAACTGGCGGGCTACAAACGCCCCAAGACCGTCGACTTCATCGCCGAGATGCCCCGCGACCCCAACGGCAAGCTGTACAAGCGGCGCCTGCGCGACCCGTACTGGGAGGGGCGCACCCGGCCCGTCTGACTCACGAGTGCGGGCGGGAACGGGCCTCCAGATACCCGGCGAGGCCGGCCGAGTCGGTGCCGATCTTGCGGTAGACCCGGGACAGCAACTGCCGCACCCCCTGCTCGGTGAGCCGCAGCTCCTTGGCGACCACCGCCACCGGCAGTCCCTGGACGGTCAGTTCGGCGGTGCGCACCTCCTGCGAGGTCAGCGTGTCCGCCTGCACGTAACGCAACGGCAGCGGGCGCATCCCGGCCGCCGACAGCTCCTCCCTGGCCCGGGCGGCGAGCGCCTCGGCCCCGCAGTGCACGGCTCCCTCCAGCCCCTGGTAGAGCCGGTCGGCGGCCTCCTGCAGCCGCCCGTTGCGGGACAGCGCGGCACCGTGGCCGACCTGGGCACGGGCGAGTTCATAGGCGGCGGGCGACTGCTCCAGCTGGTCGACCGCCGCCGCGTACAGGTCCACGGCGGCCGGCCCGCCGGTCACCTCGGCGAGCGTGTGCAGCGCCTGACCGATCGTGGAGGCGGCACCGAAGTCCCGGGCCCGCCGCACGGCGTCCTCGGCATGACCGACCGCCTCCTGCGGACGGGTCGGGGCCAGTGCGGACGCCAGCCGCAGCTTCCAGGGGCACCAGGCCGGATTGCGCCAGCCCCGCCCGTCCAGCCACTCCCCGACCGCGACCAGCAGCCGCGCCGCCTCGGCGTGCCGCCCCTCCGCGAGGAGGAGTTCGGCGTAGACGGTGCGGGGGTCGGGATAGATGACCGTGTTGAGGGGCGTCTCGTCGAAGGCGTGCTCGTCGGCGAGCGCGCGTGCCTCGGCGACGCGCCCGCGGGCCAGCAGGGTCTTGATGAGGATGCTCATGCCGAACCACTGGGCGGCCACGACCCCGTCCATCTTGCCCGCGATGCGCAGACCCTCCCGTACGACGTCCTCGGCCTCGGCCAGACTGCCCCGGCGATAGCGGATGTAGCCGGCGATGGTCTGCCCGAAGGCCAGGTGGGAGCCGTGCCAGCCCTTCGCGATGCATTCGGCGATCCCCTGGTCGAACAACGCCTCGGCCCGACGCGGCTGGTCGCCGTAGAGGAACACCAGGGCGACGGAGAGGGGTACCTCGAACCCCCGGTTCTCGCCGGTCCAGCTCATACCGCCGGTCAGGGCCTTCTCGGCATACCCGAGAGAGATCCGCCTCGGCTCGCCGCGCATGGCCGCGTCCCAGGCCCGCAGCCCCAGGATGTAGCGCTCCTCCAGGCTGCGGCCGGGCAGCTGTTCGGCCAGGCGGGCCATCGTCCGCGAGCGGGCCGGGGAGTCCTGGTCGTCGGAACGCACCATGCTCCAGACGAACTGGTCGGCCTGCATCCGCAGTTTGACGCGGGGGTTCGTGGCCTTGCGCGCCTCCTCGGCGGCCACGGTCACGGCGTCGGCCAGCTGGTCGGTGTGGGCCATGGCCGTCGTCAGCCGGTAGACGATGGAAGCGCGCAGATCGGGGTCGACGTGGGGCTGCGCCAGCGCCTGCCGCAGATGTCTGACCGTGGCCGTGGGCTCGATCAGGAACGTGGCGCAGGCCAGTTCGTGGAGCACCGCGGCACGGTCCTCGGGCAGCGGCGGCTCCTGCAGCGCACGGGTCAGCAGCCGCCCGGCCGCCTCGGTGGCACCGGCGCGCAGGTACACGCGGGCGGCCTCGCGCAGACAGGCGACCGTCTCGGGGCGGTCCTCGCAGGGGACCTCCATCAGATGCCGGGCGGCGGTGGCGGGGCCGTATCCCGCGGCCAGCAGAGTCTGCGCGGCGGTGTTGTGCAGACCGGTCCGGAAGGCCGTGCGGATGGACCGGTAGATCGTCGTGGTGATCAGGGGGTGGACGAACTCCAGCTCCCCCTCGGGTCCGTGGCCCTCGGCCAGGATCCGGGCCCCGCGCAGCTTCTCGATCGCCTCGGCGACCGCCTCCTCGCCGAGCACCGCGATGGTCGCGGCGAGCTGCGGTGAGAAGGGCGAGCCCAGCACGGCCGCGGTGTGCGCGAACCGGACGGTCGCAGTGCCGAGCCGTTCCAGACGCTCGATCAGTCCCGGGCCCTTGATCATCGCGGCGAGTTCGCGCATCTCGGTCAGGTCGCCGTCGGTGCCGCCCAGCCTCCGCTCACCGAGTCCGATGGCCAGCTCCACCGCCTCGAACGGACTGCCGTTCGTGGCCGACCAGCACTCCTTGCAGAACCGGTCCTCGGCCGTCTCCCCGAGCTCGCTCCTGACGATCCGCGCCACGCCCTCGGGGGTGAGCAGGGCCAGGTCGTGCGGGCGGCTCCCGTGATCCCCCGCGAGCGCGCGGAGCGGCACCGCCTCGGAGGGGAGTTCGTCGGGCCGGTAGGCGACCACGATCAGCAGGGGCAGGTCGTCGACCCGCGGCGCGAAGGAGGCGAGCCAGCTCAGCGACTCGGGGTCCGTCCAGTGCAGATCGTCCAGGAGCAGGACGACGGGCGCCTTCTTCACCGTGAGGCGCGTCATGACCCAGTCGAGCCCCTCACGGACGCCGGTCGCGTCCGGCGCGGGGGCGGGCCCCTTCGCCTCCAGGCCGAGCACGGCGGCGACGGTGTCGTACCAACTCCCCAGGAAGGCGTGGAGTTCCGCCTCGCCCATCCTCGCCAGGGAGGGCTGCAGCAACTGGCGCACGACACGGAACGCCGAACTCTGCTCCGCCTCGCCGCCGCGGCCCGACAGCACGGTGAACCCCTGTGCCGCGGCCTGGGCGCGTGCCTCCGTGACGAGCGCCGTCTTGCCCAGTCCGGCCGACCCCGTGAAGGCCAGCAGTCCGGCGCGCCGTGCTCGCGGCACGCCGTCCGTCGTACGCCGCAGCTCCTTGAACGCGGCGTCCAGGGCATGGAGTTCCCGTTGGCGCTCGATCAACGTCTCTGGGTCCATGACCGGTTGCCGCAGCTCCGTCGCCATGTGCCGTACCGCCCTCTTCGTTCGGCCTGCGGGACAGCCGAGCGTACGCCCCGAGCAGGTGCGATAGGACGGATTGAGCACTATAGGGTGAATCATCGACCGGGGATGGGAGAATGCCCTCTCACCGGGTACGAGGCCCCGGATGTAGGCCTGCGGCGGGGACCGAGGCCGCGTCCGCGTACCGGGGTACGGTTCGCGACCACTGGTAGCACCCGCGGATCCAGCCGATCATGCCCTCCACATAGCCGATGCCGGCCGGGCTCAGCTCCGCCTCGATCGCCCGGTGGATCCTCTGGAACTCTTCGATCGTGTCGTTGATCCGCTGGACGGCCAGGTAGACGGCGGCCTGCAGTGAGCCACCGCGCTCGCGCTGGTACGCCAGGGCCAGGTTGATCATTTCGCCCGCGCGCTGCTCCTTCACCGCGGAGAACAGGTCGGCCGTCCACACGGCCGCGTCGGCCGACAGCCTGCCGAGCCGCAGTACACCGGGGTGGTGGAGCTCGGCCAGGGGCACCTCGTGGGACTGGGCGGCCTCGTACAGCGGGTAGAACGGCTCGACGCCCGCGGTCAGCGACCGTATGGAGGTGCACTCCCCGGACCGCAGGGGGAAGGGCTGGTCCTGGGCCACCGCCTCGTACAGCAGACCGTGCACGTATTCACGGCTCTTCCACGCCCACCGCGCGGCCTGTGCGGGGGTGCACCGTTCCCGGACCTGCCGCTGGAGGTCGGCGAGGGCCGCTCCGAGAGGAGTGGTGGGCGCCTGCCCGTCCCGCAGGATCGCGACGCTCTCGCACAGCATGGGCAGCAGCAGACCCGGGGAGCGCCGGCCGACGTCCTCCGCGCGGTCGTCGAAGACGAACTGGTAGGCGATCTGGTTGGCGACGATCTGGAGAAGGCCGGGATCGACGCCCGCGCTGGTGCAGGAGGCGAGCTGGGCGGGGCGAGTGCGGGCGATCATCTCCGCCACACCCGGTTCGCCGGTCAGCCCCCGCGCGCCCAGCCACGCGTCGACGCCGGCGGCCGCCTCGGACTCGTGCGGGTTGCGGGCGAACGGAAACGGCATGTGCAGGTGATGGTCGATCAGGTCCCTGAGGTTGGAGACCTGGGATCCGTCCAGTACAGCGACCGGGCGTTCCTCATGCGTCGTCGACAACGTGATCACCTGCCGTTCCGGAGTGTGCGGCGCGAGGGGTGCCTGCGGGGTGGGGTGACGGCATGCGCGATCGCGCCTCGCAGGTCATGACCAGCGAACGCGGTCCGAGTGTGATCGCGGGCCGGGGCGGCCGGGGGGTGTGGCCGGGGAGATGGCGCAGGCGCAGGTGGGCGGCGATGGTGGCGAGCGCCAAGGTGGCCTCCACCATGGCGAACTCGTCCCCGAGGCACTTGCGGTTGCCGACGGAGAACGGCATCGTCGCGCGGCGCTGCTCGGCGGTGGGCCGCCCCGGCAGCCAGCGGTCGGGGTCGAACCGCTCGGGGTCGGGGAAGGACGCCGGGTCGTGGTGCAGGAGGTAGGGGCTGTAGAGCACGGTGGCCCCCGCGGGCAGCCGGCGCCCGGCGAGTTCCGTCTCCCGGATGGCGACCCGGGTGAAGAGCCAGCCCGGTGACGAGTGACGCAGTGTCTCGGAGACCACGCACCGGGTCCGTACGAGGTGCGGCAGATCGTCGGGGCCGGGCCGGCGCCCGTCGACGAGGACGGTGTCGAGTTCGGCGTGCAGACGCCGCTCGGCCGCCGGATGGCGGGCCAGCAGATCGAAGGCCGCGGCCAGGCACAGGGCCGTGGTCTCGGCGCCCGTGAGGAGCAGGGTGATCAGGTGGTCGTGGATCTCCTGGTCCGTGATCGGCGGGCCGTCCCCCTCGCCGTGCGCCGCCGCCAGGAGCGTTCCCAGTACGTCGTCCCGGTCGGGGCCCCGGCGGCGCCGCGCGATCACCGTGTCGATGATGGCGTGCAGGCGTGACAGGGCGTTCCGGTAGCGGCGGTTGGCGGGGGTGGGCAGGCGGAACAGGGCGTCGATCGGGACGACCGTACGGACGAAGAGGCCCCGCACGACGTCGGCGAGACAGTCCCGGACCTGGGCGGTCGTCGGGTCGTCCAGCGAGTCGGAGAGCAGGACCCGGCTGATCGTGCGGGTCGTGAAGGTCATCATGGCCTCGGTGACCGGAACGGTCCGGCCCGTCCGCCACCCCTCGCACACCGCCTCGGCCTCCTCGGTGACGAGGTCCGTGTACGCGGCGACATGGGACGGGCGGAAACCCGGTTGCAGCAGCCTGCGTTTGTCGCGGTGGGTGGACTGACGGCAGGTGACCAGTCCGTCGCCCATCAGTTTCCCGAGTCTGTCGTAGAGCGGGCCCCCCTTGTCGAAGGTGTGCGGATCCATGAGCACCTCGTGGGCCAGCTCCGGGTGACACACCATCCAGGCACGCTGGGGGCCCAGCCGTATCTCGACCAGATCCCCGTGCGCGGGCAAAGAATTCAGAAACGCCAGCGGGCGACGGTACAAGGCGATACCGTGACCGAGGAGAGGGAATATGCCGGGAGCAGTACCTGTCGTCCACGTTCGTTTTTGTTCGGGCACGGCACGGTTCATGAAAGCCTCCTGTCCGGTGCGAGACGTGTTCTGCCCAGTTGAACGGTTTCCAGGTTTCCCGAAACCTTTCTCCAAAGGGGCGCACGGGGGCACGTTGAAGCAAATTGCACCCGGCGTGAACGGCTGTTGATGCCTTGTGCATCGACAGTGCATTCCTCCCGCCCCATGAGTGCGGTCCCGCCCCAGATACGGGACGGGACCACGTGGGCTCAGATTTCGTTCACCCGGACGGATTTCAGCGCGGGTGACGACAGGATGTCCTTCTCGCAGAACCGCGCGGTCACCCATTTCTCATCCGAGAACAACAGGGTCTGGTCGCTGTGGTGGGGCGAGTTCGGGTTCGAGGACTGGGAGTACGTCAGCAGGGTGCGGGCCACCGGGCAGCGGCTGCCGTCCCAGCCCACCGCCTGGATGTGGCTGGAGCCGAACGAGACGTCCGAGTAGCCGCCCTGTGCCGCGTTCCACACCGGCTCGATCTTGTTCCACACACCCAGCCGCTCCGTACCGCCCGGAACGGGAACGCGCTTGCCGCTCCGTACGACGAACTGGTGCTCCCCGAGCGCGGAGTCGAGCGGGACACCCGCCCCGCGCAGTTCGGCGACGGCGTCCGCGAGGGCCGTGGCGAAGCCCGGAGCCGCGGTGTTGAGCGTGTTCGGTGTGTGCACCGGGTCCGCCGCGGAGAACGGCACCTTCCAGAACTGCGGGGCCGGCACGGAGGACGTCAGCCTCCGCCAGAAGCGGTCGAAGAGCAGGGCGCCCCTGCTGTCCGTGTTCATGGTCCGGTCCCAGGACGCCAGCACCGGGCACGCCCCGGCGACGTCGACGGCCTTGCCGTCACTGCCCGTCGCCGTACCGCCCGGCAGAGCGGCGCACGCCGTCGCCGCGTCGGCCGCCGCCAGCGCACCCGCGGGCGCCCGGTTCGCGAACTCCTGGTCCTGGAGGTCCCGGACCGTCAGCCCGCCCCGCGCGGCCATCGCCGCCACGTCCTCGATCGCGCCCCGGGTCCGCAGTCCGCGCTGCGTCCCGACCGTGCCGAAGATCCGCTCGTACCCGGTGAGGGGCCGGTCGGCGTTGGCCAGCCAGGCGCTGTCGTTGGAGTTCTCCGCGTACGGGGCGTCCTTGAGGGTGGGCATCCGAGCGGGCCCGAAGATGCCGGGCTGCACCGCGTCGGCGTCGCTGCCGGGGGCGCAGCCGGCCCGGGAGCCGTCGAGGACCGCCAGCCCCGCCTGCGGATAGGTGATCCTCCCCAGGTCGGTGGAGCAGCGGGCCGCGAGGTCGTCGGTGATCCGGGGCAGCACCTGCGACTGGGTGTAGAGGGTGTGCCCGGCGGAGTCCGCCGCGACGGTGTTCACCCAGGGAAGACCCTGGTGCCGGTCGAGGGACGCCTGCACGTCCGCCGTGGAGCGCGCCCTGCCGAAACCGAGCGAGGTGTCGGGGAACCGGAAGTTGGCGGCGTTCGGGTCGTTGAGCGCGTACGCCGTCGTCGAGGTCCAGGGCAACGGCGGATCGCCGTCCGGGTCGGCGATCACCGGGCCGTACCGCGTCCACCACTGGCTGCGGGTGACGGGGGCGCCGCCCTCGACCGGCACGGTCACGGTCCGTCTCGTCATCCGCTCCGGCCTGCCGTCCACCAGATAGACGGTGGGGTCGGACGGATCGAGCGTCAGCCGGGTCAGGTTGAAGGGGACACCGGTCGAGACGGTGTGGCTCCACGCCACCCGGGAGTTGTAGCCGATGGCGATGGTCGGCGTGCCGAGCAACGAGGCGCCGGCCACGTTCAGTTCGCCCGGGATGGTCTGCTGCGACTGCCAGAACCGGCGTCCGCCCTGCCACGGGTAGTGCGGGTTGCCCAGCAGCAGACCGCGGCCGTTCGCGGTGGCCGCCCCGCTGAACGCCACCGCGTTCGAGCCCATGTCGGCGGTGCCCGCTCCCGCCCGCACGGCCTTGATCAGGGCCTGGGCGTCGACACCCGGCTCCGTGCCCGTCGGCGTGGCCGTCGGGCCGGTGGGCGGTTCGGCCCCGGTGATCTCGTCCACGGACCCGCCCTGGCCGCCGAGCACGGAGAGGGCGTAGTACCGGGTGGCCACGTCCAGCGCGCTGATGGGACGCACCCACTTCGCGCCCTCGCAGGCCGGGTCGGTGATCCGGTGCCGCGCCAGCCAGCTGTCGTACCCGGCGGCGAACCCGCGCAGCAGGTCCTTCACCTGCCGACTCGGGCCCAGCGGCGCCGGTGCGGCGAGCAGCTTCTCCACCGTGCGGGACTGCCGTACGCCCCGGAAGTACAGGTCGCTGGAGAGGTTGTCGCCGGCCGAGGAGAGCGAGAGGTCGGTGGCCGCGGCGGGCCCGAAGAAGCGCGAGCGGTCGCCGCGCACGGTCACGAAGCCGTCGGCGAGCGTGCAGACCTGGTCGGCGGCCTGCGCCCAGCCGGTCCCGAAGCCGAGGTCCGCGTAGTCGTCGGCGAGGATGTGCGGAATGCCGTACTCGGTGTACCGGATGACGGCGGACAGCCCGCCGTGCGCGGGACGGTCCTGGCGGGTCGGCGGCCCGGCCGCGGCGGCCGGTAACGCGGCCGACGCGGTGAGCAGGGCGACGGCTGCGACGAGCAGTCGTCGCACAGAGGTGGTACGCATCTGTGCCTCCCAACTTCATTGATGGAAAGGGCAGTTGACTTCCGGTCCGGATGATCTGCCGCGACGGTGCTTGACCTGTCCCGGCGACGGGCCGAGGATCATGAGTCATGACGCAGGGACAGGGCAGCACGGTTGACGGGGTGCTGCGGCGCAGCGCCCGGCGTACCCCCGCGCGGGTGGCGGTGGAGTACGGCGGACGGCGCTGGACGTACGAGGAACTCGACGACGCCGTCTCCCGCGCGGCGACCGTCCTGCTGGACCAGGGCCTGGACCGCGGCGACCGGGTCGGTGCCTACGGGCACAACTCCGACGCCTACCTGATCGCGTTCCTCGCCTGCGCCCGGGCCGGCCTGGTGCACGTCCCCGTCAACCAGAACCTGACCGGCGGCGATCTCGCGTACATCGTCGGCCAGTCGGGCAGCGCGCTGGTCCTCGCCGACCCCGGCCTCGCCGGGCGACTCCCGGACGGCGTACGGGTGTTGCCGCTGCGGGACACCGACGGCTCGCTCCTGGACCGGCTCGCGGACGCGGCGCCGTACGACGGGCCCGAACCGCGCACCGAGGACCTGGTGCAGCTGCTGTACACCTCCGGCACCACGGCGCTGCCCAAGGGCGCGATGATGACCCACCGGGCGCTGGTGCACGAGTACCTGAGCGCCATCGCCGCCCTCGACCTGAGCGCCGGGGACCGGCCCGCGCACGCGCTGCCGCTCTACCACTCGGCCCAGATGCACGTGTTCCTGCTGCCGTACCTGGCGGTGGGCGCGACCAACGTCATCCTGGAGGGGCCGGACGGCGACACGCTCTTCGACCTGGTCGAAACCGGGCGCGTGGACAGCCTGTTCGCACCGCCCACCGTGTGGATCGGCCTGTCCAACCGGCCCGACTTCGCGACCCGCGACCTGAGCGGACTGCGCAAGGCCTACTACGGGGCGTCGATCATGCCGGTGCCCGTCCTCGAACGACTGCGGGAACGGCTCCCGAAACTCGCCCTGTTCAACTGCTTCGGGCAGAGCGAGATCGGTCCGCTCGCCACCGTGCTCGCACCCGAGGAGCACAAGGGGCGGCTGGACTCCTGCGGCCGCACCGTGCTGTTCGTGGAGGCACGGGTGGTCGGCGAGGACGGCGCGGACGTCCCCGACGGCACCCCCGGTGAGATCGTCTACCGCTCACCGCAGCTGTGCGAGGGGTACTGGGACAAGCCCGAGGAGACCGAGGCGGCCTTCCGCGACGGCTGGTTCCACTCCGGGGACCTCGCGGTACGCGACGCCGACGGCTACTACACGATCGTCGACCGGGTGAAGGACGTCATCAACTCCGGTGGCGTACTGGTCGCCTCACGGCAGGTGGAGGACGCCCTCTACACCCACGAGTCGGTCGCCGAGGCCGCCGTGATCGGCCTGTCCGACGAACGGTGGATCGAGGCGGTCACCGCGGTCGTGGTGGTGCGCGGCGAGGTCGACGAGGCCGGGCTGATCGCCCATGTGAAGGAGACACTGCCCGCCTTCAAGGCACCCAAGCGGGTCCTGTTCGTGGACGAGCTGCCCCGCAACGCCAGCGGCAAGATCCTGAAGCGGGAGCTGCGGGAGCGGTTCGGAGACGTCTCGTGAGGAGCCAAGAAGTCTGGTTCCATACCGTGCGCGGCTTCCGCCACCACGTCCGCCGTTCACCGGGGCCAGGCACATAGCAGACATGCGCTGCTGCTTCCCCGTCCCCCTCGGCGCGCTCGCGGGCATACCCGGCCCGTGCGAGGTACTGCGCTCCGGTTTCCTGCTCGCGCCCGCCCTGCTCCGGGCCGCCGTCCCCACGGCCCGCCCCCGCCCACCCCGCTCCCTCGCCGCCGTCCACCTCGAACTCGTCACCCTCACCGAGGACCGCGCCGTCCTCACCTGGCACACCGCCCAGCCCGGCACCGACGACGGCACCGGCCGGATGCTGCCCGCCGTCACGGAGGGCGAGGTCGTCTACGGCACCCACCCCGCCCGCCTCAACCGCACCGCGGGCGAGGACCGGCCCACGGCGAACCACCACGTCGAACTCACCGGCCTGGAGCCGGGGCAGACCTACTACTACCAGGCCCGCTCCCACGGCGTGCCCGCCACACCCACCGCCCTGCACCTGGTCCGCGGCAACGCGGCCGGCACCTCCCGGCACGGCCTCGGCTCGCCCGGCGGCCCCTACTCCTTCACCACCCCGCAGCCCCCGCCAGGCCGCCACCTCCTCTCCCTCGCCCTCTGCAACGACCTGCACATCGGCGAGACGATCGCCGGTCTGGTGGCCGGGGTGCCCTTCCTGCGCGGAGTGAGTCAGCGGACGGGGCTCGCCCCCTACCCGGAACTCATGAGCCGGGCCGTGGTGGACGAGGCCCGCGACCGGGGCGCCCAGCTGCTGCTGGCCGCCGGCGACATCTCCGCGGGCGGCGGGCCGCGCGACCTGGCACAGGCCAGACGGATCCTGGACGGCTTCGGCACCCACGGCCGCGACTACCTCGTCGTCCGCGGCAACCACGACCGCGGCATGCGCGAGAACGACCCCTTCCACCGTGTCTTCGGCGGCCAGGACCGGCCCGGCTACTTCGAACACGACGTGGGCGGCCTGCGGATCATCGGCCTCGACACCTACGACAAGCGGGGCAACGGCGCCGACACCGGCGGCCTCGGAGCCGAGCAGCTGTCCTGGTTCCGGCGCCGGCTGCGCGCGCACCGGGAACAGCCCACCGTGGTCTTCGGACACCACCCGCTCACCGTCCGGGACGCCCTCTTCCCGGTGAGCCCCGGCCAACGCCTGAGCCGCCGTCAGGCCCGCGCGATCCTGCGGGCCTACGCCACCGCCCCCGGAGTGTTCCTCCACCACGCCGGCCACACCCACCGCAACAAACGCACCCGGCTGCCCCTCGCCCCGCACGTGACCCTGCAGGAGGTCGGCGCCGCCAAGGAGTACCCCGGCGGATTCCTCCTGCTGCGGATCCACTCCGGCGGCTACGCGCTCAACTTCTTCCGGGCCCGCGCCGCCGAGGCGCTGGAGTGGACCGAGCGCAGCCGCCGGCAGGCCGGGGGACTGTGGCCGTACCACGCCCTCGGCCGCACGGTCGCCGACCGCAACAGCGTGGCCGCCCACGACCTCTCCGGCATCAGCCGTCCGGTGCCCCCGTCCGCGCTGTCCCGTTCGCCCCAAGGGATGACGGCCGTCCCGAACCCCGGCCTGGATGTGGCCTAGGCAAGGCCGCCTCCGTAGCGTGGGGCCATGGCGACCCTGTGGGACCTCATGCGCGACTGCATCCCCGACGACCACGCCCGCCAGGTCACCTCCCGCTACTACCTCGACGAGGCCATGAGCTCGCCGCAGGCACCGGACCGGGTGGTCGACCTCGGGTGCGGGCGGGGCACGTCGGCCGACCTCTTCCGCAAGCACGACTCCGGCGTCCGCTGGGTCGGCGTCGACATCCGCGATTCACCCGAGGCCGCACAGCGCCTGCCCGGCGGCGACAGCGTCGTGTACTACGACGGCGTCAACCTGCCGTTCCGCTCCGACGCCGTGCCCCTCGTCTACTCGCACCAGGTCTTCGAACACGTCGCCCGCCCCAGGGAACTGCTCGCCGAAGTGGGCCGAGTGCTCCGCCCGGGCGGCCTGTTCATCGGCAGCACCTCCCAGTTCGAGCCGTACCACTCCTTCAGCCTGTGGAACTACACCCCGTACGGATTCCGGGTCCTCGTCGAGGAGGCAGGGCTCGCCCTGGAGGAGATCCGGCCCTCCCTCGACGGCGTGACCCTGATCATGCGCACTTACCACGCCTCACGGAAGCAGGAGTACGGCAAGTTCTGGCAGACGGAGTCACCCCTCAACACCGAGATCGACACCTGGGCCCGCAAGAGCAAGCGCAACACGGCCCTGGTGAACCTGCGCAAGCTCACGTTCTGCGGACAGTTCGCGTTCCGGGTGAGCAAGCCGGTCCCACGGGGCTGACGCGGCGCTCTGAACGGCATGCCACCAGGCGCTGATGTGGACGATCGGTGCCGCGTTCGTCACCGCGTCCACTACAACAACAACGGTGCTGGACTGTCTGCCGACTTCTGCGTGGACAGCCACGCGAACAAGCAGGTCTACGTCAATCCGTGCCAGACGCCCGGGAACCGGTACCAGGACTGGTACATGCCCGGAAAGCCGGGAACAACCTTCGTCCGGGACCGGGCCACGGGACTTGAACGGCAGCGCCTGGAACCTCATTCAGTAGTCCGTACGAGGGGGCGTGCGGTCTCCGCATGCCCCCTCCGGGCACGGCCCGTCGAACTCCGTTGCGGTACGGTCGCGCCGTGCCCGATGATCGGCTCCGTGCCCGCCTTCACCGCAGCCGACGGAACCCGACTCGCCTACCACGTCAGAGGCGAGGGCGAACCGCTCGTCGTGCTCCCGGGCGGGCCCATGCGGGCCTCCGCCTACCTCGGTGACCTCGGCGGACTGGCCGCCCACCGCCGGCTGGTCCTGCTGGACCTGCGGGGGACCGGCGACTCCGCGGCACCGGCCGACCCGGCGTCGTACCGCTGCGACCGACAGGTCGACGACGTGGAGATGTTGCGCGCCCACATGGGGCTCGACCACATGGACGTACTGGCGCACTCGGCGGGCGCGAGCCTGGCGATCCTGTACGCGGCGGCCCATCCGCACCGGGTACGGCGGCTCGCGCTGATCACCGGCAACCCCTCGGCGCTGGGCCTGCGGCCGACCCCCGAGGAGCGGCTGGCGGCGGCCCGGCTGCGGTCGGCGGAACCGTGGTTCGACGAGGCGTTCCCCCTGCTGGAGGCGTGGCTGACGGGCACCGGGGACTTCGACGAGGCGATGATGCCCTTCTTCTACGGCCGTTGGGACGATGCCGCCCGCGCCCATGACGCGGCCGCCGAGAAACAGACCAACGACGCGGCAGGCGACCGCTACTTCGCCGACGGCGCCTTCACCCCGGACGCCACCCGCGCCGCACTGCGTCTGCTGACCGCCCCCGTCCTGGTGTACGCCGGGGAACTCGACGGCGGCCCCAGCCCCGCGCTGGCCCGTCGCGCGGCCGAGGCCTTCCCGAACGCCGAGGTCGCCGTCCAGCCCGGCACCGCCCACTACCCCTGGCTCGACGGCCCCGAGTGGTTCGTGCGCCGTACCCTCGGCTTCCTGGACGCCTGAGCCGAGGTCACCCGCGCGGTCCGAACGCCGTCAGGAACCGGTCGCGGAACTGGTTCATCGCCCAGATCGGGGCGTCCCCGGCCGGCTTCAGGCCCGGTGTCCAGCCCCAGCCGGCGACCCGGTCGAGGACCTTGGGGTCGTGGGCGACGATCGTGACCGGGACGTCCCGGCGCGGGCTGCCCGCGACGACCTCCGGACGGGGCTGGTGGTCGCCGAGGAAGACCAGGACCGTGTTCGCGTCGGCGTAGCGCCGCATGAACCCGAAGAGGCTGCGCAGCGAGTACTCGATCGAGGCCCGGTACTCGGCGCGGATGCGCTCGGTGTCCTTCCAGACCTCCGCCGGATCCTTCCCCGCCTTCTGGATCGGCCCGAAGACCGAGCCGTCGCCCAGGTCGTTCCAGCCGATCATGCGGGGGAGGGGCGCCCAGGGCTGGTGGCTGGAGGCCAGGACGATCTCCGCCATCATCGGGCGCCGGTTCCTCCTCCCGAACTCCAGGCGGTCGAAGGCCTCCAGCGTGAACTGGTCGGGGACGGGCGTCCAGCTGAAGTAGGGGCCGTGGTAGCCGAGATGCGTGGAGTCGTAGCTGCGGTCGAGACCGAAGAACCCGGACTCCGGCCAGGCGCGCCGCACACCCGGGACGACGCCGACCGTGCGCCACGCGCCGGTCTTCCGGAAGTACTTGTTGAGGGTCATGCGGTCGCCCGAGACGAGATTGCGATAACGCTGCTGGTTGTCGATCCACAGCCCGGACAGCAGTGTGGCATGGCACATCCAGCTGCCCGCCCCCAGCACCGGTGACCGCAGCCAGCCGCTCCGCGCGTCGAACCCGGCCGCCCGGAGCGAGGCGGAACCCTCCTTGAGGACCGCGCCGACCTGCCGGGCCATCGCCGGGTCCTCGATCGCCGTACGGCCGTAACTCTCCACGAACGTGAACAGCACGTCCTTGCCGCGCAGGCCCGTGAGCAGCCGGTCCGGCGGGGTCTTCGCGAAGGCGTCGACGGCGGACTCCGCCCGGAAGACACGCGCGTCCGCCAGACCGGCGCGGACCGCCCGGACCCGCTCGTCGACCAGCTGCGCGTCGAGGGTCGAGGCGACGGGGGCGCCGCCCAGCTGGAGGCCGAAGGTGGCACAGGTGACCCAGGCGACCGCCAGGACCAGGGTGGTGCGGCCCGCGGGCGGGCGCCGGCGGGCCATCCGGTCGGCGAGCCGCACCGTGGCGAACGTGGTCACGGCCAGGACGGCCGCGACCAGGAGCAGCGCCCCCGCGACGGCGAGGACCTCACTGGCCCGGCCGAACGACTCGCGCAGGTAGTCCGCCGCGTCGTCCAGCAGGATCCAGTCGAGCACCAGGTCGAACGGGCGCTCCAGCACCGAGTAGGAGCCCATGTCCAGGCACTTCACCAGCGTCAGCACCCCGAGCCCGGTGCCCGCCACCGCCGCCGCGACCCGTCGCGCCCGTCCCGGCAGCACCAGCAGGACCGCCGCGAGCACGATCCCCTCGGCCGGCAGCCGCAGGAACGCCTTCGGCGTGAGCAGGTCCAGCCGGTTGGGCAGCGACAGCGCGGCCAGCAGCAGACCGGCCGCCACGACGGTCGTCGCCACCGCGACACCCCGGGCGACACGGGGCCACCTCGCCCTCGACCACCGGCCGCCCTCCGAGGCAGCTTCCGCCGCCGACGGTCCGTCCGCGTCCGGCAGACCTTCGGTGTCCGGCGGCTGGGGAGGCGGGAGGTGCGGCACCGGCGTTCCTTCCATGCGGCCGTCGTGACACTCTGTGCATGATCAGCGACACATCGTGCGCACAGAGTACGACCCCCACACCGCCCCGCGGCGACGGCACACCCGTGCCTCGTGGCGGGGCGGAGCGGCTCGTCCCCCTCAGCTCTGCGGCCCGAACGCCTTCAGGAAGCGGTCACGGAACTGGTTCATCGCCCACTCCGGTGCGTTGTCCGCGGGCTTGAGCCCGTCCGTCCAGCCCCAGCCGGCGACCCGGTCCAGAACCTTCGGGTCGCGGGCGACGATGGTGATCGGTACGTCCCGGCTGGTGCTGCCGCCCGTGACCGTCGGGACGGGCTGGTGATCGCCGAGGAAGACGAGGACGGTGTTGTCGTCGCCGTAGCGCTGCATCCACTGGGTCAGGCTGTCCAGGGAGTACTGGATCGCCTTGCGGTACTCGGTCCGCACGCTCTTCGCGCTCTTCCAGACCTCCGTGGGGTTCGTGCCCTCCTTCTTGATCTTGTAGAAGATCTTGCCGTTCCCGAGGTCCTTCCAGTCGATGATGTGGGCGATGGGGGACCAGGGGTTGTGGCTGGAGGCCAGGATGATCTCCGCCATGATCGGGTCGCGGTTCTTCTTCCCGTGCTCCAGCTTCTGGAAGGCCTCCAGGCTGAACTGGTCCGGCACCGGGGTCCAGCTGAAGTACGGCCCCTCGTAGCCGAGGTGAGTGGAGTCGTAGATGTGGTCGAGGCCGAAGTACTTGCCCTCGGGCCAGGACTTGCGCACGCCCGGGACGATGCCGACCGTGCGCCAGGCCCCGGTCTTCTGGAAGTAGCTGGTGAGGGTCGCGTGGTCGCCGGTGGTCAGGGTCCGGTACCGCTGCTGGTTCTTGATCCACAGGCCGGACAGGAACGTCGAGTGGGCCAGCCAGCTGCCGGCGCCGGTGACGGGTGACCTGAGCCAGCCGCTCTGCGCCGCGAAACCCGCCGACTTGAGCCGGGCGTTCCCTTCGTTCAGCGTCGCGTCGATCTCCGGAGCCATCGCCGGATCGTCGATCGCCACCCGGCCGTAGCTCTCGATGAAGGTGAACAGCACGTCCTTGCCGCGCAGCCCGGTCAGCAGCTGGTCGGACGGCGTGTCGGCGTAGGCGTCGACGGCGAGCTGCTTCTTGAAGACGTCGGCGTCCCCCAGCCCCTCGCGGACGTACTGCACACGGTTGGCGAGGAACTGGCTGTAGCCCTTGGTGGCGAACGGGACACCGGCGAACTGCACGCTCAGCGAGAAACAGGTGATCCACACGGTGCCGAGGACGAGCGTCGTGGTCACCGCCGTGGAGCGGTGCCGGTCCAGGACGTTCGCCAGCCGCACCATCGCGAGCGCGCTGAGCACGAGCACGGCGATGAGCAGGACGATCACCCCGACCACCGCGAGCACCTCGCCCGTGTGACCGAACGAGTCCTTCACCCAGTCCGCCGCGTCGGTCAGCAGAACCCAGTCGAAGACCAGGTCGAACGGTCGGGCGAGGGTCTGGTAGAAGCCCATGTCCAGGCACTTCAGGACGGTGGACAGGCCGAGGAACGTGCCCGCGACGGCTGCCGTGATCCGTCGTGCCTTCGACGGCAGCGCGAGCAGGACGATCGCGAGGTACAACACCTCCACGGGGAGGCGCAGGAAGTTCTGGAAGGAGAACCGGTCGAGGCGGTCCGGCACGAGGATCGCGCCGAGCACGAAGGCACCCGCCAGGACACTCGTCCCCACGCGCACGCCGGCGGCGGTCCGGGGGTGGCGGCCAATCCAGCCGGTCCGTCCGATCCGGCTGAACCTGCCGAATCTGCCGAACCGGCCGGAACCGGTCGCCTGGGAAGCGGGTTCGCTCTCCCCCTCGGGCGTGGCGTGGCCGATGGGCGGCTCGTCGTCCTCGGGGGCGGGTTCGTCGGCGTCGGCGGCGGGGAGCGGGCCGGTGGTCTCCCCGGCTTCTTCGGCTTCTTCGGGATCCCCGGTTTCCTCGGGATCCTCGCCCCGTGCGCCGGCCTCGGCCCCCTCGTCCGTGGGGTGTTCGTGCGACGAGGCGTTCGACTCGGTCTCGGTCGCCGCCGACTCGGTCTCGGTCTCCGTCGGCGCGGGCGACGTCCCCGCCGCCCGGTCCGGTGCCGACGCGTCCGCGTCCGGCAGTTGGCGAGGGGGCGTGAGGTGCGACACCCGCAGGTCCTTCCGTGCAAAGCCCGACGATGGCACGGCGGACCGGGCCCGCAGGTCAGGAACCGCCAACCTCGCGTACGGCCTGACGTAACCCGGTGTTCAAAGAGCCGGGTCAATCGCGGGCAAAGAGCTGTCCTGGCGGGTTCTGCCCCGCCGCCCGCGCGTCCTAGCGCGCGGCGGCCACCGCCACCTCCCGCGCCCACCGGTAGTCGGCCTTGCCGCTCGGCGACCGCTGGATGGACTCGGTGATCACCAGCTGGCGGGGGATCTTGTACCCGGCCAGCTGGGTACGGCAGTGGGTCTGGATGTCGGAGAGGGAGGGCCGCTCGGCGCCCTCGCGCAGCTGCACCACGGCCGCCACGTGGTTGCCCCAGGTGGTGTCCGGCACCCCGGCGACCAGGGCGTCGTACACGTCCGGATGCGACTTCAGCGCCTGCTCGACCTCCTCCGGGTACACCTTCTCGCCCCCGGTGTTGATGCACTGCGAGCCCCGGCCCAGCACGGTCACCACACCGTCCGCGTCTACCGTCCCCATGTCGCCGAGCAGCACCCACCTGCGGCCGTCCTTCTCGAAGAAGGTCTCGGCGGTCTTCCCCGCGTCGTTGTAGTAGCCGAGCGGGACGTGGCCGCTCTGCGCGACCCTGCCGATCTCGCCCACCGCGACCGGCTCGTGGGTGGCCGGATCGACCACCTGCGTACGGGAGTTGACGCGGACGCGGAACTTGCTGCCGGCCCCGGAGTCGTTCGTCGCGGTGCCGTTGAAACCGGACTCGGAGGACCCGAAGTTGTTCAGCAGCATGGCGGTCGGGACGAGTTCGCTGAACTGCCGGCGCACGGTCTCGGAGAGGATCGCGCCCGAGGAGGAGACGCTGAACATGGAGGAGCAGTCGGTGCCCTTCATCGGGCCGTTGAGGGCGTCGATCAGCGGACGCAGCATCGCGTCGCCGACCAGCGACATGCTGGTGACCTTCTCCTTCTCGACGGTCCGCAGCACCTCCTCGGGCACGAACTTGCGGTGGATCACCACGCGTTGCCCGAAGTTGAAGCCGATGAAGGAGGTGAGGGTCGAGGTGCCGTGCATCAGCGGGGGCGTGGGGAAGAAGGTGATCCCGGTCCCGCCCGCGGCGACCCGCTCGGCCAGCTCCTCCGGCCGCTTCACCGACTCCCCGGTCGGCGCCCCGCCGCCCAACCCGGCGAAGAACAGGTCCTCCTGACGCCACATCACGCCCTTGGGCATCCCCGTCGTGCCGCCGGTGTAGATGATGAACTGGTCGTCCGCCGAACGCGCCGGGAAGCCCCGCTCGGGCGACCCGGCGGCCTCGGCCGCCTCGAAGGGCACGGCGTCGGCCCCCGACCCCGGCCCGCCCACCCGCACCAGATGCCGCAGCTTCGGCGCCCGGGGCAGTGCCGCCGCCACCCGGTCGTCGAACTCCGTGTCGAAGACCAGCGCGACCAGATCGGCGTCCCGGTAGAGGTACACCAACTCCTCTTCGACATACCGGTAGTTGACGTTGACCGGCACCACTCTCGCCTTGAGGCAGCCGAGTACCGTCTGGAGGTACTCCACCCCGTTGTAGAGGTGCAGCCCAAGGTGCTCACCCGGGCGGATGCCGCTGTCGATCAGATGGTGGCCGACGCGGTTGGCGGCGGCGTCCAGTTCCGCGTAGGTCAGCCGGCGTTCCGCGCCGGTGCCGGGGTGGTCGATGTAGACGAGTGCCTCCCGGTCCGCGGCCACGTCGACGACCGACTCGAACAGATCGGCAAGGTTGTACTCCACCGCTCCTCCTGACCCGGCAACCGTGACGAAGAAAGGCGCACCTGTCGGTTCGCCGGTCATCAGAGCAAAGGGCGCGGCAAGTGGGAAGGGTTCGCGCGAAGAAATCTGACTGTCTGTCAGAAAACCCTTGAAGTGGCTCCCCGGCTACTGCAACCTGTTCTCGTTCTTTGAGAGGGGAGACGGTCATGGGTGGGACGGAACACCTCACCGTGCGGCGCGAGGGCGCCACACTCGTGCTCACGCTGAACAGGCCCGAGGCGAAGAACGCGCTCTCGATCTCCATGCTCGTCGGGCTGTACGACGGCTGGATCGAGGCCGACGAGGACGACGGCATCCGCTCGATCGTGCTCACCGGGGCCGGCGGCGCCTTCTGCGCCGGGATGGACCTCAAGGCACTGGCCGGACAGGGCATGGCGGGGGAACACCTCCGTGACCGCCTCAAGGCCGACCCGGACCTGCACTGGAAGGCGATGCTCCGCCACCATCGCCCGCGCAAACCGGTGATCGCCGCCGTCGAGGGCTACTGCGTGGCGGGCGGTACCGAGATCCTCCAGGGCACCGACATCAGGGTCGCGGGCGAGTCCGCGACGTTCGGGCTCTTCGAGGTCAAGCGCGGGCTCTTCCCGATCGGCGGCTCCACCGTCCGGCTGCAACGCCAGATCCCGCGCACCCACGCGCTGGAGATGCTCCTCACCGGGCGGCCGTACAGCGCGCGCGAGGCCGCCGACATCGGGCTGATCGGGCATGTCGTCCCCGACGGCGGCGCGCTCGACAAGGCCTTGGAGATCGCCGAGCAGATCAACGCGTGCGGGCCGCTGGCGGTCGAGGCGGTGAAGGCGTCGGTGTACGAGACCGCGGAGCTGACGGAGACCGACGGGCTGGCCGCTGAGCTGAAGCGGGGGTGGCCGATCTTCGACACGGCGGACGCGAAGGAAGGGGCGCGTGCGTTCGCGGAGAAGCGGGCGCCTGATTACAAGCGTGCGTGAGCGTCTTCGAGGTGCGATTGACGCTGCGGGCTCTAGGTGGCTGGTCGCGCCCGCGCGGCGGAGCCGCACATGTCACAGCCCCGCGCCCCTGACGGGGCGCTGCACATCGACTTTCCCAAGGAGGCAGCGCCGATGCCCGAAGTCCTCAAGGCTCCCCTCGTCGTCGAGTTCCCCTTCACCCGGTCGCTCGGGCCCGTCCAGAGCGCTTTCCTCACGGGCCTGCGTGAGCGTGTCGTCCTCGGCGTGAGAACCACCGACGGCCGCACTCTCGTCCCACCCGTCGAGTACGACCCGGTCACCGCCGAGGAGCTCCGCGACCTCGTCGAGGTCGCCCCCACGGGCACGGTCACCACCTGGGCCTGGAACCACGAACCCCGCCGCGGCCAGCCCCTCGGCACTCCCTTCGCCTGGGTGCTGGTCCGGCTCGACGGCGCCGACACCGCCCTGCTGCACGCCCTCGACGCGCCCGGACCGGAGGCCGTGCACACCGGGATGCGGGTCCGCGTCCGCTGGGCCGAGGAGCGCTCAGGGGCCGTCACCGACATCGCCTGCTTCGAGCCGTACGACGGCGAGGCGGTCGAACCCGGCGGGCACGACGGGGAGTTCGAGGACGCTGTGCATGGCATCGTCGCGCACGCACGCCTCGACTACACCTACTCGCCGGGCCGGGCCCAGACCGCGTACATCAACGCCCTGTCGTCCCGGCGGACGTTCGGCGAGCGGTGTCCTTCCTGCCGGAAGGTGTACGTGCCGCCGAGGGGTGCGTGCCCCACATGTGGGGTGGCCACATCGGAACAGGTCGAGGTGGGGCCCGCGGGCACGGTCACCACCTTCTGCATCGTCAACATCAAGGCGAAGAACCTCGACATAGAGGTGCCGTACGTCTATGCCCACATCGCCCTCGACGGCGCCGGGCTCGCCCTGCACGGCCGGATCGGCGGCATCCCCTACGACCAGGTGCGGATGGGGCTGCGGGTGGAGCCGGTGTGGACGGAGGGGGCCCGTTATCCCGACCACTACCGGCCCACCGGGGAACCCGACGCGGACTACGACCTGTACAAGGAGCTGCTGTGATGCGTGACATAGCACTGGTCGCCTTCGCGCAGACCGACCACCGCCGCACCAGCGAGGACCTCTCCGAGGTGGAGATGCTCATGCCGGTGCTGCACGACGTCCTCGGCCAGACCGGTCTGAAGACCGCCGACATCGGCTTCACCTGCTCCGGCTCCAGCGACTACCTGGCCGGCCGCGCCTTCTCCTTCACCCTCGCCCTGGACGGCGTCGGCGCCTGGCCGCCGATCTCCGAGTCCCACGTCGAGATGGACGGCGCCTGGGCGCTGTACGAGGCGTGGACCAAGCTGCTCACCGGGGACGCGGACACCGCGCTCGTCTACTCCTACGGCAAGTCCTCGCCCGGGTCGGTGCGGGACGTGCTGACCCGGCAGCTCGACCCCTACTACGTGGCCCCCCTGTGGCCGGACTCCGTCGCCCTGGCCGCCCTCCAGGCCCAGGCCCTCATCGACGCGGGCGAGACCGACGAGCCCGCGCTGGCCGCCGTGGGCGCCAGAAGCCGGGCCGACGCCACCGCCAACGAGCACGCCCAGCTGAGGGGACCGGTGGCGCAGGGGGAGTACGTCGTACGGCCGCTGCGGACCGGCGACTGCCCGCCCATCGGTGACGGCGCCGCCGCCGTGATCCTCGCGGCGGGGGAGCGGGCGCGGGAGCTGTGTGCCAGGCCCGCCTGGATCCGGGGCATCGACCACCGCATCGAGGCGCACGGCCTGGGCGTCCGTGACCTGACCGACTCGCCGTCCGCGCGGCTCGCCGCACAGAAGGCCGGGGCTTTCGAACGGCCCGTCGACACCGCCGAGCTGCACGCGCCGTTCAGCGCGCAGGAGGTCGTGCTGCGCAAGGCGCTGCGGCTCGGCGACGACGTGCGGGTGAACCCGTCCGGCGGGGCCCTCGCCGCCAACCCGATCATGGCCGCCGGGCTGATCCGTATCGGTGAGGCCGCCGCCCGTATCCACCGGGGCGAGTCCGACCGTGCCCTCGCCCACGCCACCTCCGGGCCCTGTCTGCAGCAGAACCTGGTCGCCGTACTCGAAGGGGATCCGCGATGAGCAAGGAGCCCGTGGCCGTCGTAGGGATCGGCCAGACCAAGCATGTGGCGGCCCGGCGGGACGTCTCGATCGCGGGGCTCGTGCGCGAGGCGGCGCGACGGGCGCTGGACGACGCCGAGTTGACGTGGGCCGACATCGACGCCGTCGTCATCGGCAAGGCGCCCGACTTCTTCGAGGGCGTGATGATGCCGGAGCTGTACCTGGCGGACGCGCTGGGCGCGGTGGGCAAACCCATGTTGCGGGTCCACACGGCGGGCTCGGTGGGCGGGTCGACCGCACTGGTCGCGGCGAACCTCGTCGCCGCCCGGGTCCACTCCACCGTGCTGACCCTCGCCTTCGAAAAGCAGTCCGAGTCCAACGCCATGTGGGGGCTGTCCCTGCCGATCCCCTTCCAGCAGCCGCTGCTTGCGGGCGCGGGCGGCTTCTTCGCCCCCCATGTGCGGGCCTACATGCGGCGCAGCGGCGCCCCCGACACGGTCGGCTCGCTGGTCGCCTACAAGGACCGCCGCAACGCGCTGAAGAACCCCTACGCGCACCTCCACGAGCACGACATCACCCTGGAGAAGGTCCAGGCGTCCCCCATGTTGTGGGACCCCATCCGCTACTCGGAGACCTGCCCCTCCTCCGACGGCGCCTGCGCCATGGTGCTCACCGACCGGGCGGGCGCCGCCCGCTCGACGAAGCCGCCGGCCTGGATGCTGGGCGGGGCCATGCGCAGCGAGCCCACCCTGTTCGCCGGCAAGGACGCCGTCTCGCCGCAGGCGGGGAAGGACTGCGCGGCGGACGTCTACCGGCAGGCCGGCATCGCCGACCCGCGCCGGGACATCGACGCCGTCGAGATGTACGTGCCGTTCTCCTGGTACGAGCCCATGTGGCTGGAGAACCTGGGCTTCGCCGAGGAGGGCGAGGGCTGGAAACTCACCGAATCGGGTGTCACGGAGCTCGACGGGGACCTCCCCGTCAACATGTCGGGCGGAGTGCTCTCCACCAATCCGATCGGTGCCTCCGGGATGATCCGGTTCGCCGAGGCCGCCCTCCAGGTGCGCGGCCAGGCCGGAGAACACCAGGTGGACGGCGCCCGCAAGGTGCTCGGGCACGCCTACGGCGGCGGCTCCCAGTTCTTCTCCATGTGGCTCGTCGGCGCCGCGGCCCCCGACTCCTGAAAGGACCCGTTCACGTGGCCTGTTGAGTGCCGGAACCGAAAGCTAGGCTGGCCGCGGACGACGAATTCGGGAGGAGCACGGACGTGGCCGAGAGCACCATCCAGCAGCAGCCGGTACGGGGCTGGGACAAGCCGGAGCTGGACCTCAGCGGGGCCGAGTGGCAGTCCAGCAGCCGTGGCCTGGGGGATGTCCAGATCGCCTTTGTCGAGGGATTCATCGCGATGCGCAACAGCGGCAGCCCGCAGAGCCCTTCCCTGATCTTCACCCCCGCCGAGTGGGGAGCCTTCGTGTCGGGGGCCCGGGAGGGCGAGTTCGACCTGACCTGACGGACCGCGCGCCCGCGTGCTTCCCCCCGGTCCCGTGGCCCAGCGCCGAACCGGGGGGTGTTCCGCAAGGATTTCCGGACACGTGACCAGCAGCGCCCTTCCGGGGCCGCCGCCTGCGACAGGCTGGCCCCGGACAAAGGGAAGGTCGTATTCCGGAGGTGAGGAACGATGAGCACAGCGCCGGTCATCGCCGCGGTGGACGGTTCGGACGACAGTCTGCGCGCCCTGGACTGGGCCGTGGACGCGGCCCGGCGGCGGGGCACGTCGCTGCGGGTGGTGCATGTGCGGCAGTACGCCGCCTGGGGGCAGCCGGACGTCCTGGTCGCCGGGGAGCCGGACGGTGCCGGCGACCCGGTGCTCGACGAGGTCCGCGACCGGCTGCGCGCCGGTACCGGGGAACCGGTCGCCGAGTACGTCGCCCTGGAGGGCGCCCCCACGGCTCTGCTGCCGCAACTCGGCGCCGACGCCCAACTGCTGGTGCTCGGCTCCCGGGGCCGCGGCGGCTTCGCCAGCCTGCTGCTCGGCTCCAACGGCCTGGCCGCCGCCCGCGACGCCGGATGCCCGGTGGTCGTCGTACCCCGGCCGGGGCGCGGTGGGGGTACCTCCCACGCCTTTCGGGCAGTGGGGGAGCACGAGGAGCTGCCCGCGGCGCCCGGGCCACGGGTGGTCGTCGGCGTGGACGTGGACAGTCCCGACGACGCCACTCTCGCGTTCGCCTTCGCGGAGGCCGCGGGGTGCGACGCCCTGCTCCAGGTGATCGCCGCCTACCCCTGGCCGGTGCAGAGCTGGGCCGCGGCCGGGGGAATCGTCCCGCCGGCCGTCGACCAGGACGAGGTCGAACACGAGACCCGCACCCTCGCCGAGGGATTCCTCGCCCCGCACCTCAAGAACCACCCGGACGTGCGAACCCAGATCCTCGCACCGCCCGGCGACGCCGCCGGCCTGCTGGTCTCCGCCTCCGAGGACGCCGGCCTGGTCGTCGTCGGCCGCCACCGCCGGCGCCCCCTCGCCCCCGCCCGCATGATGGGCTCCGTCACCCAGGCCGTGCTGCTGCACGCGGCCGCACCCGTCGCGGTGGTGCCGCCGACGCCGGCCGAGGAGTGATGTCAAGGCCCCCGCGTCAGTTACCGCCAGTAGGGAGCGGATCACTCTCGTCAGGCGTACGCTGAGCTGCCTGCAAGCCACGGTGCGCGCCCGCTCCCCGCGCACGCGTACCACCGTGGCGGGGGGTGGTCATGGGACAGCGGGTCCTGCGGAACCGACGCACGCTCTACGAGCGCGAGAGCGAACTCGTCGCCGTCGACGAGGCGTTGGCCGAACTCACCGGGCTGGGCACGGACGGCGCGGACCCGGCCGACCGGCAGCGCGGCGCCCTGCTCGCCTTCGCCGGCCGCGCCGGAATCGGCAAGACCACCCTGCTCGCCGAGGTCCGCCGCCGCGCCGCCGCCCAGGGCTGCACCGTGCTCTCCGCACGCGGCGGCGACCAGGAACAGCGCGTCGCCTTCCACGTCGCCCGCCAGCTCCTGCAACCCCGCCTCGCCGGCGCACCCGAGGCCGAACTCCGCGCCTCACTGGGCAGTTGGTACGACATCGTCGGCCCCGCCCTCGGCCTGTGCGCCCCCACCGAGGGCGCCCCGCCCGACCAGCAGGGCCTGCGCGACGGCCTCGACTGGGTCCTCACCCACCTCGCCGTGCGCCGCGCCCCGATGGTCCTCGTCCTCGACGACGCGCACTGGGCCGACCCCGAATCCCTGGGCTGGCTCGCCGCGTTCGCACCCCGCGCCGAGCAACTCCCGCTGCTCGTCGTCGTCGCGTACCGGCCCGACGAACTCCCCGAACACGCCGACGCGTTCCGCGGCCTGCCCGGCCGTGCGGGAGGCCGCCCGCACGACCTCGAACCGCTCAGCGCCGACGCCGTCGCCGGACTGGTCCGCGAGAGCCTCGGCGACCATGCCGACGACGCCTTCTGCCACGAGTCCTGGGCCGTCACCTCCGGCAACCCCTTCGAGATCGTCGAACTCACCGCCAAGGTCCACGACCGGGGCCTGGATCCCACCGAGGCGGGCGCACCCCTGCTGCGCGACCTCGCCGCCGCCGTGAAGGGCAGCGGACTGATCGCCCGGCTCGAACGCCTCGGCCCCTCCGCCGTCCGGTTCGCCTGGGCCTGCGCCGTCCTCGGCACCGAGATCCATCCCGCGCTCGCCGCCGCCGTCGCCGGCCTCGGCCACGAGGAGGCCGCCGACGCCGCCGACGCCCTGCGCGGCGCCCGTATCCTCACCGGCGCCGAGACCCTGGAGTTCGTCCACCCGCTGATCGCCACCGCCGTCTACCGGGCCATCCCGCCCGCCACCCGCGTCGCCCTGCACGGCCAGGCCGCCTGGTGCGTGACCGACGACGGCCAGGGCGCCACCGCCGCCGCCCGCCACCTCCTCGAAACCCACCCCGAGGGCGACGCCTGGGTCGTGCGGCAGCTGCGCGCCGCCGCCGGGGAGAACCTCCGGGCCGGCGCCCCGGACGCGGCCCGCCGCTATCTCGCCCGCGCCCTGCGCGAACCCCCGCCGGCCAAGCTGCGCGCCGCCGTCCTGCACGAACTCGGCAGCGCCTCCCTGCTCACCGAACCCGCCACCACCGTCAACCACCTCCGCGCGGCCCTCCAGGAGCCCATCGCCGAGCCCGCCCTGCGCCACCACATCGTCTACCGGCTCTCCCAGGTCCTCGCCCACAGCGACCGGCTCGCCGAGGCCTCCGAGACCCTCGCCCGGGAGATCCGGGTGACCGGCGACGCCCGGGTCCGCCTTCGCATGCTCTCCGAGCAGTTCATGTGGGACGCCTTCCGCGCCGACGAACCCGACCATCCCTCCCGCTCCCGCCGACTGGCCCGGCTCGCCGACCGGCTCCAGGGCCGCGACCTCACCGAGCGGTACATCATCGGCCTGCGCACCTGGGACGCGGTCCAGCGCGGCGAACCCGCCGACATCGCCCTCCACCACGCCGAACGCGCCCTCGCCGGCGGCCTCGGCTGGGCCGAGGCCGACCGTGGCTTCGAGGTGCCCGTCCTGGTCTCCCTCGCGTTCATGTACGCCGACCGGCCCGACCGCACCGAGGAGCTGTTCGCCGCCGGCACCGCCGACTTCGAACGCCAGGGCTGGCGCGGCGCCCACCTCTCCTTCGCGTACACCCTCCTCGGCTACGTCCGCTACCGGCGCGGCCGGCTCGCCGAGGCGGAGGAGCTGGTCCGCTCCGGCCTGCGCCTCGCCGAACGCGTCGGACCCGGCACCCCCGCCCACTGGTACGCCCTCGGCACCCTCATCCAGACCCTCATCGCCCGCGGCCGCACCGAGGAGGCCACCCGGGTCGCCGAGGACCACTCCTTCCGGGAGCCCTTCCCGGCGGCCGTGGTCTTCCCCGACGCCCAGACGGTCTACGGCGAACTGCTCCTCGCCCGCGGCCTCACCGAGGCCGCCGCCGCCGAGCTCTCCGCGGCCGGCCGCCGCCTCGAACCACGCGGCATCCGCAACCCCGCCTGGTGTCCCTGGCAACTCCACCTGGCCCGCGCGGAAGCCTGCGACACGCCCGACCGAGCCCTGACGACAGCCCTGGAAGCGGTCGCCCGGGCCCGCCAGTTCGGCGCCCCCTCAGCCATCGGCCAGGCCCTGCGCACGGCGGCCGACGTCTCGACCGGCGAGGCACGCCTCCGCTACCTGGAGGAGTCGGTGACCCGCCTCGACGGTTCCCCGGCCGCCTACGAACTGGCGTGCTCCCTCGTCGCCCTGGGCACGGAACTCCACGACGCCGACCACCTCCGCAGGGGCCTCAAGACCGCCGAACAGTGCGGAGCGGACGGCCTGGCCGCCCAGGCGAGGACCGAGCTTGCGACGATGGAAAGGGCACCTTCGTAGCGGGCGCGAGCGCCGACGCCCCAAGGGGCGCGGGGAACTGCGCGACCAGGCCCGACGGCGCCGCACCAGCCCACTCACCGCAACCATCCCCAGCCCCTCGGCCCCCCGCCCGCGCAGCCCCGTACCATGGACCGCATGTCGTTCCTCCGCCGCCGCAGCGCCACCCCCGCCGGCCCCGACTTCGACGTACTGGCCATGGACCCGGGCGACTGGCCCGGCAACCTCGGTGCCGGGCTGCTGCCCGCCCCCGACGGCACCTGCCAGGGCGTCTTCCTGCGCTACGACCTCTTCGGCGGCCGCGGCCCCGCGATGATCATCGGCAACCTCCCCGAGGGCTCCCCGGCCCGCGAGGTCGCCGACGACGAGATCCCCTTCGAGGTGGGCCAGCTCCTCCTCGCGCTGGAGAACGACGAGGACGTCACCGTCGTGGGCACCGAGGACATGCCGGTCCTGCAGGGCGACAACCTGCTGATCGTGCGCCGGCTCAAGCTCTCCGAGAGCCGGATCTCCTGCGTCCAGTTCGACCGCAGCGACGGCGTCCTGGTGACCATCGCCGCCTGGGACCGCCCCATCACCGATGACCTGTACGCCCTGCTGAAGCCACTCCCCGCGGAGCTTTTCCAGCAGGGCTGACAGCGGCTACCGCCCGCCCCACCTGCGGGACGACGTCACGTCGACGTCGGCCGCGCGGACGAAGGCGACCCGGTGGCCGTACTGGATCTCGTAGTACAGGTCCTTGCCGACCACGACCTTGTGCGAGTCGGTGGTGAAGGTGACCGCGTAGTAGTACTCGCCCGGCAGCTCGTCACCGACCACGTACTCCTGGCCCGCCGGGATCGTGTACGAGAGCGGGGAGATCGACTGGGCCGGTACCCCCGAGGGGTATGCGGACGCCTCGGGATAGGCGCGGCCGTACACCGGGATGCTGGTCCGGCCCGCCTTCGGCGTGACCACCCGCCCGGCCGCGGTCACCGCCGTCGGCTGGGCGGCCGGGTTCTTGAACCAGGCCTTCTGCCCGAGGAACCAGATCGCCGTCCAGTCGCCCCAGGTGTCCGCCACCGCGTACTGCTGTCCGGTGGCGACCCGGGAGGACAGGTCGTTGACGTCGGTCGTCGGCGTCGTACCGAGACCGATGTCCTTGATCAGGGCCGAGTTCTCGTCGTGGTCGGAGTACAGCCGTACCGCGCTGGAACCGTGCGCGGCGCAGGGCTGCCCCTTGGTGACGCAGCCGGTGTACGACGGCTGGTTCGCGGCGTAGTCCGGCAGGATCGTCACCAGACCGCCCTTCTTGCCGGCGGTCCGCTTGAAGGGGTGCTCCAGCAGCTCGAAGTAGTGCCGCCAGTCCCAGAACGGGCCCGGGTCGGTGTGCATCCCGGGGATCGACGAGGTGACCGGGCCGGGCACGGTGTCGTGGCCGAGGATGTGCTGCCGGTCCAGCGGAATGCCGTACTTCTCGGACAGGTACTTCACCAGCCGCGCCGAGGAGCGGTACATCGCCTCCGTGTACCAGGCGTCCGGCGCGGCGAGGAAGCCCTCGTGCTCGATGCCGATCGACTTGGCGTTGATGTACCAGTTGCCGGCGTGCCAGGCCACGTCCTTCGCCTTGACGTGCTGGGCGATCAGACCGTCGGTCGAGCGGATCGTGTAGTTCCAGGACACATAGGTCGGGTCCTGGACCAGCTTGATCGTCGTGTCCCAGGAGCCCTCGGTGTCATGGATGACGATGAACTTGATGCTCTGCGACACCGGCCGGTCGCTGAGATCGTGGTTGCCGTAGTCGTTGTCCCCGAACTGGGAGTACGGCGCCGGGATCGACTCGCACGACACCGTTGTCGGGCACTCCGTGTCGCGCGCCGCCACCGTGCGCAACCCCGTCCGCCTCAGCTGCGCGGTGTCGGCCTTCAGCCGCGGCTGGGCGGCGAGCGCGACGAGCTGTCCCTCGTCCGTGGTGCGCTCCTCGCCCGTGTGGAGGACGTCGAACACGTCGTTCGCGTAGGCCGCCGCGGTCGCCTTGTCGTCGGCGCCGGAGAACCGGGCGATCGCGCCGTACCAGCCGGCCGGATCGGAGCCGAGGGGCGCGCCGAGGCTCCGCTGCGCGGCCGCGAGCAGGGCGGCACCGCCGGCCACGTTCGCCGCCGGGTCGGTGCGCAGCTCCGCGGCCGGGATGCCGGTCAGCTCGGCGGCCTTGGCGAGGGTCTTGAGGCGGGCCGGGAGCGCGGAGTTCGCCGGCACCTTCACCTTGGGGTGCAGGGCGGGGCGGGCGCTGTCGCCGCGGGGGTCCTCGGTGCCGTCGGCGAAGTGCTCGGTGTCCGTGGCCAGCGCGGTGTGCGCGTCGGTGAGGTGCATCGGGCCGTAGCCGCCGGTCACGCTCGGCGCGCCGCCGTGGGTGTCCCAGCGGGACTGGAGATAGGAGACGGCCAGCAGCACGCTCTGCGGCACGTGGTACTCGGCGGACGCGGACGCGAACGCCCGCTGCAGCAGTCCGGTGGACGATGCGGTGGTGCTCGGGGGCGGAGCCACACCCAGCAGCGGCAGCAGCAGCGCGGCGGAGCCGACGGCCCCGGCCGTCCTGCGCATACGTCTGCGGCGGTGGGCGGGCGCTGGCTCGGTGACGGGTCCTCGCAAAGCAGCCTCCTGGGGCGTTCGAGCGCGGCGGGGCGTGCGGGGCTGAGCGTGGCTCAGTGGTACCGGCTTGCCGACGGTCCGTCAATCATGCCCAGAGGGAGGTGATTTCCCATGTCATACGATGATCGTGGGAGTTTCGCGATGGCGGCTTCGGGCCTGCACGGCGTCAGTGGCGTACACCTGTGCGGGACCCCGGACGCGAGAAATCCGCGGTGCGCAGCTGCCCTGAGCGCACCGCGGATTTCTCCTCCCCGTCAGCGAGTGCCGACCGCCGCGCGCACGGCCCGGCGGGCCAGCTGGCAGTCGTCGTGCAGCCGCCGGAGCAGCAGCCGCTGTTCCTCGCCGGTCGGCGCGGCGCCCGGGTGGGCCGTACCCGGTGCCGCCGGGGTCGCGTCGTGCATCGAACGCTGCACGGCGGTCTCGTAGGTCCTGATCTCCCGGGTGAGGACCAGCATCAGATTCACCAGGAAGGCGTCACGGGAGGCGGGCCCCGCCGACTGGGCGATCTGGCTGATCTGACGGCGGGCCACCGGGGCGTCGCCGAGGACCGACCAGAGCGTCGCCAGGTCGTACCCCGGCAGATACCAGCCCGCGTGCTCCCAGTCCACCAGCACTGGACCGGCCGGGGACAGCAGGATGTTCGAGAGCAGGGCGTCGCCGTGGCAGAACTGGCCCATCCCCTGACGGCCCGCCGCGATCGCGATGCCGTGCAGCAGCTTCTGCAGGTCCCCCATGTCCCGGTCGGTGAGCAGACCCAGCTCGTGGTACCGGGAGATACGGGCCGCGTAGTCCACCGGGGCGTCGAACGTCCCGGCTGGGGGGCGCCACGCGTTCAGCCGGCAGATCGCACCCAGTGCGGCCCGGATGTCCGCCCGGGGCGGAGCCTCCGCCGGGTGGCGCTGGATCGCCGCCACCCGGCCGGGCATCCGCTCGATCACCAGCGTGCAGTTGTCCGGGTCCGCCGCGATCAGTCTCGGCACCCGGATCGGCGGCCGGTGCCGGACGAACGAGCGGTAAGCGGCTATTTCGTGCCGGATCCGCTCCGCCCACGCGGGGGAGTGGTCCAGCAGACACTTCGCTACGGCCGTGCTGCGCCCCGTCGTCCCGACGAGGATCACGGACCGCCCGGAGCGGCGCAGCACCTGCACCGGAGCGAACTCCGGGCAGATCCGGTGCACCGCCGTGATCGCGGTGCGCAGCTGCGCGCCCTGGGGGCCGGACAAGTCGAGTCTCCCGCTGAGGGGCTGGGTGCCCAGACCCGGGGCGCGCCGCTGCCGGCCCACGACCGGTGCGGCGGCCCCGGTGCGCGCGGGGTCGAGATAGGGGCCGCTGCCCGCCGGTCGGGGGCGCAGCGGCCGGAGCGGGGCGGACACGGAGGACGATGCTGCGTACATGGGCGATACAGATCCCTTCGTGTACCTGCGGTGCCTGCCTGAGAAGTCCTGTGAGAAATCCTCGACGCCCACCCGGCCCGGTCACCCGGATCCACCCTGGGGAGAGTCTCCGAATCTCGCTGGCGGCGACCGGGTCGGGGTGGCGCACTTCTACCTGACACCGGATGCCCAGTGGCACACCATCTGGCGCACCCTGGCGAACCGTGGCGAATAGTCGCCCGGCAATCGTCACGGGGCTACTGTCAACTCAGCCGAGAACCTGGGGGCTTGACGTGAGCGGACAACCCAACACCCGTCTCTCGGACCTGTTCGGCCTGGCCGGCTGGTCCAAGGGCGAACTCGCGAGGCTGGTCAACCGGCAGGCGGCGGCCATGGGCCACCCCCAGCTGTCGACCGACACCTCCCGGGTGCGGCGTTGGATCGACACGGGAGAGATCCCGCGCGATCCGGTGCCGCGGGTGCTGGCGGCCCTGTTCACCGAGCGTCTCGGCCGTGTCGTGACCATCGAGGACCTCGGTCTGGTACGGCACGGGCGTACGGGAAAACGGCCGGACGACGGGAACGTGGAACATCCCGACGGCATGCCGTGGGCGCCCGAACGAACCGCCGCGGTCCTCACCGAATTCACGGGAATGGACCTCATGCTCAACCGACGCGGCTTGGTGGGTGCGGGTGCCGCGCTCACCGCGGGATCCGTACTCAGCAGCGCCATGTACGACTGGCTGCACACCGACCCCACACTCAGGGCCGACGCCCCCGTCCTCGACGACCCTCTGCACGCCGACCCCGCTGGGTTCGACCGCTACGAGGCCGCCCCCATCGGGTCCGAGGAGATCGAGGAACTGGAGCGTTCCGTCGAGGTGTTCCGCGCCTGGGACGCGGCCCGCGGCGGCGGGCTGCAACGCAAGGCCGTGGTGGGACAGCTCAACGAGGTGGGCGGCATGCTCGCCTACCGTCACCCCGACCATCTCCAGCGGCGCCTGTGGGGCGTCGCCGCCAACCTCGCCGTCCTCGCGGGCTGGATGTCGCACGACGTCGGCCTGGAGCCCACGGCCCAGAAGTACTTCGTCATCGCCGCCCACGCGGCCCGTGAGGGCGGCGACCGGCCGCGCGCCGGGGAGGCGCTCTCCAGAGCGGCTCGCCAGATGGTGCACCTCGGCCGGCCCGACGACGCACTCGACCTGATGAAGCTCGCCAAGTCCGGTTCGGGCGAAGAGGTGCTGCCGCGCACCAGGGCGATGCTCTACACCATCGAGGCCTGGGCACAGGCGTCGATGGGCAAGGGCCAGGCGATGCGCCGCACCCTCGGCCAGGCGGAGGACCTCTTCGTCTCCGACCGGGGCGACGTGCCGCCGCCGAGCTGGATGCAGATGTTCAAGGAAGAGGATCTGTACGGCATGCAGGCCCTGGCCTACCGCACGCTGGCCGAGCACGACCCGAGCGCGGCCGCGCACGCCCAGCACTACGCGGAGAAGGCCCTGTCGCTCAGGGTCGACGGCCGGCAGCGGTCGAAGATCTTCGACTTCCTGTCCATGGCGTCCGCCTGCTTCATCGCGGACGACCCCGAACAGGCGGACCGGTACGCACGGTTGGCCCTGATGTCGATGGGACAGAACTCCTCCCACCGCACCTGGGACCGGCTGCGCCAGATGTACCGGCTGACCGCCGAGTACTCCAGCTACCCGAGGATCCAGGAACTCCGGGAGGAGATCAAGCTCGCCCTGCCCAAGCCCAAGAGCAGGGGGAGCGACAACAGCGCCCCGGCGTAGGGGCCGGCGCGCCGTCCTTCCTGCCCTTGTTTATTCACTCACCTTGGCGATGAGCACGCAGGCCTCGTCCCCGCGCTCGGTCTCGCCGAACTCCTCGACCACTGCCCGGACACAGTCCTGGGCGGTACGCACCGCCGCGAACCGCGGGGCCAGGCCGAGGAGACGGTCCAGGGCGTCCGTTCCGCTGTGCCCGGGTACCAGCCCGTCGGTGTGCAGCAGGAGCAGATCGCCCGGTTCCAGGGTCACTTCGGCCTGTCCGTAACCGGCTCCCGAGGTGGCACCGAGCAGTACGCCGTCCGGCGCGCTCAGCACGCACCCCGTCCCGTCGCGGTACAGCAACGGGGCGGGGTGTCCTGCCTGGGCCCAGGTCAGGGTGCGGGTCGCCGGCCGGTAGCGGCAGCAGACTGCGCTGCCCAGGGCGGGTTGCACGGTGGCGTCGAGTAACTGGTTGAGCAGGGCCATGAGATGCCCCGGCTGGGCGCCGGCCATCGCCATCCCGCGTACGGCGCCGAGCAGCATCGTCATGCCCGAGGTGACGCCGACGCCGTGCCCGGTGAGGTCGCCGACGCTGAGCAGGGTGTCGCCGTCGGACAGCTCCAGCGCGTCGTACCAGTCGCCGCCGAGCGGGGTGTCGGCCCCGGAGGGCAGATACCGGGCGGCGACCTCCAGAGTGCCCGGACCCCGGCGGGGCGGCCGCAGCGCACCGCGCCCCGGTGGCAGCACGGCCTCCTGCAGTTCGACCGCGAGCCGCTGCTCGGTCCGGGCCCGCTGCTGGAGGCTCCGCATCGAGTCCCTGGTCTCGCGCACCGTCCGCTGGCTGCGCCGCAGTTCGCTGACGTCCCGCAGCACGGCCCACATCGAGGCGGTGCTGCCGTCCCCGCCGAGCACGGGCTCGCCCATCATGTGCACGGTCCGCACGTTCCCGTCGGCCCGCAGGACCCGGAACTCGCCGTCGATCGGCTTGGCGTCGACCAGGCAGGAGGTGACCATCGAGGTCAGCCAGGGCCGGTCCTCGTCCAGTACCACGGACGGCAGTTCGTCGAGGGTGAGCGCGGGTGTGGCGGGGTCGCGGCCCAGGATCTGGTACAGCTCGGCGGACCAACTGGCCTCGTCCGTCAGGAGGTTCCACTCGGCGCTGCCGACCCGGCTGAGCAGCGAACCGTGCGGCGGGCCGGCCTGCGCCGGGCGCGGCTCCGGGAGCGCCTCGCATCCGTCCGGCACGGCCGGCAGCCGTGCGGGACCGTCCCGCAGCTGGGCCAAGTGCGCGTCCAGGTCGTTGAGTTGGTGCAGTGCCAGGTCGTACAGTGCCCGCTGCCACCGGTCCTGGGGATCGCAGCCGTCGCTCTGGGTGTCCCGTCGTACGGCGTCCACGTCCCCCTTGAGCCGCCGTGTCTGCGATATCAACGCCTCGACCGAGCCGCGCCCGGGCGGCTGGGCGGCGGGGCGGTCCGCGGAGACATGGGACGGCATGACGCACTCCGATGCGGGGACGGTACGGTCAGTACGGGCGGGGGACCGGTTACGACTGTTGCACAGCCTGCGACGCCCTGTAAGGGATTTGGCAACACACGATACGGTGGTGCTTCTGGCATATGCCAGAGTCTTCACGGGCTGGTCGACCGCTATGAAAGACGTACGCGTCCCGGTGCGGGAAGGCGTAGGCGGACTACGTGACTTGGCCCCCTTACCGGGGCGTTCGTGTCGCGCTCGGGCGACTGTTCGACGCGCGTGTGTTCACAGTGTCGCGGTCTCGGCCACGCGCGGCAACTCTGTCCGGATTTCGCGTCATGCGGAGGGGCCGAACGGAGTCCTACAGGCATGGACATCACTTTCGAGCAGCCCGCCCGTGCCCGGCTGATCACCGCCGAGGACCAGGAGGTCCCGGTGCCCGCCACGCTGCGCTACACGTCCGGTGATCCGCTGGCCGTGTTCGTCGACTTCCCGGCCGAGGTCACCCTCGGCGGCGAGGAGGTCACCTGGACCTTCGCCCGCTCGCTGCTCGACCAGGGTCTCAGCACTCCGGCCGGGCGCGGTGACGTCCACATCTGGCCCTGCGGCCGGGGCCGTACGGCCGTGGAGTTCCACTCGCCGCACGGACTCGCGCTGCTCCAGTTCGACACCCAGGCGCTGTTCCGCTTCCTGCAGCGCACCCACGAGGTGGTGAGCCCGGGGGAGGAGGACGTCGAAGCCGTCGTGGAGCGGGGCCTGAGCGCGCTGTTCGGCGGCGTGTGAGGCCCTGCGGGCCCGCCCGGCCCGCACTTTGACTTCTGTTCACTCCCGCCTCACCGCGCCGGTATGGACCCTGACGGACGCCCCGTGCACCCTTGCGCGCGGTGTGCCGCACGGGCACACCCGTGACGAGGACGGGGCGAATGACACCGATCAGCCGAAGAGGCTTCGTGGGACTGGGCGCTTCCGTGGCGGCGGGCATGGCGGTGGGCGCCGCCGGCCCACGGACCGCGGCCGCGGCCCAGAGCACGGCGACCGGCACGATCTCGGACGTCAAGCACGTGGTGATCCTCATGCAGGAGAACCGCAGCTTCGACCACTACTTCGGGCGCCTCAAGGGCGTCCGCGGCTTCGCGGACCGCAGCGGCATCACCCTGAGCGGCGGCTATCCGGTCTTCAACCAGCCGAACGGCACGGGCCGCCAGTACCCGTGGAAGCTCAGCGCCACCCCCGACGCGGGCGGCAAGGACGGCGAGACCCTCGCCCAGTGCAACGGCGACCTCCCGCACTCCTGGTCCTCGCAGCACTCCGCGTGGAACAAGGGCCGCCTCGACAACTGGGTCGCGGGCGTCGGCAACGTCGGCTCCCTCGGCTACCTGGACCGCTCCGACATCCCCTTCCACTACGCGCTCGCCGACAACTACACCATCTGCGACGCCTACTTCTGCTCCACCCTCAGCGCCACCGGCCCCAACCGCACCTACCTGTGGAGCGGCAAGGTCGACTCGTCAAGCTACGACGGCGGCGACGAGTCCGGCCTGACCTGGCAGAACTACGCCGAGGCGCTGCAGAACGCCGGAGTGACCTGGAAGGTCTACCAGAACGCCCAGGACAACTACGGGGACAACGGCTGCGCCTACTTCAAGAACTTCGCGGGCGCCAAGGCCGGCAACCCCCTCTACGACCGGGGCATGTCCTCCGTCCCCGCGGTGACCGGCTCGACCCCCGACGACATCGCCGCCGCCATCCGGGCCGACGTGGTCGCCGGCACCCTCCCGCAGGTCTCCTGGGTGGTCGCCAACCAGGCCTTCTCCGAGCACCCCTACGCCCCGCCCGGCGACGGCGCCCACTTCGTCAACCTGGTCTACCAGGCCCTCGCCGCCGACGAGGACGTCTTCGACTCCACCGTCCTGTTCCTCAACTACGACGAGAACGACGGCTGCTTCGACCACGTCCCGCCGCCGGTCCCGCCCGCCGGCACGGCCGGTGAGTTCCTGAACGGCGTGCCGTACGGGTTCGGCTTCCGCGTCCCGATGATCGTCATCTCCCCCTGGACGCGCGGCGGCTGGGTCTCCTCGGAGGTCTTCGAGCACACCTCGGTGCTGCGCTTCCTGGAGACCTGGACCGCGGCCCTCGGCAAGCCCGCCAACTGCCCCAACATCAGCGCCTGGCGGCGCGCGGTGAGCGGCGACCTGACCGGTGTCTTCGACTTCGCCCACCCGGTCCACGGCGCCGTCTCCCTGCCCGCGACCGGCGTCATCGGCTACTCCACCTGCGGCCCGCTGCCCAACCCGGTCCCCACGGACAACGCCCTGCCCGCCCAGGAGTCCGGCACCCGTCCGGCCCGTGCGCTGCCCTACCAGCCCAACGGCTACCTGGACCACCTGGAGTTCGGGAGCGCCGGCAAGATCCTCGCCTGGTTCACCATGGCCAACCAGGGCAGCCCGGCGGCCCGGTCCGCCCACTTCTCCATCCACCCGAACGCCTACCGCGACACCACGCCCTGGCAGTACACGGTCGACGCGGGCGGCACGGCCTCGGACTACTTCAACATCGGCACCGGGTACGGCTCCGGCAAGTACGACCTGACCATGACCGGCCCCAACCGCTTCCTGCGCCGCTTCCAGGGCGACGCCACCAAGGCCGGCAAGTCGGCCGAGGTGAGCGTCCGTTACGCCGTGGAGCCCGGCACCGGCAAGCTCGCCGTCTGGTTCAAGATGTCCAACACCGGCTCCGCGTCGGTGAAGTTCACCATCACCTCGAACAACTACCGCACCGACGGCCCCTGGACGTACACGGTCGCCACCGGTGCCTCGACCGAGGACTACTTCAACGCCGTCGCCTACCAGGGCGGTTGGTACGACTTCACCGTGACGGTGGACTCCGACGCGACCTGGTCGCGCCGGTTCACCGGACACCTGGAGACGGGCGCCGCGAGCGTCAGCGGCTGACGTCCCCGGCGTACAGGTCCGGGCGCGGGGCGAGTTCGACGGTCGTACGGCCGCCGGACTCCAGCGCCCGGACCCCGGCCTCGGCCACCACGGAGGAGGCGTAGCCGTCCCAGGCGCTCGCTCCGGTGACCCGGCCCTGCCGGGTGGCGTCCACCCAGGCCTGCACCTCGCGGTCGTAGGCGTCGGCGAACCGCACCAGATAGTCCTGGGCCACCTCCTCGCGGGCGCCGTCGGCCGTGGTGACCAGCATGGTGCGGTCCTCGCCGATCCGGGCGCTGCCCTTCTCGCACACGGCCTCGCACCGCACCTGGTAGCCGAAGCCGCTGTTGACGAAGACCTCGACGTCGACGAGGGCGCCGCCGTCGGTCTCGAAGAGCACCAGCTGCGGGTCGAGCAGCCCCTCGGGCGCGCCCGAGGAGGGCACCGGCCGCAGCACGGTCACCGCGGTCAGCTCCTGGCCGAGCAGCCAGCGGGCCGCGTCGATCTCGTGCGACACCGAGCTGTCGATGAGCATCGCGCTGGTGAAGCCGGGCGGCGAGGAGACGTTGCGGTGCGTGCAGTGCAGCATCAGCGGGCGGCCCAGACCACCGCCGTCCAGCAGGGTCTTCAGACGCCGGTACTCGACGTCGTAGCGGCGCATGAACCCGATCTGCGCCAGCCTGCGTCCCCGCCTGGCTTCGGCCTCCACCACCCGGAGGGCTCCTGTGGAGTCCGGCACCATGGGCTTCTCGCACATGACCGGCAGCCCGCGCTCGAAGGCCGCGAGCAGCGGCTCCTCGTGCGCCGGGCCGGGGGAGGCGATCAGCACGGCCTCCACACCGGGCGCGGCCAGGGCGGCCAGCGGATCCGCGTGGACGGAGACGTCGTCCAGACCGCCCACCGCCTCCTTGGCGCGGTCCAGGTCAGGGTCGGCGACGGCCGCCACCCGCGCACCGCTCACCACCTGGGCGAGCCGTCGTATGTGGTCGGCCCCCATGTGTCCGGCACCCAGTACCGCGACGCCCAGCAGCTCTGCCACGCCCACACTCCCTCTCGGCCGACGATCACCGGCATCGAGCCTAGTCGTCGGCCGGGAGAGGGGGCTCGTCAGTACCGCAGCACGCCGGCGATGCCGCTCTCGTCGCCGAGGGTGCCGTCCGGGACGAAGCGGACCTCGGCGCCGGTCTCCAGACACTGCTCGACGATCTCGTCCACGATGTCGTCGCGGGAGTCGAGGTCGCCGCCGTCCGCCGGGATCAGATGGTCGCCGTCGTCGCGGACCGTGGTGCGGTAGTTCTCCTCGACGGCGAGGAGCCGGACCCGGCCCTCACGGGCGTTCTGCCAGACCTCGTCGACGCCGGCCGCGAACGTCCTGTGGCCGCGCGCGGACTCCAGCTCCCGGGTCACCGACGCGGTGCTGCGGCGCGACTCCGCGGCCAGCAGCGGCCGGATCGCCTGCCACACGGCCTCCGGACCGGCGTGCGAGAGCCCGCCGTGCTGCACCGGGATGCTCTGCCGGGCGACGTTGCCCAGTTCCTCCCACAGGGAGAGGGCGGCCTGTTCGCCGGTGACGTACAGCGGTCGCGGATCCTCGCGCAGCAGCGCGGCCATCGCGGTGTTCGCGTCCCGCAGGAAGTGCTTGGTGTCCTCGTCGCGGAAGGTGCTCGGCATGTCGCCGATCTGCTCCCGGCGCTCGGCGTCGAAGTTCTGCCGGCTGCGGGTCTGCGGGAAACCGCCGGCCCGGCTCTCGGCCACCCGGTCGATGCCGCCGTTCCACAGCGTGACGCGGTCGGCCGAGAGCGACAGCACCCAGAACGGGCGCTCGGCGGCGTGCGCCGAGACCAGGTTGCGGGTCAGGAAGGTGTCCGCGAGCACCACGCGCTCCGGGACACTGCGGGCCAGGGACCACACCTGGTGCTCGCCGGGCGCGGCGAAGATCACCAGACCGTCCTCGGTGTAGGTCAGATCGACCTCGGCCAGCGCCTGGTCGAGCTGCCTGAACACGTCGGAACGCCGCTCCCGGGTGACCGAGGGATCGTTCTCCAGCTGTTTCTTCGCCTCGGCCACGACATTGCGCAGCCGGACGGAATCCTGGGCGTTGTCGGGCTCGCGGCGGTGCGTCGGCGTCAGCACGGAGACGGCGGGGTAGGGACGCGGGCGGCGCAGCTCGGCGAGGGTCGTGGGACTGAGTGCGTGCTCCATATCAGCACCATAGGGCGGATTCGCGATTACGGCATTTGGGGTAAACCTCCCCTGGATGGAGGAGGTGGGTGCGATGGCCCGGCTGACCGTCGACGAGGACGAGGTCGTCGTCCGCCTGAGCGGCCCGGAGAAGCTCCTGGCCCGCCGGAGCCGGATCCGGGTGCCGCTCGCGCAGGTGCGCGGGGCCTCGGTGGAGCCCGACTGGTGGCGGGTGCTGCGCGGTGAGGCGCACCACCACGGCCACTGGCTCCCGGACCGGTTCTGCGTGGGCGCGTGGGAGTACCCCGGCGGGCGGGACTTCGTCGCCGTCCATGAACACGGCCCGGTCGTCCTGGTCGACCTGGCGAGGTCCGCGCCCTTCGCGCGCCTCGCGGTCTCGGCCGGCGACGCGGACGACGCCGAGTCCGCCGTGCGGGCCATCAGGCGCACGCTGTAACCGTGTTGAGGCCGACTTCCCGATGACGCCGGACCAGGGCGCCGGTTACCGTACCCGGCAGTAACCGGATCACGCCCCAGGAGGCCCCCATGCCGCAGCTCGAAGTCGCCGGAGCGACGCTGGCGTACGACGACGAGGGCCCCCGCGACGGCGCCGCCGCGCCCCTGGTGTTCATCCACGGCTGGACCGCGAACCGGCACCGCTGGGACCACCAGCTGGCCCACTTCGCCGCGGACCGCCGGGTGATCCGCCTCGACCTGCGCGGCCACGGCGAGAGCACCGGAGCCGGGGTGAAGACCGTCGCCGAGCTGGCCGAGGACGTCGTCGCCCTCCTCGATCACCTGGAGGTGGACCGGTTCGTCCCCGTCGGCCACTCCATGGGCGGCATGATCTCCCAGACCCTCGCGCTCGCCCACCCCGCGCGGGTCGAGCGGATGGTCCTGGTCAACTCCATCGGCCGGATGACGTACAGCCGCGGCCGGGGACTGCTGATGGCGGCCTCCACCCTGGTGCCGTACAAGCTCTTCGTCGCCACCAACATCCAGCGGGCCTTCGCCCCGGGGTACCCCAAGGAGCGGATCCGTGAGTACGTCCGGTCCTCCGCCGGTACCCCGCGCGAGGTCGTGATGACGCTCTACGGCGCCATGCGGGCCTTCGACGTCCTCGACCGGGCCGGCGAGATCGACGCGCCCACCCTGATGGTGCACGGCTACCACGACATCCAGCTGCCGGTGCGGCAGATGCTGCGGATGGCCAAGGCCTACCCGGACGCGGAGGTCCGGATCATCGACGCGGGCCATGAGCTGCCGGTGGAGCGGCCCGCCGAGCTGACGGCGGCGGTGGAGCGGTTCGTGGGTGGGAAGCCGTAGCGCGAGGCGGCGGCAGCACCAGGTGACCGGCGTCGGGCGAGGAGCCCGGCGCCGGTCCGCTTGGGGAACTTTTTGCGCTTGGCCTGTTCCGGGCGGGCCGGGCCCGCAGTGGGGCGGGTTCGCGGCCCTCGCACGGGCAAAGCACGACCGAAAGCGGGAGCCGGTGCGGCCGTCCGTGTTACGGCCAGGTTGACCGGCCGGGGTACCGGGCGCACGCTCGTTATATAGATGCTGAATACAAGTGGTTCGCTCGGGCAATCGCCTCCGTCGTGGAACCGCAGGTGGCGCGGCATGCCCGGCTGACCGGCAGCAGGAGGTAACGCATGTGTGGCATCACCGGCTGGGTCTCCTTCGACCGTGACCTCACCACCGAGACGCGCGCATTGGATGCAATGACGGAGACGATGGCCTGCCGCGGTCCCGACGACCGGGGCACCTGGAGCGAGGGCCCCGCGGCCCTCGGCCACCGCCGGCTCGCGATCATCGACCTGCCCGGCGGCCGCCAGCCCATGACGGTCCGCACCCCGGACGGCACCGTCGCCATGGTCTACTCCGGCGAGGCCTACAACTTCACCGAACTGCGCCGTGAACTCACGGACCGCGGCCACGAGTTCACCACCGACTCGGACACCGAGGTGGTGCTCCGCGGCTATGTGGAGTGGGGCGACACGGTCGCCGAGCGGCTCAACGGCATGTACGCCTTCGCCGTCTGGGACGGCCGCCACGACAAGCTCGTGATGATCCGCGACCGCATGGGCATCAAGCCCTTCTACCTGTATCCGACCCCCGACGGCGTCCTGTTCGGCTCCGAACCCAAGGCGATCCTGGCCAACCCGCTGGTCCGCCCCCGGGTCGGCCTGGACGGCCTGCGCGAGCTGTTCACCATGGTCAAGACCCCCGGCCACGCCGTGTGGGAGGGCATGCGCGAGGTCGAGCCCGGCACCGTCGTCACCGTCGACCGCCACGGCCTGCGCACCCGGGCCTACTGGCGGCTGGAGACCCGCCCGCACCCCGACGACCGCGACACCACCGTCGCCACCGTCCGCGAACTCCTCGACGACATCGTGCGCCGCCAGCTGGTCGCCGACGTGCCCCGCTGCACCCTGCTCTCCGGCGGCCTCGACTCCTCCGCGATGACCGCGCTCGCCGCCCGGCAACTCGCCGCCCAGGGCGAGAAGGTCCGCAGCTTCGCCGTCGACTTCGTCGGCCAGACCGAGAACTTCGTCGCCGACGAGCTGCGGGGCACCCCGGACACCCCCTTCGTGCACGACGTGGCCCGGCTCGCCCGCACCGACCACCAGGACATCGTCCTCGACGCGGGCAGCCTCGCCGACCCCGCCGTCCGCGAACGCGTGATCCGGGCCCGCGACCTGCCGGCCGGGTTCGGCGACATGGACGCCTCGCTCCTGCTGCTGTTCAAGGCCGTCCGCGACCAGTCCACCGTCGCGCTGTCCGGGGAGTCCGCCGACGAGGTGTTCGGCGGCTACCTGCAGTTCTTCGACGAGGGCGCCCGCACCGCCGACACCTTCCCCTGGCTCTTCCAGTTCGCCCGGCACTTCGGCGACGACTCCGACGTCCTGCGCGCGGACCTCGTCAAGTCCCTCGACCTGGAGACCTACGTCGCCGACTCCTACCACTCCGCCGTCACCGGCATCCAGCGCCTCACCGGCGAGAGCGACTTCGAGTTCCGCATGCGCCGGATGAGCCATCTGCACCTCACCCGCTTCGTGCGCGCCCTGCTGGACCGCAAGGACCGGATGAGCATGGCCGTGGGCCTGGAGGTCCGGGTGCCGTTCTGCGACCACCGGCTCGTCGAGTACGTCTACAACGCGCCCTGGGCCCTGAAGTCCTTCGACGGCCGCGAGAAGACCCTGCTGCGCGAGGCGACCCGGGACGTCCTGCCGCAGTCGGTGTACGACCGGGTCAAGAGTCCCTACCCGTCCACCCAGGACCCGGCCTACGGCAAGGCCCTCCAGGAGCAGGTCAAGGACCTGCTGGCCCGTCCCGGCCACCGGGTCTTCGACCTCGTGGACCACGAGAAGGCGCGGCGGGCCGCGAACCGGCCCGAGCTGACCAACCAGGCCGCCCGGCGCGGACTGGAACGCACCCTCGACCTGGCCCGGTGGATCGACCTCTACGCCCCGGAACTCACCCTCGCCTGAGCCCGCTCAGCCCGCGTCCGACGCGTCGGCGACGGCCCCGCGGCCGTCGCCGTCCGCCGGGCACGAGCTGCCGTCGGGCGGCAGTGTGCCGTACAGCAGATAGTCGTCGACCTTGCCGTGCACGCACCGGGAGGACGTGTACCCGGTGTGCCCGTCACCCCGGTTGTCCAGGACCACGGCCGACGGCCCGAGCCGCTTCGCCGTCTCGACCGCCCAGCTGTACGGCGTCGCCGGGTCGCCGCGGGTGCCGACCAGCAGGATCGGCGCGGAGGGCACGTCCTTCACCTGCTCACGGATGAAGTCCGTGCCGCGCGGCCGGCCGTAGCAGAGCAGCACCTGGGTGAGCCGGAACCGGCCGAACACCGGGGACGCCTGCTCGTACTCCTTCTTCAGCCGGGCGACGTCCCCGGCGAGCCGCGCGGCGCTCGGCCGGTCGGGGTCGTCGGCGCAGTTGATCGCCATCAGGGCCGCCGACAGGTTGTCGCTGGGGATGTCCGCGCTGTCGACCAGCCCGCCGCCCGGTTTCGTCCCGGACGGGACGGCATAGCCGCCGGACGCGAAGTTCTGCACCCCCCGGGTGTCCCCGTCATCGGTGAGCGAGGACAGCGCCCGCGCCAGTTGCGACCACAGGTCCCTGCTGTACAGCCCCTCCCCGAGGGCGTCCACCAGGTCCTGACCGGAGAACGCGCCGCCGAAGTCGGACGGCACCGGGTTCTCGTCCAGCGAGCGGATCAGCCGGACGACCGCGTCCCCGGCCTTGCGCCGGTCCTGCCCGAACGGGCACCCCAGGTCGGTGACGCACCAGTCCAGGAAGTCGTCCAGCGCCGTCTGCTGCCCCCGGGCACCGGCCACCCCCTGCTCGGCCAGCGACTCGGTCAGCGTGTCCACGCCGTCCAGGGCCATCCGGCCCACCTTGTGCGGGAACTGCGCCGCGTACACCGCGCCGAGCTTGGTGCCGTAGGAGAAGCCCAGGTAGTTCAGCTTGTCGTCGCCGAGCGCCTGCCGGATGACGTCCAGGTCCCGGGAGGCGTTCACGGTGCCTATGTGGGACAGCACGGGCCCGGAGTGCTCGGTGCACCGGACCGTCAGCCGCTTCAGCGCCTTCATCAGGGCCTGCGGATGGGCGACGTCCGGGGGCTTGTCCGAGCTGTCGCCGTCCGAGGGCCCGCCCGTCTCGTCGCCGCAGCTCACGGGGGAGGAGCGGCCCACTCCGCGCGGATCGAAGCCGACCACGTCGTAGCCGTTGGTGAGGTCCATGTAGTCCTTGCCGGCGATGCCGAGCTGGCTGACGCCCGAGCCACCCGGGCCGCCGAAGTTCAGCAGCACCGAACCCCGGGACTTTCCGGTCGCCCGGTAGCGGGAGAGCGCCAGATCGAGGGTGCCCGCGGCCGGCCGCGCGTAGTCGAGGGGGACGGTGACCCTGCCGCACTGCATGTCCTTGGGCAGCTCCTGGTCCTTGCACGCCGCCCACCGGACCTTCTGCCCGTAGAACCGGGTCAGGTCGGGCTCCTTGCTCCCCGCCGCCTCGGCCGCCGCGGGCAAGGGGAGCCCCGCGCCGAGCAGCGCCAGCGCGACGGCTCCGGCGCCGGCGCAGCGCCGCAGGGCGGGCCGGGTACGGGGCACGGCAGGCATCGAGAGCCTCCAGGGACGCTCCGTGACGGACCGGAAACAGGGCTTTCGCTCACCATAAGCGGGCTCCCGGGACCACGCCTCCCGGCGAGCGGGGCGGGCCGGGAGGCCGTATTCTCCGCGCGATCACCCGCTTCCAGGCCCCTTGCATATTTTTGCCACTGGTTCGATACCAGTGTCACTCAATGGGGTGAAAGAGGGATAAGCCATAACTCGGATGGTTCGTCTGCGTTTTAACCGTTGCGGGCGAGCGCCCGCAATCATGTCTGGAAGGCAGGGAACCTATGAAACGGGTTACCCGAAACGGTGTGATCGCCGTCGCCGCCGCCTCCGGTGCGATGGCCGTGGCGGTCCCCTCCTGGGCCGACGCGGGCGCGAACGGCACCGCGGCCGGTTCGCCCGGGGTGATCTCCGGCAACGGCATCCAGTTGCCGGTCCACCTCCCGGTCAACGTGTGCGGGAACACCGTGAACGTGGTGGGGCTGCTCAACCCGGCGGCGGGCAACACCTGCGCCAACGAGGGCGGCGGCCATGGCGCGCCCGGCGGCTCGGCCACGTCCGGCGGTGCGTCCGCGCAGGGCACGGAGAAGGACTCGCCCGGGGTGATCTCCGGCAACGGCATCCAGTTGCCGGTCGATCTCCCGGTGAACGTCAGCGGCAACAGCGTCAACGTGGTCGGCGTCCTGAACCCGGCCATCGGCAACACCTCGGTGAACACCTCCGGCGACCACCCGAGCCCGCCGGAGCCCCCCGCCCCGGAGCCGCCGAAGACCCAGCCGCCCGCCCCGGAGCCGCCGACCGCGCCGCCGCCGGTCAAGCACCACCCCGGCCCCAGGACGGACCACCCCGCCGTTCCGCCGGCCCCGGCGGGCACCCTCGCCCACACCGGTACGGACCTGACGGGTGCGGCCGTCGCGGGCAGTGCGGCGCTGCTGCTCGCCGGCACCGCGCTGCACCGGCGGTTCCGCCCCGGCCGGACGAACTGACCGTCCGCCCCGGACAGCGGGGCGGGCCGACGCGCCGCGCATCCGCAGGCCCCACCGGACCCGACCGGTGGGGCCTGCGTCGTGCCGGGACGCACCGCCCCCTCGCGGCCGAGTGCCCAACACGCGGGCCGGAAAGGTGTGTTGGGCACTCGGCGGCTTGATCCCGGCGTGACGCGGCGCCCGGTGATCGGGAAGGATGCTGCGGGCGCGGTGCCGGTCACCGCACCACGTGCCCGCCCGACCCGCCACGGAATGGACCGTATCGATGACCTCCCCGGCCCCCCAGGACCTCGTCGTCACCCAGGCCACGCTCGACGACTGGCCGGTGATCAGCGGCTGGGCGGCGGGCGAGGGCTGGAACCCCGGTCTCTCGGACGGCCCCGCCTTCTTCGCCCAGGACCCCGAGGGGTTCTTCATCGGCCGGATCGACGGGGAACCGGTGTCGGCCGTCTCCGTGGTCACCTACGGCGCCGACTACGCCTTCCTCGGCTGCTACCTGGTCCGCCCCGACCTGCGCGGCCGCGGCCACGGCTTCACCACCTGGAAGACCGCCCTGGCCCACGCGGGCACCCGCACGGTCGGCCTGGACGGCGTGGTGGCCCAGCAGGACAACTACCGCCAGTCCGGCTTCGAACTCGCCCACCGCACCGTCCGGTTCACGGGCGAGGCCCCCGACTCCGAGGTCCCGGCCGGCGTCCGCCCCGCCCGCCCCGCCGACCTGGCGGCCCTCACGGCGTACGACAGCGCCTGCTACCCGGCCGACCGGCCGCGCTTCCTCGCCGCCTGGCTGACCGGCGCCGGCCACCACGCGGTCGTCCGCCACGACGGCGACCGCGTCACCGGCTACGGCGTGCTCCGCCCCGGCCGCGACACCCTGCGCATCGGCCCCCTCTTCGCCGACACCGCCGACGACGCCCGCGCCCTGTTCGCCGCGCTCACCGCCGAGGCGGCCGGCGCCCCCGTCGCCATCGACGTCCCGGAGACCAGCACGGCGGCCGTCGCCCTCGCCGAGACTGCCGGTCTCACCCCCTCCTTCGAGACCGCCCGCATGTACACGGGCCCGGTCCGCGACCACGCCCGCGAGCGGGTCTTCGGGGTGACGACGCTCGAACTCGGCTGACCCGCCGCCGGGCGGACGTGCCGGGCCGAGCGCGGGTAAATGCGTTGCCGCCGCCGGGCACGGATGCTGAAGTGCTCGGATGGATCATCAAGAGGTGCTCGCCCGCTACGACCGTGACATCCGCGAGGGCGCCCGGCCCGACGGCCCCGGCGCGCGCGTCGAACGGGTCGGCGCAGTGGTGCGACAGGCCGCGGACGCCGAAGGCTGGAACGGGGTCCTCTGGTCGGCGCTGGACGAGACGACCGCGGACCGTGCGATCGCCGAGCAGATCGACTTCTTCCGGGGCCTCGGGCACGAGTTCGAGTGGAAGCTCTACGGGCACGACCTCCCGGGGGACCTCGGCGCCCGGCTCGTCGCGGCCGGGTTCCGGCCGGAACCGGAGGAGGCGCTGATGGTCGCCGAGGTCGGCGGGCTGGGCCTCGACGCCGAACTCCCGGAGGGCGTGCGGGTGGTGCCCGCGGTGGACGCGGCGGGCGTCGATCTCGTGGTCGACGTGCACGAGAAGGCCTTCGGCACGGACGGATCCCGGCTGCGGCACCGGTTGCTGGCGCAGCTGGCCGAGCAGCCCGACAACGTCGTCGCCGTCGTGGCGCTGGCCGGGGACGAGCCGGTGAGCGCCGCGCGGATGGAGCTGGTGCCGGGGACGCGGTTCGCCGGGCTGTGGGGCGGCGGCACGGTGGAGGGGTGGCGGGGGCGGGGGGTGTACCGCGCCCTGGTCGCTCACCGCGCGCGTGTCGCCGCGGACCACGGATATCGGTATCTGCAGGTGGATGCGTCCGCGATGAGCCGGCCGATTCTCGAACGGCTCGGGTTTCATGTGTTGAGTACGACTACGCCGTACGTCTTCGCGTCCTAGGCCGTGTGCGGGCCGTGTGCGGGCCGGGTGTGGCGCCTACCGGCGTGACTTGGCTCGGTCCAGGGCCGATACGCCGAATGCGGCCAGGGCGATCTGGATGAACCACTCGATCCAGTCGGGGCCCTTGGTGTCGGCCACGCCGAAGCCGGCCGCGATGGCCGAGCCCAGCAGCGCCGCCACGATGCCGACGACGATGGTCCACAGCAGGCCGATGTGCTGGCGACCGGGGACGACCAGGCGCCCCAGTACACCGATGATGGCACTGATGATGCCCGAGATCTCCATGTCCGCCCCTCTTCGTCGGTACCCCGCTGAAGTCCAATCTGCCCGCTCATCCGGGACCCAGTCCCGTCCGGTTGTTACAGCGGTTTTCTGTTCACCGGTCGGACATGCCATGTACCTTTCAATGAGTCGACGCGTGTAGAAATCTCAAGCAGGTTCTACGCGCGCAGAGTTGGCGCCCGCACCGCCTCTACCCCACCCCTCATGGAGGTTCGCCGGATGCTTGGATCCAGCAGATCCCGCCACAGACTCACCACCGCCCTGGCCGGGTTCGCACTGCTCGTCACCGGAGCCGCCCTCCAGGTCGGCACCGCCGCCACCCCCGCCCACGCAGCCACCACCTACCGGGTCCTGTTCGACGACGGCCACGCCGAGGAGGCGGGCAACGCGGACTGGATCATCTCGACCAGCAAGCCCGACCCGCTCTCCCAGGACTCCTCCCCGTCCTCGGAGACCGACTGGACCGGCGCGCTCTCCTCGTGGGGCGTCGACCTCCAGAAGACCGGCAGCTACAGCATGAAGACGGCCACCAGCGCGCTGACGTACGGTGGTTCGTCGACGACCGACCTGTCGAACTTCGACGCGCTGGTGCTGCCCGAGCCCAACACGCTGTTCACGACCGCCGAGAAGACGGCGATCATGAACTTCGTGAACAACGGCGGCGGTCTGTTCATGATCTCCGACCACACCGGCGCCGACCGCAACAGCGACGGTTACGACGCGGTCGAGATCCTCAACGACCTGATGACCAACAACAGCGTCGACTCGACCGACCCGTTCGGCTTCTCGATCGACACCCTCGACATCAGCTCCGGCTACCCGGCCGCGATCAGCGACAGCAGCGACCCGGTCCTGAACGGCGCCTACGGAACCGTCACCAAGAGCCTGATCGCCGACGGCACGACCGCCACTCTCAAGCCCGCCGACAACTCGGCCGTCAAGGGCCTGGTGTACCGCAGCGGTTACTCCGGCAACACCGGCGCCTTCTTCGCCACCAGCACCTTCGGCAGCGGGCGGGTCGCCTTCTGGGGCGACAGCTCCCCGATCGACGACGGCACCGGCCAGTCCGGCAACACGCTGTACGACGGCTGGAACGACTCCGGCGCCACCAACGCGGCCCTCGCCCTCAACGCCACCGCCTGGCTGACCGGCGCGAGCAGCGGCAGCAGCGGTGGCGGAGGGGGTGGCGGCGGCACCTGCACCTCCGCGCAGCTCCTCGGCAACCCCGGCTTCGAGTCCGGCAACACCACCTGGACCGCCAGCAGCGGGGTCATCACCAGCTCCAGCAGCGAGGCGGCCCGCACCGGCTCCTACAAGGCCTGGCTCGACGGCTACGGATCCGCGCACACCGACACGCTGTCCCAGTCGGTGACCATTCCGTCCGGCTGCTCCGCGACGCTCAGCTTCTATCTGCACATCGACACCGCGGAGACCACCACCAGCACCGCCTACGACAAGCTGACGGTCACCGCCGGATCCACCACCCTGGCCACGTACTCCAACCTCAACGCGGCCTCCGGATACGTCCTCAAGAGCTTCGACGTCTCCTCCCTGGCCGGCACCACGGCCACCATCAAGTTCACCGGTGTCGAGGGCTCGACCCTCCAGACGTCCTTCGTCATCGACGACACCGCGCTCAACGTGAGCTGAGCGGGACGGACGGTTCCGGCAGGCCCGCCGGAACCGTCCGCTCCACCGCGTTCCAGCCGGACACCCGTACCTGCGGCACCGAGCCGTGCAGGTCGGCGGTGCGGTAGGTGGCCGTCAGGGTCGCCGACTCGCCCGGCCACAGGCTGACCTCGTTGTCCGACCACCGGACCGGCAGCACGGGCTTGCCGTTCGCATCGACCAGATGGACGTCCGTCAGCAGAGCCGGCGTCTTGCCGGTGCCCGTGTTGCGGACGGTGACCGTCGTGGTCGAGGCGCCGTCGGCCTCCGTCGTCGACGCCGTCGCCGTCACCGGGACCTGGGCCATGGACGACAGCCCCGTGAGGTCCGCGTAGCTCGTCGTGGGGGTGTAGTACCAGTCGGTCTTCGCCCAGTCGAGGGTGTCCGACTTGGTCGAGAGCCAGTAGACGTTGCGGCTCACCTCCCTGCCGTCGGCATCGGTGAGGGTCAGCCGGGCCAGATAGGTGGACGACAGTCCGCTCACCGACGCCGGCAGGGTGAGCGCGGTGGTGCGCGCCCCGTCGCCCCCGACCGAGACGCCGCTGACGGTCTGGTCGTACTTCTGGGTGCCGTCGGGGTTGAAGAGGGTGGCCCGAACCGTGAGCCGGGAGGCCGGGGCGGTCCGGTTGCCCACCACGACGACCGAGCGGTCGTCGTAGGAGTACTGGACGTGCAGGGGCTCGTTCGCCTTCTTCGCGCCGAAGTAGGCGCCGCCCTGGTCGAGGTAACGGTCCATCAGCTGCCAGTGCAGGGACGTCCAGCCGCTGTTGAACATCCAGTACACGACCCCGGTGGACGGTTTCGAGGCGTCGGTCTGGTTGCGCCCGTACGCCTCGTACTGGGCGCGGACGTTCTCGTACTGGGCGAGCTGGGCCTTCCTGACGTAGTCGGGGAGGCTCTTCGGGGCGCCGTAGCGGCCGGTGAGGGCGGCGTCGTAGATCTTCAGGGTGCCGAAGGTCGCGGACGGGGAGCGGTGGTACTGCTTGGCGTCCGGGTTCTTCCAGAGGGTGTCGAGTTCGGCCGGGGTCATCATCCGGCGCAGGGTGTCGAGGGTGGGGATGTCCGGGCCCGCGCTGGTCTCGGAGTTGAAGCCGGTGGCGCCGCCCTCCCGCTTGGCGTACCAGTAGCCCGGCGGGACCCAGTCGTAGGGTCCGGTCATCTTCATGCCCGAACTGCCCAGCTGGGGAGCCGACTTGGCGGAGGCGGCGGGGACCACGGGGACGGCCCAGTCGGCGGCGTTCAGGGCGTCCAGGTAGTTCTTCTCGATCTTCGCGTCGGGCGCGGCGTCGCTGCCGATCAGGAAGGAGATCACGCTCGGGTGGTCACGCAGCCGGGCGGCCTCGGCGGCCATCGAGGCCTGGGCGACCGAGTAGTCGGCGGCGGTCCACTTCTCGCCGCTCTCGCCGGGGTTGGTCTGTCCCTCCCACTTGTCGCAGCACTCCCAGCCGGGGAGGGTGAGGACGCCGAGGCGGTCGGCGAGGCCGAAGAACTCGTCGGGCTCGATGTGGCCTTCCAGGCGGATGGTGTTCAGGCCCAGGTCGAGGGCGTACTTGAGGCGGTCCTCGACGTAGGTGCGGTCCCAGCGCAGGAACTCGTCCGGTGACCAGCCGCCGCCCTTGACGAGCAGCCGGCGGCCGTTGATCGAGTACTGGCGGGCGCCGTCGGAGTTGAGCGGGGCCCGCACGTCCCGGACGCCGAAGCTCTCGTGGGCGGTGTCCGAGGCCGTGCCGGCGACGCACGCGGTGAGGTCGAGGTCGTAGAGCGGCTGGCCGCCCATGCCCGCGGGCCACCACACCTTCGGGGAGGTCAGGTGCAGACCGGGGGTGTCGGTGGGGGTGAAGGTGACGGTCCTGGCCTGGTGGGCGGCGAGTTCGACCGACCGGGTGAGGGTGACCCCGGCGACGGTGCCGGAGACCTCGGCGGTGACCGGCGTGTCCGAGTCGTTGCGGGCCTCGGCCTTCACGGTCAGGTCGGCCGTCGCGAGGGACGGCACCGCGAGCTTCGTGACGACATGCGCGTCGCGCAGCGCGACCGGGCCGCCGCGCCGGACCAGGACGTCACGGACGATGCCCATGTTCTGGTCGGGCGGCGGCTGGAGCCAGTCGAGCCAGCCCATGGTGAGGTTCTTGTTCGGGTTGTTCGGCTGGATGCGGAAGGCGACCGTGTTCGTGCCGGACGTCACCAGGGAGGTGACGTCCAGTTCGTGGTGGGTGTAGGCGCCGGTGACCTCGTCGGTGGTGGCGACCCGGTGGCCGTTGACGTACACGTCGGCCGCCGAGATCACCCCGCTGAAGTCCAGATAGGTGCGGTGGGAGGGGTCCGTGACCGTGAAGTCGCTGCGGTACCACCACGGGACCTGGAAGGGCGACTTGGGGATCTTCTGGAGGTTGGTGGAGACGAACGGGTCGTCGTACACGCCGTCGGCGAGCAGTGCGGCCAGCACCGTGGAGCGGGGGCCCGCCGGATACCAGCCCTTCGCCGGGTAGCCGGGGGAGGAGACCGCTGTCGCGGAGTCGCCCACGTCGGCCGTCGACCGGATCGCGTAGCCCGACAGGGGGGTGGCGGAGCCCGCGGCGGACGGCACCCGGGTGACCCGGGGGTGGCCGTGCGAGGGGGATTCGGGGGTGGCCCCGGCCGGGTTCCTGGCGCCGGCCCAGGCGCTCGTGTTGAGTGAACAGAGCAGGCCCAGGGCCACGGCGGCGGTGGCGAGGCGGTGTCCGGGGGCGGGGCGAGGGAACACGATGGTCTCCAGGCTCGTAAAGTTAGGAAACTTTACTAACCCGGCTCAAGCTAGGGTCCCGAGAGGGGCGTGTCAATCACCGTGGCGTCCGTGCGAGTTGGCGCCGCCGGTTTCCGGAACCCACCTACCTGTGCGCTCGGGACGCGGCCGGCCCGGGCTCTCAGGAAGCCGCAGATCTGCGCTCGAAGACCAGGTCGCGGGCGGTCCCGAGGGCCGTGGCCACCGCGCCCAGCAGTACCGCGTCCTCGCCCAGCCGGCTGGGCGCGAGCTTCGGGCGCAGTGGTGTGAGTGTGCGCAGATGCTCGCGTACGGGGCGCAGCAGGAGGTCGACGCTGTGGCCGACCCCGCCGCCCAGCACCACCAGGTCCGGGTCGAGCACGGCCGTCGCGGCCGCCACCGTGTGCGCGATCCGCTCGCCCTCAAGACGAACCGCCTCCGCGGCCGCCCGGTCGCCCTGGCGGGCCGCGTCGAACACGGACTTCGCGGTGAGCTGCCCGCTCATCCCCAGCCGCCGCGCCGTCTCGACCACGGCCACCCCCGACACGGCGTCCTCCAGCCGCTCGGGCCCCCGCTGCTGCCCGGGCCAGGGCAGGAAGCCGATCTCCCCGGCGAGCCCGTGCGCCCCCGTGAACAGCCGGCCCTCGCTGACCACGCCCATGCCGAGGCCGGTGCCGATCATGATGTACGCGAACAGCCGGCTGCCCGCCCCGACCCCGTAGGTGTACTCGCCCAGCGCCGCGAGATTGGCGTCGTTGTGCACCTCCAGCGGCACGCCCAGTTCCTCGCGCATCCGGTCGAACAGCCCGGCGCGCCCCCAGCCCGGCAGATGCATCGCGTACCGCACCCGCCGCTGCCGCTCGTCGTACACCCCCGGCGTGCCCACCACCCCGTGCACCACCTCGGCCGGGTCCACCCCCGAGTTGGCGACGACCTGCCGGGCGGTCGCGACCAGCAGGTCGGCCATGGCGCCCGAGCCGCGGGCCCGGTTGCGCACCTCCGAGCGGGCGACCAGGGTGCCGTCGAGATCGGCGACCGCCACCCGCAGCCAGCCGCGCCCGACGTCGATGCCGAGCGCGTACCCGGCCGCCGGGTCGGGGGCGTACAGCACGGCCGTGCGGCCGCGCTCGGGGGCGTGGGTGCCGACCTCGTGGACCAGGCCCGCCGACTCCAGGGCGGCCAGGGCACTGGAGACCGTCGGCTTGGACAGACCGGTCTCGCGGGCCAGTTGGGCCCGGGAGGCGGAACCGAGCGTGCGCAGCCGGTCCAGCAGCAGCCGCTCGTTGGTGCTGCGCAGTCGCTGCCGGCTCCAGGGCTGTTCCTGCTGCTCTACGACGTCGCTGGCGGCCATCACACCATTCTCACCGATTCCCGACGCATACTTGACGCATCTAGTAAGGCTCCTTAACTTTATCGGCCATCCCGCCCTCTCGGCCGAAGTCCTCTCCGTGTCCCCTCCGCCCCGCCCCGTCCTCGCCCCAGGAGCCCCGCCATGTCCGGTAGTCCCGGTAGTCCCGGCACCGCGCCACCCACGGGTGGCTTCGTCCGGCGCGTCGGCCTGTTCCAGGCCACCGCCATCAACATGAGCCAGATGTGCGGCATCGGCCCGTTCGTGACCATCCCGCTGATGGTCGCCGCGTTCGGCGGCCCTCAGGCCGTGATCGGCTTCGTCGCGGGCGCGGTGCTCGCCCTCTGCGACGGCCTGGTGTGGGCCGAACTCGGCGCCGCGATGCCCGGCTCCGGCGGCAGTTACGTCTATCTGCGCCAGGCCTTCCAGTATCGCACCGGACGCCTGATGCCGTTCCTGTTCGTGTGGACGGCGATGCTCTTCATCCCGCTGATCATGTCCACCGGCGTGGTCGGCTTCGTCCAGTACCTGGGCTATCTCGCCCCCGACCTCGGAAAGACCTCGGGCGACCTGGTCGGGCTCGGCATCATCGCCCTGGTGGTGCTCCTGCTCTGGCGGGGCATCGAGCACATCGCCCGGATCACCGCCGTCATGTGGGCGGTGATGATCGCCTCGGTGGTGCTGGTGATCGCCGCCGCGGCCAGCGACTTCAGCCCGCACCTGGCCTTCACCTACCCGTCGGGCGCCTTCGACCTGACCAGCGACCACTTCTGGCTCGGCTTCGCCGCGGGCCTGACCATCGGTATCTACGACTACCTCGGCTACAACACCACCGCGTACATGGGCGCCGAGATCAAGGACCCCGGCCGCGCCCTGCCGCGCTCCATCCTGTTCTCCATCGTCGGCATCATGGCGATCTACCTGCTGCTCCAGATCGGCACGCTCGGCGTCATCGACTGGCACCGCATGACGAACCCCGGCGACATCGCCTCCACGTCGGTGGCGTCGGCGGTGCTGGAGAAGACCTGGGGCAAGGGGGCCGCCGACACGGTCACCGTCCTGATCCTCATCACGGCCTTCGCCTCGGTCTTCACCGGGCTGCTCGGCGGCTCCCGGGTGCCCTACGACGCCGCCCGCGAGCGGGTCTTCTTCCGGCCGTACGCGAAGCTCCACCCCAGGCACCGCTTCCCGATGCTGGGCCTCGCCACCATGGGCGTGATCACCGCGATCGGCTTCCTGATCGGCCGCCACACCGACCTGGCCACCCTCATCCAGCTCCTCACCACGGTGATGGTGATCGTCCAGGCCCTGGCCCAGATCGTGGCGCTCACGGTGCTGCGCCGCCGGCAGCCGGCGCTGAAACGGCCGTACCGGATGTGGCTCTACCCCGTGCCGAGCATCGTCGCCTTCGTCGGCTGGTGCGTGATCTACGGCTACGCCGACAAGAACTCCCCGGGCCGTCACCCCATCGAATGGTCGCTGGCCTGGCTCGCCCTCGGCTGTGTGGCGTTCGTGCTGTGGGCGCGGTTCGAGAAGGTGTGGCCGTTCGGCCCGAAGGAGATCGGCGAGGACTACCTGGCGCCCGACGAGGGCGAAGCGGTCGTGGTGTAGTCTCCCCGGCAGACGTCAGCCTCACCCGGCGCGGGCAACTCCCGCCGGGTGAGGCTTTTTTCATGACCGACACCACCGATACGGACGTCGCCGTCCGCACCGCCGCCCCCGCCGACCGTGCCACCGTCGAACGGCTGTGGCTGATGTTCCGCCACGACCTGTCCGGGTTCCGCCGGCTGCTGCCCCGCCCCGACGGCACGTTCCGTGACGAACGCGTCGAGGACGCCTTCACCTCGCCCGACTGGGCGCCCTACCTGTTCGTCCGGGGCGAGCACCCGGTCGGCTTCGCGTTCGTGCGCGGACTGGGCGCGCCCGTGCGGGTCCTGAACAGCTTCTTCGTGGTGCGCGGCGCCCGCCGGACCGGGATCGGGCTGCGCGCCGTCCACGAGGTGCTCACCCGGCATCCGGGCAGCTGGGAGGTCGCCTTCCAGTACGAGAACCCCGATGCCGTCGCCTTCTGGCGGCGGGTCGCGGCCGAGGCCGCCGGGGACGCCTGGGCGGAGGAGCCCCGCCCGGTGCCCGGCCGGCCGGAGCTGCCGCCGGACGTGTGGATCTCGTTCGACGTGCGGGGCCGGGTGCCCGGCCCCGGGTGCCGGGATTGACATGCAGGTGATTGGCTGCATAACTTTGGGTGTGCGATCAGAGGACGACAGTGCGATGGACAGGGTCTTCAGGGCGCTGGCCGACGACACGCGCAGACGGTTGCTCGACCGGCTGCACGAGCAGAACGGCCAGACGCTGGGCGAGCTGTGCGGGCACATCGCCATGACCCGGCAGTCGGTGACCCAGCATCTGGCCGTCCTGGAGGCCGCGAACCTGATCAGCACGGTGCGGCGGGGGCGGGAGAAGCTGCACTACCTCAACCCCGTGCCGCTCCACGAGATCCAGGAGCGGTGGATCGACAAGTTCGAGCGCCCGCGCCTGCGCGCGCTCGGCGACCTGAAGCGACGAGCCGAGGAAGCCATGAGCGACAAGCCCAGCCATGTCTACGTCACCTACATCGCCGGCACCCCGGAGAAGGTCTGGGACGCCCTCACGGACGCCGACCTGACCGCCGCCTACTGGGGGCACTCCAACGTCTCCGACTGGCGCCCCGGATCCCGCTGGGAGCACGTCCGCACCGACGGCTCCGGCATCGCCGACGTGGTGGGCACCGTCGTCGTGAGCGAACGCCCGACCCGGCTGGTCACCACCTGGGCCGCGCCCGAGCACGAGGGGGAGCCGGACCGGCACTCCCGGGTCACCTTCGACATCGAGCCGCACGCCGACATCGTCAGGCTCACCGTCACCCACGAGGAACTGAACGACGAGGACGAGCTGCGGGCCGTCTCGTCCGGCTGGCCGGCCGTCCTGTCCAACCTGAAGTCCCTCGTCGAGACCGGCGGCCCGCTCCCGCAGGAGCCCTGGCTGGTGCCCGGCCGGTGAGCAGGCGGCGGGGCCGGTCCGCCGTCACCGGGCCGGCCCCGCATCCTCCTTTCCGAGGAGGTGCTCGGTGGCGTCTACGTCGCGGGCGTCCGCCTGGCCGCCGAAGCGGCGCACACCAGCCCGAGGCAGAGGGCCAGCGCGCCGATGATGACGTTGTTGATGATGACGCCCGTGTCCGGGCTGCTGCCGACCACCCAGGGCGCGATGATCATCCAGATGCCCATGGCGCACATGGCCCAGCTCAGGCCGTACATGCGCTCCGGGGCCCGGGTGAATCCGAGTGCCAGCAGTCCTATCGCTATGCCCATGATCAGGTTGTGCGTCATGAGCGCGGGCTGGCTCGCCGAGTAGTGGAGGATCCACGGGGACGCCGCGCAGTACAGACCGAGCAGGAACACCGGTCCGTCCACGAGTGCCACATCACGACCGCCGAGCATGCGGGCGTAGCGCTCCCGCATCTCGGAGACGTCGGGGTGGCTGGTTATGTCACTTCTGCCGTGCGAGACGTTGGCCATGACTCGTCTCCTTTGACTTGCAGGCCTGACCGCGTCTGAAGCGTGCGGTATACGCCGCTTACTATCATTCTGCTCTTATTTCTTCTTTATGTGTAGCTCTCGGCGTGGTCAGCCGCGCTCGCGGGCCCGGCGGAACCGGTCGAGGCCCTCCGCGAGGTCGACGACCGGGTCCGGGTAGTCGAGCGCCGCCCGCTCCGGGCCGCGCAGCTTCCACGGCTCGTGCGCCCTCGCGCCCGGCAGGCCGGCCAGCTCCGGCACCCAGCGCCGGACGTAGGCGCCGTCCGGGTCGTAACGCCTCGCCTGGGCCACCGGGTTGAGGACGCGGTTGGGGCGGGTGTCCGTGCCGGTGCCCGCCACCCACTGCCAGTTGAGCTGGTTGTTCGCCACGTCCCCGTCGACCAGCAGGTCCAGGAAGTGCCGGGCGCCCACCCGCCAGTCGACGTACAGCGTCTTGGCGAGGAAGCTCGCGGTCAGCAGCCGGCCGCGGTTGTGCATCCAGCCCTCCGCCGCCAGCTGGCGCATCGCCGCGTCGACGACGGGGTACCCGGTGCGTCCCGCACGCCACGCCTCGACGTCCGCGCGGGCGGCGGTCCCGGTGCGCCAACGGTCCTGCCGGGTGCGGTAGTCGGCCGTGGCCGCCGCCGGTCGCGCGGCCAGCACCTGGCGGTGGAACTCGCGCCAGGCGAGCTGACGTACGAACGCCTCGGCGCCCGGGCCGCCCGCCCGCCGGGACCGGTGGACCAGCTCGACGGGGGAGAGGGTGCCGAAGTGCAGGTGCGGCGAGAACCGGGAGGTGGCGTCGCCGGCCAGGTCGTCGTGGCGGTCCTCGTACGCGGCGAGGTCCGAGCGGAGCCAGGCGGTCAGCCGCGCGCGGCCCGCCGTCTCGCCGCCGGGGGCCAGGTCCCGCGACACCCCGGACAGCGCGGCGCGGTCCGGCAGCGGTTCGGATCCGACGCCCTCCGGGACCCGGACCGTGCGGGGTGCGGCCAGGGCGTCCCGCAGCGGCTGCCGCGACCACTGCCGGAAGTACGGCGTGAACACCGCGTAGTGGTCCCGGCCGGCCGGTGTCACCGCGCCGGCCGGGACCGCCGCCGTCACCGCGTCGTGGACGTGCAGCCGCCGGCCGTCCGCCGCCAGGGCCCGCCGCAGCCGCTCCTCCCGGCGCTGCGCGTACCCGCTGACGTCGGCCGCCAGGTGCACCGCCTCGGCGTCCGCCTCGGCGGCGGCCTTGCACACCTCCTCGACCAGGTCGCCGGAGCGCACCACCAGCCGTCCGCCGCGCTCGCGCAGCCCCGCGTCCAGGTCGCGCAGACAGTCGGCCAGGAAGGCCAGCCGGTTCGGGACCGCGAACCCGGCCCGCTCCACCGCCCGGTCCCGCACGAACAGGGGCACGATCGCACGGGACCCTTCGAGGGCCGCCCGCAAGGGCGGGTGGTCGTGCAGACGCAGATCGGCGGTGAACAGGACGACCGAGACGTTCATGGTGCGGCTCCGGGAACGGGGGCGAAACCCCCAGGCTTTCACCTCTCCGCGCCTGGGCGGCGGACCGGTGGCCGCGCCCCTCCGGCGTTTCCGGCATGTCCGCGTCGATCCGGGGCAGCCGCACGGGTACGGCGACATCGACCGCGGAGGTGAGGGCCGGTATGGGCGCGAGGGTGTTGCAGCGATTTCCCGCCGGGGCTCCCCGGGGATCATGGCCGGCCGAGGAGTACGCGGCCGAGCGCCGGGCCCTGGGCGAGCCCGCGACCGTGGTCATGGACCTGAGGACGGACGCCTTCCTGGTGGTGGTCCCGGGCCCGGACGAGGACTGACCGTCACCGGGGAAGCGGCTGCTCGGCCCAGATGGTCTTGCCGCGCTCGCCGTAGCGCGTCCCCCAGTTCTGGGAGAGCCGGGTGATCAGGTAGAGGCCGCGTCCGCCCTCGTCCGTCTCCTGGGCCCGCCGCACATGCGGCGAGGTGCTGCTGCCGTCCGACACCTCGCAGATCAGGCCCTGGTCACGGATCAGGCGCAGGGTGATCGGCTCACCGCCGTAGCGCAGCGCGTTCGTCAGCAGCTCGCTGACGATCAGTTCGGTGGTGAACGACTCCTCCGCCAGCCCCCACACCGCCATCTGACGTGCGGTCAGCTCCCGGGCGCGGCCCACCATCATGTCCTGCGCCTCGATCTCCCAGGTGACATGGGAGTCCGGCGCCAGGCCGGTCATCCGGGCCACCAGGACGGCCACGTCGTCCTGGTGGCCCGGCGGCAGCAGCTCGCGGACCAGCGTGTCGCACACCTCCTGCGGCGCGGCCGACGCGGAGGTGCGGGCCAGCACCTCGCGCATCCGGCGCAGCCCGGTCTCGAAGTCCTGGGACCGCGACTCCAGCAGCCCGTCGGTGTAGAGGACCAGCAGGTCCCCGTCGTCCAGGGTGATCTCCCGCTCCTCGAACACGACACCGCCCAGCCCCAGGGGCGGACCGCCGGGCAGGTCGACGAAGGAGACCCCGCCGTCCGCCGACACCACCGCCGGGGGCGGATGGCCCGCGCGGGCGAGCTGGCAGCGGCGCGACACCGGGTCGTACACGGCGTACAGGCAGGTCGCCCCGGTCACCAGGGACACCTCGTCACCGCGCTCGTCGAGGAAGCGGTTCATCTGGTCGTCCAGATGGGTGAGCACCTCGACGGGCGACAGGTCGAGATCCGCGAGCGTGCGGACGGCGCCGCGCAGCCGGCCCATGGTCACGGCCGACTGCAGACCGTGGCCGACCACGTCGCCCACCACGAGCGCCACCCGGGCGCCGGACACCGGGATCACGTCGAACCAGTCCCCGCCGAGGCCGGTGTGCTCGCTGGCCGGCAGATAGCGGGACGCCGTCCGCACCGCCGACGGCGACGGCAGCCGCTGGGGGAGCAGGCTGCGCCGCAGGGTCCGGGCCGTGGTGCGCTCCCGGTGGTAGCGGCTGGCGTTGTCGACGCACACCGCCGTACGGGTCACGATCTGCTCGGCCAGCAGCACGTCGTCGGGCTCGAACCGGCGGGGGCTGCGGGAGCGCATGAAGACGGCGGTGCCGAGCGCGACCCCGCGGGCGAGCATCGGGACCAGCAGCCAGGAGTGCACCTCGGGCCCGCCGTCCGGGGACGGCGGGGGACACACGACACCCGGGCGGGTGTGCAGCCGCTCGTCGTCATCGGTGAGGAGAACGGACGTGCCCTTCGTCAGGGCGTCCAGGAACGGTGAGCCGGGTGCGGTCGCCGCCGTGTCGAGATCGCCCACCCGCACCGTCCCGTCCCGGGGCCCGCCGTCCGGACCCGGCTCCTCCGGGGTCCCGCCGGACGCGGCCCGGCGCAGCCGCGGGGAGCGCGGCTGCTCGTCCTCGGCCGGCTCGTCCTCGGCGAAGACGGAGTCCAGCAGGTCGACCTGGCAGACGTCGGCGAAGCGGTCCACCGCGACCTCGGTCAGTTCCCGGGCCGTCTGCCAGAGGTCCAGGGAGGTGCCGATCCGGGTGCCCGCCTCGTTCGCCAGCATCAGCCGCTCGCGGGCGCGGACCTGCTGGGTCACGTCGGAGACCACATGGCCCAGCGCGATCACCGCCCCGGACGGGTCCCTGAGCGGCAGGATCGACTCCGACCACACGTACTCGCGCGGTGAACCGGGCACCGGGTGGCCCTCGACCTCGGTGTCGATGAGGGCCTCGCCGCTCTCCAGCACCTGCCGCTGCCGGAGCTCCAGGGCGTCGAAGTCCAGCAGGCCGGGCGGTGCCATCTCGCGCATCGTGTGCCCGGAGTACTCGCTCTCCCGGAACACCCCGGCGCGACGCTCCGTGAGGTTCTGGCCGATGAACCGGAGCCGGGTGTCGAAGAGGTCGATATGGAAGGGGGTGTCGGTGAACAGCCCCTTCAACAGGGCGCGCCCGTACTCGTAGATGCGGAACGTCTCCGTGCCGACCGCCTGCACCAGCCACTGCCGCGCACCGTCCGCGGAGGTGAGGGGGCGTGCCCAGACCTCGGCCCGGAGGGGCTGTCCGTCGCGCCGCCGCAGCGCCACCGTCCCCCGGCGCAGGCCCTCCTCCCACCGCCGGGCGAGGTCCGCCGCGTCCGCGGGGTCGTGGAGCAGTTCGTCCGCACGGCGGCCGAGCACCTCCCGTGCCGGGTGGCCGAGCAGCCGCTCGGCTCCCGGCCCCCAGGCCGCCACCCGGGCACGGGCGTCCAGCAGGACCTCCGCCTCGCCCCCGGGCTCCGGGAGCTCACCGCGGCCGTCGAAGGTGATGTCGTGCATCCTCACCTCGGGCACATCCGTGCCGGACTAGGGACATGGGTGTTTTGAGGTAATTGTGCAATTGATGATACCGGGCCCCCCTTCGCCGGGTCGCTCGTTCCCGGTCGGGTCCGGCCGGACGGATTCTTGACCGCCGCTGCGGCCTCCGCGATGCTGTGTTGCGAAACACGAGATACGTGCCGCATTGGGCAACGTCTCGCCACCTCTGTCAGCCGAGGAGTGGCCATGTCTCAGCAGGTCCGTGCCGTCGTCGCGCGGAGCAAGGGCGCCCCCGTCAGCCTGGAAACCATCGTGGTGCCCGATCCCGGCCCGGGTGAGGCGCTGGTCAGGATCGAGGCCTGCGGGGTCTGCCACACCGATCTGCACTACCGCGAGGGCGGGATCAGCGACGACTTCCCGTTCCTGCTGGGACACGAGGCGGCCGGGGTCGTCGAGGAGGTCGGCGCCGGGGTCACCGACGTGGCACCCGGGGACTTCGTGATCCTCAACTGGCGTGCCGTGTGCGGCCAGTGCCGGGCCTGTCTGCGCGGGCGGCCGTGGTACTGCTTCAACACCCACAACGCCAAGCAGAGGATGACCCTGACCGACGGGACGGAACTCTCGCCCGCGCTCGGTATCGGCGCCTTCGCCGAGAAGACGCTGGTGGCGGCCGGGCAGTGCACCAAGGTCGACCGGCGCGCCTCGGCGGCGGCCGCCGGGCTGCTGGGCTGCGGGGTGATGGCCGGCCTCGGCGCCGCCCTCAACACCGGCAACGTCGGGCGCGGGGACAGCGTCGCCGTGATCGGCTGCGGAGGCGTCGGCGCCGCAGCGATCCTCGGCGCGAACCTGGCCGGCGCGGCGAAGATCGTCGCGGTGGACATCGACGACCGCAAGCTGGAGACGGCGCGCACGCTCGGCGCCACCCACACGGTCAACTCCAAGGAGACCGACGCCGTCGACGCGGTGCGCGAGCTGACCGGCGGCTTCGGCGCCGACGTCGTCATCGAGGCCGTGGGCCGCCCGGAGACCTACCGGCAGGCCTTCTACGCCCGTGACCTCGCCGGCACCGTGGTGCTGGTCGGCGTGCCGACCCCGGAGATGAAGCTGGAGTTGCCGCTCCTCGACGTGTTCGGCCGCGGCGGGTCGCTCAAGTCGTCCTGGTACGGGGACTGCCTGCCCTCCCGCGACTTCCCGATGCTCATCGACCTCTACCTCCAGGGCCGCCTCGACCTGGACGCCTTCGTCACCGAGACCATCGCCCTGGACGAGGTGGAGAAGGCCTTCGAGCGCATGCACCACGGCGACGTCCTGCGCTCGGTGGTGGTCCTGTGACGGGCGGTGCCCGCGTCGAGCGCCTCGTCACCTCGGGCACCTTCTCGCTGGACGGCGGCACCTGGGACGTCGACAACAACGTGTGGCTCGTCGGCGACGACCACGAGGTGATCGTCGTCGACGCCGCCCATGACACCGACGCGATCCTCGGAGCCCTCGGCGGGCGCACCCTGCGCGCGATCGTCTGCACCCACGCGCACGACGACCACATCGGTGCCGCGCCCGCCCTCGCCGCCCGGACCGGCGCCCCGGTCCTGCTGCACCCCGACGACCTGCCGCTGTGGAAGCAGACCCACTCCGAGCGGCTGCCCGACGCCGAACTCGCCGACGGACAGCGCCTCCAGGTGGCCGGTGCCGAGCTGACCGTGCTGCACACCCCGGGCCATGCGCCGGGAGCGGTCTGCCTGTACGCCCCGGGGCTGTCCGCGCTCTTCAGCGGCGACACCCTGTTCGCCGGCGGGCCGGGGGCCACGGGGCGGTCGTACAGCGACTTCCCCACCCTCGTCGGGTCGATCCGGGAGCGGCTCCTCACCCTCCCCGGCGACACGGTCGTATACACCGGACACGGGGACGGTACGACCGTCGGTGCCGAGGCGCCGCATCTCCAGGAGTGGATCGACCGCGGTTTCTGACCGCGCCGCGACGCAGCGGCCCCGCCCCGGCGGCCGACCCCTTCGGCCGGCCCCGGGGCAGGGCCGTCGCGGCGCTTGGAGGGGAGCTTGTTTCCCCTGTTCAACCATGGTTTCGAGGATGCTTCGGCGTGCCCGCGCGACCGCCGTGGAGGCCCGCCCGAACCGACGGGTGAACTCCTTGACAACGCTTCGGAACCGCCCTCAAACTGACGTTGCGCTCATCGCAATCCGTTTCGCTATACGCACCGAGGTGTCATGATGATTCCCGCGTGCCGTCTCGCGGATCTGCCGCGAGGCGAGGCCCACCGGCTCGACATCGAGCCGCCCGTGTCGGTGTTCCACACCGACGACGGCGAGCTCTTCGCCATCGACGACACCTGCACCCACCAGGACGCCTCGCTCGCCGACGGCTGGCTGGAGGGCTGTGAGGTGGAATGCCCCCTGCACGCCTCCAGGTTCGACCTCAGGACCGGCGCCGTGGACGCACCCCCGGCCAAGCTCCCGGTCCGCACCCACGAGGTCGTCGTCGAGGACGGCACGGTCTACGTCCGGCTCTCCACCGACGCCCCCAACCTGCCGCCGTGCGTCAGCGCCCGCCTCGCCGGAGGCGCCGCGTGAGGACCGTGGCCGTGGTGGGCGCCTCACTGGCCGGACTGTCGGCCGCGCGCTCGCTGCGGCGGCGGGGGTACGACGGCCGGCTGGTCGTCATCGGCGACGAGACCCATCGCCCCTACGACAGGCCGCCGTTGTCCAAGGAGTTCCTGGCCGGCACCCTCGGCGAGGCGGACCTCGCGCTGGAGCGGGACGACGAGGAACTCCACGCGGAGTGGCTGCTCGGAGCCCGGGCCACCGGGCTCGACCGCACCGCGCGGGCGATCCGGCTCGCCGACGGCCGGGAGGTCCGCGCCGACGGCGTGGTCCTCGCGACCGGTGCCGCCGCCCGCACCCTGCCCGGCACCGAGGGCCTCGCCGGAGTCCATGTGCTGCGCACCCTCGACGACGCCCGCGCCCTGCGCGACGACCTCGCCCGGGGCGGCCGGCTGGTGGTGATCGGCGGCGGGTTCGTCGGCGCCGAGGTCGCCGCCACGGCCCACGCCCTCGGTCTCGACGTCACCGTGATCGAGGCGGCGCCGACCCCGCTCGCCGGACCCCTCGGCGAGACCATGGGCGCCGTGGTCTCCGGCCTGCACGCCGACCACGGGGTGCGGCTGCTGTGCGGGGTGGGGGTCAAGGGGCTGAGCGGCGAGCGCCAGGTGGCGGCCGTCCTGCTGGAGGACGGCCGCAGCGTGCCCGCCGACACCGTCGTGGTCGGCGTCGGCGCGCGCCCCAATGTGGACTGGCTGGAGGGCTCCGGCATCACGCTCGACAACGGGGTGAGGTGCGGCGCCGACGGACGCACCAGCCTGGCCGGGGTGGTCGCGGTCGGCGACTGCGCCAACTGGTACGACCCGCACACCGGCACCCACCGCCGGGTCGAGCACTGGACCGGCGCGCTGGAACGGCCGGACGCCGCCGTGGCCACGCTGCTCGCGCACGGTGCGACGGACCCCGGCGTCCCCCGGGCCCCGTACTTCTGGTCCGACCAGTACGGCGTGAAGATCCAGTTCGTCGGCAGCGCGGCCGGGGCCGACAGCGTGACGGTCGAGGCCGGCTCCACCGAGGAGCGCAGCTTCCTCGCCGTCTACCGGCAGGCCGGCCGGCAGGTCGCCGTGCTCGGCATGGACCAGCCGCGGCTGTTCACCCGCGCGCGCAAGCAGTTCACCGCCGCCGCGTCCTGACCCGGCGCCCGCGCCACCCCACCGATCCACGACGTTCTCCGAGGAGTGCACCGTGACCTCGACCAGCCTGCCGGACAGCCTGATCGCCACCCTCCCCGGGTCCGCCTACACGGATCCCGGGATCTTCGCCCAGGAACAGGAGCGCATCTTCGAGACGATGTGGTTCTGCGTCGCCCGCGCCTCCGACCTGCCGAAGCCCGGCGCGTTCCGGACCGTCGACGTGGGCCGCGAGTCCATCCTCGTCACCCGGGCCCGGGACCACTCGATCCGCGCCTGGTTCAACGTCTGCCGGCACCGCGGGGCCAAGCTCTGCACCGAGGAGACCGGCGAGGTCAAGCGGGCGTTCCAGTGCCCGTACCACGCCTGGACCTACGGCCTGGACGGCAAGCTGGTCGCGGCCCCCAACCTCACGAAGATGCCCGACGTCGGCCGCACCGAGTACGGCCTGGTGGGGGTGGCCGTGCGCGAGTGGCTCGGCTATGTGTGGGTGTGCCTCGCGGAGAACCCGCCGTCCTTCGAGGAGGACGTGATCGGTGCCGTGGTCGAGCGGCTGGGCGATGTGGCGTCGATCGAGCGCTACGGCGTCGACGACCTCTCCGTCGGCCGGCGGATCGTGTACGACGTGCGGGCGAACTGGAAGCTCATCATCGAGAACTTCATGGAGTGCTACCACTGCGCCACCATCCACCCCGAACTCACCGAGGTGCTTCCCGAGTTCGCCGACGGCTACGCGGCCCAGTACTACGTGGGCCACGGCGCGGAGTTCGGCGACGGCGTGCAGGGCTTCACCGTGGACGGCTCCGAGGGCCTCGACCGCATCCCCGGCGTCTCCGATGACCAGGACCGGCGCTACTACGCGATCACCGTCAAGCCGCAGGTGTTCATCAACCTGGTTCCGGACCATGTCATATTCCACCGGATGTACCCGGTCGCCGTCGACCGCACGATCGTCGAGTGCGACTGGCTCTACCTTCCGCACGTCGTCGAGAGCGGCAAGGACGTCAGCCGGTCCGTGGAGCTCTTCGACCGGGTCAACCGCCAGGACTTCGACGCCTGCGAGCGCACTCAGCCGGGGATGAGCTCACGGCTGTACGCCAAGGGCGGGGTGCTGGTGCCCAGCGAGCACCACATCGGCGCCTTCCACGACTGGGTGCACGAACGGCTCGGCACCCGGCAGCCGGAGTGACGCCCGTGGCCCGCGCGAGCGGCTGAACGCGGGCCCGACGGCGGTCGTCCTGCGGGCGCTCAGCCCAGGTACCCCATCCGGTGGCTGATCTCCTCCGCGCCCTTGACCAGCACCGGAGCCAGCTCGTGCATGCGCTCCTCGGTGAACCGGTAGGAGGGCCCGGAGGCGCTGATCGACGCGACGACCCGGCCCTCCCGGTCCCGGATCGGCGCGGCCATGGCGTGCAGCCCGATCTCCAGCTCCTCCAGCGTCCAGGCGTACCCGCGCTCCCGGGCCTCGGCGAGGTTCTTCTCCAGCTTCGCCTTCGCGGAGATGGTGTGCGGGGTGAGCTTCTTCAGTCCGCCGTCCACGATCAGCGCGGCCCGCTCCTTGGCGGGCAGGTGGGCCAGCATGATCTTGCCGCTGGAGGTCGCGTGCAGCGGGGTCAGCTGGCCGACCCAGTTGTGCGCGGTGACGGCGGCCGTGCCGCGCACCTGGTAGAGGTTGATCGCGTAGTGCTCCTGCATCACCGCGATGTTGACCGTCTCGCCGATCTCCTCGGCCAGCCGCTCGCACACCTGCCGGCCCTGCTGGGTGACGTCGATGCGTCCCGTCACCGCGCCCGCCAGGCGTACGATGCCGAAACCGAGCGCGTACTTGCCCCGCTCGCCCGCCTGCTCCACGAGACCGCGCGCCTCCAGGGCGCCGAGCAGCCGGAACGCGGTCGATTTATGAACATCGATCTCGGCGGCCACCTCGCTGACCCCCGCCTCGCCGCGCTGGGCCAGGATCTCCAGGACGCTGATGGCGCGGTCGACGGACTGCACGCCACCAGAGGATGAGCCGTTCGTTTCGGAATCCGGACTGTAGTTGCTCATAGCGAAACTATACGCGCAGTAAACAACACGCTCCAAGTAACGCGGTGTGAACAAAGATCTTACAAGTTGCGTTGTTCGCAACCTGGTGCGTATAGCGATACCCGTACTAGCATTCCGCGCAATCGACGGCGCGAGCGAGACGAGGCACCATGGCTCCCTTGCAGTACGACTTCGTCATCGTCGGCGGCGGCTCGGCCGGCAGCGCACTGGCGAACCGGCTCTCGGCCGACCCCGGCAACCGGGTGCTCGTCCTGGAGGCGGGCCGCCCCGACTACCCCTGGGACGTCTTCATCCACATGCCCGCGGCGCTGACCTACCCCATCGGCAGCCGCTTCTACGACTGGAAGTACGAGTCCGAACCCGAGCCGCACATGGGCGGCCGCCGCGTCTACCACGCCCGCGGCAAGGTGCTCGGCGGCTCCAGCAGCATCAACGGCATGATCTTCCAGCGCGGCAACCCCATGGACTACGAGCGCTGGGCCGCCGACCCCGGCATGGAGACCTGGGACTACGCCCACTGCCTGCCGTACTTCCGCCGGATGGAGAACTGTCTCGCGGCCGACCCGGACGACGAGTTCCGCGGCCACGACGGCCCCCTGGTGCTGGAGCGCGGCCCGGCCACCAACCCGCTCTTCTCCGCCTTCCTGAAGGCCACCGAGGAGGCGGGCCACGCGCCCACCGACGACGTCAACGGCTACCGGCAGGAGGGCTTCGCCAAGTTCGACCGCAACGTCCACCGCGGCCGGCGCCTGTCGGCGTCCAAGGCGTACCTCAAGCCCGCCCGCAAGCGCCCCAACCTCACCGTGAAGACCCGCGCGCTGGTCACCCGCGTCCTCTTCGAGGGCAAGAAGGCCGTCGGCGTCGAGTACCGGCGCGGCAGGGGCGCCCTCCAGCAGGTGCGGGCCAAGGAGGTCGTCCTCTGCGGCGGCGCGATCAACTCCCCGCAGCTGCTCCAGCTCTCCGGCGTCGGCAACGCCGAGGAACTGCGTGCCCTCGGCATCGACGTCGTCCACGACCTGCCGGGCGTCGGCGAGAACCTCCAGGACCACCTGGAGGTGTACATCCAGTACGGCTGCAAGCAGCCCGTCTCCATGCAGCCGTACCTGGCGAAGTGGCGGGCGCCCTTCATCGGCCTGCAGTGGCTCTTCCGCAAGGGGCCGGCCGCCACGAACCACTTCGAGGCCGGCGGCTTCTGCCGCAGCAACGAGGACGTGGCCTACCCCAACCTGATGTTCCACTTCCTGCCCATCGCGGTCCGCTACGACGGCTCGGTGCCCGCCGGCGGCCACGGCTACCAGGTCCATGTGGGCCCCATGTACTCCGACGCCCTCGGCTCGGTGAAGATCAAGAGCAAGGACCCGAGCGAACACCCGGCCCTGCGCTTCAACTACCTCTCCACCGAACAGGACCGCCGCGAGTGGGTCGAGGCGATCAGGGTCGCCCGCGAACTCCTCAACCAGCCCGCGCTCGCCCCCTACAACGACGGCGAGATCTCGCCCGGGCCGTCCGTGGCGACGGACGAGGAGATCCTCGACTGGGTCGCCAAGGACGGCGAGACCGCCCTGCACCCCTCCTGCACCTGCAAGATGGGTACCGACGAGATGTCCGTCGTCGACCCGGCGACCATGCGGGTGCACGGGGTGGAGGGCCTGCGGGTGGTGGACGCCTCGGTGATGCCGTACGTCACCAACGGCAACATCTACGCGCCGGTGATGATGATCGCCGAGAAGGCCGCCGACCTGATCCTCGGCAAGGATCCGCTGGAGCCCTCCAAGGCCGTCTACTACCGGCACCGCGACGCGCGGCAGCAAGCCGGCTGACCCACCCCGGGGGCGCCGCTTTTCGCGGCCGAATCGGGATACGCGGAGCCCTTGACGGCTGTCCGTACATTCGGTCAGGGTGTTCCACCAAAAGCAATCCAATGCACAATGCGCAACGATTTCGGGCTCGAAGGGCGCGGCCGTGGCAGATCTGTATGTGGATGGAAAATGGCGCGCGGCGGTGGCCGGCGGCCACCGCGAGATCCGCTGTCCGGCGGACGGGACCCTCGTCGCGACGGTCAGCGAGGCGACCCGCGCGGACACCGAGGCGGCGATCACCGCGGCCCGGCGCGCCTTCGACGAGGGCCCCTGGCCGCACACCCCCGAACGCGAGCGCGGCGCCCTGCTCCTGCGGACTGCCGACATCATCGAGCGCGACGCCAAGGAGTTCGCCCGCGCCGAGTCCCTCGACACCGGCAAGCGCCTGGTGGAGAGCGAGTACGACATCGCCGACGTCGTCTCCTGCTTCCGCTACTACGGCGGCATCGCCGGCACCAGCGCCGGCCGGGTGGTGGACACCGGCCGCGCCGACGCGCTCAGCCGGGTCACCTACGAACCCGTCGGCGTCTGCGGGCTGATCACCCCCTGGAACTACCCGCTGTTGCAGGCCAGTTGGAAGGTCGCCCCGGCCCTGCTCGCCGGCAACACCGTGATCCTCAAGCCCAGCGAGCTCACCCCCTCCACCTCCATCCTGCTGATGAGGGCTCTGGCGGAGGCCGGGCTCCCGGCCGGCGCCGCCAACCTCGTGCTGGGCGCCGGAGCCGAGGCGGGCGCACCGCTCGCCGAGCACCCGGACGTCGACATGGTGTCCTTCACCGGTGGCCTGCACACCGGCCGGCACCTGATGGCCACCGCCGCCGCCACCGTGAAGAAGGTCGCCCTCGAACTCGGCGGCAAGAATCCCAACGTGGTCTTCGCCGACGCCGACTTCGAGACCGCCGTCGACTTCGCGCTCACCGCCGTCTTCCTGCACTCCGGGCAGGTCTGCTCGGCCGGCGCCCGGCTGATCGTCGAGGACTCGATCCACGACGCCTTCGTCGACGAGGTGGTCCGCCGGGCCCGGCTCATCCGCCTCGGCGGCCCCTTCGACCCCGAGGCCGAGACCGGCGCGCTGATCTCCGCACAGCACCGCGAGAAGATCGAGGCCTACGTGGCCGCCGGGATCGCCGAGGGGGCCGTGCTGCGCTGCGGCGGTGCGCGCCCCGGGGACCCCGCGCTGGCGAACGGCTTCTACTACCCGCCCACCGTCCTCGACGAGTGCCGGCAGGACATGCGCGTGGTGCACGAGGAGTCCTTCGGGCCCGTGCTCACCGTCGAGCGCTTCCGGGACGAGGACGACGCCGTCCGCATCGCCAACGACACGGAGTACGGCCTCGCCGGAGCCGTCTGGACCCAGGACGCCGGCAAGGCCCAGCGGGTCGCGCGCAGGCTGCGCCACGGCACCGTGTGGATCAACGACTACCACCCCTATGTGCCGCAAGCGGAATGGGGTGGCTTCGGGCACTCGGGTGTGGGCCGTGAGCTGGGACCGACCGGCCTGGACGAGTACCGAGAGCCCAAGCATGTCTGGCAGAACATCCAACCCGGGCCGCAGCACTGGTTCCGCGGCTGACGCCGAAGAGAGGCCGATCATGACCCCAGCCCAGACCGAGGTGTCGCAGCGGCGCGGCACGTCCCAGGACCCCGAGGATCGGACCCCGGTCATCTCCGTGCGCCGGCTGTGGAAGGTGTTCGGGCCGAAGGCCGACGAGGTGCCGGGCTCCGAGGAGTTGTGCGGGCTCACCCGCCGCGAGCTGATGGACCGCACCGGCTGCACCGCCGCCGTCCGCGATGTGAACTTCGAGGTGTCCAACGGCGAGGTCTTCGTCGTCATGGGCCTGTCCGGCTCCGGCAAGTCCACCCTGGTGCGATGTCTGACCCGGCTGATCGAACCCACCGCCGGCGAGATCGTCTTCGAGGGCGAGGACATCCGCGGCGCCGACGCCCGGCGGCTGCGGGAGCTGCGGCGCAGCAAGTTCTCCATGGTCTTCCAGCACTTCGGGCTGCTGCCGCACCGCAAGGTCGTCGACAACGTGGCGTTCGGCCTGGAGATCCGCGGCATGAGCCGGGCCGACCGGATGAAACGCGCGATGGAGACCGTCGAACTGGTGGGCCTCGCCGGCTACGAGAACTCCTACCCCGACCAGCTCTCCGGCGGTATGCAGCAGCGCGTCGGCCTCGCCCGCGCCCTCGCCGGCGACCCCGACGTCCTCTTCTTCGACGAGCCGTTCTCCGCCCTGGACCCGCTGATCCGCCGGGACATGCAGAGCGAGGTCATCCGCCTGCACCACGAGGTCGGCAAGACCATGGTCTTCATCACCCACGACCTCTCCGAGGCCCTCAAGCTGGGCGACCGCATCCTGATCATGCGGGACGGCAAGATGGTCCAGTGCGGCACCGGTGACGAACTGGTCGGCGCCCCGGCCGACGACTACGTACGGGACTTCGTGAAGGACGTGCCGCGCGGAGACGTCCTCACCCTGCGCTGGATCATGCGCCCGCCCGCCGACGGCGACGAGCTGGACGGCCCCGAGCTGGGCCCGGACGTCGTGGTCCGCGAGGCCACCCGGGCGGTGCTCGCCGCCGAGAAACCGGTCAAGGTCGTCGAGAACGGCAAGCTGCTCGGCATCGTCGGCGACGAGGAGATCCTCGCCGTGGTCGCCGGGCAGGAGGGCGGCGCCTGATGGCCGCCGTCGCCGACGCGACCGCGCCGGTCGCGACGCTGCGCCAGAAGGTCAGCCGCCCGATGGTGGTGGCGGCGATCGTGCTCGTCTGGCTGGTGCTCTTCGCCGCGCTGCGCGGCCGGCAGACCCTGACGCTGGCCGCCGCCGACCTCACCGGTCTGCACCGCTGGCTGAACGACGTCAACGACAGCATCGGCGCCAACCGCAACTCCAACCCGGTCTTCCTTTACTTCTTCAACGAGATCCGGCTGGTCATCGACAACCTGGTCACCTTCGTCCAGTCGCTGATCTCCCAGCCCACCGACGGCCGCCCGGTCCCGCAGATCGGCTGGCTCGGCGTCGTCGGCATCACCGGCTACGTCTCCTGGGCCGTGGGCAACTGGCGGGTCGCCCTGCTGGCCGTCGCGGGCTTCACCTTCTTCGGGCTCCAGGGCCTGTGGCAGGAGAGCATGGACACCCTGGCGCTGACCCTGTCGGCGGTCTTGGTGGCCCTGCTCATCGGCATCCCGCTCGGCGTGTGGGCGGGGCTCTCCGACCGGGTCAACCGGATCATGACGCCCTTCCTGGACTTCATGCAGACGATGCCGACCTTCGTCTACCTCGCCCCGCTGACCCTGATCTTCCTGATCGGCGGCGCCTCCGCCGTGATCACCACGGTCATCTACGCGGCCCCGCCCGCCATCCGCATCACCGCGTACGCCATCCGCTCGGTCCCCGAGACCACCGTCGAGGCGGCCGACTCACTCGGCGCCACCCGCGCGCAGCAACTGGTGAAGGTGCTGCTGCCGATGTCGAAGCGCACGGTCGTCGTGGGCGTCAACCAGACGATCATGGCCGCCCTGGCCATGGTCACCATCGCCGCCCTGATCGACGCGCCCGGCCTCGGCAAGACCGTCGTGCAGGCGCTCCAGTCGCTCGACGTCGGCACCGCCTTCAACGCCGGCCTCGCCATCGTCGTGATGGCCATCGTGCTCGACCGGGTGACCACCGCGGCGGCCGTCCGGACCGAGACCCGCCGCACGGACGGGCGGTTCCTCACGTGGCGCCGCCCGCTGCTGGGCGCGGGCGGAGTCGCCGCCGCCGTCCTGGTCTACCTCTCCCACACCTACGTCTGGGCGGCCGAGTTCCCCGGCGACGGCACCGTCGGCAGCCACATCGCGAGCGCCGCCGACACCGCGTCCAGCTGGCTGCAGGACCATCTCTACGGCCTCACCAACGCCCTGCGGGACGCCGTCACCAACGGCCTGCTCAACCCCTTCCAGACCCTGCTGACCGACTCCCCGTGGTGGCTGGTCGGCGCCGTCCTGGTCGCGCTCGGCGCGGTCCTCGGCGGCTGGCGGGCCGGGGTGACGGCGGCCGTCTGCGTCGGGCTGCTGGTCGGCACCGGACTCTGGTCGGACAGCATGACCACCCTCGCCTCGACCGTCGTGGCCACCATCCTGACGATGCTGGCCGGCGTCGTCTTCGGCGTGTGGATGGGCCGCAGCCCGCTGGCGGACCGGCTGATCCGGCCCACCCTGGACGCCGCGCAGGTCATGCCGCCGTTCGTCTACCTCGTACCGTTCCTGGCGCTCTTCGGCGCCACCCGCTTCACGGCGATCATCGCGGGCGTCGTCTACGCGGCACCCGTGGCGATCAAGATCATCGCGGACGGGGTGCGGAACGTGTCCGAGTCCACCGTGGAGGCGGCCACCTCGGCCGGGTGCAACACCTGGCAGATCATCACCAAGGTCCAGCTGCCGATGGCACGCGGCGCCCTGACTCTCGCTACCAACCAGGGCCTGATCTACGTGTTGTCGATGGTTGTGTTGGGCGGCCTGGTGGGGGCGGGCGCCCTCGGCTACGACGTCGTGGCCGGTTTCTCGCAGGGCGAGCTGTACGGCAAGGGGCTGGCGGCAGGACTCGCCATCGTCCTGCTCGGAGTCATGTTCGACCGGATCACTCAGGCTGCGGCACGACGCACCAGGGCATAAGGAGCTCGACACCATGGCACAACACTGGCGAGCCGGCGCGGCCGGCCTGGCCGTCCTCGGCCTCACCCTCACCGCCTGCGGCGGGGCGAAGGTCGGCGACAGCAGTTCCGCCGGCTCGAAGTCCTCGGACGGCAAGTGCGGCACCTTCAACCTGGCCGTCAACCCCTGGGTGGGCTACGAGGCGGACGCGGCGGTCGTCGCGTACGTCGCGCAGCACGACCTCGGCTGTACGGTCAACAAGAAGGACCTCAAGGAGGAGATCGCCTGGCAGGGCTTCGGGACCGGCGAGGTCGACGCCGTCCTGGAGAACTGGGGCCACGACGACCTGAAGAAGAAGTACATCACCGGCCAGGAGACGGCCGTCGAGGCCGGTTCCACCGGCAACAAGGGCATCATCGGCTGGTACGTGCCGCCGTGGCTGGCCAAGGCGCACCCCGACATCCTCGACTGGAAGAACCTCAACAAGTACGCGTCCGAGTTCAAGACGTCCGAGTCGGGCGGCAAGGGCCAGCTCCTCGACGGCGACCCGTCGTACGTCACCAACGACGCGGCCCTGGTGAAGAACCTGAAGCTGGACTTCAAGGTGGTGTACGCGGGCAGTGAGACCGCGCTCATCCAGGCCTTCAGAACGGCCGAGAAGAACAAGCAGTGGCTGATCGGCTACTTCTACGAACCGCAGTGGTTCCTGTCCGAGGTGCCGCTGAAGAAGGTCTCCCTGCCGGCGTACACGACGGGCTGCGACGCCGACGCGGCGAAGGTCGCCTGCGACTACCCCGTCTACGACCTCGACAAGATCGTCAGTTCGAGCTTCGCCAAGTCGGGCAGCCCGGCCTATGACCTGGTGAAGAAGTTCAACTGGACCAACGACGACCAGAACACCGTGGCCAAGTACATCGCGGTGGACAAGATGTCGGACGACGCGGCGGCCAAGAAGTGGGTCGACGCCAACCCCGACAAGGTCAAGGCCTGGCTGAAGTAGCGGGGTCGCAGGTCGCTGGAAGGCCGGTCCGGGACGCCCGGCGGGCGGTGCGCAGCTGTGCGCGCCGCCCGCCGGGCGTTGCCGTTTTCCGGACCGCTCGGCGGCCCGTTCCCCGACGTCACCGGACCCCTTGACACCCCTCCTGGGCGACGGGCACATTGAGTTGCGCAGCCTGAATCACGTTGCGCACAAAGCAACTGCACCGGTCTCAAGTTCGGAGGTTGGGCGATGGCGGGACCCCGAGTGGTCATCATCGGAGCGGGCGTCGTGGGGGCGGCCCTCGCGGACGAGATCTCCGCACGCGGCTGGACCGAGGTGACCGTGGTGGACCAGGGCCCCCTCCCGGCGACCGGGGGCTCCTCCTCGCACGCGCCGGGCCTGGTCTTCCAGACGAACCCCTCGAAGACCATGACGGAGCTGGCCCGCTACACCGTCGAGAAGTTCTGCTCCCTCGACGTCGACGGCAAGCCCTGCTTCCTCCAGGTCGGCGGCCTCGAAGTGGCCACCACCCCCGAACGCCTCGCCGAACTCCACCGCCGGCACGGCTGGATCACCGCCTGGGGCATCGAGGCACGCCTGCTGACCCCCGACGAGTGCGTCGAGCAGCACCCGCTGGTCAACCGCGACCGGGTCCTCGGCGGCCTCCTGGTCCCCACCGACGGCCTCGCCAAGGCCGTCCTCGCCGTCGAGGCCCAGATCCGCCGGGCAACCGAGCGCGGGGTCGCCTTCCTGCCCCGCCACGAGGTACTGGACGTGCTCCAGGCCGACGGCAGGGTGACGGGCGTCCGCACCGACCAGGGCGACCTGGCAGCCGACATCGTCGTGTGCTGCGCCGGCATCTGGGGCCCGAGGATCGCCCGCATGGTCGGCATGAACCTCCCGCTCACCCCGCTCGGCCACCAGCTCGCCTGGACCGGCCCGGTCCCCGCGCTCGCCGGCCAGACCGAGGAGGCCGTCCGCCCGATCCTGCGCCACCAGGACGCCGACCTCTACTACCGCGACCGCTTCGACGGCATCGGCATCGGCTACTACGGCCACCGCCCCATGCCGATCTCCGCCGACGACATCCTCTCCGTCGACGAGGCCGACCAGATGCCCTCGGTCCTCAAGTTCACCGAGGAGGACTTCGAGGACGCCTGGACCGAGACCCAGTCCCTGCTCCCCGCGACCCGCGAGGCGAAGGTCGAGGAGGGCATCAACGGCCTCTTCTCCTTCACCACCGACGGCTACCCGCTGCTCGGCGAGTCCCCGGACGTCAAGGGCTTCTGGGTCGCCGAGGCCGTCTGGGTCACCCACTCCGCGGGCGTCGGCCGCGCGGTCGCCGAATGGCTGGTCGACGGCCACTGCTCGACCTTCGACCTGCACGAGTGCGACGTCAACCGCTTCGAGCCGCACCAGCTGGCCCCGGAGTACGTCCTCGCCCGCGACTGCCAGAACTTCGTCGAGGTCTACGACATCCTCCACCCCCTCCAGCCGTCCGGGAAGCCGCGCCCGATCCGCACCAGCCCCTTCCACGCCCGCCAGCAGGAACACGGCGCGTTCTTCCTGGAGGCGAACGGCTGGGAGCGGCCCCAGTGGTACGAGGCCAACGCGGGCCTGGTCGAAGGGCGTTCGATCCCCACGCCCAACGACTGGGCCGCCCGCTACTGGTCCCCGATCGTCGGCGCCGAGGCCCAGGTCACCCGCGAGACGGTCGCGATGTACGACATGACGGCCCTCAAGCGCCTGGAGGTGAGCGGCCCCGGCGCCGCCGACTTCCTGGAGGGCCTGGTCACCGGCAAGGTCGCCAAGTCCGTCGGCTCGGTGACGTACACGCTGCTCCTCGACCACGACGGCGGCATCCGCAGCGACATCACCGTCGCCCGCCTCGCCCGCGACCTCTTCCAGGTCGGCGCCAACGGCAACCTCGACCTCGACTGGTTCGCGCGGCGGCTGCCGGCCTGGGGGCACCGCCCAGCGGTAGCTGGGGGAGGCACGGTCCAGGTCCGCGACATCACCCCCGGCACCTGCTGCATCGGCCTGTGGGGGCCCCTCGCCCGGGAGGTCCTCCAGCCGCTCACCGACGAGGACTTCTCCAACGACGGCCTCAAGTACTTCCGCGCCAAGCGCGCCTACATCGGCTCGGTGCCGGTCACCGCGATGCGGCTGTCGTACGTCGGTGAGCTCGGCTGGGAGCTGTACACGACCGCCGACCAGGGCGCGAAACTCTGGGACACGCTGTGGCAGGCGGTGGAGCCGCTGGGCGGCATCGTCGCCGGGCGCGGCGCCTTCAACAGCCTCCGCCTGGAGAAGGGTTACCGGTCCTTCGGCACCGACATGACCTACGAGCACGATCCCTACGAGGCCGGCGTCGGCTTCGCCGTCAAGCTCGACAAGGGCGACTTCGTCGGGAAGGCGGCGCTGGAGCGGCGCAAGGGGGAGGTGCGGCGGCGGCTGAGCTGCCTGACCATCGACGACCCGCGGGCCGTCGTCATGGGCAAGGAGCCGGTGTACGACGGTGAGCGCGCGGTCGGGTACGTGACCAGCGCCGCGTACGGCTACACGGTCGGCAAGGGGATCGCGTACGCGTGGCTGCCGGCGGAGTTGGCTGTGCCGGGTACGGCGGTGCAGATCGGTTACTTCGACGAGCGGGTGGAGGCGGTCGTGGCGGAGGAGCCGCTGTTCGATCCGGCGATGTCCCGGCTGCGTGGGTGAGTTGTCGGGTGCGGGTGTGTTGTGGCTGGTCGCGCAGTTCCCCGCGCCCCTGAAGGGGCGCTCAGGCACAGGCTCGATGAAGGAGAACCGTCGATGACCGCACAAGTGCTGGACGGGAAGGCCACTGCCGCCGCTATTCGGCGTGAACTCGCCGATCGGGTCGCCAAGTTGACGGCCGGCGGAGGCAGGCCGCCTGGGCTCGGTACCGTGCTCGTCGGGGACGACCCCGGCAGCCACGCCTATGTCGCCGGGAAGCACCGGGACTGTGCTCAGGTCGGGATCGCCTCCCTCCGGCGGGAACTCCCCGCCGATGCCTCGCAACAGCAGGTCGAGGACGTCGTCGACGAACTCAACGCCGACCCGGCCTGCACCGGCTACATCGTCCAACTCCCGCTCGCGCGCCACCTGGACGCCAACGCCGTGCTGGAGCGGATGGACCCGGGCAAGGACGCCGACGGACTGCACCCCGTCAACCTGGGCCGACTGGTCCTGGGCGTCGAGGCGCCTCTTCCCTGCACCCCGCGCGGCATCGTCGAGCTGCTTCGCCGCCACGAGGTGCCGATCGCCGGGGCGCGGGTCTGTGTGATCGGGCGCGGTATCACCGTGGGCCGGCCGATCGGGCTGCTGCTCACCCGGCGCTCCGAGAACGCCACCGTCACCCTCTGCCACACCGGGACCAAGGGGCTGGCCTGGCACGTGCGGGAGGCGGACATCGTGGTCGCGGCGGCCGGTTCGCCCGGGCTGATCACCAAGGACATGCTGCGGCCCGGGGCGGCCGTCCTGGACGTCGGTATCACCCGTACCGAGCACGGCCTCGCGGGCGACGTCCACCCGGAGGCCGCCCAGGTCGCCGGGTGGCTCGCGCCGATGCCCGGGGGAGTGGGTCCCATGACGCGGGCGATGCTGCTCGCCAACGTCGTCGAGGCCGCGGAGCGGAACGCGGGCCCCGTCTGAGCACGTAGGACACAGCGGGCCGGCACCCACCAGGGTGCCGGCCCGCTGTGCGCGCGGTCAGCGGAAGACGACCGTGCAGCGGCCGTTGACCAGTACCCGGCTCTCACTGTGCCAGCGCACGGCGCGGGCGAGCACCTGGGCCTCCACGTCACGTCCCAGGGCGACCAGTTCGTCGGGCGCGTGCGAGTGGGTCACGCGGACGACGTCCTGCTCGATGATCGGGCCCTCGTCGAGGTCGGGCGTCACGTAGTGCGCGGTGGCGCCGACGAGTTTGACGCCGCGCTGGTGTGCCTGGACGTAGGGCCGGGCGCCCTTGAAGCTCGGCAGGAAGGAGTGGTGGATGTTGATGGCCCGGCCGTCGAGCTGTTTGCACAGGTCGTCGGAGAGGATCTGCATGTACCGGGCGAGCACCACCAGGTCGACGTCGAGTTCGTCGACCAGTCGCAGCAGCCGGGCCTCCGCCTCCGCCTTGGTGTCGGGGGTCACCGGGATGTGGTGGAAGGGGATGCCGTAGGTCCGGGCCAGTGACTCGAAGTCGCGGTGGTTGGAGACGATCGCCGGGATCTCGATGTTGAGTGCGCCCGTGGACCTGCGGAAGAGCAGGTCGTTGAGGCAGTGGCCGAACTTCGACACCATGATCAGGGTGCGGGTCGGGGTCGACGCGTCGTTGAGTCGCCAGGTGATCCCGTGCGCCTCGGCGACCGGCAGGAAGCCGGTGCGCAGGTCCTCCAGCGAGACGGCGCCGTCGGGGACGTCGAAGTGCACCCGCATGAAGAAGCGGTCCTGCGGCCGGTCGTCGAACTGCTGGCTCTCCAGGATGTTGCCGGAGTGTTCGACCAGGAAGCCGGTGACGGCGTGGACCAGACCGGCCCGGTCGGGGCACGAAAGGGTGAGGACGAACTCGCGGCCGGGCTGCGGTCGAGGAGACATGACACCCTCCAGGATGCGCATCGCGCAACGATATGAGTGATGCGCAACATGGTCCAGCCAAGTCGGCTCGCGGGTCAAGAGGGAGTGTTCTTCTTGACGCATCGTTTTGTGCGATACGCAACAGAGAGGGGGTGGCCCTCCGGGGTGGCGGCCTCGTCAGCGGCCGGGGCGGCGGGGCTCGGCGAGTCGGCTCAGGTGTGCCGTGCGGGACTCGGCCGTCTGTCCCTGGACCAGCAGGAACAGGCCCTCCCTGGCCAGGCGTTGGGCGCGGTGGTCCAGGGACATCGCCCGGCCGCCTCCCGACACCACGGCCGCCGTGGTCGCCGTACGCATCAGCGTGAACGCCTCCGCCCGCAGCGCCAGCCGCTCCTCCGCGTGCTCGTGCGGCACCGGGTGGTCGGCCAGGGCGTAGGCGCGGCGCCGGATCTCCTCCAGCCGGGTGCGCAGGGCGGCCGCGTACTCCTCCGCCACCAGCGCCAGCGCCGCCGACGTGATCCCGAAGACCGCCGGATTGGCGTTGAGGGTCTTGAGGCGGTCCGGGGCCGCCCATTCCGCGTACGGCAGCCGGAGGGCCACGTCCGCCTCGGGCACCCGCAGGCCGTCCAGGTCCAGGGAGACCGTCCGGGACGCGGTGAGGGCCGCCAGCCGCATCGGCTCCGAGGGCCGCAGGCCCGGCTGTTCACGGGCGTCGACGAAGGCGAACAGGGCCTCGTCGTCCTCGCTCACCCCGGCCAGCAGCATCACGTCGTTCAGACCCCAGCCGGTGTACCAGGGCACGGTGCCGGAGAAGCTCCAGCCGTCGGCCTCGCGCCGGACCCGCACAGGAAGCCGCGGGTACGACCGCAGGTGCGCGTACGCCACCCCCGACAGCAGTTCACCGCGGGCCAGCGGGCCCAACAGGCGGTCCCGTACCGGCAGCGCGGTCTTCGCCAGGGTCAGCACCGGCGTGTGGTGCTGCGTCTGCACGAACCAGGTCGAGCAGCACGCCCCGGCCAGGATCTCCGCCGTCTCGCGGACCACGGCCGCCGGTGCCGCCGAGCCGCCGTACGCCGCCGGCGCGCTCACCCCGAGCAGGCCCGAGCGCCTGATCGCCTCGATGTGGCCGGCGGGGACGCCCTCCTGGTCGACCCGCTCGGCCGCGGGGGCCAGCAGGCCGTCGGCGAGTTCCCGGGCGCGGACGACGAGCGGATGTGCGGCGACGGTCATGGACAAGATTCTTTCGGTTTCCCGGCGTGAGGTGTCGATCCGGGGGGCTGCCGTTCGTGTAGAAGGCGAGAACATCCCGAAACGACCTGGGAGAACCCCATGAAGCACTACCTGCTCAGCGTGGTCCAGCCGGCCGACGGCACCCCGCCCACGCCCGACGCGCTCGCCGCGATCATGCGTGACGTCGAGGCGTTCAACGACGAGCTGCGCGCCGCCGGCGCCTGGGTCTTCGCGGACGGTCTGCACGGCCCGGAGACCGCGACCGTGCTGCGGCCCAAGGACGGCGACGTGCTGATCACCGACGGCCCCTACGCCGAGGGCAAGGAGTACCTGGGCGGGATCTGCCTGATCCGCGCGGAAGACCTGGACGCCGCCCTGGAGTGGGGCCGCAAGTGCGCCCTCGCCACCACTCTCCCCATCGAGGTGCGGCCCTTCATGGGCCGGCACTGATGGCGGACGCCGCCGATGTCGAGGCCGCCTTCCGTGCCGAGTACGGGCGCGCGGTCTCGGTCCTCGTCCGCTTCCTCGGCGACATCGACCTCGCCGAGGAAGCGGTCCAGGACGCCTTCACCACGGCGCTCGACAGATGGCCGGAGCAAGGGGTGCCGCCGAGCCCGGCCGGCTGGATCATCACCACCGCCCGCAACCGCGCGCTGGACCGGCTGCGCCGTGAGTCCTCCCGGGCCGCCCGGCACACCGAGGCCGCCCGGCTGCTCGCCCCCGACGCACCGGCCGAGGAGGGCCCCGTGCGCGACGAACGGCTCCGGCTGGTCTTCACCTGCTGCCACCCCGCCCTCGCCCTCCAGTCCCGGGTCGCCCTGACCCTGCGCCTGCTGGGCGGACTGAGCACGGCCCAGATCGCCCGCGCCTTCCTGGTCCCCGAGCCCAACCTGGCGCAGCGCCTGGTGCGCGCCAAGGCCAAGATCCGCGACGCGGGCATTCCCTACCGGGTGCCGAGGGACGCCGACCTGCCCGACCGGCTCAACGGGGTGCTCGCCGTCGTCTACCTCGTCTTCAACGAGGGGTACGGCGGTGATCCCGCGCTGTGCGCCGAGGCCGTACGCCTGGGGCGGCTGCTGTACGAGCTGATGCCCGACGAGCCGGAGGCCGCCGGGCTGCTCGCGCTGATGCTGCTCGTGGAGGCCCGGCGGCCCGCCCGGGAGCCGGCGGAGGGCGAGCTGGTGCCGCTGCCCGAGCAGGACCGCGGGCGATGGGACCGGGAGCTGATCGGGGAGGGCCAGGACCTGGTCCGGCGGTGCCTGCGGCGCAACCGGCCGGGGCCGTACCAGATCCAGGCCGCGATCAACGCCGTGCACAGCGACGCGCTCACGGCGAAGGCCACCGACTGGGGGCAGATCCTGCGGCTGTACGACCAGCTCATGGCCGTCGCCCCGAGTCCGGTCGTCGCCCTCAACCGGGCGGTCGCGGTGGCCGAGGTCGAGAGCCCGGGCGAGGCGCTGGCGCTGGTCGACGCGCTGGACCTGGACGGTTACCACGTGCTGCACGCGGTCCGCGCCGACCTGCTGCGCCGGCTCGGCAGGACGGGCGAGGCGGTGGTGGAGTACGACGCGGCGATCGCGCTCACCGGCAGCCTGCCCGAACGGGTACACCTCGCGCGGCGGCGGGACGAACTCACCGGCTGAGCAGGTGTGACCTTCGTCAACCGCGGTGGTTTCGGGCCGCCGGAATTTACTTCGCCCCCTGAATGGTTGCAATATACATCTGACTGTTGAGACCCCAGCCGGGCCGTCGGGCCCGCGCGCACCACCAGCGAGGCATCCGTGAACCAGTCCCTCCCCGAGCAGCCCGCCGACGTCGTCGCCAGGCTGCGCGCCACCTTCCGCACCGGCCGCACCAAGCCGGTCGAGTGGCGCACCGACCAGCTGCGCCGGCTGCGCGCCCTGCTCACCGAGGGCGGCGCGGACCTGGCGGCGGCTCTCCACGCCGACCTGGGCAAGAGCACCACCGAGGCCTACCGCACGGAGATCGACTTCACGATCCGGGAGATCGACCACACCCTCGATCACCTGGCCGAGTGGCTGCGTCCCGAGCCCGCCCCCGTCCCGGCCCACCTGGGCGCCGACGCGACCGCCTGGACGCAGTACGACCCGCTCGGCGTCGTCCTCGTCATCGCCCCCTGGAACTACCCCGCCCAGCTGCTGCTGGCGCCGCTGGCCGGTGCCCTGGCGGCCGGCAACGCGGTCGTCGCCAAGCCCAGCGAGCTGGCCCCGGCCACCTCCGCCGCCCTGGCCCGGCTGCTCCCTGCCTACCTCGACCCCGACGCGGTCGCCGTCGTCGAGGGCGGAGTCCCGGAGACCACGGCCCTGCTCGCCGAGCGCTTCGACCACATCTTCTACACCGGCAACGGCGTGGTCGGCCGCATCGTGATGCGCGCCGCCGCCGAGCACCTCACCCCGGTCGCCCTCGAACTCGGCGGCAAGTCCCCGGCGTTCGTCGACCGCGACACCGACCTCGCGGTGGTCGCCGAGCGGCTGGCGCGCGGCAAATTCCTCAACGCGGGGCAGACCTGCGTGGCCCCCGACTACGTCCTCACCGACCCCGGGACGGCCGCCGCCCTGGAACCCGCCCTGGCCAAGGCCGTCCAGGCGCTGTACGGCGCCGAGCCGAAGGAATCCGGCGAGTACGGCCGGATCGTCAACGAGCGCCACTTCGACCGGCTCAGCTCACTGCTCGGCTCGGGCCGGGTGGTGGTCGGCGGCGACACCGACCGCGCCGTCAAGTACATCGCGCCCACCGTGCTCGCCGACGTCGACCCGGAGTCCCCGGTGATGCGGGAGGAGATCTTCGGCCCGGTCCTGCCGATCGTCACCGTCCCCGACCTGGACGGCGCGATCGGGTTCGTCAACGACCGTGACAAGCCCCTCGCGCTCTACGTCTTCACCGAGTCCGACGCCACCCGCGAGCGGTTCGCCGCCGAGACCTCCTCCGGCGGCCTCGGCTACGGCCTCCCGGTCGCCCATCTCACCGTCTCCGACCTGCCGTTCGGCGGGGTGGGGGAGAGCGGCATGGGCAGCTACCACGGCCGCTACTCCATCGAGACGTTCAGCCACCGCAAGGCGGTTCTCGCCAAGCCGCTGAGCTGATCCGCCGATTCCCTCCGGGCCCGGCCGCGTGCTGACGCGGCCGGGCCCGAGCGCTGCCGTTCCCGGCGGCGCCGAATGCCCGACTTCCTGGTTTCCGGGCGCAATTGCGGAAACCACCGAGCGGAGACCGGTCCCGGCTTGACTGGTCTACACCCTTGACTGGTACAGACCAAAGCAGTTGAGTGGGCCTCACACCCCCCACCGCGGCCGCTCCCCCTTCGAGGGGTGCGGCCGTGCTCCGCAAAGGAGTTGATCCGTGTGAGGCGTCGCATCGCCGCGCTCCTGACCTCGCTGGCCATAGGAAGCTCCGCCCTGGTGTTCCAAGCGGCCCCCTCGGCCTCGGCGGCCGGCTTCGTCGTCAGCGAGGCACAGTTCAACCAGATGTTCCCGAACCGGAATTCGTTCTACAGCTACAGCGGTCTCACCGCCGCGCTCAGCGCGTACCCCGGCTTCGCCAACACCGGCAGCGACACCGTCAAGAAGCAGGAGGCCGCCGCCTTCCTCGCCAACGTCAGCCACGAGACCGGCGGACTGGTCTACATCGTCGAGCAGAACACCGCCAACTACTCGCACTACTGCGACTGGAGCCAGTCCTACGGCTGCCCCGCGGGCCAGTCCGCCTACTACGGGCGCGGTCCCATCCAGCTCAGCTGGAACTTCAACTACAAGGCCGCGGGCGACGCGCTCGGCATCGACCTCCTCAACAACCCCTGGCAAGTCCAGAACAACTCCGCCGTGGCCTGGAAGACCGGCCTGTGGTACTGGAACACCCAGAAGGGTCCCGGCACCATGACCGGCCACAACGCCATGGTCAACCAGGCCGGCTTCGGGCAGACCATCCGCTCCATCAACGGCTCCCTGGAGTGCGACGGCAAGAACCCGGCGCAGGTGCAGAGCCGCGTCAGCGCCTACCAGAAGTTCACGCAGATCCTCGGTGTCGCGGCCGGAAACAACCTGTATTGCTGACCCCCTCGTCAGGGGCTGTGTGCCAGACTCCGTCGATGACCTCCGAAACGATCACCGCGGACGCCTCCGGCACCTGGAAACTGGGCGACCTGCCCGTCCACCGCCTCGGCTTCGGCGCGATGCGGCTGACGGGCAGCGCCGCCTTCCACCACGGCACCCCGAGCGACCGCGCCCGCTCGGTCGCCGTGCTGCGCAAGGCCGTCGAACTCGGTGTGAACCACATCGACACGGCGGCCTTCTACTTCTCCGCCCTGCGCTCCGCCAACGAACTCATCAACACCGCCCTCTCCCCGTACCCCGCCGACCTCGTCGTCGTCACCAAGGTCGGCCCCTTCCGCGACTACTCCGGCGAGTGGAACACCTCCGCCCGCCCGGACCAGCTGCGCGGCCATGTCGAGGAGAACCTGCGCCAGCTCGGCCGCGACCACATCGACGTGGTCAACCTGCGCAGGATGGGCCAGGACTCGATCGCCGAGCACTTCGGCGCCCTCGCCGAACTCCGCGAGGCGGGCCTGGTCCGGCACCTCGGCGTCTCCGACGTCGAACCGCGCCATCTCGACGAGGCGCTCGCCATCGCCCCCGTGGTGTGCGTGCAGAACCGCTGGGGCCTGGACATGCGGGATCCGGCCACCGGCGAACTGGTCCGCCTCTGCGGCGACCGGGGCATCGCCTTCGTGCCGTTCTTCGCCGTCGCGGGCGAGTCCGGGGCCCACGGAGCCACCGAGAACCACGACGAGGCCGTCCTCGCCGTCGCCCGCGCGCACGACGCCAGTCCCGCCCAGATCCGCCTGGCCTGGACCCTGCACCAGGGCTCGCACGTCCTGGCCATCCCCGGCACCGGAAACCCGGACCACCTCGCCGAGAACGTGGCCGCCGGCGCCCTCCGGTTCACCGGGGAGGAGCTGGCCCGGCTCAACGCCCTGCACACCGGTGCCGCCTGACCCGCGGGGGAGAATTCCTCCGTCCGCCGCGGCGGTCCTCCTCATAATGGCTCAAGGGTGGTGGCCGCCGCAGTGTTGACTACACTGTCGTAGACGGTCTGCCGGACTGTGGACGACGAAGGGGTGAGGAATCTTCCATGGCCGACGCGAAGGACGAACGCCGGCCCGCCGGTGAACTCGAGGCGAGCGTCATGGCGGCTCTCTGGGCCGCGGGTACGCCTCAGACCCCCGGCCAGGTGCAGCACAGCCTCGGCACCGACCTGGCCCGTACGACGGTGACGACGATCCTGACCCGGCTGCACGACAAGGGCGTGGTCGACCGGCACCGCCAGGGGCGCGGGTTCGCCTACGTCCCCGTCCAGGACGCACAGGGCCTCACCGCGAAGCGGATGCACACCGAGCTCGACCGGGACACCGACCGGGAGACCGTGCTCGCCCGGTTCGTCGCCCAGCTCAGCCCCGACGACGAGCGGGTGCTCCGCCATCTGCTCGAAGCCGACGAGCAGTCCGGTGGATGATGATCGCCCTGCTGATCCTGCCCCTGCTCGTGCCGTTCGTCCTGCCGGCACTGGCCCGGCGGGCGCTCGACCGGCTGTCGCCCGCCGCCGCGCTCTGGACGGTCACCGGCGCGGCCGTCGCCCTGGCGGGCTGCTCCCTGGCGGCGCTCGGCGCGTTCGTCCTCACCGGACTGCTGAGACTGCCGTTCTTCGCCTCGCTCGGTGAGCTGATCCGGCCGCTGCGCCTCGGCTCCGACCGCCTGGTGCTGCCGCTGGCGGCCGTCTCGGCCGGCGCCGTCGCGCTGGGCACCCGGCGCCTGGTCCGGACGGTGCTCCGCCAGGCCCGTGCCTTCCACGCGGCCCGCGCGGAGGCCGGGTGGGCCGCCGCGGGCGACCTGTGCGTCGTCGACTCGCCGTGTCCGGACGCGTACGCGCTGCCGGGCCGGCCGCACCGGATCGTGGTCACCACCGGGATGCTGCGCAGCCTCGACGGGGCCGAGCGGGAGGCGCTGTTCGCGCACGAGCGGGCGCACAACGCCGGCGGGCACCACTTCTTCCTGGCGGTGGCCGAGCTCGCGGCGCACTGTCATCCGGCGCTGCGGCGGGTCCGGGACGTCGTACGGCTGGCCGTGGAACGGGTCGCGGACGAGGCCGCGGCGCGTGCGGTGGGGGACCGGCGGCTGACCGCCCGCGCGATCGCGCGGGCCGCGCTGGCGAGGCAGGGCGGGGGTGCGGAGCGGCCGGCGTTCGTGCCGGGGGTGGCGTCGGGGCCGGTGCCGCAGCGGGTCGAGGCGCTGCTGGCGCCGCGGGGGCGGCGGCGGGCCGGGGGGTGGGTCGCGGTGCTGCTGGTGGCCTGCGCCGGGGTGTCGTGCGTGGCCTCCGCGACCGGGATGGCCGACTTCCACCATCGGGTGGAGGTCGCTCAGGGGGAAGCGGAGCGGTAGGGGTGGCCGGTCGTCGGGTGCGGGTCCGTCGTGGCTGGTCGCGCAGTTCCTCCCCCAGCCTTCGGCCGGGGGTACCCCCAGCGCCCCTGAAGGGGCGCTCCTGCCGGGCCTTGGAAAAAGGTGACTGGCATCCCTTTAGTTTTACGTATAACCTCTCCCGCTAACCGCTCCATCGAAAGGCCCCCATGCGACGCGTCGCCCTGGTCACCCTTGTCGTCGGCGACTACGACGAGGCGATCCGCTTCTACACCGAGGCCCTCGGGTTCCGGCTCGTCGAGGACGCGCCGCGCCCGGACGGGTCCCGCTGGGTCGTCGTGGAGCCGGGTGCGGAGGGGGCCGGCACCGGACTGCTGCTCGCCCGCGCCAAGGACGAGGAGCAGCGCGCCCGGGTCGGTGACCAGACCGGCGGGCGTGTCGGGTTCTTCCTGCACACCGACGACTTCGCCCGCGACCACGCCCGGATGGCCGCCGCCGGCGTGACCTTCCTGGAGGAGCCGCGGCACGAGCCGTACGGCACCGTCGCCGTCTTCCAGGACCTCTACGGCAACCGCTGGGACCTGCTCCAGCCCGCCGCCTGACCTGACCGATCACCCCGAACCACCTGCCGAGGAAAGCCCCGCCATGACCGCTACGCGCGTAGACGCAGCTGTGATCCGTCGCCTCCCCAAGGCCGTCCTGCACGACCACCTCGACGGCGGCCTGCGCCCCGCCACCCTCGTCGAGCTGGCGGCGCGGGTCGGTCACACCCTGCCCACCACCGACCCCGACGAGCTGGCCGCCTGGTACTTCGAGGCCGCCAACTCCGGCGACCTGGTCCGCTACATAGCCACCTTCGAGCACACCCTCGCCGTGCTGCAGAGCAAGGAGGGGCTGCGGCGCGTCGCCGAGGAGTACGTCCTCGACCTGGCCGCCGACGGCGTCGTGTACGGCGAGGTGCGGTACGCGCCGGAGCTGAACGTCAAGGGCGGGCTGACGCTCAACGAGGTCGTGGAGAGCGTGCAGGAGGGGCTCGCCGCCGGTATGGCCAAGGCCGCTGCCGCCGGCACGCCGGTCCGCGTCGGCACCCTGCTCTGCGGCATGCGGATGTTCGACCGCGTCCGGGAGGCCGCCGAGCTGGCCGTCGCCTACCGGGACGCGGGCGTCGTCGGCTTCGACATCGCCGGCGCCGAGGCCGGATTCCCGGCCGTCGACCACCTGGACGCCTTCCGGCTGCTGCGCGGCGAGAACGTGCCCTTCACCATCCACGCCGGCGAGGCGTTCGGGCTGCCCAGCATCCACCAGGCGATCCAGGACTGCGGCGCCCAGCGCATCGGGCACGGCGTCCGCATCACCGAGGACATCGTCGACGGCAAGCTCGGCCGCCTCGCGAGCTGGGTGCGCGACCGCCGGATCGCCCTGGAGATGTGCCCCACCTCCAACCTCCAGACCGGCTGCGCCACCTCGATCGCCGAGCACCCGATCACCGCGCTGAAGGAGCTGGGCTTCCGGGTCACCCTCAACACCGACAACCGGCTGGTCTCCGGCACCACGATGACCCGGGAGATGTCCCTGCTGGTCGAGGAGGCCGGCTGGGGCGTCGAGGACCTGCGCACGGTCACGGTGAACGCCCTCAAGAGCGCGTTCATCCCGTTCGACGAGCGCGAGGCCCTCATCGAGGACGTCGTCCTGCCGGGTTACGCCGCCGCGCTCTGAAGCAGTCCCCGCAGGTAGGCGGCCTGTCCGGCGTGCTGCAGGTCGTCGGAGAGGACGCTCACCAGCCGTACGCCCAGCGTGACCGGCGGATCCCAGCGGACGTCCACGATCCGTTCGAGGTCCGTCGCGGGGAGGTCGCGGAGCATCCGCAGGGTCTGCTCGTGCACCGCGTCGTAGTAGCCGGTCAGCAGGTCGCCGGAGTCCACCGTGACCTTCGCGACCTGCGCGGCCGTGTGGCCGTACCCGTGGTCATGGGGCGGCAGGTCGAGGCCGAAGCGTTTCTCCCAGCCCTGGGTGAGCCACACCTGGTCCAGGTCGAAGGCGTCGGCGATGTGGTCGTCCTGGATCCGGGTGAGGTGCCAGACCAGCCAGGTGACGGAGTTGGCGTCGGGGGCCGGGCGCCGGTTGAGCAGTTCGGGGTCGAGGCCGTCGAGGGCGGCGTGGACTTCTTCCTGGATGCGGCCGAAGCCGTCGATGAGGATGTCCCTTGCATGCATGCGACCACGATCGCGCATCCCCGGCCGTCATGCGTCCGGAATCCAGCTTCCGTGGAAGCCCAGCGGCACCCGGCCGGGAAGATGGATCCGGGCGACCGGCGCGCCGGTGAAGTCCTGCGCGGCGAGGATCACCAGGTCGGCGGCGCCCCGGTCGGGGTCGTGGACATAGGCGAGGGTGTACCCGTCGTCCTCCCGGGCCGCGTGTTCGCGCGGTACGAACACCGCCTCGCCCGCCGCGGCGCCCCTCGGCAGCCGGTGCACCTGGGCCGTGCCGCGGACGAGGTCGTGCTTGAGGAGGGCGTTGGAGAAGGCGCGGTCCGGCGGGTTGCCGTCGCCCGCGAGATAGGCGACGGACATCTCGGCGGCGGCCGCCGAGTAGCCGTAGCGGTGCCGGTGGGACACCAGCTCCTCGTTGACGCGCGGGAACTCCTGCGGCCGGTCGTCCAGGGTGCGCCGGCGGACCCGCCCGTGGCGCAGGTCGACGGTCCAGCGCTCCAGCCTCGCGGTGCCCACCGCGTGCGGTCCGTCGGTGGTCGGGCCCGCGACGTCGAACGGCGCCGGATACGTCGTCAGGTCGATCACCACGGACGCCCCCTCGTCGTACGCGTTGAGCGTGTGCGAGTAGAACACCGGGTCGACGTCGAACCAGCGGACCGCGCCCCCGCCCCGGGGCATCACACCCACCCGCGCCGGGTGCTCGCGGTTCCAGACGTACGGCACCGGGGCGCCGCGCTCGGCGGCCGCCGGGTCGAAGGAGACCGGGACGTCGAAGACCACCACATGCCTCTCGGTGAGGGCGAAGTCGTGCATCATCGGCGCGTCGGCGACCGGGATCCGGGTGGTGCGGGCGAGCCGGCCGTCCGGGCCGACCACCAGGTGCCGGACGTGGTCCCAGGTCGGGTAGTAGGTGATCGCGTGCAGCTCGTCGGTGCGCGCGTCGTACTTGGTGTGCGCGGTGAACGCGCCCTCCAGGGTGCCCCGGAAGTCGTGGGTGCCCACGGTGTTGAGCTCGCCGTCGAGCTCGTACGGCAGCGGGCCGCTCTCCTGCAGCGCGAGGATCCGCCCCCGGTAGGGGATGACATGCGTGTTGCAGGCGAAGTCGTCCGGCGGGACCGGGCGCGGGCAGGGCTCGCCGAGCTTCGCGGTCACCTGGGAGGAGCGCACCCAGCGGTTGCGGTACCACTCGGCACGGCCGTCCCGCAGCCGCACCCCGTGCACCATGCCGTCGCCCAGCATCCAGTGGTGGGCGCGCGGATCCTCCAGGCCGAGGACGTTCGGGCCGTTGCGCAGATACCGCCCGTTCAGTTCGCGGGGGATACGGCCGGTGACCGGCAGGTCGAAGGCCGTGAGTTCCTCGGTGACCGGGGCGAACGCGCCCTTCAGGAAGGGATACCGGTGCTCCGCCGACGCGGTTGCCGCCGTGGCCGGCCGAATCGACGCTCCCGTCAGCGCGCTCGCCGCCGCGATGCCCGCCGCCCCGCGCAGCACCGTACGCCGTGTGTGTTCCGCCATCTCCGCACTCCCCGTTTCCGTAGGTGACGGACACGAGTCTGCGGCGGCGGGGAGCCGGGGTCAGGAGGGGCAGGCCCCGTCCGGGGGTGGTGTCAGGCCCCCTGTTTCGAGGAGGGTGATCAGGGCCCGGGCCGCCGGGCTGGTGGCCGTCTCGGGCGGCAGCAGGGCGACCGTCTCGTACGCGGCCTCGTCGGTGTCCTTGAGGGCGAGCGCGGTGAGCGCGGGCCGCTTGTGCCGGAAGTGGCGGGGGACGACGGCGATGCCGAGGTTCTCGTCGACCAGGTCGAGGAGGCTGTGGACGTCGTTGACCTCCAGCGCGACCGTGCGCCGGACGCCCGCCGAGGCGAAGGCCGCGTCGGTCGCGCGGCGCGGGCCCCAGTCCGGGTGGAAATCGACGAACACCTCCCCGCCGAGGTCCTCCGGGAGCACCGCCGCGCCCGCCGTGGCCAGCCGGTGGCTGGGATGGCAGAGCACGGTGATCGGCTCGCTGGTCAGCGCCACCGAGCGCAGCTGGTCGGTGTCGTCCTGGGTGCGGTAGGCGAAGGCCAGGTCGAGCCGGCCCGCCGCGACCTCCTCGGCCAGCGCCCCCGACCCCGCCTGCCGCAGCCGGATCTCGACGTCGGGGTGGCGGCGCCGGAACGCGGCGAGCAGCCCCGCCACATGCACCCCGGCGATGCATTGCTCGGTGCCCAGCGCCAGCGTGCCGCGCAGCACGCCCTGCACCGCCGCCACCGCCTCGTGCGCGGAGCGCACCTGGGCGAGGATGCGCTCCGCCTCGCCGAGCAGCGCCCGGCCCGCCTCGGTCAGCGTCACCCGGCGGGTCGTCCGCACGAAGAGCGGCGCCCGCAGCTCCCGCTCCAGGGCCCGGATCGACGCCGAAAGACCGGACTGGGACACCAGCAGCCGCTCGGCCGCCCGGGTGAAGTGCTGGTCCTCGGCGACCGCCACGAAGTGCTGGAGATGACGCAGTTCCATGATTGAGAAGCCTAACCGCACAATTCCATCGGATTCTTCTGTTGGACCACTGCCCGCGGCTCGGGAAAGAGTGGGATCGGTAGTTCGTGTGCCAACCCCTCTGGAGTCGCGTTGTACACCGCACACCCCGACCGCTACGCCGACATGCCGTACCGCCGCAGCGGCCGCAGCGGCCTGAAGCTTCCCGCGCTGTCGCTCGGCCTCTGGCACAACTTCGGGCCCGACCGGCCGGTGACGACGCAGCGCGCCATCCTGCGCCGCGCCTTCGACCTCGGCGTCACCCACTTCGACCTCGCCAACAACTACGGCCCGCCGCCCGGCGCCGCCGAGTCCGCGTTCGGCGAGGCCCTGAAGGCGGACTTCGCGGCGTACCGGGACGAGCTGATCATCTCCACCAAGGCCGGCTATCTGATGTGGCCGGGCCCGTACGGCGAGTGGGGTTCCCGCAAGTACCTGCTGTCCTCGCTCGACCAGTCCCTGGGCCGGATGGGCCTGGACTACGTCGACATCTTCTACTCGCACCGCCCGGACCCGGAGACTCCGCTGGAGGAGACGATGGGCGCCCTGCACTCCGCGGTGCAGCAGGGCAAGGCGCTGTACGTGGGCGTCTCCAACTACTCGGCGGAGCAGACCCGCGAGGCCGCCCGCATCCTCGGCGAGCTCGGCACCCCGCTGCTCATCCACCAGCCCCGCTACTCGATGCTCGACCGCCGCCCGGAGACCGAGGGCCTGCTGGACGCGCTCGACGAGCTCCAGGTCGGCTCCATCGTCTTCTCCCCGCTGGAGCAGGGCCTGCTGACCGGCCGCTACCTCGACGGCATCCCCGAGGGCTCCCGGGCCGCGAGCGACAGCCCGTTCCTCAACTCGGACGCGGTCACCGAGGACCTGGTCGGGCAGCTGCGCGAGCTCGACGAGGTCGCCAAGGGCCGCGGCCAGACCCTGGCCCAGCTCGCCCTGTCCTGGGTGCTGCGCGGCGGCCGGGTGACCTCCGCGCTGATCGGCGCCAGCAGCGTGCGGCAGGTCGAGGACTGCGTCGGCGCCGCCGCGAACCTGGACTTCGACGCGGAGGAACTGACGCGGATCGACGCGATCATCAACCGGTGACGCGTTCGGTGACGCATTCGGTGTGGGGGACGCGTACCGCGTCCCCCTCACCCATTCCGGTCGCCTCGCGTGAGCGGCAGAACTCGGCGCCGGCTCAGGCTCCGGCCGGAACCCGGTCGAGGAAACCCAGCACCCGGCGGATCCGGCCCTCCTCGTCGAGCGTGACCACGTCAAAACCGGCCACCGGAGCGGAGCCTCCCCCAGAGGGGGTACCCCCAGCCTCGTTCACCAGCTCCCAGCCGAAGCGCGCGGTGTCGTGGTGGCCGTCCACGGCGCCGAGCGGACGGAACACGAAACCGGGGAACCGCGCGTGCGCCGCCGCGATCACGGCCGCGATCTGCGCATGCCCGGCGACATCGGTTGGGGGTCCCCCCTCTGGGGGAGGGTCGGTGTAGGAGCCCTCCGGAGCCCAGGCGGCCGCGACCGCCTTGCCGAGCGCCTCCGGCTCGGTGGCGTTCCAGGCCTCGAAGTAGCGGGCGGCGGCGGTCTGGTGACGGTCGGTGTTCACGGACATGGCGGATCAGCCTCCATCGAGGGTCGTCATCGCTGGTCAGGTGGTGGATCGCGGTGTGCGGCGATCCGTTGGCACCACCCTGCCCGGGTCCGCGCGACGGGTCGATTACCCCTCGGGTAATGAAGGTTGGCCGGTACAGCTCGCGCATTTCGGCCAATTCGTAGAGGGAATATGCCAAGAGACTGGCCGGAAAGGCGTGGTGACAGTGTTTCGAAAGTGAACATACTCGAATGTCAGGAGCACTTCACCGCACAGGAGCCGCACGGAAAACCGGCCCGCGACGGCACACCGGCGAGCTACGGGGGAGTGATCGTGCACGACGAATTCCTGTGCCATGTCACGGCATACGGTACGTGCGGCGGGCAGCGCATCGGCGTTCCGCTCGGCACCTACCGTGCGCCGACCCTGGCACTGGCGCTGTGGTGGTTACGGGACCGGGCCTCCTGGATCGCGGAACGACTGGACCCCTTACCCGAGAACCCCAGATTCCCGCGGGGAGCGCTCGTCCCGGTCGCGGAGACCGTCCTCGACGTGCCCGGCCTGCTGCGCGCCTGGTGCTCCGACGTGGTCCGGCAGGAACTCGTCGCCGACGAACTGGCCGGCGGACGGCTGGTCAGGATCGCCGTCCAGGACGACACCACCGAGTACGAACTGCTCGCCGAGTCCGTCGACGCCCTCCGTATGCAGCGCACCATCCCGGCACTCGTCGTCCCCGTCGCCTGACACGTGACAGCCGCCGCCCCGGCGGCATGACCAGGCACATAAGAGGTCAGATCGGTAGAATTCTGGCCATGGTGGAGCGGCCGGTCGCCTCGACGGCGCCCGAACTCGTCCTGGAGACCGACACGGGCTCCACGGTGATGAGCCCGGGCCGCGATTACCACGTCGGGCGCGACCCGTACAGCGACATCGTCATCGACGATGCCCGGGTCTCGTGGCACCACGCGGTGCTCCGGCCCGCCGACGGCCACTGGACCCTTGAGGACGAGGACAGCACCAACGGCACCTACGCCGACGGCCGCCGCGTCCGGGAATGGGAGGTCGGCGCCGGCACGGTCATCCGCTTCGGCAGCCCCGCCGACGGCCCGAGCGCCGTCCTGGTGGGCCGCGCACCGCCCGCCCCGGACCGCCCCTCCGTCGTCTCGATGCCCAGCCGGACCGGCACCTTCCGGCAGCCGTCCTCGGTACGGCCGCTCCAGGCCGGCACGGTCCGCATCGGCCGCGCCCTCGACAACGACGTCGTCGTCGACGACCTCGTCGTCTCCCGCCACCACGCGGAACTGCGCGCCCACCCCGACGGCGGCTACGAGATCGTCGACCTGAACAGCCACAACGGCACCTACCTCAACGGCCGCACCGTCACCCGCGCCCCGCTCGGCCCCCGGGACGTCGTCGGCATCGGCCACTCGGCGTTCTGCCTGGTGGACGGCCGGCTCCAGGAGTACGTCGACACCGGCGAGGTCTCCCTCGACGTCCAGGACCTGACCGTCGCCGTCGACCGCGGCCGCAAGATCCTGCTGGACCACGTCTCCTTCCCGGTGGGCGAGAAGTGCCTGCTCGCCGTGGTCGGCCCGAGCGGCGCCGGCAAGTCCACGCTGCTCGGCGCCCTCACCGGGCAGCGCCCCGCCGAGCACGGCACCGTCCTCTACGACGGCCGCGACCTCTACCGCGACTACGCCGAACTGCGCCAGCGCATCGGCCTGGTCCCGCAGGACGACATCCTGCACGTCCAGCTCACCGTCCGCAGCGCCCTCACCTACGCCGCCGAACTCCGCTTCCCCGAGGACACCGCCAAGGCCGAACGCCGGGAACGGGTCGAGGAGGTCATCCGGGAACTGGGCCTGGAACAGCGCGCCGAGCAGCCCGTGCACAGCCTCTCCGGCGGACAGCGCAAGCGGGTCAGCGTCGCCCTGGAACTGCTGACCAAGCCGTCGCTGCTCTTCCTCGACGAACCGACCTCCGGACTGGACCCCGGCATGGACCGCTCGGTGATGAACATGCTGCGCGGCCTCGCCGACGACGGCCGTACCGTCATCGTCGTCACGCACAGCGTGCTCAGCCTCGACGTGTGCGACCGCCTCCTGGTCCTCGCGCCGGGCGGGCGGACCGCCTACTTCGGACCGCCCGGCGAGGCCCTCGGCTTCTTCGGGTTCGACGAGTGGCCCGAGGCCTTCGAGGCGTTCGAGCGGGACACCGGCCGGGACTGGGCGGGGGAGTACCGCGACTCGTCGTTCCACCGGAAGTACATCGTGAACTCCAGCACGCAGCCGGTGGTGGCGCGCAGCGGGCCCCTCGCCCCGGCCCCGCCGCCGCGCCCGCGCAGCTGGGGCGCCCAGTTCTCGACCCTGGTCCGCCGCTACACCGCCGCGCTCCTCGCCGACCGGACCTTCCTCGCCATCATGATCGGACTGCCGTTCGTGATGGGCGCGATGGCCCGGGCCGTCGCCGGCAACAAGCTCACCTTCGACACCGCGACCAACGCGCTGCTCACCCTGTGCGTGGGCGGGGTGCTCACCGGCGCGGCCAACGCGGTGCGCGAGCTGGTCAAGGAGCGGGTCATCTACCAGCGCGAGAGAGCCGTCGGCCTGCCCAGATCGGCCTATGTGATGTCGAAGGTCGTCGTCCTCGGCGCCATCACCGTGCTCCAGGCGATCGTGCTCACCCAGGTCGGCCTGGCCGGCGTCGACCTCAACGCGCCCGGGGGCCGAGGGGTGCTGATGCCGCCCCTGCTGGAGATCACCGTCGCCGTGGCCGTGCTCTCCTTCACCGCGATGATGCTGGGCCTGCTGATCTCCGCGCTGGTCCGCAAGGAGGAGGTGACCATGCCACTGCTGGTGCTGCTCACCGTCGTGCAGGTCGTCTTCTGCGGGACCCTGCTGAAACTCGACGGCGTGCCCGGCCTCGAACAGCTCGCCTGGCTGGTGCCCTCGCGGTGGGCGCTCGGCGCCATGGCCGGCACCGTCGAACTGCACCGGATCGTCCCCGGCACCCTCACCGCCGACCCGTTCTTCCGGCATTCGGCGGGCGTCTGGCTGCGCAACATGGTGATGCTGGTGGTGCTGTCGGCCGGCTTCGGCCTGGTGCTGTCCCGGCTGCTGCGCCGGCACGAACCGGCCGTGATGCGAAAGTAGGCGAGGCGATGACGACGACGCCAGGATTCCGGCCCACCCACGTCGTCCCGGCCGACGGCATGCCCGCCTGGGAGGCCCCCGACCCCGCCCGGCCCACGGTGCCCCTGGACCCGCTGCTCCCGGTGCAACTGGTGGAGCGGCGCGGCGACTGGGCGCACATCAGCTGCGCCAACGGCTGGGCCGCCTGGGTCGACGGCCGCTACCTCGTCGCCGTACCCCACGACCCGCCCCTCACCGGCGGCCCGTCCACCGAGGCCACCGACCCGCGTCCGCTGCTGGCCCGCGCCGAACGGGCCCTGGCCGACTACAACGCCGCCGTCGAGGAGCTGGCGGGCGGCGCCCTGGACGGCGAGTCCTTCCGGGACCGCACCCACGGGCTGCGCATCGGCGTGGTGGTCGACGGGGAGTCCGTGTGGCTGTACGACCCCGCCGAGGGCCGCTGGCTGTACGGCGACGGACGACGGCTGACCACGTACGTCACCGACCGGGCCGAGCCGGGCAGCGACGGCCCCGGCCACTACCCGACCCGGGTGGTCACCCCCGGCGGAGAGCGCTGATGACCGGCGGCGCGCAGGCGCTCGCCGACCTGACCGGCCAGGAGATCGCCGGCTACCGGATCGGGAGCCGGCTCGGCCGCGGCGGCATGGCCGTCGTGTACCGCGCCCACGACCCGCGCCTGGACCGCACGGTGGCACTGAAGCTGCTCACCCCCGAACTCGTCCGCGACGACACCTTCCGCCGGCGCTTCATCCACGAGTCCCGGGCGGCCGCCGCCATCGACCACCCGCACATCGTGCCGGTCTACGAGGCGGGCGAGGCCGACGGTGTCCTGTACATCGCCATGCGCTGCGTCGACGGCTGCGACCTGCGTCAACTCCTGGACCGCAAGGGCCCGCTGCCGTTCGCGGCGGCCGTGCGGATCGCCGCCCAGGTGGCGTCCGCGCTGGACGCGGCCCACGACCACGGCCTGGTCCACCGGGACGTCAAGCCCGGCAACATCCTGGTCGCCCGGGGCCCCGACAGCGACCACCCCGAGCACGTCTACCTCACCGACTTCGGCCTCACCAAGAAATCCCTGTCCCTGACCGGCCTCACCTCCGTCGGCCAGCTGGTCGGCACCCTCGACTACGTGGCGCCCGAGCAGATCGCGGGCCGCCCGGTGGACGGCCGCTGCGACGAGTACGGCCTCGCCTGCGTCGTCCACGAGACCCTGACGGGCCGTCCGCCCTTCGTGCGCGACGACGACATGGCCGTGCTCCGGGCCCACCAGTACGACGAGCCGCCCGCGCTCACCCCGGGCCGCCCCGACCTCGGCCCGGCCGTGGACCAGGTCCTCGCGAAGGCCCTCGCCAAGTCCCCCGCCGACCGCTACGGCTCCTGCCTCGCCTTCGTCACCGCCCTGCGCACCGCCACACCGGCCGTCACACCCGCCGCCGCGCCGGCGCCGGCCGACACGCCCGGGGAACGGCGGTCGGTCACCCGCCCGCCGCCCTGGGCGGCACCCGTCCTGCGGGACCGCTAGGCGGCCACCTCGCCCCGCCGGCGCACCCGCCGGGCCGCCGGCGCGCCCACGAACCCGGCGACCAGACCCCAGAGCGCGCCCAGCCCCACCGCCGACCACAGGCGCGGCCGCAGCAGCACCTCGCCCGACAGGCCGCCGCCCAGGTCGCCGAGGCCGAGCAACGAGAGGCCGTAGTGGGCGGAGACTCGGACGGTCAGGCAGAGCGTCAGCATGGTGAGTGCGAGGGCGATCGCCAGATGCAGCGCGTGCTGCCAGGGGCGCATGCGGGCGGGGGAGCGCACCACCATCACGAGGGCGGCCGCCAGCAGCAGCACCGCGGCCACCCCGACCAGCCACCACGCCCTGCCGTCGTGGGCCGCCAGGGTGCGCACGTTCAGGGTGGAGACGTCCGGGGTGCGCAGCACCTCCGCGAGCACCTTCGGCACCGGCAGACCGAACGGGCCGTCGACTCGGCCGTCCCAGGTCGCGCCGAGACCCACGGTAAGGGCCAGCCACGCCAGGTTGGGCAGCCCGAGCAGGATCAGCGCGAGGGTCTCCCTGGCCTGCCCGCGCGTCACCATCGTGACCAGGGCGATCACCAGCGCCAGCGCCACGTACGCCAGGACGAGCACGACCATCGCGTACGCCGCCGGGCGCACCGACGCCTGGAAGCGCAGCAGCCGCCCGGGCAGCGGCGCCCCGCGCGAGACCAGCAGCGCCAGCAGCAGGATCCCGGCCAGCCAGAGCAGCCCGAACCCGACGGTCAGCGGCACGTCCGTGGTGAAGCCCACCCTCGGCGAGGCGTCGAGGAGGTCGGTGACGTCACCGAGGGCGCCGGTGCCCACGTTCACCGTGAAGGTGTGCCGGGCGCCGAGAGCGAGGCCGATCAGCGCGAGCAGCCACAGCACCGCCAGCCGCGCCGCCCACCCGGCCAGCTCCCGGGCACCGGCCACCGCCCGATGCCGCAGCGGCCGCAGGAAGCCCCCGGCCACCACGAGCGCCCCGACCAGCGTCACCGACAGGGGTACGGCGGTCAGCCCGGCGTTCGTCCGGGCCAGTTCCCCCGCGTTCCCCGACAGCTCCACCGTGCCGCCGACCGCCGTCACCACGGTCGCGAGCACCACCGGCCCGAACGCGCCCTTCGGCAGGTCCGTCGCGCCCGCCGCCCACAGCCCCCCGGCGGCCACCGCGGCCATGGCGACCGTCGCGGCCAGGACCACGGACAGGGCCAGTGGCCAGCCGTGCCGGGCCACGAGGCGGGCGGCCGACTCGGCCACCGGCCGCTCGGAGGCGATTCGGGGGCTCACGCTGTCACGCTAGGCAACGGCCGGACACCCCGCCCGCCGGGTGAGCCGTCCGCGTCCGCTTGCGGACGCTACGGGACCGGCGCACATTGGGCTCGTTGTGCATCAAATGAGGCATTTTTTGCAAATGCCGTTTATCGCAACGGGGAGATGAGCGCGTGAGCGTCCAACCGCCGTCATCCGGCCGCCCCACGGGGCCTCCCTCCGGCCCGCTGTCCGGGCCCTCAGGACCACCGGCCGGACCCCCCTCGCAGCCGCCCACCGGCGGAGGCGGCGAGGACGGACGGCCGCACCAGCCGTGGTGGCGGTCCGCTCCCCGGATCGCCATGCTCACCACCGCCGTGGTGGTCGCCGCCGTCCTCGCCGTGGTCCTCACCCGTGCGGGCAGCGGCACCGGCAAGCGCGGCGAGGTCTTCCTCCAGGCCGCCAACAGCGCCGGCCAGGACCCGTTCACCGAGTCCACCGCGGTGAAGAGCTCCGTGACCTCGGAGTCCCCCGCCCCGTCCGCGTCGGTGGTCTCGGGGGCCCCGGCGAACGAGGTGCGCGGGGTGAGCGGCGCGGCGCCCGGCCTGTACAGCGGCACCCAGAACAGCGGCAGCTGCGACGTCGAGCAGCAGATCAAGTACTTCCAGGCCTCGCCCTCGCGCAACAGGGCGTTCGCCTCGCAGGTCGGCGTCCAGCCCTCCGGCGTCCCCGCCTACCTGCGCTCGCTCACCCCCGTGCAGCTGCGCGCGGACACCCGGGTCACCGCCCACGGCTACCGCGACGGCGGCGCGACGACCTACCAGTCGGTCCTCCAGGCCGGTACCGCCGTCATGGTCGACGGGCACGGCGTGCCCCGGGTGCGGTGCGCCTGCGGCAACCCGCTGACCCCGCCGGTCGCCCAGCGGACCACCCCCCGGACCACCGGCGCCGCCTGGCCCGCGTACCGGCCCGGGAACGTGGTCGTCGTCGCGCCCGCCGCGCAGGTCGTCAACGTCTTCGTCATCTTCGACCACCGGCACGACGACTGGTTCGGCCGCCACCGGGGCGACCACACCGGGCACCAGGACCACCGCACCAGGCCTCCGGCCGACCCGAACCCCATGTACCCGCCGGCCTCCACCGGCCCCTCGCGGCCGTCCAGCCCCGGCACCGGCTCGTCGCCGCCCTCGTCGCACTCGCCGTCCTCGAAGCCTCCGTCGGCGAACTCGCACTCCCCGTCCTCACCGCCGCCGTCCTCGAAGCCGCCCTCGTCCCAGCCGCCGTCCTCGATGCCGCCGTCCTCCGTGCCGCCTTCGTCGCAGGGCCCTTCGGCGGAGTCCCCGAAGACCGAGTCGCCCAAGACCGAGTCGCCGAAGACCGAGTCGCCGAAGAGCGAGTCCCCGGGGTCCGAATCGCCGGCGACCGAGCCGGGGCCGGGGTCGAAATCCCCGGAGCCCCTGAAGCCGCCGGAGTCCCCGAAGTCTCCGGAGTCCCCGAAGTCCGAGGTGCCGCGCTCCGAGGGGCCGCCGTCCCCGGCGTCGCCCGGTCCCGAGTCCGCGGTGTCCTCCGCCGCCCCCGAATCCCCGGTGGTCCCGCCCGGCTCGGCCCCCGCGTCCCCGCCGGTGTGAGAAGCGCGACGTTCTTGTGCGCGATCGGCGAACATCTCCCGGGACTGCCCGACCGCACTCGGGGTACGAGCATGGATGCAACAGCGACCGGCCGTACCGGCCTCCGAGAGAGACACGCATGACCGAACACCTGGGCGGGGCAGTGATACCGACTGGCTTCGACGTACCCGTGGAGCCGCTGCGGCGGGCGGCGCACTACACGGGCGAACCCGGCTGCATAGCGGAGGCGCGGGATTTCGCGGCCCGCTTCCTGGAGCAGCTCAGGACCGAGTGGTGCGCCGCGATCGACCCCCGGGCCGACGGAGAGCTGCTCCTCGTGGTGAGCGAACTGGTCACCAACGCCGACCGGCACAGCAACGGCCCGTACATCCTCGAACTGGAGGGCACGGACAGCGCGGTCCTGGTCTCCGTGTACGACAGCAGCGCCGCGCTGCCCCGCCGCTTCCCCAGGGACCCCGAGCGGGTCGGCCGGCACGGCCTGGAGATCGTGCACGCCCTGGCCGCCGAGGTCAGCGCCGAGCGGGTGCCGGTCGGCAAGCGGGTGCGGGCCCTGGTGCGCTTCCCGCACTGACCACTTCCCGCACTGACCGCTTCCCTCTTCCCGCTTCACCGGCCCTCGCGGACACCACGGGCGCCGCCCCACGCGCCGGTGTGGGGCAGCGCCCGGAGTCCTGCCGTCAGGCGCAGCCGAGTTCGCCCAGCATCCCCTGACGCAGGCGTGTGATGATCCGCTTGATCAGCCGGGAGACATGCATCTGGGAGCAGCCGAGGCGCTCGCCGATCTCCGCCTGGGTGGCTTCCTCCACGAACCGCAGATGGATGATCTCCCGGTCGCGTTCGCTGAGTTCGGCCATGAGCGGGGCCAGCGACTGGAAGTCCTCCACCAGCCGCAGTCCCTCTTCCTCGACGCCGATGAAGTCGGCGAGCACGGACTCGCCGTCCTCGGGCCCGTCCCCGGTCAGGGCCGCGTCCAGGGAGGAGGAGTTGTAGCCGTTGGACGCCAGCTGGCCCTCGACCACCTCGTCCTCGGACAGGTTCATCAGCGTGGCCAGTTCGACGACGCTCGGTTCCCGGTCCAGCCGGCTGGACAGCTCCTCGCGGGCCTTGGCCAGCTCGACGCGCAGCTCCTGGAGCCGGCGCGGCACGTGCACCGCCCAGGTGGTGTCCCGGAAGAACCGCTTGATCTCGCCCACGATGTACGGGAGCGCGAAGGAGGTGAACTCGACCTCGCGCGACAGCTCGAACCGGTCGATGGCCTTGATCAGGCCGATCATCCCGGTCTGGACGATGTCCTCCATGTCGTCGCCCCGGTTGCGGAACCGTCCGGCCGCGAACCGCACCAGCGACATGTTCATCTCGATGAGCGTGTTCCGGGCGTACTGGTACTCCGGGGTTCCTTCCTCCACCTCGGCCAGCCGGCGGAAGAACTGCCGGGACAACTCCCGCGCGTCGCGCGGGGCCACGGACTTCGGGTCCTCGATTCCGGGCAGGGCTCCCTCCGCTGTCAGCTCTTCCGCGGTGTGCGCGGTGACCACTGCTTCCGACCGGATCCCGGCGGTTTCCATTTCCCTCTCCCAAGTCACGGTTCGGCGGCTGCCTCTTCGGCCTGTCGTTCCGGCCCTCTCCAGGGTTTCGCCCCTGGGTCGGGTACCCGGAACCGGACATCCCATGCGTGCTTGACGGTCGGGTACCCGGGGTGACGCCACGCATGCGTCCCGTCCGCATGCGTGGCGGAAAATCAGCGGCTCAGCCGCCGGTCTCCCCGACGCGTACGGCCGTGATCAGCTCGTGCCAGTAGCGCTTGGTGACGACTCCGTCGTAGCGGGAGTCGATGAGCCGCCGGATGTCGGCGAGCAGCCCGGCGCGGGCCGGTTCGGGGAGTGCGCGGTGGTTCGAGTAGGTGAGCAGGACGTCCAGGTAGGCGCGGGTGCGGTAGGTGATCTCCTGGGCGTGGCCGTGCACCGTGACGTCCGTGAAGTACGGGGAGCCGGCGAACTCGGCCGTGTCGGTCGCGACGGCGGACTCGGGGGACGGGCGCAGCCCGGGTGGTGTGGCCGGATCCCATCGTTCGTAGCACTCCTGGACGTCGGCGAAGAAGTCCTCGGTGCCGCCCGCCACATGGTGGGTGGTGACGACGGCGAGCAGCCCGCCGGGGCGCAGCGCCCGGGCCGGCTTCGTGACCCGGAGCGCCGGGTCGATCCAGTGGAACGCGGTCGCGCACACCACCGCGTCGAACGGCTCCGGCGGCAGCTCCCACTCCTCGAAGACGGCGGTGACGACCTCCACCTCCGGGAACCCCGCCAGGCGCCGGCGGGCGACGGCGGCCATCGACGGACCCATCTCCACGGCGGTCACCGCACAGCCGGACCCGGCCAGGTCGACGGTCAGCTGGCCGGTGCCCGGGGCGATCTCCAGCACGCGGACTCCGGGAGCGGCGCCGATGACCCGGCCCAGCTCCGCCACGAGAGAAGGGGGATAGCGGGGCCGCGCCCGCTCGTACAGTTCGGCGTCCTCGTCGAAGGTGACCCGCAGTTCCTGCCGTTCTCCGCTGAACTCATGCGCTTCCATGCGGGGGAGAATGCCGATCTCCCTCCCGCGTGGGCCACTGCTTTTAGGCTGAGGGGGTGAGCAGCCAACCGCCGAACCACGCCCCCGTCCTTCCGCTGCGTCCGCAGGAGCCGTCCGCCGACCCCAGGGAGCCGCTCTGGCGCGACCTGGTCGGAGACGTCCTGCGGCGCGAACGACTGACTCAGGAACGCACCCTCAAGGATGTCGCCGACACCGCCCGGATCTCCCTGCCGTACCTGTCGGAGGTCGAGCGGGGCCGCAAGGAGGCCTCCTCGGAGGTCCTCGCGGCCGCCGCCCACGCCCTCGGCCTCGACCTGGGAACTCTGCTGTCCCGGGTCCAGACCGAGTTCGCCCGCAGGACCACCACCGCCCGCCCCGTGCCGAGGCCCTACAACGGACTGTGCCTGGCCGCCTGACGCCGGTTCGGCGCGCCCACCGGGTGCGGTCCAGGCGGTCGTGGAGATCGTCGAGGTCGCTCTGCGGGATCGAGACGCGGAAGGGACGGAGGTCCGGCGATGAGGTCGTGGTCGGGATCGTAGGCGGGCCACCGATGAGTTTCCGGCCGTGCGGCGGTCGGTACACATGACCGCGTTCCCCGCCCCAGGAGGTGCCCATGACCACCGACGGATTCACCACGTGTCTCTGGTTCGACGGCCAGGCCGAGGAGGCCGCCCACTACTATGCGTCGATCTTCAAGAACTCCAGCGTCGGGAAGGTCGGCCGGTACAACGAGGCCGGACCGGGCGAGCCGGGTTCCGTGCTGGCCGTCGACTTCACGGCCAACGGGCAGAAGTTCGTCGCCATCAACGGCGGCCCGCAGTTCAAGTTCAGCGAGGCGATCTCCTTCCAGATCTACTGCGACGGACAGGAGGAGGTCGACCACTACTGGGCCAAGCTCACCGAGAACGGCGGCGAAGCCGGCCCCTGCGGCTGGCTCAAGGACCGGTTCGGCCTGTCCTGGCAGGTCGTCCCCGACGGCCTGATCGAGATGATCGGCGACGCCGACCCGGAGAAGGCGGCGCGTACCACCCGGGCGATGTACGCCATGGGCAAGCTCGACATCGCCGCGCTGAAGAAGGCGTACGCGGGCGAGTGACCGCACACGGACGCGGGGCGGTGTCCGGACACCGCCCCGCACGCGGACCCCGCCGGGTCAGACCCGGTCGGCCACGATCAGCAGGTACTGGAAGCTGCCGTTCTTGTAGGCGGTGAGGAACGCGTCCTCGATGCCGGTCACCAGGTGCTCGGCCTGCTTGCGCAGCTCCCAGTAGGGGATGGTGGCCTGGGTGAGGTCCTCCACATGGACCGGCACCAGCCGGTTCTTCGCCATCGCCCGGAAGTACTCCGAGCGCGGGTGGATGTCGCAGATGTAGTGCGCGTTGATCAGGGACACCTCGCGCGAGGCGCGACCGTAGGTGTCGTTGTAGCAGCCGGTGATCGTGACATAGCGGCCGCCGCGGCGCAGCAGCCGGGCGTGCTCGGCGAACAGCAGCTCCAGTTCGACGTACATCGTGGACTCGTTGTTCCACGAGGCCGCGTACGCGCCCGTCTCGAAGCCGGTGTCCAGCATGTTCCGGTGATGGTAGCGGACCTTGTCGCCGACCTCCCGCTTACGGGCCATGTCGTTGGCGAACTCGTGCTGCTTGGCGGAGATGGTGACCCCGTCGGCCTGGCAGCCGTAGCGCAGGTTCGCCACGATGCTGCCGCCGCCCCGGCCGCAGCCGGCGTCGAAGACCCGGTCGGCCGGGGTCAGCGGGCCGAGGTGACCGGCCAGCACTTCGGCCTGGGCGTGCTCCAGACGGTGCAGTTCGCCGGTGACGCGCTCCTTGCGCAGCTCGGGGTCGGTCTCGTCGAGCACCGACCAGTCGGCCTCACCGATGCCGTAGTGGTGGTGGTACAGGTCGTCGATCTTTCCGAGTTCGAGGTTGACCGGGTTCTCCTCGGCATTCCAGTAGTCCGCGACGCGGTTCTGGTACCTGGACTGGGTCGGCACCGGGGCTGACGTGGTGGTCTTCTTCCGGGCGACAGGGGCGGTGGTCAACAGGTTCTCCTCGAAGTGTTTCTGACGGTGTTTCGGATGTGGCTGAGGGGCTACCAGTAGTCCGGCAGGTGGTAGCGGTTGGTGTTGGTGGCGTGCCACTCGTGATTGCCGGCGACCCACGCGGCCAGGCTCTCGGCGTAGCGCGCGACGAGCGGGGAGCCGGCGGCCAGGGTGGCCGACTCCTCCTCGAAGGCCGCCATGATCCGGTTGTGGATGTCGACGGACTTCAGATAGGCCGCCTTCAGCCCCCGCCGGTCGTTGGCCGCCACCACCTGGGGCAGGTTGAGGTGATCCGGGTCGCTGGCCAGCTCCTTGGTGAAGGAGTACAGGTCGTTGACGATCGTGGTGGCGTTGCAGGCCAGGGCGGTGATCCGCTGGATCTCCGGACGGGCGTAGAGCTGCTCGGGCAGTTCGTAGCCGTCCACCGCGTCGACGATCGACAGACAGGGCCGGAAGTTGTTGTACTGCCGCATCACCAGGTACTCCCAGACCCGCGGCGTGTACCCGGTCTCCATCCAGGCCGCCTCGCCGAGATAGCCGAGGTGCAGCCGGGCCATGTCGTGCACGAACCGGTCGGTCTGGCTCGGCGTGGCGAACTCGGCGAAGCCGGAGAGCGCGAAGTGGTAGGAGCGCAGTGGACCGTCGGCCGCGATGCCCTCGCGCCACTCCTCCTCGATCTCCGGGATGCCGTGGTACGGGTCGAGCGCCGACTGGGCGATGATCAGCGGGCCGCCGAGCCCGCGCCGCGAGCCGCCCCGCCCCTCGTCCTCCTCGCAGTAGCAGGAGTCCACGATGTTCTCGGCGAGCAGCAGCTTGCCGGCGGCGGTGAGCCGGTCCAGGTCGAGCCCGCCCGGATGCTGCAGGACGACGGCCCGGCCGAACTGGAAGTCCGAGAAGTCCCCCTTCCAGGACTCCGGGAACAGGTCGAGCTCCCGGGCCCAGGCCTCGAGCCGGCGGTCGAGTTCGGCGGCCTTCTCGGGGTCGGCGGGCACGGCCGGCCGGTAGTGCAGTCCGGGGACCGCGCCGGTGCGCCGGGCCGGGCGCAGGCGCTCCGCGATGTTCGGCGGCCCGGGCAGGACGTAGGAGGTGGTGGTCGTGGTCATGGATGTGCTCCAGGCCGTCAGTCGGCGGTGCGGCCGAGCTGGACGTTCTCCAGGATCCCGGCCGCGTCGGGGACCAGGATGGCGAGCGAGTAGTAGGCGGTGACCAGGTAGTTGATGACGGCCTGCTCGTTGATGCCCATGAAGCGGACGTTGAGGCCGGGCTGGAACTCCTCCGGGATACCGGTCTGGTAGAGGCCGACGACGCCCTGGTCGCCCTCGCCGGTGCGCAGCGCGATGATGCTGCTGGTGTGCTCGTCGCTGATCGGGATCTTGCTGCACGGATAGATCGGGACCCCGCGCCAGGCGGGGATCTCGTGCCCGTCCACGTTCGCCGTACCGGGCACCAGGCCGCGCCGGTTGCACTGCCGGAAGAACGCCGCGATCGCCTTGGGATGGGCCAGCAGCACCTTGGTCTTGCGGCGCATGGAGATCAGCTCGTCCATGTCGTCCGGGGTCGGCGGTCCGGTGAAGGAGCTGATCCGCTGCCCGTAGTCGATGTTGTGCAGCAGCCCGAACTCGCGGTTGTTGACCAGCTCCCACTCCTGGCGCTCGCGGATCTCCTCGACCGTGAGGCGCAGCTGCTGCTGGGTCTGGTCCATCGGATGGTTGTAGAGGTCGGCGACCCGGGTGTGCACCCGCAGCACGGTCTGGGTGATGGACAACTCGTACTCGCGCGGCGCGAGTTCGTAGTCCACGAAGCCGCCCCGCAGGGTCGGTTCGCCGCTGTGGCCGGCCTGCACCGGGACCTCGGCCTCGCCCTTGCGGTTCATCGGCAGCCGCTGCCGGTCCACATACGCCTGGAGGTGGGCGCCCAGCGAGGGGACCCGGTCCATCACCTCCTCGACGACCGACCAGGGCAGCGCCAGCACCACGCCCGGGGTCTCCGCCCGGACCGAGGTCAGCCACAGCGGGTCGGTCTGGCCGACCGCCTCGTCGCCCATCTGGTCGCCGTCGGTGATGACGCCGACGACCTCCTCCTCGCCGTACTTGCCGGCCGCGTACCGGGTGAACCGGCCGTGCACCACCAGGTAGGTCTCGGTGACCGGCTGGCCCGCCTCGAACAGCACCTGGCCGGCCCGCACTTCGCGGGCCCGGAAGCGGCCGGCGATCTCGGTGAGCGCGTCCAGGTCGTCGTAGCCGCGCAGGACGGGCAGTTCGGTGAGGGTCTGCGGGATGACCCGGATGTCGTTCCCGCCGTTCTGCTCGAAGCTCACCCGGCCGCGCCCGGTGCGCAGTTGGAGGCGCCGGTTCACCCGGTAGGTGCCGCCCTTGACGTCCACCCACGGCAGTGTCTTGAGCAGCCATCGTGAGGTGATGGCCTGCATCTGCGGTTCGGACTTGGTGGTCGTGGCGAGCTGACGTGCCGCCCGGGTGCTCAGACTGGTGAGCTGCCGGTCGGTGGTGGGATCCGGCTCGGGCTCGTCGACGGCGGAACCGATGACGCTGTCCGGTGTGGACACTTTCCCTCCAGCTACGAGGTGAACGACGGTGACCCGGAAGGTCGGTGGGGTGCGAGGTGGTGATGCGCACCGACAAGCCAAACAGCCCCGGTGATCTCCGGGTACGGCGCGAACGGGGCGGATATTTGCCCGAGTTGCGCAAACCCGTGGTCCGGTGCGGAAAGGGGCGCGGCGCGAGATCGCGCGCCGGTGGCTCGCTCTCGTGCCCGGGCGGGCGCGGGGTTGGACTCAGGACAGGTCGTTCACCAGCACCGCAGCCCCGTCGAAGTGGCCCTCCTTGAGGTCCCGCAGGGCCTTCGGTGCCTCCGAGAGCGGGTAGGCGTGGGTGGTCGCGCGGAGGTCGTACCGCTCGGCGAGCGCCAGGAACTCCCGCCCGTCGGCACGGGTGTTCGAGGTGACACTCCGCAGCTCACGTTCGTAAAACAGTTCGCGTTCGTAATTCAATGGGGGTACGTCGCTGAGGTGGATGCCCGCGACCGCCAGCACCCCGCCCCGGTCCAGGGCACGCAGCGCGACCGGGACCAGATCGCCGACCGGCGCGAACAGGATCGCGCTGTCCAGTGGTTCGGGCGGCACCTCGTAGGCGTCCCGTGCCGAGTCAGCGCCCAGTTCCAGGGCGAGCCGCCGGGCCTCGGCACCCCGGGTCAGCACATGGACCCGCGCGCCCTCCGCGAGCGCCACCTGCGCGCACAGATGGGCGCTGCCCCCGAAGCCGTACAGCCCGAGCCGCCCGCCCGGCGGGAGCGAGGCCCGGCGCAGCGCGCGGTACCCGATGATCCCGGCGCACAGCAGCGGCGCGAGCGCCAGGTCGTCGAGGCCGTCGGGCAGGCGATAGGCGAAGCCGGCCGGGACCGTCGTGTACTCGGCGTACCCGCCGTCGGCGTCCCAGCCGGTGTACTCCGAGTGCGGGCACAGGTTCTCGGCGTCCCGCAGGCAGTACCCGCACGTCCCGTCCGTGCGCCGCAGCCAGGCCACCCCGACCCGGTCGCCGACCGCGAAGCCGGTGACCGCGCCGCCCGCGCCCGCGACCTCGCCCACCACCTCGTGTCCCGGGGTCACCCCGGCCCGGTGCACGGGCAGATCACCCTCCGTGACATGCAGGTCGGTGCGGCACACCCCGCAGGCCCGCACCCGGACCAGCAGCTCGTCCGCCCCGGGCACCGGCACCGGACGCTCGACGAGGCGGAGCAGATCCGCCTCGACCATCCCGGGCCGCACCACCGACCACGCCCGCATCGTGTCCGCCATCTCGCGCCCCGTCCGCCGAAGGCCGCCGGTCCCCTCCCCAGTGTCCGCCGGAGTCCGGCGTTCGGCGCGCGGGCGGACGGCCCGGTGGCTAGCGTGAGGAAGCGGGAGAATCCGCTCGATCGGAAGGGTCGCGGCCATGGCGGTACAACCTGAAGGAACCCCCTGTTGGGCCGACGCGATGTTCAGCGACCTGGAGGGGGCCAAGAGCTTCTACGGCGAGGTCCTCGGCTGGACGTTCGGCGAGTCGACGTCGGAGTACGGCAACTACACCCAGGCCTACGCGGACGGCAAGGCCGTCGCCGCCGTCGTACCGCCCATGCCCGGCCAGGAGGGGCAGTCGCAGTGGTGCCTCTACTTCGCCTCGCCCGACGCGACGGCGACCGCCGCGAGGATCCGGGAGAACGGCGGCGAGGTGCTGATGGAGCCGATGCAGGTCGGCGAGTTCGGCACCATGTGCCTGGCCCGGGAGCCCAGCGGCGCGGTGTTCGGCATCTGGCAGGGCGGTGTCCACGAGGGCTTCGAGGCCACGGCCGTGCCCGGCGCCTACTGCTGGGCCGAGGTGTTCACCCGTGAGCCGGAGAAGGCCGACCCCTTCTTCGGCGCCGTCTTCCCCTACACGGCCAAGCAGATCGAGGACGACAACGTCGACTTCCGGATGTTCGACCTCGGCGAGCAGACCGTCCTCGGCCGGATGCGGATGACCGACGACTTCCCGCCCGAGGTGCCCTCGTACATCAACGTCTACTTCACCGTCGCCGACTGCGACGAGGCCGTCGCCAAGGCGACCAAGCTCGGCGCGATCCTCCGCTTCGGCCCGATGAGCAGCCCCTTCGGCCGGTTCGCGGCGCTCAGCGACCCGCAGGGCGCCAACTTCTCGGTGATCGACATCACGACCACCGAGGGTGAGATGCCGCAGGTCAAGGACGCCTGACCAGGGCGGACGCGGGGCCACGGCCGGGCGGGGCGCCCGGCCGTGGCATGATCGGGGCCATGCGTGAACGAGTGGTGGCCGCGTGCGACGGGGCTTCTAAGGGAAACCCCGGACCGGCCGGCTGGGCCTGGGTGGTGTCCGACGACGCGGCGACCGCGGCCCGCTGGGAGGCCGGGCCGCTCGGCAAGGCCACCAACAACGTGGCCGAACTGACCGCCCTGGAGCGGCTGCTGGCGGCCACCGACCCGGACGTGCCCCTTGAGGTGCGGATGGACTCGCAGTACGCGATGAAGGCGGTCACCACCTGGCTGCCCGGCTGGAAGCGCAACGGCTGGAAGACCTCCGCGGGCAAGCCGGTCGCCAACCAGGACCTCGTGGTCCGGATCGACGCGCTCCTCGACGGCCGCACGGTCGACTTCCGCTACGTCCCCGCGCACCAGGTCGACGGCGACCCGCTGAACGACTTCGCCGACCGGGCGGCCAGCCAGGCGGCGACGGCCCAGGAGGCCGCGAGCAGTGCCCTCGGCTCCCCGGAACCGCCGTCGTCCCCGACGTCCGCGGCCTCGGCCCCGCGGCGCAAGGCGGCACCCCGCAAGACGGCGAACGGCTCCTCCTCCCGCACCCTCAAGGCGAAGTTCCCCGGCCGCTGCCTGTGCGGCCGTTCCTACGCGGCGGGCGAGACCATCGCCAAGAACGCGCAGGGCTGGGGCCACCCGGAGTGCCGTACGGCCGAGGCCTGACCGGACGGCTCAGACGTCGAACGTGTAGAACCGCGTGTGGTCGAGCAGATCCGCCGGCCGCACGTCGTTCCACGGCTTCATCGTCTCGTCCAGGTCCACCACGTCCGCGGTGCCGCCGCCCGGCACGTACCCGGCCTGCGGATGCCGGCGCTGCCACTCGGCCCAGAGCTTGTCGACGAAGGCGTGGTGCAGCCAGAACACCGGGTCGTTGGGGGAGACCCCGGTGGCCATCTGCCCGCCGACCCAGACATGGACCCGGTTGTGCAGATTGACCCCGCGCCAGCCCTCCAGGTGGTTCCGGAAGCCGTCCGAGGCGCTGTTCCAGGGTGCCATGTCATACGTCGCCATGTTCAGCACCGAGTCGACCTCGGCCCGGGTGGGCAGCTCGCGCACGCTCGTCCCGAGCGCCCGGCGCAGGTAAGTACGGCCGTCCACACGGACGTTGACCGGCCAGTTCCCGCCGGACGCGGCGAACGGCCCGTCCGTCACCCGGCCGTCCGAGCTGCGCCCGGTGCCGCCCAGGAAGTCCGGGCCCCACAGCGCGGCGCGGACGGTCCGGTCGGTGCTCCAGTCCCAGTAGGGGAGCGCGACGGAGGGGTCCACCGCCTGCAGCGCCTGCTCGAAGTCGAGCAGGAATCTGCGGTGCCAGGGCAGGAACGACGGTGAACGGTGGCCCGTGCGCTCCGAGTCGTCGGTGTCGGACATGATGAAGGCGTTGTGCGTGCGCACGAAGTCGTCGTAACGGCCGTCGCGCTTCAGCTCGATGACGGCGGCGACGAACCGCCGCTTCTCGTCGGCGGTCAGACTGGCCTGGTTCTTGCGTACGGTCATGTGCTTCGAAACTCCGGAAGTCCTTGCGGGGGCGGTCAGTTGGCGGGGAACGGCAGCAGCGCGGCGCCCTGCAGCTCGTCGACCGCGGCGCGGGCGGCGGCGCGCGGGGTGGCGACCGGGTCGTAGTGGCTGACCACGCTGATCCAGCTGCCGTCGGCGTTCCGCATCACGTGCAGCTCGACCCCGTCGACGAACACCGCGTAGCCGGCGCCGTGTCCGTGGTGGTGTCCGCCCATGCCGCCCATGCCGGCCGGGTGGCCCTGTATCCGTCGGCCCCCGTAGACCTCGTCGAAGGGTTCGAGGGATCCCTCGTGCGAGTGGCCGGCCGCCGAGGCGCCGGGCGCGACGAGGGTCTGGGCGCCGACCGCGGCGGCGAGGACGGCCGCCCCGGTGAGCGCGCGACGGCGGGTGAGTTCGGGCATACGGGTGCTCCTGTGGTGGGTGCGGGTGATGACCCCGTATGCCTATCCGCCGGTTCCGGAGCGGGAGAAATCGCCCGGATCGGGTTGGCTACGATCAGGACAATTGACTACATGTCATACAAGATTGAACGAAGATGATCTTGCCGCGGTGGGGGGCTCACCGCTGCCGGAACGGGTAATTCCTTGCTCTGGCGAGGAGGTTTCCGTCGATCTTTCGCGGCGGTCCGCCGTCCGGGTGGCGTGGCTCACGGCGTCAATCTGGCGCGATTCGAAAACCCGGCCGGACTCACCCGCGCTGCTACCCTGCGGTGCCAATTGACCACGTTCGGTGAAACCCAGGGGTGTGTGCGTGAAGGTCGTCTGTGTCGGAGGCGGGCCCGCCGGCCTGTATCTCGCGATCCTGCTCAAGCGGCAAAACCCGTCCCACGACATCACCGTCCACGAACGCGACCCCGAGGGCTCGACCTACGGCTGGGGCGTCACCTACTGGCGCGCCCTGCTCGACCGGCTGCACGCGCTCGACCCCGAGTCGGCGCGCGCGATCGAGGAGAGCTCGGTGCGCTGGCACCAGGGCGTCGCCCACGTCCGCGACCGGATCACGCGGCAGCCCGGCGACCCGGGCCACGGCATCGGCCGCCACCGCCTCCTGGAGATCCTCGCCGACCGCGCCCGGTCCCTGGGCGTGCGCCTGGAGTTCGAGGACGGGATCACGCCCGACCGCCTCCCCGAGGCCGACCTCGTCGTCGCCGCCGACGGCATCCACAGCGCCCTGCGCACCCGGCACGCCGACGACTTCGGCACCGAGGCCACCGAGGGCCGCAACCACTACCTGTGGCTCGGCACCACCAGGGTCTTCGACTCCTTCACCTTCGCCTTCGTCGAGACCGAGCACGGCTGGGTCTGGTGCTACGGCTACCCGTACGACGCCGAACACAGCACCTGCGTCATCGAGTGCGCCCCGGACACCCTGGCCGGCCTCGGTCTCGACGCCATGGACGGGGCCGATCAACTGGCCCTGCTGGAGAAGCTGTTCGCCCGCATCCTCGACGGCCACGCGCTGATCGGCGGTGCCACGGCGGCCTGGCCCGCCTTCCGCACCCTCACCAACCGCAGCTGGCACCACGGCAACCTCGTCCTGCTCGGCGACGCCGCCCACACCACCCACTACTCCATCGGCGCCGGCACCACCCTCGCCCTGGAGGACGCGATGTGCCTCGCCGACACCCTGCGCGAACACGGCGCCGTGCCCCAGGCGCTCGCCGCCTACGAACGGCGGCGCAAGGCCGAACTGGTCTCCGCCCAGAGCGCCGCCCGCCTCAGCGCCCAGTGGTACGAGCAGCTGCCCCGCTACATCGACCTGCCCCCGCACCGCATGTTCGCCCTGCTCGGCCAGCGTCACTCGCCCCTGCTGCCCTATGTGCCGCCGCAGCTCTACTACGGCATCGACAAGGCGGCCGGGCGGCTGGAGGTGCTGCGCCGGTTCAAGCGGTGGCTCGGGCCACGGGCGGCGCGGGCCCTGCACGCCCGGTCGTAGCGGCCGTCCGGCGGCATACCGGGTAGGTGAAAGGTCATTCACCCGGTAGGGTGAATTTATATTCACCTACTTATCCATGCCGTCCGCAGGAGTGCCGATGGAGCAGCCCGTCCCGATAGCCGGCCCCTCGGGCTCGCCCGCCGCACCGCGCCCGCTGCGGCAACGGCTGACCATCCCGGTACTGGCCTTCGGCGGCATCCTGATGGCCGTCATGCAGACGGTGGTCGTCCCCCTGCTGCCCGACCTGCCCCGGCTCACCCACTCCTCGGCCGGCACCGTCTCCTGGACGGTCACCGCGACCCTGCTCGCCGGAGCCGTCCTCACCCCGGTGCTCGGCCGGGCCGGTGACATGTACGGCAAGCGCCGGGTGCTCACCGGAGCCCTCGCGCTGATGACCGTCGGCTCCGTGATGTGCGCGCTCTCCTCGGACATCACCGTCCTCATCGTCGCCCGCGCGCTCCAGGGCGCCGCCGCCTCCGTCGTCCCCCTCTCGATCAGCATCCTGCGCGACGAACTGCCGCCGGAGCGCCGGGGGTCGGCGGTGGCGCTGATGAGCTCCACCGTCGGCATCGGGGCCGCACTGGGCCTGCCGCTGGCCGCGCTGGTCGTGCAGTACTACGACTGGCACACCATGTTCTGGCTGACCAGCCTCCTGGGCGCGCTCGGCGTGGCGGCCGTCTGGTGGGCGGTCCGGGAATCGCCCGTGCGCGAGTCCGGCCGGTTCGACGTACTCGGCGCGCTCGGGCTGGCCGTCGGGCTGACCTGTCTGCTGCTCGGCGTCTCCCAGGGCGGCCAGTGGGGCTGGTCCAGCCCGCGCGTCCTCGGACTCTTCGCCGCCGCGGTCCTCGTCCTGGTCCTGTGGTGGTGGCAGCAGCTGCGCACCGAGCAGCCGCTGGTCGACCTGCACCTCGTCACCCGGCCCCGGGTCGGCCTGTCCCATGTCGCCGCCCTGCTCACCGGGTTCGCCTTCTACGCCAACTCCCTGGTGACCGCCCAGCTGGTGCAGGCGCCGAAGGCCACCGGGTACGGCCTGGGCCTGTCCATCGTCGCCACCGGCCTCTGCCTGCTCCCCGGCGGCGTCACCATGCTGCTGTTCTCGCCGGTCTCCGCCCGGATCTCGGCCTCCCGCGGCCCGCGCATCACCCTCGCCCTCGGCGCCGCCGTCATCGCCTGCGGCTACGTCGTACGCATCGCCGACAGCCGCGACCTCTGGATGATCATCCTGGGCGCCACCGTCGTCGCCACCGGCACCACGCTCGCCTACTCCGCGCTGCCCACGCTGATCCTGCGGGCCGTCCCGGCGAGCCAGACCGCCTCCGCCAACGGCGTCAACGTCCTCATGCGCACCATCGGCCAGGCCACCTCCAGCGCCGCCGTCGCCGCCGTGCTCACCCACCACACCAGCCTCGTCGGCGGCGCCGCGATCCCCACCCTGCACGGCTATCTCCTCGCCTTCGCGATGGCCTGCGTCATCGCGCTCGCGGCCGGCGCCGCCGCCCTGTCCATCCCCGGCGACAAGGACCGGGCCACCGACGACGCCCCCCGTGCCAAGGACCGCGCCGAGGGCGTGCGCGACGACGCGCTGGAGGGAGCATGAGTGCCGTGAGCACCTCACCGGACCTCCCCGCCGCGCCCGCCCGCCGGGACGCGGAGGCCACCAGGACGGCCATCCTCAAGGCCGCCCGCCATCTCCTCGCCCGGCACGCGCACGCCGACATCACCCTCAAGGACGTCGCCGAGCGCGCCGGGGTCAGCCCGCCCCTGATCCTCAAGTACTTCGGCAACAAGGACGGCCTGTTCGCCCGGGTGATGTCCTTCGACGCCGACGCGGCCGCCCTGCTCGACGCGCCCCTGGACCGCCTCGGCCCGCACATGGTCCGCTACGTCCTGGAGGGCCAGCGCGACCGCGGCGCCGACCCGCTGCTGCGGATCGTCTTCGCACCCCTGCACGGCGACCTCGGGGACGTGCTGCGCGCCAACTTCCGCGCCCACGTGGTCGACGTCCTCGCCGCCCGGCTCACCGGCCCGGACCCCGGCCTGCGCGCCGAACTCGCCGTCGCCCAGCTCATCGGCCTGGGCGTGATGTACGGCATCGCCCGCGGCCCACGGCTGCGCGACTCGGCGGTCAGCGACCTCGCCGACCGCTACGGCCCGGCCGTCCAGGCCCAGTTGACGCCCTAGCCGGGCTCCGGCGCGGTCAGGAGCGCCTCGACGGACCGGCGGAGGGCGGCCAGCAGACGGCTGTTGTCACCGGCCCGGGTCGCCAGCACCACATGGCTCGGCTCGACGCCGTGCAGCGGGACGGCGGTGAGGTCGGGGCGCAGGGACATGCCGGGCACCCGGGGCACGATCGCCACCGCCTGCCCGGCGGCGACGTGTTCGAACTTGTCCTCCACCGCGTCGATCAGCGGACCGCCGGGCGCCGGGCTGCCGTCCGGCCGGGGATCGACACGCCAGAACGCGTTCCAGAGCGGATCCTGGCCCCGGGGCAACGGCTCGTCGGCGAAGTCGTCGAGCGTGACCGACTCCTTCCCGGCGAGCCGGTGGTCCAGCGGTACGACCAGGACCCGCGGCTCGTCGTAGAGGACCGTCACCCGCAGCCCGTCCGTGCGCAGCGGCAGCCGCGTCACCACCGCGTCCACCCGTCCCGCCAGCAGGGCCTCGCGCGGCTCGCCCCAGTCGAGGTGCAGGGTCCGCACCTCGGCGTCGGGGAAGCGGCAGCGCAGATCGCGCACGGCCGGGGTGACGAAGATCCCGTTGATGTACCCCACGGTGATCCGGCTGGGCTCCCCGGCGGCCCGGGTGACGGCCGCGGCCTCGCGCGCGGCCCGCAGCAGTCCCTTGGCCCGCGGCAGGAACACCTCACCGGCCTCGGTGAGCCGCGCGCCCTGCGGGGTGCGGTCGAAGAGCCGCGCCCCCAGCACCCGCTCCAGACGCTGGATCTGCCGGCTCAGCGACGGCTGCGTGATGTGCAGGGCACCGGCGGCCCGCCCGAAGTGCCGCTGCTCGGCGACGACGGTGAAGTACCGGACGATCCGCAGATCGAGGTCGGGGGCGGGAGCCGCATCAGCCATGTCTTCAGCATATGCACAATGACCTGCGCTCATGCCTCAGAGGCATTGCGTAGTACGAAACAGGCTTTGGACGCGCGGCACCCGTCGGCCGAACGATGGAGAACACCACCCCATCCCTCGAAGGAGCACCCCTCATGCGGGTATTCGTCACCGGCGGCAGCGGCTTCATCGGCTCGGCCGTCGTCCCCGGACTCCTCGGCGCCGGTCATCGGGTCCTCGCCCTCGCCCGCTCCGACAAGTCCGCCGAAGCCCTGACGGCGGCGGGCGCCGAGGTGTACCGCGGCAGCCTCGACGACCCCGAGGACCTGGCACGCGCGGCGGCCGGCACCGACGGCGTGATCCACCTCGCCTTCGACCACGACTCCTTCCCCGACATGACCGGGCCCGTGGCGACCGACCTCCGCGTGATCGAGGCGGTCGGCACCGCCCTCGCCGGCTCGGACCGGCCCTTCGTCGTCACCTCGGGCACCCTCATGCTCGCCCCGAACGGCGGGGTCGCGGCCGAGCAGGACACCCCGGCAGCGGCCGTCCACCGCAGCGCCGCGGACCTCGCCGCGCTCGCCCTGGCCGCACGCGGCGTCCGCAGCTCCGTGCTCCGCCTCGCCCCCACCGTCCACGGCCGCGGCGACCAGGGCTTCGTCCCCCGCCTGATCGACGTCGCCCGCCGGACCGGCGTCGCCGCCTACATCGGCGACGGCACCAACCGCTGGCCCGCCGTACACCGCCTCGACGCCGCCCACCTGTTCCGCCTGGCCCTCGAATCGGCCCCCGCGGGCACCGCCCTGCACGCGGCGGCCGACCAGGAGGTCCCGTTCAAGGACATAGCGGCGGCGATCGGCCGGGGTCTCGACGTACCGCTGAAGAGCATCCCGGGCGAAGAGGCCCAGTCCCACTTCGGCTGGCTCGGCATGGTGGCGGCAGCCGACAACCCGACGTCGAGCGAACGCACCCGCAAGCTCCTGGGCTGGCAGCCGGAAGAGCAGGGATTGATCGCTGATCTGGAAGAAGGCCACTACTTCTGATCGCCGGCCGGCTGACGCGCCCCGTCAGGGGCGCGGGGCTGTATCAACGTGCGGCTCCGCCGCGTGGGCGCGACCAGCCCCCACAAACCCGCAGATCTCAACGACGCACAAGCACCCCATCCAAAAACCCATTGCCGAACACCCGATGAGGATCAAGGCGATCCAGCACCCCCACCGCCCGATCCCACACCGCACTCCCGAACGAATCCGGAATCCTTGCCCCGAGCACCTCCTCATCGCTCCACACACCGGACTCCGTATAGGCCCACCCCTTGGACCACTCCACCCGAGTCCCCTCGAACCTCTCGAAGAGAAACCTCTCCAACTCCCGGAGAAACGCCTCCGCGTACGGCGTCCCCGGCAGCGTCAGCACGTCCAGCCACACCGCCGTGTCGGCCCCGTCGCGCGGCCGCACCGCGGACAGCGACGGCACCTGCGCCCCGGCCACCCCCACATCCCCCGGCTCGTCCAGCCCCGTCACCCGGATCTCCACCGACCCGTTCACCGGGAACCGCCCGGACGCCGCGTACGCGGTGAGCCGTTCCCGGTAGAACGAGGTGAACTCGTGCACCACTCGCTGCACTTCGCCCCGTTCCGTCAGCACCGCGTACCCGTTCGCGTTGATCCGCAGCGTGGTCGGCCTGATGTACAGGAGCGTGTTCTTCGAAGGCCCCCAGAGGTCCGAGGACAGCGTCGTCACCAACCCGAGCGCCGCGACGTCGAGTTGCGCGTTCCCCAGCACCGGCGCGAGGTACCACGCCGCGTCGGACACCATCCGCCCCGCCAGGTCGGCGACCACGGTCGGGACGTTGTCGGAGAAGGGGTAGTTGTACGGCGAGGTGACGTGCCGCGAGGTGAGCGGCTTGGCCGGCGCGACGCTCCACTCCTTCAGCCACGGGTACTCGGTGAAGGCGAACCAGATCGCCTCGACCCGCCCGGACCGCGTCAGGAAGCCGTCGAGGGTCCGCCCGCCGGAACCCGGCGCCGCGAACAGTTCGCCGGCCGGGATGTCGGTCCGGCTCACGCACCGCAGGTCGCTGTTCGCCCCCACCCGCAGCACGACCTCGGTCACCAGCGCCCGGCCCAGATGCGTGAGCAGCGCCGCACAGTCCGCCTCGTCCCGGCCGAAGGTCCGCAGGACGTACGCACCCGCGTCCTCGTCCCACACCACCGCGGTCAGCGACACCACCAGATTGCTCAGCGAGCCGTAGGTGTGCCCGGGCAGCGGATCCTCGCCGTCGGCCGGTACGGCGGTCCCGTGCGCGTCGACGGCCAGGGCGCCGCCGAGCGTCAGATCGCCGGGCGCCGGCGCGGCCGTGAGCCCGAGACCGTGGCCCTCCAGGAAGGTGAGCAGGGCCTCCAGGGTGACTCCGGTCCCGGCCCGCACCAGCGAACCGGACTCCAGGGAGAGACCCGTGAGATGAGCCGTGGTGTCCACGAGCAGGACCTGGTCGTCGGCCGCCGTCCCCTCCGTGATCGTCAGTGGCGACCAGCCGTGCGAGGCGCCCCGCGCACGCACCCGCCGGCTGTTCCGCCAGGCCCAGTCGACGACCGCGAGCACCTGGCCGGCGTCGGCCGGGGCACAGGCCCACAGCCCGTCCGCGGTGATCTCGCCCACCCAGTTGCGGTACGCCGAGCGGTACAGCGCGACCTCCGCCGGGAAGCCCGGCAGTTCGGCGGCGGCCTCGGCCGGGTCGGCCGCCAGCAGTATTGGTACGGCGGCCAGCACGGCGGCGGACCGCAGGAAGGCCCGACGGCTCCAGCCGTCGCCCCAGGACGTGTTGTTCGCTGAAGTGTCAGTCACGCCGACACGCTAGGTCCGGGTTGACGCACTCCTGATTTCTGTCGAATGCAATCACCCGTGTGAGTGAACGATTCACAGGTGGGCGCGGTCGCTCGGGCCCGTGACAGCGTTGTCGGTGGCGGATGACAGACTGGCGCCATGGACGAACGCGTAATCGGCAGGTCGGGACAGCGGGCATCGGTCGTCGGCCTGGGCACATGGCAGCTCGGCGCCGACTGGGGCGAGGTGGACGAGAAGGACGCGCTCGCCGTGCTGGAGGCGGCGGCCGAGTCGGGGGTGACCTTCTTCGACACCGCCGACGTGTACGGGGACGGGCGCAGCGAGCAGACCATCGCCGCCTTCCTGCGCGGCCGGCCGGACCTGCACGTGCTGGTGGCCACCAAGATGGGCCGCCGGGTCGACCAGATCCCGGAGAACTACGTCCTGGACAACTTCCGCGCGTGGAACGACCGGTCGCGCCGCAACCTCGGCGTGGACCGCCTCGACCTGGTGCAGCTGCACTGCCCGCCGACCCCGGTCTACTCCTCCGGCGAGGTGTACGACGCCCTCGACACGATGGTCGAGGAGGAGCGCATCGCCGCCTACGGCGTCAGCGTGGAGACCTGCGCGGAGGCGCTCACCGCGATCGCCCGCCCGGGCGTGGCCAGCGTGCAGATCATCCTCAACCCGTTCCGCATGAAGCCGCTGTACGAGGTGCTTCCGGCGGCCCGCGAGGCTGGCGTCGGGATCATCGCGCGGGTGCCGCTCGCCTCCGGTCTGCTGTCCGGCAAGTACACCAAGGACACCGTCTTCGCGGCCGACGACCACCGCACCTACAACCGGCACGGCGAGGCCTTCGACCAGGGCGAGACCTTCTCCGGAGTGGACTACGCGACGGGCGTCGAGGCCGCCGCCGAGTTCGCCGCCCTCGCCCCCGAGGGGTACACGCCGGCCCAGCTCGCCCTGCGCTGGATCATCGAGCAGCCCGGGGTGACCACGGTGATCCCCGGCGCCCGCAACCAGGAGCAGGCCCGGGCCAACGCGGCCGCCGCCAAGCTCCCGGAGCTGCCCGCCGAGACCGTCACCGCGATCCGTGAGCTGTACGCCGGCCGGATCAAGGACCAGGTCGAGAACCGCTGGTAGAACCGGGTACGGGCCGGGAGCGGACAGGCGCCGCCCCCGGCCCGCGCCGTTTGGGGAACCGGCCCGCGGTTACCCGCATGTCATGACCGACCAGGACCGGCGCACCGGGCGTGACGAGACGGAGGAGGAGCGCGCCGACCGGATGTGGGGCGAACTCATCCAGGAGGTGCGCGTCGCCCAGACCGGGGTGCAGATCCTCTTCGGCTTCCTGCTGACCGTGGTGTTCCAGCAGAAGTACGCCGAGCTGTCCGACGCGGACCGGACGATCTACGTCGTCACAGTCGTCCTGGGCGCCTCGGCCACCGGCGCCCTCATCGGCCCGGTGTCCCTGCACCGGCTGGTCGCCGGCCGGAAGGTCAAGCCGCAGGCGGTGCGGCTGGCCTCCGGGCTGACCCAGATCGGCCTCTTCCTGCTGTTGGCCACCATGACCTCGTCCCTGGTGCTGATCCTCCGGGTGGCCACCGGCGGGAGCGCGGTGACCTGGGTGGTGGTGGCCGTCGTCGGCTGGTACCTGGTGTGCTGGTACGGCCTGCCGTTCTGGTCCAGGCGCCGTCACAGCACCCGCTGAGCCGCCTCCAGCGCCCGCAGCTGCCGGTCGTGCACCCTGCTGAGCAGCAGGACCGACACCGTCGCGCCGATCAGCGCGCAGAACATGTCCCACTGGGTGTCCCAGACATCGCCCTGCGTGGCCAGGAACGCGTCCGCGCCGTGCCCGGCGATCTCCGCCGCCAGCCACTCCAGCTGCTCGAAGAAGGCACTGAACGCGAGACAGGCGCACACGGTGAGCGGGGCCAGCCAGCGGCTGCCGCGCAGCGGCGAGGTACGGCTGAGGAGTTCCCGGACCAGGATCGCCGGCACGAACCCCTGCATGAGGTGGCCGAGACGGTCGTACGGATTGCGGTCGAGGCCGAAGGTGTCCCGGACCCAGTCGCCCGCCGGTACCTCGGCGTAGGTGTAGTGGCCGCCGACGGCCAGCACCAGCGCGTGCGCGGTCAGCAGTCCGGCCAGCAGGCCCGTCAGCGGGAAGCGCCGCCAGGTCAGCACCACCAGCGGCAGTCCCACGAGCACCCACACCGTCTCCAGGAACCAGGTCGTGCGGTCCCGTGCGCCCCAGGCCGAGAGCGCCATGCCGGCCACCACCGCCCCGGCGAGCAGGACGGGCGGAACACGGCGGGGCACCCGGTGCGGAACGGGGCGCGGGGCGGGGTGCACTGCGGTCATGGCGGACTCCTTGTCGTGGAGCCCTCATCGTGGCCGCGCCCCGAGGCCACGGACATGAGTACGGCTACTCAGCCGGTCGCGAGGATCTCCGCGAGTACGTCGTCCACCTGGACCTCCTCGCGCCCGGGCGCCACGACCATGTAGGTGTCGCTCAGGAACGCGGCCAGCGCGGGCGCCCAGGCGAACACCACCGCGTGGTGTCGGGTGCCGCCGGGCAGCGGATCGCCGAGGAAGTCCATGCGCACTTCCCGCCAGCGGCCCTGCCGCACCGGACGCAGCCGCACGTCCCCGACCCCGACCGGTTCTCTCAGACCGTCGTTCAGCATCTCGCGGTCCAGCCGCCACCGGGCGAGCACCCGGCCGTCCAGGGTGAACACCGCGGTGACGGCGAACGGGTCACCGGCGTCGTACGACAGATGGGCGAGGACCGGGCAGCGGTCCGTCCCGTCCGCGCGGAGCTGTACGACCAGGGTCCTGTGCACGATGGGGTTCACCGAGAGGCCTCCGAGAACGATCGGCTGGGTGCCCTCTAGTACCCCTCTCACGGGAAAAACGCTCAATCCTGAGCGGAATTGCCCTACGAGTCCCGCGAACGCAGCGCGGCCAGGCAGGAACCGATGGCCTGCTGGAGCTCCTCCAGCTGCTGGACCATGTCGTCCTCGTAGAAGTCCTGGGCGTCGTCGAAGGTCAGCTCCTCGAACGCCTTGGTCGCCTTCTGGAGGCTGTTGTAGAACTTCGTCCGCTTCTCCTGGACCCGCAGGTCGGGGTCGGCCTCGACCGCCTCCACCACCAGGTTCTTCAGGGTGTCGTAGGCCTCGGACGCCCACTCGCCGGTGTCCTCGTCCTCGTCCAGCTCGTCCAGGAGCGAGAGATGGCGCTCGGCCTCCTGGCGGAGTTCCGCGGGGGCGTCGACGGTCTGTCCGGCCGGGGTCTTGATCTGGCCGGACTCCGCGATCTGGCGGACGTAACCGATCCGGTCCGCCGAGCGGCTCTCGGTGGCCACGGCCTTCTTCAGGTCGGCGGTGCGGACCACGTCCCGGGCCAGCACCGTCTGCAGCTCGGGGTCCTCCTTGATGCGGTCCAGGAGAGCCGTGCGGGCGGCGCTGGCCGTGGAGGGGTCGGCGAGGATCGCGGCACGCAGCGCGGTGGGGTTCTCGGCGACCTCAAGGGCCTTGGTGGGCCGGATGCCCTCCGCCTCCGCGGCCTCGGCGATGGCGGTGCCCCGCTCGGAGGTCGCGCTGCTGCGGGCGACGTAGTACGCCAGCCACACGTCGGAGTCCGGCAGTTCGACCTCCTGCCCGGGGGCCAGCGCCTCGAAGTGCGGAACGAGACCGTCGTCGGCGGCCTTGTCCCACGCCTTGTAGTAGCGCATCACCCGCTCCGGGGAGCAGCCCGCCAGCTCCGCGAACTCCCTCGCCGACACCTTCGCCGTCTCGTCCGCACCCTGGCCGCCCGGTCGCACACTGCGCGCCACCATCAGCCCGAACGTCCAGCCTCCGGTGCGCACATAGGCCCCGAACTCCCGCGCATCCCGCGCCACGAGGTCGGACAGGGGAGCCAAAGACGCACCGGACGTCTCGGACGGGTCGATCGCTAGGGTCACGGAGAACACTCCCGAAGGCTGCCGAACTGCATGCGTACAGACCAGCAGCCTATATCCGCCCATTGACCAGCCTTTGCCACACCACCGAAGACCGGCCGGGCGCGCCGCGTGGCGCCGACCGGAGCATCTGGTGGCGTCGGTCCGGGGAGGGCGGGCGGGTCAGGTCTTCGCCGGTCGGAAGGTCGTGAGAAAGGTCTTCATCGCCAGCTTGTTCGCGGGCAGGTCCCAGGTGCTGGCGGATGTCGTGATGCGCAGGGAGAAGCTGCGGCCGCCGCCGAGGAGGAAGCCGCGGCCGAAGGTGTGGACGCGGTCGGCGCCGGTGCCGGAGAGCCACTCCATGTCGGCTGCCTTGTAGCCCTGGTAGGTGGTGGCGGTGATCTGGCCGACCCGCTGGTAGCCGTCCAGTTGTTGCAATTGCGGTTCCACGTCGTCCCGCCAGACGGCGACCGGGTCGGGGCCGGCCTGGGTGCTGTAGGTGACCGCCAGGGTGCGCGGGTCGTCGCCGCCCGGACCGAAGGTGACCCGGTAGGCCAGGTCGTCGACGCGGGAGGTCTCGATGCGCTTCCAGCCCGTCGGGAGCGCCACGGAGAAGCCCTCCGGGGCGGTGTAGCGGTGGAAGCCGGCCGGCAGGGCGCCGGCGGTGGCGGAGGCCGAGGGGGACGGGTCGGCGGTGGCGCTGGGGGAGGCCGAGGTCTTCGAGGGGGAGGGGCTGGGGCCGTTGCCGTCGGTGCGGTTGCCCGGCTGGTCGGTCGTGGCGGTGGCGCTCGGCGCCGAGCCCGCCGAGGTAGCGGCGCCGCCCGGCAGCCCCTGGGTCGCGGCCAGCACCGCCACCGACACGGTCACCACCGCCAGCGCGGTCCCGCCGATCATGGTGGTCCTGCTCCACCCCGAGGCCCGGGCGGCCACATAGGCGCCGCGCAGCCGGGGCACGGGGGCCGGCTGCCCGACCGCGTCGGGATCCTCGTCGAGGACACGTGCCAGCGCCTGGCGGACCACCGGCCGGCTGAGCCGCTCCCGGGAGTTCTTGCGCAGCAGCCCCTGCACGACCTGCGTCAGCGGGCCCGCCCGCAACGGGGTGCGCAGCGGCAGCCGGTCCACGCCCTTCAGGGTGGCGTCGGCCTTGCCCCGGTCCCGGAACGGCGGCCGCCCCTCGACCATCGTGTAGAGGATCGCGCCCAGCGCCCACAGGTCGGCGGCCGGCCCGATGCGCTCGTCACGGGCCTGCTCCGGCGAGGCGTACGACGGCGCGGTGACCCGGGGCGCCAGCGTCGCGCCCGCGAGACCGAACCCGGTGACCACGACCGGACCCTTGTCCCGGACGAAGATCTGGCCGGGGCTGAGCTCGCCGTGGGTGTAGCCGTCGCTGTGCGCGGCCTCCAGCACGTCGAGCACCTCAAGGGCGATCCGGGCGGCCCGTACGTAGGTGAACGAGCCCTGCTGGGCGAGGACTTCGCTGAGCGGTGTGCCGTCGATCAGCTCCGTCACCGTCCACAGCGCGCCCGCCTCCTCGAAGGCGTCGATCACCATCGCCACCCGGCCCGGCCGCAGCGCGCTCATGACCTCGGAGGAACGCAGCACCCGGGCGGTGGCCCGGCGCACGACGTCGGCGGTGAGGTCGCCGGGAAGCGCGATCTGGGTCACCAGACGCGGGCGCTCCGCCTGGATGTCCTCCGCATACCAGCCGATGCGGTTCGGCTCGCGGTCGGCGACCTCGAGGAGCCGATACCTTCCGGCGACCAACTCTTGTGCGGAGACATGCGCCTTGACCATCGTCATCCCTCGCTGAAACCCCTGCCTCGTCTTGACCAGAGGTACGGGGAACGCGCCCGGGTTTGTTCAAAGGATCTGCAACTCCGGGAGGGTTCTTGCCTTTTATTCAAACGGCGGCACCAGCGGCGAACTTGGGGAAAACAATGAATGGCCGGGCTTCGACCTGCGGGTAACCGACGGTAAAAGCCCGGCTGCGATGCGGTGGTCAGCCGAGCCCGAAACGCTCGGTCCACTCGGCGATTTCCCGGTGTGTCACATTGCCCCCGCACACCACGAGCCCGATCCGCGCCCCGTCGCCGACCCGCTCGCGCACCTGCCGGGCCGCGGGCAGCAGACAGCCGGCGGCCGGTTCGGTCCACACCTTGGCGTGCTCGGCGAACTCCAGACTGCCCCGTACGGCCTCCCGGTCCGGGACCACCAGGACCTCCTCCACGAGGGCCGCCCCGTGGTCGTAGGTCAGCCGGGACACGGCCGGCGCGCTGAGCGTCGTCACGATCGAGGACACCACGACCGGCAGCGGACCGCCCGCCGCGAGCGCCTCGGACATGGCCTGCGCGCCCTCCGTCTCCACGCCCCACACCCGCACGTCCGGGCGCTTCGCGCGCAGGGCCGCCGCGACGCCCGCGATCAGGCCCCCGCCGCCGATGCTGACGATCACATCGGTGAGGTCGTCCGCGTCCTCGGCGAGCTCCAGGCCCACCGTGCCCTGACCGGCGATCACGATCGGGTCGTCGAACGGGTGGACGAGGGTGAGGCCCTCGTCGCGCAACACGGTGACCAGCTCGAACGCCGAGCCCATGCCGTCGGTCAGCCGCACCGATGCCCCGGCCGCCTCGACCAGCGCGATCGACCGGGCGGGCGCGGTACGGGGCATGACCACCGTCGCCTTCACCTGGAGGGCCTCGGCCATCACCGCGAGGGCGATGCCGTGGTTGCCGCCGCTGACGGCCACCACACCCGCCGCCCGCTCGGCCTCGCTCAGCGAGAGCAGCTTCGCCGTGGCGCCGCGCGCCTTGAACGAGCCGGTGCGCTGGAGGAGTTCGAGCTTGGCGGTGACGGGGGCGCCGAGCAGCTCCGACAGACCCGGACTGGGCACGGTGGGCGTGCGGACGACATGCCCGGCGATCTGCTGTGCGGCGGCTTCGATGTCCGAGATGCCGATCAAGGTGGTTCACCCTTCCGGCGCGGAGGTGGAGGGCCGCGCCTTTCGCACCCTGACCCGGCCGGACGTCCCAGGTCAACCCGGATTCACAGGTCTCGGCGGCTCACGAGGTCCAGCAGGCCGTGGCGGTCCGCGGTGGCGAGTGGCAGCCCGGTGAGGAGTGTTCCGGCGTGCGGGGTGTGCGGGTGTGGCCCGGCGCGGGTGGTGGTGCGCGTGGCTCCTTCCCTGATCCGGATTCACAGGTCCCGGCGCACCAGGAAGTCCAGCAGGTCGGCGAGGTCCGGGGAGGCGAGCGGGAGTGCGGTGAGCAGGGCCTCGGCGCGCTCGGTGTGCCGGCGCGCCTCGGCGAGCGCGGCCGTGCGCCCGCCCGCCTGCTCGATCAGCGCCGCCGCCTCCTCGGCGCGCCCGGGCGTGTCGAGGAGCCCGGCCAGCCGGGGCCCGGCGGAGGTGCCGAGCGCGGCCAGGACCGGATACGTCTTCTTCCGCTCCCGCAGATCGCCGTGCACGGGCTTGCCGGTGACAGCCGGGTCGCCCCAGATCCCCAGGACGTCGTCGACCAGCTGGAACGCCACGCCCAGCTGCCGGCCGACCCGGTCCAGCGCGCTCACCACGGCCTCCGGCGCCCCGCCGAGCTCGGCTCCCAGCGCGACGGCACACCCGAGCAGCGCGCCCGTCTTGTGCTCGGCCATCACCCGGTACTCCCGCGCCGACACGCCGGTCCACGGCCGGGTCGCGAACAGCAGGTCGTCCGCCTGCCCCCGCACCAGGTCCGCCAGCGCGCCCGACAGCAGCCGCACGGCGCCGGGCGAGTCGGCCAGCGTCCGCACGGCGAGCGCGAACAGGGCGTCGCCCGCCAGCACCGCCGGCCCGGTGCCGTAGGCCCGCCACACCGCCGGCCGGCGCCGCCGGGTGGTGTCGCCGTCCATGATGTCGTCGTGCAGCAGCGAGAAGGCGTGCACCAGCTCCACCGCCACCGCCGCCGGAACCCCGCGCGCCGCCGGTGCGCCGACCGCCTCCGCGCCGAGCACCGCGAGCGCCTGCCGGACCCCCTTGCCGCCCGGTGCGTCCACGGCCGCCCCGCCGACCTCGCACCAGCCGAAGGAGTACGCCGCCATCTCGCCGACCCAGGGATGCAGCCCTCCCACCGCGGCCCGCAGCTCGGGCCGCACCAGGTCCCGGCAGCGGGTGAGGGCCTGTGGGGGAGTGCTGACGGGTGCGGGTGCGGTCATCGGAGGGCCTCCGCCGTGACGCCGAGCTCCGCGTGGGCCCGGGTGACCGTGTCCTGTGTGTGCAGCCGTTCCACCGCGGCCCGCAGCTCGGGCCGTACCAGGTCCCGGCAGCGGGTGAGGGCCTGTGGGGGAGTGCTGACGGGTGAGGGTGCGGTCATCGGACGGCCTCCGCCGCGACGCCGAACTCCGCCTGGGCCCGGGTGACCATCTCTCGGGCGTGCCGCAGCCCGGCGCGCTCCAGCACCCCCGCCAGGTCGGCGAGTTCGGCCGCCGTCTCGGTCCGGTCCCGGCCCAGCCGGGCCAGCGCCTTGGCCAGCCCCAGCCGGGACAGCGCCTCGCCACGTGGCTCGCCCATCGCTCGGAACTCCGCGAGCGCCGTCTCGTACATCGCCCGGGCCTCGGGGTAACGCCCCGCCCGGTACAGGACGTTGCCGCGCATCTTGTGGTTGTAGGCCAGCGCGCCGGACAGGTCCATCGTCCGGCACGACACCTCGGCCTCGGACAGCAGCGCCAGCGCCCGCCCGGTGTCGCCGTCGCGGACCGACACGATGTCGGCAAGCCCGCGCAGTGCCCAGGCGTGTCCGCGCCGGTCCTCCGCCCGCCCGGCTATCTCCGCCGCCTCCTCGAACAGCGCGTACGCCGTGTCGTACGACCCGGTGTTGCGGTGCATCTGGGCGATGCCCTCCAGCGCCCACACCGTGTGCCGTGCCTCCCCGCGCCGCCGCGCCTCGGCCAGCAACTGCTCGTGCAGCCGCCCGACGGCCTCGTAGTCGCCCTGGATCCGGCCGGTCTCGGCGAGTCCGGCCAGCGAGTAGCCGCGTACGACGACGTCCCCGCCCCGCTCACCGAGTCCGGCCGCCAGTGCCAGCAGCCGCCGGGCCAGCGGGAACGCCCCACGCTGTCGGGCCAGGGTGCCGCCGCTCCACAGCGCCCACGCCATCGCCGCCGTCTCCCCGGCGGCCCGGGCGGTGCGGTAGCTCGCCTTCCAGGCCCGGTCCGCGTCCGCCGCCCGGCCCAGCCGCCGGTGTGCCTCCGCTACCGCCAGCCGGCAGCGTGCCTCCTCGTCGAGCCGTCCGGAGCGCTCGGCCGCCCGTAGTTGCTCGACGGCCGCCGCCAGCACGTCGACCAGCGACGAGTTCACCGACAGGGAAGTCAACGCGCCCTGGTACTCCGGGGCGAATGCCTTGCCGTACATGCGTGCCTCTCTGCACAAGGGCGTATACACGGCATCTATACATCGCATGTATACACACTGCGTATAGTCCGCCCGAATAATGCCCTGGCCGCGGGGACCAGGGCTTTGCTGTTGTGCATCAGGACGTCGGCAGGGCCGCCGGGGTTGCCCGTGTGGCGGGGATCACCGCACGAGGTGTCAGTGCTGCTGTGCCTTCTGCGGGGTCAGCTCGCTCGGCCGGACCACCACATATCCCTCGCCCTGGAGCATCAGCTGCACGGCCTCGCCCGAACCGCCGCGCAGCATCGACCCGATGGACTGGGAGCGGTGCAGCGAGGTCTGCAACTGCGCGGTCCAGCCCACCACCGCGTCGGTGTCGACGTACACCGGAGTCTGCGGCGAGACCGGTATCACCAGCGGGTTGCCGTCGCAGATCAGCCCCAGCTTGCCGTGCCCGGTGAACACGCTGTTGAACAGACCGCCGCCGGCGATCCCGGACCCCTTCACGGTCTTGATCTCGTACGACAGGGAGGCGTCGAAGCACAGGACGTTGCGGCCGTTGACCGTGAACTGGTCACCGGGCTCGACCTCCACGATGAAGCAGTTCTGCGCCTCGTGCGCGAACCAGGCCTCGCCCTGGCCCTGCACCGACATCAGCGGCAGCCCCTCGCCGGTGACCGCGCGCTTGAGCATGCCGCCCACGCCCTGGCCCTTGCGTTCGAACTTGAGATTGCCGCGGTGCGCGATCATCGCGCCCTGGCGGGCGTGCATCTCGCCGTTCACGGTGTACTTGAGGCACTTCGCGTTCTCGACCGACATACCGGGCTCGACGGCCGGTGCCACCATGTGCTGACTGGAAAAGAGATCACCCTTCATGCGGGGCATGGTGGCCCGGACGGACCCGTTCCGCCAAGATCACGGACGGTACCGGTTCAGGCACCGAACAGCTGGGTCCAGTAGGTGCCCGCCCGGCCGCCGCCGGCGAAGCCGATGCCGATGTGGGTGAACTCGGGTTTGAGGATGTTGGCCCGGTGGCCCGGGCTGTTCATCCAGCCGTCCACCACCTCGGCCGCCGAGCGCTGGCCGCAGGCGATGTTCTCGCCGATGGTGCGCCGCCGGGAGCCCGCGGCGGCGGCCCGGTCCCAGGGCTGGGTGCCCTCGGGGGAGGTGTGCGCGTAGAAGTCACGGGTCGCCATGTCCGTGCTGTACGCCTGCGCGGCGGCCGCCAGTTGCGGATCCACCGCGAGCGGCCGCAGCCCGGCCCGGGCGCGTTCCCGGTTGGTGAGGTCGACGACCTCGGCGCGGGTGCGGGTCAGCTCGGTCCGGGTGAGCGGTCTGGCCCACAGCGCGGTCCAGTAGGTGTCGCCGCCGCGCGGGTCGCTGACGTGGGCCAGCCCGGTGTGGGTGAAGGCGGGGTCGAGCAGGGTGCGCCGGGCGTCCTCGGTGCGCAGGCAGTAGTCGACGAACTCGGCCGGGGTGCGGGGGCCGGAGACGAGGTGTTCGCCGACCGTGACGTACGCGAATCCGGTGTGGCTGATCCGCTGGTGCACGGAGACGCCGTCGCGGCTCTCGGTGGCCGGCCGGCCGGACTCGGCCATCGCGGTGGCGTGCGCGTGGGCGGCGGAGGCCAGCCGGGCGTCGGGGGCCACGGGCGGGCGGCCGGCCTCGGCGCGGGCGGAGTTGACCAGGCCCAGCAGGCCGTCCGGGTCGGGCAGCGAGGCCGCCGAGGGACGGGCCGGGGCGGCCGCCGTGCGCTGCGCGGGGATGGTGGTGCGGAACTCCGGGGCGGCCGGGGCCGGTTGCCGGTCCTCGACGACGTCGACCCCGAAGTCCCGGGCCAGGCCCGCCAGCCCGTCCGCGTACCCCTGGCCGATCGCGCGCAGCTTCCAGCCGGTGCCCCGGCGATATATCTCGGCGAGCAGCAGCAGGGTCTCGCTCTGCGGGCGCGGCGGGGCGAACCGGGCCAGGGTGCGGCCGAGCCGGTCGGTGACGTGCAGGGTGGACGCGGGCAGCCGGCCGAGCGCGGTCCCGGGCTCCTCGGCGGTGACGGCGAGGGTGACGCGCTGGGCGCCGGACCGCAGCCGGCCCGGCTCGACGGTCAGCGTGTCGCCGCGCAGCCGGACGCCGGGTGCGTCCGGCTGGTTGTAGAACACGAAGTCGGCGTCACCGCCCACCTGGCCGCTCTCGCCGGTGATCAGGGCGGACACGTCGAAGGGGCCGGGTACCCGCAGCGTCAGCGCGCCGCCCGGGAGGGGCAGATTGCCCCCGGGGACCAGCTCGCTCATCGCGCCGCCTCTGTGCGGTCGGGGGGCAGAACCTCGCGCCCGGTGGGGGGAGTCGCCGGTAGAACGTCCGGCCCGGGCGCGAGGTTCCCCCGGCGGGGCGCTAGAGCCGGCTCGGGTCGGCCGGTGCCACGTCCTCCTGCTCGACCGGTGTGGCCGCGTTCCGGGTGGCCGTCGCCTTCTTGCCGCAGAACGCCGACTCCAGCGTGCCCGCCAGCGCGTTGAGCACGGCCGAGTTGTTGGAGGCGTTGGCGACGGCGGTCAGGCTCCGCTTGCCGTCCTTGGTGGTGAAGGCGTACGTGTAGTACCCCTGGACGGCGCCGGTGTGGCCGTACACCGAGACGCCGCACGACAGGTCGCGGCGGCGCAGGCCCAGGCCGTAGGAGGTGGTGGAGTTGACGCGGGTGAACCGCTGCATCTCCTTGAGCTGGGCGGCCGAGGTGAGCTTGCCCCGGACCAGCGCCGAGTAGAAGGTGTCGAGGTCCTGGGCGGTCGAGATGATCGCGCCCGCGCTCTGCGCCCAGGAGACCGTCTGGTTCGTGGCGTCGACGGGCTGGGCGCCCGTCTTGTCCGCGGTGAGGTAGCCGTTGGCGTGCTGTCCCGGGATCTTCGTGTCCGGGTGGACGTAGAAGGTGTCGCGCAGCTTCAGCGGCTTGAGGATGCGGTTCTGGTACTCGGTCCTCACGCTGTGCCCGGTGAGCTTCTCGATCAGCAGGCCGGCCACCACGAAGTTGGTGTTGGAGTACGAGTAGGCGGCGCCCGGCGCGTTGGTGCGTGGCTTCTTCAGGGAGAGGTTCACCAGCTGGCGGTAGGTGAAGACCTTGTTCCGCACCGCCTCGAAGCCGGAGACGCTGCTGGCGAACATGTCGTTGGTGTAGTCGTACAGACCGCTGCGGTGGCTCAGGACGTGCCGCACGGTGATGCGGTCGTCGGGCAGCAGCCCCGGCAGATAGCGGTTGACCGGCGCGTCCAGGACGAGTTTGTGCTCGTCCACCAGCTGTAGCAGGACGACCGCCGAGAACGTCTTGGTGACACTGCCGACGCGGAAGCGGTCGCTGGTCGTGAGGGCGCGCCGGGTGGTCCGGTCGGCCACGCCCCGGGACGTCTTGTAGACCTTCGTGCCGTCGTCGATACGGGCCATCGCGCCCGGCGCGCCCTTGGACACCACCGAACCCAGCACCGCGGCCAGCCCCGCTGTGTCGGGCGCCGGCAGGGCGGCGGCGGCCGGCCGCGGCTCCGCTCCCGTCGTACCGGTCGCCGCCTGGGCCGGGACCGCGACCAGTGACAGCGCCACCGCCCCGAGCACCGCGCTTCTGCTCACCTTTGCCGAGACCATCCGGACTCTGCTCCTCTCCGTGCTGTTTCTGATGCGAGATGGGTCACATGCGTGTCAGGGAACCTTCTCGCATCCCGTCACATCTCCACAGCAGACGCACAGTTGGTCACCCAGTGATCACCATGCGATGCGGTTTCGCAAAGTATTGCCACGAAAAGCAAGAAAAGCGACGAACCGAGCTTTACATGGACATGACTCGTCCGGAAGGGTTGCGGGCCGGGGCCCGACCAGCCCCCTTGGCGCCCCAGGGCGCCATGCCGCACGGCGATCGACGACCTCGACCGCCGTCCGAACAAAGGAACCCTGATCAGTGCGTAGCGCGCACATACGCAGCGTGGCCGTCGCCGTCGCCGTGACGACCGCCGCCACGGGCCTGGCCGGTACGGCCTTCGCCGGTCCCACCACGGGGGTACAGCAGTCGGCGGCCTCCGCCGCGACATCCGCGCAGGTGGTGGAGGCGGCCCGGGCCGCCGCCTTCGCCCACGCCCCGACGACCGGTGTCGGCGCGGGCGACGAACTCCGGGCCCAGGACGTGATGATCGACCCCGAAGGGGCGCGCCATGTCCGCTTCGTCCGCACCCACCGGGGCATGCCGGTGCTCGGCGGCGACCTCGTCGTCCATCTTTCCCGTCGGTTGGCCTACACCGGTGTCACCCGAGCGGCCGATCACGCCGTGAAACCCGCCGCTACCGAGGCGAAGCTGACGGCCCGGCAGGCCGAGGAGAAGGCCGCCTCGGCCGCCGACGGCGACGCCGGCACCGCCGAACTCGTGGTGGACGCCCGCGACGGCGCCTCGGCCCTCGCCTACCAGGTGCCGGTGGACGGCGCGAACGGCTCCAGCACGGTCGTCGTCGACGCCCTGACCGGCAAGGTGCGCAGCAACACGCCGGACAGCGACGAATTCCTCTCGCCCAAGGTGCTGGAGACCCTCCGCAGGCGCGGCGAGACCGTCGACCCGGCCCTCGGCATCGGCAGCCAGGCCCAGGCCCTCATCGGCTCGTCCGCCGCGGCCGCCGCCCACTACCCGGCGACCGCGCACGGCTCCGGCAGGTCCCTCTTCGTCGGCAAGGTCCCGCTCACCACCACGCAGACCGCCCGCAAGAGCTTCCTGCTCAAGGACCCGACCCGCTACGGCACCGAGACCCGGGACGCCAAGGGCAGGGAGACCGAGAGCTTCGGCCAGGGCACCAAGTTCACCAGCACCACCGACAGCTGGGGCAACGGCACCACCAGCAGCCGGGGCAGCGCCGCCGCCGACGCCCAGTACGGCATCACCAAGACCCTGGACTTCTACAAGAAGACCTTCGGCCGCAAGGGCATAGCCAACAACTCCAAGCCCGCCCGCGCCATGGTCCACTGGGGCAACAAGGTCGGCAACGCCTTCTGGGACCCGACCTGCGGCTGCATGCTGTACGGCGACGGCGACGGCCAGGAGATCAAGAAGCCGCTGGTCGTCCTCGACGTCACCGGGCACGAGCTGACCCATGGCGTGGTGGACGCGACCGCCAAGCTCGAACCGACCTACGTCGACAACGACGGCAACCAGTTCGGCGAGCCCGGCGCGCTCAACGAGTCGCTGGCGGACATCTTCGGCTCCAACGTCGAGTTCTCCGCCAACAACCCGAAGAACCCGCCGAACTACCTCCTCGGCGAGAAGCTGGGCCTCGCCCAGAAGTTCCTGCGCCGCCTCGACCACCCCTCGCTCGACCGCCTCGAAGGCACCGTCGACTACTGGTCGCCCGAGGTCGAGGACGCCGAGGTGCACGCCGGCTCCGGCGTCTCCTCGCACGCCTACTACCTGCTCGCCGAGGGCAGCGGTCGCAAGACGATCGGCGCCACCACCTACGACTCGCCGACCTACGACGGGTCCACGGTCACCGGCATCGGCCGCACCAAGGCCACGGCGATCTTCTACCGCGCCCTGACCCGGTACATGGTCTCCTCGACCGACTTCCACGACGCGCGGATCGCGACGCTGAAGGCGGCCAAGGACCTCTACGGCGCGAGCGGCGTCGAGTACCGGACGGTCGACCAGGCCTGGGCCGCGGTCAACGTCACGGTCGCCAACACGCCGGCCGCCCGCCGCTGACGGGCGCGCCACGCCACTGATCCGGGTGCCCTGTCGGGGGGCCGGGTACCCGGATCGGTCCTCCTGGTCGAACACGAGTGATCGAACACGAGTGATGGAACGAGAGCGGTGGAACGAGAGCGGTGGAACACGGGCCAACGCCCCCGCCACACCCGCCATTTGAAGGCCACTGGAGCCTCACAGTCAACCTTCAGGTGATTCCTGTTTCTTTTATTGACAGCGGAAAATAAGCCACCTAAGTTCCCGGCCATGCGCTCCACCTCCCGTGCCGAGACGTTCCCGGCCCACACGCCGGCCGTCTCGCAGATCTTCACCACGGTCCTGTCCCACGGCCCCCTCACCCGGCTGGAGGCGGCCCGCCGGGCCGGCCTGTCGCCGGCGGCCGTGACCAAGGCCGTCCGGCCGCTGCTGGCGGCCGGGTACCTGGCCGAGGACGCCGACGGCGAGGCCCGGCCCGCTCTCGGGCGCCCCGCCAACCTGGTGCGCGTGGACGGCGGGCGGGCGCTGTTCATCGGGGTCAAGGTGACCGGGGACGAGGTCATCGCCGTCCTCACCGACCTGTGCTGCCGGATCCGTCTGGCCCGCCGGCTGCCGGTCACCGACCGCGCCGCCAGGGCCGTCCTGACCTCCGTCGCCGAGCTCACCCACGAACTGCGCACCGAGGCCGAGGACTTCGGCGCCCCCGTCCTCGGCCTCGGCATCGCCGTCTCCGGCGACGTGGACCGCGCCGAGGGCGTCGTGCGCTACTCGCCCTTCCTCGACTGGCGGGACGTGGCCCTGGCCGAACTTGCCGCGATGACCACGGGGTTGCCGGTCGTCGTCGACAACGACGTCCGCGCCCTGACCGTCGCCGAGCAGTGGTTCGGCGCGGGGGTCGGACTCTCCGACTTCGCCGTGGTCACCGTCGGCGCCGGCATCGGCTGCGGACTGGTGGTCCACGGACAGGTGGTGTCCGGCGCCCATGGCGTCGCGGGGGAGATCGGGCATGTGCCCATCGACCCGGCCGGACCGCTCTGCCACTGCGGCAACCGCGGCTGCGTGGAGGCGATCGCCGGGGACGCCGCGATCGTCGCCCGCATGCGCGAGGTGACGGGCCGTCAGGTCGCTGACTCCGCCGACGCCGTGGCCCTCGCCCACGAAGGCGTGCCCGGAGCCCGGGAGGTGTACGCCCACGCCGGTGCGGCCATCGGCCGCGGCATCGCCACCGTCGCCAACCTGTTCGGCCCCGAACGCGTGATCATCTCCGGCGAGGGACTCGCCGCCTCCGACCTCTTCGCCGAGCAGATCCTCGACTCGTTCACCGCGGCCGCCTTCGGCTCCGCCGCGCAGTGCGACGTACAGACCCGCCCGCTCCCCTTCGAGGAGTGGGCGCGCGGGGCCGCGGCCGCCGCGATCCAGTCCTTCATCACCTCTTCTCCCACTCCGACGGGCCAGGGCTGAGCCGCCCGAGACCCCGAAACCTGGAGGACCCATGCGGTCACCTTCGCATTCCGTCCTGCCCGTACGCGGGCTGAGAACCGTCCTGGTGCTGGCACTGACGGCCGCCTTCGCGTCCGCCGTGCCCGCGGCGCAGGCCGAGACCTCCACGCCGATAGCCGCCAAGCCCTACATGGGCTGGTCCAGTTGGAGCATGCAGTCGTCCAAGTACCCCGGTCTGAACGACCAGGGCGACTACAGCTACCTCACCGAGGCGAACGTCCTCAAGCAGACCGACGCCCTGGCGAGCAAGCTGAAGAAGTACGGCTACGAATACGTCAACATCGACGCCGGCTGGTGGATGGACTGGAACTGGAAGCAGGGCTACGACCAGTACGGCCGCCAGAAGGCCGACCCCGCCCGCTTCCCCAGCGGCATGAAGGCCGTCGCCGACCGCATCCACGCCAAGGGCCTCAAGGCCGGCATCTACCTCCCGGCCGGCCTGGAGAAGGGCGCCTACGGCGACGGGAAGACGCCGGTCTGGAACGCCGACGGCTGCACCACGGCCGACATCGTCTACGACGACCTGCGCACCACCAACGGCTGGGACAGCGCGTACAAGATCGACTTCGACAAGCCGTGCGCACAGAAGTACATCGACTCCCAGGCCCAGCTGATCGCCGGCTGGGGCTACGACTTCCTCAAGCTCGACGGCGTCGGCCCCGGCTCCGGCAAGAGCGGTGACCAGTACAACAACGTCGCCGACGTCGCCGCCTGGCACCGGGCGATCGCCGCCACCGGCCGCCCGATCCACCTGGAGGCCTCCTGGTCCCTGGACTTCGGGCACGCCGCCGACTGGCAGAAGTACACCAACGGCTGGCGCATCGACACCGATGTCGAGTGCTACTGCAACACCCTCGTCAGCTGGGAGAACTCCGTCGACGACCGCTGGGACGACACCCCGGCCTGGACCGACAAGGCGGGCCCCGGCGGCTGGAACGACCTCGACTCCCTCGACGTCGGCAACGGCGCCATGGACGGCCTCACCAAGGCCGAACGGCAGAGCTACGCCACGCTCTGGGCCATCGCCAAGTCGCCCCTGTTCACCGGTGACGACCTCACCAAGCTGGACGACTACGGCGTCTCCCTGCTGACCAACCGCGAGGTCATCGGCATCGACCAGAGCGGCAACCCGCCGGCCCGCCCGGTCACCCCGTCCGACCCGCAGCAGGTCTGGGCCGCCAAGAACGCCGACGGCACGTACACGGTCGCCCTGTTCAACCTCGCGGACTCGCCCTCGGCGGTCACGGCCGACTGGACGGCGCTCGGCTTCGGCGGCAAGGCGTCGGTGCGGGACGTGTGGAACAAGGAGAACCTCGGCAGCTTCCAGAACAAGATCACCGAGGCGCTGCCGGCGCACGGCTCCCGGCTCTTCACCGTGACGCCGAAGGGCAGCGCGCTGGCCTCCACCGGCTACGAGGCCGAGGCGAGCGGCAACACGCTGAGCGGCAACGCGTCGGTCGCCGGGTGCGACGCGTGCTCCGGGCAGAAGAAGGTCGGGAACCTCTACCAGGGCGGGAAGCTGACCTTCAACAACGTTGTCGTCGACAAGGCCGGGACGTACCTGGTGAAGGTCGCGTACGTCAGTGGTGACTCGCGGTCGGCAGTCGTGTCGGCGAACTCCGGGGGCGGGACCAGTCACAAGTTCCCGTCGACCGGGGACTGGGGGACCGTCGCTTCGGTGAGTGTGCCGGTGGTTCTGAAGGCCGGGGCGAACACGGTCAGCTTCGACAGCGGGTCGGGGTACGCGCCGGACGTGGACCGGATCGACGTTCCCAAGTCGCCCCGGTAGTCGGTCGCTTCGGAAAGTGCGTTGTGGGGGAACTGCGGGCCGGTGGGGGCTGGTCGCGCAGTTCCCCGCGCCCCTGAAGGGGCGCTTCCCCTCACGGACGTTGGATTGGAACCCCATGGACAACCACCCCAGCAGACGCGGCTTTCTGGCACTGGCCGCCGCCACCGGGGCCCTGGCCTCGCTTCCCTCGTTCACCGCCTCCGCCGCCGCGCAGCGCTCCACCGAACCGCTCACCACGCCCCGTCACCAGCTCTGGTGGCAGGCGCCCGCCGACGGCGGGTCGATGATCACGCAGGGCCTGCCCGTCGGCAACGGGCGGCTCGGTGCGCTCGCGAGCAACGACTCCGGGCGTGAGCTGCTGCTCGTCACGGACGCCACCCTGTGGACCGGCGGGCTCAACGACACCCTCGACTCCGACGGCCAGTTCCCCTACGGCCGCGCCGACTTCGGCTCCCTCACCCTGCTCGCCCGGCTCACCGTCGAGATCCCCGACCACGACCTGGGCGCCGTCTCCGGCTACCGGCGCACCCTCGACCTCGACAACGGCGTGGTGTCGGCCTCGTACGTCCGCTCCGGAGTGACCTACCGGCGGCAGGTGTTCGCGAGCCGCCCCGACGACGTGATCGTGCTGCACCTCGGCCAGGACGGCGGCGGGCGCTACACCGGCACCATCACTCTCGAGGGCACCCACGGCGAGACCGGCGGCACGGCCGAGTCGTTCGCCGGGTCCTTCGCCAACGGGCTGGAGTACGGGGCCGCCGTCAAGGCGTACGGCAGCGGCGGCAGCGTCCGGGTGAGCGGGTCACACATCACCTTCGCGGACTGCCGGGAGCTGACCGTCGTACTGAGCGGCGGCACGAACTACGCCCCGGACGCCGCCGCCGGCTACCGCGCCCCCTCCGTGAACCCGGTGGCGCTGGCCCGCACCAAGGTCAGGGCGGCCGCCCAGCACTCGGCCGACGCGCTGCTGCGCACCCACGCGGCCGACCACCGGGCGCTGTTCGGGCAGTTCGACCTCACCCTCGGCACCTCGACGGCCGAGCAGCGCGAACTGGACACCTGGGCGCGCGTCCAGGCCCGCGCCGCCACCGGCGACCCCGACCCCGAACTGGAGGCCGCCTACGCCCAGTTCGGCCGGTACCTGATGGTCGCCGGATCGCGCGACAGCCTCCCGATGGGCCTGCAGGGCCTCTGGCTGGACGGCAACGACCCGGACTGGATGGGCGACTACCACACCGACATCAACGTCCAGATGAACTACTGGCTGTCGGACCGGGTGGGTCTGTCCCCGTGCTTCGATGCCTTCACCGACTACTGCGTCGACCAGCTCCCGTCCTGGCAGGACACCACCCGGCGGCTCTTCCAGGACTCCCGCAACCGCTACCGCAACTCCCGGGGCAAGGTCGCGGGCTGGACCGTCGCCATCTCCACCAACCCCTACGGCGGAGGCGGCTGGTGGTGGCACCCGGCCGGCAACGCCTGGCTCTGCCAGAGCCTGTGGGAGCACTACGAGTTCACCCAGTCCCGCGCCCACCTGGAGAAGATCTACCCGCTGCTCAAGGGCGCCGTCGAGTTCTGGGAGGCGCGGCTGCTCACCACCACCCTGGACGACGGCAGGGAGGTGCTGATCGCCGACAGCGACTGGTCGCCGGAGCAGGGGCCGCTGGACGCCAAGGGCATCACCTACGCCCAGGAACTGGTCTGGACCCTGTTCGGGAACTTCCGTACTGCGGCGGCCGAGCTGAAGAGGGATGCTGGATACGCGGGCACCGTCGGCGGGCTCCGCGACCGCCTCTACCTGCCGGTGGTGAGCCCCAAGACCGGCTGGCTGGAGGAGTGGATGTCCCCGGACAACCTCGGCGAGACCACCCACCGCCACCTCTCGCCGCTCATCAACCTCTTCCCCGGCGACCGGATCCGCCCGGACGACTCCACGCCCAAGGACATCCTCGCCGGCGCGACGGCTCTGCTGACCGCCCGGGGCATGGACAGCTACGGTTGGTCCAACGCCTGGCGCAGCCTGTGCTGGGCCCGGTTGAAGAACGCGGAGAAGGCCTACCAACTCGTCGTGAACAACCTGAAGCCGTCGGTGAACGGCAGCAACGGCAGCGCGTCGAACCTGTTCGACATCATGGACATGGGAGGGGGCCGGGGCATCTTCCAGATCGACGCCAACTTCGGCACCCCGGCCGCGATCGCGGAGATGCTGCTGTACTCCCGCCCCGGCCACCTGGAACTGCTGCCGGCCCTGCCCGACGCCTGGGCCGCCGCCGGTTCGGTCACCGGCGCCGGCGCGCGCGGCGGCTTCGTCGTCGACCTGCGCTGGCGCGACGGAAAGCCCACCGAGGCCCGGATCCGCAGCGTCGGCGGCCGCACCACCACGGTCGCGTTCGGCAGTACGACCCGGACGGTCACACTCAAGCCCGGCCAGTCCGTCACCCTGAAGGACCTCGCGCGGTGACCGGCCGGTTCGCGCGACTGCTGAGCCTCGCCGCCGTGTTACTGACGACGGTCGCCTGCCAGACCGGGCCCGCCGAGGCGGCGCCCACCTGGGAGCCCTCCTCCGGGGCCGCCGCCTCCGCCCGGCACGGCGTCGTCACCTGGGGCGCCAGCGCCGACCGGCTGGGACAGGGCACCGCGGACCGCGCCTACCGGCTGGTCGTGCACACCAGCGCGGCCGGCAGCGGCCTGCGGGTACGCCTGTCCAACGCCTTCGGCGACCGGCCGCTGACCCTGGACAGCGTCTACGCCGGACTGCAGAGCCGGGGCGCCGCCCTCAGGCCGGGCAGCAACAAGCGGCTCACCTTCGACGGCGCCCGCACGGTCACCGTCCCGGCGGGCGCCACCGCCTGGAGTGACCCGCTGCCCGGCACCCTGCCCGCCGGCAGCAACCTGGTCGTCAGCCTGCACACCCCCGACGCGGCCGGCCCCGCGACCGGACACGGCATGGCGATGCAGACGTCCTACGTCACCCAGGGCGACCACACCGCCGAGGAGAGCGCCGCCAACTGGACCGACACCACCGGCTCCTGGTGGTACCTGGACTCGGTCTCGGTACGGCCGCCGGACCCGGCCACCGGGGCGGTGGTCGCGCTCGGCGACTCCATCACGGACGGCTGGGCGTCCACCACCGACCTCGACCGCCGCTGGCCCGACTACCTCGCCCGCCGCCTCCAGAAGGCGGACACCGACGTCAAGGGCGTCGCCGACGAGGGGATCTCCGGCAACCAGGTCCTCGCCGACGGCGCCGGACAGGCCGCGCTCAACCGGCTGGACCGCGACGTCCTGAGCCAGCCGGGCGTCCGCACCGTCTTCCTCTTCGAGGGGGTCAACGACATCAAGGCCCACACCGGGGTCACCGCGGCCGACCTGATCGCCGGGTACCGCGAGATCGCGCGGCGGGCGCACGCGGCCGGGAAGTGCGTGGTCGCCTCGACCGTCGGGCCGTTCGAGGGCTGGCCGGAGTGGGACCCGGCGGGCGAGGCCGTCCGGCAGGAGGTCAACCACTACATCCGCACCAGCGGGGAGTTCGACGGGACCGCCGACTTCGACCGGATCCTGCGCAGCCCCTACGACCAGGCCCGCATGCTGCCGTTCCTCGACGGCGGCGACCACATCCACCCCAACGACAAGGGGATGCAGGCCATGGCCGACTCCGTCGACCTGGCCGGTCTGGACTGCGACCGCTGAACCCGCGTGAGCGCCTGATCACCCCCGGGCCGACGGCTCCGGGGTGATCAGGCCTTCGCGATAGGCGATCGCCACCGCCTCCGTACGGCTCGCGGCGCCCAGCTTGGCGAGGATGTTGGAGACATGCACGCTCGCCGTCTTGCCGGTGATGAACAGCTCCTCGCCGATCTGCCGGTTGCTGCGGCCGAGCGCCAGCAGGCTCAGCACGTCCTGCTCACGGGCGGTGAGCGGCGAGACCCGGTCGGCCTCCGCGGGCGGCCGTACCAGCCTGTCGAGCCGTTCCAGCAGGGGCACCGCGCCCAGGGCCACGGCCGTCCGCCGTACCGCTGCCGCCTGCTCCTCGGCCTCGGCACGCCGGCCGTCGGCCAGCAGGGCCTGCGCGTACCGCAGCCGCACCCGGGCCCGTTCGTACACATCGCCGTCCGCGAACGCGGCCACGGTCTTCTCCCAGGCCGCCACGTCCGGCCCCGACCAGGCCAGGGCCCGCTCCGCCTCCGCGCGCGCCAGCCAGGCCTGTCCCTCCGGCCCCTGCCGCACCGCCGTCTCCCGGGCCAGCTCCACCAACTCGTCGGCGACGTCCGTCCAAGGCTCCTCGCCCCCGGTGCCGCGCAGTTCCACGGCCCGGTCCGCGACCACCGCCAGCGCGAGCGCCGCCAGCCGGACCGACACGTACGGCGCCCGCCCCAACCGGTCGGCCAACGACGCGACGGACTCCCGCACCCGCGCCACGGCCTCCTCCGCATCGCCCCGCAGGGCGGCTTCGTCGACGAGCACGATGCCCCCGACGAGCCGGCCCATCCAGTCGAAGGGCTCCCCGAGCAGCGCTTCGGCCCGCTCGGCCACATCCGACTCGCCCCGGGCCAGCGCGACGTACAGCGCGGGTCCCTGCGCATACCCGGGCACGCCGTCCCGGTCGGCCGCGGCCGCGCACTCGTCCCACCGCCCCAGCGTGAACAGCACCAGCAGCCGCAGGTACCGCAGCTCCGAGGCATAGGGCGAGGAGAGCAGCCCCGAACGCCGGGCCCGGTCGAGCCCCTCGGTGATCCACGGCAGGCACTCCTCGAACTCACCGGACTCGAAGCAGCCGATGGCGAGGCTGTACAGCGCCCGCATCTCCACCGGCGCGTCCCCGGCCGACCGGGCCAACTCCCGCGCCTCCCGGAGCAGTTCGCGCCCCTTCGCGGTGCCGCGGGCGCCGTCCTCCAGCCGGGCCAGGGAGATCAGCAGCTCGGCCCGGGCCGCGGTGGCGCCGATCCGGTCGGCGGCCTCCAGAGCCTGCCGGGCGACCCGGAGCGCGGTGGCGTCGTCCCCGACCTGCCGGGCCGCCATGACATGGGTGGACGCGGCCCACACCCAGGTCCGCGACGGCGGTTCGGCGGGGATCATCGCGAGCGCCTCGCTGCTGTAGGCGAACGCCGCCGCGAGGTTGTCGACGGTCATCAGGTTCCCGGCGAGGGTGTACCGGACCCGGGCGGCGAGTTCCGGATCGGCGTCCTGACCGGTGCCGGCCAGCGCGGAGCGGGTCAGCGACACCGCCCGGTGCACATCACCGGCGTGCGCGGCCGCGGCCGAGGCCCGCAGCGTCAACGTCACCGGGTCGAGCCCCTCGCCCGAGGGCCGTGCGTCGGGAGCCACCGCCGGCCACAGGTCCAGGACCGTCTCCAGCCGCCGCAGCTCCTCGGCGGGCGCGCCCACCCGCCGCGCGTGATCGGCGGCCTCCAGCGACGCGGCCAGGGCCTCGGGCAGATCATGGCTCTCCCGGTAGTGGTGCGCCCGTTCGGCCGCCGTCTCCGCCCCGCCGCCGCGCGCGGCCAGCAGCCGGGCGAACGTCCCGTGCAGCCGCGACCGCTGCCCGGGCAGCAGATCGGCGTAGACGGCCTCGCGCGCGAGGGCGTGCCGGAAGGTGTACGTGTCCTCGTCGCCCGCGACCAGCAGCTGCCGCCCGACCGCCTCGCGCAGCGCCGACTCCAGCTCCTCCTCCGGTATCCCGACCGCGTCCCGCAGCAGTTCGTGCCCGACCCGGCGCCCGGCCACCGCGGCCGTCCGCAGCACCTGCTGGGCCGTCTCCGACAGCTGCTCGACCCGGATGAGCAGCAGATCGGCCAGCCCGGTCGGCATGCCGTCCGCGTCGGCGGCGGCCACCAGCTCCTCCGTGTAGAAGGCGTTGCCCTCGGCCCGCTCCACGATGCCCCGCACCGTCGCGTCCGACAGCGGACGCTCCTCCAGCGCCCGCACCAGCCGGGCCACCTCGGCATCGGCCAACGGCCGCAGCTCCAGCCGGTCCACGGCGGGCAGCCGTACCAGCTCGGCGAGCAACGGCCGCAGCGGATGCCGACGGTGCAGGTCGTCGGACCGGTAGGAGGCCAGCACGGCGAGCCGCCGGGGGAGCACACCCCGGCTCAGCAGGAACCGCAGCAGATCCCGGGAGGACTGGTCCGCCCAGTGCAGATCCTCCAGGACCAGCAGCAGCGGCGTGACGGCGGCCAGCTCGGCGAACAGCCCCGCCACCCCCTCGAAGAGCCGCAGCCGCGCGTCCGCGTCCCGGGAGGAGTCCGACGCGGCACCCAGCAGCCGGTCGACGACCGGATGCGCGGCCAGCACCCCGGAGAACCGCTCGTCGGCGGCCAGCACACCGAGGATCTCGGTGAACGGCAGGTACGGCAGCCCCACATCACCGAGATCGACACAGTGCCCGGTGATGACCACGGCCCCGCCCGCGACGGCCCGCGCCGCCACCTCGTCCAGCAACCGCGTCTTCCCGACCCCCGCGTCCCCGGCGACCAGCACAGCCTGCCCACTGCCGTCCCGGGCACGCCGAAGCACCCCGGCAAGGCGGGCCAGCTCATCGTCCCGACCGATCAGTGGGGTGTTAAACGATCTCTGCGACACGCCCACATCCTGACAAGGGACCACCCGAGAAACCAAGGGGCGCGGGGCTGTATCGACATGCGGCTCCGCCGCGTGGGCGCGACCAGCCACAACGAACCCGCAGCCGCCCCATCACAGAACCCCCACCCCCTTGGGCGCTCAGCCCCGCAGAACCCGCGCCCAGTCCTCCGGCACCCGCTCCGCGGGACCCGGCACCGACTGGTCCGCGGGATGACTCTCCGGCGGCGCCAACTCCGGCCCGGCCTCGAACAGCTCCTCCGTCTCGTAGTTCCAGAACCAGCCCTCGCCCGGTTCGTAACTACGGATCACCGGATGCCCGGAGTCATGGAAGTGCGCCGTCGCGTGCTTCGCCGGCGAGTCGTCACAACACCCGATGTGCCCGCACTGCGCGCACCGCCGCAGATGGAACCACCAGCCCCCCGCCTTGTCGCACTCGACACACCCGGCACCGCTCGGCGGAACGTTCGTGTCGATCGCGGTGTCGCCGCTCATACCGTCTCCTCAGATGACTCGGGTGACTCAGGTGACTCGGATGCTTCGGCGGTCAGCGGGAGCAGCACCTGGAACCGGGTGTCCCCGGGCACCGACTCCACCCGCATGCTGCCGTGATGCTTGTTCACGACGATCCGCCAGGAGATGTCCAGACCGAGGCCGGTGCCCTGCCCGACGGGCTTGGTCGTGAAGAAGGGGTCGAAGATCCGGTCCTTGATCTCCGGCGCGATCCCGCTCCCGGTGTCCCGGAACTCGACCAGCAGCTGCTCGTGGTCGAGGGCGGTCCGCACGGTCAGCGTGCCACGCCCGCCGTCGCCGTCCTTCATCGCGCAGACCGCGTTGTCGATGAGGTTGGTCCACACCTGGTTGAGCTCGGCGGGGTAGGCCGGCACCGGCGGGACCGTACGGTCGTACTCCTTGACCACGTGGATGTCCTGCCCGATCTTCCCGGACAGCATCAGCAGCGTGCTGTCGAGGAGTTCGTGCACGTCCACCTCGCGGTAGGGCGCCCGGTCCAGCTGGCTGTACTGCTTGGCAGCGTCCACGAGGTGCGAGATCCGGGTGGTGGAGTCCTCGATCTCGTTCATCAACAGCTCGGTCTCGATGGTGTAGTTGAGCCAGCCGACCGCGTTCGGCAGGATCTCCTCGTCCACGGCCGCCGCGACCTGCTCCAGCCAGTCCACGTCGAGACCGGCCTGGACGAAGGTCGGCGCGAGCTGCCAGCCGTAGTCGATGCCGTGGTCCTCCAGCCAGTCCGTGAGCACGTCCTCGCGGTCGGAGGCCTCCAGCGGACTGAGTGCCGGTGCCTTGGCGACCCGCTCGGCGGTGCGCTCCTGGATTTCGATCAGACCGGCCAACTGCTCGCGCGAGAAGGGACTCTCGGCGATGATCGCGAGCTTGTGCCGCATCTTCGCCACCCGCTCGCGCAGCGTGGACGTGGCCCGCACGGCCGCCGCGGCCGGGTTGTTGAGCTCGTGGGTGAGTCCGGCCGACAACGAGCCGAGCGCCAGCAGCCGTTCGCGCTGCCCGATCGCCGCCTGGGTGTTCTTCGAACCGAAGAACAGGCCCTCAAGGAGGTGGACGGCCATCGGGAACCACTCGCGCATGATGTCCGCGAACGTGTCCGCGGGCAGCACGAAGAACCGGGTCGGCTCGGTCACCCGCATCGAGTTGTTGTAGGCCTGCCGCACCCGGTCCCCGAGGTACGCCTGCATGGCGCCCGCGTACACGCCGGCCTGCGAGGTCCGGGTGACCTCGATGTCGTCCCCGCCGACCTGCCGGGAGAGCACCACCGTGCCCTCGATCATCACGTAGAAACAGGTCGCCGGCTCACCCTCGGTGTAGACGGGACCGGGCTGGAACAGCTCCACCCGGCCCGCGGCGCACAGCCGCCCCAGCTGCTCCGGCTCCAGCTTCTCGAACAGGAACAGCGCGCCGACCTCCTGCGGGCTGCACGGCATCGGCTGCCCGCTCATGACTGCTCCAGGTACCGGTGGACGAGCATCACTGCCATGGCTCCTTCTCCGACGGCGGACGCGACGCGCTTGGCGGACTCGGCGCGTGCGTCGCCCGCCACGAACACGCCGGGAATGCTGGTCTCCAGGTGGTACGGAGGCCGGTCCAGCTCCCAGGCCGCCGGTGGCCGTCCGTCGACGGTCAGATCGGGCCCGGCCAGGATGAACCCGCGTCCGTCACGCAGCACCGTGTCACCGAGCCAGTCGGTCAGCGGCGCCGCCCCGATGAAGACGAACATCCACTGGGCCTCGACTTGTTCCCGGTCCCCGGTCTCCACATGGCGCAGGGTGAGCTGCTCCAGGCGCTCCACGCCGTGCGCCGCCTCGACCACGGTCCGGCTGCGCACGGAGATGTTCGGGGCCTCGTTGATCTGCTGGATCAGGTAGTACGACATCGAGGCCGACAGATCGGTGCCGCGCACCAGCAGGGTCACCGACTTGGCGAACCGGGACAGGTACATGGCGGCCTGGCCGGCCGAGTTGGCGCCGCCGACGATGTACACGTCCTGGCCCTGGCAGGAGGTCGCCTCGGTGAGCGCGGAGCCGTAGAAGACCCCGCAGCCGGTCAGGTCGACGCAGCCCTCCGCCTCCAGCTGCCGGTACTGCACACCGGTCGCCAGGATCACGCTGTGCGCCGCGACCGCCGACCCGTCCGCGAACCGCACGACCCGGGCGCCCCCGTTGATCTCAAGGCCGGTCACCTCGCGGGCGGTCAGGATCTCCGCGCCGAACTTGTGGGCCTGCCGCCGGGCCCGGTCGGTGAGCTGGGCGCCCGACACGCCGTCCGGGAAGCCCAGGTAGTTCTCGATGCGGGAGCTCTGACCGGCCTGCCCGCCGGTCGCCGACCGTTCCACGAGCACGGTCCGCAGTCCCTCGGACGCTCCGTAGACCGCCGCGCCGAGCCCGGCCGGGCCGCCGCCGATGACCACGAGGTCGTAGAAGTCCGCCGTCGGCGTCGTCGCCAGCCCCACGCGCGCGGCCAGCTCCGGGGCCTCCGGCTCGATCAGGGGCGTACCGTCCGGTGTGATCACCAGCGGCAGCCGGTCCCCGTCGGCCTCGGCCGCGGCCAGCAGCCGCTGCCCCTCGGGCTCCTCGACCGAGTACCAGCGGTAGGGCACCTGGTTGCGGGCCAGGAACTCCCGCACGTCCGAGGACCGGGCCGACCAGCGGTGCCCGACGACCTTGGTGGCCGGCACCGGCTTGTAGTCGCTGGCCCGCCAGGCTTCCAGCAGGTCGTCCAGGACCGGGTAGAGCTTCTCCTCCGGCGGGTCCCAGGGCTTGAGCAGATAGTGGTCGAGATCGACGACGTTGATCGCGTCGATCGCCGCGTTGGTGTCCGCGTACGCGGTCAGCAGCACGCGCCGGGCGCCCGGATACACGTCCAGGGCCTGTTCCAGGAACTCGATGCCGTTCATCTGCGGCATCCGGTAGTCGGCCAGGATCACCGCCACCAGGTCGCCGCGCAGCTTCAGCTCCCGCAGCGCCTCCAGCGCCGAGTCCCCGGACTCCGCGCGCACGATCCGGTACGACGCCCCGTAGCGGCGCCGCAGGTCCCGGGCGACGGCACGGGAGACCCCCGGGTCGTCGTCCACGGTCATGATCACACCTACGGGTGACTGTGAAGGTGACATAACGCGACCGTAAGGGACGGGGAGGGGCCCTGGCCACGGGAACCGTGACAAGGGCGGCACGCGAGTACCTGTGTGTGTCCGAGGGCAAGGGCAAGACCGCGTGCAGCATCACTGACCAGCACCGCGACAATATCGCCACCGAAGCCGATCACGGTCCGTGAACGCGGGGCGAGCCGTGCAGGGACACCGGCTCGCCCTCCAAGTTCGCGACCAAGGTGCGCGACGACTTCGAGAAGCTGCTGGCCGACCTGACGTCCGGCGCCTTCGGCGAGCCCGGCGACGTGCTCGTGCTGTGGGAGGTGTCCAGGCTCGCCCGTGAGGCCGGCCAGGGCGTGGCCCTGGTCGACGCGGCGGAGGCGGGCGGATACCTGATCCACGTGACCAGCCTGGACCGCACCTTCGACCCACGCAACTACGGTGACCGGCACTCCTTGATCAGTGGCATCAATGACGCCGAGAAGGAGGCTCGGCTCCTGTCGGTGCGTACGCTGCGTGGGGTGAACTCCGCAGCCGGCGAGGGCCGCCCCCACGGCAAGATCCCCTTCGGCTACCGGCGCACGTACGAGCTGATCGACGGCCGCCCGCGCCCCGTGTCGCAGGAGGCCGATCCGGCCGAGGGGCCGCACGTGGTCGAGCTGTAAGAACTTCTCCGGCAAGCACAAAGCCCATGGCCCGCTGTTTCTCGCACCGGCCGACGAGAAGGGCAACCTGATCTGGATCTCCGCGGCCAGGCCCGGCCGGTCCAGCGGGATCACCGCGGCCCGCCGCAACGAGATCACCGGCCATCTGCGCGAGGCCGGATTCGGGACCCTGGCCGACCTCGGCTTCATCGGCCTGGACGACGACCCCGACGACCCGGTGATCATCACCGGCCGCAAGGCCACCCGCAACCACCGCCTCACCGGCGCGGAGAAGGAAGCGAACCGCCTGCTGAATCGCGAACGCACCGCCGTCGAGCACGGCTTCGCCAAGCCCCGTGACCTGCGGAATCAGGATGAAGACTTTTCCATGGGCAAGCGGCGCCGCCTCGCTCTCCAGCAGTGCCCTGGCGTTGGCCGCGTCGAAGGTGAGTTCTCGAAGCGGATTCGGTGCGGCGACCACTGGATGGCCGTCGGCGACAGGCCGCTTGGCGACGGCGTTGAAGCCGCTGCTGTCGGCAAAGGCTCTGTGCGCGAGCGCGATCGTCGGATTCCCGCTCACCATGGACCAACCTCTCCTTCGGATGACGGCCGACAGGAACCGGAGCGGGTGTCGGGTTCTTCCGCACCGTCCGGCCGGCGACCACTTCTTCGAACCGCGCTTGCGGGACAGGTCCGTCGGCGTGACGTCGACCGACGGAAGTGTCCGGACACATCGGTCGACGAACCGGAGGCGCCACCGCGGCGACCGTGGAGGGTCGGCGGACGAATTCAGCGAGAACGACACGGCTCCGTACCCTCACGCGCGGCGCAAAGCTATGAGGTCGCACTGGACGGGAATGGAATGGGGCCGGGACCTGGTTCCGGGTGGCCTCCACTGATGATTCAGTCGACGTCAAGCCGGTTCGGTCAATCTGAGCACTCGGGGGGCGGATGACTGGGGGTTGCGGATGGTGTCGGACGAGGAAGCCGACGTGGTGGTGGTGATCGGGTCGGGTATGGGCGGTCTCGCGGCGGCGCGCACGATCGCGCAGTTCGGCGGGAAGCGTGTCCTCGTCCTCGAACAGCAAGACAACCGCGAGTGGTGCACGGCTGTCGTGCGCTGAAAGCTGATCGGCGTCGTGCCCGGACCCGCCCAGCAAGCCACGTGGGCGGGCTGTTCCTGGACCATCGCCGTCCTGCGGTCCGAAACGCCTCGCCCACTCACCGTGCCGGAGTTCGAGGCGCTCGAACTGCCGACACAGGAGCTGACTCGGCGGACACACCGAAGCCGATGAAGGGCTTCGCCGGATTCCTCCGCCAGGACCTCGACGCTGTCACCTCAGGACCGACACGCCGTGCCGCCTCAAGAGCGGTACTACGACACCCATGAGAAGCGATACGAGTGCCGTCCGACGGGAGCGTACGGTCTGCTCGACAAGAGCGACTACAACAAGGGACGCCTGCCCCGTGGCTGGCGGACAATGCGCGGCCGGAGGGGGCCGCAGCGGACCTCGGCGCGAGGCGGCCCGCCGGACAGACGCCCCTTTTCCGGACTGAGAGATCTCGCGGGTGGGGGCGCCGCCGCGAGCGCCGCGATACCACCGCCCGGACCCGCGAGGGCGGTTTGCCGACGGGGGCTGAGTGATGCCCCACGCGCTCGGCCGCGAATTGGCAGTTTGTTACTCGCTACCACTGGGTTCTCTGGTGCGTCTGGCCGAAACGACCTGACAGGGCGCACATGCCCCACGCCTCCCAATTCCAGACCGAGACATGTTTGCGCTGGAGTGCACTCCAACTCCTAGGTTCGGCGGCATGCGATACATCAAGCTCGGAACGACCGGACTGGAAGTCTCCGCCATAACCCTCGGCTGTATGAGCTTCGGCGAGCCGGACCGTGGCGGCGAGCCCTGGTCGCTGGGCGCGGACGCCAGCCGGGACATCATCAAGCAGGCCCTCGAGTGCGGCGTCAACTTCCTCGACACGGCCAATGGGTACAGCGCCGGAAGCAGCGAGGAGATCGTCGGCCAGGCGGTCAAGGACTTCACCCGGCGCGAGGAGGTCGTTCTCTCCACCAAGGTCTGGATGCGGATGCGACCCGGCCCGAACGGCGCCGGGCTGTCCCGCAAGGCGATCTTCGCCGAGCTCGACGCGTCCCTGAAGCGGCTGGGGACCGATTACATCGACCTGTACCAGATCCACCGCTGGGACTACGACACCCCGATCGAGGAAACCCTCAAGGCGCTGCACGACGCGGTCAAGTCCGGGAAGGTCCGCTACATCGGGGCCTCTTCCATGTATGCCTGGCAGTTCGCCAAGGCCCTGTACCTGGCTGACCTGAACGGCTGGACCCGGTTCGTGTCGATGCAGGACCACTACAACCTCATCCACCGGGAAGCAGAGCGGGAGATGCTCCCGCTCTGCGCCGACCAGGGCATCGGCGTGATCCCGTGGAGCCCGCTGGCGCGGGGCAGGCTGACGCGGGCCCGGGACACCGCCACGGCACGTGCCGAGACCGACGCGGGCGGCAAGATCCTCTACCGCGACGAGGACCAGGCGGTGGCCGAGCGCGTCCACGAGATCGCGGGCAGGCGGGGTCTGTCCCCGGCCCAGGTTGCCCTGGCCTGGGTCATGCGCAACCCGGCGGTGACCTCGCCCATCGTGGGGGTCACCAAGCCGGCCCAGCTGACCGACGCGGTCGCCGCGGTGGACGTGGAACTCGACGAAGACGAGGCCGCCTACCTGGAGGAGCCCTACCAGCCGCACGAGGCCGCCTACCTGGAGGAGTCTTTCTACAAGCGGCAGCCTGTGGCGGGCTCCCGGTAGTCCGGGCTACCGCCGGGGCCTCGCTCTGGCGGAAGATCCGGATGGCGATCAAGCAGGATGACACCATCTGCCGGATTCGGCGCCTTCGCGATCCTCGCCGGTAGGTAGTCCCAGGGGACGCAATGCCGATCGGCGGGCGCCACGGCGCCAGGTCGGGATGCTCCTTCAGTATGTCGTCGGCCGGCGCACAGAGTTCTGTCGCGAGGGTGTCCACGTCGTTCGTCACAAAACGATCTTGGAAACCCTCGTTCTCGTCTCCGCGGGCACCCCTTGGACCACACTCCCAGGAGGACCCAGTGTCTTACCCGCCACTGCTCACCCCCGAGGAGAAGCTCGCCGAGGCGAAGAAGCTGCTGAGCCTCCCGCGTATCGTCGTGATCTGCGGCTCCACCCGTTTCATGACCGAGATGAACGAGGCCGATCTGCGGGAGACCAAAGGCGGAAAGATTGTCGTCAGACCGGGCTGTGACATGAAGTCGCCGCACGTACTCCCCAGGGAGTAATCCGCACCCGCCGCCGCCCCCGGCAGTACGCGTCACCTCGCCCTCCCGCCCGACGAAAGCCGTGGCTCTCACCGGAAGTCTGGGGACCGAAGCAGACGTCATCCGGAGGGAGTTCGGTCAATGAGGGCCGGAAAGACAACCACTACGACGAGGCTGGGGCCGGGGCGCGGGCGAACCGTTCCATGGGCGGTGCTCGGGCTGTGGATTGCCGTGATCGCGCTCGTCGGGCCGTTCGCGGCGAAGCTCGGCAGCGTGCAGCACGACAAGGTCACCGACTACCTGCCGGCGAGCGCGGACTCGACGCAAGTGGCGAGGATCGAGGAGAAGTTGCCCGGGGGCGAGACCACGGAGATGGTGCTCGTCTACCACCGGGACGGCGGGCTCAGCGCCGCCGACCGGGAGACCGCGGCCGGGCAGGTCGCGGAGATCAGCCGGCAGCACAAGCTGATCGGCGGTACTCCCCAGGGCATTCCGTCCAAGGACGGCACGACCCTGATGTACCCGGTCGCCAGCAACGACCCCGGGGCGGACGAGGAGAAGCAGGACAAGCTCGTCACCGACGTTCGCGAAGTCGCCCAGGGCGAAGGCGGGTTGAGCGTCGATGTGGGCGGCACCGGCGCGCTGGGCACCGACTCCGGCGCGGTCTACGACTCGCTCGGCGGACCGCTGCTCTACACCACCGTCGCCGTCGTCGCCGTACTGCTGATCCTGATCTACCGCAGCCCCGTGCTGTGGCTCGTACCCCTCGTCGTCGCCGGGATCGCCGACTACATGTCGATGGGCGTCGCCTACGGCCTCAACCAGGCCTTCGGCACGGCCGTCTCGGGGCAGAGCTCGGGGGTGATGACGATCCTCGTGTTCGGGGCGGGCACGGACTACGCGCTGCTGCTCGTCGCGCGCTACCGGGAGGAGCTGCGGCGCATCGAGCGACCGTACGAGGCCATGGTCGCAGCCCTGCGTGGCTGCGGGCCCGCCGTGCTCGCCTCCTCCGGCACCGTCGCCGCCGGACTGCTGTGCCTGCTCGCCGCCGACCTCAACAGCAGCCGGGGCATGGGCCCGCTCGGCACGGTCGGTGTGCTGTGCGCGCTGATCGCGATGCTGACCCTGCTCCCCGCCATCCTCGTACTGGTCGGACGGCGGGTGTTCTGGCCGCTCGTGCCCGCCTTCGGGAGCACGCCCAAGCAGCGGCGGAGCCTGTTCTCGGCGATGGGCAGCTCTGCCGGACGTCGGCCGCTGACCGTACTCGCGAGCGGTGCCGTACTGCTCGGCGCCCTGGCGCTGGGCTCGCTCAACCTGCCGGGAGCGCTCAAGCAGGAGGACTCCTTCGTCAAGAAGCCGGAGTCCGTCGTCGCGATGGAGACCCTCGCCAAGTCCTTTCCCGACAGCGGCAGCCAGCCCATCGACGTGATCACCCCGCAGGGGCGCGCCGACGAGACCCTCGCGACCGTCCGCGGCACGCCGGGCGTCGGCAGCGCGGAGAAGGGGCGTACGGGAGACGGCTGGACCGAGATCTCCGTCTTCGCGAAGAGCGCACCCCAGTCGGCGGGGGAGACCGCCACCATCAAGTCCCTGCGGGACGAACTGAAGGGCTCCTACGTCGGCGGGGACAGCGCCCAGCAGATCGACCTGGAGGCCACCAACGCCCGGGACACGAAGATCGTCGTACCGCTCGTCCTCGTCTCCGTGCTGCTCATCCTGATCGGACTGCTGCGGAGCCTGGTCGCACCGCTGCTCCTGGTGGTCGCGGTCGTCGCGGTGTGGGGCGCCTCCCTCGGGATCGGCGGACTGCTCTTCGAACCGCTCCTCGGCCTCAAGGGCACCGATCCGGGGCTCGGTCTGCTGTCCTTCGTGTTCCTGGTCGCCCTAGGCGTCGACTACGGCATCTTCCTCATGCACCGGATGAGGGAGGAGTCCCTGGCGGGAGCGGAACCGGCCGCGGCGGCACTCACCGCGCTGCGCACCACCGGTGGCGTCATCGCCTCCGCCGGACTCGTCCTCGCCGCGACCTTCGCCGTGCTGACGAACATGGGCCTGGTGCAGCTGGTCCAGCTCGGCTTCGTGATCGCCGTCGGCGTCCTGCTCGACACCTTCCTCGTACGGACGTACCTGGTGACCAGCGCCAGCGTCGCCCTGGGCCGCAAGGTGTGGTGGCCGGGCGTGCTCTCACGGGAGCCCGGGCCGGCCGCACCGACCGAGCCGCCACGGCAGCCGGAAACCGTCGGCGCACCCTGAGCACGTTGGGCGAACGCCTCGATCGAGCACCTTGATCCGCCGGGCCCGCCCGGGTGTCTCTCCTTCCGGAGCGGCGCCCGGGTTCCCGCACGAGTACCGGAAGATGGAGCCGTGGAAGAGCGGGGAACGACCACAGGGGTACGCGACCGGTCGGCGGCGGAGACGGCGGCCGGTGGCGGCGGGCGGCCCCGTCGCGTCGAGCGCGTCATGTCCGCCATCAACCGCGAACCGTTGACCGCACCGCACCGCACCCGCAACGACGCGGTCCTCGCGCTGGGCGTCGCCGTGCTCGCCGTAGCCATCACCCCCCTGATGGGCGGCGGCGAAGGGATCCGGCCCGGCCATCTCGGCTGGATGCTGCTGCTCGCCGGGCACCTGCCCCTCGTATGGCGGCGCCGCCGTCCGGTGGTGGCCCTGCTCGGGGTGGTGGCCTGCATGGCTCCGTACTACGCCCTCGACTACAACCCCGCCCTGCCCGTCCCCGCGATCGTCCTGGCGCTCTACACCGTCGCGGCGACCGGCGCCGTACGCCGCACGCTGCTCACCGGCGTCGCCATCCTCGGCTCGACAGTGATCAGCAACGGCATCACCGACCAGGACGAGGCGCTGGACTCCCTGGAGATCTCCGGCTGGATCATCGCGGTCCTGTTCGTCGGTATCGCCGTCCGCTACTACCGCTTGTACGTCGCCTCCATCGTCGAGCGGGCCGAGCGGGCCGAACGCACCCGGGAGGAGGAGGCCAGGCGCCGCGTCGCCGAGGAACGGCTGCGGATCGCCCGTGACCTGCACGACCTGCTCGCCCACAGCATCACGCTCATCGGCGTGCAGACGTCCGTGGCGGCCCACGTCCTCACCGCCGACCCAGAGCGCCTCGACCGCAAGGCCGTCGCCCAGGCACTGGACGACATCGCGGGGACCTGCCGGATCGCCCGAGGGGAACTGCGTACGACGCTGGAGGTGCTGCGGGCGCATGACACGGCCGTGGGAGTGGGCGCGGATCCGGGAGCGGGGGCCGGTTCCGTGTCGGGGGCCGTTGACCTGCGGGGGCCGCTGCCCGGGATCGACGGACTGGCCGGTCTCGCGGAGACCGGCCGGGTGGCCGGGGCCAAGGTCGAACTGTCCGTCCGCGCGGACGGCATACCGCCCTCCGTGGGCGCCGCCGCGTACCGGATCGTGCAGGAGGCGCTCACCAACGCCGTACGGCACGGTGGCCGCGAGGACCTCACCGTGCGGGTGGGGCTGTGGACCGCGGACGGCGCACTGCGGGTGAGCGTCAGGGACGACGGGACGGGCGGGGACGACGGGACGGGCGGCGGGGTGGGCCCGTGCGACGGTCCGCCGGGGTACGGGCTCGTCGGAATGCGGGAGCGGGCCCGTAGCGTGGGCGGCACACTGGACGCCGGTCCGGGGCCCGCCGAGGGCTTTGAGGTGACCGCCACACTGCCGCTGTCCCGGGAGGGCGAGGTCCGATGACCATCCGCGTACTGCTGGCCGACGACCAGAACCTCGTACGGGCCTCCTTCGCGATGCTCGTCTCGTCGGCCGGGGACATGGAGGTCGTCGCCGAGGCGGGCACCGGGAGGGAGGCCGTGGCACTGGCCCGGTCGGCGCGGGCCGATCTCGTCGTGATGGACATCCGCATGCCCGACCTCGACGGGATCGAGGCGACCCGGCTCATCGCCGCCGACCAGGATCTCGCGGGGGTGAAGGTGCTCGTCCTGACGACGTACGAGACCGACGAGAACGTCGTCGAGGCACTGCGGGCCGGGGCGTCCGGCTTCCTCGTGAAGGACATCAGGCCGGCCGAACTCCTCGACGCCATCCGGACGGTGGCCGCGGGCGAGTCCCTCCTCTCGCCCGGTCCCACCTCGCGGCTGATCGCCCGTTTTCTGCGCGCGCCGAACACCGCGACGACATCCGCGGTGGGCGGGCCGAGCGGGCTGTCCGAACGGGAACGGCAGGTGCTCGCGCTGGTCGCGCGCGGTCTCAACAACTCCGAGATCGCCGACGCGCTGGGACTCAGCCCGCTGACCGCGAAGACCCATGTCAGCCGGATCATGGGCAAGTTGGGAGCGCGGGACCGGGCGCAGCTGGTGATCGTGGCGTACGAGTCGGGGCTTGTGATACCTGGGACTGTCTGAGTTCGGGCCGACTTCGGGTCGGGTTCAGGTTGTGTTCCGGGGGTCGGTTGTACGGTCCCTCAACTCCTTGTGGTTGCACGGGCATTGCTCTGTCCCTCGGTGCGCACCAGTCTGCGCGTTTCGCTTACGGCGGTGCCGAAGTCCTGAGCGGATCTTCCTCACCGACACTCCCTACGGCGAGGGCTCCTTGCAGCATCTGGAGGTACGCCGCCTGGCTCGAACTGGCACTGGCCGGTGCAGACCTGCTGGCCTGGACTCAAACCCTGCTCCTGGACAGCGAGTTGGCCACCGCCTCCGCCTACGGATCTCCGCCACCTGGCCCTGGCGAGACGAGCTGACCGGCGCATTCACCCGCGTTGCGAACCTGCCCCAGCCAGCCACCTGAACCGCGGGAGTTCCTGCCCACCCACGACCGAGGAACTCTGGAGCACCCGACCCACGCGTCGGGCCCCAGCCATGCCAACCTACGACAAGCAATCGACCGCACCCCACAGACCGGCTCAGCCGCCCGAAGCGAGACAGGGAGGCTAGGGCCTGTTTCAGAGACGAGCTTCGTGGTGTCAGGGAGCGTTGCGTTCTGCGGCGGCGTGCCACCATTGAGGCGGGGGAAGGGCTGTTCACGTGGGCGGTGGGCTGGTCTGGGTGGAGTCCGAGCCGTCGCAGGGCGGCGGCATCGACGCGGACGTCGAACCAGCCGTGCCAGTGTCCGTCGAGGCCGATGCCGCAGGCGAGATCCCGGCGGATCTCGTCCTGGCTGAAGGGCATCCAGTCGATGCCGCGGTCGCGCGGTCAGGCGCGGGCGGCCGCCATGGGCTGCAGGCGACCCGCCATTTGGCTGCTGCTTGAGGCGACGGCGGTCGCGTGCGGTGATCCGGCGCCGATTTCGAAGCTTGTGTGCGTCGTGGCGAGCGTGATCGGGAGCTAGGCGCGCGTCGAGGGTGGCGGGAGAGGGGGCGGAGGCGGCGGACTTGGCGTTGTGTAGTGTGCCGCGGGAGGCGGCTGCGGCCGAGGTGGGGTCGCGTCGGCTGGGCCGGTTCAGTGGCTGTGCGTCGAGGTGCTGCGGTAGTCGGTGTACGTGTAGGGGTTGTCGAGCACCTTCGTCTCGGGGACGTCCGGGTTCATGCCCTTCGCCCATGCTTCCTCGCCCATGGCCGACCGCAGGTGTTCCACGGTCTGCTCGACCGTGCGCCGCACCGCGGCCAGGTCGACGCCGAGCAGCCGGTGCTCGTGCTTGACCACCCGGCCGTCGACGACCACGGTGTGCACGTCGCCGCGCTGGGCCTGGAACGCCACATGGCCGTAGGGATTGAGGACCGGGAACGAGACCGGCGAGTGGTCGTTCTTCAGCAGCACGAGGTCTGCCTTCTTGCCCGCCTCTATGCTGCCCAGGTCCTGCTCGCGGCCGAGAGCCCTGGCACCGCCGAGCGTCGCCCACTCCACCACCTGGTCGGCGCGCAGCGCGCAGTGGGTGACGGTCTCACCGCCGGCGTGGGCCTCCAGGTGCTCGCGCGCTCGGTCGGCGCCGAGTGTGGTGCGCATGGCGGAGAACAGGTCGCCGCTCCACCACACGCTCGTGTCCATCGACAGGGAGACGGGGATGTTGTGGGAGCGGATCGCCCAGGTCGTGGGATAGCCCTGGCCGGCGCTCTGCTCGCTCTCCGTGGAAACCGATATGGAGCCGCCGGTGGCCGCGATGCGGTGGTAGGAGTCGGCCGACAGGGTGGAGGCGTGTACGTAAACCGTCTCGGGCTTCATGAATCCGTGCTCGTGCATCAGCCGGATGCCGTCGTCGTTGGTGGCGCCCCAGACACCGGCGTGGGTGGTGACGGCGACACCGAGGTCACGGGCCACCTCGAAGGCCGGCTTCTCGGGGAAGGCGGGGTCGCCGGTGACATCGAAGGCGAGCTGGAAGCCCAGCATGTCGTCGCCGGTGATGCGGCGGCTCACGAAGTCCCGGAACTCCGGTGCCGCGGTCCATTGCGCCGGAGCCTGCTGGATGTTGCCGTAGGCGAGGACGAACCGTCCGGGCACCGACTGGAGCGCGTCCACGGCCGCGTCCGCGTGGTCGACCGTCTGCAGCCCGTGTGACCAGTCGACGACCGTGGTCACCCCGGCGTCCAGCGCTTCGACGGCGGCCAGGAGGTTGCCGGCGTGCACGTCCTCGGGCCGGAAGGTCTTGCCGTGTTCGAGGTAGTACCAGACGAAGTACTGGGTGAGGGTCCAGTCGGCGCCGTAACCGCGCATCGCCGTCTGCCACATGTGCCGATGCGTGTCGATCATGCCGGGCATCACGATGCCGCCGGACGCATCGATTTCCGTCGTGCCCTCCGGGACGGCGAGCCGCGGGCCGACCGCGGTGATCCGGTCGCCGGTCACGAGCACGTCGGTGTCGGTGAGCACCCGTCGCGCGCGGTCCATGGGCAGCACCGTGCCGCCGCGGAAGACGACGGGACGTCCCGCCTGGAATGGGGTGGACTGGCTCATCACTGAATCTCCCACGCTATGACGGACAGGTGTCCGTATCACGGCCACTTGTTGCTGCCTGATGGTTATCAGGCCGCCGATCGCTGTCAATACTGCGCGTACTCCGAACTCCACCCAGTTTTGATAGACACTGTCCGCTCCACGGTCGGATGGGAGCCATTGACGCCGAACCATGGACACAGGAGTCTGTTTCCCTGCGTAGAGTGCCTGCGATGAACTGTCCGCCAGGCGGACGCATGCACAGTGCATTCGAAGACATCCGGAGGAGCGACCATGCCGCGTGAAGGAACCGGGCCCGATTTCATCGAGGCGCTGGCCCGAGGCCTGGAGGTCATCACCGCCTTCCAGCCCCGGCAGCCCGTGATGTCGTTGACTGACGTGGCCACCGCGACAGGACTGGCCCGGCCCACCGCGCGCCGGATCCTGCTCACCCTGGCCGAGCTGGGATACGTACGCCCCCAGGCCGGCGGTTTCGCCCTGACCCCGCGCGTCCTGGACCTCGGCGTCGCCTACGTCCGCTCGATGGGGCTGTGGGACGTGGCCCGTCCACACCTGGAATGGCTGGTCGAGCGCACGAACGAGTCCTGCTCGATCGCCCAGCTCGACGGCTCGGACATCGTCTACGTCGCACGGGTCTCGGTGCCCAAGATCGTGACCCTCGCCGTGCAGATCGGCACCCGTTTCCCCGCGCTGCCCACCTCGCTGGGCAAGGTCCTGCTGGCCGCCCTGCCGCCCGACGACGTGGCCCGGATCCTCGCCGAACCCAGCCGCTCCGGCCTGGAGTCCGTGTGGCGCCCGGACCGGGCCGAGTGGGAGGCGGAGCTGCGTGAGGTGCGCGCGCGGGGGTGGGCGATGACCGACGAGCAACTGGCCAGGGGCATCCGTTCGGTGGCCGCCCCCCTGCGGGACGGCTCGGGCCGGGTCGTCGCGAGCGTCAACGTCAACGCGCACGCCGCCGAGACCTCGGTGGAGGTGCTCCTCAACGACCACCTCCCGCTTCTCCTTCAGGCCGCCGGCGAGATCAGCGTGGACTTCGCCCGGCTGGAGTCCGCACCGCACGCCGTCCGGCCGGCGGGCGCGGGCGTGAAGTCTTGACGCCTTCTCCCCACAGGACCCAGAATCGCTGTCCGGACGATCGTCCGCTGTGCGGACGCGGAGGCGAGAACGATGTCACAGAGCACCAAGTCCGCCCAGCAGGGCACCGCGGCACCGCTCTCCGGGGTGCTGGTCGCGGACTTCTCGCGGATCCTCGCCGGGCCGTACGCCACGATGCTCCTCGCCGACCTGGGGGCCGACGTGGTCAAGGTCGAGGGACCGAACGGCGACGACACCCGGACCTGGACGCCCCCCACCCGCGGCGACGTCTCGACCTACTACCTCGGGATCAACCGGGGGAAGCGTTCGATCGCCCTCGACCTGCGTGACGAGGCCGACGCCGAGGTCGCCCGGAAGCTCGCCCGCCGGGCGGACGTCCTGATCGAGAACCTCAAGCCCGGCGGCATGGCCAAGTACGGCCTGGACTTCGAGTCGCTCCGCCGGGACAACCCCGGTCTGATCTACACGTCGATCACCGGCTTCGGTGCCGGGCCCGGCCGCCACGTCCCCGGCTACGACCTCATGGTGCAGGCCATCTCCGGGCTCATGAGCCTGACGGGCGACCCGCACGGGCCGCCCTACCGGGCCGGGATATCCGTGTTCGACGTCATGGCCGGCAATCACGCCGCGATCGGCATCCTCGCCGCACTGCGGCACAGGGACGCCACAGGCGCGGGCCAGCTCGTCGAGGTGAACCTGCTGTCCTCGGCCCTGACCGGACTGGTCAACCACAGCTCGGCCTACATCGCCGGCGGCACCGTGCCGTACCGGATGGGCAACGCCCACCCCAGCGTCTTCCCCTACGAGCCCTTGCCCACCGCCGACAACGACCTCATCGTGACCGCCGCCAACGACGGCCAGTTCCGCAAGCTGTGCGAAGTACTCGGCATACCGGAGGTCGCCGACGACCCGCGGTTCGCCCGCAACGCCGACCGCACCGCCCACCGCGAGCAGCTGCGGCCGTTGCTGGTCGAGAGGCTGGTGACGCGCGGCGCCACCGAATGGTTCGAGGCACTGGTGGAGGCCGGCGTGCCGAGCGGACCGATCAACACCATCGACGGCGGGTTCGCCATGGCCGAGCGCTTCGGACTCGACCCGGTCGTCACCGTGGGGGAGGGGGACCGCGCGGTGCCCACCACCCGGCATCCGATCCGGTTCTCCGCGACTCCCGCCGCCTACCGGCTGCCACCACCCGAACTCGACGAACACGGCGAGGAGTTGCGCGAGTGGCTGTCCGAAGCCGAAGGGACCGACCATGACTGAGCCGGCACCCCGCCCCGCCTACCCCACCGCACTGGGCGCCTCCGACCTGAAGACCATCACCCTGCTCGGGCACGACCTGGCCGAGGACATCATGGGCTCGGTCGGCTTCGGCGAACTCGCCTTCTGGCTCGCCACCCAGCGGCGGCCCACCCCCGGCGAGACACGCGTCTTCGAGGCCGTCCTCGCCGCACTGGCCGACCACGGCTTCACCCCCACCGCCATCGTCACCCGCCTGACCTACCTCTCCGCACCGGACTCGGTCCAGGGCGCCCTCGCCGCCGGCCTGCTCGGCGGCGGCTCCCGCTTCCTCGGAGTCACCGAGGACACCGGTCGCTTCCTGCACGACGTACTGGAGTCCCTCGACGGTGCCCTGCCCACCCACGAGGCCGGCTGGGACGAACTCGCCCTGCGCACCGTCCGGGAGCAGCGCGCGGCCGGGAAATTCGTCCCCGGCCTGGGACACCACGTACACAAGGAGGGCGACCCCCGCACACCGCGGCTGATGCGCATCGCACAGGAGGAAGGCGTCTTCGGACCGCACCTGCACCTGTTCGCCGCCATCGGCCGAGTCCACCCGGCCGTGCTGAACAGAACACTTCCCCTCAACGGAGCCGGCGTCTGCGGCGCCGCACTCGCAGACCTCGGCCTCCCGCTGCCCCTGCTGCGCGGCTTCGCGCTGCTGGCCCGTACCGCCGGGCTGATCGGCCAGCTCGCCGAGGAACTGCGCCACCCGGTCGCCCAGGACGTCTTCCTGTCCGTCGACCTCAACAACACCCCCGTCCCACCGGACCCCTACGCCCCCAAGCCCCTCGTGGAAGGACGGCGCGAGGACTGACCCCGCGACCGCCGCACGCCCAGCACCGCAACCGCCCGCAGACCAAGGAGCCGCAACCGTGTTCGTCGACGAGGACAACATCACCGACCTGGCCGCTCAGCGCTGGGCCACTGCGCACTCCCCGAGGCTGGGCGAGCTCATGACCGCGCTGGTCCGTCATCTGCACGAATTCGCGCGCGAGGTGCGGCTCACCGAGGACGAGTGGATGGCCGCGATCGAATGGCTGACCGCGGCCGGCCAGACCTGCGACGACAAGCGACAGGAACTGATCCTCACCTCCGACGTGCTCGGACTGAGCACCCTTGTCGTGCAGTTGAACAACCGGTTCGCGCCGCAGGCGACCCCCGCCACGGTGCTCGGCCCGTTCCACGTCGACGGCTCGCCGACCGCGCCCTACGGCTTCGACATGTCGGACGGCGTCGAGGGCACACCGCTGTTCTTCACCGGCAAGGTGACGGACATCGAGGGCAGGCCCGTCCCGGGCGCCGTGCTCGACGTCTGGCAGGCCGACGCCGACGGCGCCTACGAAGCCCAGCTCCCCGAGATCGACGAGGCCCGTCTGCGGGCCAAGTACCGTACCCGTGAGGACGGCACGTACTGCATCCGCACCATCGCGCCGCGCGGTTACGCCATCCCCATGGACGGCCCTGTCGGCGACCTGATGCGCAAGACGGACATCAGCTACTTCCGGCCCGCACACGTCCACTTCCTCATCGACGAACCCGACTACCGCAAGCTGATCACCCACTTGTTCCAGGAGGGCAGCGAGTACCTGGAATCCGACGTCGTCTTCGGAACCAAGGACGCATTGATCACCTCCTTCACCGAACGACCCGCCGGCGGCGCCGCCCCCGACGGCAGCACGCTTGAAGTGCCGTATCTGCAAGCCGAGTACGACTTCGTCCTGCAGCCCGGCTGACCAAGAGACGGCCTGCCGCGGAGGGGGATCCTTCAAGCGACTGGTAACGAGAAGCCCCCGGCTTCAGCCGGGGGAGGAGTCACCGTATGTTCGATCGCCCGCCTCCGCCTTCGCTCTTGTACGCCGGTGCACACCTGGTGGCCCGCGGTGCGGAACACTGATCGCGCAGACGCGGAACCGACGAGGAGGCCGGCGCATGACACGCCCGATCACGGCAGGGGTCGACGGGACGGAGGAGAGCCATGCCGCTCTCGACTGGGCGGCCCGGGAGGCGGTGCGCCGGGGGCTGCCGCTCCGGGTGGTGCACGCCTGGCGGTTCGAGGCGCACGAGGCGCTCGGCGAGGACCGGGAGGCCCAGCGCGGCTGGGTGTCCGACGGGGTGGCCGAGTCGGTGCGGGCCGTGACGGGGCGGTATCCGGACCTCTCGGCGAGCGTCGACGTCGTCGAGGGCGGTCCGGTCGAGGTGCTCGTCGAGGCGGCGGCCGGGGCGGAGCTGCTTGCGCTGGGTTCGCGCGGGCACGGACGGGTCGTCGGGTTCCTGCTGGGCTCCGTCGGCCAGCAGGTGATCGCGGAGGCCGCCCGCCCGGTGGTGCTGGTGCGTGCCGGGGACCAGCCGGCGGCCGAGGCCGGCGGGCGGGAGGTCGTCGTCGGCCAGCAGGGCGGGCCCGAGGACAGCGCGGCCGTGCTGGAGTTCGCGTTCGGGACGGCGGCGGCCCGTGGGGCGACGGTCCGGGTCGTCCGGGCCTGGACCCTGCCGCCGGTCTTCGCCTACAGCCCCGGCTCGCTGAAGCTGCTGGACGAGACCGGGGGCCTGGAACCGTTCGAGAAGAAGGCGCTGGCCGAGGCGGTACGGCCGCTGCGCGAGCGGTACCCGGACGTGCCGGTCGCCGAGCACGTGGAGATGGGCAGCGCCGGGCAGGTACTGCTGTCGGTGGCCGGACGGGCCCAGCTGATGGTCGTCGGCCGGCGCGCCCACCGGACGGCGGTCGGCGCCCGCATCGGCTCGGTCGCGCACGGCGTGCTGCACCACGCCGACTGCCCGGTGGCCGTGGTGCCGCACGACTGACGCCCGCCCGCGCTCACTCGGGCGTGACCGGCTCCAGGGTCTCCCGCGCCTTCGGCAGCACGTTCTCGATGTAGTCCTCGACCGCGTTGTCCAGACCTATGTCGTGCTGGGCCCGCTCGGACAGGTACCAGCGGTGTTCGAGCAGCTCGTGGTAGATCTCGGCCGGGTCCATGGAACCGCGCAGCTCCAGCGGCACGGCCCGCACGGTGGGGCGGAAGACGTCCCGCACCCACCGGTGGGCCAGCACCTCGGGGCGGGCGGCGAGCGGGTCGCCCGGGGCGTAGTCGTCCTGGGTGGCCATCCAGCTCTCCAGGTCGTTCAGCAGCCGCCGCGCCTGGTTCTCCTCGGCGTCCAGGCCGGTCAGCCGCAGCAGCTGGCGCTGGTGGTGCCCGGCGTCGACGACCTTCGGCACGAAGGTGACGCTGTCGCCGTTGGAGGAGTGCTCGATCTGCATCTCGGCCACGTCGAAACCGAGTTCGTTCAGCCGCCGGATCCGCCGCTCGATGTAGTGGTACTTGCCCGCCGGGTACACCGAGGTCCGGGTCAGCTCCTCCCACAGCTCGCCGTAGCGCGTGCAGATCTCGAAACCGAACTCGATCGGGTCCAGCGACGGGTGCAGCGCGCCCGAGGCCTCCAGGTCCAGCAGCTCGCCGCTGATGTTCACCCGGGCCAGGTCGAGGTCGTAGTCGCGCTGCCCGTTGCTCAGCTGCGGGTGCAGATCGCCGGTCTCGGCGTCGACCAGGTACGCCGCGTAGGCGCCCGCGTCCCGCCGGAACAGGGTGTTGGACAGCGAGCAGTCGCCCCAGGCGAACCCGGCCAGGTGCAGCCGTACCAGCAGCACCGCCAGGGCGTCCATGAGGCGGTGCATGGTGGCCGGGCGCATGGTCGTCTCGAACATCGAGCGGTACGGCATCGAGCCGCCCAGGTGCCGGGTGACCAGCACCGACTCCAGCGGTTCGCCGTCCGGGTCGAGACGGCCGGTGATCACCGCGAGCGGGTCGACCGCGGGGATCGCGAGCCGGTCCAGGTCGCGCAGCAGCTCGTACTCGCGCAGCGCCGGGCGCTCCGCCAGCTCCTTCACCGCGATGACCTCGTCGCCCGCGCGGGCGTAGCGCACCACGTGCCGGGAGATACCGCGGGGGAGCGGCACGAGGTACTCCTCGGGCCACTCCTCCAGCGGGACGTCCCAGGGGAGTTCGAGCAGGAGCGCGGGGTGCTCCGGGTTGGTGGCGCTGATCTGCAATGCCATGGCCCGAACCTTAGACGGCGCGTGCGCGGGCCTGCTGGGCGGCCGCCTTCACGGCCCCCCGGTGCAGGGGCCCGTGCCCGGGCAGCAGCGCGTCGGCGTCGAGTTCCGCGATCAGGTCCAGGGAGGCCACCGCGCGGGCGCGTTCATGGTGGAACATGTCGGGCAGCAGCTGCGGCCCCTGGATCCGTGAGGTGCGGTGCCCGCTGACCAGGGCGTCGCCGGAGATCACGATCCCGGCCTCGGGCAGGTGGTAGACGGTGTGCCCGTCGGTGTGGCCGGGGGTGTGCACCGGGACCGGGCGGCCCGGCAGGTCCAGCGGACCGTCGGCGACCGGGAACGCCTCGGGGGCGGTGACCGGGTGCTGCTCGGTGCCGCCGACCTTCAGCACATGCACCAGCCAGGGCACCACACCGGGCCGCCAGGCGTTCTTCAGCACGTCGCCCACGGCCACCTGCTGGAGGAAGTCCCGCCGCGCGTGCGGCACTTCCGCCTCGTGCAGATAGACCGGGGTGCCATGGGTGTGGCGCAGGTACTCGGCCGAGCCGAGGTGGTCGTTGTGCGCGTGGGTGATCAGGACGGCCGTGACCGCCTCCGGTGAGCTGCCCACCTCCGCGAGGGAGCCGAGCAGCCCCTCCCGGTCCCCGGGGTAACCGGTGTCCACCAGCGTGACGGCGTCACCGTCCTTGAGGATCACCCAGTTGGTGTGGTGTCCGTGCACCAGGTAGGTGCCCTTGCCGACTTCGTGTACCTCAGCGTGCATGGACACAGCCAACCAGATGGCGTGGGGCGGCCGTCAGGGAGGACCGGCGTCAGCGCACGCCGTGCGGCCGGAACTGGACGCTGATCCGCGGTCCGGCGGCCCGTGCCGTCTTCGGTACGCAGTGCTCCCAGGTCCGCTGGCAGGAGCCGCCCATCACGATCAGGTCGCCGTGTCCCAGCGGGCGCCGGACCGAGGGACCGCCACGCAGCGGGCGCAGCAGCAGGTCGCGGGGGGCGCCCACGGAGAGGATCGCGACCATGGTGTCCTCGCGGGCGCCCCGGCCGATCCGGTCGCCGTGCCAGGCGACGCTGTCCCGGCCGTCGCGGTAGTGGCAGAGCCCGGCCGTGGCGAAGGGCTCGCCCAGTTCGCCGGCGTAGTGCCGGGTGAGCGCCTCGCGGGCCTCGGCGAGGACGGGGTGGGGGAGCGGGTCGCCCGCGCCGTAGAAGGCCAGTAGGCGCGGTACGTCCACGACGTTGTCGTACATGGTGCGGCGCTCGGCGTGCCAGGGGACGTCCGCCGCCAGGCGTTCGAACAGCACGTCGGCGCCGCTCAGCCAGCCGGGCAGCACGTCGATCCAGGCGCCGTAGCCCAGCACGGTCCGGCCGATGCCGTCGAGGGGACCGAGCCGCAGCTCGTCGGTCTGGTCGAACAGGGAGCCCTGGAGGTGCGTGGCCATGGAGCCAGCGTACTCCTTAATCGAAAATCTGTTCCCTTTCAATTCCGATCAGGCCCGTCAGGGCTCTTTCGATACATTCATGTATCCGATACATTCGCGTATCGAACGGAGGTCGGCACATGACCGTGGACGGCGCGCCCCAGCGGGTGACCCGGCGCCGGGTGCGCACCCGGGCCCGGCTGCTCGACGCGGCGTTCACCGTGTTCGCCGCCAAGGGCTTCGGGCGGGTCTCCATCGAGGAGGTCTGCGAGGCCGCCGGGTTCAGCCGGGGCGCCTTCTACTCCAACTTCGCCACCCTCGACGAACTGTTCTTCGCCCTCTACCGGGAGCGCGCCGAGCTGATCGCCGAGCAGGTCGCCGACGCGCTCGCCGGCGACGGCCCCGACCTGGACGTACCGGCCTCCGTGGACCGGGTCACCGACGTGCTGCTCCTGGACGTGGACTGGCTGCTGGTGAAGACGGACTTCCTGGTGCACGCCGCCCGGGACCCGGCCGTCGCCGAAGCCCTGCTCGACCACCGTGCCCGGCTGCGGCAGGCCATCGCCGACCGGCTCTTCCGGGCCCGTGGCCACGCCCCGCTCCCCGCCGTCCTGGGCGGAGTCGAGGGCGCCGCGCACGCCGTGGTCGCCGCGTACGACGGAGTCACCACCCAGCTGCTGCTCGACAAGGACGTGGACCGGGCCCGTGCCTGGCTCAAGCAACTGCTCACCGCGCTGCTGACCGACGGCAGCACCCGATTCGGATAAGAAAGGCGTCGCCATGGACGCGGACGTCATCGTCGTCGGAGCCGGCCTCGCCGGCCTGGTCGCGGCGCACGAACTCACCAGCCGGGGCAGGCGGGTCGCCCTGGTCGACCAGGAGAACGCCGCCAACCTCGGCGGCCAGGCGTTCTGGTCCTTCGGCGGGCTCTTCCTCGTCGACTCGCCCGAACAGCGCCGCCTCGGCATCAAGGACTCCCTCGACCTGGCCTGGAGCGACTGGCGGGGCAGCGCCCAGTTCGACCGAGAGGACGACGAGGACTCCTGGGCGGTGCGCTGGGCGCGCGCCTACGTCGAGTTCGCGGCCGGGGAGAAGCGGCCCTGGCTGCAGGGCCACGGCATCAGCCTGCTGCCGACCGTCGGCTGGGCCGAACGCGGCGACCTGCGGGCCCACGGCCACGGCAACTCCGTCCCGCGCTTCCACGTCGCCTGGGGCACCGGAACCGGTGTGGTCGAGCCCTTCGTGGGCTACGCCCGGCAGGCCGCCCGCGACGGGCTGCTCACCTTCTACCACCGCCACCAGGTCGACGAACTCGTCATCGAGGGCGGCGAGGCGCGCGGGGTGCGCGGCACGGTCCTGGCCGCCGACGACTCGGCGCGCGGGGTCGCCTCCAACCGCGACCGGATCGGCGACTTCGAGCTCACCGCCCAGGCCGTGGTCGTCACCTCCGGCGGCATCGGCGCCAACCACGACATCGTCCGCCGCTACTGGCCCGAGCGGCTCGGCACGCCCCCCGCCGAGATGGTCACCGGCGTCCCCGCCTACGTGGACGGCCGCATGCTCGACATCAGCGCCGAGGCGGGCGTCCGCCTGGTCAACCGCGACCGCATGTGGCACTACACCGAGGGCATCCAGAACTGGAACCCCGTCTGGCCCGGCCACGGCATCCGCATCCTGCCCGGCCCGTCCTCGATCTGGCTCGACGCCCTCGGCCGCCGGCTGCCCGACCCCTGCCTGCCGGGCTACGACACCCTCAACACGCTCAAGCACCTGCGCACCACCGAGGACATCGCCGGACACGACCACTCCTGGTTCGTCCTCACCCGCAAGATCGTCGAGAAGGAGTTCGCGCTCTCCGGCTCCGAGCAGAACCCCGACATCACCGCCAAGGACCGCAAGGCCGTGCTCCGCGACCGGCTGCTCGGCAAGGGCGCGCCCGGACCGGTGCAGGCCTTCCTCGACAAGGGCGCGGACTTCGTGACCGCCGCCTCCCTGGAACAGCTCGTCGAGAAGATGAACGGGCTCACCGACAAGGCCCTGCTCGACGCGGCCGAGATCCGGCGCCAGATCGTCGCCCGCGACCTGCAGATCAACAACTCCTACAGCAAGGACTCCCAGGTCCAGGGCATCCACAACGCCCGCCGCTACATCGGCGACCGGCTGGGCCGGGTCGCCACCCCGCACCGCATCCTCGACCCCGCCGCCGGCCCGCTGATCGGCGTCAAGCTGCACGTCCTCACCCGCAAGACGCTCGGCGGCATCCAGACCGACCTGGACTCCCGCGCCCTCGGCGCCGACGGGCAGCCGATCGGCGGGCTGTACGCGGCCGGCGAGGTGGCCGGCTTCGGCGGCGGCGGAGTGCACGGCTACAACGCGCTGGAGGGCACCTTCCTCGGCGGCTGCCTCTTCTCCGGCCGGGCGGCCGGACGCGCGGCGGCGAAGCAGACCGCGTGACCTACTCGGAGAGGAGCCGCGCCACCACCGTGGCGTGGCTCCGCTCCGGGGTCTTCGACGCGGTGAGCAGGGTCACCGGGCCCTTGCGGGCGGACTCCCGCAGGCCGTCCAGGAGCCCGGCGGCCTCGGGGGCGGCCAGCTCCGCCTCGTAACGGCGGGTGAACTCCTCGTACGAGCCGCCGTCGTGGAACCAGCGGCGCAGCTCGTTCGACGGCGTCAGCCCCTTGGGCCACTCGTCCACGTGCGCGTCCTCCTTGGACATCCCGCGCGGCCACAGCCGGTCCACCAGGACCCGGACCCCGTCCTCGGGCTCGGGCGTTTCGTAGATCCTGCGGACGCGCACGCTCACGGTCGGGCACCTCTCGGGTCGGCGACGGTGCCGCGAGCGTACGCGGCGGGCCCGCGCCACCGGCTGCCGACGCGGCTCGCTTTGACCAGAATGAGGGGGAAGCACAGACGCCCGCGCGCCTAGTCTGTGGGCCACTGATCATCGGCCACCCCCCTTTCGAAGGAGCGCATGTGCTGGGTGCAAGCAGAGGTACCGGTACCGCAGTCCTCCGCCGCGAGGCCGTCCTCGCCACCGTCCCGGTCGCCGTGGCGGCCCTGCTCGCCGCCGCCGGACCGGCCTCGGCGGGCACCATAGGCGCCTCCGGCGCGGGCGACCCGTACTTCCCGCTCAGCGGCAACGGCGGCTACCACGTCAGCCACTACGACCTGACGCTCCGCTACGACACCGCCTCCCATCACCTCGACGGCAAGGCCGTCCTCACCGCCCGCGCCACCCAGAAGCTCACCCGCTTCGACCTCGACCTCAAGGGCCTCAAGGTCACCCGGGTCACCGTCGACGGCCGGACGGCCCGCTTCAGCCGCAGCGGACAGGAACTCGCCGTCACCCCGTCGCGGGCACTGGCCAAGGGCCGGGACTTCAAGGTCACCGTGGCCTACAACGGCACACCCAAGTCGGTCACCGACCCGGACGGTTCGGACGACGGCTGGATCCGCACCGACGACGGCGCCTTCGTCGCGGGCGAACCGCAGGGCGCCATGACCTGGTTCCCGGCCAACAGCCACCCCAAGGACAAGTCGTCGTACGACTTCACCATCACCGTCCCCAAGGGGCGCACCGCCGTCGCCAACGGCGTCCTCCTCGGGCAGCACACGTCCGACGGCCGTACGACCTTCCGCTGGCGGCAGAGCGAGCCGATGGCCGCCTATCTCGCCACCGCGACCGTCGGCAAGTTCAAGGTCGAGCAGTACACCACCCGGGACGGGATCAAGGTGTACAACGCGGTCGACCCGCGGGAGGCGAGCGGCTCGGCGGCCGTGCTGAAGAAGCTGCCGTCGGTGCTGGAGTGGGAGAGCAAGCTGTTCGGGCCGTACCCGTTCCGCTCCGCCGGGTCCATCGTCGACCACGCGCCGGACGTCGGCTACGCCCTGGAGACGCAGGGCCGGCCGATCTACGACTCGGCGCCGGACCTGGACACGCTCGTGCACGAGAACGCCCACCAGTGGTTCGGCGACTCCGTCTCGGTCACCGCCTGGAAGGACATCTGGCTCAACGAGGGCTTCGCGTCGTACACCGAGTGGCTGTACGACGAGCAGCACGGGGGCGACAGCGCGCAGAAGACCTTCGACGCGCTGTACGCGAAGCCGGCGAGCAACGGGTTGTGGGCCTATCCGCCCGGGAACCCGGGCAGCGGGGCGAACATCTTCGGCACACCGGTGTACGAGCGGGGTGCGATGACCCTGCACGAGCTGCGCAAGGCCGTGGGGGACACGGACTTCTTCCGGATCCTGCGGGCCTGGGCCGCCCAGCACCGCTACGGGCACGGCACGACCGCGGAGTTCGTGAAGCTGGCCGAGAAGGAGTCGGGCAAGGACCTGGGTCCGCTCTTCCAGACCTGGTTGTACCAGCAGGGCAAGCCGAACCAGGCCTGAATCCTGACGAGTTCCTTACAAATCTGCGCCACGCTCGCTCCATGATCCATCGCAGAACCGCCGTCGCCCTCGTCGCCTCCCCCCTGCTGCTCTCCGGTTGCGGGGGCGGCGCCGAGGCCGCGCCGAACCGGCCGGACGACAGCCGCCCGGCCGTCGTCCCGGCGGCCGGGACGACGGCCACCCCCACACCCGAGAGCAGCACCTCGCGGGCAACCGGCATACCCGGGCTCGGACCGAGGACCACGGCCGCGATACCCGAGCGGGCCGAACAGGTCGTCGTCGCCAGCGGCCGGGGCAAGGACTCGCCCCTGTCCACCGTCGTCCTCTACGAGCGCGACGACACCGCCTGGCAGCCCGGCGCCCATTGGCCCGCGCACAACGGCAGGGACGGCTGGAGCGACCAGCATGTGGCCGGGGACCTGCGCTCGCCCGTCGGGGTCTACGGGCTCACCGACGCCGGAGGGCTGCTCCGGGACCCCGGGAGCAGGCTGCCCTACCACCAGTCCTCCGGTTTCTACTCGCCCGGCACCGGCTTCGAGGGCGAGCCGCTGGAGGGCTCCTTCGACTACGTCGTCGCCATCAACTACAACCGCGAGCCGGGGACCTCGCCGCTCGACTGGACCCGGCCGCTGGGCGCGAGCCGGGGCGGCGGGATCTGGTTGCACGTCGACCACGGCGGCCCGACCCACGCCTGTGTCAGCGTCGCGAAGGCCCATATGAGGGAGCTGCTGCGCACCCTCGACCCGGACCGGCATCCGGTCGTGGTCATGGGGCACGCCGACTGGCTCGCCCGGTAGACCGCCGGTACTCCGCTTAGGATCCGAACTCGTGTGCGCACATGTGCTGGTCGCCGAGGACGACGAGATGCAGGCCGAGCTGATCCGGCGCTCCCTGCTGGCCGAGGGCCATACCGCGACCGTGGTCCACGACGGGGCCGCGGCGCTGGACGCGGCGCGCCGGCTCGGGCCCGACCTGGTCGTGCTCGACCTGATGCTCCCGGTGATCGACGGCTTCGGCGTCTGCCGGGTGCTGCGCGGCGGCGACCCGGAGATCCCCGTACTGATGCTCACGGCCCGCTCCGAGGAGGAGGACGTGCTGCTCGGCCTGGAACTGGGCGCCGACGACTACATGACCAAGCCGTACAGCCCCCGGGAGCTGATGGCCCGGATCCGGACCATCCTCAGGCGCAGCGGGCGGGCCGCCGCCGTCCGGGAGGAGCCCGCCGTGATCGCCGCCGGCCTCAGCGTCGATCCCGTACGGCACGAGGTCCGCTGCGACGGGATACCGGTGGAGGTGACCCCGGCCGAGTTCCAGATCCTGCTCGCCATGGCCGGGGAACCCGACCGGGTGTTCACCCGGCGGCAACTGCTGCAGTGCACCCGCGGCTTCGACCGGTCCTCCACCGAACGGGCCGTCGACGTGCACGTGATGAACCTGCGCCGGAAGATCGAGGCCGATCCCCGGCGGCCGGTACGGCTGCTGACCGTGTTCGGCGTCGGCTACAAGCTGAGCGGCGGCCGCCCGTGAAGCCGCGCATACCCTGGCGCAAACGGCTGCTGGTCCGGCTGCTGTTCACCTCGGTCCTGATCGCCGTGTGCTCCGTCGCCGCCACCGCCTGGCTCGCCGTGACGACCACCACCAGCGCGCTGGAGGAGGAGCAGGGGCAGGACCTGGCGGCCGACAACAAGATCCTGGCCCAGCTCAGCGGGTACGCGGCGGACCACCCCGACTGGACCGGCGTCCAGCACACCGTGCGGGCGCTGGCGGCCAAGACCGGCCGCCGGATCGCCCTGACCACCCCCGACCGCACCCTGATCGCCGACTCGGCGCCCCACGACACCCCGCTGCCGCCCCGGCCGGCCGCCGCCGTGGACCCGCTGCACACCGACACCTACACGGAGTTCGGCGCCCAGCTCAGCGGCATCGACCCGCGCGCGGTGGGCCCGTTCCTGCTGACCGCGCAGGAGCGCGCCAAGCTGGAGGCGGTCGCGCAGAAGGAGCAGTCCTGCTTCGACCGCTTCGGCGTCCACACCACCGTCCAGCACACCCCGAGCGGGCGGCCCCACGTCATCGTCGACGACGCTCGGGACGCTCCCCTCGAACTCAAGGTCGGCTGCGGCAACGTCTACGGCGAGTCGACCGCCGACACGAGCGACGCGCTCGACTTCCCGATGCCCACCGAGACCAAGGCCCTCGCCGCGCTGACGGACCTGGCCCGCCCCTGCCTGCGCGCCCGGGACCTGGACCTCGGCGCCGAGCTCTCCCTCACCTACGACACGACCGGCCGCAACCCCGTCTCCGGAGCCTTCCTGGTCACCAGGAAGAGCGCCGACGGAAAGGGCATGGAGCGGACGACGGACCAGTCCGCGAAGAACTGCGTCACCAACGCCCGCCGCACCCAGCTCGAACCCTATGTCGCCCCCGCCGCCGAACTCTTCCTCGGCATCGGCGACCAGACCGCGCCCCGCTTCGACATGTCCCCGGCCAACAAGGCCCGGATCGTCGGCGCGGCCGGCCTGGTCCTCGCCGTCACCGTCGCCGTCACCGCCGTGGTCGCCACCCGTCTGGTACGACCGCTGCGCGCGCTCACGGTCGCCGCGCGGCAGCCCCCCGAACTGCACGTCCGGGCACCGGTGCGGACCCGGGACGAGACCGGGCTGCTGGCCGAGGCGTTCAACGACCTCACCGAGCGCCGGGAACGCCTGGAGGAGCAGCGCAAGGCGATGGTCAGCGACATCGCCCACGAACTGCGCAGCCCGCTCACCAACATCCGGGGCTGGCTGGAGGTCACCCGGGACGGCGTGGTCGACCCCGACCCGGCACTGCTGTCCTCGCTGCACGAGGAGGCCCTGGTCCTCCAGCGGATCATCGACGACCTCCAGGACCTGGCCGCCGCCGACGCCGGCACCCTGCGCGTGCACCGCGAGCAGGTCCGGGCCGCGGACCTGCTCGACCAGGTCGCCGCCGCCCACCGGGTCGCCGCCGACGCGGCCGGGGTCGCCCTGCTGACCGACGCCCAGGACACGGTCTGGCTGGACGCCGACCCGGTACGGATGCGGCAGGCGCTGGGCAACCTGGTCTCCAACGCGATCCGGCACACCCCCGCCGACGGCACGGTCACGCTGACCGCCCGCCGGGACGGCGCCGACGTGCTCCTCACCGTCACCGACACCGGCAAGGGCATCGCCCCCGACGATCTCCCGCACGTCTTCGAGCGGTTCTGGCGGGCGGAGAAGTCCCGCAGCCGCCGCACCGGGGGCAGCGGGCTCGGCCTGCCGATCGTCCGGCACCTGGTCGCCGCCCACGACGGGACCGCCGAGGCGCGCAGCGAACCGGGCAAGGGCGCCGAGTTCACCCTGCGGCTGCCGGCGGCCGAGGCCCCGGCCGACGTCAGCTGAACCGGCGCGCCGCCGCCTGCCTGCGCCGGGCCAGCAGCCGGCGCTCGGCCTCGGTCGTCCCGCCCCAGACGCCGACGGTCTGCCCGGTCCCCATCGCCCAGCGCAGACACGGGTCCTGGACCGGACAGCGCTCACAGACGGCCTTCGCGCGCCGCGTCTGCTGCAGCGACGGGCCGGTGGTACCGATCGGGAAGAACAGGTCGGGGTCCTCGTCGCGGCACTCGGCGTGCTCTCGCCAGTCGTCCATCGAAGTCACCTGCGATCCAAGTCGACTCTGCCGTTTCGGGTGCACGTTGCTCGGCTCCGGGTCACCACCGCGGACGCGGTCGAAACGGCCAAGTCCCTTGGAAAACGCGGGCGGTCACTGCTCGCGCAGGCCCCAGGGCGAGCCGTACTCGGTCAGCAGGTCGAGGAACGGGCGGGCCGGGAACGCCTCCGGGCCGAGGACGCCCGAGCCCGACCACGCGCCGGTGGCCAGGAGTTCGAGGGCGACGACCGGGTTGAGGGCCGTCTGCCACACCACGGCCTGACTACCGTACTCCGCCATGGACCACTCGTTGTCGACAACGTGGTAGAGATACACCTCGCGCGGCCGCCCGTCCTTCGTCCCGCGCACCCAGGTCCCCGCGCAGGTCTTGCCGCGCATCCGGTCGCCGAGCGTCGCGGGATCGGGCAGCGAGGCCGCGACCACGTCCCGGGGCGACACCGCGACCGGCCCGTCCGGCCCCGGCACGGTCACCGGCGCGGTGGCGTCCAGGCCCAGCAGGTGCAGCGTCTTGAGCGTGTCGATGAACTCCTGCCCGAGCCCGTACTTGAAGGTGACCCGCCGGGCGTCCACCCAGCGCGGCACCAGCAGCACCTCCTCGTGCTCCACGTTCACGCACTCCACCGGCCCGATGCCGGCCGGGAAGTCGAACACCTCGGGCTCGCTGAACGGGGCGGTGGTGAACCACCCGCGTCCCTTCTCGTACACGACGGGCGGGTTGAGGCACTCCTCGATCGTGGTCCAGATGCTGAAGGAGGGCGCGAAGTCATAGCCGTCCACCGTCAGGTTCGCGCCGTCGCGGATGCCGATCTCCTCGATCTCGTCGAAGAGCTCGTCGGCCGCGTACCGGGCGAACACGTCGGACATCCCGGGCTCCACCCCCATCCCGACCAGCGCCAGCGCGCCCGCCCGCTCCCACTCCCCGGCCAGCGCGAACTGCTCGTCGCCCAGCTTGACCCCGCACTCCTCGTGGGGGCGCTCGGCATGCGGCCGGGACAGCGACATCGCCATGTCGACATAGGTGGCGCCGGCGGTGCGGGCGGCCCGGAACAGGGGCATGACGAAGCGCGGGTCGGTGGCGTTGAGCAGCACGTCGCAGCCGTGCCGGGCCAGCAGCGCGGCCACGGCCGCCTCGTCACCGGCGTCCACCCGCTCGGCCCGGAACCGGCCGTCGCCGGCCGCCGCGACGGCGGCCTCGGCGCGGGCCGGGTCGTAGTCGGCGACGACCATCGCCTCGAAGAACGGACGACGGGCCGCGATCCGGGTGACGGCGGTGCCCACACCACCGGCTCCCACGAGCAGTACACGCATGCGGGGATCTCCTCCACAGACAGGGGTTCGGGTACGGGCGCGCCTTGGCCGGAATCAAACGCCCGGTCGTCACGTAAGGTCAATGGCGTTGGCATAAGACTGGACGCCAGGAGAGTGTGCGATGCCCAAACCGGTCGTCCCGGAGGAGAAGCGCCGCCGGCGCCGCCCCACCCGCGCCGGCACCGTGCTGTCCGAGGACCTGATCGTGGCCGCCGCGCTGCGCCTGCTGCGCGAGCACGGCAGCGCGGGCCTCACCGCGCGCCGGCTGGGCCTGGCCCTCGACTGCGACCCCAGCACCCTCTACCGCTACTTCCGGGGCATGGACGACCTCACCCTGGCGATCGGCGACGCCCTCATCGGCCAGGCGCTGGCCGGCTGGGCGCCGACGGGGGAGTGGCGCACCGACCTGCGCACCATCGGCCTGCGCGTCCACGCCCAGTACGTGGCCCACCCGCAGGCCGCCCTCCTGACCACGAACCGCGTGACAGGACGCGCCCACGAACTCGCCGCCGAGGAGGCCATCCTCGACGTCCTACGCACCGCCGGCTTCCCCCTGCCCGAAGCCGTACGCGTCTACCACGCCTTCATCGACCAGACCCTCGCCTTCGCCGCCCTGGACGCGGCGTCCCTTGCCCTCCCCAAGGACTCCCAACGCGCCGACGAGGAGAAGTGGCAGTCCACCTACGCCCGCCTCCCGCACACGACCCACCCACGCATCGCGGAAGCGGCGCCCCTGCTGGCGAAGCGCATGGTGACGAGCGCCTATCCAGCAGCCTTGGAGATGCTCCTGGACAGCGCGGGACGGTCCTTGTAGACGCCCCGACGGAAACGCGCCCCAAAGGGGCGCGGGGCTGTGTAAATATGCGGCTCCGCCGCGTGGGCGCGACCAGCCCCCACCCACCCGCACCCGCCCCACCACCAACAGACCCCCTACGGCCGGCGCAACGCACCCCCCGCCGTACGCACCACCGCCTCCGCAACCGCCCCCAAAGCAGGTGAATCCAGCTTCCACTGCTGCCAGTACAACGGCACGTCCACCCACAAAGCATCACCGAGCCGCACCAACCGCCCCTCCCGCAAGCGCGGTTCCGCCTGCGGCTCCGGCACCATCCCCCACCCCAGCCCGGCCGTCACCGCGTCCACGAACCCCTCCGACGTCGGCACGTAGTGCCGCAGCGCACTCGCGCCCGCACCCCCCAACCGTCGTACGAACCCGTCCTGGAAGTCGTCCACCCGGTCGAACACGATCACCGGCGCCTCGGCGAGCGCCTCCACCAGCGCCCCCGTCACCCATTCCACCGCGAACTCCGGCGCCGCCACCGGCAGGTACCGCATCCGCCCCAGCGCCCGCACGGAGCAGCCCGGCACCGGATCCGGGGACGAGGTCACCGCCGCCATCACCAGCCCCTCCCGCAGCAGCGCGGCCGTGTGGTCCTCGTCCTCCCGCCGCAGTTCGACGAAGACCCGCGGCAGCCCGGTCAGCGCCGCCAGGAACCACGTCGCCAGCGAGTCCGCGTTGACCGCGACCGACACCCGGGTCGGCTCTCCGGCACCGCTCATGCCCAGCTCGCCGCGCGCGTCCCGCTCCAGCCGCGCCAACTGCCGGGCGAACCGCACCAGCACCTCGCCCGACTCGGTCGGCCGTACCGGCTTGGTCCGCTGCAGCAGCACCCGGCCGGTCCGCTGCTCCAGCGCCTTCACCCGCTGGCTGACCGCCGACGGCGTCACATGCAGGGCCGCGGCCGCCGCGTCGAACGTGCCCTCGTCCACCACCGCCAGCAGGGTCCGCACCTGGTCGAGGGGAAGCTCCACCGTCCCACTCCCGTCTTCAGCTGCGCTAAGGGTACGTAAAAATCTTTAGCTGTACGTCCGGAGATCGCTTCCCTACCGTCGAAGGCATGTCCAGCTCCCTCACCGCGGCTGCCGCCGGCTTCGGCAGCGGCCTCTCGCTCATCGTCGCCATCGGCGCCCAGAACGCCTTCGTCCTGCGCCAGGGCGTACGCCGGGACGCGGTCCTCGCCGTCGTCGGCATCTGCGCCCTCTCCGACGCCGTCCTCATCGCCCTCGGCGTCGGCGGGGTGGGCGCGATCGTCGTGGCCTGGCCGGACGCGGTGCGGGCGGTCGGGCTGATCGGCGGTGTCTTCCTGCTCTGCTACGGCGTACTGGCCGCCCGCCGGGTGCTCAGGCCCGGCACCGGCGCCCTGGTCGCCGAGGGCGAGGCGGCCGGCTCCCGGCGGCGCGCGGTGCTCACCTGCCTGGCCATGACCTGGCTCAACCCGCATGTCTACCTGGACACCGTGTTCCTGCTCGGCTCCCTCGCCGCCGACCGGGGCGACCTGCGCTGGACCTTCGGCCTCGGTGCCGCGCTGGCCAGCCTCTGCTGGTTCGCGGCCCTCGGCTTCGGCGCCCGGCTGCTCGGCCGGTACCTCGCCCGGCCGGCCGCCTGGCGGGTGCTGGACGGGCTGGTGGCCCTGACCATGATCGGCCTCGGTCTGATGCTGGTAACCGGATCCTGAGACAACTGGTTCGGCCGTCACGGAAGGTGCTGGGATAGTGAACCCGAACAGGAAAGATGTAGCGGGCACCAAGAGGACCAGGACACCAGGAACTCCGTGGACACCAGCGAGAGCGGCACCCAGTCCGGCACAGCGAACCCCGACGACACGGCGGCGGCCCCGCCCCGGCGCGGCTGGCGCCGCTGGGCGATGGACACCCGGCCGCTGGCCGTGCCCGCCTACCGGCGGCTGTGGTCCTCGACGATCGTCACCTCGGTCGGCAGCCAGCTCACCGCGGTGGCCGTGCCCAAGCAGATCTACGACATCACCGGCTCCTCGGCCTGGGTCGGCGCCGCCAGCCTCGCCGGGCTGCTGCCGCTGATCGTGTTCGCGCTGTGGGGCGGCGCGGTCGCCGACGCCATGGACCGGCGCAAGCTGCTGCTGATCACCAACATGGGCATCGCCGTCACCTCGCTGCTGTTCTGGCTGCAGGCCGTCACGGGCCTGGAGTCCGTGGCCGCGCTGATGGTGCTGCTCGCCCTGCAGCAGGCGTTCTGGGGGCTGAACGCCCCGGCCCGCACCGCCTCCATCGCCCGGCTCGTCCCCGAGGCGCAGCTGCCCGCCGCCAACGCCCTGGGGTCCACGGTGATGCAGACCGGCCAGGTGGTCGGGCCGCTGCTCGCCGGTGCCCTGATCCCCGTCATCGGCCTGCCCGAGCTGTACCTGATCGACGCGCTGGCGCTGTGCGTGACGGTGTGGGCGGTCTACCGGCTGCCCGCGCTGCCGCCGCTGGCGGGCGGGGCGACCCGGCGGGCCGGGGTGCGCGAGATCGTGGAGGGGTTCCGCTACATCTCCCTGCACAAGGTGCTGCTGCTGTCGTTCCTCGCCGACATCATCGCGATGGTCCTCGGCATGCCCCGCGCCCTGTTCCCGCAGCTTGCCGCCCAGACCTACGGTTCCTACGGCGAAGGGCTCGCGCTCGGCCTGCTGTTCGCGGCGATCCCGATCGGCGCGGTGCTCGGCGGACTCTTCTCCGGCACCTTCTCCCGGGCGCGCCGGCACGGCTGGATGGTGATCGGCGCGGTGGTCGGCTGGGGAGCCGCGATCGCCGGGTTCGGGCTGAGCCGCAACCTCTGGATCGCCGTGGCCTTCCTGGCCGCCGCCGGGGTCGCCGACATGGTCTCGATGGTCTTCCGGGGCGCGATCCTGCTGTCCGCCGCGACGGACGAGATGCGCGGCCGGATGCAGGGCGTGTTCACGGTGGTGGTCGCGGGCGGTCCGCGCCTCGCCGACGTCCTGCACGGCACCATGGGGTCCGTGTTCGGCCCGCGGGCCGCCGTCGCGGGCGGCGGTCTGCTGGTCGTGGCCGTGATGCTGACCCTGGCCGCCGCGGTCCCCGCCCTGCGCCGCTACCGCGTCTGAGCCTCAGACGGGCCGTCGTCCGACGTATGCGTCCAGCAGCTTGCCCCGGGTGATCTCCAGCCGGCTGGCGAGGATCTCGGCGACGGTCCGCACCAGCGAGAGCCCGAGCAGCGGGTCCTCCACCGACAGCGCGAGCACGGCCGCGGCGTCGTACTCGTAGGCCCGTACCTGGCTGAAGGCCACCGCGCCGAAGTCCCAGGTGTACGGCGGGAACAGCCACGACCAGCCGAGCAGGTCGCCGGCGCCGAGACTGGCGACGGTGACCCGCTTGTGGGAGGTCACCTCCTGGTCCAGGTTGACCGCTCCCGAGCGGATCACCCAGAAGCGGTCAGCCGTGCCGCCCGCCTCGAAGATCCTGGTGTCCTCGGGGAAGGAGACCTCGTGAGCCAGTTCCATGAGGCGCTCGCGCTGCGCCTGGGGCAGAGCGGTCAGCAGTTTGATGGCTTTGGTCATGGCGCGGGGCTCCTCGCCGGCGAGGGTACGGGGGTTTCCCTACGCCCATTTCAGCCGCTGCCGCCGCGCCGGGCACCTCGAAGGACCGGGGCGGGCCGCCCGGGAGCCGGGCGGGCAGTAAAAAGCCCTGGCTGGACGGGGGAGGCCAGCCAGGGCCGTCAAAGGCGGTCCGGGAGGACCTTACGTCTACTCCTCGACCACTTATGGGTGAACGCTAAACCATCCGGGGCGATTTCGCGTAACCGGGAACAGGTTAAGTGACCCGTTTCACTTTGGGGAAGCCCTTGCGGGCCCCGGATGCGTTTGGACGCGCCCCGAGCGGTCAGCCGAACCAGGAGAGACCGTGCGGATGGAGGCACGGCAGCCCAACCGGTCCACCACGCAAGGAGCGAAGGGATGCGCGAGACGTATCGGACCGAACCTGCCCTGGCAGCACACGAATTCCGTCGGCCGTCGTCGTCGCTGCGGCCGGCCGACGCCCGCAGAGCGGTCCGCGGCGCGCTCGCCTCGCGGGCCGTGCCATGCGCCGCCGAGGCGCTCGCCGACGCCCTGCTCGTCACCTCGGAACTGACCACCAACGCGATCCTGCACGGCGGCGGGGTCACCGGCTTCCACGTCGACGTCGACGGCTGCGCCGTGCGCGTCTCGGTCAGCGACCGCAGCGACGAGGTGCCGGTGGCCGCCCCGGCCGCCGACGACGGGGAGCGCTGGCGGCCCGGCGGCCGGGGCTGGCCCATCGTCTGCCGGCTGGCCCGGGACGTGGAGATCGCCGGACTGCCCCGAGGGGGCAAGCGGATCACCGCCGTGGTGCCGTTGGCCTGAGCCGGCGAACCGAACGTCCGGCGGCGGTGTTTGCGCCCGGTGCGAAGGGGCACGCGGACTGTTGTGCTTCGGACCGGAGGCGCGCGCCGAGGGAGCAGTCGCTTCACGGCCCCCGGGTCCGCACAGCGGTCCTGGCGGTGCTCCCGCGGCGACCCCGACACCGCAGTTCGGGTCGAGTCCCGGAACCACGTTCCGGTGATGCCCTGAAACCCACAGTTCAGGAGCGATTCCGCATGCTCACCGACTTGTCGACCAGCCGTCCCCGCACGCCCGACCGGACCACCCGGGACACGCCCCGGCGTGTCCACGACGACGCACCCGACACCGCCGCCCGCTTCGCCCGGCTGGCCGCCCTCGGCGACGGCCCCGAGCGGGACGCGCTGCGCGGCGAACTGGTGGCCGCCTGGCTGCCGATGGCCCACCGCATCGCCGGCCGCTTCCGCGACCGCGGCGAGGCCGTCGAGGACCTGCGCCAGGTCGCGGCCCTCGGCCTGGTCAAGGCCGTCGACCGCTACGACCCCGCCCGCGGCGCCTTCGAGAGCTACGCGGTGCCCACCGTCACCGGCGAGGTCAAGCGGCACTTCCGCGACCGGATGTGGGCGCTGCGCGTGCCCCGCAGGGTCCAGGAACTGCGCAACCGGGTCCGGGTGGCCCGCCGCGAACTCACCCAGCTCCCCGGCAGCCCCGAACCCACCACCGCCGACCTCGCCGCCCGCACCGGCCTGACCGAGGGCGAGGTCACCGCCGGCCTGGAGGCCCTGGACAGCTACAGCACCCTGTCCCTGGACGCCGAACTCGCCACGGGCGACGAGGGGTACAGCCTCACCGAGACCCTCGGCGCGACCGACGGCTCCTACGACGTCGTCATCGACCGGGAGGCGGCCAAGGAAGGCCTGCGCCGGCTGCCCGAACGCGAACGCGCCATCCTCTACATGCGCTTCTTCGAGGACATGACACAGAGCCGCATAGCCGACCGCCTGGGCATCTCCCAGATGCACGTCTCCCGCCTCATCAGCCGCAGCTGCGCCCGCGTCCGCGCCGAGGCCCTGGGCCGGCCTTCCTGACCCCTGCCGCCGCGCGGCTGCCCGCAGGACCGAGGAGCGACCGTCATGCTGATGCCCGACCCCGTCATCCCCGGCACACCCGTGGACGAGTACGGACGTCTCGTCGCCGACCGACCCTTGACCGCGCTCCTGCCACCGGATCCGCGCCCGACGGAGAGACCCCGGTGACCCCCGCCTCGCCCGCCCCCACCCTGGCCCGCCCCCGCCCCGCCGCCCGTGGGCCGCCAGGGCCGGGCTGGTGGCCTGGGGCGTGATCTACGTGCTGGTGGGTCTGCTGGCGCTGCGTGTCGCCCTCGGCGACCGGCGGCAGCAGGCCGACCGCAACGGCGCCCTCGCCGAACTCGCGAACCGGCCGTTCGGTGCCGCCCTGCTCTGGGCGCTGGGCCTCGGGCTGGTCGGCATGGCGGTATGGCGGCTGTCCGAGGCCGTGTTCGGCGCGGTCGGCCCCGACGGCCGTACCGCGCACATGCGCCTGCCGGCCCTCGCACGTTGCCTCTTCTACACGGCCGTGGCCTGGTCGGTGCTGGAGTTCGCGGCCGGCGCGGGCGGCGGCTCCGGGGACGCGGCGTCCCGGGACCTCACGGCCAGGGCGCTGGGCCTGCCTGCCGGTCAGTGGCTGGTGGCCGCCGTCGGCGCCGGCATCGTGGTGACCGGGGCGTGGACCGGCGTCCAGGCCGTACGCCGGGACTACTACCGTCAGCTCAAGGCGGGCGCGATGGCCGCGCCGGTGCGGCGCGCCGTGGACGTGACGGGCGTCGTCGGAGGTCTGGCCCGTGCGGCGGTGTTCGTGGCCGCGGGCGCCTTCGCGGTGCGTGCGGCGGTCGACTACCGTCCCGACCAGGCGAAGGGCGTGGACGACACCCTCCGCTCCTTCGCCGGCACTCCGGCGGGCCCGTGGCTGCTCGCGGCCGTCGCCGTCGGCCTGATCCTGTTCGGGCTGTTCGCCTTCGCCCTGGCCCGCTGGCGCCGGGTGTGACACGCCGTCAACCCGCGCGCGCCCGGACCGGTACCTTCAACGGACGGGCCAGGCCGGTCACCGCCTCGTCGAGGCGCTGCAGATGGCGCAGCACCCGGTCGGTCACCCGGCCGTAGCGCGGTGCGCCCAGCGTGCCGGGCTGCAGCATCGCGGCGATGCTGGGGCCGGTCTCGATCTCGGGGACGGGGCGTCGGCCGGCCACCTGGGCGCTGATCGCCTCGATGTTGTGCACGATCCGCCGGCCCGCCCCGCGCAGCCGGGGATCCGCAGCGATCGCCGGATGGGTGGGCAGCAGTTCCGCCGTCGCCGCGAGGGACCGCGCGTGGTAGGCGCAGGTCTCCAGGAGCGCCACCACATAGCGCGCGGTGTCCCGGCGGGAGCGCAGCGGGGTGATGGGATGCGTCAGCGGCTGCACGGCCGCCCGCAGATCGGCCAGCGCCTGGTCCAGGTCACGGGCCTTCTCCACCAGGTCGACCGGCGCCGCCCCGCTCAACTGGTCGGCGGCGGCCCGGGTGACGTCGGCCAGCCGGTCCAGCGTCTCGACGAGCAGTTCGTCGGTACGGCGGTCGGTGTGCACCGGCAGCACCACCGCCGCCGCGATCACCCCGCACACCGCGCCCAGCGCCGTCTCCGCGATCCGCAGCACCAGGACGTCCAGGCTGTAGGTGTTCAGCAGCGTGTACAGCAGGCCCAGCATCGCCGTCACGAAGAACGACATCAGGGTGTACGACAGCGGCGCCGAGTAGAACATCGCGAAGATGAAGAGCAGCACCAGCCCGAACGCCGTCCAGGTGTGGTGCCCGACCAGGCCCGCGAGCCCGATGCCGGCCACCACCCCGAGGACCGTGCCGAGCAGCCGCCGGTAGCCCTTCACCAGGATCTCGCCGGTGGACGCGGTGTTGATGAACACGATCCAGCAGGTCAGCACCGCCCAGTACCAGCGCTGGGCGGACAGGAACTCGCCGCCGACCATGGCCAGCGACGAGCCGACCGCCACCTGCACCGCCGCCCGGGTGGTGGGCCGGTGCAGCCCGGTCTCCTCCCCGGACTTCCCGTCCTGCTCCTCGGTGCCCTCGATCGCCGCGTCCTCGGCGTCCAGTTCCTCGCGGGACCGGGAGGTCGCCGGGGTGTCGTCGGACTCGTCCTGCGGCCCGTCCAGCGCGATCCGCAGCCCCAGCACCGCCCGCGCCGCCTCGCCGATGCCCCGGAAGACGTCCTGGACGGCCGGGGAGGCGGGCGGCAGGTTCTCCTCCTCGCGGTAGCCGAGGAGCCGGTTGCGCAGCCCGGACAGCGCGGTCCCCGCCTCCGGGCCGGCCGGCCGCAGCACCAGCAGCCGCAGCGCCTCCAGATCCAGCCGCAGCCGCTCCATCGCCTCGTCCCGCACCGGCTCCCGGGCGGCCGACGGCAGCGGGGCGCCCGGCAGATGCAGGGTGAGCGTGTCCGCCCGCCGCGCGCTGCGCGCGGTGAGCAGCAGCAGCCCGAGCCGCTCGGCGGCGATCTCGGCGTCCGCGATCCGGCGCTGCACCAGCCGGGCCACCGCCTCGTCGGAGGTACCGTCCGCGAGCCGCCCCTGGATCAGCAGCGCCGTCTCGTGCAGCCGGGCCGTCCTGACCCGGACCTCCTCCACCGTCCGGTCCAGCTCGTCCGGCCCGGCGTCGAGCAACTCGGCCTGCGCGGAGACCAATTGCCCGAACCGGGCGCGGAACGCCCGCCGCAGCCGGTCCAGGATGCCCGCGGGCGTCTGCCGCACGAGCACGAAACGCGCCAGCGCCGCGCTGGCGAAGGCCGCCGCGATCGTCACGTACAGACCCGGCAGCGCGGACAGGGTCGCGCGCACGAACAGCGAGGCGAAGTAGATCTGGAAGCCGATCAGACCCAGCGCCGTGCCCCGGTCGCCGAAGCGACGGCCGTAGACCGCGCTGAAGATGAGCGCCACGAAGAAGAGGTCGCCGATCACGATCCGGGAGTTGAGCAGCGCGCCCAGCGACATGGAGGCCAGCGCCACCGGCAGACCGAGGGCGAGCGTGACGGCCTGGGCGCGGGCCTGCTTCTCACGGATCGCGAAGGTGGCGACCATCGCGGTGATCGCCCCGGCCACCAGATGCGACACATCGGCCCGCAGCGCCGCGAGGACGGCCAGGGTGAGGGCGATCGAGGTGACCGTGCGCAGCCCGGCGGTGAAGCGGAGCAGCCCGGGGTCGGCCGCGGCGAGCCGCCCCCTGACCTCCGCCCACGCCGGCCGGCCCGCCGCGCTCACTCCGCCGCGCTCTGCGTCACGCGGTCGGGCCGGCGGGGCCCTCGGCGCGCGCCCGGACCTGCTCCGGGGTCAGATAGGTGTCCGTGTACTCGAAGTCCTTGAGCCGGGCGGGCTTGCGGGCCTGGAAGCCCGTACGGACGAAGTCGTCACCCGCGAGCGCGTTGAGCAGCCAGTTGGTCGCGACCCGGGTCTTGGCCACGTTGGTGCGCAGCGCCGACCAGTGGTAGCCGCGGGCCACCGCCTGGGCGGCCATCCCGCGCAGTTCGATGCCGAGCGGCTTGGACACCGCGTCCTTGCCGCCGAGGTCCACCACCAGCCCCAGGTCCCTGTGCACGTACGGGTGGAGCGGCTCGCCCCGCAGGGTCGCGATGACGTTGTCGGCGACCGCCTTGCCCTGCCGCATGGCGTGCTGCGCGGTCGGCGGGCAGACCGCGCCCGCCTCGTCCTTCGCCTTGTCCGGTACGGCGGCCGCGTCGCCGAGCGCGAACACCCCGTCGTGGCCCGGCAGGGTCATCTCGGCGTTCACCGCGAGGCGCCCGCGGACCGTCTCCGCGCCCAGGGTGGCGATCAGCGGACTGGCGACCACCCCGGCCGTCCAGATCAGCGTGTGGGTGGGCACCACCCGCCCGTCGGTGAAGGTGACCTCCTCGGGTCCCGCCTTCTCGATCGACACGCCCAGGGAGACGTCGATGCCGCGCCGGGCCAGGATCTCCTGGGCGCTGCGGCCGAGTTTGTCCCCGAGTTCCGGCATCAGCTTCGGGGCGATGTCGATCAGGTGCCACTTGATCAGCTTCGGATCCAGGTTCGGATACCGGTGCAGGGCGGCATGGGTGAGCTTCTGCAGACAGGCCGCCGTCTCGGTGCCCGCGTACCCGCCGCCGACCACCACGAACTGCAGCCGCGCGGCCCGTTCGGCCGGGTCGTCGCTGGCGTCGGCCAGGTCGAGCTGGGAGATCACGTGGTCGCGGATGTAGGCGGCCTCGGCCAGGGTCTTCATCCCGAAGGCGTGCTCGGTCAGACCCGGGATGTCGAAGGTGCGGGTGACACTGCCCGGGGCCAGCACGATGTAGTCGTACCGCTCGTTGACGAGCTGCTCGGTTATGGTGCGGACCACGCACACCTTGGACTTGAGATCCACGCCGATCGCGCCGCCCGGGATGATCCGGGTGCGGTACCGCTTGCTGCGGCGCAGCGAGACGGCGATCGACTGCGGCGTCAGCACACCCGAGGCGACCTGCGGGAGCAAGGGCAGATAGAGCTGGTAGGAGGTCGGCGACACCAGGGTGAGGTCGGCCTCGTCGGGGGCGAGCCTGCGCTCCAGCCGGCGCACGCATCCCACTCCGGCGAAGCCTGCGCCCACCACCAGGATCCTGGGTCGTGTCACGGTGTCCATCCCTTTCCGCTGCTCCGGGGCGTCCGGCTCGACGCCGTTCGCATGCCCCGGAACGCTTGCCTCGCACCACATCGATCCCACCGTGCCCGAAGCCGTTCCGCCAGCCGGGCGGCGCAGCCAGACGAACGCGTGGGCTCCAGCATGCCCCTGGAACGCCCTCAGAAACCGGGTGTCGCACAGATATGCGGCGGACTCGCGTCCGGTTCGAGGCCGCCCACGGCGATCACCTACGCCAGTAGAGTGCGCGCCATGGCGCAGACCCAGCCCGGAACGGGCTTCCAGAAGCGGCACATCGACCCCGACCGCGTGGCCCCCCTGGTGGGTGCCCTGGACAGCCAGGACGCCAATCCGGGCGTACGACGGCTGCGCGCCTGGGCCGAGGAGGCGCTGGCGGTCCGGCCCGGCGAGCGCGTCCTCGACATCGGCTCCGGAACCGGCTCGCAGACCCGGGTGCTGGCCGCCGCCGTCGGCCCGGACGGGGTCGCGATCGGCATCGAACCCAACCCGGGGCTGCGCGCGGTCGCCGAGGAACGCTCCGCTGACAGCCGGGTCCGCTACACGGAGGGAGACGCGCTCGCCCTGCCGCTGCCCGACGGCTCGGTGGACGTCGTCTGGTGCGAGCGGGTCCTCCAGCACCTCCCCGAGCCCGGCAAGGCGGTCGCCGAGATGGCCCGGGTGCTGCGCCCCGGCGGCCGGGTGGCGCTCCTGGACACCGACTGGGGGACCACCATCCTGCACCCCGGCGACCCGGAGGTGGTGCGGGCCCTCACCTCGGCCGTCCTCAACGGCGCCAACCCCTGCTCGGGCCGCCGGCTCGTCGGACAGCTCAGCACCGCCGGGTTCGTGGTCGACGACCGCGGCTCGCAGGCCCTGCTCCAGGACCACCGCTCGGTCGCCTGGCCGGTGATCCGCATGCTCGGCGAGTCCGCGGTCCGCACCGGAGCCCTCACCGAGGAGCGCCGGGACGCCCTGTACACCGAACTCGCCGAGGCCGCCGAGCAGGGCGCGCTGCACATGTCGGTGACGATGTTCGGGGTGGTCGCGCACCGGCCCGCGTGACCGTGCCCGGCGCTCACCAGGGCAGGAAGGCGTGGACGTCCTTGCCGTCGTCGGTGAGGACCACGCTGACCTGGTCGCACAGCGTGTGCAGCAGGTGCCAGCCGACACCGCCCCCGCCCCGCTGCGGATGGAACGGCCGCGGCTCGGGCCGGACCCGGCTGGTGTCGTGCACGGTGACATGCACACCGTCGTACGTGCGGCGCATCCGCAGTTCGAAGGGCCCCGGCGCGTACTGGACCACGTTGGCGGCCAGCTCCGTCACGACCAGCAGGATGTCGTCCCAGCTCTCGGGGACGGTGGGCGGCGCGGTCCGGGCGAGGTCGGCGAGGTAGCCGTCGGCGGCGAGCCGGGCGCCGGTCACATTGCGCAGCTCGCCCGGGAAGGCGACCGTACGCTCGAAGGTCTCCTCCACCGGTGGTCTGCCCCGTCGTGGCCCGGTCGCCATCTCGCCTTCCCCGGTTCGGGTGCGTGGGCGCTGGTCGTCCGCGCGCCGTGGGCTGTCGTCGTCGCTCATCGGCTCTCACCGCGACGAGTTCCCAGCGATCGGCCCGATACCCCTGATCCGGTCAGCGGAACACGTTGTCCGAGTCGTCCCAGTCTGCCGGGTCCGGCGGGCCCGGCCGGCGGACCGCGTGCGAGCGGGCCTGGTACATGGCGTCGATCTCGGCGGCGTAGTGCCGCGCTATGGCGTCCCGGCGCAGCTTCATCGACGGCGTCAGCATCCCGTTGCCCGGGGCGAACGGTTCCTGGAGCACCCGGTAGACCCGGATCGACTCGGAGCGGGACACCACGCTGTTGGCGGAGGCGATGGCCCGGGCGATCTCCTCGCGCAGCGCGTTCTCCTCCCGGGCCTCCCGCCCGGGCGAGTCGCCCGAGACCGCCAGGCCGCCGCGCCAGTGGGCCAGGAAGTCCGGGTCCAGGGTGATCAGCGCGCCCACACAGGGCCGGTCGTCGCCGACGACCACCGCCTGGTGCACGAGCGGATGCATCCGCAGCCGCTGCTCCAGCGGGGCCGGGGCCACGCTCTTGCCGCTGCTGGTGATGATGATGTCCTTCTTGCGCCCTGTGATGGTCAGATAGCCCTCGGAGTCGAGCCGCCCGATGTCCCCGGTGGCCAGCCAGCCGCCGCGCAGCGCGGCCCGGGTCGCGTAGTCGTCACCGACGTACCCCTGGAACACGGACGGCCCGCGCACCAGGATCTCGCCGTCGTCGGCCACCTGGATCTGGGTGCCCGGCAGGGCCTGGCCCACCGTCCCCGACTTCTCCCGGCCCAGCGGCTGCATGGTGATCCCGCCGCTGGACTCGGTCAGGCCGTAGCCGTCGTGGACGTACATCCCGATGCCCTCGTAGAACAGGGTCAGTTCACGGCTGAGCGAGGAGCCGCCCGAGGTGGCCCGCAGCACCCGGCCGCCGAGCGCCCCGCGCAGCTTGCGGTACACCGTCCGCTCGTACAGGGCGTGTTGCAGCCTGAGGTCGAAGCCCGGGCCCGCCCCGGTGCCCAGCCGCTGCCGTTCCTGGGCGGCGGCGAAGTCCCGCGCGGTCTCCGCGGCCCGCTCGAACAGGACCCCCCGGCCGTGCTGCTGCGCGGTACGCAGGAACGTCTTGTACAGCTTCTCCAGCACCGACGGCACGGCGTACAGATAGGTCGGGCGGAAGGTGCCAAGCGCCGCGGCCAGCGCGTTCTCGGACATCTCCGGTTCGTGGGCCATCAGGATCCCGCCGCGCAGGCACAGCACCATCACCATCAGGCCGTACACGTGCGAGAACGGCAGGTAGGCCAGCACGGAGGCCTGTTCGCCCGGGCGCGCGGCGGTGTGCCCCCAGCCCGCGAGCAGGGTGTCGCACGGGTACGCCAGCCCGCTGTGGCTCAGCGCGCAGCCCAGCGGGCGGCCCGAGGTGCCGGAGGTGTAGGTGATGGCCGCGGTCGAGTCCGGCATCACGATGCGGCGCAGCGACTCCACCGTGGTCAGCGGGACGTACCGGCCCTTCTCCACCAGCTCGGGCAGGGCCCCCGCGTCCAGCTGCCACACGTGTCTGAGCCCGGGCAGGCTCTCGCAGACGGTGCCGACGGTCATCACCGCCTTGTCGTCCTCGACCACCACGGCCACACAGCGGGCGTCCCGCAGGATCCACTCGACCTGGTCCCGGGAGGACGTCGGATGGATCGGGACGACCTCGGCCCCCACCGACCAGAGCGCGAGGCACAGGACCGTCCACTCGTAGCGGGTCCGCGCCATCACGGCCACCCGGTGCCCCGGCGAGATCCCCGACGCGATCAGGCCCTTGGCCAGATCGACCACCTCGTCCCGCAGTTCGACCGCGGTGATCTCCTCCCAGCCCGCAGGGGCGCCCTCGGGCCGGCGCGCCAGCACCGGCAGGGTGGGGTTCCGGTCCGCCGTCTCGAAGATGCTGTCGGCGAGCCCGCCGGTCAGGGTCGAAGCGGTCGTCGGAGCGAGGGCGTAGTCGCGCATGCACTGCTCCTGGATGTACGGAGGGTGACCCTCCCGATCGGTACTGTTGTCGACGCGGGTCGAATCTAGCCCAGGTGAGCACGGCCCGTGTCGGGAACGGTCAACTCGTTTCCACCTGATGACAAGAGGTCAGCCCTGGGTACGGCGCACACACGCGACGACGACGTCCCGCAGGCTGCCGGTGCGCTCCAGGAACCCCCGCTGCTCGCGGGCGCCGGTCCCCCTGTGCAGCAGCTGTGCGACGGCCTCCTCGACGAGGCGCGCGTCTCCGCTGTCGGCGAGCGCCTCCGCCGTGTGCGCCACCAGCGCACGCACCACGTCGACCGCGGGCCGCGGCCGCATGGTCGCGGGATCGAGCAGTTCCTGGTCCAGCCCGGAGCGGGCGGCCTGCCAGGACGCCAGCCGGAGCATGCTCACGCTGTGGTCGAGCGGCGGCCGGCCCGCCCGCCAGTCCCGGGCCGCCGTCTCCACGAGAGCGCGGGCCAGCGTGGCCACGAGGACGGTGGTGTCGGCCCGCAGGCACACGTCCGCCACCCTGATCTCCACCGTCGGGTAGCGCACGGACAGCCGGGCGTCGAAGTACACCATCCCCGCGTCGAGAATGACCTCGCTGGCCACCATGTCCGCGACCCGCCGCCGGTACCCCTCGGCCGAGCCGAACAGTTCGGTCGGCCCCGCCGACGGGCCGCGCGCCCACAGCCGGCTGCGGTAGCTGGCGTAACCGGAGTCCCGGCCCTGCCAGAACGGCGAGTTGGCGCTGAGCGCCCGCAGCACCGCGAGCCACGGCCGGATCCGGTCCAGGACGGCGACGCCCTCCTCGGCGGACTCCACCGACACATGCACATGGCAGCCGCACACGAACTGGTCCAGCGTGGCGGTCCCGAACCGCCCGGCCATCCACCGGTACCGCTCGTGCGCGCTGAGCGCGGGGGTGACCGGCAACGGGCAGGTGGCGAGCGCCGCGACCGCGCAGCCGATCTCACCGGCGAGCCGCGCCGCCTCCTTGCGGCAGCGCAGGATCTCGGCACCCAGGTCCGCCATGTACCGCTGCGGAGTGGTGGCGAGCTCCAGCATCTGCCCGAACAGCTCCTTCTGGAACACCACCTGCCCGGGATCGTCCCGGGCCGCGCGGTCGACGACGGCCGCCGACCCGGGCATCGGCTCCCCGGTGTCCGGGTGGACCAGCAGGACCTCTTCCTCCACTCCGACGGTACGCAGCACTGGGGACCGCCCTCCGGCCGGGCCGCGACCGGGCGCGGCGGGGTCTTTCATCCCGGACTGCCCGGACCCGGCCGTGGAAACACGTCCCGGTGCCGTCGGCGGGCTAGGGGACGACGGGCTCCAGCCACACCGTGGCGAGCGGCGGCAGCGTCAGCCGGAGAACGCCGTCGTCGGCCAGCAGCGGCCCCCGGCCGACGACGTCCCCGCCGCCGTAGCGCGCGCTGTCCGTGTTGAGGATCTCCTGCCAGACGGGCGCCCCCTTGGGCACGCCCAGCCGGTAGCCGGGACGGACCACGGGGGAGAGGTTGGAGACCGCCAGCAGGGGCCGGGCCTCGGCATCGAACCGCAGAAAGGCGAAGACGTTGTCCTCGGCCGCGTCCCCGAGGACCCACTGGAAGCCCGCCGGATCGGTGTCGCGCTGCCACAGGGCGGGGCGGGTGCGGTAGACGGAGTTGAGATCGCGGACCAGATCCCGGACACCCCGGTGGTCGGCCTCCGCGCCGTACCCGGGGTCGAGCAGCCACCAGTCCGGGCCGTCGGCCTCCGACCACTCACCGCCCTGGGCGAACTCCTGACCCATGAAGAGCAGTTGTTTGCCGGGATGGGCCCACATGAAGCCCAGATAGGCGCGGTGATTGGCGCGTTGCTGCCACCAGTCGCCGGGCATCTTCGAGACCAGCGAGCGCTTGCCGTGCACCACTTCGTCGTGGGAGATGGGCAGGACGTAGTTCTCGCTGTACGCGTAGACCATCGAGAAGGTCATCTCGTCGTGGTGGTACTTGCGGTGCACCGGCTCGTGCCGCATGTACTCCAGCGAGTCGTGCATCCACCCCATGTTCCATTTCAGCCCGAACCCCAGGCCGCCGCTGTCCGTCGGCCGGGTCACCCCGCCCCACGCCGTGGACTCCTCGGCGATGGTGACCACACCCGGCGCCCGCCGGTACACGGTCGCGTTCATCTCCTGCAGGAACGCCACCGCGTCCAGGTCCTCGCGCCCGCCGAAGACATTCGGCGTCCACTGTCCGGAGTCCCGTGAGTAGTCGAGGTAGAGCATCGAGGCGACCGCGTCCACCCGCAGCCCGTCGACGTGGAACTCCTCGCACCAGTACACCGCGTTGGCGACCAGGAAGTTGCGCACCTCCACCCGGCCCAGGTCGAACTCGTAGGTCCCCCAGTCCGGATGCTCGGCCCGCCGCTCGTCCCCGGGCTCGTACAGCGGGTCCCCGTCGAAGCGGGCCAGCGCCCAGTCGTCCTTGGGGAAGTGGGCCGGCACCCAGTCCATGATCACACCGAGGCCGGCCCGGTGCAGGGCGTCGATCAGGTACTTGAGGTCGTCCGGGGTGCCGAGGCGGGAGGTCGGTGCGTAGAAGCCGGTGACCTGGTAGCCCCAGGAGCCGCCGAACGGATGCTCGGCGACCGGCATGAACTCGACGTGCGTGAAACCGAGGCCGCCGACGTACGCGGGCAGCTCCTCCGCCAGCTCGCGGTAGGTCAGGCCCGGACGCCAGGACGGCAGATGCACCTCGTACACCGAGAACGGCGCCTCGTGCACCGGCGTGTCACCCCGGTGCGCCATCCACTCCGCGTCGCCCCACTCGTACCGGGACACCGCCACGATCGACGCGGTCGCCGGCGGTACCTCCGTGCGCCGCGCCATCGGGTCGGCCTTGAGGAACCGGCCGCCGTACCGGGACGTGATCTCGAACTTGTAGCGGGCCCCCTCGCCCACCCCGGGCAGGAACAGTTCCCACACCCCGGCGGCGCCCAGCGAGCGCATCGGGTACTGCGTGCCGTCCCAGCAGGTGAAGTCCCCGGCCACCCGCACCCCCCGGGCGTTCGGCGCCCACACCGTGAACCGGGTCCCGGCCACCCCGTCCAAGGTCATCGGCTCCGCACCGAGCGCCTTCCACAGCTGCTCGTGCCGCCCCTCCCGGATCAGATGCAGGTCGAGTTCGCCCAGCGCGGGCAGGAAGCGGTACGGGTCGTGCACCTCCTGCTCGCCGTCCCCGTACGCGACGAGGAAGGTGTACGACGGGACCTCGGCGTACGGCAGCACGGCCGCGAACAGCCCGTCGCCCTCCGGCACCAAGGGGCTGCGCACCCCGTCGGCCAGCACACTCACGGCACGGGCCTGCGGGCGCAGCGCGCGGAAGAGGACGCCGCCGTCCACCCGGTGGGCGCCGAGCAGGGCGTGCGGATCGTGGTGGGCGCCGGCCAGCAGCCGCCCGCGGTCGCCGGGGTCCAGCGGCGGAGCCGTGGGACGGGAGGGACCCGAGGGCTCGGGGAGCGAAGAGTCACGCAGGGCCATCAGGTCAGCCTCCCCAGCGGGCGAGCCGCTCGATCGCGGCCATCGGAACCGGAAGCCAGGCCGGCCGGTGCCGGGCCTCGTACACCACCTCGTACACCGCGCGGTCCGTCTCGTGGGCACGCAGCAGCGCGTGCTTCTCGCGCGGATCCCAGCCGGCCCGCGCAGCGTAACCCGCGCAGTACGCCTCCCGGCAGCGGCGGGCCCACTCCGGGCGCCACGGACGGCGCTGCCGGGCCGCGTAGTCGAAGGACCGCAGCATGCCGGCCACGTCCCGCACCGGCGACTGGTTGCCGCGCCGCTCGGCGAGCGGCCGGGACGGCTCGCCCTCGAAGTCGATCACGAACCACTCGCGGTCCGCCCGCAGCACCTGACCGAGATGCAGATCGCCGTGGACGCGCTGGGCGAGCGGCCCCGCGGCACAGGTGGCGAGCGCGTCGAACGCGCCCCGCAGCCCCGGCACGAACGGCCGCAGCGCCGGTACCGCGTGCGCGGCCGCGTCCAGCCGTACCGACATCGCCTCGGCGGTCCGGCCGTGTTCGTCGTGGACGGCGGACGGGAACGCGGCGGCGAGCGCGAGATGCACCTCGGCGGTGGCCCGGCCCAGCTCGTGCGCCTCGGTGGCGAAGTCGTCCCCCTGCGCGAGCGCGCGCAGGGCGAGGGTCCAGCCGTCGGCCGCGTCGGGCAGGAAGGGCTGGAGCACCCCGAGGGTCGCCGGGCTGGGCTCGGTGGTGCGGAACCAGGCCACCGGCGCGGGCACCCGGGCACAGCCCTGCGCGGCCAGCGCCCCCGGCACCTCCAGGTCCGGGTTGATGCCCGGCTGGATCCGCCGGAACACCTTGAGAATGTAGGAATCGCCGTACACCAGCGAGGAGTTGGACTGTTCGGCGTCCAGCAGCCGGGGCGCGAGTCCGCCGGGTATCCGGGCGTCCGGGGCGGCCTCGAAGTGCAGCGGGCCCGCGGTGCCGGGCAGCCGCAGCCGCTCCAGGAGCATCCTGGCCGCGTCGGGGTCGTGCAGGGCGTCGTAGACCGCGAGCCCGGCCAGCGGACCCTCCTCGGCCCGGCCAATGTACGCCCGCTCCAGCCGGGGCGTGCGCTGTTCGCGTACCGAGAGCAGGAGTTGGTAGCAGTCACCCGACGGCGAGGAGCCGCCGCCGTCGGAGTGGTCGGCGTGGACGAGCAGATGCAGACAGCCGGGGAAGAGCTCGGTCAGGGACAGCACGGACAGCTCCGTGACGGGCCGGTCCTTGCCCGCGAACCAGCGCTGCCGGGGCAGCCATTCGCGCAGCATCCCGCCCAGCGAGGCCAGCGGCCGGTCGAGGCCCGCCGCCGTGCTCCGCCCCGGCAGTCGGGGGAGGTCAACGGTCTTCGTCATGGTGGGGCGTCCTTTCCTCGGCTCGGCACGCTGGGTTCCGCACGCTCAGTTCCGACTGCCGATGCGGGAGGCGGCCCGGGAGAGCCGGAACCAGTAGAAGCCGTGCCCCGCGAGGGTGAGCAGATACGGCAGTTCACCGATCGCGGGGAAGCGCACACCGCCGATCAGCTCCACCGGATGCCGGCCGTCGTACATCCGCAGATCGAGCTCCGTCGGCTGGGCGAACCGGGAGAAGTTGTGCACGCACAGGACGAGATCGTCCTCGTACTCCCGCAGGAACGCGATCACCGCCGGGTTCGACGACTGGAGCTCGGTATAGGACCCCAGTCCGAAGGCAGGATTCTGCTTGCGGATCTCGATCATGCGGCGGGTCCAGTGCAGCAGCGAGGACGGCGACGACATGGACGCCTCGACGTTGGTGACCTGGTAGCCGTAGACGGGATCCATGATGGTCGGCAGGTACAGCCGCCCCGGGTCGCAGGTGGAGAAGCCGGCGTTGCGGTCGGGGGTCCACTGCATGGGGGTGCGGACGGCGTCGCGGTCGCCGAGCCAGATGTTGTCGCCCATGCCGATCTCGTCGCCGTAGTAGAGGATCGGCGAGCCGGGGAGCGAGAGCAGGAGCGCGGTGAACAGCTCGATCTGGTTGCGGTCGTTGTCGAGGAGGGGGGCCAGGCGCCGCCTGATGCCGATGTTGGCGCGCATCCGTGGGTCCTTGGCGTACTCGGCCCACATGTAGTCGCGTTCCTCGTCGGTGACCATCTCCAGGGTCAGCTCGTCGTGGTTGCGCAGGAAGATGCCCCACTGGCAGCCGGACGGGATCGCGGGGGTCTTGGCGAGGATTTCCGAGACGGGGTAGCGGGACTCCCTCCGCACGGCCATGAAGATCCGCGGCATCACGGGGAAGTGGAACGCCATGTGGCACTCGTCCCCGCCCTTGGCGTAGTCGCCGAAGTAGTCGACCACGTCCTCCGGCCACTGGTTCGCCTCGGCCAGCAGCACGGTGTCCGGGTACATCGCGTCGATCTCCTTGCGGACCCGCCTCAGGAACTCATGGGTGGGCGGCAGGTTCTCGCAGTTGGTGCCCTCCTCCGCGTACAGATACGGCACCGCGTCCAGCCGGAACCCGTCGATGCCCAGGTCCAGCCAGAACCGCAGAGCCGCCAGGACCTCCTCCTGCACCGCCGGGTTCTCGTAGTTGAGGTCCGGCTGGTGGGAGAAGAAGCGGTGGAAGTAGTACTGCCCGCGTACGGGATCGAAGGTCCAGTTGGAGACCTCGGTGTCGACGAAGATGATCCGCGCGTCCTGGTACTGCTTGTCGTCGTCGGCCCACATGTAGTAGTCGCCGTACGGCCCGTCGGGGTTCTTGCGGGACTCCTGGAACCACGGGTGCTGGTCGCTGGTGTGGTTGACGACGAAGTCGATGATGACGCGCATGCCGCGCTGGTGGGCGGCGTCGACGAACTCCACGAAGTCGGCGAGGTCACCGAACTCGGGCAGCACGGACGTGTAGTCCGCGACGTCGTAACCACCGTCCCGCAGCGGCGACTTGAAGAACGGGGGGAGCCAGAGGCAGTCGACGCCGAGCCACTGCAGATAGTCGAGCTTGGCGGTGAGGCCCTTGAGGTCGCCGATGCCGTCGCCGTCGCTGTCGTGGAAGGAGCGGACCAGGACCTCGTAGAAGACGGCGCGTTTGAACCAGTCGGGATCCCGGTCCTTGGCAGGTGTGTCCTCGAAGGTGTCCGGGACGGGGTCGTTGACAGTCATGACGCGCTGGGTCCTCCGTTCGCTGGGGTCGGTCGCTCTACCTGGAGCACATGCGCCGGAGTCCGGCCGGGGATGAGGCGCACATAGTTGGTCCTGCCCCATGCGTAGGCCTCACCCGTCAGTTCGTCCCGCACGGACAGGACGGAGTTCCAGTCCAGGCCGAGTTGCGGCATGTCCAACGAGACCGTGGCTTCCTGGGTGTGGTGGGGGTCGAGGTTGACGACCACCAGAACCGTGTCCGACCCGGTGCGCTTGCTGTACGCGATGACGGAGTCGTTGTCCGTGTGATGGAAGGTCAGATTGCGCAGCTGCTGGAGCGCGGGGTGGCGGCGGCGGAGGGCGTTGAGGCGGGTGATGAGCGGGGCGATGCCGGCCGTCTCGGCTTGTGTCCAGTCGCGGGGTTTGAGCTGGTACTTCTCGGAGTCGAGGTACTCCTCGCCGCCCGCACGCAGGGGGGTGTTCTCGCAGAGTTCGTAGCCGCTGTAGATGCCCCAGGTGGGGGAGAGGGTGGCGGCGAGCACGGCGCGGGCCTCGAAGGCGGGGCGGCCCCCGTGCTGGAGGTGGGCGTGCAGGATGTCCGGCGTGTTCGCGAAGAAGTTCGGCCGCATCCACGCGGCCGACTCGCCGGACAGCTCCGTGAGGTACTCGGTGAGTTCCTGCTTGGTGTTGCGCCAGGTGAAGTACGTGTACGACTGCTGGAAGCCGACCTGGGCGAGGGTGCGCATCATCGCGGGGCGGGTGAACGCCTCGGCGAGGAAGATCACGTCCGGGTCGGCCGTGTTGATCTCGGCGATGACCCGCTCCCAGAACACCACCGGTTTGGTGTGCGGGTTGTCGACGCGGAAGATCCGCACCCCGCAGGACATCCAGTGCCGCAGCACGCGGACCGTCTCGGCGATCAGGCCCGGCATGTCGGTGTCGAAGGCGATGGGGTAGATGTCCTGGTACTTCTTCGGCGGGTTCTCGGCGTAGGCGATGGTGCCGTCCGGGCGGTGGTGGAACCACTCCGGGTGCTTCTCCACCCAGGGATGGTCCGGCGAGCACTGCAACGCGAAGTCCAGGGCGACTTCGAGTCCGTGTCGGCCCGCCTCCGCCACGAACCACCGGAAGTCCTCCAGCGTCCCGAGGCCGGGGTGGACGGTGTCGTGGCCGCCCTCGGGGGAACCGATCGCCCAGGGCACGCCGACGTCCTCGGGACCCGCCTCCAGGGTGTTGTTGGGGCCCTTGCGGAAGGTGGTCCCGATGGGGTGGATCGGGGGCAGGTAGACGACGTCGAAGCCCATGTCCGCGATCGGCTTCAGCCGCCGGGCCGCTGTCCGGAACGTGCCGTGCGGCCGCTCCGGTGTCCCCTCCGAACGCGGGAAGAACTCGTACCAGGAGCCGTACAGGGCCCGTTCGCGCTCGACCAGCAGCGGCAGCGGCTCGGACGCGGACACCAGCTCCCGCAGCGGATACCGGGCCAGGATCTCGTCGACCTCGGGAGCCAGCGCGTTCGCCAGCCGGGTGTGCACCGGGGAGGAGTCGTCGCCGAGGGCCCGTGCCGCCGCGAGCACCCGCTCGCGTGCCGGCCCCGCGGGGACTCCGGCGGCCGCGCGCTCGTACAGCCCGGCCCCCTCCTCCAGGACCAGGCCGGTGTCGATGCCCGCCGGGATCTTGACCTGCGCGTGCCTGCGCCAGGTGGTGAGCGGGGCGCTCCAGGCCTCCACGTGATACCACCAGCGGCCCGGCGCGTCCGGGGCGACCTCGGCGCCCCAGCGGTCGGTGCCCGGGACCAGTTCCCGCATCGGCGTCCAGGGACCGCGGCGGCCCCCGGGGTCGCACAGCACCACATCGGCGCCGACGGCGTCATGACCCTCACGGAAGACGGTGGCGGTGACCTGGAAGGTCTCGCCGGGGACCGCCTTCGCCGGACGCCCGCCGCCCTCCACGGCCGGCCGGACGTCACGCACCGGAACGCGGCCGATGGCCTCCGTCGTCTTCATGGGTCTCACCTCCGCCGTGCGCGGAGCCGGGCCCGGCTCCGCGGTCCGTAGTGCGCCGGAAGACCGGTGTCTTCCCGCGGGGTCCGCCTGCGGTGTCACTGCCGCGCGGAACGCCGGTCCACGGGCGGGCCCGGCCGGATCTTTCCGCTCAGCTGGGGCCGCTCCGCCTGTTCCCGCACATAGGTGACGAGGCTGGTGCGCAGATAGCGCTCGGCCGCGTCCACCGCCTCCCGGGCGCAGCGCTTGCCCATCAGGACGCACAGCGTGTAGCCCGAGTCCTCGAAGGTGGACCGCACCTCGCGGTCGTGCGGCGAGGCGAGCATGACGCGCTCCCACGCCCGGTAGCGCCGCAGCTGCCGGGCCACCTCGGCCTTCGCGGGTAGCAGCATGGCCGTGTCTTTCCTTCCGACGCTCTCGAGTGGGCACGTGTCCCCGATGTTCGGGGGAGCGTCCGGGCACGGAGAGGCACGGAGCCGTTACGGCGAATCGAGGCTTTCACTCATGGTGCATGTCCGATGACCGAGCGTCTTGTTGGATCTTCAACCACCCCGTGCGGCTCTCGTGTTGCACGAATGGCGTAGCGCCTCCACAGTGAAGGTGACTCAGGAGCGATCAGTGCTCACGCTGCGCGTCCGGAACCGATTTCCGGAGGGGGTGGGGGAGCGGGAGTTTCGCGGGTGAGGAGCTAGCGACAATGAAGACCGCAGTGCCCTGCTACTACCACCTCGACGTGGAGGTCAGCCCGGAACGGGTGGGACAGGTCAGCCGCATACTGGCCGCACATCTCCGCTACTGGGACCTCGACAACCTCGTGGACCCGGTCTGCGGCGGCGCGGAACTGCTGCTGCGCGCCATCGATCAGCACGCCACGGACAAGCACACGTCCATCGAGATGTGGTGGAACGGCCAGCACCTCATCACCGCGATCGGCGACGACGACCGCGATCTCCGTCCGGACCAGGACCTGCGCTCGTGTCTGGCGCACATCGCCGCCATGAGCGACGGCTGGGGCTGCTGTGCCTCGGACACCGGCAGCAAGATCATCTGGTTCTCGCAGCGGGCCCGGTCCGGCGAGCGCGTCCCGCTGGTCCCGACCGGACCGGAGCCGCGCCTGCGCCGCACGCTCCGGGTGCCCCGCACCGAGCCCGTCGCCCGATTGGCCGCGGCCGCCGACGGCGTCCTGGAGGGCGCCCGGTGACGGCGAGGAAATCCCGGAAAGGGGTGCCCGTGTGGAGCGGGCACCCCTACCCGTTGGGCGCCTCCTTCGACGGGCAGGGCACCAACTTCGCCCTGTTCAGCGAGGTCGCCGAGCACGTCGAACTGGTCCTGGTGAACGACGCCGGGACCCAGCGGCCGGTGCCGCTGAACGAGGCCGACGGCTTCGTCTGGCACGCCTATCTGCCCGGGATCGGTCCCGGGCAGCGCTACGGCTACCGGGTGACCGGCCCCTGGGACCCGTCCCTCGGCCACCGCTGCAATCCCGCGAAGCTGCTCCTGGACCCGTACGCCCGGGCGGTCGACGGCCAGATCGACAACCACGCCTCCCTCTACGAGCGCACCCCCGGCGGGCCGTCACCGGGCGACAGCGCGGGGCACTCCATGCTCGGCGTGGTCACCGATCCGTACTTCGACTGGGGCGACGACCGCCCGCCCCGGCGGCCGTACGCCGACTCGGTGATCTACGAGGCGCATGTCCGCGGCCTCACCGCCACCCATCCGGAGGTACCCGAACGGCTCAGGGGCAGCTATGCCGGCCTCGCGCACCCGGCCGTCCTGGACCACCTGACCTCGCTGGGCGTCACGGCGGTCGAGCTGATGCCGGTCCACCAGTTCGTGCAGGACGGGGTGCTGCAGGACCGGGGCCTGTCCAACTACTGGGGCTACAACACCATCGGCTTCTTCGCCCCGCACAACGCCTACGGCGCCTTCGGCACCCGGGGCCAGCAGGTCAACGAGTTCAAGGCGATGGTGAAGGCGCTGCACGCGGCGGGCCTCGAAGTCATCCTCGACGTGGTCTACAACCACACCGCCGAGGGCAACGAGATGGGGCCCACGCTGTCCTTCCGGGGGATCGACAACGCGTCGTACTACCGCCTCGTCGACGGCGACTGGGCGCACTACTACGACACCACCGGCACCGGGAACAGCCTGCTGATGCGGCACCCCCACGTACTCCAGCTGATCATGGACTCGCTGCGGTACTGGGTGACCGAGATGCATGTCGACGGCTTCCGCTTCGACCTCGCGGCCACGCTGGCGCGGCAGTTCCACGAGGTGGACCGGCTCTCGGCGTTCTTCGACCTGATCCAGCAGGACCCGGTGATCAGCCGGGTCAAGCTCATCGCCGAACCCTGGGACGTGGGGGAGGGCGGCTACCAGGTCGGCAACTTCCCGCCGCTGTGGTCGGAGTGGAACGGCAAGTACCGGGACGCCGTACGGGACTTCTGGCGGGCCGAGCCGGGTTCGCTCGGCGAGTTCGCCTCCCGGCTGACCGGCTCCTCCGACCTGTACCAGCACAGCAGGCGGCTGCCGCGGGCGAGCGTCAACTTCGTCACCGCGCACGACGGCTTCACCCTGCGCGACCTGGTGTCGTACAACGACAAGCACAACCAGGCCAACGGCGAGGGCAACCGGGACGGCGAGAGCCACAACCGGTCCTGGAACTGCGGGGCCGAGGGCGAGACCACCGACCCCGGCGTCCTCGAACTCCGGGCCCGCCAGCAGCGCAACTTCCTCGCCACGCTGCTGCTCTCGCAGGGCATCCCGATGCTCGGCCACGGCGACGAACTCGGCCGCACCCAGCGCGGCAACAACAACGCCTACTGCCAGGACAACGAGGTCTCCTGGACCGACTGGGAGCTGACCGGGGAACAGCGGACCCTCACGGACTTCACCCGGTACGTCATCGCACTGCGCGCCGCCCATCCCGTGCTGCGCCGGAGCCGGTTCTTCCGCGGCGAGACCGCCGTGCACCCCGGGCAGCCACTGCCCGACCTGGTCTGGCTGCTGCCCGACGCCCGTGAGATGACCGACCGGGACTGGCAGCGCCCCGATGCCCACTCGGTCGGCGTCTTCCTCAACGGCGACGCCATCGCCGAACGCGACCCCTACGGGCGGCGCCTGATCGACGACTCGTTCCTGCTGCTCCTGAACAGTCACTGGGAACCGGTCGACTTCCGGCTCCCCGACGACTCCTACGGCGACCGCTGGACGACCCTCATCGACACCGCCGACCCGGACGGCATCCCCGACGAACGCGAACACAAGGCGGGCACCCGCCTGCGCGTCGAGGCCCGCAGCCTGGTGGTGCTGACCCGGCCGTCCCGCGAGGAGGGCGGGAAGTAGCGGGAACCAGGGGCCGTCCGGCGGATCGTGCGGCAGACGGCGGGGTCCGATGCCGCCGACGCGGGGTCCGGCAGGGCGCCCTCCGCCGCCTCGCGGCCGGACGCCCCGGACCCCGACCGCCTAGCCAACCGGGCGCGTCATCACCGTGAACTGCGCCCCGTCCGGGTCGCGCAGGATCGCCTCCGTGTCCTTCTCGCTCAGGACGCTGCCACCGTGCTTCTCGGCCGTGCGGGCGCACTCCTCGATGTCGGTGACCGCGAAGTGGATCTGCCAGTGCGGCCGTACCGACGGATCGGGGGCCGCCTCCACCGCGCCGGAGTCGATCCGCGCCACGGCGTCACCGCGGCTGCGCAGCACGACCTCGCCGCCCTCGTACTCGACCTCGCAGCAGCCCCGCCGGTCGGAGGCCCAGCCGAGCACCTCGCCGTAGAAGATCGCCGAGTCGAAGGCGTTGCGGGTGTGCAGCCGGATGAAGGTCGGGGCGGCCCGGCGCCAGATCTCCCAGTTCGAGACCAGCTCACCCTCCCAGATACCGAAGACGGCGCCGTCCCGGTCGGCGATCAGTGCCGCCCGGCCGGGCGGGAAGGAGAGCGGACCCACCGCCGGGGTACCGCCGCGCTCGCGGGCCCGGGCGACGGCCTCGTCCGCGTCCTGGACGGCGAAGTACGGCGTCCAGGCCACCGCCATCTGCCACATCGAGGCGACCGCGGCGATGCCCGCCACCGGCACCCCGTCCGCCAGCGCGATCCGGAAGTGGTCCCCGAGCCGGACGCTGCGCCATCGCCAGCCGAGCACTGCGCTGTAGAACTCCTCGGTCGTCTGGAGGTCGCGGCTGGTCAGGCTCACCCAGCACGGAGCCCCGAAGACCGAGTGCGTGGAGACGACCTCTCGCTTCTTGGGCACGGGACCGGGGGGAGGCGTGTCGTTGTTCATGGCACTCGCGTCCTGGTGTCGGGGCCGGCGCGGGGGACCGGCCTGACACCAGTCTCCAACCGGAAGCGGCAGGAACGCCTGGCGAGTACCCCGGTGGCGGGAGGCCATTCGAGTGACACGATGGGGGGATGGGCGAGAGCGAGCCGGACCGGATCCTCCACCTCCAGGACGAGGTCGACCAGCTCAAGGAAGCCGTCGCCTCCCATGCCGTGGTGGACCAGGCCATCGGCATGGTGGTCGCGCTCGGCCGGGTCACGCCCGACGCGGGCTGGGAGGTGCTCAAGGAGGTCTCCCAGCACACCAACATCAAGCTGCGCAACGTCGCGGAGCTGATCCTGGTCTGGGGGCGCACCGGGGACATGCCGGACGAGATCCGCACGGAGCTGGGGGAGGCGCTGGAGCGCTACGGACCCACCCAGATCCCCGGCGCGCCGCCCGTCGGGTGAGCCTCAGCCGGCCTCGGCCAGCAGCTCCTCGCGCAGCCGGTCGAAACAGGTGCCGAGCAGCCGGGACACATGCATCTGCGAGATGCCCAGCTGCTCGGCGATGCGGCTCTGCGTCATACCGCGGAAGAACCGCAGATAGAGGATGAGCCGGTCGCGCTCGGGCAGGCCCGCGAGACAGGGCCGGACGGCGGTGCGGTCGACGACCAGGTCGTAACCGGGGTCGGTGTCGCCGAGGGTGTCGCAGAGCGCGTAGCCCTCGCCGCCGGGCACCTCGGCGTCCAGGGACAGTGCCGAGAAGCAGTCCAGGGCCTCCATGCCGGTCCGCACCTCGCTCTCGGTGAGCTGGGCCCGCTCGGCGATCTCGGCGACGGTGGCCGTGCGGCCCGGGGTCGTCTGGCCCAGTTCCTTCAGGGCGGCCCGGACCCGGTTGCGCAGCTCCTGGACCCGGCGGGGGACGTGCAGGGTCCACATGTGGTCCCGGAAGTGGCGCTTGATCTCACCGGTGATCGTCGGCACGGCGTACGCCTCGAAGGCGCGACCGCGGGCCGGGTCGTAGCGGTCGACGGCCTTCACCAGTCCCAGCGCGGCGACCTGGTAGAGATCCTCCAGGGTCTCGCCACGGCCGCGGAAGCGGATGGCGATCCGCTCGGCCATGGGCAGCCAGAGCTCGACCAGCTCGTCCCGCAGCGCCCGGCGCCGCGGACCCTCGGGCAGCCCGGCCAGCCGGGCGAAGTCCTCGGCCGTGTCCGGAGCGTCGTCGTGCGGATGGGACGTGGGTTTGCAGGTGGCACCCATGGGCGCGCACCTCCCTCAGCGGGTGCTGGTGGACGGACACCGTGGGAGGAACGCGCTCGGACCCTGGGGAGGACACGGGGCGACCGGCGGAAGCCGGCTCCCACGCAGGTGCCTCCGGTCCGAAGCACTGCCCTCCGGATGCCCCGGGACGGACATAGCGAAACAATTCACTCGAAAAGGTGAGATGCGTCTCATTTGGTCCGCCCATCCGGTCCGTCCGCGCATCGCTCCTTGACCCTCCCTTGGGGGCGATACCTCTGTAGCAGAGGTAATATTCGGGGTGTGGAATCGGAGACCTTTCCGGAAGAACTGGCCGACGCGCTGGTCGGCATCCAGCGGCTGATCCGCCGCCGGCTGCGGCGCGGGCGCCCGTTGCCCCGGCTGCGCGGCGCCGAGGTGGAGCTGCTGCGCCTGGTCGAATCGCGGCCCGGGATCGGCATCTCGGACGCGGCCAAGGAGCTCTACCTGGCGGGCAACTCGGTGTCGACGCTGGTCAACCAGCTGGTCAAGGACGGATACCTGCTCCGGGAGACCGACCCGGCCGACCGGCGGGCCGCCCGGCTGCTGCTGACCGACTCCGCCGCCCAGCGCCTCGCCGACTGGCGCCGGCGCCGCTCCGAACTCGTCGCCGGCCAGGTCTCCCGGCTCGACGAGGCCGATCGGGAAGCGCTGAGAGCGGCGCTTCCCGCACTGCGCAGACTGGCCGTCGCCCTGCACGAGGAGGCTGAGGAATCATGACGCCGGACACCCCCGCCGTCGACTGCACCGGTCTTGCCTACTCCTTCGGGGAGACCCGGGCCGTGGACGGGCTCGACCTGACCGTCGGCGAGGGCGAGGTCTTCGGACTGCTCGGCCCCAACGGCGCCGGCAAGACCACCGCCATCCGCTGCATCACCACCCTGCTCCCCGTCCCCGCCGGCATGGTCCGCGTCTTCGGCCACGACTCCGGCCGGGAACGGATGGCCGTCCGCCGGCTGCTCGGCTACGTCCCGCAGCAGCTGTCCGCCGACAGCGGGCTCACCGGACGCGAGAACGTCGCCCTGTTCGCCCGCGTCTTCGACGTCTCCCGGCGCGAACGCGCCGAACGGGTCGCGCAGGCCCTTGCGGCCGTCGACCTCACCGACGCCGCGGACCGGCTCGCCGGCACCTACTCCGGCGGCATGATCCGCCGCCTCGAACTGGCCCAGGCGCTGGTCAGCGCGCCCCGGCTGCTGATCCTCGACGAGCCCACCATCGGCCTCGACCCGATCGCCCGCACCAGCGTGTGGGACCAGATCAACGCCGTACGCGAAGCCACCGGTATGACCGTCCTGGTCACCACCCACTACATGGACGAGGCCGACCAGCACTGCCACCGGGTCGGCCTGATGCACCGCGGCCGCATCCGCGCCCTCGGCACCCCCACCGAGCTCCGGCAGGGCCTCGCCGAACGCCAGGGCGCCGAGACCCTGCCCACCCTCGAAGACGTCTTCCGCGACGTGGCCGGCAGCGGCCTCGACGAGCAGTCAGGAGGTTTCCGCGATGTCCGAAGCACCCGCCGCACCGCGCACCGCGTCGGCTGAGCGCACCGGACCGGTGTCCCTGCTGCTGACCCCGCCGCAGCCGCGCTCCGGCTGGCGGCTGCTGCCCGCCCGGGTCGTCGCCATGTGCGCCGTGGAACTCCAGAAGCTCCGCCACGACCGCACCGAGCTCTACACCCGGGCGATCCAGCCCGCCCTCTGGCTGCTGATCTTCGGCCAGACCTTCACCCGGATCAGGGCGATACCCACCGGCGGCATCCCCTACATCGACTACCTGGCGCCCGGCATCATCGCCCAGTCCGCGATGTTCATCGCCATCTTCTACGGCATCCAGATCATCTGGGAGCGCGACGCCGGCGTCCTCAACAAACTCCTCGTCACCCCGACCCCGCGCTCCGCCCTCATCACCGGCAAGGCCTTCGCGGCCGGGGTGAAGTCCCTGATCCAGGCCGTCGTGGTGATCGTCATCGCCGCGGTCCTCGGGGTCTCCCTCACCTGGAACCCGCTGAAGCTGCTCGGCGTGGGGCTGGCCGTCGTGCTCGCCTCCGCCTTCTTCTCCTGCCTGTCGATGAGCATCGCGGGCATCGTCCTCAGCCGCGACCGGCTGATGGGCATCGGGCAGGCGATCACCATGCCGCTGTTCTTCGCCTCCAACGCCCTCTACCCCGTGGCGATCATGCCCGGCTGGCTGCAGGTGGTCAGCAAGGTCAACCCTCTGAGCTACCAGGTCGACGCCCTGCGCGGCCTGTTGCTCGGCACGCCCGCGCATCTCGGCCTCGACTTCGCGGTGCTGGCGGTCGCCGCCGCCCTCGGCATCACCGCGGCCTCCTCGTTGCTCGGCCGTCTGGCCCGCTGATCCCGCCGAGGGCGGGACGGCACCGACGTGATGTGCGGCACGCGGCTCCCTCCCGCCCCGGAGGCCCCGGGAGGGATAACCGCTGCGCAACGCTTGATCAGCGATCAAAGCGGGCGAATCCCCTGGCCACAGCGCATTCCACTCATTTGACAGTGCGCTCGGCGCACAGATAAACAGCGGGGGTCGAGAGGGGCACTGTGTACGAGCCGAACGTGGTCGGGGACTGGCACGAGTACGACGAGCATGCCGGTCTGCGGGTCCGCGTCCACCGCCTGGAGGAGGCCGAGCCGCCGCGCGGCCGGGACGACGCCGCGGCCGGGCTCACCTACTTCAGTGCTCGCGTGACCATCGAGAACCGCGGCTCCGGCCACTACAGCGTCCAGCTGGAGGACGGCCAGGTCGACGTCCGCCTCGGCCCCGACGGCGAGGGCGCCTTCATCGACTGGCGCAACTCCCAGTTCATCGAGGGCTTCGACGTCTACCCGCTGCGCCGGGCCACCGCCGTCCTCTACGCCGCCGGCCCGGAGGCCGCCCTCACCCAGGTCGACATCCAGATCCAGCTGCGCGTCGACGAGGAGTGGACCGACCGCCGCCTGTGGGCCGGCGGCATCGGAGTCCTGGAATCGACCACCGCCACCACCTGCCAGAGCGCCACCCCGGGCAGCCTCGCCCACCAGGTCAGCACCTTCCTCAAGGACCAGACAGAGCCCGGCCCCACCACCCCCTGAGCACCAACGCGCCCCGGTTCGGTATCTCCCCGGTTCGGTAGCGCCCCGAAGGGGCGCGGGGAACTGCGCGACCAGCCACGACGTCGCCGCAGACGAAAACGGCGGCCCGGCACTTCCCTCGCCCCCCCCGCGGAGCGCCTAGTGGGGGATACCGTCGATGATCTCGCGTGCCCCCTGCCGCAGCAGCGCCACGGCGACCGAGGTGCCCAGCGTCGCCGGGTCCAGGCGGCCCGCCCACTCGTGCGCGTTCAGCCGGGTCTTGCCGTCCGGGGTGAACACACAGGCGCGCAACGACAGCTCACCGCCGCGGTCGGCCCGGGCGAAGCCGGCGATCGGGCTGTTGCAGTGCCCCTGCAGCACATGCAGGAACATCCGCTCGGCGGTGGCCTCCCGGTAGGTGTCCGGGTCGCCGAGCTCGCTCACCACGTCGATCAGCTCGCTGTCGCCCTCCCGGCACTGCAGGGCGAGGATGCCCGCGCCGATCGGCGGCATCATCGTCTCCGTGTCCAGCACCTCGCTGACCACGTCCGTACGGTCGATCCGCTCCAGCCCCGCCAGCGCGAGCAGCAGCGCGTCCGCGTCCCCGGCGGCGAGCTTCTCCAGCCGGCGGTTGGCGTTGCCCCGGAACGGCACGCACTCCAGATGCGGGTGGGTGGCCGACAGCTGGGCGACCCGGCGGACCGAGGACGTGCCGATCCGGGTGCCGGCCGGCAGCTGGTCCAGCGTCAGCCCGTCCGGGTGGACGAGGGCGTCCCGGATGTCGTCCCGCTTCAGGAAGGCCGCGAACACGGTCCCGGCGGGCAGCGGCCGGTCCGCCGGCACGTCCTTCACACAGTGCACGGCGAGATCCGCCTCGCCGGCCAGCAGCGCGGCGTCCACCTCCTTGGTGAACGCGCCCTTCCCCTCCACCTTGGAGAGATCGCCCAGCCACTTGTCACCGGTCGTCTTCACCGGTACGACCTCGGTGCGCACATGCGGATGGATGGCGGCCAACTCGGCACGGACACGGGCCACTTGAGCGAGCGCCATCGGTGAGTCACGGGAGACGATACGGATCAACTCGGGCACGGACATGGGGACACGATAGACCTTCGTGACGCCCGTGGATTCCGACATCCTGTCGGTCGCCGCTCAGGGGGACGGGAACCCGCCGCCGCCCGCCGGCGCGCGGCGATCCGAGTACAGTACGCGTCCCCGAACCGCCGGCCGCCGTCCTGACCGCGGTCAGGCGTTGGGGTCGAAGGAGATGCCCGACGGCTTGGCCGAGCCGAGGTGTGAGGCGAAGCTCGCGTCCTTGAGGCCGAAGTTGGCGCTGCCGAAGTCGTAGCTGCTGAGCTTGTCACGGATTCCGGCCGGGTAGCCGTTCCAGCCGACCAGCGGCGGGTACTGCCAGGTGCCCTTGTGGTTCTCCGGCGGTTCGTCGTTGGAGTTGGCCAGCCGGAAGCAGTGGGTGCTGACGCCGTCCTTGTGGTAGACGATCTTCGCGTGGGTGCCGTCGAAGCGGACCGTGGACGCGGCGTGGACGGTGAACGAGCCGTGGTTGGACGTGGACACGTACTGGATCTGGCCGTTCTGCACCCACACCACGACATGCTCCCAGTCGTGCCGGTGCCCGCCGATGCTGCTGCCGGCTATCGCCTGGTCCTTCTCGAAGTACAGGCCGTACATGTAGGCGCACCAGCCGTTGTTGCACTTGTAGCGCGAGTAGCTGTTGGTGTTGTCGAGGTCGGAGGCGTCCCGGCACTGGCCGTTGAGCGCGCCGGTCGGGTTGAGGCCGCCGTTGACTGTGCCGTCGGGACCGATCGCGGGCGTCGAGTAGCAGCCGTCGGTGTCGTAGTCGAAGGCCGGCTGATACGTCTTCTCGACCGTCTCGGCGTTGGCGGGCAGCGCCTGCGGCGGGGCGGCGAAGGCGGCGGCGGGGAAGGCGACGACCAGGGCGGCGGCACCGGCGAGACCGGTCAGCCATCTGCGGCGGCCGATGCGGAACGTCCGTGACGACACGGGAACCTCCAACTGCTGTGGGGAGCAAGGCGGTTCAGCTTCGCGTTCGGTCAAGGATTTGCCAAGAGGCGGTGGGCGTCCCGTCGGTGAAGCCCCGTCCAACAGTCGGTTCAGGCGAGGTCCCCGGGCAGCTCCGCCGCCGACTCCTCGGGCGCGAGGTCGGGGCGCAGCCGGTGCCAGGACGGCTGGCGCAGCAGCCCGGCCCGGGTACGGGTGCTGTAGCCGACCTCGCCGACCAGCCGGGGCAGCACCCAGCGGGCGCCCGCGACCGGCGGGACCGGGTCGAAGGGGCAGCGGTCGGTCCCGGCGGCCCGCAGCAGCGCGGCCAGTTCGGTCCGTTCCGTCTCGCTCCAGCCGGTGCCCACCCCGCCGACGTACCGCAGCCGTCCGTCGGCGGCGCGCTGGCCGACCAGCACCGCGCCCGGCAGCCCGCCGAGCCGGCCCCTACCGGGCAGCCAGCCGCCGACGATCACGTCCTCCGTGCGCATGTTCCGGATCTTGATCCAGGCGCGCGACCGCACCCCCGGTTCGTACACCGAGTCCAGCCGCTTGCACACGACGCCTTCGAGACCGTGCTCCCGGGTGGCCCGCAGCGCCTCGGCGCCGTGCCCGACGACGGCCGCCGGCGTCGACCAGTACGGCCCGTCGAGGGCCAGGGACTCCAGCCGCGCCCGGCGCTCCGCGTAGGCCACCCTGAGCAGCGGGTCGCCCTCCAGGAGCAGTACGTCGAACAGCACGAGGCGGACCGGCACCCGGGCCGCCATCCGGGCCGCCCGCGCGGGGGAGTGGGCCAGACCCATCCGGCTCTGCAGCAGCTGGAAGTCGGCGCGCCCGTGTTCGTCGAGGGCCAGTACCTCGCCGTCCAGGATCGCCGGGACCCGGCCCAGAATCCCCGCCAGCGGGCGCAGTTCGGGATACGCGGCGGTGATCTCCGCACCGGAGCGGGCGCGCAGCAGCAGACTGCCGTCCCCGGGCAGATAGACGACCGCGCGCTGGCCGTCCTGTTTGGTCTCGTAGGCCCACCGGGTGTCCTGCGCGGCGGGCGGCAGTCTGCCGGGGGTGGCGAGCATGGGCGGGATCAGCGGCAGCGCGGTCACGCAGAAGAGGTGGCCCGGCCGGGGCCCGCGCACGCGCCCCGCGGCACCGGTTCCCCCGAACAGGCCTCAGCCGTCCTGGGCGGGCGGCGGGGGCTGCACCAGCCCCGACTGGTAGGCCATCACCACGAGTTGGGCCCGGTCCCGGGCGTCCAGCTTGGTCATCGCCCGGTGGACGTGGGTGCGCACGGTCAGCGGTGAGACGAAGAGCTTCTCGGCGATCTCCTCGTTGGAGCGGCCCTGTGCCGCCAGCGCCATGACCTCGCGTTCGCGCGCGGTGAGCACCCGCAACTGCTCGGGGGCGGCGAGCCGGGCGCCCGGCGCGGGCGTGGCCAGGAACCGGCTGATCAGGGTCCGGGTCGCGGTGGGCGAGAGCAGCGACTCGCCGGAGGCCACCGTGCGGATCCCGGCCAGCAGCGCCTCCGCCGTCACGTCCTTGCCGAGGAAGCCGCTGGCCCCGGACCGCAGTGCCTGCGCCACGTAGTCGTCGACCTCGAACGTGGTCAGGATCAGCACCCGGACGGCGGACAGCGCCGGGTCCGCGCAGACGGCGGCCGTGGCGGCCAGCCCGTCGGTGCCGGGCATCCGGATGTCCATCAGCACGATGTCGGGCCGCAGCTCACGGGTGAGGGTGACGGCCTCGGCGCCGTCGGTGGCCTCGCCGACCACCTCCATGTCGGCGCAGGAGTCGATCAGGATCCGGAAGGTGGCCCGCAGCAGGGCCTGGTCGTCGGCGAGGAGCACGCGGATGGTCATGAGGTCCGTTCTTCCGGTTCCGTTTCCCTGGCACTGGGGTACAGCGGCAGCCGGGTGGTGACTTCGAAGCCGCCCCCGTCCCGGTGCCCGGCGGCGAAGGCGCCGCCGACCGACTGGGCCCGCTCGCGCATCCCGATCAGCCCGAAGCCGCTCCCGGTGGCGGTGGCGGCCGGCGCGGTGGCGGTGCCGTCGTCGGTGACGGTGAGGGTCAGCCGGTCCGGGGACCAGCCGAGCCGGACGTACGCGGCCTCGGCGGCGGCGTGCTTGGTGACGTTGGTCAGCGCCTCCTGCACGATCCGGTACGCCGTGAGGTCCACGCCGGCCGTCAGCGGACGCGGGGTGCCCTCGACGCTGACGTGCACGGTGAGCCCGGCCGTCTCGCAGGCCTCGGTGAGTTCCGGCAGCTGGGCGAGACCGGGGCTCGGCGCCAGCGGCAGGTCCGGGTCGTCGGTCTGCCGCAGCAGGCCCACGGTGGCCTTCAGCTCGCGCAGCGCGGAGGCGGTCGTACCGGCGAGATCGCCGAGGATCCGGTGCACCTGGTCGGGGTGGGTGCGCGAGAGGTGGGCCGCCGTCCCGGCCTGGGCGTTGGCCAGCGCGAGATGGTGGGCGACCACGTCGTGCAGTTCCCGCGCGATCCGTATCCGCTCCTCCCCGACCCGGTGCCGGGCCTCCTCCTCCCGGCTCCGCTCCGCGTACTCCGCCCGTGCCTGCACGGCCTCCAGGTACGCGACCTGCAGCCGGACCGCGTTGCCGGCCACGATCGGCAGCAGCAGCCAGGCGGCCGGGCTGATCGTCTTCAGCGGCCAGGGGACGGCCCCGGGGCCGAAGACCGTCGCGGCGCCCACCACCAGCGCGAGGCCGGCGAAGTAGTAGCGGCGCGCGGTCGGCCGGTCGGTGTCGACGGCCAGCCGGTACAGCGCCAGCATCAGCCCGCCCAGCAGCAGCGGGGTGGGCAGATGCCCCAGCCCCGAGGCCGCCGCGGTGCACACCGCGCTGACGGCGACGACCGTGCGCGGCCGGCTGCGCTGCCAGAGCAGGGCACCGCAGCCGACGGCGGCGAGGGCGATGGTGATCCCGACCTCGTGCGGCCGCTCGTCGCTGCTCATGGTGATCTCGCTGCCGAACAGGAACGAGGCGAACAGCAGGACGGCCGCCATGGTGTCGGCGGTCCGGGCGTGTTCTTCGGCATAGCGCTGCCAGGGGGTGCTCATCGGTCGCTCCGGTCGGTCTCTGCTCTGACCATGGTCGGCGATGCCCGGCCGGGACGGTCGGCGTACGGCTGAGCGCGTCTTGGGGCTCCGGGTGGCCGTACCGCTGTACTCGGGGACCGGTCCAGGCTCCCGGAACCATCCCCGTCCTGTCGTCGTGCGGTTGCCGTCGATCCCGGCTACTGAGAACGCAGTACGAGCGCGGCCGCCGTCATCCCGGAGGCCGACGGTCCGCCGCGCGAGGCGGCGTACCGCGTCGAAGCCGTGGAGCGGGCCGCCGGCCGGTGAACGGCCCGCTCCACCGCGGCTCACCGCGCTCAGTGCACGGACTCGGCCGTGGGCTCGGCCGGGACCGGAACGGGCTCCGCCTCGGCCGGGCGGCGGCCGGGCAGGAAGGAGGCGAGGACGAAGGCCAGGACGGCCGCGCCCGCGCCGATCGCCATGACGACCTTGAAGGCGTTCTCGGACGGCAGGGTGGCGGTGCCGAGGCTGATCGTCATCTGGGCCAGGATCACCCCGGCGACGGCGCTCGCCACCGACGTGCCGATGGACCGCATCAGCGTGTTGAGGCTGTTCGCGGCGGCCGTCTCCGAGGCCGGGACGGCACCCATGATCAGGGCGGGCATCGCACCGTAGGCGAAGCCGACACCGGCGCCGATGACGCAGGAGACCAGGATCAGGTGCCAGACCTCGGACATCAGGACGATGTTGAGGCCGTAGCCGGCGGCGACGATCACCGCGCCGATCATCAGCGTGATCTTGGGCCCCCTGGCCTTGGTGATGGCGGCCGAGACCGGGGCGAAGGCCATCATCACCAGACCCTGCGGGGCCATCACCAGACCGACCGTCAGCATCGACCTGCCGAGGCCGTAGCCCGTCTGGGTCGGCAGCTGCAGCAGCTGGGGGAGGACCAGGGACATCGCGAACATCGAGAAGCCGAACGCGATCGAGGCGAGGTTGGTGAAGAGCACCTGGCGGCGGACCGTGGTGCGCAGGTCGACCAGCGGCTGCGGGGTGCGCAGTTCGAAGAAGCCCCAGGCGACGAGCACGATCACCGCGACCGCGAACAGGCCGAGCGTGGTGCCGCTCGCCCAGCCCCAGTCGGCGCCCTTGGAGACGGCGAGCAGCAGCGAGACCAGGCCGACCGCGAGGCCGACGGCGCCGACCGCGTCGAAGCGGCCGCCCGAGCGCACCTTGGACTCCGGGACCAGCAGCATGACCAGTGCGAAGGCGACGACACCGAGGGCGGCCGAGGTCCAGAACAGCACATGCCAGTCGAAGTGGTCGGCGATGAAGGCCGCGGACGGCAGACCGAGCGCGCCGCCGACGCCGAGTGAGGCGCTCATCAGCGCGGTCGAGCCCGCGAGGCGCTCCGGCGGCAGCTCGTCGCGCATGATGCTGATGCCCAGCGGGACCACGGCGGCCGCGAGGCCCTGGAGGGCACGGCCGGCGATCATCGGGACCAGGGTGTCGCTCAGCGCGGCCACCACCGAGCCGGAGACCAGCAGCACCAGGCTGACCAGCAGCATCAGCCGCTTGCCGAACATGTCACCGAGACGGCCGGCCACCGGGGTGGCCACGGCGGCGGCCAGCAGGGTCGCCGTCACCGCCCAGGCCGCGTTGGACGCGGAGGCGTCGAGGTACTTCGGCAGCTCCGGGACGATCGGGATCACCAGGGTCTGCATGAGCGAGACGGTGATACCGGCCAGGGCCAGCACCGCCACCACCGCGTTGGGCCGGGGGCCCGCGGGGCGCGCGGGCCCGGCGGACCCGGCGGGCCGGACAGGGGCTTCGGACATGGGAGAGGGCCTCCGTAGGCAGAACGGGGAGCGACGTGACCCTTCTTTAAGTCAGTCGCTTGACTTACGTTACTGGTACGGATGGCGGCATCGCGCACCGCCGCCGCGTAGGCTCTTCCGGCTGGACCTCGCCGCCCCGGGCGAGGCCCCGGTACGGCTCGCGGGACCGGCCGGTCCGGGTGGTGCGCGGTCCCGGAGCGGTGGTGGGCATGGCGGGCAGGACGGCGCGGGCGGAGCAGGCCGGCGCGACACGGGAGGTCATCCTGGGCACGGCGGAACGGCTCTTCGCCGAACAGGGCGTCTACGCCGTGTCCAACCGCCAGGTCAGCGAGGCCGCCGGCCAGGGCAACAACGCCGCCGTCGGCTACCACTTCGGCACCAAGGCCGACCTGGTCCGCGCGATCGCCGCCCGGCACTTCGGTCAGATCGAGGAGATCCGGGTCCGCCTGCTGGCCTCCGTCGGCGACTCCGACGACGTCCGCGACTGGGTGGACTGCCTGGTCCGCCCGATCACCGAACACCTCGCGGGGCTGGGCAGCCCCACCTGGTACGCCCGCTTCTGCGCCCAGGTGGCGACCGACCCCGCCCTCTACGAGATCATGGTCGAGGAGTCGCTGCACTCGCCGTCACTGCGCCAGGCCGCGGCCGAGCTGACCCGCCGGCTGCCCGAGCTGCCCGCCGAGGTCCGCACCGAACGCGCCCAGATGGCCCGCACCCTGATCCTGCACACCTGCGCCGAACGCGAGCGCGCCCTCGCCGAGGGCACCGACACGCCCCGCGCCACCTGGGACGACGCGGCCACCGGACTCGCCGACGCGCTGCTCGGGATGTGGCAGGCGCCGGTCACCACTACGCGTCGAAGGTGACGACGACCTTCTCGGCGGCGCCCGGGGTGAGCGTCAGCTGGAAGGCGCCCTCCACGTCGGTGAACGGGACGCGGTGGCTGATCAGCTTCGCGAACCGCTCGTGGTGCTCGACCAGTTCGGGGGTGACCTCGAAGATCTCGGTCGGGTAGCCCTGCGAGGCGATGAGCGTCAGCTCGCTGCGCAGCATGCCGCCCAGGTCGACCTCCCCCTTCTTCTGCACGGCGACCATGACCAGGCTGGCGTGCCACTTCGCGTTGGCCACCACGGTGTCGAAGACGACCGGGGCACCGGCCGCGTCGATGAAGATGTCGGTGTCCGGGCGGGGCTGGCCCAGCGCGTTGGCGCCCTGTCCGTGCAGCTCGGTCAGCCGCGCGGTGACGTCCTCCTCGGCCGAGTTGACGACCGCGTCCGCGCCCACGGCCAGCGCCTTCTCCAGCCGGGCCGGGATGACGTCGACGACGACCACGTGCCGGACGCCGCGCAGCTTCAGCCAGATCGCCGCGCCCAGTCCGATCGGGCCCGCGCCGAAGACGACCACCTTGTCGTCAGGACCGGCCTCGGAGCGGTTGACCGCGTGCCGGGAGACGGCCATCGGCTCGTTGAGGGCGGCGACCTCGAACGGCACGGTGTCCGGGAACACCGCGACGCTCCGGCCGACCTCGGCGTTCTCGATCAGCAGGTACTCGCTCAGCGCGCCGTACCGGCCGCCGCAGCCGATGATCCCGGTGGGCGCGTCCTGCGGGTTCACCACCACCCGGTCGCCCACCTTCAGCCCGGTCACCTCGGCGCCGGCCTCGACGACCTCGCCGGCCGGCTCGTGGCCCAGCGGGACCGGGACCAGGTCGCCGCCCAGGTGGGCGCGGGCGGGCATGCCGCCCATGTGCAGGAAGGTGACGTCGGTGCCGCAGATACCGCCCGCGCGGATCTTCAGCAGCACGTCCTTGGGGCCGGGCACGGGACGCTCGACGTCCACGACCTCGATCCTGCCGACGCCACCGGTCTGTACGGACTTCATCGTGGCCATGGGGTGACTCTCGCTTTCTGGAAGTACCGGCCCGGGCGTGCCGCTGGGGCTCGACCGGGGGTGGTGCGGTTGTGGTGGGTGCCCTCGGGCCGGGTGCCGGGCCGGGGGGAGTGGGCCGGCGGCCCGGCCCGAGGGCTGCGCCGGTACCCGTCCCCACGGGTCCGGCGCCGGGCCTGCCGCCGGGCAGGCCCCTCGGGGCGGCCTCCGCTCAGAGCGACCCCGATTACTTGAGTTAGGCAAGCATATGTGGCTTACTTGAGTCAAGCAAGCGAATTGCCCGGCGCTCACGAAGGAACGGCTCCCCATGTACGGCAGCTCCCCGGCACCCCAGGTGCTCGCCCGTGGCAGCGGACAACATCTCCTGGTCGCCGCCGGTGACCCGGACATCGACGAACTCCTGGCCACCACGCTGGAGTTGGCGGGCTATCGGATCGGCCTGGCGGACAGCGGCGCCGACGTGGTCCGGCGGTTCGCCGAGCACCGGTTCGACCTCGTCGTCATCGACGCCGAACTGCCCGGTCTCGACGACCTCACCCGGGGTGGCCGCTTCAAACCCGCCTACCGGCCCCCCGTCCTCCTCCTGGCCGACTGCGACTCCCTGGCCCGGCTGGTGCCCGAACTTGGCGCCGGCGAGCGGGACTGCGTCACCAAGCCCTTCCGGATCGCCGAAGTCCTGGCCCGGGTGAAGGTGCTGCTCCGGGACCGGGGCGACGGCGGCCGCCGGGGCAGCGTGCTCGACCATGCCGACCTGGTCCTGGACGACGGCACCTGCCGGGCCCGCCGTGGCGGCCGCAGCCTGGACCTCACGCCCGCCGAGTACCGGCTGCTGCGCCACCTGCTCGTCAACGCCGACAAGGTGCTGTCCAAGGAGCAGATCAGCCGCTACGTCTGGGGCGAGTTCCGGGGCGACAACGCCATCGAGCAACTGGTCTCCCGGCTCAGGCGCAAGGTGGACCAGGACGCGTCCGCGCTCATCCATACCCGGCGGGGCTTCGGCTACTGGCTGGGGGAGTCGGCGGACGGCGGGTGAAGGGTTCGCGATGGCGTCCTGGAGCAAATATGCGGAGTGCGCCACTGATCGGTCGTCCGTGGATGTCCAAAGGGGGAGGGGTGTCGGTCCTCGGGTGTCGAAGATGTACATGACGCCACGTCAACATCTGCTTTCTATAAGAAGTTCATGGCATCTGTCACTGGTGCGCTGTTTACGGCAGCAGTGCCGCGGTGTGATCCGGCCCACGTCAGCCCGTTGTCAGGAAACTGACCGGAACCAGTCAGTCCTACCTGTTTGCATGTGCTCATCATGTTTCGCTCCCCGAGGAGACAGAGATGGCCGACACCCTGACGGACTACCCGATGTCCCGGGCCACCGGCTGCCCCTTCGACCCGCCCCCGGCCCTGACCGCCTCGACCTGACGCGCGACGCCCGTTGCCATGTCGCCTTCGGCTTCGGAGTCCACCAGTGCCTGGGTCGGCCGCCCTTCAAGCACAACGGCGGTGTGTACGGCGTCCACGAACTCCCCGTCACCTGGTGACCCCACCCCCCAAAGGAAAGCTGAGGAGAACACCATGCATGTCGAACTGGACGAACCGAGGTGCGTCGCGTCCGGGCAGTGCGTGCTCGTCGCCCCCGAGGTCTTCGACCAGCGGGACGAGGACGGCATCGCCTTCGTGATCGACGAGAACCCGGCCGAGGAGGCCCTCGACGACGTCCGCGAGGCCGTCGCGATCTGCCCGGCCGCCGCGATCCGGCTGGCGGAGAAGTGAACCGGATCGTGGTCGTCGGCGCCTCCGCCGCGGGGCTCGCGGCGGTCGAGACGCTCCGGCGCGAGGGCTACGACGGCACGCTCACCCTCGTCGGCGACGAACTCCACACCCCGTACGACCGGCCGCCGCTGTCCAAGCAGGTGCTGTCGGCCGAGTGGGCGCCCGAGCGGGTGGTACTGCGGGCGCCCGTGGAACTCGACGCCCTGGGGCTGGAGCTGCGCCTCGGGGTGGCTGCGGCCGGGCTGGACGTGGCGGACCGTACGGTGCGTCTGGCCGACGGCTCGGAGCTGTCGTACGACGGGCTGATCGTGGCCACGGGGGTGCGGCCGCGCCGGCTGCCGGGGGAGGGGGCGCATGTGCTGCGCACCCTCGACGACGCGCTGACCCTGCGGGAGCGGCTCGGTCCGGGGCAGCGGCTGGTGGTGGTCGGCGCCGGGTTCCTCGGCGCGGAGGCCGCCGCCGTCGCCTGGAAGCTGGGCGCGCGGGTGACGCTGCTCGAACCGGCGCCGGTGCCGCTCGCGCACGCGGTCGGCGAGGCGGTGGGGCGGGTGCTGTCCCGGGCCCATCGGGAGCGGGGCGTGGACCTGCGGACCGGGGTCGGCGTGAGCGAGGTGACCGAGGACGGGGTGCTCCTCGCGGACGGGGAGGAGATCGAGGCCGACGAGGTGCTGGTCGCGATCGGCTCCCTGCCGAACACGGAGTGGCTGGCCGGGAGCGGGCTCTCGGTGGGCGACGGGGTGGTCTGCGACGAGTACTGCGAGGCCGCGCGCGATGTGTACGCGGCCGGGGACGTGGCCCGGTGGTACAACCCGCTGTTCGGGGTCTCCATGCGGATCGAGCATCGGACGAACGCGGCGGAGCAGGGCATGGCCGCGGCCCGCAATCTCCTCCGTCCCGGGGCGCGCAAGGCGTTCGCGCCGGTGCCGTACTTCTGGTCGGACCAGTACGAGATGAAGGTCCAGGCGTACGGGTACCTGCGCGGGCACGAGGAAGTACGGGTCGTGGAGGGGGAGTTGGAGGAGGGGCGGTTCGTGGCCGCGTATCGGACGGGGGAGCGGTTGAGCGGGGTGCTTGCGGTGGGGGTGCCGCCGAAGGTGCTCCGGGGGTGGCGGCAGGCGATGGTGGCGGGTGCGGCCTGGAAGGAGGCGGTGGGGTGAGGCGGTGCGTTCGGCGGTGGGTGAGGTGCGGGCCGGTGGGGGCTGGTCGCGCCCACGCGGCGGAGCCGCACATCGATACAGCCCCGCGCCCCTATCGGGGCGTGAGGCTGACGGTGTTTGCAGCTACTACCGCTCCGATCGCCGCCCACTCCAGTAGTCCTAGGCTCTGCCCCAGCACCACCCACCCCACCACCGCAGCCAGGACCGGGTTGACGCTCATGAACAGGCCGAAGGTCTGGGCCGGGACCTTGCGGAGGGTGAGGAGGTCGGCGAGGTAGGGGACAGCCGAGGAGAGGACGCCGGCGGCCACCGCGCAGAGGATCGCGCCGGCCGTCGGTGGGTGTCGTACCGCCAGCACGATCCCGACCGGCAGGAACGTCAGCGCTGAGACGGACGCGGCCGCCGCCGAGCCCTGGGCGCCCGGGACGCGGCGGCCGACGAGGCGGTTGAGGAGGATGTAGGAGGCCCAGCAGCAGGCGGCTATGAGGCCCAGGGCCATGCCCAGGTAGTCGGTCGAGGGCTGGGGGCGCATCAGGACGACCACTCCGGCGGCGGCCAGGAGCGCGCAGCCGGCGTCCAGCCGGCGGCGGGACGCGGCCAGCGCGATGCTCAGCGGGCCGAGGAACTCCAGGGTGACCGCCAGGCCGAGGCCGATGCGGTCGATCGCGGTGTACAGGGTCAGGTTCATGGTGCCGAAGACCACGGCCAGCAGCAGGACCGGCCACCACTGCCGCCAGGTGAACGCGCGCACGCGGGGGCGGCCGACGGCGACCAGGACGAGGGCGGCGACGTACTGCCGTACCGCCACCACACCCAGCGGGCCGAGGACCGGGAAGGCCAGGGAGCCGATGGCCGCGCCGGTCTGGTTGGACAGGCCGCTGCCGAACATGGTGGCCACGCCGGCCGGCAGTGCCGGGGAGGCGGCCGGGCGTTCGAGGGTTCGTCGCATGACAGCAGAGTCCGCCCGGTCGGCTCATGCGCAAAATGCATGTCCTCGCGGATCTATACGCTGTACGTATGGATGAGGTCGAGCTGCGGCAGCTGCGCTGTCTCGTCGCCATCGTCGACGAGGGCACCTTCACCGACGCGGCGATCGCCCTGGGGGTGTCCCAGGCGGCCGTCTCCAGGACCCTGGCGGGGCTGGAACGGGCCCTCGGCGTCCGGCTGTTGCGGCGCACCTCGCGCGAGGTGACGCCGACGGCGACCGGGCTGCGGGTGGTGGAGCGGGCCCGGCGGGTGCTCGCGGACGTCGCCGACCTGGTCCAGGAGGCCGGTTCCGGGCACACCCGGCTGCGGATCGGGTACGCCTGGTCGGCGGTGGGGCGGCACACCGTCGCCTTCCAGCGGAGGTGGCACGCGGCGCACCCCGGGATCGACCTGCATCTGATCCGGGTGAACTCGGCCTTCGCCGGGCTCGGTGACGGGGCCTGCGATCTCGCCGTCGTGCGGCGGCCGCTGGAGGACCGGCGGTTCGACTCGGCCATCGTGGGGCTGGAGCGGCGGCTGTGCGCCCTGGCCGCCGATGATCCGCTGGCCCGGCGCCGTTCCGTACGGCTCGCCGACATCGGCGGGCGGATCCTGCTCGTCGACCGGCGTACCGGCACCACCACCCCCGAGCTGTGGCCGCCCGACGCGCGTCCCGTCGTCGAGGAGATCCGCGACGTCGACGACTGGCTCACCGAGATCGCCGCCGGACGGGGCATCGGCGTGACCGCGGAGTCGACCGCCAACCAGTATCCGCGGCCCGGCATCGTCTACCGGCCGGTGCGGGACGCCGAACCGGTCGCCGTCCGGCTGGCCTGGTGGCGGGACGATCCGCACCCCGCCCAGCAGGCGGTTCTCGAACTGCTCAGCGAGCTGTACCGCACCGGCTGAGAGCGCGTCCGCCGGAACGTGTCCGCGGATTGCGGCGGCAATACGGCAGACAAAATTGTTGACAATCTTGTTTGGCTAGATTTACGTTCGACAGGCACTCACTCAGGGAGGGCGCAATGCCGAAGGAAGCCCGTCCGAGCACCGGAGAGCAGGCCAAGCAGCATGCGTTCACGCAGCTGCGGCAGGCGATCCTGCACGGCGAGATGGCGCCGGCCCAGCGGCTGGTGGAGAACGAACTCGCCGAGGAGTTCGGTGTGACACGGGCCAGTATCCGTGCGGCGCTGATCGATCTGGAGGCCCAGGGACTGGTCGAGCGGATCCGCAACCGCGGCTCGCGGGTGCGGGTGGTGACCGTGGAGGAAGCGGTCGCGATCACGGAGTGCCGCATGGTCCTGGAGGGACTGTGCGCGGCCAAGGCGGCCGTCGCGGCCAGCGACGAGCAGCTCACCGAACTCGCGGACCTCGGAACGGCCATGACCAAGGCCGTCGCCGACGGCGAACCGGTCACCTACTCCGAGCTCAACCAGGAACTCCACGCCAGGATCCGGGTGATCTCCGGCCAGCAGACCGCCGTGGAACTGCTGGAGCGGCTCAACGCCCAACTGGTGCGTCACCGCTTCCAGCTGGCGCTGCGTCCGGGACGTCCGCAGCACTCCCTGAACGAGCACCTGGCGATGATCGAGACGATCAGGGCCAGGGACCCGCAGGCGGCCGAGGCGGCCGTCCGCGCCCACCTCACCAGCGTGATCGACGCTCTGCGCGACTGAGCACGCCCGGGGTGGGTGGGCTCACACCTGTCCACCAAGGAGATTTCTGCAATGACCGACGCCAACGCCCCCGCCACCCCACCACGATCCACTCTGGTCGTCACCGCGCACGCCGGGGACTTCGTGTGGCGGGCGGGCGGAGCCATCGCCCTGGCCGCGTCCCGGGGCGAGAAGGTCACCATCGCGTGTCTGACCTTCGGCGAGCGCGGCGAGTCCGCCAAGGCGTGGCGCGAGGGCAGGAACCTGGAGGAGATCAAGGCGATACGCCGGGAGGAGGCGGAGAAGGCCGCCGCCGCCCTCGGCGCCGAGGTCCGCTTCTTCGACGCGGGCGACTACCCGCTGGTCGCCTCCGCCGAGCTGACCGACCGGCTGGTCGCCGTCTACCGCGAGACCCAGCCGGACGTCGTGCTCACCCACCCCGTCGACGACCCCTACAACGGCGACCACCCGGCCGCCAACCGGATGGCCCTGGAGGCGCGCATCCTCGCCCAGGCCATCGGCTACCCGGGCGAGGGCGACATCATCGGCGCCCCGCCGGTCTTCTACTTCGAGCCGCACCAGCCCGAGATGAGCGGCTTCCGGCCCGAGGTCCTCCTCGACATCACCGAGGTTTGGGACACCAAGCGCAAGGCGATGGAGTGCCTCGGCGCCCAGCAGCACCTGTGGGCCTACTACACCGACCTCGCCGTCCGCCGGGGCGTCCAGCTCAAGCGGAACGCCGGCCCCAACCTGGGCCTCGCGCACCAGACCATGGCCGAGGCGTTCATGCGCCCCTTCCCGCAGATCGCGCAGGAGCTGGCATGAGCGGCGTGATCGTCACCAACCCGCCGAAGGCGGAGCTGAAGGACGTCGACGCGCTGGCCGGCTTCGGCGTGGCCACCGTCAGCGAGGCGATGGGGCGGACCGGGCTGCTCGGCCCGGAGATCCGGCCCGTCCAGCAGGGCGTGCGGGTCGCCGGCACGGCCGTCACCGTGCTCAGCTGGCCCGGCGACAACCTCATGATCCACGCCGCCGTCGAGCAGTGCGGCGAGGGTGACATCCTGGTCGTCACCACCACCTCGCCCTGCACGGACGGGCTGTTCGGCGAACTGTTCGCGACCGCCCTGAAACAGCGCGGGGTGCGCGGGGTCGTCCTGAACACCGGCATCCGCGACACCGAGGAACTGCGGCAGATGGGCTTCGCGGCCTGGTCCCGGGCGGTCTCCTCGCAGGGCACCGTCAAGGCCACCGGCGGCTCGGTCAACGTGCCGATCGCCATCGACGGCCAGGTGATCAACGCCGGTGACGTGATCCTCGCGGACGACGACGGTGTCGTGGTCGTACCGCGCGAGCGGGTCCGGGAGACGGTCGAGAAGTCCGAGGCCCGCGAGGCGAAGGAGGCCGCGACCCGCGCCGCCTTCATCGACGGCCAGCTCGGCCTCGACCGCTACGGACTGCGGGAGACCCTTCAGCGGCTCGGCGTCGAGTACCGGACGTACGAGGAGTACAGCAAATGACCGGGCCCGCGGAGGTGCGCTGCATGCTGATGCGCGGCGGCACCTCCAAGGGCGCGTACTTCCTGGCCGAGGACCTGCCCGCCGACCCCGCCGTCCGGGACGACCTGCTGCTGCGGGTGATGGGCAGCCCCGACCCGCGCCAGATCGACGGCCTGGGCGGGGCACACCCGCTCACCAGCAAGGTGGCGGTCGTCTCGGTGTCGGACGACCCGGAGGCGGACGTCGACTACCTCTTCCTCCAGGTCGCCGTCGAACGGCCGGAAGTGACCGACCGTCAGAACTGCGGGAACATCCTCGCCGGGGTCGGCCCGTTCGCCGTGGAGCGGGGGCTCGTGGCCCCCGGGGACGGCGAGACCTCCGTACGGATCCGGATGCTCAACACGGGGGAGTCGGCCGTCGCCACCTTCCCGACCCCGGGCGGGCGGGTCGACTACACCGGGGACGCCGAGATCTCCGGCGTGCCCGGCACCGCCGCCCCGGTGGTGATCGAGTTCCCGGCGGGGGAGAGCCCGCTGCTGCCCACCGGGAACGTTCGCGACACCGTCGCCGGTACGGCCGTGACCTGCGTCGACAACGGCATGCCGACCGTGCTCGTCGCGGCGGGCGATCTCGGCGTCACCGGGTACGAGGAGCCCAAGGACCTGGAGGAGGATCTGGCGCTCGCCGACCGGCTGCGCGAGATCCGGCTCGTGGCGGGGAAGCTGATGGGCCTCGGTGACGTCGAGACCGCCACCGTGCCCAAGCTCAGCCTGCTCGCCGCGCCCCGGGACGGCGGCGCGGTCACCACCCGGACCTTCATCCCCGTCCGCTGCCACACCTCGATCGGCGTCCTCGGCGCCGCGAGCGTGGCCGCCGGGCTGCGGCTGCCCGGTGGTGTGGGGGAGGGGATAGCCCGGCTCCCGGAGCACGGCGACCGCATCCGCATCGAACACCCCACCGGATTCCTGGAGATCGACACCAGCGTCGACCCGGGCTCCGACGGCACCCCGCCGGCCGCCCGCCGTACCGCGGTCGTCCGCACCGCCCGCAAGATCTTCGACGGCACCGTCTTCCCGCGGTCCGTCCCCGCCACCCCCACACCCGCACGACCCCAAGGAGGCAACGATGGCTCCGCCCCTCGGTGACATCGCCCATATCGGCCACGCCCAGCTCTTCACCCCGGACCTGGACGCCAGCGTCGCCTTCTTCACCGACTACCTCGGACTGACCGTCAACGGCCAGGACGGCGACACCGTCTACCTGCGCACCTTCGACGACTACGAGCACCACAGCCTGGTCCTCACCGCCCGCGACCGGCCCGGCCTCGGCCGGCTCGCGCTGCGCACCTCCAGCGAGGAGGCCCTCCACCGCCGTATCAAGGCGATCGAGGAGGCGGGCGGCACCGGCCACTGGACCGAGGACGAACCGGGACTCGGCAAGCTCTACGTCACCACCGACCCGGACGGTCACGAGCACGCCCTGTACTGGGAGAGCGAGTACTACCAGGCTCCCGACGAGCTGAGGCCCGCGCTGAAGAACCAGCCGCAGGCCAAGCCCAACCGGGGCGTGGGGGTGCGGCGCCTGGACCACGTCAACTTCCTGGCCGCCGACGTGCTCGCCAACGCCGAGTTCCAGGAACAGGTGCTGGGCGCCAGGCCGACCGAGCAGATCCGGCTCGACACGGGAAGGATCGCCGCCCGCTGGCTGACCTTCACGAACAAGTCGTACGACGTCGTCTACACCTCCGACTGGACCGGCTCGGCCGGACGCCTGCACCACATCGCGTTCGCCACCGACACCCGCGAGGACGTGCTGCGCGCGGCCGATCTCGCCATCGACAGCGGGGTGTTCATCGAGACCGGCCCGCACAAGCACGCCATCCAGCAGACGTTCTTCCTGTACGTCTACGAGCCCGGCGGCAACCGCATCGAGCTCTGCAACCCGCTCACCCGGCTGGTGCTGGCCCCCGACTGGCCGCTGATCACCTGGACCGAGGCCGAGCGCGCCAAGGGGCAGGCCTGGGGTCTGAAGACGATCGAGTCCTTCCACACCCACGGGACACCGCCGGTCGGTTGATCCGTCTCCGGTCGGCAGGGGGGTGTACGACGTGCTGCTGTGCGCGCGTCGGGCACCCCCCTTTTCACCCCGTCTTTCTCTCCGCCTTCCCCCTGCCTTTCGCTCCACTGAGATTGTTAACAAAAACGTTGACACATCAGATCCGGGTCCTTAACGTCTAGCGCACCACGGGTCAGCCGCACGAGCCGCGCGGCCCGCTCACAGATCCCCTCCAGGGAACGCCTCCTGGACGAGAGGAAAACAAAGATGTCCTCCTCCCCCGCCCTGTCCGCTCGCGGCGGCAAACTGGCTCTGCTGGTCGTCGGCCTGTGCTGGCTGGCCGTCCTCTTCGACGGCCTCGACATGTTCATCTACGGCTCGGTGCTGCCCCACCTGCTGGAGACCAAGACCTTCGGCCTCACCCCGGACCAGGCCGGCGACCTCGGCTCCTACGCCACCTTCGGCATGCTGGTGGGCGCCCTGACCGCGGGCACGGTCGCGGACCGGATCGGCCGCAAGCAGCTGATGGTCGGCTGCGTCACGCTGTTCTCGCTCGCCTCCGGGATCTGCGCGATCTCCGGCAGCGTCGCCGTCTTCGGCCTCGGCCGCACCCTGGCCGGCGTCGGCCTCGGCGGGCTGCTGCCGACCGCGATCAGCATGGTCTCCGACTACGCCAAGGGCGGCCGGGTGGCGATCACCATCGGCCTGCTGATGACCGCGCACCACGCGGGCGGCATCCTCTCCGCCTACGTGGCCAAGTGGCTGATCGACCCGCTGGGCTGGCGCTCCGCGTTCTGGGTGTGCGTGCTCCCGCTGCTCTTCGTCCCCGTCCTGCTGAAGTTCCTGCCGGAGTCGCTGAGCTTCCTGGTCGCCAAGGGCCGTACCGAGGAGGCCGGCGCCCTGGCCGAGCGCTACGAGGTCGAACTGCCCGCCGTCGCCGCGAAGAAGACCGCCGCCGACCGCTGGGACGCGCTGCGGAACCTGTTCCGCGGCGGCGAGTGGATCCAGACCCTGCTCTACTGGCTGGCCTCCTTCGGCGGTCTGCTCCTCGTCTATGGTGTCGCCACCTGGCTGCCCACCCTGATGCGCACCGAGGGCTACGAGCTGGCCAACGCCCTGACCTTCGTCGTCGTCTTCAACCTCGGCGGCATCGTGGGCATGCTGGTCGCCGGCCGTGCCGCCGACCGGTTCGGCGCCCCGCGCATCTCGGCCGTCTGGTTCGCCCTCACCGCCGTCGGCGTCTACCTGCTCAGCGTCCACCTGCCGATGGGTGTGACCACGCTGGTCGTCTTCCTCACCGGCGTCTTCCTCAACAGCGCCCAGACGATGATCTACGCGACCGTCTCCATCCGCTCCAGCCCCGACAACCGCGCCACCGCCGTCGGCTGGACCTCGGGCATGGGCCGCTTCGGCGCCGTCTTCGGCCCCTGGCTCGGCGGCCAGCTGCTCGCGGCGGGCAATGGCGACTGGGGCTTCACCGCCTTCTCGCTCGCCGGTGTCTCCTCGATGGTCTTCATCGGCATCGCCGCCCTGCGCTCGGCCAAGCAGCCGCCGGCCGGCGCCGACCGGGAGGAACTGGTCGCCGCCCACTGACCGGTGCCCCCGACCGGTCCGGCGCCGCGCCCCTTCCACGGGCGCGGCGCCTTCATGCCGTCTACTCGTCGTCCGGCTGCCCCTCCAGGCCGGTGCACGCCAGCTGCCCCCCGACCTCCGCGCACGCCTCCACGCCCCGGGGGGTCGGCACCGCGAGCATCGGGCTGGTGTAGCCGACGGAGTCCTCGGCCGGATAGCTCGCCGAGAGCACGTCCTGCCCGGCCCGGACCGAGACCTCCCGGGCGTGCGCCGAGCGCAGCCGCACCTCGGACCAGGCGGCACCGCAGGTGGGGGACCAGCGCAGCCGGACGTCGTAGGCGGTGCCGGTGACGGTGGTCTTGGTCTGCGCGTCCCGGGCGCACGCCGACGCGTCGGGCAGCTCGCCCTGGCAGGACCGGCCGTGGCAGCGCGGCGCCGCCGACACCGGCTGCGCGCCCGGGGTGCCGCGCCGGTCCGAGACGGTGACGGCCGCCGCCGTCACCCCGGCCACGGTGAACAGCGCGAGCGCGGTCAGCGGCAGCCGCCACCGCCGTCCCGCCGGCCGCCGCCGCTCGGCCGGCTCGGTGAGCGGGGGTTCCTCGGCGGCGTCGTACAGGGCCAGGACGGCGGCCGGGTCGGCGCCCGCGAGCCGGGCCAGCGCCTCCACGGCCGGGCGCGGCGGCCGCTTGGCGCCGGAGAGATAACGGTGCCAGGCGGACTTGCTGTACGGGGTGCGGGCGGCCAGTGCCGCCAGGCTGAGCCCCGTGCGCTCCTTGAGTTCGCGCAGTCTCGCCGCCGGTTCGTCCTCCGGCGGGGTGGTCGCTCCTTCGGGGTGCCGCATGTCGCGTGCCTCGACTTCATAACGCTATGGGCGTTTCGCCCCTGTTGTCGGGATGGCTTCCCAGAAGGACCGGGCCCGCAATCGGCGGACGGGTGTGAAGACGGTGAATCAGGGGGTCATGTCGAAGGCCTGTTCGGGAACGCGGGGTTCCCGAACAGGCCGGTGCGATCAGGGAGTACGAGGGGACGGAACCGTCAGCACCACGGGACGGCGTGGCCGACCCGGACGTAGCGGCCGGAGACGTACCCCTTGCGGTGCGGGAGCCGGTACCAGGTGTGCGTGCCGCGCACCGAACCGCCGTACGTCTTGCAGGTCACCGGGACGAGCCGGCCGTTGTGACGGTGGCCGACCACGCGGTAGCGGGTGCTCGGGCCGGAGCGGACGTTGAGCCGGACGTGGTGCCTCGTGGTCACCCGGCCCACGCTCCGGTACGTGTGGTGCCGGTGGTGCAGGCGGTGGACCGCCGGCGCCGGGAGGGTGGTGTAGTTGTAGTACTGCACGATTCCCTGCGGCGCGGGGATCGGAGTGGCGGCGCTCGCGGTGGCGGCCCCGGCCGTGGGCAGGAACGCGAACACCGCGACCGTGGCCAGCAGCCCGCTCTTCAGGATCCGTCGGGACATGGAAACCTCCGTGCTGTCGTGCTCGTGACCACGAAGCGTGATCACGATTCGGAGGATTGCCGTGGCCGCACGGCACCATGTCGTCCCCGCGTGCCGTGGGACGCGCGGGACGTCCCCGGGGACGGGGCTCAGCCCATCTGGTCCTCGGTGGAGAGGTGCTCGACCGTCTTCCCCGTCTCCGTGAAGGTCCGGGTGACGTACCCCGAGGAGTACACCCACAGGATCCGCAGCGGAGTGTCACCGACGTTGCGGAACAGGTGCGGGACGGGGGACGGGACGTACGTGGTGTCGAACCGCTCCAGGCGGGTCACCTCGCCGTCCACCCACACCTCCGCCTCACCCTCCAGGACGGTCACGTGCTCGTCGCAGTTGTGCGAGTGCAACGGCGCGCCGGAGCCCACCGGATAGACGCTCATCCCGCTGGTGATCAGGTTCTCCCCGCCCGCCGACGGTGTGGTGATCAGCGGTGTCGACAGGACCGCGCCGCCCCGGTCGAGCAGGGGCACGGACGCGGCCTTGATGATCGTGGTCATCGGGGATTCCTCTCCACGGCTTTCCACTGCGAGGTGGTACGCCGACCGAGGCTAGGTCGTGATCGCGCCCGTGGGTGCCCCCTGGCGTGCAGTTTTACCTTGCGCTCCGAGGTGGGTGCGGCGGCCGGAACCGACGGTACCGTCACCGGCATCCCAGGCCGCCGGAGAGAAAAGGCAGGTACCGGCCCCATGAGGCTCCCCGTTCTCAGCGAAGACGCGATGGACCCGCGGCAGCAGGAGCTCGCCGCCCGGATCGCCGGGCGCCGCGGCGCGGTCCGCGGCCCGTTCCGGGTCTGGCTGCACAGCCCGGAGATGTGCGAACGGGCGGAGTCCCTCGGCGCCTTCGCCCGGTTCGACTGCAGCCTCCCCAAGCACCTGCGCGAACTGACCCTCCTGATGGCGGCCCGCAACTGGGACGCCCAGTACTCCTGGAACGCCCACGTCCACCAGGCGATCGAGGCCGGCATCCCCGAGGCCGCCGTCCAGGCCATCGCCGAGAAGCGTGAGGCGGTCTTCGACGACGAGGCCGACCAGGCCTTCTACCGGTTCTGCCGGGAGATCCTGGAGGACCACTTCGTCACCGACGCGACCTTCGCCCGCGCCCTGGAGCACTTCGGCCCCAAGGGGCTGGTCGACACCATCGGCGCGCTCGGCAACTTCACCATGCTCGGCATGTGCCTCAACACCTTCCAGGTGGACCTCCAGGCCGACCGGGAGCCGCCGTTCCCGGACATCCGCGGCTACGGCCGTATCACCCCGGACGGGGCCTGATCCCCGGCCTGACCATGAGAAACGCGGCTGATCTTTTAAGCGAAGAGACGTTGACAAGATTGCCGACATTCGATTTGTGTGGGTGACCGGCGCGAGCCGCACGCGCGCCTTCGGAGGAAAAATGGACCGCTTGCTCCTCATGCACAGCTTCGTCACCGTCGCCCAGGTCGGCAGTTTCAGCGGAGCCGCCAAGAAACTCGGCTCGTCCGGCTCCCTGGTCTCGCGCCACGTGGCGGAACTGGAGCGGCAGATCGGCGTCCGCCTGGTCAACCGCACCGCCCGCTCCGTGAGCCTGACCGAGCCCGGCCGACGCTACGCGGAGTTCGCCGCGCGCATCCTCGACGAGATCGAGGCCGAGGACGCCGGCATCGCCCAGCTCCACGACCGGCCCGAGGGCACCCTCAGTGTCATCTGCCCGAAGTGGATAGGCAGCCTCGACCTCGGCGACGCGATCGCGGCCTTCTCGGCGGCGCACCCCAGAATCCAGGTCCGGTTCGAACTCGGCGGCATGTCCGACCGCACCTACGATTTCCTGGACAGCGGATTCGACGTCGCGTTCCACACCCGCGATCTGCGCGACTCCAGCGTCCGGCTGAAGAAGATCGCCTCGCTGCCGTTCGTGCTGTGCGCCGCCGAGGAGTACATCGAGCGGTGCGGCGCGCTCGCCCACCCGAACGACCTCGCGGCCCACGACTGCCTGGTGCACGTCAACGACCCGGTGTGGCGGATCGGCCACGGGCACGCCAGCACCCTGCACAAGATCCGCAACATCGCCTTCTCGTCCAACTCCTACATCGCCCTGCAGAAGGCGGCGGTGCACGGCCGCGGCATCGCCCTGCTGCCCCAGCGCCCGGTCTACGACGACCTCGTCTCCGGCGCCCTGCGGGTGCTGCTGCCCGATCTCGCCGTACCGGACCGCCCGCTCTACGCGATCTACGGTCCCGGGCAGGACACCCCGCGCAAGGTCAGCGTGTTCCTGGACTTCCTCGCCGACTGGTTCGCGCAGAACCCGATTCCCGCGATCCGCGCATAGCCGGGGCCGCAAGAAACGCTTGCGCATTCCGTAGAGCTCAGGGCATTGAGGCCCTCGCGCGCCGAAATCTACGCTCGCGGGGCGACCCGGAAACGAGGAATCCATGGGAATCCAGAGAATCGAATCGGTCACCTACGGCATCGACGACCTTGCCGTATGCGCCCGGTTCTTCGACGACTTCGGGCTGTACCAGCTGGAACTGACCGACGAGCACGCGGTGTTCGAGACCCGCACCGGCCAGACCCTCCACCTCGACACCCTGCCGGGCCCGCCGCTGCCGGCCCCCGTCGAGGACGGGCCCACGCTGCGCGAGGTCGTCTGGGGCGTCGACACGCCCGAGGAACTGGACCGGCTGGTCACCTCGGCCGGCCGGGACCGCGAGATCCGCGAGAGCGCCGACGGCGTCCACCACACCGTCGACGAGACCGGCTTCGGCGTCGGCCTGACCCTGGCCCGCCCCAGGCCCGCGCCGGTCGAGCCCCGCCCGGCCAACGCGCTCGGCCACGTCAACCGCTGGAACACCGCCCTGGAGCCGATCACCCGGGTCCGCCCGCTGCGCATGTGCCATGTCGCCCTGAACATCCCCAAGGAGGGGCGCGAGGCGGCCGTCGGCTTCTACGTCGACCGGCTCGGCTTCCGCCCGACCGACGTGGTCGAGCCCATGGGCGTCTTCATGCAGGCGCCCGGCGACGACGACCAGCACACCATGCTGCTCTGCCACCGCCCCGACAGGGCCGGGATCAACCACATCGCCTACGAGGTCCCCGGCTTCGACGACGTCATCGAGGGCGGCAACTACATGATCGAGCACGGCTGGCGGGAGGCCCGCAGGCTCGGCCGGCACACCATCGGCTCCAACGTCTTCCGCTTCCTGCACGCCCCGTGCGGCGGCCGCGTCGAGTACGCCGCCGACATGGACCGGGCCGACGCGACCTACGGCACCCGGGTCCACGAGACGACCCCGCCGCACCACATCTGGGCCCTGCGCACCAACCGCGACCAGGAAGCCCCCACCGCCTCCTGAATCTGAGAGGGCACCCCTTCATGACCACCGACCACGGCTATCCCGCCGTCCGCATGTACATAGCGGGCGAGTGGTGCCAGGGCGGCTCCGGACGGACCGCCCCCGTCGTCAACCCCGCCACGGAGGAGACGATCGGCGAGGTCCCCCTCGCCACCCCGGCCGACCTCGACCGCGCCCTCGAAGCCGCCGCCGAGGGCTTCCGGGTGTGGCGGGCGACCCCGATCGCCCGGCGCTCCGCGATCCTCGACCGCGCCGCCGACCTCATCGCCGAACGCGCCGCCGGGATCGGCCGGGTGATGACCCTGGAACAGGGCAAGACCCTCGCCGAGTCCACCGGCGAGGCCGGGCGCACCGCCGACACCCTGCGCTGGCACGCCGAGGACGCCCGCCGCGCGTACGGCCGGATCGTCCCGTCCGCACCCGGCACGGTCCTCACCGTCCGCCGCGAACCCATCGGCCCGGTCGCCGCCTTCGTGCCCTGGAACTTCCCGGTCGGCGGCCCCAACCGCAAGATCTCCTCGGCCCTGTCGGCGGGCTGCTCGCTGATCATCAAGGCCTCCGAGGAGACCCCGGCGACGGCCGCCGCCCTGGTGGAGTGCTACGCGGACGCGGGACTGCCCGCGGGCGTGCTCAACCTGGTCTTCGGCGAACCCGCCGAGGTCTCGGCCCACCTCATCGCCTCCCCGGTCACCCGCATGATCGCCTTCACCGGCTCGGTGCCCGTCGGCAAGCTCCTCGCCGCCGAGGCGGGCAAGGTCATGAAGCCGTCCCTGATGGAGCTGGGCGGCCACGCCCCCGTCATCGTGTGCGCCGACGCCGACCCCGCACAGGCCGCCCGGCGCGCCGCCCAGGCCAAGTTCTTCAACGCCGGCCAGGTCTGCACCTCGCCCAGCCGCTTCCTCGTCCACGAGTCCCTGGCCGACGACTTCACCGCCGAGTTCGTGAAGGCCGCCGAGGCGGTCGTCACCGGCGACGGACTGACCCGGGGCACCACCATGGGACCGCTCGCCAACGAGCGCCGGCTGCGGTCGATCGAGCGGCTCACCGCGGACGCGGTCAGCAAGGGCGCCACGGTCCGCACCGGCGGCGAACGGCTCGACCGCCCCGGCTACTTCTTCGCGCCGACCGTCCTCACCAACGTACCGGCCGACGCGGACCTGATGTCCGAGGAGCCGTTCGGACCGCTGGCGCCCATCGTGCCCTTCCGCGACCTCGACGAGGCCCTGGCCACCGCCAACTCACTGCCGTACGGGCTGGCCGCCTACGGCTTCACCGAGTCGGCCGCCACCGCCGAGAAGCTCTCCGACGGCCTGGAGGCCGGCATCCTCTCCCTCAACCACTGCGGCGGTTCGGTGCACGAAGCCCCGTCGGGCGGGGTGAAGGACAGCGGGTACGGCCGGGAGGGCGGGCCGGAGGCGCTGGACGCCTACCTGGTCACCAAGCGCGTCTCCCACCTGCTGACGCCATGAGGTTCGCACGGGTGGCCATCGACGGCCGGCCGGTCTGGGGGCGGGTGGGGGAGAAGGACGTCGACCTCCTCTCCGGCTCGCCGCTGGAGGGCGGCTTCGACGTCCTCGGCACGGTCCCCGTGACCGACGCCGTCTGGCTGCCGCCCGTCGTACCCGGCGTCTTCTACGCCGTCGGCTACAACTACCCCCGGCACATCGAGCACGCCGGCGCCCCGACCCCCGAGCGCCCCGAGGTCGGCTACCGGGCCAACAACGCCCTCACCGGGCACGGTTCACCGATCGTCCGGCCCGCCGAGGTGACCGGACGTTTCGAGGCCGAGCCCGAACTCGTCGCGGTCATCGGCCGCACGCTCCGGCACGCCGACCACGAGCAGGCACGCGAGGCGGTGTTCGGCTGGACCATCGGCAACGACGTCAGCGCCCGCACCTGGCAGCACCAGGACCGCACCTTCTGGCGCAGCAAGAACAGCGACACCTTCAAGCCGATGGGCCCCTGGATCGAGACCGACGTGGACGCGCTCGCGCAGACCACCACTCTGCGCGTCAACGGCGAGGTCCGCGCCGTGTTCCCGACCGGGGACATGGTCTTCGACCCGTTCGACCACATCGTCGAGATCACCAAGCACATCACCCTGCACCCCGGTGACGTGCTCTGGATGGGCGCCGAATCCACCTGCCAGCTCGAACCCGGCGACACCGTCGAGGTCGAGATCAGCGGCATCGGCGTGCTGTCCAACCCCGTACACCTGGAAGGGAACCACTCATGAGCGCGGAACCCCGCTACATCCACCACGTCAACTTCCCCACCACCGACCCCGATCGCACCGCGGCCTGGTACACCAAGGTCTTCGGGATGAAGCGGATCCAGCCCAAGTCCAACACCCGCGTGGTGCTGATGACCCGGGGCAACTTCGACCTGCACTTCACCCCCGTCGAGGAGATGGAGCGCATGGCGCCCTACCACTTCGCCGTCGAGGTCGACGACTGGGACGACTTCCTCGCCCACCTCACGGAGCTGGGCATCCGGCACACCCGGCCGATCGAACGCCCCGAGAACCAGTCCAAGTTCTGCTACATCCACGACCCCGACCACACCATGATCGAGCTCGTCCACCACGGCCGCCGCCCCAACTAAGCGCATCAGTACGGGAGTTCACCCCATGCCCCTCGCCGACTCCGACGGCACCGCCATCTACTACGAGCGCCACGGCAGCGGCCCGGCGATCCTCTTCGTGCACGGCAGCGGCGGACACCACGCCGCCTGGTGGCAGCAGGTGGCCGCGCTGCGCGACGAGTTCACCGTCCTCACCGTGGACCTGCGCGGCTTCGGCAAGTCCGACTCCTCCATGGACGAGTTCGACGGCCAGGACTTCCCCGGCGACGTCGTCGCCGTCCTCGACCAGGAGGACATCACCGACGCCATGCTCGTCGGCCAGTCCATCGGCTCCGTCGCCGCCCTGCGCGCCGGCCTGCTCCGCCCCGAACGCGTCTCCTCGGTCGTCCTCGGCCACTCCCTCGGCGGCATCAGCCACCCCGAGCTGAAGGAACTCGCCGCCGCCGACCGGGCGGAGGCCGTGAAGCTGCCCGTGATCGACCGGCTGCTCACCAAGACGTTCCAGCGGGAGCGGGCCGACCTCACCTTCCTCTTCCAGCAGATGGGCACCTTCAACGTGGCCAGGATGCAGGACCTGCGCAACCTCGACACCGACGGCCCCTCCCTGGAGGAGATCGGTGCCTCCGGCGTCAAGGTCGCCTTCCTCGCGGGCGAGAAGGACGCGGTGCTCAGCGTGAAGACGGTGACCCGCGCCCACGAACTGCTGCCCGGCTCCCACCTGGAGATCGTCCCGGACGCCCCGCACTCCATGTACTGGGAGGCGCCCGACAAGTACAACGCGGCCGTCGCCCGGCTCCGCCGCACCCTCACCGCACCGAAGGAAGCAGCATGACCAGCCTCACCCTGGCCGCCGCCGAGGAGATCATCGGCGCCGCCCACGAGCGCGCCCAGGAGATCGGGAAGGCGGTGAGCGTCGCCGTCGTGGACGCCGGCGGCTTCCCGATCGCCATCCGCCGCCCCGACGGCGCCCGCCCGCTCACCCCCGACATCGCCCGCGCCAAGGCCTACACCGCGGCCGTCATGCAGCGCCCCGGCCCCATGCTGAAGAAGTGGCAGGAGAGCCAGCCCGTCTTCTTCGCCCAGCTCTCCCAGCTCCCCGGCGCCGCCCTGCCGATCATGGCGGCCGAGGGCAGCGTCACCATCAAGAAGGACGGCGAGATCATCGGCGGGCTCGGCATCGCCGGCGGCACGGCGGACGAGGACCAGCGGATCGCCGAGGACGTCCTCAAGGACCTCGGCTACGAACTGGAGTTCGCCGCGTGGGGCGTCACCGGTTCCGGTGGAAAGGACTGACACCATGGCGGACACGTTCAACTACCGCATCGACCACCACGGCAGCCTGGTCCGACCGCCCGGCCTGTCCACCGCCGACCCGGAGGCCGTCGACGCGGCGGTCCGGGAGGCCGTCGCCTATCAGCGCAAGCTGCGCTCCACCGTCGTCACCGACGGCGACTTCCCCCGCGAGGACTTCCGCGGCGCCGTCCTCGACACCGTCTCCGGCTTCCGCCGGACCGACGAGACGGACCCCGACGGCCTGGTCCGCTGGGTGGCCGAGTCGCTGCCCAAGGCCAACGGCCCGCTGCTCGCCGACCGGGCCGCCCGCCTCGCCGACCTGACGGTGATCGCTCCGAAGGCCGCCCTGCCCTCCCCGGCCTACCTCGCGGCCACCACCTTCCAGCCGGGCCTCGGCGTCTCCTCGGCCCGCGAACTGGGCGAGGCCCTCGCGGAGATCGTCCGGGCGGAGATCGAGCTGCTCGTCTCCAAGGGCGTCCGCCTGATCCAGCTCAACAACCCGCTGCTGCTGGACCAGTTGAGCACCGACCCGGCCGACCCCGGCGCCCTGCCCTTCGCGGACGCCCTCACCGTCGACGCCCTGGCGGTACGCCTCGACGAGCGTCCCGAGGGCGTCCGGATCGCCGTGGCCCCCGGCTGGAGCGCCCCGACCGAGCTGGACCGCACCCGCGCCGAGCATCTCTACGACGCCATCGCCGCCGACCGCTGGATCCTGCCCTTCGACCAGGGCACGCCGGCGGAACTGGACCTGCTCAGGGCACTGCCGGACGAACGGGACTTCTGCCTGGGCGTCGTCGACGCGACCACGGCGGACCTGGAGGACGTCGACACCGTGATGTCCCGCATCGACGCGGCCGGCGAGTTCAAGGACCTGGAGGACGGCGCGGTGTCCCCGTCACGGGGATTCGCCGACGTGGCGAGCCGGCCGCTCCTGGGAGCCGAGGACCAGCGCAAGAAGCTGGTCCTCGTCGAGACCATCGCCCGGTACGTCTGGGGCAACGAGTTCTGAGCGCTCTCGTCCGCGGGTCCGTCGTGGCCGGTCGCGCAGTTCCCCGCGCCCCCTTCTTTTGGGGGCGCGGGGAACTGCGCGAGAACCACACTCCACCCGCGCCCCTGAGACGGCCGACGCTAAAGCACCTCCGCGAACGTCACCGTGCGCTCCACGAGCAACGGCCACACCACCCCCACCACAACCTCCTTGAAGTGCTCGGCCGCCTTGTGCGCCTCGAACCCCTCCTTGTCGACGTACCGCTCATAGAGCAGGAACCCACCCGGCTCCCCCTCCACCTCGTGCACCTCGTACATCAGGTTCGCGGGCTCGGCACGGGAAGCGGCCTGCGCCTTCCGCAACGCGGCACGCACCGCGTCCGCGTCGGCCGGTGCGCAGCGGTACTGGGCGACGACTGCGTATGCCATGCGTTCTCTCCTCAGGACGTGTCGGACCCGCCGATTCCAGCATGGATCACCCGGCCGCCGAGGCGCGCACGGCGCAATCAATGCCTGCCCCCACGGGGCTGGTGGACCCCCTCCCACATGGTGTGTTGTCGCATCCGGCCCCACACGGGCGGCACCGCGGACGACGAAGGAAGTGATCTCCATGCGCACCCTGGAAACCCTCTTGGGCGGGGAGTGGGTGACGACCGGTGAATGGATCGACGTCCATGACCCCGCCGACGTCCGCACCCCCTTCGCCCGCGTCCCCGCGCTCTCCGCGAAGGACGTCACCCGGGCCTACGACCACGCCGAGCGCGGTTTCGCCGTCTGGAAGCGCACCAGCCCCTTCGAGCGGGCCCGGGTCTTCACCGAGGCGGCCCGGCTGATCCGGGAACGGGTCGAGGAGATCGCCGCCGACGTCACCGCCGAGAACGGCAAGACCGTCGCGGAGGCGACCGGCGAGACCCTCAAGGCCGCCGACTTCCTGGAGTACTACGCGGGTCTGGCCCGTCAGGGCTACGGCACCCTCCTGCACGACGTACGCCCGAACCACCGTACGCACACCCAGCGTGAGCCGATCGGCGTGATCCTGGTGATCAGCCCCTGGAACGACCCGCTGATCACCCCCGCCCGCAAGCTCGCCCCGCTGCTCGCCACCGGCAACGCGGCCGTGTTCAAGCCGGCCGGCGAGACACCGTTGTCGGGGCTGCACTTCGCCCGCGCCCTGCACGACGCGGGCCTGCCGCCCGGGGTGCTGAACGTGGTCACGGGCCGGACCGCCGAGATCGAGGAGGCGCTCCTCGACGACCCCCGGATCACCGGCATCACCTTCACCGGCTCCAACGCCGTAGGCAACCGCATCCGCCGCCGCCTCGCCGACCGCAACGTCCGCTTCCAGGGCGAACTCGGCGGCAAGAACGCGTCCGCGGTGCTGCGCGACGCCGACCTGCCGGCCGCCGCCAGGGCCGTCGTCGCCGCCTCCTTCGGGCAGGCCGGACAGCGCTGCACGGCCACCAGCCGGGTGATCGTCGAGCGGCCGGTGTACGACGAGTTCGTCGCGCTGCTGGTCGCGGAGGTGCGGGCGCTGGCGGTCGGCCCGGGCGACGACCCGGCGACGACCCTGTGCCCGCTGTCCAGCCCGAAGCAGCGCGACAGCGTCCTCGCCGACCTGGCCAGGGCGGTCGAGCAGGGCGCGACCGTGCTCACGGGCGGCGGCACGGACCCCGAGCGGCCGCACGGGTGCTACGTGCGACCCACCGTCCTCGCCGATATCACGCCCGACATGGCCGTCTGGCGGGAGGAGGTCTTCGGGCCCGTCCTCGCCGTCCGCGCGGTCGACGGTTTCGACGCGGCCGTCGAGGCGGTCAACGACTCCGCCTTCGGCCTCGCCGCCGCCGTGTTCACCCGCGACCTCGGCTCCGCGTACCGCTTCGCCGACGAGGCCGAGTGCGGGCAGGTCGCGGTCAACACGACGACCACCGGCTGGGACGTCCACCTCCCGTTCGGCGGCTTCCACGACTCCGGTACGGCCTACAAGGAGCAGGGCGAGGAGGTCCTGAGGTTCTCCACGCGCGTCAAGACGGTGGCGGTCCACATCGGTGCCCCGGAGCGGGCCGATGGCTGACGAGACGATCGGCGTGGTCGGCGCCGGGATCGTGGGCCTGGCCACGGCCCGCGAGATCGCCCTGCGCCGCCCCGGCGCCCGGGTCGTGGTGTTCGAGAAGGAGCAGGAGGTCTCCCGGCACCAGACCGGCCACAACTCCGGCGTGGTCCACGCGGGCATCTACTACACCCCGGGCAGCCTCAAGGCCGACCTGTGCGTGCGGGGCGTGTCGCTGCTGCGCGAGTACTGCCAGGACCGGCGGCTGCCGTACGACGAGATCGGCAAGCTGGTCGTGGCGGTGCGCGAGGACGAACTCGGCCGGATGGAGAACCTGTACACCCGGGCGAAGAACAACCACGTGCCGGAGCTGCGGAAGGTCTCCCGCGAGGAGATCAGGGAGATCGAACCGCACGCCGGAGGGGCCGCCGCCCTGCACTCCCCGCGCACCGCGATCACCGACTACCCGGCGGTCGCCCGCGCCTTCGCCCAGGACGTCGTCGACGGGGGCGGTGAGGTGCGGCTGGACTTCCCGGTCACGTCCATCACCACCGTGCCCGGCGGCATCGAGGCCGCCTCCGGCCAGGACCGGGTGCGGGTGGACCGGCTGATCCTCTGCGCCGGCCTCCAGTCCGACACCGTGGCCGAACTCGCCCAGGACAAGCAGGAGCCCCGGATCATCCCGTTCCGCGGCGAGTACATGCTGCTGAAGCCCGACAAGAGGCATCTCGTGCGCGGGCTCGTCTACCCGGTGCCCGACCCCCGCTACCCCTTCCTCGGCGTGCACTTCACCCCGCGTGTCGACGGCTCGGTGGAGGTCGGCCCCAACGCCGTCCTCGCCCTCGCCAAGGAGGGGTACCGGCGCAGCCGCGTCTCCCCCCGGGACCTGCTGGCCCTCGCCGCCTACCCGGGCGCCTGGCGGATGGCCGCCCAGCACTGGCGCACCGGCATCAGGGAGTACCGCGGCTCCTTCTCCACCGCCGCCTTCATGAAGGACGCCGGGCTGTACGTCCCCGAGGTCGGCGTCCGTGACGTCGTGCGCGGCGGAGCGGGCGTACGGGCGCAGGCGCTGGACCGCGACGGCACGCTCGTCGACGACTTCCGCATCCATCAGGTCGGCCGGATCACGGCCGTACGCAACGCGCCCTCGCCGGCCGCCACGGCCTCCATGGCGATCGCCGAACACATCGCCGCGGCCGTCTTCGACGGCTCCCGGGGTACCCGCTCCGGGGCCTGAAAGTCCGCTGTGAACAGGGCGCTTCCGCGCAACAACAGCTTGCGCTCCGGGATCTCCGCAAGAGCGCACCGGACGCCTAGCGTTCCTTCCGCACCACCCCAAGATCCCCACCGAGAAAGAGAGTTCGCGCCATGTTCGTCGTCGACACGCAGATCCACATCTGGAAGGAAGAGACCCCGGACCGCCCCTGGGTGCCCGGCGCCCGTGAGCGGATCCGCCTCAACGGCCACCGCGAGGACCCCTTCTCCTACGAGGAGGCCCTGGAGCTGATGGACGAGGCCGGCGTGAACCGGGCGCTGATCCTGCCGCCGTCCTGGGAGGGCGACCGCATCGACTACGCCCTGGAGGCCTGCGAGGCCCACCCGGACCGGTTCGGGATCATGGCCCGCATCCCGCAGAACAAGCCCGAAGAGGGCACGGCCATGCTCAAGGACTTCGCGCAGAACCCGCATGTGAAGGGCACCCGGCTCACCTTCCACCGGCCGCAGGACCGCAACTGGATGATCGACGGCACCAACGACTGGTACTGGCCGCTCGCCGAGGAACTCCGCATTCCGACCATGGTCCACGCGCCGATCTGGAAGCGTGAGCTGGGTGAGATCGCCGCCAAGCACCCCGAGCTGAAGATCATCATCGACCACATGGGCATCATGGCCCGCTGTGTCGACGACGCGATCGGCTACTGGGTCCAGGAGACCGCGGACCTGGCCGTCCACCCGAACATCTACGTCAAGGTGTCGGCGCTGCCGGGCTACTCCACGCAGCCCTTCCCGAACAACAACATCCAGAAGTACGTGCGCGAGATGGTCGACAAGATGGGCCCGCAGCGCTGCTTCTACGGCACCGACATCACCCGGCTGCTCGGCCACGGCATCACCTACACCGACACGATCGAGCAGTTCACCAAGCACTGGGACTTCACGCCCGAGGAGCTTGAATGGATCCTGGGTCGCGGTATCTCCGAGGTCCTGAACTGGCCGATCGAGGGCTGAGGAAACCCCTGTCATGACCAACACCCCAGGAACCGACGGCGGCGACGCCCTCGTCTCCGCCCTCAACGCCGTCGGCGCCGACTACGTCTTCTGCTCCTCGGGGTCCGAGTGGGCCCCGGTGTGGGAGGCACTGGCCCGCCGTCACCGTGACGGCGCACCCGCGCCGGGATATCTCGACCTGACGCACGAGACGGTCGCCGTCGGCATGGCCACCGGCTACGGGCTCGTCAAGCGCCGTCCGCAAGGCGTGCTGCTGCACGCGGCCCCCGGCCTCCTGCAGGGCTCGATGGCCGTGCACGGCGCGCTGCTGGCCGGCGTGCCCATGGTCGTCGCCTCCTCGGAGTCGACCACTTACGGCGACGCTCCCGGCCACGACCCGGGCGGCCAGTGGTACCGCAACCTGTCGATCGTGGGCGGCCCGCACGGCATCGCCCAGCCGTTCACCAAGTGGTCGACCGAGGCCGCCAGCGTGCACACGCTGCCGACCATGGTCACCCGGGCGGCGGAACTGGCCTGGCGGGCGCCCGCCGGGCCGGCGTACCTGAACATCCCCCTGGAGATCCTCCTGGAGGAGTGGGACGGCCGCGAGGCCAAGCCGGTCGTGGCGCCGGGCTCCACCCACAGCTCGCCCGAAGAGGTCGACCCCGTCGCCCAGTCGATCCGCGAGGCGGTCAACCCCGTGATCGTCACCGAGACGGCGGGACGGGAGGCGGGCGGCTTCGAGGCTCTGGTGGCCTTCGCCGAGGCCTGGAACATCCCGGTCGTCGAGCCGGACTCGGCGGTGTGCGGCAACTTCCCGCGCACCCACCCGCTGCACGCCGGCAGCGACATCGGGCCGTGGATGGACGAGGCGGATCTCATCCTGCTGGTCAACTGCCGCGCGCCCTTCTACCCGCCCTCCCGCCGGCCCTCGAAGGCGAAGATCGTCGTCATCGACGAGGTGCCGCAGCGCCCGCACGTCGTCTACCAGGTGCTGTTCGCCGACACCTACCTGGAGGGCAACACCGCGAACACGCTGCGCCAGCTGACCAAGCGGGCGCGGGACCTCGACGAGACGGCCGTCGCCGAGCGCCGGGCGGCCCAGCACACCCGGTACTCGCAGGAGACCGGCGCACTCGCCCGGGCCGAGGTCAAGGCCTGCGAGGAGCCCGGCAGGACGGGCGTGGACCCGGTGCTGGTCGCCGCCACGCTGCGCAAGTTCCTCGACGGCCAGAACGGGATCGTCGTCGACGAGACCATCACCCACAGCCGCGTCGTCAAACGCCATCTGCGCACCGCCGACCCCGACTCCTACTTCTACGTCCAGGGCGGACTCGGCCAGGGCATCGCGGTCGCCCTCGGCGTCAAACTCGCCGCGCGGGAACGCCCGGTGGTCCTCACCATCGGCGACGGCGCCTTCACCTACAACCCGGTGATCCCGTCGTACGACGCCTCGAAGGCGTACGAACTGCCGCTGCTGGTCGTGGTGTTCAACAACCGTGTCTACAAGTCGATGAACCTCAACCACCGCCGCTTCTACCCCGACGGCGCCGCCGCCGAGACCGGCGAGTGGCTGGGCACCGACCTGCACCGGCTGCCCCGGCTCGCGGACTTCGCCGAGCCCTTCGGCATGCACACCGAGACCGTCGACACCGCGAACGACCTCGCGCCCGCCCTCCAACGTGCCCTCAAAGCCGTCTCCGAGGGCACCACCGCCGTCGTCGACGTCCTCGTCACCCGCTAGCCCAGGAGACCCGTCACCATGTCCGACACCCCCACCAAGACCCTGGTGCCCGCCGACGACCTGCGCGCCTTCTCCGCCGCCCTCCTGGAGAAGGGCGGCCTGAGCGCCGAGCACGCCCGGACCACCGCCGACGTGTTCGTCTGGGCCGCGCAGCGCGGCGTCGACTCGCACGGCACCGCGCGGGTCCCCGCCTACCTGGACCTGCTCGCCAAGGGCGTCGCCAACGCCGACCCGCACCTGACCGTCGAATCCACGGCCCCGGCCGTCGCCGTCCTCGACGCCGACCGTGCCCCCGGCCCGGTCGCCCTCACCGCCGCCGCCGACGAGGCGGTACGACGGGCCCGCGGCACCGGCATCGCCTCGGTGGGCGTCCGCCGTACGGTCCACACCGGCGCCATCGGCTACTACGTGTCCCGGATCGCCGAACAGGGCCTGGTCGGACTCGGGTTCGTGGCCGGCATGCCCAACATGGGCTACACCGGCGTCCAGGGCGCCGCCGTCGCCACCAGCCCGCTCGCCATCGCCGTACCGGCCCGTGAACACGCCCCGCTGCTGCTGGACATGGCCACCGCCACCATCGCCCTCGGCAAGATCCGCCAGGCCAAGGCGAGCGGCACGCCCCTGCCCGAGGGCGCCGCCGCGACCGCCGACGGCACCCCGACGACCGACCCCGAACAGGCCGTCATGCCCCTGCCCCTGGGCGGCGCGAAGGGCTCCGGCATGTCCCTGGCCTTCGAACTCCTCACCAGCGTCCTGGTCGGCGCCCCGATCTTCGCCTCCTTCCACACCGGCGACCGCGCCCACCGCCAGAACGCCCTCCTCATCGCCCTCGACCCGGCGGCCTTCGGCGACCCGACCACCTTCCTCACCGCGGTCGACGACACCCTCACCACGCTCAAGTCCCTCCCGCCCGCCGAGGGCGCGGCCGGCGTCTTCTACCCGGGCGAGCGCAGCGCGGCGAAGGCCGCGGAACGGGGCGAGAAGGGGATCCCCGTGGCGCCGAAGGTCTGGCGCGAACTCACCGAGTACGCAGACAAGTTGGGCGTCTCCCTCCCCATCTGAACCCCGGTACACCCGCGCCCCGTAGGGGCGCGGGGAACTGCGCGACCAGCTACCGACGACGGTCAGTCGCGCACCATCAGTACCCCCGAGCTCTCAGGCGCCCTTCTCCCGAACCGCCCGCAGATGATGCGCAACAAGCGCATACACCTCCCGCGCCTTCACGTCGTCCTTCCCGTCATACCCGTGATCCACCCCACCCACCTCGTGATGCTCCACCAGCGCCCCCACCGCCCCCAGCCGCGAGGCATACCGCTCACCCTCCGCCCGCAACAGGTCGTACTCCGCGGTGATCACCACCGCCGGGGCGATCCCGGTCAGATCGGCCGTGTCCGACGGGTGCGCCGGAGAGACCAGCGGGTCGGCCCGCCGCTTCGGGTCCGGCACATACGCCGTGTCGAACACCTCCGCCATCCACGGCCGCAGCATCGGCTTGGCGATGGCGGCCCGCTTGTCCGCCGCGCTCGTCACCAGGTCCAGCGGCGGATAGTGCAGCACCTGCAGCGCGATCGAGGGCCCGCCCTCCTCCCACGCCTGCCGGGCCACCGCCGCGGCCAGCCCGCCCCCCGCGCTCTGCCCGCCCACGGTCAGCCGGGATCCGTCCCAGCCCTGCTCGGCCGCGTGCTCGGCGACCCAGCGGACCACCTCGTAGGCCTGCCGGGGCGGAGCCGGGAAGGGGTGCTGCGGGGCGACGACGTAGTCCACGTTCACCACCGCCACCCCGGCCTTGGCCGCCAGGAACCGGCAGAGCGGGTCGTCGAGCTCCGTGAGCGACATGACGTAACCTCCGCCATGGAAGTTGACGTGCACCGGGGGAGCGATGACCTCGGCCGCCGGGAGGTACACCGTGGCGCGGGCCGGGGCGACGGACGTCGGGACGGTCAGCTCGCGGACCCGGCGCGGGTACTCGGGGAACCGGGCGTGCGAGGCGGCGTCGGAGCCCGGGCCGCTCGGGCGCCTACTCGCGAGGAGGGTGAGCCGCTGCAGGGTCTTCGCGCCGAGGGCGGCGATCGAAGGACGGGCCAGGAGGGACATACGGCTCCGATCGGTGAACGCTGCGCGCCACGCAGTACTGTGCGTAAACGCACGCAGTAACTTACTTGAGTTACGCAACGATATGGTAAACTGGCTGGTATGTCCACAGAACCGCTACCAGCCGTCCCCGCCGCCACCCCGGAGGTGGTCGAGATCGAGCGCGCCCTGACCCGTATCACCTATCTGAGCACCAGGGCCCGGCAGCACGAGCGGCTGATGGCCCTCGCCGGCGTCCCGCTGGACCGCGCCGCGGTCGCCCTGCTGCGCCAGGTCGCCGACTCCGAGCCGCTGCGCCCGGGGGAGCTGGCGCAGCGCCTCGGTGTCGAGGCGTCCCATGTGACGCGGACGGTACAGCAACTCCAGAAGTCGGGCTATGTCACCCGTGTCCCCGACCCGGACGACCGCCGGGCCCAGCGGATCGAGCTCACCGACGCCGGCCGGGACGCCGTCGACCGTGTCCGGGACGCCGGGGCGCGCGGAATGCAGCTCGCGCTGGGCGCCTGGAAGCCGGAGGAGCTGCGGCAGCTTGCCGTGCTCTTCCATCGCATGGTCGACGACTTCCTGGCGTACGCGGTGGAGGACGAGCCCGGCCAGGAGTCCGGAGAGACGGTGCGTCCGGCCGGGACCATGTAGGTTTCCGGCATGCGCGGACGGTCCGAGGGTCAGCCCGGTGTTCCCCGAATGTCCCGGCACGACTGGTGGGGCGTCGTGCTCGAAGCCCCCGATCCGCAGGCATTGGCGCGCTTCTACGCCGAACTGCTGGGCTGGGAGATCGTGAAGGAGGAGCCCGACGGGGCGGCCGTCGCCCCGCCGGAAGGCGTCGCCTACCTCGCCTTCCAGCTCTCCGAGGGATATGTCCCGCCCGTCTGGCCCGCACGGGCGGGGGCCCAACGGATGACCATGCACCTCGACTTCGAGGTGACGGACCTGCGGGCCGCCGTCGCGCACGCCGTCGAACTCGGCGCGCGCGAGGCCGGCCATCAGCCGCAGGCCGATGTGCGCGTGCTGCTCGACCCGGCGGGCCATCCCTTCTGCCTGTACGTCGACGGGAGCGACGCCGGCTAGGGCGGTCAACGCACCACCCCCGCACGCCTCTTGAAACCCAACTCGACACGTCCAACCCATTGACGTGTCATTGCCACCCCCTTACCTTCTGGTCGAAGTTCCGTACGTCGTTCGGTATTCCGAACGAATTGACCGCCGGAAGGGACTCACCGTGCTCCGCACCCGCCCCTGGCTCGTGCTCGTCGCGGCGCTGCTCGCCGTACTCGGGTCCGTCGTGACCACACAGCCCGCGGCGGCGGCCGACGGCCGCCCGTTCACCAACCCGGTCAAGGCGCAGAAGGGCGCCGACCCCTGGCTGGAGTACTACGACGGCAACTACTACCTGATCAACACGACGTTCACGAACGAACTGCTGATGCGCAGGTCGCCCACGCTCGCGGGCCTGGCGACCGCGCCCGGCGTCCAGGTGTGGTCCGACACCACCGCCGGACGCAACGCCAACATGTGGGCCCCGGAGTTCCACTACTTCGACGGTCACTGGTACCTGTACTACGTGGCCGGCCAGTCCGGCGCCGCCTGCTGCGACACCCAGCGGACCTATGTACTGGAGAGCGCGGGCACCGACCCCATGGGCCCGTACACCTACAAGAACCAGCTCACCGGCTCCAACCTCACCCCGGGCGGCTGGCTCATCGACCCGAGCGTCCTGGAGTACGGCGGCAGGCTCTACCTCGTCGGCAGCGGCTTCGTCGGCGGCAGCGCGCAGAGCCTGGTCATCGCGCCGATGAGCAACCCGTACACGGTGAGCGGTGCCGCCTTCACCGTGATCTCGCAGCCCACCCTCGGCTGGGAGACCTCCGGCGCCGCCGTCAACGAGGGCCCCGAACCGCTGTACCACGACGGCAGGACGTTCCTCACCTTCTCCGCGAGCTACTGCCAGACCGCCGACTACAAGCTCGGCCTGCTGGAACTCACCGGCACCGACCCGCTGAATGCCGCCTCCTGGACCAAGTCGGCATCGCCCGTCTTCCAGCGCAGTGACGCCAACGGCGTGTACGGCCCCGGCCACAACGGCTTCTTCAGCTCGCCGGACGGCACCGAGAACTGGATCGTCTACCACGCCAACAGCTCGGCGAGCGGCGGCTGCGGCAACGCCCGGACGACCCGCGCGCAGAAGTTCACCTGGAACGCCGACGGAACCCCGAACCTCGGCACGCCCGTCGCCACCGGGACGTCCCTCGCCGGACCGTCCGGGGAGACCGCGACGACCCCGACCGCGTACACCCTGGTCAACCGCAACAGCGGCAAGTGCCTCGACGTGGCGGGCGGCAACACCGCCGACGGCACCAATGTGTTCCAGTGGACCTGCAACGGCGGCGCCAACCAGAAGTGGCGCGTCGAGGACCAGGGCAACGACACCAGCCGGCTCGTCAACGTGGCCACCGGCAAGGTCCTGGACACCGCCGACTGCTCCACCGCCGACGGCGCCGACCTGCGCCAGTGGTCCTGGCTCGACAACAACTGCCAGAAGTTCCGGCTGATCTACACCGGCGGCGACCACGTCCGGATCGCGAACGCCAACAGCGGCAAGGTCGCCGACGTCGCCGACTGCGGGACCGCCGACGGCACCGACGTACGCCAGTGGACCTGGCTGAACAACACCTGCCAGCAGTGGCGCCTCACGCCCACCACCTGACCCGCACCCGCCGCCACCGAGAGGAACCACCCGCACCGTGAGACGTATCGTCGGCCGGACGCTGACCGCCGTCCTCGCCGCCCTCGCCCTCGTCCTGACCGTCACCCCCGCGCACGCGGCCGTCCCCACCTCTCCCGCCGTGACCTTCACCAACCCGATCGCCGAACAGCGGGCCGACCCGCACATCTACAAGCACCTCGACGGCTACTACTACTTCACCGCCACCGTCCCCGAGTACGACCGCATCGTGCTGCGCCGGGCCACCACCCTCCAGGGCCTTTCCACCGCCCCGGAGACCACCATCTGGACCAAGCACGCCAGCGGTGTCATGGGCGCCCACATCTGGGCACCGGAGATCCACTACATCGACGGCAAGTGGTACGTGTACTTCGCCGCCGGCTCGACGAGTGACGTGTGGGCGATCCGGATGTACGTCCTGGAGACCGACGCCGCCAACCCGCTCACCGGGACCTGGACCGAGAAGGGCCAGATCACCACCACCTGGGAGAGCTTCTCGCTGGACGCGACCACCTTCGTCGTGAACGGCGTGCGCTATCTGGCCTGGGCACAGCACAACCCCGCCGAGGACAACAACACCAGCCTGTTCATCGCCAGGCTGGCCAACCCCTGGACCATCAGCGGCACCCCGGTGGAGATCTCGCAGCCCACGCTCTCCTGGGAGACGATCGGCTACAAGGTCAACGAGGGCCCGGCCGTCATCCAGCATGGCGGCAAGGTCTTCCTGACCTACTCCGCCAGCGCCACCGACGCCAACTACTGCCTCGGCATGCTCACCGCGTCCGCGTCGAGCGATCTGCTGGACACCGCCTCCTGGACCAAGAGCCAGACACCCGTCTTCAAGACCAACGCCTCGACCTCGCAGTACGGGCCCGGGCACAACTCGTTCACCGTCTCCGAGGACGGAAAGTCCGACATCCTCGTCTACCACGACCGCGGCTACAAGGACATCACCGGCGACCCGCTGAACGACCCCAACCGCCGCACCCGTCTGCAGAAGGTCTACTGGAAAGCCGACGGCACCCCCGACTTCGGCACCCCGGTCGCCGACGGCGTCTCCCCGGTCCGCCTGTCCTCGTACAACTACCCGGACCGCTACATCCGCCACTACGACTTCCGCGCGAGGATCGAGGCGAACGTCACCGACCTCGCCGACTCCCAGTTCCGGATCGTCACCGGACTCGCCGGCTCCGGCACGGTCTCCCTGGAGTCGGCGAACTACCCCGGCTACTACCTGCGCCACAAGAACTTCGAAGTGTGGGTGGAGAAGGACGACGGCAGCACCGCCTTCGACAGCGACGCCTCCTTCCACCAGCGCTCCGGCCTCGCCGACCCGGCCGGGGTCTCCCTGGAGTCGTACAACTACCCGGGCCGGTACATACGGCACTACAACAACCTGCTCTACGTCCAGGCGCCCGGCACCACGCTGGACAAGGAGGACGCCACCTACTACCTGGAGTAGGGCCCGGCGCGGACCGGGGCGGTACCGCCGGGTAATATCCGGCGGCAGGTCGTCTGAGGAGGCTTCGTGTCCCGGTCCGAACGTTCACCCCTGCTCCTGGCGGGGCTGCTGGCCACCGCCGGGGTCGCCCACTTCGTGGCGCCGAAGTCCTTCGACGCCACGATCCCCAGGGTGCTCCCCGGGGCGCCCCGGGCGTGGACGTACGGGAGCGGGGCCGTGGAACTGGCGCTGGCGGCGGGCATCGCCCTGCCGCGCACCCGCAAGGCGGCGGCCAAGGCGGCCGCCGCCTTCTTCGTCGGCGTCTTCCCGGCCAATGTGCAGATGGCCGTCGACTGGCAGCAGCGGCCCGAGCCGCTCAGGACCGCGGCCCTCGCCCGCCTGCCGCTCCAGATCCCCCTGGTGCTGTGGGCGCGCGGTGTCGCACGCAACGAGGAGGGCCGATAGATGGCGGGAACCGTCGAGGTCGGAAGCAAGGTCGAGGACTTCGCGCTGGCGGACGAGACCGGTACGACCCGGACGCTCACGGAGCTGCTGGCCGACGGGCCGGTGGTGCTGTTCTTCTACCCGGCCGCCCTGTCGGCGGGCTGCACCGCCGAGGCCTGCCACTTCCGGGACCTGGCGAGCGAGTTCGCCGCCGCCGGCGCGCAACCGGTCGGAATCAGCGGGGACAGCGTGGAGCGCCAGCAGGAGTTCTCCGGGAAGCACACCCTCGGCATGCCGCTGCTCTCCGACCCCGACGGCGCCGTCCGGGAGCTGTTCGGCGTCAAGCGAGGCTTCTCGCTCGCCCCCACCAAGCGGGCCACCTTCGTGATCGCCCAGGACCGCACCGTCCTGGAGGTCGTCCGCAGCGAGCTGCGCATGAACACCCACGCCGACCGGGCGCTGGCCGCCCTCCGCGGCCACCAGGGCTGAGACGGTCCGCGTCCGCGCTTGATGCCCCGGGCCATAGGTCTCATCCTGGGGCGTATGGAGCGTGTCGCGGCCGCGGCGGTCATCGATGCCCTGGGCAGGGTGACGGGGTGGAGCGAGGGCGCGCGGGTGCTCACCGGGCGCCCGGCCCAGGAGGTCGTGGGCCGGCCCGCCGCCGACCTGCTCGCCGAGGAGGTCCCGGCGCGGACGCTGGCCGCCCGTTCCGGGACCGTCACCCTGCGCCACGCCGACGGGCGGCCGCTGGAGATCGCCCTGACCGCCTGCCCGGTCCTCGGCCCCGACGGCGGCACCACCGGATACGTGCTCACCGCCGACCCGCCCTGGCAGGCCGACCCCACCCTGGCCGGACAGGCGTTCCAGCAGGCCTCCATGTCCATGTCGGTCTTCGACGTCGGCCAGCGCTACCTCCGCTCCAACGCGGCCGCCTGCCATGTCATGGGCATCCCCGAGGAAGCCCTGCTCGGCCGCTTCTTCCCGGACACCGTCGAGGAGGCCCCGCACAGCGAGGGCTTCCTGCGCCATCTGCGCCAGGTCGTCGAGACCGGCCGGGCCCTGCGCTACGAGAGCTTCACCGGCGCCCCGGCCCTCAACCGGGACCATGCCTGGAGCATCGAGATGTGGCCGCTGCGCGACCCCGGCGGGGAGCTGACCGCGGTCGCCCTCGCCGCCTTCGACAGCACCGAGCAGTACCTGGCCCGGCTGCGGCTCGCCCTCCTCAACGAGGCCGCCACCTCCATCGGGACCACCCTGGACGTGGTGCGCACCGCCGAGGAACTCGTCGAACTCCTCGTCCCCCGGTACGCCGACTTCGCCAGCGTCGACCTCCTCGACTGGGTCCTCGGCTCCGAGGAACTGCCCATCGTGCCGGAGGGCGACATCGTGCTGCGCCGGGTCGCCCACGGCTCCGCCACCGAGGGCACCCCCGAGGCCGCCGTACGGCTGGGCGAGACCGAGGTGCACCTGGCGGCCTCACCGCCGGCGCGGGCGCTGCGGGAGCGGCGGGCGGTGGTCAGCCAGGCCGGCGAGCCCGAGTTCCGCCGCTGGGTCGACGAACGCAACGCCCGCTCGCCCGAGGGCCGCGCCCACCGCGAGGGCGTCCACTCCATGATCGCCGTGCCCCTGCAGGCACGCGGCACGCTGCTCGGCGTCGTCGTGGGCGTGCGGATGCACCACCCCGACGACTACGTCACCGACGACACCCTCTTCGCCGAGGAACTCGCCAGCCGCGCCGCCGTCTGCATCGACAACGCCCGCCGCTTCGCCCGCGAGCGCTCCACCGCCCTCGCCCTCCAGCACAGCCTGCTGCCCAGCGGCCTGCCGCGCGGCCAGGCCGCCGTCGAGGTGGCCCACCGCTATCTGCCCTGCGGATCGGTGGCCGGCATCGGCGGCGACTGGTTCGACGTGATCCCGCTCTCCGGCAGCCGGGTCGCCCTGGTCGTCGGCGACGTCGTCGGCCACGGCATCCGCTCCTCCGCCACCATGGGCCGGCTGCGCACCGCCGTCCGCACCCTCGCGGACGTGGACCTGCCGCCCGACGAGCTCCTCACCCACCTCGACGACCTGGTCACCCACCTGGCCGCCGACGGCCCCGGCGAGGAGGTCGCCGAGTCGGGCGCCACCTGTCTGTACGCGGTCTACGACCCCGTCTCACGCCGTCTCGCGCTCGCCGCCGCCGGCCATCCGGCACCCGCCCTGGTGCTGCCGGGCTGTGCCGCCGAGCTGATCCCGATGACCGCGGGCCCGCCGCTCGGCGTCGGCGGCCTCCCCTTCGAGGCGACCGAGCTCGAACTGCCCGAGGGCGCCGTCGTCGCCCTCTACACGGACGGACTGGTCGAGGACCGCGACCGGGACGTGGACCGCGCCACCGAGGAGATGTGCCGGGCCCTGTGCGCGCCGGCCGACTCCCTGGAGTCCCTCAGCGACAACGTGCTCAAGGCCGTCATGCCCGAGCAGCCCTCCGACGACGTCGCGCTGCTGCTGGCCCGCACTCGCACCCTCGGCGCCGACCGGGTCGCCACCTGGGAGGTGCCGCCCGACCCCGCCCAGGTGGCCCACTTCCGGCAGGAGGCCACCGACCGGCTCACCGCCTGGGGCCTGGACGAGGCCGCCTTCGTCACCGAACTCGTCGTGAGCGAACTCGTCACCAACGCCATCCGCTACGGCGTACCGCCCATCCGGCTCCGGCTGATCCGCGACCGCGCCCTCATCTGCGAGGTCTCCGACGGCAGTTCGACCTCGCCGCATCTGCGCCGGGCGCACGCCTACGACGAGGGCGGCCGCGGGCTGCTCCTCGTCGCCCAGCTCACCCAGCGCTGGGGCAGCCGGCAGACGGGCAGCGGCAAGACCATCTGGGCCGAACAGCCGCTGCCCGAGGGCCCGTTGCCGGTCATGGAGCAGTGAAGGGGACCACCCGGACTACTCGAAGTCGCAGCCCGGGTTCGGCACCGACTCGGCGTACGGGGAGCCGTGCGGCAGGACATACAGGACGTCCAGGACCAGGTCGGTGTCGCCCAGGTTGGCGCCCAGATGCACATCGCCGGAGCCGCCCGGCTCGTACACCGTGCCGCCCCGCCTGTACACGCCGTCCTCCCGGCAGTCGGAGTGGAAGTGGCTGAGCGTGCCCTTCTGGACGTACCCGTAGACCGGGCCGTCGTGGTAGTGCCAGCCGGTGGTCTGGCCGGGCGGGACGGTGATCTCCCGCAGGACGTAGTCGGTGTCCCCGACGGTGGTCTGGCTGATCACCCTGCCGGTCACCCCGGGTCCGGCGGGGGTGGCCTGGGCGGTGCCGCAGGTCAGCAGCGTGCCGGCGGCCACCACCCCGGCCACGGCGGTACGGAGCGCGGTGGTGCGCATACGAGAGGCCTCCTGAGCCGAAGATCGAGTGCCGTCGTGAACATAGGCCGCCAGGAGGCCGGGCGGGGCCGGAACGGCGCAATCCGGGGCTCAGAACTCCTCGTGACTGTCCGGGTCGCCGCCGACGCGCTGATGGGCCCGCTCCGAGACGGCCGCCGTCTGGGCCGCGCTCAGCCGGAAGCCGGACACGTCCAGGTTGGTCCGCTGCCGCTCGGGGTCCGCCGACTTCGGGATGGCCACCGCGCCGAGCTGGACGTGCCAGCGCAGGACGACCTGAGCGGGCGTCACCCCGAGCGCCTCCGCCACGCCGACGACGGCCGGGTCGCGCAGCAGCCGGCCGTCCCGGCCGAGCGGACTCCAGCTCTCGGTGACGATGCCCTTCTCGGCGTGGAAGGCGCGCAGCTCCTCCTGCGGGAACAGCGGATGCAGCTCCACCTGGTTCACCGACGGGAGCACCCCGGTCTCCTTCTCCAGCCGCGCGAGGTGCTCCTCGGTGAAGTTGGAGACGCCGATCGAGCGCACCAGCCCCTCCTCGCGGAGCTTGATCATCGCCTTCCACGAGTCGACGTACCTGCCGACCCGGGGGTTGGGCCAGTGGATCAGATACAGGTCCACGTACTCCAGGCCCAGCCGCTGCCGGGACTCCTCGAAGGAGGCGAGGGTCTCCTCGTAACCGTGGTGGCGGCCCGGCAGCTTCGTCGTCACCACCACCTCCTCGCGGGGGACGCCGCTGCTCGCGACACCCCGGCCGACCCCGGTCTCGTTGCGGTAGTTCACGGCCGTGTCCAGCAGCCGGTAACCCGCTCCGAGCGCATGGCGAACGGCCTGCTCGGCCTGCGTGTCGTCCATCGGCCAGGTGCCGAGGCCGACGGCGGGGATCGTCGTACCGTCGTTGAGCGTGTACGCCGGAGTGCTTGTCACGATGGGACCTTCCGTCGACTGTGTCCTGCCCCACCCTCACGGATAGGGTGAGTGGTGATCAAGCGGGGCGGGCGCGACGAGCGAGCAGCGGGCGGTATGGGCGGCGGCGAGGACAGGAACGGCAGCGGCGGCGGACGGCCCACGTCGAAGGACGTGGCCCGGCGCGCCGGCGTCTCGCACACGGCCGTCTCCTTCGTGTTCAACGGCCGTGCCGAGGGCAACCTCTCACCCGCCACCCAGGAACGCATCCGGGTGGCCGCCGCCGAACTCGGCTACCGGCCCGACCCCGTCGCCCGGGGCCTGCGCCGCCGACGCACGGCCGTGATCGGCCTGGTCACCGACGAGATCGCCTCCTCGCCGTTCGCCGGACGGCTGCTGCGCGGAGCCATGGAGACCGCCTGGGACCAGGACCACCTCGTCCTCACCATCGACTCCGGCGGCGACCCGGCCAAGGAGGACGCGGCCGTCGCCGAACTCCTGGACCGGCGCGTCGACGGCATCATCTACGCGGCGATGTCGCTGCGCCGGGTGCGCGTCCCCGAGGGCCTGCACCGCACCCACTCCGTGCTCGCCAACTGCCTGCCCGAGGACGACTCGCTGCCGGCCGTCGTCCCGGCCGAACGGGCCGGCGGCCGTACGGCGGCCCGGCTGCTGCTCGACGCCGGGCACCGCAGGATCGCGATGGTCGGCGGTCAGGACGACATCGCCTCCGTCGAACGGCTGCGCGGCTTCCGGGACGCCCTGCGCGCCGCGGGGGTCACGCTCCCGAAGGAGTGGGTCGTGCGGTCCGGCGGCGAGATCGTCGCCGGTTACGAGGGCGCCGCACGTCTCCTGGAAGGCGTCGCCCCGCGGCAGCGCCCGACAGGCGTCTTCTGCTACAACGACCGGGTCGCGGCGGGCGTCCTGCACGCGGCGACCCGGCTCGGGATCGCCGTACCCGAGGAACTGTCGGTGATCGGCTACGACGACCAGGAACACATGGCCGCCTTCCTCGCCCCGCCGCTCACCTCGGTCGGGCTGCCGCACCGGGCGATGGGCGAGGCCGCGGCCCGGCTGCTGCTCGACACCATCGACACCGGCCGCACCCCGCCCGCCACCGTCCGGCGCCTCGCCTGCCCGGTGGTCAGCCGCTCGTCGGTGGGACCAGCTCCCACCCGATGACCTCGGCGTCCCCCTCGACCGTCAACTCCCGCACATCTGCGGGACGTTGATACACCCGCTCGGTGACCGTCGCCCGGTCCGCCACGAACAGTTCGAGCAGCGAGCCGTCGACGAGGACGCGCACGGTGAGCGGTGCGGCCGGGGGAGTGCCCAGGGCAAGGGGCGCTGACCCTTCCCGGCCGGCCCGGGGCCAGCCGGTGCGGTCCAGGGTGACGGTCCCCTGCCGGGGATCCAGCCCGATCGTCAGCCGGCTGTCGCCGGACCGGAGCAGGGTCACCGTCGCACGGTCGTGCGCGGTGATCTCCAGGTCGTACGACACCGGAAGCGGTCCGGCGCCGAACGGGTCCGGCGCCCGCAGGAGGTCCAGCTCCGGCGCGGGGGAGACCAGGAGGCCGCCGTCGGGACGCGTGCCGACGACCCTGGGCGCGGTGAGCACACCCGCCCAGCCCTCGGGGGTGTCCCGCGCCTCCCAGGACCAGCCCCACAGCAGGGCACGGTCCTCCTCCTGGAGCACGGCGGGCGCGTAGAAGTCCCGGCCGTGGTCGAGCCGCCCGCCGACAGCGGCCTCGAAGCGCAACCCGCCCCCGGTGTCGCTCACAAGACGGCCCGTCAGGTATCCGGTGGAGCACGGATCGCCGTCCCACAGGGACACCACCAGGACATGGCCGCCGTCGGCCGTCCGGTACAGCTGCGGGCACTCCCAGCCCACCGCCTTGTCCCCGAAGGCGTCCGAGGCGACCGGGTCGTCGCCGTCGAGCAGGACCCCGGCGAACCGCCAGTCGGTCAGGTCGTCGCAGTCGTACACCAGGACGGACGGGGTGCCGTCGGCGTGACCGGCGCCGACGAGGGCGTGGCGGCGCCCGGCGTGCCGGAAGACGAAGGGGTCGCGGAACATCACCACGTCGAGGCCCTCGGGCGGTGCGCCGACGACGGGGGCAGGCACCGGCTGCCACCGGACGAGCAGCGGGTCGGCCGCCCGGGCCAGGCAGATCGTGCCCAGGCCGGTGTGGTCGTGTCCGATCCCGGTGTAGACGGCGGTGGGGGTGCCGTCGTCGTCGACCACGCATCCCGACCAGCAGCCGCCCTCGTCCGGGCCGCCCGGGGTCGGGGTGAGGGCGATCGGGTGGTGCTCCCAGTGGGCGAGGTCGGGGCTGGAGGCGTGGCCCCAGTGGATGTTCGCGTGCACGGGCGCGGCGGGGTTGTACTGGTAGAAGAGGTGGTAGCGGTCCCGCCAACGGAACGGGCCGTTGGGGTCGTTGATCCAGTTGGCGGGCGGACGGACCCGGAAGCGCGGGGCGTTGGGGTCCTGGGGAGCGGCGAGGCTCAACGGTTGACTCCTGCTGAGGTGATGCCCTCGCGGAGAGGGCGCTGGCCGACGAGGAACACGGCGACGGCGGGGAGCATCGACAGCACGACACCGGCGAGGACGACCGAGACGGAGCCGGTGCCCAGGTTGCCCTGGAGGGAGACCAGACCCAGCGGCAGTGTGTAGTTCTGGCCGGAGGTCTCCAGGATGAGCGGGCGGAAGAACTCGTTCCAGTGGTAGTTGAAGGCCAGCACACCGACGATCGCCAGGCCGGGCGTGGCCAGCGGCGCGTACACCGACCGGAAGATCCGCCAGGGCCCGGCGCCGTCCAGCATGGCCGCCTCGCCGAGGTCCTTCGGCATGCCGAGGAAGTACTGCCGCATCAGGAAGGTGCCGAACGCGGTCGGGAACGCCGGGACGATCAGGCCGAGGAGGGTGTCGGTCAGCCCCATCGACTTGAGTACGAGGAACACCGGCACGATCGTGACCTGCAGGGGAACCATCATGGTCGCCAGGACCAGCCCGAACAGCGGTCGTTTGAACCGGAATTCGAGGCGTGCGAAGGCGTACCCGGCGAGCCCCGCCGTGATCATCTGGCCGACCGCGATCAGGGCGGTCACCAGGGTGGAGTTGAGAGCGAGCAGCCAGACGTCGATCTGGTCGAAGACGCCCCGGTAGGCGGCCGTGCTCGGATGGGTCGGGATGATCTGCGGTGGCAGGTCGAAGGACTCGGCCGGAGTGCGCAGGGAGGTCGAGACGGTCCAGATGACCGGCCCGAGCGTCAGCAGCGCGCACACGGTCAGTCCGGCGATCCGCGCCCAGGGCGCCAGCCGGTACCGGACACCGCCGAGGGTCGGATGTGCTTGGCTCATGGTCGCTTGGCTCAAGGGACTCACCGGCTCACTGGTAGTGGACGAAGCGCCGGCTGAGCCGGAACTGGACGGCGGTCACCGCCATGATCAGCACGAACAGGAGGACGCCCACCGCGGAGGCCTCGCCGAAGCGGAGCTGCTCGAAGGCCCGCTCGTAGATCACCATGACGACGGTGCGGGTGGAGTCGCCGGGGCCGCCGTCGGTCAGGACGTACGGCTGCTCGAAGACCTGGAGCGCGTTGATGATGCCGACCACCGAGGCGACCAGCAGGGTCGGCGACAGCAGCGGGAGCGTGATCGCGAGGTGCTTGCGCAGGCCGGTCGCGCCGTCGAGGGCGGCGGCCTCGTGGATCTCCTTCGGGATGTTGTTCAGACCCCCGACGAACAGCAGGAACGAGAAGCCGAACTGCTGCCACACATAGACGATGACCACCGTGGCCATCGCCCCGTGCTCCGACGTCAGCCAGGGCACCGGCGCGATGCCGAACAACCCGATCAGCCAGTTGACGACGCCGAAGTCCTGGTTGAAGAGGTACTTCATCACCACCGAGATCGACGCGGCGGACAGCACCAGCGGGAAGAAGAACGCCGACCGGAAGACCGAGCGCAGCCAGCCGGGCATCCGGCCGTTCAGCGTGAGCGCCAGCGACAGCGCGATCACCAGTTGCAGGGCGACCGCGAGCACCATGAAGACGAGCGTGTTCCGGAACGAGACGAGGACGGTCGAATCTCCCACGATCTCCCGGTAGTTGGCGCCACCGGCGAAGCGCGGCGGATCGATCACGTTCCAGTCGAAGAAGCTCAGCACGATCGACCCGATGATCGGGACGACCGTGAAGACGACGATCCCGACGATCGTGGGCGTCAGGAACAGCGCCGCCAGCAACCGGGTGCCCCGCTCCCGGCCCGGCGGTCGCACGGACACCGCGGGCGGAGCGGACACGGACCGGGCCCGTCCGGCGGTGATCTGGGTGTTCGTCATAGCTCACGCTCCATGGCCTGCTCCAGATCGCCCTGCATCCGGCGCAGCGCCGGCGCCACCGAGCGCGGACTCGCCAGCGCCGTCCCGGTGTACTTGAGCAGCACGTCGGTCACCTCGGCGACCTGCGGCGGCGCCGGGATCGGGCCGGTGTCGGGGAACTTGTCGAGGGTGTCGTAGAAGACCCTCCAGTGCGCCGGACCGGTCTCCCGGTAGCGGCCGGTGGTGAGCATCGAACGCCGGGCCGGGGTCGTCTGGTTGGCCGCGAACAGCTCGGTCATCACGTCCTTGCGCGCCGCGTACTTGATGAACTCCCAGGCCGCGTCCTGCTTCTTCGAGGTCCGCAGCAGCGCGTAGCCCGCCGCGCCGAACTGCATGCGCTGGGTGCGCCAGCGGGGGAAGTACTGGACGTCGTAGGCGTCCGCCTTCATCCCGGCCAGACGCAGACCGCCCGCCCAGAAGCCGCCCGCCGGGGTCACCCCGACCCGGCCGGTGGAGAAGACCCCGACCAGGTTGCTGCCGTTGCCGCCCTCAGGCCGGGTGCACAGGTCCTCCTGGATGAGCGAGGCGAGATAGTCGTAGACCTCCTCGACCCGGGCGGAGGTGGCCTGCGGGGTGGTCCAGCGGAAGCCGCCGCCCCGGCCCAGGCGGTCGGCCGCCGGGTAGAAGGCGTCCCACAGCCAGCTCCCGCCCGGCGCCCTGGACTCGGCGAGCAGATTGGTGCCGTTGTTGAACAGCCACGGCACCACCCCGCCCCACAGCCGGTTGGTCCAGAAGTACGGGGTGAAGTGGGAGTCGCTCGACCGCTTCATCTCGCGCAGCAGCGCGGTGAAGTCGTCGCGGGTCCAGTCGGCGGGCGGGAAGCCGGCGCCGGCCCGCTTCAGCACCTGCTCGTTGAGGTACATGTCGGCCGCGTTGAACTCGACCGGCAGCTGGTACAGGCTCCCCTCGTACATCATCGACTCCACCAGCGAGGGGTGGACGTCGGCGAAGTACTCGCGCAGCTCGGCCGCGTCCCGCCGCACCCAGCGGTCCAGCGGCACGCCGAGCCGTTCGGCGAACAACTGCACGCCCTCGGTGGCGACATAGACCAGGTCGGGCGCGGTGCCCGCCGCGATCTGGGTGAGGATCTTCGCGAAGAAGTCCGACCAGTCCACGGCCTGCACGGCGTTCACCCGCAGCGGGACGTCGGGGTGGAGCTTGCGGAAGCCGGTGCTCAGCGCGTGCACGGCGGCCGGGTCGAAGGCGGAACCGAGGGTGGCGACGACGAGTGAACCGTCGTCCCGGCCGGGTATGTCGGCCCCGGTGAGCCGGTCCCAGCTCGCGGCGGTGCCGGCCAGCGCGGCGGCCCCCGCGCCGTAGGCGCCGTACCGCAGCAGGGCGCGGCGGGAGAAGTGCGAGTCGGTCATCCAAGGTGCCTAACTCGTTTTAGGAAAGGTTCGACGCCCCAGATGATGAGAAGCGCGTCACATCCCTGTCAAGGGCCGTGAACGCTTGACCTTTAACGAGTTAGGTCTACAGTCCTGGATTCAGCCGACCGTCGTTCTGAGCCGCGGAGACGGCCGGTTGACACGAGAGGAACGATGCCTGATGCCAGGGCTGTCCAGAAGGGCGCTGTTCGCCGGTTCGGCGGCGGGGGCGAGTGCCGCACTGCTGTCCACCACACCGGCCGCCGCCAGGCCCGAGCCCAAAGCCGTGCGTACCTGCGCGAGTTACCGGGCCGACTACCACTTCACCGTCCCCGACCAGTGGAAGAACGACCCCCAGCGCCCGGTCTGGGTCGACGGCGAGTACCACTACTACTACCTCTACAACGCCGACTACCTCGACGGCGTCGTGGGCACCGCCTGGCGCCTCGCCACCAGCACCGACCTGGTCTCCTTCACCGATCGCGGGATCGCGGTGCCGAAGGACACCACCGTCAACGGCGACGTCTGGTCGGGCTGCGCCGTCGTCGACACCGGCGACACCGCGGGCTTCGGGGCGGACGCGGTCGTCGTGATCGTCACCATGTCACCCGGTGGCGGCACCGACCACCAGGAGCAGTTCCTGTACTACTCCACGGACGGCGGCCGGACCTTCACCAACCACGGCACCGATCCGGTGCTGCCCAACCCGGGCGTCGCCGACTTCCGCGACCCCAAGGTGATCCGGGACGAGGCCGGCGACCGCTGGGTGATGGCCCTCGCCGAGCGGAACAAGGTCGGCTTCTACCACTCGGCGGACCTCAAGTCCTGGACCTACGTGGGCGGTTTCATCAAGGACGGCATCGGCACACTGGAGTGCCCCGACCTGTTCCGGATCACCGCGGACGACGGCACCGTCAAGTGGGTGCTGGGGGTGAGCGCGGACGGCACCGGCTCCGGGCTGCCCAACACGTACGCGTACTGGACCGGTTCGTTCGACGGGAGCGCCTTCACCGCCGACTCCGCCGACCCGCAGTGGCTCGACCACGGCTGGGACTGGTACGCGGCCGTCACCTTCGAGAAGCGGGACGCGACCGGCATCCTCGACGACTCCGCGCGCTACGCGCTGGGCTGGCTCAACGACTGGGCCTACCCGAACACCACCCCCACCATCGACTGCGACGGCTTCAACGGCACCGACTCCATCGTCCGCGAAGTCACCCTGAAGCACGCCTCCGACGGCGGCTACCACCTCGCCTCCCAGCCGGTCGCCGCGCTCGACTCGTACGTCTCCCGCACGGTCGACCTCGGCGACCTGACCGTCGACGGCACCCTCCTCCTCGACTACACGGGCACCTCGTACGAACTGACCACCGAGATCACCTGGTCCCGACTCACCGGAGCCGGGGTGCAGTTGCGGCGCTCGCCGGACGGCGCCCGGCACATCGACGCCGGGGTCTACGGCGACTACGCCTTCCTCAACCGGCGCAACACCGTGAATCCCGACACCAGCGGCGACCGGCAGGAGAGCCACACCCCGTTCGACCTGTCCACGGGCTCGGTGAAGCTGCGCATCCTCGTCGACCGCACCTCCGTGGAGATGTTCGTCGGCGACGGCCGCTACACGCACTCCGCCGAGGTGTTCCCGTATCTCGTCGACGACCGGCTGGCACTGTTCACCATCGGCGGTACGGCGGTGTTCCGGAACACCGCCGTACGGGAGTTCACCGTGTGACGGCCGCGACCAGCCGGGACACGGCCGCGAGGTCCGGCACGTCGGCCAGCCGGGCCACGACCTCGCCGCTCCCGAACTCGCGCTGCTCAGGCGTCAGTTCGGGGTCCACGGCGGCCTCGGCCTGGACCTGGATGTAGTTCAGCGCGGTCGCGAAGAGCATGGAGAACGACTCCGGGCCCCGGACGGTGGCGGGGCCGCCCGCCCGCCGGTAGGCGTGGACCAGGCGCCGGGCGGCCGCCGGGTCCCCGTGGTTGCCGCCCGACCAGACGAACAGGGCCCGCGCCAGCTCCCGTTCCGCGGACGTGGGTCCGGCGTTGTCCCAGTCGAGCAAAACCGGGCCGGCCGTGCCGACCAGGACGTTCTGGGGTTGCAGATCCAGGTGGGAGATCACCCGGTCGGCCGCGTCGGACGGGCTCACCCAGCGGGCCAGCTCCACCGCCTCGGTGCCGATGAACCGGCCCAGCGCGTCCGCCCAGGGCAGCCCGGCCTCGGTCACCCTCCCGTGCAGGTCCTTCCAGTCGCTCTCGCGGGGGCACCGCTCGTACCACTTGTGCGGTGCCTCCGTCGCGCCCGCGCCCGCGCGGTGGAGCAGGCCCATGGTCCGGCCGAACCAGTCAAGCACCGCCGGGTCGGCGACGTCCGCCCGGGTGCCCTCGATCCAGTCGTACAGCTTCACATGGGTCGTCCCGCCGGCGGCCGGGACCCGCGTGAGGTGGGCGCCGTGCCGGTTGGCGAACAGGCGCGGAGCGGCGATGCCCAGGCCCTCGCCCGCGAGCCGTAAGGCGGCCTCCCGCGCCACGTCCCCCTCGTCGCAGTCGAAGAGCAGCTGCTTCGCCGCCCGGGCGGATCCGTCCGGGCCCGTGAGCCGCCAGATCTGCCCCAGCGCGCCACGGGCGACGGGCGTCAAGGTCCAGGGACCCGGACCGAGTTCATAGGCCTCGGCGATGAAGTCGGCGCTGTCGATCATGAGTCGCTCCTCGGGGACGGATCCACTGTCGTGCCCTGCGATCATCACGTGGCCGACGCGATGCGACACGTCTTTTTTTGCGCGCCCCCGGCTGTCACGATCTTGGGGAACCGACACCGACGACCATCGGAGCGCGCATGACGACGGAACGCAGCACGGGGACCGGGGCGGCCGAGGTGAAGCCCGTCGCCGGGTACATCGGCGCCGAGATCACCGGGGTCGACCTCACCGAGGACCTCGACGACGCCGTGGTCGCGCTGATCCGGGAGGCCGTGCTGCGCTGGAAGGTCGTCTTCTTCCGGGGGCAGCGGCTGGACCACGCCGGTCATGTGGCCTTCGCCCGCCGCTTCGGCGAGCCGGTCGTGCTCGGCCGGCGCGGCAGCGCCTCACCCGCCGGCTTCCCCGAGGTGGAGACCACCGCCGACCGGCTGGAGCTGGGCGGCCGGTTCGGGATGGAGCACGAGGAATGGCTGCGGCGCCGCCGGCACACCCTGCTGCGCGGCTGGCACTGCGACCACGGCGCCCGGATCGACCCGCCCGCCGCGACGATCCTGCGCGCCGAGACCGTCCCGCCCTACGGCGGCGACACCACCTGGGCCAACCTCGCCGCCGCCTACGCCGGACTCTCCGCACCCGTGCGCGCCTTCGTCGACGGACTGCGCGCCGAGCACCGGCTCGGCGTCGGCTACCAGCCCCGCCCCGGCGATGACACCTATCTGCGCCACCTCCTGGACCACCAGGTCGCCTCGGTACACCCGCTCGTGCGCGTCCACCCCCAGAGCGGCGAGCGGGTGCTGTACGTCAACGGCTACTACGTCGAGCAGATCGCCGACGTCTCCCGCCCGGAGAGCGCCGCCCTGCTGGAGATGCTCCTGGAACAGGCCGTACGGCCCGAGTACACGGTCCGCTTCCGCTGGGAGCCCGGCAGTGTCGCCTTCTGGGACAACCGGGCCACCATCCATCTGGCCCCGAGTGACAACGCGCACCTCGGCCTCCCCCGGGTCATGCACCGGGTGATGCTGCACGGCGAGGTGCCGGTGGGCGTCGACGGCAAGCCGTCGGAGCCGGTCACCGGCACGGAGGCGCGCCGCTGGTGACTCAGGCGGCGGAGCCGGGGAGCCGGCCCAGCGCCGGGCCGAGGTGGGCCGCCATGTCCGTGAGGATCTGTACGTAGTCGTCGTGCTCGAAGTCGAAGGGCAGCGCGAAGGCCACCTCGTCGACCTCGCGGAACCCGGCGTGCGCGTGCAGCCGCTCGGCGATCTCCGCCGAGGTGCCCACGATGTCCGGCGCGAACAGCAGCCGCGCCGGACCCTGCGGGGCCGTGGTGCGGGGCAGCCGCTTGGCCGCGTACGCCTCGTACCGGGCACGCTGCTCGGGCGTGGCGGAGTCGGTGGGGATGACGACCAGACCCTGCGAGACCCGGGCCGCCTCGCCGTCGGGGTGGTGCGCGCGGAACTCGCGGATCTGCGCCCGCTGGATCTCCGCGAAGTCGTACGGCCCCTCCGGGCCCTCGGCCTTGACGACGCTGCTGGTCAGGAAGTTCATCCCGTGCTCGCCCGCCCAGCGCGCCGAGCCCAGGCTGCCGCCGCCGTACCAGAGCCGCCGCCCCAGGCCGGGGGAGTGCGGCTGGACCACGTCCGAGAACACCTCGAAGCCCTCGACCCCGCTGAAGTCGGTGGCCGGCTTGCCGCGCACGAAGTCCAGCAGCCGCCGCACCCGCTCGTAGCCGAAGTCCTCGCTGTCGGCGGTGTCCGGGTAGAGGGCCTCCTTGACCTGCGTGTAGTGCATGGGCGGGCCCACGCTCACGCCGGGGTTGAGACGCCCGCCGGACAGCAGGTCGACGGTCGCCAGGTCCTCGGCGAGCCGCAGCGGGTTCTCCCAGCCCAGCGGGATCACCGCCGTGCCCAGTTCGATCCGGCTGGTGCGCTGCGAGGCCGCCGCCAGTACGGCGACCGGCGACGAGATGCCGTACTGGAGGTGCCGGTGGCGCACCCACGCGCTGTCGAAGCCCAGCCGCTCGCCCAGCTCGATGATCTCCAGCGTGGACTCGTGGCCCTTGCCCGGGTCCGCCCCGTCGAACAGGCCGATGGTGAGGAAGCCCAGTCTGCGCAGCGGGCGGGGGGTGGACGGCACGGGTCCTCCAGCGGTCGTACGTCAGTTCTGCCCCGATTGTGGCATCCGAACATTGCGGGAGTGTGATCGGTTCCGGGTCAGGTCAGGGGGATGGTGATCTCGTCCTCGACCGGCGGATCCAGCTCCTGCGGGCGGTTCCCGGTGGCGGCGAAACAGCGCAGCCGTACCGCCTCGGGGCTGACGTCGAGGCGCAGGAAGCACTTGAAGAAGGGCGGGCTGTAGGTGGCCGAGCCGGGGGAGAACAGCTGGGTGTAGATCTTCTTCACCGGCAGCCGGAAGCGCGGGCCGCGGTCCGGGCGGCTGCCGGCGCCGAGCAGGGTCGCGACCAGCCGGGTGCGCCGGGTGACCCGGGTGTCCGGGGCGGGAGCGCGGCCGGGCGTGATGCCCAGGCGCTCGGCGATCACGGCCGTCGCCTCGGCCTCGGTGAGCGTGAGGAAGCGGCGGAGCCGCAGCTTGCGGGCGTACAGGCGGCTGTAGAAGGCGAGGGAGTCGCCGCGCAGCGGGTAGCAGCGGAAGTCGTCCTCGGTGACGTTCGCGATCGACACGGGAGGGATGGTGTGGGTGGCGTGCATGAAGGCACCGCCGCCGCCCGCGACCACGTACTGGATGGTGCGGCCGTCGACGTCGACGGGGTAGCGCTGGTAGTTGTGGATGTCACCGCCGATCGCCGCCACGTAGTGGTGGTCCGGGTCGCGGACGAGGTCGTCGACCGTGCCGCCGCCCTCGATCGGGCAGGGGTGGTGCTCGCCGTCCACGTACAGCGGGGAGCCGGTGACCAGGATCTTGGGACGCGGCCCCCGGGACACCTCGCGCAGCCAGGCGCCCTGTTCCGCGTCGATCGTGCCGAGCAGGCCGGTGTCGATGCCGACGATCCGCACCGGGCCGGCGTCGATCGCCCAGTAGGGACCCGGCTGGACGGCCGTCTGCTCCGGGCCCGGCCGCAACTTCCGTGCCTCCACGAGGAGTTGCTCGTCCGCCGGGCGCGGCCGGTGCCAGAGCAGGGCACGCCACCAGGCCCGGGTGAGCGGGCGGGGCTTCGGCTCGGGCGGGAGCGGCGGGGTGTCGTCGCAGAAGACGCGCATGAACGCGCCGAGATCCTCGTACCAGTCGTGGTTGCCGGGTATCGCGTATATCGGCGCCGGATAGTCCTGGTACGGCCGGAAGAACTTGGTGCCGTAGTCGTCGGTGGTCCCGACCGGATAGATCACGTCGCTCGCGATCACCGCGAAGTCGGTGTCCTGACCCGCCTTCAGGAACCCCGGCACGACCGCGTACTGGGAGTCGTCGCCCTCGCCGGTGTCGCCGATCACCATGAACGAGAACCGGTCCGCCTCATGACGCCGGATCACCTTGTCGGCGGGCGCGCCGGCGGCCGCCCGCCGCGCCACCCAGCGGCTGCGGGTACGGCCGGTCGGGTCCCCGAACCAGGAGGCCAGCACGCCGTTGCGGGCGGCCCACATGGTCCTGGGGTTGAACCAGAAGATCTTCTCGACATGGTCCGGCATCAGCCGGCGATAGGCACCGCGCTCGGCCTCGCCCCAGCCGGCGCCCGCCGCGGTCTTGCGTGAGGAGTCAGACACGCGGGAACCGTAGCAATGCCCAACGGGCGGGTGGGGCGAGGGGGTTGTGTGCGTCCCCCGTCACCACTCATAGGGGTTCGCGGGGGCGCCGTACGGGTCCTGCGGACCACCGGGCGCGGGCCGGGCCTGCGTACCGGGCCGACCGCTCCCGCCCGGCGTGCCGTGTGGCGTGCCGTACGGGCCGACTCCGCCCGGCGCCGGGCGGCCCGGTGTGCCGTACCGGTCCGGGCCGGCCGTGGCGGGGCGCGCCGGGGTGCCATTGCGGTCCGTGGCGCCCGGTGCCGGGCGGCCGCCGCGGTTGCGAGGGGTGCGCCCGCCGCGCGGACCCGGCGGCCGTGACCGCGTCGCGCGGACCGGTGCCGACGCCCCCTCCCGGCCGGCCGGCCGCCGTCCGCTCCAGTCGCCTTCGCCCAGCACCAGCAGCGGATCGAACATCACCACCACCCCGGCCAGCAGCAGGAACACGATCGGGCCCAGCAGCATGGGCAGCAGCAGCGAGGTCGGTGACGCGCTCGACCAGGAGGTGGCGGAGGCCGGGTGCACCTCGACGCTCACGGCCGCCATGGCCGTGTAGTGCATGCCGGAGACCGCCAGACCCATCACCAGGCTGGCGCCCAGGCTCGCCGTGAATCCCCTGATCGAGACGGCCGCCCAGAGCGCGGCCGTGGCCGCCGCGATCGCGATCACCACCGAGAGGGCGACCGTCACCGGGGCGTAGTGAATCGTTCCGTCAAGGCGGAGCGCCGCCATGCCCAGGTAGTGCATGGCCGCTACACCCAGACCCGTGATGACGCCCGCCGTCCAGAGCGTCCCGGAGGTCGCGCCCCGGTAGCCGACCGCGAAGACGCCGATGCCGACCACCAGGATCGCCACCGCCAGACTGAGCAGGGTGAGGGCCACGTCGTAGCGGATCGTGGTCTCCTGGACGTGGAAGCCGATCATCGCGATGAAGTGCATGGTCCAGATGCCGCAGCCGATGGCCGCCGCCCCCAGCGCGAGCCAGCCGGGCTTCCACGACTGCCCGTTGTGGTACAGCGACCGGACGATGCAGCGCAGCCCCAGTGCGCCGCCCAGACAGGCCATCAGATACGCGGCCACCGGAGTCACGGCGCCGTAGTGGAACCCGTTGATCGTGCCGTGCATATGCAACTCCCCCCAGAGTCACGGCTGTTGTGAGGAAAGTACTACGCACCGGGGGCGTGCGCCGCAGGGTTCACCAGGACTTCAGCCGTCTCTCGGGCACCAGGGGGAGGTTCAGGGGGCGACGATCTTGAGCGCGCTCATCCAGCCGTGCCCCTCGGGCCGCGACTGCAGGGCCATGTGCAGCAGCTGGATGCCCTCCAGCTCGCGGGCGTGGCGCAGTCCGCCCACGATCACCGGGTTGAGGCCGCCGGACGCGGCCAGCTCGGCCACCTGGTCGCGGGCCGCCGCGTCGTCCCCGGCGATGAACACGTCCAGCGGCAGCCCGCCGACCTCACCCGCGACCAGCGGGCCCGCGAACGTGGTGTTGAAGGCCTTCACCACCCGGGTGCCCGGCGCGGCGGCCTCCGCGATCTGCTGCGCGCCGGAACTGTCCGCGGGCACCGTCAGCGAGTCCAAGGTGGCGAAGTCCACCGGGTTGGTGATGTCGACGACCGTCTTCCCGGCGAGCTGGTCCCCGTACTCGGCCACGACCTGCTTCGCCGCGTCGAACGGCACCGCCAGCACCACCACGTCCGCCGCCCCGACCGCGTCCGGCACGGCCGGGGCCACATCGGCCCCGGCCACCCGCTCGACCAGGGCGTCGGCCAGCGCGGTGGCCTTCGCCGGATCGGTACCGACCAGCCGGACCGCGTGCCCGCCCGCCAGGGCCCGGGTGGCGATACCGCCCGCCATGTTGCCTGTGCCGACGATGAAGACCCGCATGGGTGAGCCCTTTCCGTGGGGGTGGGAGCTGCCGATGTCCGGATCGGGCACGAAGGCAGACCTCGGACGCGAATCAGGATAAATGGGGCGAGGTGGGGTGGCTCGGCAGGGCTGGCCGGGAGATCGCGTGATGTTCTCCGGGGAGGTGGGGGGTGGGGAGGAGGGGCGCGGGTGCGGGGTGCGCGGTGTCCGGGGCGGTGCGGGGTGCCCCACCTCTCCGGCGTCTCGTCGGCGTGCTCGTCGGTCGGCCCCGAACTTGCCGCCACCGTGCGCCTGTTGCGAGCTGGACCGGCCCCGCCGCACCTGCTGGACCGGCCCCGCCGCACCTGCCGGATCCGCCCCGCCTCACCCGCCGGATCAGCCCCGCCTCACTCGCCGGACCCGCCCCGCCTCACTCGCCGAACGGTCCCACCGGCTCCAGTGGACCCACCGGCCCCGGGATAGTCTGGCGTTCGTGGGGGACTGGGAGATGCGGCCGGCGTCGGTGGCGGATGTCGAGGCGGTGGCCGAGCTGCGGGCCGTCGTGTTGCGGGCCGATCTGGAGCGGCTGGGGCGGTACGACCCCCGGAGGGTCCGGCAGCGGCTGCGGGACGGGTTCGACGCGGCGTACACCTGGGTGATCGAGGTGGGCGGCGGCTTCGCGGGCTGTGTGGCGCTGCGCCCGGCCGGGGACGCCCACTGGCTGGAACACTTCTATCTGGCACCGGCGGTTCAGGGCGCGGGCGTGGGTTCGGCCGTGCTGCGTGAGCTGCTGGAGCGGTGTGATCGTGAGGGTGTCGTCGTCCGGCTGAACGTCCTGCGGGGCAGTGCGGCCCGGCGGCTGTACGAGCGGCACGGATTCATGGTCGAGACCGAGGGCGCGGTGGACGTGTTCATGGTGCGTACGCCGACCCGCTGAGCCGCCACCCGGGTCGCGGCCCGTCCCGGCAGCCCCACGGTGCATAGGGAAAACCCTCGATTGACCTCGACGTGGCTGACATGTGCGGGTCAAAACTGGAATCCTCGCTCAGCACACGCTTTCTCCATCTCTCCACGGCGTGTCCACGGATCCCGGATCGCGCACCGCGTTGCCCGTTCCACGATCCCTGATCCCGGTTCCCGCACAGCTCAGCTCGTCCCGGACAGCACACCCGTCTGCCCGGTCTGTCACCGGCCGCGACCCGGCGGCCGCAGCAGGAGGAGTACGAGTGAGACGTCTTCCCCACAGACGCGCGACGGTAGGGGCCGCCCTGGTCTCCACCGCGGCCTTCCTCGCCGTCGGCATCCAGTCGGTCCCGGCGAACGCCCAGCCCGCCGCCCCCCACCCCAGCCCCGTGCGTACGGGCGGCCTGGAGGCCAAGCTCAGTCCCGCGCAGCACACCGCGCTGATCAAGAGCGCCCAGCAGAAGACCGGCACGACGGCCCGCACGATCGGCCTGGGTGCCAAGGAGAAGCTGGTCGTCAAGGACGTCGTGAAGGACAACGACGGCACCCTGCACACCCGTTACGAGCGGACGTACGCCGGACTGCCCGTCCTCGGCGGCGACCTGATCGTGCACACCCCGCCCGCCTCCCTCGCGGCCGGCACGGTCAGCACCACCTTCAACAACAAGCACACCATCAAGGTCGCCTCCACCACCGCGACCGTCGCCAAGTCCGCCGCCGAGACCAAGGCGCTGAAGACCGCCAAGGCCCTCGACGCGCGGAAGCCCGCCGCCGACAGCGCCCGCAAGGTGATCTGGGCCGGCAACGGCACTCCGAAGCTGGCCTGGGAGACCGTGATCGGCGGCTTCCAGGACGACGGCACGCCCAGCAAGCTGCACGTCGTCACGGACGCCACCACCGGCAAGGAGCTGTACCGCTACCAGGCCGTCCAGACCGGCACCGGCAACACCCAGTACAGCGGCACGGTGACCCTCAACACGACGCTGTCGGGGTCGACGTACCAGCTGTACGACACCACGCGCGGCGGCCACAAGACGTACAACCTCAACAACGCCACGTCGGGCACCGGCACCCTGATGACCGACTCCGACGACGTCTGGGGCACCGGCTCCGGCTCCAACACCCAGACCGCCGGCGCCGACGCCGCCTACGGCGCCCAGATGACGTGGGACTTCTACAAGAACACCTTCGGCCGCAGCGGCATCAAGAACGACGGTGTCGCGGCCTACTCCCGGGTCCACTACAGCAGCAGCTACGTCAACGCCTTCTGGGACGACGACTGCTTCTGCATGACCTACGGCGACGGCTCCGGCGGCACCCACGCGCTGACCTCGCTGGACGTGGCCGGCCACGAGATGAGCCACGGTGTCACCTCGAACACGGCCGGTCTCAACTACACCGGTGAGTCGGGCGGGCTGAACGAGGCGACCTCCGACATCTTCGGCACGGGCGTGGAGTTCTACGCGGCCAACTCGACCGACGTCGGTGACTACCTCATCGGCGAGAAGATCGACATCAACGGCGACGGCACGCCGCTGCGGTACATGGACGAGCCGGACAAGGACGGTTCGTCGGCCGACAGCTGGTACTCCGGCGTCGGCAACCTCGACGTGCACTACTCGTCGGGCCCCGCGAACCACATGTTCTACCTGCTGTCCGAGGGCAGCGGCAGCAAGACCATCAACGGCGTCACCTACAACAGCCCCACCTCCGACGGCGTCGCCGTGGCGGGCATCGGCCGGGCCGCGGCCCTGCAGATCTGGTACAAGGCGCTGACGACGTACATGACGTCCAGCACCAACTACGCCGCCGCCCGCACCGCGGCCCTCAACGCGGCCTCCGCGCTGTACGGCTCCAGCTCCACCCAGTACGCCGGGGTCGGCAACGCGTTCGCCGGCATCAACGTGGGCAGCCACATCACCGTGCCCACCTCGGGTGTCACGGTGACCAACCCGGGCAGCCAGTCCTCGACCGTGGGCACCGCGGTGAGCCTGCAGGTCTCGGCGAGCAGCACCAACAGCGGCTCGCTGACCTACGCGGCGACCGGCCTGCCCACCGGCCTGTCGATCAGCAGCTCGACCGGCGCCATCACCGGCACACCCACGACGGCGGGCACCTACAGCACGACCGTCACGGTGACCGACTCCACCGGCGCCACCGGCACGGCCTCCTTCACCTGGACCGTCAGTTCCAGCGGAGGCGGCGGCACCTGCACCTCCTCGCAGCTGCTGGGCAACAACGGCTTCGAGTCGGGCAACACCACCTGGACGGCGACCAGCGGAGTGATCACCAACTCCAGCAGTGAGTCGGCGCACGGCGGTTCCTACTACGCCTGGCTCGACGGCTACGGATCGACCCACACCGACACGCTGTCCCAGTCGGTGACGATCCCGAGCGGCTGCACCAACACCACGTTCACCTTCTACCTGCACATCGACACCAGCGAGACCACCACCAGCACCCAGTACGACAAGCTGACGGTCACCGCCGGTTCGACCACCCTGGCCACGTACTCCAACCTCAACGCGGCCTCCGGCTACGTGCAGAAGTCCTTCAGCCTCGGGTCCTACGCGGGCTCCACCGTCACCCTGAAGTTCAGCGGTGTCGAGGACTCCTCGCTGCAGACCAGCTTCGTCGTCGACGACACCGCCGTCACGACCGGCTGACACACAGGGCAGTTGAGCGGCCCGTGACCGGATTCCGGTCACGGGCCGCTCGGCCGTGTCAGCTCAGTGGGTCCAGGGTCAGGTACGCCTGCTGCGGACTGCCGTCGTTGACCAGGGACTCCTGGTTGCCGACGTCGTCGAAGGCGAAGGCGTACGCCTTGCCGTCCGCCATCTGCGCGTGGATCTTCCGCGCGTAGTGGTTGGTGACCGAGTCGAGGTAGAAGTCCGCAGGGTTGGTGTCCGGCTGGTTCGCGCTCGTCAGCAGGGTCGAGCGGTTGAACCCCGCGCACAGCGTGCGGGAGATCGGGCCGCGGACCTGGTCGTTGGGCGCGTCGAGCAGGTTGTGGCAGCCGAAGACGCTGCCGGCGTCCGGTTTCTGGAAGCTCGTCACCACCGCACCGGAGGAGTTGGTGAAGTTCATGACGTTGCCCGAGACCCGGCCGTAGTACTTGGTGTTCGGCTGGTCCGCGAACGGGGTGACGGTCAGGGTCGACGACGCGTACTTCGCCCAGACCCGGTTGACGTAGTCGTCCATGACGGTGGACGGGAGCGCCCCGGTCTCCACGCCGTACAGCGGGGAGAGCGCGCGCAGCACCGTGCCGTCGGACCTGGTCTGGATCAGGTTCGCCCAGCCGCCGGACTGTCCGCGCAGGGCGCTGAAGAACCCGTTGTAGCCGCCCGACTTGAGGTGCCCGGTGCTTGCCGTGCTGCCGTCGGCGCGCTGCACCCCGACCGCGTACGGCACCGAGAACATGTCCACCTGGGTGCTGTTGATCCACAGGCCCGAGTCGTTGAGCGTGTATTCGGACCAGTTGAAGAGGATGTCGCGGTTGGGGTCGGTCGGGTTCTGCACCGCGGGCTGCACCAGGCCGCCGGTGGTCAGCCTGAAGTCGAGCTTCTGGCCGTAGGAGAAGTAGATCCGGCCGGAGAACTTCGGGATGCGGATCGTCTTCGACTGGCCCGCCGCCGGGCCGGTGATCGAGGCGTCCGGCGCCGGGGTCGGCGGGTTGCCGCCGGCCGGCCAGGCGTGGAAGGTGCCGTTGGCGTCGGCGTAGCCCTGCTTCCCGGAGGAGAGCTGGGTGCCGAGGTCGTAGACGTACACCTGGTCGCCGCGGCCGGAGTTGTTGGTGATCTTCAGCGGGATCGTGTCCGGTACCGCCGCGTCGGCCGAGTGCGGGGTGCCCAGGGTGAGCGCCCCGCCGAGCAGCGCCGCCGTGGCCGCCAGGGGCAGCGTCCGGCGTGCGAGTCCTGTGCGCACTCTCCACCTCCGTGTGGGGTCGGGGTTGGCGCGGACATTGGTCCGGACCAATTCTGAGAGCGCTCTCAGCGTGCCGGTGGGGCGGGTGCATGTCAATGTGCGGGACGAGATCGGGGCCCCCGCCGGTCGGCGGAGGCCCCGTGACGCGGACGCGGTCGGGTCAGAACGTGCGCTTCAGCAGGCCGAGCAGCGCGTCCCAGTGCCGCTCGGCGGCCTCGGCGGAGTACGACGGGGTGTCGGCCTGGGTGTAGCCGTGCTCCGCGCCCCGGTAGATCTCGACGGTGTTGCGGACCCCGGCTGCGTCGAGCGCCTCCTGGAAGGTGTGGATCTGCTCCTCGGTCATCGACTGGTCCTGGTCGGCGAAGCCGAAGTACAGCTCGGCGGTGACCCGGTCGGCCAGCAGGTGCGGGCTGTCCGCGCCGTCGATGACCATCCGGCCGCCGTGGAAGCCGCCCGCCGCCGCGACCCGGTCCGGGAACGCGGCCGCGGTCCGCATCGCGAGCCGGGCGCCCATGCAGTAACCGGTGATCGCGACGGGCCCGTCGGCCACCAGCGGGCTCGCGGCCAGCCAGTCCAGGTAGGCGGCCGAGTCCCGGTCGCTCAGCTCCGGGGTCAGCGACATCATCACCGGCATGATCCGCTGCCAGATCGTCGGGTCCGCGGAGGGGTCGATGAACTCCGGCAGCTCCCCGACCGGGGTGCGGCCGTGGCGGTAGAAGACGTTCGGGACCAGCACGGTGTAGCCCTCGCCGGCCAGCCGGTCCGCCATCGCCTTCAGGTGCGGGCGGATGCCGAAGGCGTCCTGGTAGAACAGCACTCCCGGGTGCGGGAGCCCGTCGGCGGGGTGGACCAGGTAGGCGTCGGCGACACCGTCCGCGGTGGTGATGTCCACATCGGTTCCCTGTACGGCGGTCATGGCGCAAGTGCCTCTCTGCGGAGTCGGCGTCGGAGTGCGGGACACCCGGCGCGGCATGTCCTGATCATCGTGGCACGCGGAGGCGGGAGAACCGCTCCGGGGGCGGAAGCGGTCACTCGAAGCGCGCGGTGTCTCCCGCGCCCCGGCGCACGATCTCCGCCTCCCCGCCGGAGAAGTCGATGACCGTCGTCGGCTCGGTGCCGCACTCCCCGGAGTCGACCACCGCGTCCACCTGGTGGTCGAGCCGGTCCTTGATCTCCCAGCCCTGGGTCAGCGGCTCCTCCTCGTCCGGCAGCAGCAGGGTGCTGGACAGCAGCGGCTCGCCCAGCTCCGCGAGCAGCGCCTGGGTGACCACATGGTCGGGGATGCGCACACCGACGGTCTTCTTCTTCGGGTGCAGCAGCTTGCGCGGGACCTCCCGGGTCGCCGGGAGGATGAAGGTGTAGCTGCCGGGGGTCGACGCCTTCACCGCCCGGAACACGTCGTTGTCCACCCGCACGAACTGGCCGAGCTGGGCGAAGTCACGGCACATCAGCGTGAAGTGGTGCCGGTCGTCCAGATGCCGGATCGAGCGGATCCGGTCGATGCCGTCCCGGCTGCCCAGCTGGCAGCCGAGCGCGTAGCACGAGTCGGTCGGGTATGCGATGAGCGAGCCCGAGCGCACCGCGTCGGCGATCTGCGAGACGCTGCGGGGCTGGGGGTTGTCGGGGTGAACGTCGAAGTACTTCGCCATTCGCCGAGCTTATGCCGTACGAGCGGGAAGCGGCCCGCGCGGCCCCCGCGCCACGCACCGGGGGCCGGCCGGAGACGTCGGCTGCGGGCCGGTGGGGGCTTGTCGCGCAGTTCCCCGCGCCCCTGAAGGGGCGCCGAGTGGACGCCCCTGAAAGGGGCGCGGGGAACTGCGCGAACGACCCCCACCAACCCGCAGCCGACGTCACTCCCCGGCGGCCCGAAATCCGTGTGCATACCCCGCCGGTTACCGGGCACCCGACCATCGAGCCACCCGGGGCCTCCCCCCGCCCCGGGCGTGGCCCTCTCCGCCGGCGACCCGTCCCCCGTGGGCCGCCGGCGGAGTCGTACCCGGCGCGCGGCGGGCGGCGGCCGCGACCGGGGCGACTTCATCGGGTAACGTCCATAGGCCGAGGTCAACGCGATGGACGAGGAGCAGGGCGAGATGGCAGGCCGAGCCGGCGGGGGCCCGCACCCCCGACACCCCGACGGCGACGGCTGGGCCGCGCAGCTGCTCGACCATCTGCGCCCCGGCGCCCGCGATCCGCGCCGGGTCGTGGACTGGCTCGCCGGGGCCGTGCCGGCGACCGTCTGCCTCCAGGCCGCCGACGGCACGCTGCTGGCCGGGGAGCGGATCCCCCTCGACGAGGGGCTCGTGGCCGACGTGGTCGCCGGGCGGATCTCCTCCGCCGCCGTCCAGGACGGCGACCGGCACCTGCGCCTGGTGGCCGTCCGCGGCCCCGACCCGCGTTCGACGGCCGCCGGACTGCTCGCCGTGGCCCGCACCACCCCCTTCGACCGGCGCGCCGCCGAGATCGTCACCCACGCCGCCGGGGTGGTCGAACTCCTCCTCGGGGAACGCGAACGGACGACGGCCGGCCGCCGGCTCCGGCGGGCCACCGCCGACCTGCGCCTCGCCATCCTGCAACTGCTGATGGTGGAGGACACGGTCGCCGCCCGCCGGGTCGCCGCCGGCCTGTGGCCCGGCCTCCTGGACACCGACAGCGCCAGTGTGTACGTCGTCGAGACGCACCCGGCCGAACGCGACGGACTGGCCGAGGACTGCCTCGACATCACCCGCGGCCAGGCCCTGGTCGTCCGCTGCCCCGCGATCGACAGCCACGTGATCGTCGTCAGTCCCTCGCCCACGGCGGGGGAGTGGCTGCGCACGCTCGTCGACGGCCGCCCCGGCATCTTCCTCGGCGGCAGCGTCCGGCAGAGCCTCGGCCGTACCGCCACCGCCTACGGCCAGGCCGTCAGCGCCCTCGCCGTCGCCCACTTCCGCCCCGACCAGTCCGCCGTCTACGCCGAACGCACCCACCCGGAACGGCTGATGGACCCCGCCGCGCTGCACGCCTGGTCCACCGCCGTGCTGGGACCGCTCGACGTCCTGCCCCACCACACCCGTGCCGAACTCCTCGCCACCACCCGCCTCGGACTGGAGGCCACCGCCGTCAACGCGGCCAAGGTCCTCGGTGTCAGCCGCAACACCGTGCGCGCCCGCATGGACCGCGTCGAGGCGCTGCTCGGTGCCGACTTCTCCGACCTCACCGTGCGGGCCGCCGCCCATCTGGCCCTCAACACCCAGGCGGCCCGCACGGAGGACCTCGTCCGGGCGGCGCCCCGGGCCTCCGGCGTCCTGCTGGCCGACCTGCTGGCCTCGCCCGCGCTGCACGCCTGGGCGCAGGACCTCCTGGACCGCCTGACCCAGGACGGCCGGGACCTGCGCGGTACCCTGCGCGCCTGGATCGCGGCGGGCGGCAACGCCGAACGCGCCGCCCAGGACCTGGGCATGCACGCCCAGACCGTCCGCGAACACGTCCGGGGCGCCGAACCCGTCCTGGAACGCCAGCTGCTGGCGGCCGGCACCGATCTGTACGAGGTCGTCCTCGCCCATCTCGTCCTCGGCGACCTCACCGCACCCGTTCTGCACCGGGCGAATCCGGGTCAACCGGACTCACCTGTGCACCGGTGAGCCCTCGGCGTGCCCGAACGGGCATCGGCGCGATACCCAACGGCCGGATCCGCACGTAGGTTCACGGTACGCGGGGGCACGACCGGAACGGGGGACCGGTCGACGCCCCCGCGGTCAGCGCCTCACCCGCCGAGCCGTACCGGGATCTCCTGCCAGCCGAACGCGATGAACGAGGGCACCTGGCGCAGTTCCCGCTCCCCGACCGCCAGCCGCAGCCCCGGGAAGCGGTCGAACAGCGCGGGCAGCGCGGCCAGCGCCTCCGCCCGGGCCAGCGGCGCGCCGATGCAGCGGTGCACCCCGATCCCGAACGAGAGATGGTCGTCGGCGCCGCGCGCCGCGTCGAACACGGCCGCGTCGGGGCCGTAGCGCTCCGGATCCACGCCCGCCGCCGCGTACGTCGTGATGATCGCGTCCCCGGCCGGGATGGTGACGCCCCCGACCTTCAGGTCGCTCACCGCGAACCGCAGCGGCAGCGAGGCGATCGACGGGTGCACCCGCAGCGTCTCGTCGATCACCGCGTCCCAGCCGACCGTCCCGGAGCGCACCGCCGCCAGCTGCACCGGATGCGTCAGCAGCGCCACCACCGCGTTGCCGATCAGGTTGACCGTGGTCTCGAAGCCGGCGCCGATGACCAGCAGCAGGGTGTAGAGCAGCTCCTCGTCGCCGAGTCGGTCGCCGTCCTCGTCGCGGACCCGGATGAGCTCGGTGGTCATGTCGTCGCCGGGGTGCTCGGTCTTGTGCGCGATGAGCGCGCCGAGGACCGTGCCGATCCGCTCCTGCACGAACGCGGCGTGCTCCGGGCTCGGGTCGGAGGTGTCCATGATGGCCGCGATCAGCTCACCGGTGGCGTCCCGCAACTCGTCCGGGACACCGAAGAGTTCGCAGATCATCCGCATCGGCAGCGGATGCGCCAGCTCGGCCCGCAGGTCCACCACCGCGCCGTCGGCGCCGGCCGCCGCGACGCCGTCCAGCAGCTCCGCGGTGATCGCCGCGACCCGCGGCAGCATCGCCTCGGTACGGCGGTGGGTGAAGCTCGGCGCCACCAGCCTGCGCAGCCGGGTGTGGTCCGGGCCGTAGGTGGACAGCATGTTGATCACGCCGACCCAGCCCAGGATCCAGCCCCAGGAGGGGTGCTCGCCGATCTCCGGCCACAGCCGCCAGTGCCGGCGCGGGTCCTTGCTGACCTCGGGATCGAGGATGAGTTCCTTGAGGACGTCGTAGCCGGTGGGCGCCCAGGCGGGGATGCCGCCGGGCAGCTCGACGGGCACGACGGGGCCGAGGGCGCGCAACCGTGCGCTCTCGGCCGGGATGTCGGAGCCGAACGGGTCGAGAGCGATGCGGTCGGTGACGGTCACGACGTCTCTCCAGGCTGATCGGGGGAGCGGGGGCTGAACCGGACGGGAAGCGACGTCAGCGAGCGGTGGAATGGGCCGGGCCGCCAGCTGAGCCGTTCGCGGGGCAGGACGGGGTCGAGGTCGGGCAGCCACAGGGTGAGCCGTTCGATCGCCTCGGTCGCGATGAGCAGCGCGTGGTGCCGGACCGGGCAGGCGTGCGGTCCCGCCCCCCAGGACAGGTGCGAGGCGTCCCCGGTCCGCCGCCCGTCGGTGATCTCCCGCTCGGCGAACAGCCCCATGGCACCGAAGGAGACGACCACCGGGATCGCGGGCCGCACCCACGCCCCGTGGAAGGAGAGGGGTCTGCGGGCGTAGTAGATGCCGTAGTTGGACAGCGGGGTCTCGTGGTGCAGGACCTCCACCACCGCGTCCATGACCGGGCGGGCCCCGCTGGTGAGCGTGGAGTAGTAGAGCGGGTTGCCGAGGATCCGGGAGAGCGCGTTGGACACCAGGTTCGTGGTCGGCTCGTAGCCCGCGCCGAGAGTGAGGAACACCTGCCAGGTGACCTCCTCCGGGGTGAGCCGGGCGGGGTGGTCCAGGAGCATGCTCGGCAGGTCCTCGCCGCGCTCCTCGACCTTGGCGGCGATCAGCCGCAGCACGTAGTCGGCGAACTCCGCCTCGCCCTCGGCGGCCTGCGCGCCGCCCTCCATCATCTTGTGGACGCCCGCGTTCAGCCGGTCGCCCTGGCTGTCCGGCAGCCCGAACAGGTTGTTGAACACCAGCGCCATCAGCGGGCGGGCGAAATCGACGACGAGATCCGCCTCGCCCCGGGGCGCGAACCGGTCCACCAGCAGCCGCACCGCGCGGTGCACCAGCGAGCGCAGATCGTGCGGCTCGATCAGGTCGAACACGTCGATGAGCGCGGCCCGGTAGCGCAGGTGCGCGTCGGAGTCGGAGAACAGGGCGTTGGGCCGCCAGCGCATCATGCCGAGCAGCGGGGAGTCCTCCGGGACGGTCGCCTCCCAGTCCCGCGGGTCGTGCGAGAAGGTCCGCACGTCCCGCAGTACATCGAGGGCGGCCCGCCGTTCGGTCACCACGTACGCGGGCGTGCCCGGCGCCAGCTCCGCCCAGCCGACCGGGCCCTGGGCGCGCAGCGCCGCGTAGTAGCCGTGCGGGTTCCGGGCGAAGCCGTCCTCCCACAGCCGTACCGGACCGGACACGGTGAAGGACTGCTGCGCGGTCATGTGGCCTCCGTCGGCCGGTCGTCGATCAGATGCTGTACGAGGGCGAGCAGCGCGTCGACCGAGGAGTGCGCGTCCCGGGCGTCGCAGGTCACCAGCGGGGTGCCCGGCTCCAGGTCCAGGGCGGCCCGCAGCTGCTCGCCGGTGTAGTGGTCCGGCGAGTCGGGGAACGTGTTGAAGGCGACCGCGTACGGCAGCCCCGACTCCTCCACCAGGCCCAGCACGTCGAACGAGGCGTCGATCCGGCGGCTGTCGACCAGGACCAGGGCGCCGAGCGCGCCGTAGGAGATGTCGTCCCACAGCGTCCGGAACCGGTCCTGCCCCGGCGTCCCGAACAGGTACAGCACGATCCCGCCGGCCAGGCTGATCCGCCCGAAGTCGATCGCGACGGTCGTCGTCTCCTTCTCCCGTACCCCGTCGAGGTCGTCGACATGGACGGAGGCCTCGGTGAGGTGCTCCTCGGTGTGCAGCGGGCGGATCTCCGACACCGAGTCGATCAGGGTCGTCTTGCCCACCCCGAACGCTCCCGTGACCAGGATCTTCACCAGGTCCCGGGCGGATTCGGGGAGATGGGAGCCGCCCGCGCGGGGCAGCTCACCGGTGCTTGAGGGCGCGGAGGCCATCGGCCACTCTCTTCAGCAGGTCGGGGTCGAACCGTTCGGCGGGCGGGATCGGCGCGCGGGCCCGGACCAGGTCCCGGTCCACGAGGTCGGCGGCCAGCACCCGGACGGCGGAGACCGGCAGCCGCAGCAGCGCCGCCGCCTCCACCACCGTCAGCGCGCCGCCGGACAGCAGCTCCAGCAGGGCCAGTTCGGCGGCGGGCAGACCGGCGGGCAGCGGGGTGCCGTCGCGGCTGAGCACCGTCAGCCGTTCCAGATACGGACGGCTGGGCCGGGCCAGCCCGCCGGTCGACAGATACGCGGGGACCAGGGGACGGCCGCCACGGCGGCCGGTCATGCCGGCGCGCCGCCGTCGGAGCCTCTGGGCGATGCCGCCATCGCCTTCTCGCCCAGCCGGGCCACCTGCGAGTGCACCCGGTGCGCCAGCAGGTCCAGGCGCACCTCCGGGTCGCCGTAGGCCGCCACACAGGTGCCGTGGTCGGTCGGCACGATCAGCACGTACCCGTGGTCCGACTCGATGACCACCTGCCGCACCTCGGCCCGGTCCCGGTCCGCGAACGCGGCGGCCGCGGCCCGGCAGGCGCCCTGCACGGTGCTGGTGATCGCGGCCACCCGCTCGGCGGTCGCCCGGGAGAGGGCGTCCGTGTAACCGGTCGCGAGGCCGTCCCGGGTGAGCAGGACGGCGGCCAGTACATGCGGTACCTGCAGGACGGGCTCCAGCACCCATGCCGTCTCGCCCGCGTCGCGGCTGGTCATCCGGTCGCTCCTCCTTCGTCTTCGGTCCGCTGGGATTCGGGCGCGCTCGCCCGCTTGGGGGTCCGCGCCGCCGCGGTGCCGTACTGGAGCGCCGCGAGCGCGGCGGCCGCCTCCTCGGGCCGTCGCGCGGCGGGCTGCTGCTGGGGTGCGCCGGCGGCCGGGGTACGGCTACGCCGCCGTCGCCTCGGCAGACCGCCCAGGTCACCCGGCTCCTGGTGGCCGACAGCGCGTTCGTGCTCGGCCTCGTGGGCGGACGCGACGGGCTCGGGCGCCGGTACGACAGGTGCGGGCGCGGGTACGAGGGGCGCGGGCGCCGGTACGAGGGGTGCGGCCGGCGCCGCGGGCTCGGCCGGCGTCGTCGTCGGCACGGCCGGCTCGCGCACCGGTTCCCGGCGGGCCGCACGCTCCGGGCGCTCCCGGGTCGAACGGGGTGCGCTGACCGACGGCGGCCGTTCCTCCGGGTCGATCCGGCCGAGCAGGTGGGTGTCCACCCGCAGCACCGCGCGCACCCCGCCGTAGGGCGAGGGCGAGGAGACGTCGACGCCCAGGTCGAACTGGCGGGTGAGCTGGCCGATCGCGGCCAGCCCCATGCGCGGCGGGTCGCCGAGGTCGGTCAGCAGGATCGGGTCGCTGCCCGCCACCAGCCGCTGCGCGCGGGCCCGTTCGTCCTGGGTCATGCCGAGGCCCGCGTCGTCGACGGTGACGCACACCCCGTGGTGGACGTGCTCCAGGTTGACCACGACATCGGTGTCCGGCGCCGAGTGCCTGAGCGCGTTGTCGAGGAGTTCGGCGACGATGATGGCGACCGGCTCCACCGCGTGGGACACCAGGGCGGTGCCCGGCTCCAGATGGTTGTGGACCTTGACCCGGTGGTAGCCCGCGAGCCGGGCCTGGCCACCGGTCACCGCGTCCACCACATGGGACTCCTCGCGGGCCAGCCCCACCCAGGCCCCGCACACCACCGCCGCGACCTGCGCCCGCCGCAGCGACTGCTCGTTCTCGTGGTCGAGCGCGAACAGGGTCTGCGCCAACTCCGGCTCGTCGTAGCGCTGCTGGAGTCCCCGCAACGCGTCCTGCAGCCGGTACAGGGCGGCCTGGATCTCCCGGGTGGCGCCCCTCAGGCCGGCCTGCGCGGCCGCGTCGATCCGCACCCGCTGCGCGGTCAGCTCCTCGCGCAGCGCGGTCAGCACGTACTCCATCGCGATCCCGGTCGGAGTCCCGGGCGTGTTCGGCCGCACCGGACCCGGCACCTTGAGGTGCGGATGGGCGAGCTGGGCCGCGGCCGCGGGCATCCGGCGGGCGGCGAGATGCTCGATCTCGGAGACGAACGCGCCCTCGGAACCGTCCAGTCGGGTCCGTAACTCCGCCACCTCGGCCCGCAGCAGCGCCTTCTGGCGCCGCGACCGCAGCAGGCCGCCGCCGAGGACGAGCGCGGAGAGCGTTCCGGCGGCGAGACCACCGGCCACCAGTTCCGGTAATTCGATCATGGAATCGGTTTCCAGGGGAGTAGGGCAGCAGTGGGCAGGGGGGAGCCCAGGGCCCTCCCATGTGGCGCTCGCAGCACAGTACACACCGTCATTGACCGGCCCCGCACGGTGAATCGTTACATCGCTTCGAATCCGCTCGGTGACTGTTCGCTTCTGTGTCAAGTGTCTGAAATGCCGTGCACAGAGGGTGAGTTGAGGTCCGGCGTGTCGTGCGGAGTCACCGGGTGGCGGCGGCCGGCGCGGGCAGGTCGAAGACATGGGCCGGGGAGATGATCCGGGTGATCGCCTGGCCGAAGAGGGTGCTGGGCTCGATGTTTCCGCGGTAGCTGATGTCGGTGTTGAGCAGGACGACCACGGTCGTCCGCGTCGACGGCAGATAGACGGTCAGGGCCTCGTAGCCCGGCAGTGAGCCGTTGTGCCCGATCCAGCCCTGGACGTCGAAGATGCCGAGGCCGTATCCGGCGCCGGTGATCCCGGTCGGCGGGGTCGTCAGCCGCTGCCGCTGGACGGCGGGGCTGACCATGGTGCTGCCGTCGGGGAAGACCCCCGTGGCCGCCGTGCGGGCCCAGCTGTGCAGGTCGTCCAGGTCGGAGATCATCGCGCCGGCCGCCCAGGCCCAGGACGGGTCCCAGCCGGCGGTCTCCTCGACCTTTCCGGTCGCCGTCTGGTCGGTGTAGCCCTGTGCGTGCGGGGTGGGGAACTCGTTCCCGGTCGGGAACAGGGTGTGGCGCATGCCCGCCGGAGCGAGGATGTGCTGCCCGATGTAGTCGCCGAGCCCCTGCCCGCTCTCCTTCTCGACGAGCAGGCCGAGCAGGATCAGGTTGGTGTTGGAGTAGTAGAACTTCTGCCCGGGCTGGAACATCACCGGGTGCCTGAAGGAGTAGGCGAGCAACTCCTGCGGGGTGAAGTGGCGTCGGGGGTCCGTGGTCAGGGCCTTGAAGAAGCCGTCGTCCTCGGAGTAGTTGAACAGTCCGCTGCGCATCCCGGCCAGCTCCCGCAGGGTGATCCGGTCGCCGTTCGGCACCCCGTCGACGTACTTGCCGATCGGATCGTCGAGACCGACCTTGCCCTGGTCGACCAGTTGCAGCACCGCCGTCACGGTGAACATCTTGGTCTCGCTGCCGATCCGCGTGTACAGGTCGGACGACATGCGCTGACCGGTGGCCTTGTTCGCGGTCCCGAACGAGCGAACGTAGTCGGCCTGGCCGGGGGTCCACACGCCGACGGTCACACCCGGCACGTCCGCCTCACGCATGACGTGCTGCACGGCCGCGTCGAGCCGGCGGGCGACCGCCGGTGTCATGTCCCGCACGGCCGCGCTGCCGGACGGCGACGGGGTGGGGGAGGGCGCGGCGAACGCGGCCGGTACGGCGGCGGGCAGGGCGCCGGCCGTCCCTCCGGCGAGCGGCACCGACAGGATCCCCAGGGCGAGGACCGTCGCGGCCCCGCGGCGCGGCTTGGCGGACGAGTGCGACATGGGCTGACTCCAAGCACGTGGAAGGGAACGTGCGGTGGGGTCGGACGTCAGAACCCTGGCTCCCCAGGATACGAGCGTGCCCCCGGCGGCGCCTGTCGGCCGCGGGCCGCCGGAATGCCCGGCCGCCGGAGTGCTTGTACGACGGACCGGCGGGCCCGATCGGGCGACCCGCTCACCCGACCCGGTGAGCACGCCGGACGGCGCGTACCACCGGCGCGTTCCCGGCGTTGCCCCGTCATGGACGGAACCTCCTTGACGCCCTGGCGCCCCGCCCCGCAGCCCCGGGCGCTGTGCTGCCGTGAACCGATCTACGCCCAGCTCGTCCGGGAGTGGCGGGACCAGGGCCGTGCCGTACCGGCCGACCCGGACGGCCGCTGGGCCACCGTCCTGGTCCTGGCGCCCCGCCGCTGACCCCGCCGGCCCCGCTACTCGGCGCTGAGCGGCCGCAGCACCGCCAGTGTGCCGTTGGCCTCCTGCAACGCCAGCTCCAGCGTGCCCGGCGCGTGCAGTCCACCGCTGCCGTCGGGCGGCACCAGCCATTCGAGGTAACGCGCGGGCCGGTACGGCGGCGGTACGGCGACCCACGTCCCCTTGCACGCGTACCGCAGCCCGGAACCGATCCAGCCGCCGGACGGATCGGGCGGCAGGAAGAAGCCGACCCGGCCCGCCGCGGTGTCCACCAGAGTCGGCCCCGGCACCGGCAGCGAAGGCCGCCACAGCAGGTCCAGCGTGAGCAGACCGAGCTGGTCGGGCACGCTCAGCACATCCCAGAAGCGGCCCGCCTCCAGCAGCGTGACGCCCTCTCCGTGGTCCCACTCCCACTTGCACGCCCGCGGGTCCGCCGAGGCCGCCGCGAGCCACTCCACACCCTGCATCCACATCCTGTTCGTCATGCACTGCTCCGAGGAATCTCCGCGTCCGCACGCCAACCCGGCATATGCATGCTGGTAGATATTTCTAACTGGCGGAAGGGGTGGCGAACCATGGCGTTTCAGGGCGAATGTTCGAACACGGAACGCCCGTCCGGTTGCCGGGCTTCAAGCCTGGTCGCAGCCTGGTCGCACTCGGGAGGAGGTGGCACTCGAATCCGTCGTCCTGGCAATTGATTCGAGCGTCACATCTTGAAATGCGGTCGATATCGGTCGTACGCTCCCGTCGTTCCGTCGCCGCCGCTCCCGACCAGGGGTACTCCATGGACCGCACCCGACTGCACACCCTCCTGGCCCGGGAGAGCGCCGAGGCCGAGCGGCGCAATCCCCGCTCCCGAGCGGCATATGCCGGCGCCGAGCACCTCTTCGGCCGGGTCCCGATGACCTGGATGAACAAGACCGCCGGCGCCTTCCCCCGCTATCTGGCGACCGCGCGCGGCGCCCGGGTCACCGACGTCGACGGGCACACCTACATCGACTTCTGCCTGGGCGACACCGGCGCGATGGCCGGCCACTCGCCGGCCGTCGTGACCGAGGCGGTGCACCGCAGGTTCGCCGAGCTGGGCGGGGCCACCGCGATGCTGCCGACGGAGGACGCGGAGTGGGTCGGCGCGGAGCTGACCCGCCGCTTCGGGCTCGCCCGCTGGAGCTTCTCGCTGACCGCGACCGACGCCAACCGCTGGGCGATCCGGCTCGCCCGCGCCGTCACCGGCCGGCCGAAGATCCTGGTCAACAGCTACAGCTACCACGGCAGCGTCGACGAGTCCCTCATCGTCGTCGGACCCGACGGCAAGGGGGCACCCCGCCCCGGCAACGTGGGCGCGCCCTGCGACGTCACCCTGACCAGCCGGGTCGCCGAGTTCAACGACCTGGAGCAGCTGGAGCGCGAGCTCGCCCACGGCGACGTGGCGGCCGTCCTCATGGAACCCGCGCTCACCAACATCGGCATCGTCCTGCCCGAGCCCGGCTACCTGGCGGGCGTACGCGCCCTGACCCGGCAGTACGGCACGCTGCTCGTCAACGACGAGACGCACACCTTCTCCGCCGGACCCGGCGGCTGCACCGCGGCCTGGGAGCTGGAACCCGACCTGCTCACCATCGGCAAGGCCATCGGCGGCGGCATCCCGGCCGGTGCCTACGGCCTCTCCGCCGAGCTCGCCGAACGCCTGCTCGCCCGCGCCGACCTGGACCTGGTCGACATGGGCGGAGTCGGCGGCACCCTCGCCGGCAACGCGCTCTCGGTCGCCGCGACCCGGGCCACCCTGGAGCACGTGCTCACCGACGAGGCGTTCGCCCGTATGACGGCGCTCTCCGAACGCTTCGAGACGGGCGTCCGCGCGGCCGTCGAGGCCCATGCCCTGCCCTGGTCGGTCAGCCGCCTCGGCGCCCGCACCGAGTACCGCTTCGCCTCCCCGGCCCCGCGCACCGGCACCGAGTCCGAGGCCGCCGCCGACGCCGAGCTGGAGGACTTCCTGCACCTCTACCTCGCCAACCGGGGCATCCTCCTCACCCCGTTCCACAACATGGCGCTGATGTGCCCCGACACCACCGAGCAGGACGTCGACACCCACACCGCCGTGTTCGGGGCCGCCCTGCTCGAACTGGCCGGCTGAGGAAGGGGGCCGGGACACCCGTGGACGACATCGACCGGGCCATCCTGCGCGAGCTACAGACCGACGGCCGCATCGCGTACGCCGACCTCGGACCGAAGGTGGGCCTGTCCGCCTCCGCGGCCCGCCAGCGGCTGCAGCGCCTGCTGGACTCCCGGGCCGTGCAGGTCGTGGGCGTCACCGACCCGATGGCCATGGGCGGCCAGGCGATGGCGCTGCTCGGCATCGCCGCGGACGGCGACCCGCGGGCCGTCGCCGACGCCCTCGCCGCCCACCCCGAGGTGGTGTACTCCGTGTTCACCTCGGGCGGCTTCGACCTGTTCGCCGAGGTGGTCACCCCCGGCCCCAAGGAGCTGCTCGACTTCGTCAACGACGTGGTCCGGCCGATCGAGGGCGTCCGTGAGGTCCAGCCCTTCCCGTACTTCGGCATCCACACCCACCGCTTCCTGTGGGACGTGGGCTGAGACCCCTCCGCCTCAGACGATGACGGGCGTCAGGACGAGCATGGTGGCGTCGTCCCGCACCTCGAAGTGGCGGGTCAGGTCGGCCCACACCAGTTCGGTGAGCGCGGCCGCCTCCGCGCCGGCGAACCCGGCGAGCCGCTCCGCGAGCGGGTAGAAGCTCCCTGCCTTGTCACGTGCCTCCCAGACCCCGTCCGAGGCGACGAACAGCCGGTCTCCCGGCCCCAGCTCGACCGTGACCTCCTTGGCCTGCTCCACCCCCACCAGCCCGATTCCCAACGGTGCGCCCGGCGGGACGGCCAGCTCCTGGGTCCGGCCGTCCCGCAGCAGCACGGGCGCCGGATGACCGCAGACCACGACCCGCACCGACCGCAGATCGGCGGAGAACTCCAGCAGCAGAACCGTGGCGAACAGCTCCGTGTGCGGTACGTCGGCCGAGTCCACCGTCAGCCTGCGGTCCATCCGCGCCGCCACCGACTCCAGGTCCTGCTCGTCGAGGACCGCCTCCCGGAAGGCCCCGAGCAGCGACACCACCGTGGAGACGGCGGCCAGCCCGTGCCCCCGTACGTCCCCCATCACCGCCCGCACCCCGTACGGCCCGTCGCGCACGTCGAAGAAGTCGCCGCCGACCAGCGTCCCGTGCTGCGCGGCCCGGTACAGCCCCACGCACCCCACCGCCCCGACCCGCTCCGGCAGCGGCGGCAGCACGGCCCGCTGCACCGCCTCGCCCACCGCCCGCTCGGTGAGCAGCTGCGCGTCCCGGTGACTGCGCACATAGGACACGAACACGCTCAGTACCGCGACGAAGGTGACCGTGAGCAGGTCGGTGTCGCCGGGGTGGTTCAGATGGGTCGCGGGCACGTTCAGCAGGACCACGACCAGGCAGCTGAGCACGGCCGTCGCCAGCGGGCCGTACGACAGGACGGCGAGCGGCGGGATGGCCCCGAGGAGGAAGCCGAAGTCGTGGCCGTTGGGGCTGAGCAGCGTCGCCGCGGCCACCACTCCGAGCAGCACCACGGGCAGCACCCGGACCCAGCGTGGCGGCGGCGCACCCTGCAACCAGCCACGACCGTCCCGGTAGCCACGCGGCGACCAGCCGCGCACCGAAGTCACATCCCTAAGCTACGCCCGTGCCCGTACGCCCGACTCGTCCCGATCTTGAATTCCGGGGGTGCGAAAACCCGTGGACGCGCCCGGGCCCGGCCCCTAACGTATGAGCGCACGCCCGAGACCCCATGGAAGGAGGCGAGTGCGATGTACATCACACCCATCCCGCGCTCCCTCCCCGTTTCCCGGGCGTGACTGGTCTGAGCTGACCCGGGAGCGCGTCCCGCTGCACGCATCCCGGAGGAATCCGTGACCGATCCGGTCATCCGTACGCTCGACGACAGCACCGCCCACCTCTTCGACGACCTGCCCGACCCGCTGCGCCTGCGCGAGAAGCACCAGAACACCCAGTACCGCTCCGACTGGAAGCGGGTGGCCCTGCGCGACGGCCGGGTCGTGGCCCGCGCCGCCTGGTGGGCCCGGCCCGAAGACACCGCTCCGCTCCTGGTCAACTGGTTCGACGTCGCCGAGGGCGAGGAGGAGGCCGGCGCCGAGCTGCTGCGCACCGCACCCTGGCAGGTCGACGAACTGGAACTCGACCTGCCCGCCGGCTGGCGCGACGACCCCGCACTGCGCACGGCCGCCGAGATCCGCTTCGGCGCCGCCCGCAAGGCGGGCTTCGAACTGCTCGTCGAGCGCTACAACTACCGCTGGACACCCGAGTGCGGTCTGCCCGAGCGACCCGGCCGCCTCGTCTTCACCGCCGAACCCGACGACGAGGTCTTCCTCGACGTCCTGCGCGCCGTCAACTCCGCCACCCTGGACGCCCACTCCCGCCGGGCCATCGAGAAGGGCGGAGTGGAACTGGCGGCCCAGGAGGACCTGGAGATTTTTCACTGGTTCCCCTCGCCCCGCGAGTGGTGGCAGGTCGCCCGCACCCCCGACGGGGAGCCGGTCGGCATCCACATCCCCGTCCGCAACCCGTCGGGCCCGTGCATCGGGTTCATCGGCGTCCTGCCCGGGCAGCGCGGCCACGGTTACGCCTACGACCTGCTCGTGGAGTGCACCCGCTTCCTCGTCGAACACGGCGCCGAGGCCATCGGCGCCGCCACCGACCAGGACAACTTCCCGATGGCCGCGCACTTCGCCAGGGCGGGCTACCCCGTCACCCGGGAACGGGTGAACTTCTGGGCGTCGGCCGCTGTCAGTGCCGGGTGACATGCTGAGAGGACGTTGATCGACCGCTCACGGGGGGGGAGTCGGCATGGGGTTCGAGGGCGGTGTCTGGCAGGTGCGCGGCGGGCGCGAGCCGGTCGGCGAGATCGTCATCGACGAGGCCGACTTCCCCTGGCTGTCCGGCGGCTTCACGCCCGGGCCCGGCTTCGCCGCGGTCCGGGACCTGTTCGCCCGGGAGCTGCTGCTGGCCGAGGCCGAGGACTGGACGGCCTGGGAGGAGGTCCACGACGAGATCCGCCGGCAGCTGTCGCTGATCGCGCCGGACGGCCCGGTCCCCGAGTTCCTGCTGCACATCGAGGGGGACCGGGCCTGGTTCCGATGGAGCGACGAGCCGTTCGACCCGCCGCCCGACGAGGCGTAGCCGGCGGTTAGCCGATGTCCTTGCCCAGGAGGGCCTCCGCTTCCGTGAGGATCTCGGTGACCCGCAGCCCGAACGTGGCGTCACAGGGATGCGCCCGGCCCGTGCGTACGGCCGTCAGCAGGGCGTCGGCGGCCCGGGTCAGGGCGGGGACGGCTCCTTCCGCACTCCTCGGAAGGAGAGTCACCCCCGCCTCGCCCCGCAGCTCGACATCGGCCCCGGCCGCCGCTTCGGGCGCGGTGAGGCTCAGCGTCACCGTGCTCGACGCCCCGCCGGTGTGGTCGAGCACGAGATGGACGGTGTCCGCGGGCCCGTGCACGGCGGCCGCCACCCGCCGTACGTCGCCCAGCACCGGCAGCAGCACGGACAGGGCGTGCGGGCCCACGTCCCACAGCGCCCCCTTCTCCCGGCGCCACGGCGAGTCGGCGAACGGACTGTCGCCGGTGAACACCGAGCCCAGCCACTGCGCCCGCGCCGTGAACCAGCCCGCCGCGGCGGCCTGTTCGCCGATCCACGCCTCCGGCTCCTGCTGGAACCGGGTGGTGAAGAACACCACCGAGGCGACCTTGGCCCGCTCGGCCGCCTCCACCACCGCCCGGCCCTCGGCGACGCCGATCGCCAGGGGCTTGTCAAGGAGCAGATGCCGCCCGGCGTCCGCCGCCCGCGCCGCCAGCTCCGCCTGGACGGCCGGCGGCAGCGCCACCGCCACCGCGTCGACCTCGGCGAACAGGGCGTCCACCGTGTCGAACGCCCGGACGCCGTACTCCTCGGCCAGCTCCGCCGCGGCCTCCGGGCGGCGGCCCCACACCCCGACGAAGTCCAGCGAACCGTGTCCCGCCAGCGCGGGGGCGTAGGCCGCCCGCGCCCACGGCCCGGTCCCCAGCAGTCCGATGCGCATGTCCCGTTCCTTTCTCCGTACCCGCTTCCACACCGCCGACCGGGCGGTCAAGACGTCGTGCTCCGCCCGCCGCCGGCGTACGACCCGCATTCTTGCGTGCCGTGCGCCAGCCACCCGGCGATGGCCCCGGCGATCGGCTGTCCGGTGTCCATCTCGACGAACCCGAACTGGCCCGACTGGTTGCACTCCAGGAACCACCAGATGCCGTCGGCGTCCTCCGCGAAGTCGAAGGCGCCGTAGGCCAGCTCGGCGTCCTTCATGTACGTGTGGACGGCCTCGGCGACCCGGGGCGGTACCTCCGCCGCCACCCAGGGCGAGACGGACGGGGCGAACCGGACGTCCACGTCGTCGGGATGGGCGTCCGGGTGCACCGGTTTGCGGGCGGCCAGCAGCTGCTCGCCGACCACCGTCAGCCGGATGTCGGCCCGCTTGGCGACCCGACGCTGGAGCAGCGTCGGCCCGAACGCCACCGCCGCGAAGTCGGTGTCCGGTGCCACCCGGCTGGTGGGCACCGCCCGCGGGGGCTCCTGCGGATGCGCCCCCGACACCGGCTTGACGACCAGGTCCGGGAACCGCTCCGCGAACTCCCGGGCCGCCTGCGGGAAGGTGGTGATCAGCGTCGCGGGCACGGCGAGCCCGCTGCGCTGCGCCAGCCGCAGCTGCCACGGCTTGTGGCGGGCCCGCAGGGACGCGTCCGGATGGTTCATCCAGCGCGCGTCGGTGCCGCGCAGCATGCCGTACAGCGCCTGCGCGGACTCCTCCGTCAGCCACGGGGACGGCTGGGCGGCCCGGGAGGCCGCCGCTCCCGGCCTGCGCACCCAGATGGAGCGCAGGCCGTTCACGCTCACCAGCCGCCCGTTCACGGACAGGTGTCCGCGACTGGCGCCCTGCACATACTCGCCCGACAGGGCCACACCACTGGTCAGATCGGCAGGATCGAGGCGGACGACGGGCACTCCGGCCTCGTGCAGCCGGAGGACCACCATGTCCGCCGTCACGTCCTCGTCACTGGTCAGGATGAGCACGGTCATCGTCGGGGTCCGCGCTCAGTCGTCGAAGTGCGTCTTGGAGCCCGCGGTGGAGGTCGTGGTCCCCAGGGCTCTGAGCGTTGCGTGATCGGTGGCTGCGATCCGGCCATCATGGAGAACGTTCAACTGCAGTCCGGAGTCATACGCGTACGGAGTGGTGACGTCCAACTGCACTGCGGGGCGTGCGTAGTTGAGCGCGAACGGTTGCATGGTCTCTCCCTGTTTCGTTCTTCCATGCACTTATACGATTCGAACGCGTGGTTGGTTTCCTTACTCTGCGTAATCTCAGTCCTAATTAAGAGCTTGTTAAGGAACCAGCGGGGAACCAGCGGCGAATCGTCACCGCACGTGGCCGATTTCACATGCCCGTCCGGCACATGACGGCGTCACATGTCAGAGATCGTCCGGGATGTCGCCAACGCCTGTTCGGCGTAGCTCCGTCCGAAGAGCACCGCATGCACCAGAAGCGGGAACAGCTGGTGCATGCCGACGCGCTCCGCCCAGCCGTCGGCGAGCGGGGCCGCGTCCTGGTAGCCCGTCAGGATCCGGTCCAGGAACGGGCAGCCGAAGAGGCGGAGCATCGCGAGGTCGGTCTCGCGGTGCCCGCCGTGCGCGGCTGGGTCGATCAGCCGGAGCCTGCCGTCGGCGCCCCACAGGACGTTGCCGCTCCACAGGTCGCCGTGCAGCCGTGCGGGCGGCTCGGCCGGACCCGCCAGTTCCGGCAGCCGCTCGCAGACCCGCTCGACCACCACGGCCTCACCGGGCCGCAGGGTCCCCCGGTCCACCGCCGCGCGCACGTACGGCAGCACCCGCTGCTCCGCGTACCAGCGCGGCCAGTCGGCGCCCGGCTCGTTGCGCATCGGGGCGCGCCCGATCCAGGCGTCGCGCGGGCCGTCCGGCGGGGCCGCCCCGAAGGCCGGGGCGCCCGCACCGTGCAGGGCGGCCAGCTGCGCGCCGAAGCGGATCGCGGCCTCCGCGTCCGGCTGTCCCGTCGGGACCAGCTCGGTCACCAGCCACCGCTCGTCATGCCCCAGGACCTCCGGGACCGGGACCGCCCCCGCGGCGGCCAGCCAGCGCAGCCCGGCCGCCTCCGCCCGTGCCGCGCCGGGACCGTCGCCGCGCTTGACCATGACGGCACGCCCGTCCGCGAGCAGCACCTCCGCCGGGCCGCCCGACCGGGTCCGCTCGGCAGAGACCGGCCGCCCGGTGAGCCGGGCGGCCGCCGCGCCCGCATCCTCGCCGCAGTCGACCACGGCTCCCAGCGTACGGTCCGGCCGGGATCAGGAGCCCCAGGTGCCCTGGTCCACGGCGCAGTTCCACCCCGTGCCGTGCAGCGCGAACTTCACCTTGTAGGTGCTGGTGTTCAGCAGGTGCGTCTGCACCTTCACCCCGAGGCTGGCCTTCTTCTTCAGCGTCGTCGTGTACACCGACACCGTCTTCGACGTCTTGTGGGTGACCTTGCCGCCCTTGGCGGTGGCACTGCCGAAGCGGATGTTCTTGACGTCCGTGACGGTGAACGTGACCTTCTTGAAGCTGGTGGTCGCGCTCTTGTTCTTCACCGCGAAGTACAGGCCGCCGTTGGTCACCCAGCCGCTCGAGTTCACATAGAAACGGCTCGGATAGACGATGTCGACCGGGCACCCCGTGCTCTGCGGCGCCTCGGCCCGCGCCGACGCCCCGGTGGCCAGGCCGAGCTGGGCGGCGGTGACGATGCCGGTGGCGACCAGCACCCCGAAAGACGTGTTCATACGGTTCACTGTGGTGATACCTCCCCCTGTGGTACTCATCGGACCGTAGAGAAGATTCCCATCTCGCCCACCCGAAAGCAGCCGAATTTCCACAGGACTTCCATAGAGGGCCTGTCCGAACTCCAGTCCGGGCCAGGTTGAGTGGAGGGCGGTGACGTCGGCGATCACCTCCGGGATACTGGTCGTCCATGGATGAGGTCGAAGTCGTCGTCGCCCATTCCGAGCGCGCGACGCTGCGCGTGGGTGACGTGTTCCTGAAGGTGGACGCCGACCAGGCGCGCATCGACGCCGAGGTCGAGGCGATGGCCCTGGCGCCGGTCCCGACCCCGGAGATCCTGTGGCGCAGGCCGCCCGTGCTGGCGCTCGCCGCACTCCCGGGCACGACACTCGGGCGCCTCGGCGGGCCGTCGACCGGGTCGCCGGCGGCGTGGGCCGCGGCGGGCGCCGCCATCCGGAAGCTGCACGACGCGCCGCTGCCGGCCCGGCGGGGACAGGCCGGCCGGAGCATCGACGCGCTGACGGCGGAACTCGACGCCGAGTGCGCGTCGCTCGTGACGAACGGCGTCCTGCCCGCCGACCTGGTCACCCGCAACCGCCAGGTCGCCCAGGCCGCGCTGCGGCCGTGGACTGCGGCGTTCACCCACGGCGACCTGCAGATCGCGCACGTCTTCGTCGACGGTGACGAGGTCACGGGCATCATCGACTGGTCCGAGGCGGGCCGGGGCGATGCCCTGTACGACCTCGCCACCTTCACCCTCGGCCACGAGGAACACCTCGACGACGTCATCGCCGGCTACGGCACCGACATCGACCTCGACGTGATCCACGCATGGTGGTCGTTGCGGAGCCTGCTGATCGTTCGCTGGCTGACCGAGCACGGCTTCGACCCCTTCGCGCCGGGCTGCGAGGTCGACGTGCTGAGATCCCGGATGTGAGGCCGCGCGGGCCGGGCCGCCACCTGTGCGTTCACCGGCCCGCCCGCCCGTCGTCCCTCAGCCCGCGACCATCTCCCAGGTGTCCACGGCGAAGTGGACGGTCATGCCGTGGCGGGCGTACAGCTCGGGTGCCCCGGTCTCGTTCGCGGTGTCCACGCCGAGCCCCACGGTCCGCCGTCCCCGCGCGGCGAAGGCCGCGAACGCGTGGCGGAGCAACAGCCCGCCCAGGCCCCGCCCGCGGGCCTCGCCCAGGACGCCGATGCTGCGGATCCAGCCCATGGCCTCCCGGTCGTCCCGCGCGATCAGGAAACCGGCGTCGCCCGGTCCGTCCGTGGCGACGATCCACACCAGCGACCAGTCGAGCCCGTCGGCGTCGATGTCGTTCAGCCACTGCCGGTAGGTCCGCGGCTGGAAGTCGAAGTGCTCGGCGAAGGCCGCCTGGTACAGCGCGTGCACGGCCTCCCGGTCCGCCTCACCGGCACACGACCGCACCCGGACGCCCGCGGGTGGCTCGGGCAGCGGGCCGTCGGCGGGCCGCAGCGCCCTCTCCAGCACGTGGTACCGGCGTACGACGGTCCAGCCCCGCGCGCGGACGAGCGCCTGGTCGACGGTGGGCGCCACGTTGAGATGCAGGTGCAGCACGGCCCGTTCGGCGCCGTTGGCCCGGGCCATCTCCAGGGCCCTGGCCTCCAGGGCCGCCAGGAGCAGCTGTCCCGCGTCCTGGTGGTCGGGGAGCACGTAGTGGTCGGCGTCGATCCGCTCGCCGTGCGACTCGTCCCAGACCAGCGCGTACGCCACCAGCCGTTCGCCGTGGAAGGCCAGCCAGGAGTCGCGCGCCAGATCGACGTCGGGGTGGTGGAGGTCGGCCTCCACCGTGTGCAGATCGGTCTCCGGCCGCCCGATCTCGATGCGGTCGATCTCGTTGAGGAGACCGGTGACGGCCGGCGCGTCGGCGAGCGTGGCGGGGCGCACGAAAGGGGACATGGGGGCAGCGTCCGGGAGGCGGCCGGCCGGCCGCAATCGAGTTTTCGCCTTCCCCGCCCGCCATGGCGTCGGGCGTCGGGCGTCACAAGGGGGTGACCTCCGCGCCGTCCGCGGCGGGCGGGCGGTCGGCGCTCAGGGACCCGGTGGCGTGCGTCAGAGGGACCGGATCCGTCCGATCGCGTTGCCCAGCAGTTCGGTGAACCACACCGTGCGGTCCGGGCCGGTGGTGAGCCGGAAGGGTGCCTTGTCGGGGCCGTGCGGCACCCGTACGACGGTGATCCGGCCGGCTGCCGTCACCCGGCCGATCCGGCCGGACTCGTCGGTGAACCACACCCGGCCGTCGGGCCCCGCGGCGATCCCACCGGGGTCGCCGTCGGCGTCGGGCAGCCGGTACCGGGTGACGTGGCCGGTGCGGTCGATCCGGTCGACGGAGTTCGACCCGGACGCGGTGAACCACATCCCGCCCGGCCCGGCGACGATGTCCTCGGGGAAGTCCACGTGGCTCGGCAGCGGGAACTCGGTGATCCGGCCGCCGGGTCGGATCCGCCCGATCCTGCCGCCGGCCAGCTCGGTGAACCAGAGGGCTCCGTCGGCGCCCGCCGCGATGCCGTACGGGAGGCTGTGCGGTGTGGGTACCCGGTACTCGGTGATCCTGCCCCCGGCCGTGATCCGGCCGATCCGGTCGGTGCCCAGCTCGGTGAACCACAGCGCGCCGTCGCGGCCCTGCACGATGCCGGCCGGGGCACTCGCGGCCCTGGGCAGGGCGAACTCGGTGACGGTGCCGGACGTGGTGATCCGTCCGATCCGTCCGGCCGACTGCTCGGTGAACCAGAGGGCACGGCCCGGTCCCGCGGCGATGCCGAAGGGGCCGCTGTCCCGGGTCGGGGTGCGGTAGTCGGCGACCGTGCCGTCCGTGGCGATGCGCCCGATCCGGCCCGCCGCGGACTGGGCGAACCACAGGGCGCCGTCCGGCCCGGCGGTGATTCCGGCGGGCAGGCTGTCGGCGGTGGTGGTGATCGGATACTCCGTCACATCCCTGGCGTCGGCGCGGGCGGGGGCCGCGACGGCCGAGGCGCCGGTGAGGGCGCCGAGCAGGAGGGCGAACAGGCGGCGGGGGAGGCGGCCGGGCATGTGGGGCCCTTCTCGGACGCGGTGTCGGGTCGAGTCCCGGACGCGGGGGCCGAGTCTCGGACGGAGTGTCAGATCGAGGCTAGGCGCGGTGGCACGGCCGTACGACCCGGCCCGTCCGGACGGGGGAGGCGATGCCGTCGAGGGAGAGAGGCGAAGGGGCTCGGGAGGCGTCATTGACATCACCGGTCCGTCCCCTACCGTGGAACTCAGCACAGCATGTCGCACTGCTTTCGGCATATCGAACGACAGCTCGTGGGGCGGGGAACGGGACTCCCTCGCCCCACGCCCTCGACATGCGGAGGACCCCGTGCCCCCGATCCTGAACGGACGAGCCCGCCCCACCCCGGCCGGGGCGTGACGGGTTCAGGACGCGGCCGTCACCGGTACCCGCTCCGGTCCGGCGGCCGTCCGGCGGCGCTCCGCCCAGCGCACGGCGGGCGGCGCCGCCAGTCCGGTGACGGCGAACAGCGCGCCCATGACGTACCAGCCGGGCCGGCCCCGGTCGATGCACAGCCAGATCAGCAGGCCCGGGCCGAAGGCCTCGGCCAGCCCGGCGCCCATCCCGAAGACGCCGAGGTACTGCCCGGTCGCCCGCTCCGGGGCGAGCCCGAAGGACACCTCGAAGCCCGCCGCCGCATGCCACAGCTCGCCGACCGTGTGCACGACCACCGCCCCCAGCAGCACACCCGTCGCCACCCGGCCGGGCACCCCGGCGGCCAGCGGGATCAGCGAGCAGGAGAGGAGGAACGCCATCCCGGCGCGGCGGTAAGCGCGCCCGCCGGCCGCCGGCGAGTCGACGCCCCTGCTCGCCCGCACCTGGAACGCGACGACGATCACCGTGCAGGTGAGCATGGTGCCCGAGACGAGCCAGCGCGGCGCGGCCGTCGCACCGATCAGCCACAGGGGCACGGCCACGGTCAGCACCTTGAACTGCACCGCCATGACTCCGTCCAGAGCGGTCAGCAGGAGATACGGCCGGTCCCGCAGCGCCGCCCGGCGGGGGCCGTCGGCGGCGGCAGCGGGTGTGACCGGCGGCAGGGCGAGAAGGACCAGCGCGGCGGCGGCACAGGACACCGACAGTCCGACGACCAGGAGCCGGTACGAGGTGACCGTGCCGACCTGGACCGCCCAGCCGGCGCCCAGCGCGCCGACGGAGACGCCGACGTTGGTCACGGCCCGCAGATAGGCGCGGAACTCCTGCGGGCGGTCGCCTCCGTAGTGCCGGATCAGGGGGCTGCGGGCCGCCGTCCCGGCCGCCTTCGCCGCGCTCGCCACGGACACCACGAGGACGAACGGCCAGAAGGCGGCCGTCGACAGGAACGCGGCCGTCGCCAGCGACTGCGCCACGAGCGTGGCCGCGTACACACCGCGCGCCCCGCGCCGGTCCGCCAGATGGCCGACGGCGACGGCCAGCGCCAGGGAGACCAGCCCCGCGACCGCGAGCCCGAGCCCCACCTGTCCGGCGGGCAGCCCCACGGCCTCGGTGAAGTACAGCACGCCCGCCGTCAGATACAGGCCGCTGCCGACCGTGAAGACGAGGTTGGAGAGGGCGAGGACGCGCTGCGGGCCGGTGTCCGGCATGAGTCGGGGCATGGCAGGACTCCGCGTCGTGAGGCGACGGTAAGGACCCCGACAGCTTGTTGCATATTACTTGCAGGAACAAACCCTTTGCTGAATTCCTCTCAGGAGACGGAGAGCCGACCATGAGCGAACAGCACACCGGCGGAGTGACCCGACGTCAGGCCCTCGGGCTGGCCGCGGCGACGGCGGCGGCCCTGGAGGTCGGCCTGCCGGCGGCGCGGGCGGCGGCCACCGCTGCCCGGGTGCCGCGCGAGCGGTCCTTCGACGCGGGCTGGCTCTTCCTGCGCGGCGACCCCGACGGCGCGCAGCAGCCGTCGTACGACGACACCGCCTGGCGCACGCTGGACCTCCCGCACGACTGGAGCATCGAGGACCTGCCCTACGCCGGCTCCACGGACGGCGCCGCCACCAGCGACCCCTCGCTGCTCGTCCTCAAGGACCCGGACCCGGCCCAGCCCCCGGCCCCGCAGGAGATCGGTCCGTTCGACACCGCGCGCAGCCAGAACGGCGGCTCGACCGGCTACACCGTCGGCGGCCTCGGCTGGTACCGCAAGCACTTCGAACTCGACGCGGAACACGCGGAGTTGCGCTTCGACGGCGTCTACCAGAACGCCGACGTCTGGCTCAACGGCGTCCACCTCGGGTTCCACCCCTACGGCTACACCTCCTTCGCGTACGACCTGGGCCCGCACCTCGACCGCACGGGACCCAACCTGCTGGCCGTCCGGGTCGACAACAGCGGGCGCAACAGCCGCTGGTACTCGGGCTCGGGCATCTACCGCCACACCTGGCTCACCGTGACCGGCCCGGTCCGCATCCCCCTGTGGGGCGTCCATGTCACCACCCCCGAGGTCGGTGCCCAGCGCTCGACGGTGCATGTGGAGGTGACCGTCGAGGGCGCTCCCGCGGAGGTGCGCGTCACTGTCCTCGACCCGCACGGCGACCCGGTCGCGACCCGGCGCACCGCCACCGGCACCACCGGCACGGCCGCCCTCGACCTGCCCGTCCGCTCCGCCGCGCTGTGGTCCCCGGACTCGCCCGATCTCTACACCGCCCGCGCCGAGGTGCTGGTCGGCGGCCGGGTCGTCGACACCGTCAGCACCGCCTTCGGCATCCGCTCCCTGCTCTGGAACGGCGAGGTCGGCTTCCGGCTGAACGGCGAGACCGTCAAGATCACCGGCGGCTGTGTCCACCACGACCACGGGCCGCTGGGCGCCGTCGCCCTCGACCGTTCCGAGGAACGCCGGGTCGAACTCCTCAAGGCGGCCGGCTTCAACGCCCTGCGCACCGCCCACAACCCGCCGACCCCCGCCCTTCTCGACGCCTGCGACCGGCTCGGCATGCTGGTGATGGACGAGTTCTTCGACGTCTGGGACACCGGGAAGAACCCGGACGACTACGCGCTGCACTTCGCCGAGTGGTGGGAGCGCGACCTGACCGCCACCGTCCTGCGCGACCGCAACCACCCCAGCGTGGTGATCTGGTCCCTGGGCAACGAGATCACCGACACGACGAACGGCCGAAGGGGCGCCCAACTGGCCGCCGCCGTCCGCGCCCTCGACCCGACCCGCCCCCTCACTCTCGGCGGCGGCTCCACCTTCAGCGCCGACGACCCGTCCTGGAGCTATGTGGACGTCGGGGACGTCCACTACAACGCCAACGGCAAGACGTACGGCCCGATGCACGACGCCCACCCGGAGCGGGCGATGACCCAGAGCGAGGGCTTCCCGGCCACCATCCACCAGGACACCAGGTTCGTGGAGGAGCACGCCTGGGCCGTCGGCAACTGGGTGTGGGCCGCCTGGGACTACCTCGGCGAGTCCGGCATCGGCAAGACGCCGATGGCTCCGGAGGGCACGGCCGCCTCGATCGGCGACCAGAGTGTCATGCCGGGCTGGTCCCTGGCCCGTACCCTGCACCACTCCTGGGGCGGCTTCGGCTATCCGTACCCCTACTTCCAGGGCAACTGCGGCGACCTGGACCTCATCGGGCAGCGCAAGCCGCAGAACCACTGGCGGGCCGCGCTCACCGGCCGCAGCCCGGTGGAGGTCCTGGTGGAACGCCCGACGCTGCCCGGCACCGAGCAGGTCGCCGTCTGGTGGGGCTACTTCGACGAACTCGCCGGCTGGACCTGGGACGTGGATCCCGGCCATCCGATGACCGTGCACGTCTACACGCCCGGTGACGGCGTCCTGCTCCTGCTCGACGGCGAGGAGATCGGCCGGGCGGCTCCCGAACGCGCCATGGCCACCCTCACCGTGCCCTACCGGCCGGGCGAGCTGACGGCCGTGGCGTTCCGCGACGGCGGGGAGATCGGCCGGACGGCCCTGCGCACGGCCGGTGCCCCGGCGGCCCTGCGTCTCGTCCCCGACGTACGGTCCCTGACCACGGGGCGCGACGACCTGGCCCATGTCCTCGTCGAGGTCGTCGACGCGCACGGCCGGCTCGTCCCCGACGCGACGGTCCAGGCCGGGTTCGAGGTCGGGGGCGCCGGTGAGCTGGCCGGGGTCGCCAACGGCAACCCGCACAACGTGGACAGCTTCCGGCGCCCGCGCCACCACACCTGGCACGGCCGGGCGCTGGCCGTCCTGCGTCCCGGCAAACAGCCAGGTCACATGAGGCTCACAGCGACGGCCCCCGGACTGCGTCCGGCGACCCTGACGCTCGCGGTGGAGAGTGGGAAATCCGAGTAACTCCCTTGTTACGCAAGGATTGACGCGCCTCACGCGTCCCTCTAGTTTCTGATCGGTTTTCCGAACCGCGTCCGATATCTCGGACAATCCCCCCTGTCTGGAGCGCACATGAACGGCACCCCCCTGTCGCGCCGCCACTTCCTCGGCATGACCGCGACCGTCCCCCTCGCCGCCACCGGTGCCCTGGCCCTCGGCGCCGGAAGCGCACAGGCCGCCACCAACTCGGCCTACGTGATGTGCTATTTCACCGAGTCCCCGGACATGCTGGCCGCCAACTACGGCCTGCACCTGGCCGTCAGCACCGACGGCCTCCAGTGGACCCCGCTCAACCAGAACAACCCCGTCGCCACCCCCACGGCCGGCTCCCTCGGCCTGCGCGACCCGTTCATCCTGCGCAAGCAGGACGGCACCTTCGTGGTGCTCGCCACCGACCTGAACGGCACCGACTGGACCTACGTCAGCCAGTACATCCACGTCTGGGACTCCACCGACCTGCGCAGCTTCACCGGCTACCGGCGGATGAAGCTGCACGACATGGACACCCACAGCTGGGCGCCGGAGGCGTTCTGGGACGCGGGCCGCGGTCAGTACGGCGTCATCTACTCCGCGGTCAACAGCAGCGGCCACAACGTCATCATGATCAACTACACCGGTGACTTCGTCACCGCCGGCGACCCCCAGGTCTTCTTCGACCCCGGCTACGACGTCATCGACGGCGACCTGGCGGTCGGTGTCAGCGGCGTCAACTACCTGTACTTCAAGAAGAACTCCACGCTCGTCGGCGCCCGCTCCACCTCACTGGACCCGGGCAGCTTCACCGAGTTCAGCACGGCCGTCTCGCACAACGGAACCGAGGCCCCGACACTGGTCAAGTCCCTCACGTCCAGCTCCACCTGGTACCTGTGGGGCGACACCTGGGACCCCAACGGCGTGTTCTACGCCTGGCAGACCTCGGCCCTGTCGGCCGGCACCTGGACGGCCCTCGACCAGAAGACCTACACCCAGCCGCTCAACTCCAAGCACTGCGGCATCCAGCCGATCACCTCGACCGAGTACACCAACCTCGTCGCCCAGTGGTCCACCCCCACCTGGAACCGGCTGAAGTCGTACAACTACCCGGCCCGGTACGTCCGGCACAGCAACTTCGTCGGCCGGATCGACGAGTACGCCTTCGACCCGTACACCGACGGCCTGTGGAAGCTGGTCCCGGGCCTCGCCGACAGCAGCGGCGTGTCCTTCCAGTCGGTCAACTACCCGACCCGCTATCTGCGCCACTACAACTACCAGCTGCAGCTCGACGTCAACGACAGCACCACGTCCTTCGCGCAGGACGCCACGTTCTACCGTACGGCCGGCCTCGCCGATTCCTCGTGGTCCTCGTTCCGGTCGTACAACTACCCGACCCGCTACATCCGCCACTCCAACTACGTCCTGCGGATCGACCCCATCTCCACGAGCACGGAGCAGGCCGACGCCACCTTCTACGTCGGCTACTGACGCGGCGGCGGGCCCGCTGTCCGCGGACACGCCGACGGCGGGCCCGTTCGTGCCCGAATGGCGGTGTGCCCGCCCCGAGGATTGACCCAGCCGGGCGGTGTTGGGCGTGTCGTCACCACGGATGGGCGGCCGGGATGGTGCCGGGCGGGGGCCTGGCTGACGGTGGTTCATGTCGGAGCCGGGTCGTTACAGCTGATGGAGTATCGGCGCCCGGCCACGGCGGAAGGACATCGAGATGCGTTCTGCCCGCATGATCCTCGCGACGACGGCCGCCACCGCCGCCCTCGCGTTCGCCGCCCCCGCGGCCCACGCCGCGGTCGCGGGTGACTGGGACGACGGAGGCCGTGACGACTCTTCCTACAGCAGCAGCGACAGCAAGTTCGACCCCGACACCTACAAGGACCAGGAGGACGAGGGCCAGGGAGGCAAGGGAAACCAGGGAGGCAAGGAGGACCAGGGAGGTAAAGGAGACCAGAGCGGCAAGGGAGACCAGAGCGGTAAGGGAGACCAGGGCGGCAAGGGGGACAAGGGCGACGACCAGGGCGGCTCGTGGGGTGACGACGAGGAGAGCGGCAAGCCGCACGGCGGCATGCACACCGGAGGCGGCGGCCTCGCCACGCCCGGGGTCACGGCCGGCGGGCTGGCCGTCCTCGGCGTAGCGGCCACCGGCGCCTACGCGCTGCGGCGCAGGAGAGTCCCGGGCTCCGTGTCCTGATGGGCATACGCAGCCGGGGGCCGCGGTGCCGCCGACGTCCGACACGCCGACGGCACCGCGACCCCCGTTGCCGACCATCCCGCTGCCGTGCCCCAGAAAGGTGATCCCCGATGGCAGCTGGCGCCTCCTCCCCGCGCCCCGGCGCCCCGCACGCCGACCCCCCGCACACCGTCGGCGCGCCTCCCGACAGCCCGAACACCGGGGAACCGGACGGCCCGCGTCGCGGCGGACGCTTGCCCGTGTGGGCCGTGGCCGTGCTGCTGCTGGCCGTGGCGCTGTTCGGCGGACACGGCAAGGCCTCCGACGGCTCGGGCACCGCGCCCACCGAGAGCGCGGACGCGGCCCCCTCGGCCGGTGTCCGCGGGACCGCCACGGCGCTGTCCCGGTCCGCTCCGACGCGTCTGGTGATCCCGAAGATCTCCGTGGACGCCCCCTTCACCGACCTCACCCTCGGCCCCGCCGGCCAGCTCCAGCCCCCGCCGTCCGACGACATCAACCTCGTCGGCTGGTACTCCGGGGGACCGGCTCCCGGTGAGGCGGGCACCGCGATCATCGCGGGCCATGTCGACACCAAGATCTCGGCGGCCGTCTTCGTCCGGCTGGACGAACTCGAACCCGGCGACCGCTTCACGGTGAGCCGAGCCGACGGCACCGACGCCCACTTCGTGGTCGACAGCGCCGACACCTTCGCGAAGGACGACTTCCCGAGCGAACGCGTCTACGCGGACACCCGCCGTCCCGAGGTCCGGCTGATCACCTGCGCCGGCGACTACGACCACGACGTCAAGGACTACACGGAGAACCTGGTGGTCTTCGGCCACCTCGTCTGATTTCGAACGCGTGATCGCGTGTCGGACAGCACAGATTGGGCCATGGCCGGAGATGGGCAGCCATGAGCGAGGTCATGATCGCCGTGAAGGGACATGAGACTCGTGACGCTTGTGGCGCCTCCCCCCATACCCAGGGCGGCGGGTTCGCTCCCGCTGCTGGGTCACGCCGTACAACTCGGCCGGGACAACCTCGCCTTCATCGCCGGACTCCGCGAGAAGTACGGCCCCCTCGTCGAGATCACCCTCCAGCCGGGCACCCGCACCATCGTCGTACAGGACCCCGAACTCATCCGGACGATGCTCACCGACCTGGGACCGAGCCTGGACAAGGGCCGGTTCTTCGAGAAGATGGGCCAGTTGATGGGCGAGTCGGTGGTCACCGTCGCCGGGCCGGAGCATGTCCGGAAACGGCGGCAGCTGCAGCCCGCTTTCGGCCGCGCGGAGATCGCCCGCTATGTCGACCTGATGCGCGGCGAGGCCGACTCCGCCGTGGACCGGTGGACCGAGGGCGAGGACCTGGATGTCCGTGAAGCCATGGTCAAGCTCTCCCTCGACATGCTCGTGAAGACCGTGTTCTCGGGCAGCATCAACGCAGAAACGTTTACTCAGCTGCGGCGCGACCTCTCCGTGGTCATGAACGGGGTCGGCGTCCGCATCATGCTGCCCGACTGGTTCGAACGCCTGCCCCTTCCCTTCAACCGCCGCTTCGACCGCGCCCGCGACGACGCGCGCGCCACCATCAACGAAGCCATCGCCGCACTCCAGGCCACCGGCACCGGCACCGGCGACATGCTCTCGATGCTGATGGCCGCCACCGACGAGTCGACCGGGGAGCCGCTGACCGAGGACCAGATCTGCTCGGAGATCCTCACCCTGGCTGTGGCGGGCACCGAGACCACGGCGTCCGTGCTGTCCTGGATCCTCTACGAGCTCGCCCGCGACCCCGCGATCGAGTCCCGGGTCCTGGCCGAACTCGACGAGGTGCTCGGCGACCGTCCGGTGGCCTTCGGGGACATCACCCGGCTGCCCTACCTGGACCGCGTGATCAAGGAGGCGCTGCGGCTGCACCACACCGGCTGGCTGGTCACCCGCCGGACGATGACCGAGACCCGGCTGGGCGACTGGACCCTGCCGCCCGGCACCGAACTCGCCTACTGCCAGCACGCCCTGCACCGCGACCCCGCGTTCTTCCCCGACCCCCTGGCCTTCGACCCGGACCGCTGGCTGGACGGCGAACGGAGCCTGCCGCCGGGCGCGTTCCTGCCCTGGGGCGCGGGCCGGCACAAGTGCATCGGCGACCGGTTCGCCGTCACCGAGCTGATCACCGCCCTGGCGACCCTGCTCCGGCGGGTCCGCCTGGAGCTCGACCCCGGCCGGACCGTCCGGCCGGTGGCCCGGGCCACGGTCCGGCCGCGCACCCTCGTGATGCGGGTACGGTCACGCACCGCGGCGGAGTGACGCCGGCGGGGGCGAGGTAACAGGGCGGCCGACCGGTTCAGCCGCCCGTCGACTCCCGCACCACCAGGCGGAAGGGACCGGTGAACTCCTCCCGCTCCGGCCCGGGCCCGGCCCCGTCGATGCGCGCCGCCAGCAGGGCGACCGCGCGTTCGGCCATCAGGTCGTGGTCCGGGTCGACGGTGGAGAGGGAGGGGACGAGATACGCGCTCTCGTCGACGTTGTCGAAGCCGATCACCCTGACCTGCTCCGGCACCCGGATCCCGGCGTCGGCGAGCGCGCGCAGCACCCCCATGGCCACCGAGTCCGTCACACAGAACACCCCGTCGGCGTCGAGGCCGTCCGCCAGCCTGTCCCGGAGGGCACGGGCGCCCCCTTGCATGGTGAGCGACTCGGCGGTCACGACCAGCTCCGGATCCGCCGGCAGGCCCGCGGCGGCCAGCGCCCGCAGGTACCCGGTGTGCCGCAGGGTCGACACACCGGCCTCGCCGCCGAGCCGCCCGCACACGATCGCGATCCGCCGGCAGCCCCGCTCGACGAGATGACGGGTCGCCGCCTCCGACGCGGCCTCGTTCGGCATGGCGACGTGGTCGACGGGACCGCCGAAGATCCGCTCGCCCAGGATCACCACCGGATGGTCGACGTCCAGCGCCTCGGCATCGGCCGGCCCCATCCCCACGGTGGCGAGGATGAGGCCGTCGTAGAGCCGGTTGCGGGACAGCGACAGAGCCGCCAGCTCGCTCTCGCGGCGGGCACCGGTCTGCTCGATGCTCACCCGGAGGCCGTGCCGGTCGGCCGCCGCGATGATCGAGGCGGCCAGCCGGCCGTAGTACGGGCGGTTGATCTCGGGGACCGCCAGACCGATGGTCCCGGTACGGCCCTTGCGCAGGTTGCGGGCGGCGACGTTGACCCGGTAGTCGAGCCGGGTGATGGCCGCCAGGACGCGGTCCCGGGTGGCCGGGCGGACGTTGGGGTGGCCGTTGATCACGTTGGAGACGGTCATCGCCGACACCCCGGCCGCCTTCGCCACGTCCTGGATGGTCGCCACGCTCACTCCCGTCCGCTGTCCTCCCCGCCGGCCTCCGCAAGACGATAGAGGGCGGCGCCGTGCGGGGGCAGTTCGACGACCAGCCGCCGGCCGTCGTGGGCGGTGTCGGCGTGGGTCCACAGCTCCCGGACCCGGTCGCCGGGCAGGGCCCCGACCGACCCCAGCGGCACCTCGAAGCGGCGCGCCTGGTCCGCGAGCGAGAACACCGCCGCGTACCGGGTGCGCCCGTCGGTGTCCCGGGCGGTCCACAGCACCAGGTCCCGTTCGCGCAGCACCTCCCGGTTGCCGGTGCTGTGCCACAGGACGTCGAGCGCCTCGTCGTTGCTGAGCAGGGCGATGGTCTCGGGCGGTGAGGTGGGCAGGTCGCCGCCCATCATCAGCGGCGAGCGGGAGATCAGCCAGAGGGTGAGGAGGCTGGTCTGCTCGGCATGGGTGAGGGCGGACTGCCGGTCCGCGCCCCGCTCCGCGCGGATGCCGATGTGGCCCAGCGGCAGCATGTCGGCGTCCGCCCAGCCGGGGCCGTCCTGCCAGGGGGCCCAGCGGGCCATGCGCGCGAACTGCGCCTCGACGTCCTCCCAGCGGTCCCACAGGTCGTCGCAGACCCGCCACATGGTGGCGTGCTCCCGCAGATGGTCCAGGCGGGCGACCGACATGTCGGTGCCGGGGGAGAGGCTCAGCTCGATCGGGCGCCCGCTGCGCTCGATCGCCCGTGCGTAGGCGGCGATCTCCCGCTCGTGGTACGGGAAGAGCATGTCGTCGGCCTTGACGAAGTCCACGCCCCATGCGGCGAACTGGGCGACCTGCGCGTCGTAGTACGCCTGGGCGCCGGGATGGTCGTGGTTCAGGCCGTAGTTGTCGGAGTTCCAGGGGCAGACGGAGTCGGTGTCGGCGACCTGGTCGGCGGTGAACTCCGTGCCTAGCACGGGCAGTTCGGCCGCCACGGCCCGCCGGGGGATGCCGCGCATGATGTGCAGCCCGAACCGCAGGCCCATGGCGTGCACCCGCGCGGCCAGCGGCCCGAACCCGGCCCCGGCCGTGGCGGAGGGGAACCTGTTGGGCGCCGGGAGCTGGCGGCCGTGGCCGTCCAGGACGAGCGGCGCGTCCGGGTTGTAGCCGTGGGAGCGCGCGGTGGGTTCGTACCACTGGATGTCCACCACGACGGTGTCCCAGCCGTGCGGGAGCAGGTGCTCGCTCATGAACTCCGCGTTGGCGAGGACCTCGTCCTCGGTGACGGTGGTGCCGTAGCAGTCCCAGCTGTTCCAGCCCATCGGCGGGCGCAGCTTCCGGGCGGGCAGCGGGCGCGGGGATCGGGTCATGTGCGCACTCCTTCCGGTCAGCGCTGGTTCAGCGGGGCCTGGACGGTGACGAACGAGTGCGGCGGGAGGGTGAGCCGCAGTCCGCCGGGGGTCACCGCCAGGCCGTCGAACGGCCGCGGCGCGACCGTCGTCGACGCCTCGGGGGTGTTGTGGGCCTGGAGCCTGTCGGCCGTGAGGATGCGCGCGGCCGGCGTCCCGAGGGTGCCGCCGCGCAGGTCGAGGGTGACCTCGGCGGGTTCCTCGGCGTCCAGGTTGCTCACCGAGACCAGCACCTGGCCGTCCTTGACGCTGGCGGAGGCGGACAGCGTCTCCAGCTCCCCGTCCCCGGCCCGGCGCCGGGCGCCCTCGCCGTTGAGGTGCACGGTGAGCGAGGTGGCGTCCTGGTGGCCCTTGTTCATCTCGAAGACGTGGTAGCTCGGGGTCAGGACGAGTGCGTCGCCGTCGGTGAGGATCATCGCCTGGAGGACGTTGACCGTCTGGGCGATGTTGGCCATGTGCAGGCGGGCGGCGTGCTTGTGGAAGATGTCGAAGTGGGTGCTCGCCACCAGCGCGTCGCGCAGGGTGTTCTGCTGGAAGAGGAAGCCGGGGTTGGTGCCGGGCTCCACGTCCCACCAGGTGCCCCACTCGTCCAGGACGAGGCCGACCGTGCGGCCCGGGTCGTAGACGTCCATGACCGTGGAGTGGCCGGTGAGGATGCGGTCGATACGGCGGGCCGACAGCAGGGTGCGGTAGTAGTCGTCGGTGTCGAAGTCGGTGGCGCTGCCCTTGGCCTCCCAGGGGCCCGCGAGGGTGTAGTAGTGCACCGAGAGGCCCTGGAAGAAGTTCTTCGGGGTGGCCTCGCAGCCGAAGCAGCTGATCTGCTGCATCAGGGTCTCGGTCCACTTGTAGTCGGCGTCCGAGGCGCCCGAGGCGATCCGGTAGAGCTTGTTGTCGCCGTGGTCCCGGCAGTAGGTGGCGTACTGGCGGGCCAGGTCGGCGGAGTACTCGGCGCGCATGTTGCCGCCGCAGCCCCAGGTCTCGTTGCCGATGCCCCAGTACTTCACCCGCCAGGGCTCCTCGCGCCCGTTCTCCTTGCGCAGCCGCACCATCGGGCTGTCGCCGTCCCGGGTGAGGTACTCCACCCACTCGCTCATCTCGCGGACGGTCCCGGAGCCGACGTTGCCGCTGATGTAGGGCTCCGCGCCCAGCAGCTCGCACAGGGCCATGAACTCGTGGGTGCCGAAGTGGTTGTTCTCCTCGACGTTGCCCCAGTGGGTGTTGACCATCCGGGGCCGCTGCTCGCGCGGTCCGATGCCGTCCCGCCAGTGGTACTCGTCGGCGAAACAGCCGCCCGGCCAGCGGAGATTGGGGATGTCCAGGGCGCGCAGGGCCGCCACGACGTCGAGGCGGATGCCTCCTTCGTTGGGTATCGGGGAGTCCTCGCCGACCCAGAAACCGCCGTAGACGCAGCGGCCGAGATGCTCGGCGAAGTGGCCGTAGAGATGGCGGCTGATCGTCGGGCCCTCGATGTCGAGGTTGATGATCGCGGTGGCGGTGGGCACGCGGGTACTCCTGTCCAGGCCTAGGGTTGTTCGATATACAGAACGGCGTTCGTGACTCCGGTTGTATCGATAAAAAACTGCCATCGGACCGTGGCCGCGTCAAGAGCGCGGACGGCCCGGCCCCCTGCGGTCGCAGGGGGCCGGGCCGTCGGAGGCGGGGAGGGTCAGACCGCCGGGGAGGGGAACGTCGGGTACTCCACGCCCGAGACGTGCTGGACGACCCGGACCACCTGGCAGGAGTAGCCGAACTCGTTGTCGTACCAGAGGTAGAGGATCGCGTTGTCGCCCTCCACCTTCAGCGCGCCGGCGTCGACGATCGACGCGTGGCGCGAGCCGATGAAGTCGCTGGAGACCGCGTCCGGGGCGGTGATGAAGTCGATCTGGCGCTTGAGCGGCGAGGTCAGCGACACCTCGCGGAGGTAGTCGAGGACCTCCTCGCGGGAGGCCTCGCGGGCCAGCTGGAGGTTGAGGATCGCGATCGACACGTCCGGCACCGGGACCCGGATCGAGCTGCCGGTGATCCGCGCCTTCAGGTCGGGCAGCGCCTTCGCGACGGCGGAGGCGGCACCCGTCTCGGTGATCACCATGTTGAGCGGCGCGGACCGGCCGCGACGCTCCGACTTGTGGTAATTGTCCAGCAGGTTCTGGTCGTTGGTGAACGAGTGCACCGTCTCCACGTGCCCGCGCAGCACCCCGTACTCGTCGGCCATCGCCTTCAGCGGCGGCACGATCGCGTTGGTGGTGCAGGACGCGCAGGACAGGATCTGCTCGTCCGGCTTGACGGTGTCGTGGTTGACGCCGTGCACGATGTTCGGGACGTCGCCCTTGCCCGGCGCGGTCAGCACGACCTTCTCGATACCGGGGCGCAGGTGCTTGGACAGACCCTCGCGGTCCCGCCACTTGCCCGTGTTGTCGATGAGGATGGCGTCCCGGATGCCGTACTCCGTGTAGTCCACGGCGGACGGGTCGTCGGCGTAGATCACCTTGATCTCGTTGCCGTTGGCGAGGATCGTGCTGTTCTCCTCGTCCACGGTGATCGTGCCCTGGAACTGGCCGTGGATGGAGTCCCGGCGCAGCAGCGAGGCGCGCTTGACGATGTCCTCGCCGCCGGCCCCGCGCACCACGATGGCGCGCAGCCGCAGGCCGTTGCCGGAGCCGGACTTCTCGATGAGCAGCCGGGCGACCAGACGGCCGATGCGGCCGAAGCCGTACAGGACGACGTCCCGCGGTTCCCGCTGCTCGATCTTGTTGGCGCCGGTGGCCCCGGCGACCGCCTCCGCGGTGAAGGCCTCGACGCTCAGGCCCCGGTCGTCGGCCTTGTGGGTGGCCGCGAGCATGCCGATGTCGATCTGGGACGGGCCGAGGTCGAGCGTGGTGAGCGCCCGGAGGAAGGGCATCGTCTCGGTGACCGAGAGCTCGGCGCCGTCGATCTGGCGGGCGAAGCGGTGGGTCTTGAGGATGCTGACCACCGACTTGTTCACCAGGGAGCGGCTGTGGAGGAGGACCGTCACGTCCCGCTCCCGGTGCAGCTTCCCGATGATCGGGATCATCGACTCCGCGATCTCCTCACGGTTCTTCCAGTTGGTGAACGAGTCCTCGTTGACAGTCACAGACCTGCATCTCTCGATCGAGCTGGGTGGCGCTCATATGGTAAACCGACAGGGGAATGATCGATCAAGGGGGTCTCCGTGTGATGCGGGTCGCCCGGGTCTGAACGGGTGCGGAAGACCGTAAGAAACCTCCGTGACGCGTTGCGCCGCCGCGGGCCGCTGCCGATCGTCGGAGCGTGAGCACGTCATCCGTCCCGCGGCCCGGATCCGCCGCGCAGCTCGGTCCCGCCCACCCCCCGGCCCTCCGCCGCACCCCGTCCGGCCCGGCGCGCGCCCTGGCGCTCTTCACGGCCGTCCGGCTCGCCGGAGTCGCCGCCGTCGTCGCGGCGAACCACTTCACCGGACGCCCCCTGGTCAGGGACCTGGCGCACGCCTGGGACGCCCGCTGGTACCAGCACATCGCCGCCCACGGCTACGGGCACCTCATCGAGATCACCCGCCAGGGAGCCGTACAGACCGACTGGGCGTTCTTCCCGCTCTACCCCGGACTCGTCCGTGCCCTGACGACCGTGCTGCTCCTCACCCCCGGCCAGGCCGCCTTCCTGGTCGCCGCGGCCGCCGCCGCGGTGGCGGCCTGGGGCATCCACCGGATCGGCGACCACCTGTACGGCGGCGCCGTCGCCACCGCGCTGGTCGTGCTGTGGGCGGTCCTGCCCCAGTCGGTCGAACTCACCATCGGCTACACCGAGTCCCTCTTCTCCGCCCTCGCCGCCTGGTCCCTGTACTGCGTGCTCAAGGGCCGCTGGCTGTGGGCCGGTTCCCTGGCCGCCCTGGCCGGTCTGTCCCGCCCGAGCGGCTTCGCGGTCGCGGCGGCCGTCGTGGTCGCGGGCGGGTACGAAGCGGTACGACGACGGGGCCGCGTCCCCGTGGAACTGTGGGCGGGGTGCCTGCTGGCCCCGCTCGGCTGGCTCGGCTACGTCCTGTGGGTGGGACACCGCACCGGGGACCTGCTCGGCGGCTACTTCGAGGTGCAGCGCGCCTGGAGCTCCCGCTTCGACTTCGGCGCCGGGTCCCTGCGTTTCCTCAAGGGGCTGCTGCTGCGCGGCGGCGCCTTCGTCCACACCGTGGACCTGGCGGTCGTCGCTGCGGGCGTACTGCTCTTCTGCCTGCTGTGCCTGGACCGGGCCCCGCTGGTCCTGGTGGTCTTCGCGGGGGTCCTGGTCCTGGTCGTCGTGGGCGGCTCGGGCGACTTCTCCTCCAAGCCCCGCTTCCTGCTCCCCGCCTTCCCCCTGCTGATCCCGCTGGCCCGGGCCCTGGTCAGGAGCCGCCGGGCGCGGCCGGCGCAGGCGGTCCTCGTCGTCGGCGCCCTCACCGCGGTCTCGCTGCTGTTCGGGGCCTACGTCATGACGGTCGCCCGCTCACCCTTGTGAGGCCTCAGCCTGGTGGCGGCCTCATCCCTGTGACGGCCAGGCGTCCTTCAGCTCGGCCGCCACGTCCAGCAGCAGGGCGCAGAAGACGTCCGCCAGCGGGGTGAGCGCGGTGTCGGAGCGGGTCACGGCGTGCAGATCGCGGTGGAGCGGCGGCTCGGCGATCGGGCGGTGCGTGGTCCCGGGGACCCGGGTGAGGGCCAGCCGGGAGACGAGCGCCACGCCGTAACCGGTGCTGACCAGCGCCTGGGCGAGGTCGTACGACGCCGTCTGGAAGCGGATCCTGGGCGTGAACCCGGCTCCGCCCGCCGCCCGGTCGAGCTGCTCGCGGGCGGCGTGCCCGGCCAGGATCGTCACCCAGGACTCGTCGCGGAGCTGCTCAAGGCGCAGCGGTGTGCCGTCGGGGGAGCCGGTGACCAGCGGGTGGTGGTCGGGCAGCACGATCACCATGGGGTCGCGCAGCAGGGTGTGGACGGCGACGTTCGGGAGCGGCTCCGGGGGCAGGGCCCAGGAGGCGATCACCGCGACGTCGAGCTCGCCCGCCGCGACCCGCTCGACACCGCGGTCGGACAGCAGGTCCTCCACCGACACGTCCGCCTTCGGATACCGGTGGCGCAGCGCGGTCAGGGCGGGCGGGAGCAGATGCAGCGCGGCGGCCAGGAAGGCGCCGACCCGCAGCCGCAGCGACAGATGACCGAGGAGCGCGGCGAGCCGCTCGCCGGCCCGGTCGGTCTGCTCGTCGATGATCCGCCCGTGCTCCGCGAGCAGCGCCCCGGCCGCGGTGAGCGACGCCCCGCGCGGCCCGCGCACCACCAGCGGCGCGTTCCAGTCTCGTTCCGCCCGGGCCACCTGCTGGGTCACGGCCGCCGGAGTGACACCCAGCGCGTGCGCGGCGCCGGTGAGCGAGCCATGGCGGTCGATGAGGGCGAGCAGCCGCAGCTGGCCCGGATCCGAGGTCATCGTCACTAAATCATCTTAATGCTGACCGATAGATCCCTAACTTCTCTTCACACGTGCCCCGCGCCAGCCTGGTGGTGGATCGCCTCCCACCCCAGGAAGAAGGTCAGCGGCACCGTGCCCACCCATCTGCCCCTGTTCGTGATCACCACCTGGCTGCTGGCCGTGCTCCCGGGCGCCGGGCAGGCGCTCATGATCCGCCAGACCCTGGAGTTCGGCCCCCGCCCAGCCCGGGCCACCGTCGCGGGCAACGCGACCGGACTGCTGGTCTGGTCGACCGCCGCCGCGGTGGGCCTCTCCGCCGTCCTTCTCGCCAACCCGCACGCCTATCTGGCGGTCCGACTCGCGGGCGGGGCGGTGCTGCTCGCGCTCGGGGTCAGCACCCTCAGGGCGGCGGCCCGGCAGGCCGCTGCCGACACCTCCTCCGTGAGCGCCACGGGGGCCGCGGCCGTCGGCCCCAGCGGGCTCTGGGGTGCGTACGGCGCCGGCCTTGGGACGACGCTGGGCAACCCGAAGGCCGGAGTCTTCGCCGTCTCGGTGCTCCCGCAGTTCGTCTCCCCGCACGGTCCCGTCCTGCTGAGCAGCATCGCGCTGGGCGTCCTCTGGGCCGTCGTCCAGGTCTGCTGGTACCTCCTCTTCACCTGGGCCGTCGGCCGCGGCCGGGCCCTGGTGTCCCGCCCGGCGGTCCGCCGCACCCTGAACATCGTCACCGGCGTGGTGCTGTGCGGGCTGGGCGTCGCGGTCGCCGGGGGCGTGTGACGGGGGCGTGTGAGCGGCGGGCGCCGGGGGTTCAGTCGGCGGCGGGGGTCGCGACCGCTGCCGCGACCGCTGCTGCGGTCATCTGCCGTGCCGTGGTCACCAGGCCGGCGATCGCGTCGTCGGGAGCCAGGTCACAGAGGTCGATCAGAGCGAACAGCGACTCGGCGCTGATCACCAGGGCGAGCCCACGCACCAGTTGTTCCACGTCCGAGCGTCCTGCGGAGCCGGACCTTTCGATCCAGGGGGCGAGAGCATGCTCGATGAGTCCGAAGCGGTGCGCGGGACGGTCCTTGGCCGTCGAGGGTTTCGCGATGGTCGAGGCGACGACCACCCGGACGGCGCCCTGCCGCCGCAGCACCGCCCGGCCCAGGATCTCCGCGGCCTGACCGATCCGTTCGACGGGGTCGTCGCTGCGTGTCGCCGAGCGCAGGACCGCGACCAGATCCTCCGACATCACCGCGGCACGCAGGAGCGAGAGGAGGTCGGGAAAGTAGCGGTAGGCGGTCGCTTCCGAGACCCGCGCCCCGGCCGCGACCTTCGGCATCGTGATCTCCGCCCCGGTATCGGCGAGGTCGCGGGCCGCCGCCACGATCGCCGACCTGGTGCGTTCCATCTGACTGCTGAGCCCGTGCGGGCCACTCCGCTCGACCATGATCGTCCTTTCCTGCCGACCGAGAGCATACCGGCGGGATCACCATCGCTATGAGAGCACACTCTTTTTTTGAGAGTGGACTTGCATGCGGATCGCCACTGATCATATGGTCCTGGTGTTCGCAACCACCAGGCAGGGAGGCTTCATGGCCAAGGTGTCGATCATCGGTCCCGGCGAGGGCGAGTTAATCGCCAGCGGGCCCTCGACGATCCGGATCCTCGAAGACGGCAGCAACACCGAACACCGGCTGGGAATGGGCGAGATCACGATCCCGCCGCACACCCCGGGTCCTCCGCAACACCGCCACGCACAGCACGACGAAGGCTTCTACGTACTGTCGGGCCGCGTGCGTTTCACCGTCGGGCAGGAGGACTACGACGCCGGAACCGGCACGTGGGTCATGGTCCCGCCGGGCGCACCGCACACCTTCGCCAACGTGAGCGACGAAACGGCGGTCATGCTCAACACCTTCACCCCGGACCTGTACGTGCAGTACTTCCGCGACCTCAAGGCGATGGTCGACTCCGGGCAGCCGTTGTCGCACGACTCCATCGCGGCGGTCTGGACGAAGTACGGCACCGAACCGTCGACCGACTACGCCTCGTGAACGCCCTGCTTGCGGCCAACGCCGTCGCGGCTGTCGCCGCCATCGCCTTCGCGCTCGTGGGAGGTGCGCGCCCGGCGGCGCTGAGCGACAGCGGCACGCCGAGTGCCGGGGAACGCTTCTACGGCTGGATGTACGCGACCAGGGGAGTGCCACTGGGGGTGGCTGCCCTCGTCGCACCGCTCGCGTGGTCGGGGCCGGCCAGTTCACTCATTCTGTCCGCGGCGGCCGCGGCCCAGGTGGGCGACGCCGCCATCGGGATCGCCACGCGGAAATGGACGATGATCGCGGGTGCCTCGCTCCTGACGGTCGTACACGCCGCGACGGCCGTCGCCACCGCGTGAGCGCGGCTCACTCCCGGCCGCGCATTCGGCCCGGCGCCGGCGGCAGCGGCAGGACGCGACGTACTCGGTCTTGGAACGATCGTGCATGGGGCAGCGAAGGGTCCGACGCGCAACCTCCGCGACCGCGTTGCGCGTCATGATGGCCGGGGGTGCTCCATGCGACGGTTCCGGCCGGGTGAGACCGCTGTTCGACGCGATGTGTTCCGTCAGAAGGTGTGGAGCGCGCAGGCGTTCCACGTCGTTGAGGACGGGGCTGAGGCGCTTGTCGTGGGGTGCGTTCCCGGCGCGGAGGTTCTGGCTCCGACGACCTGGATCGAGTGGCTGCTGACCGGCGACGACGAACTGAGGTTTCAGGCCCTGCCGAACCTCGCCCGTGGTTCGTGGCGGCTCGGGCACTGGTCCTGGCGCGACACGGCGCATCTGCAGTGGGTCCCGCCGGGGGCATGGTTCAGCGTGAACGCGTTCTACGACGCCTCGGACGGCCATCGGCTGACTCACTGGTACGTCAACTTCCAGCGGCCGATGCACCGCACGGCCCTGGGCTTCGACACCTTCGACCTCCTCCTGGATCTGGTCGTAGCGCCTGACCTGTCGCGGTGGGAGTGGAAGGACGAGGGCGAGTACGCCCACGGCCGTCGGCTCGGCGTGGTGAACGACGCCGATCATCGGGCAGTCGAAGAAGCCCGCCGGCAGGCGGTGGCGATGGTTGAGGAACGCGGCGGACCGTTCGCGGCCGGGGCGCACTGGCGGGACTGGCACCCCGAGCCCAACGGGCCGCCCCCCGCCCTGCCCGCCGACGTCCGGACGTTCGGTCTCGACTGATCGGCCGACGCCCGGCGGCAACGGGCCCCTGTGCCTTGGGCCAAGGGGAAACGGGAGTGCGGTGAGCCGATGAGCCCGGCAGCATGGCGGGGTGGCCGACCTGTTGTGGGATGACGTGAAGTGCTTCTTCGACCTTGACCTGGTGGGGTCGTTGCCGGACGTGCGGGTCCCGAACACCTCGGTGGAGGACTGGCAGGAGGTCCTCGACCTCGTCACGGAGAAGGGCTGGACGTGCCAGTACTCCGAAGGACAAACGGTGCTTGCGGTCCCTCGGGCGGAGACCGTGCTGTCCCGTCCGGCGGGTACCGAGTTCCCGGAGCTGCGGGTCTGGCCGACGGCCGATGTGCTGGTGATCTTCCGCTTCCAGGCCGATGACGATGTCGACTTCGATGTCGACCTGCGGGAGTTGCAGGGCCAGGACCGACTCGATGTGTTCTGCGACTTCCTTCGGGAGATCGGGCGGCGGCTGGGCAAACCGGTGCTGATGGACCCGGAAGGCGACTACGGCCATCCGGTCCTCGGCTTCGACGTCGAGGCCGATCGAGTCGTCCTTCTCGCCAACTCACCGGACAGGTAGGCGACCAGGCAGCCCAATTCCCTCGCGACCTCCGGCGGTCGGCTGGTCCACTAGGACCAGTGCTGTTCCTTGCTTGTCAGCCGTCGATTGTGGCCGAAGCCGTCAGCACCACCCTTACACCGGCTTCCCGCAGGGCCACACAGGTCGCGTCGTCTTTGGATGCGTTCGTGATGATTATGTCCAGGTCCTCGGGACCGCAAATCTTCACCATGCCGGTTCCGGGGAACTTGGTCTTGTCGGCCAAGAGCACCACCTTGTCGCCAGCGGCGATCATGGCTCGGCGGGCGGGCACCTCGGCCACGGTGGTGTCCATGACCTGGCCCCCGGGCCGGAGGCCGCAAGCACCCATGAAGAGCCAGTCTGCGTGAACCTGGCGGAGGTTGTCCTCGGCCATGAAGCCGTCCAGCATGCGTGACTCACGGACGACCATGCCCCCCAGCAACATCAGGTCGACGTTCTCGTCACTGATGAGTTCGTCATACACAGCGAGGTTGTTGGTGATCACGGTGATCCGGCGACCGCGCAGCTGAAGTGCCAGCCGGTGGACCGTTGTGCCACTGTCGAGAATGACCGACTGGCCGTCCTCGACCAATGCGGCTGCTCGGGCGGCAATGGCGTCCTTCTCCGCCACCTGAACTTCGGCGGCCTCGTTGAAGGGCGGTTGACCATCCTCGATCACTGCTCCGCCGTGGACGCGGGTGATCAGCCCGTCCGCCTCCAGTTTGAGGAGGTCCCGGCGGATAGTTGCCGCGCTGGCGTCAAGCTGCTCGGCGAGGTCGGTCACGGAGGCAGTGCCGCCGGAACGCAGGGACCGCAGGATGAGTTGGTGTCGTTGTTCAGCCAGCACGCAACGGGACACTACACGCTGCCGGGTAAGGCAACCTCCCTGCTTCTAACCGCAGTTGACGACCAGGCATACAGACCCAGGCGGCCCTGACGCTGTGCCGCTCGCCCAGCCCACGAACCGATCGGTTCAGACCGCTCGAAGACGGACCAGGGCACCACACATCGTCGAGAGACTGCTCACTCTCGTGCAGGGCAGGTGGCTCTGATGGCCGTCCGTCGCATTGTGTTGGCTGTTTTAGACGCCATTTCATTTGGTGAGTCGGCGGTGACATATGAGGGTCGCGGCGATGGCGGTGAAGGCGAGGAAGTGTTCCGGCTTGCGCTCGTAGCGG